>NZ_JAXCIP010000005.1:0-537688 GCF_046540435.1 Pseudomonas sp. W5-01
GCCCCGGGAGCGCACGCCTTCGACCTTGATCTCCGGCGTGGTCTTCGGCATCACGATGGTGGCCGACACGCCCAAGGTCTTCGCCGCCAGCGCCAGGCCTTGGGCATGGTTGCCCGCCGACGCCGTCACCACGCCCCGCGCCAGTTCTTCCGGGCTCAGCTGCGCCAGCTTGTTGTAGGCGCCACGAATCTTGAAGGAGTAAACGGGCTGGAGGTCCTCGCGCTTGAGCAGCACGTTGTTGCCAAGGCGCTCGGAGAGCTGGCGAGCGGCGTGCAGCGGGGTTTCCACGGCAACGTCGTACACGCGGGAGTTAAGGATCTTTTTGACGTAGTGCTCGAGCATCGGGGAAGAATCGCTGGCGAAGGGGCAAGACCCGGAAGTCTACCCCTCGGCCCGGCGCACGACCATATCAAGACTCAGGCTTTGACCACGGCATGTCGTTATACTGCCGGCCCTCGGACCTATCGCTATTCCCTGTAACCGGAGCCCACCTCGCATGACCCAGGATCAACTCAAACAGGCCGTTGCCCAGGCCGCCGTCGATTTCATCCTTCCGAAGCTCGACGACAAAAGCGTCGTGGGCGTGGGCACCGGCTCTACCGCCAATTGCTTCATCGACGCGCTGGCCCTCCACAAAGGCGCGTTCGACGGCGCGGTCGCGAGCTCCGACGCAACGGCCGCACGCCTCAAGGGCCACGGCATTCCGGTGTATGAGCTGAACACGGTCAGCGACCTGGAGTTTTACGTCGACGGCGCCGACGAAAGCGACGAGCACCTGAACCTGATCAAAGGCGGCGGCGCAGCCCTGACCCGCGAGAAGATCGTCGCCGCTGTGGCCAAAACCTTCATCTGCATCGCCGACGCCAGCAAGCTGGTGCCGGTGCTGGGCGCGTTTCCCCTGCCGGTTGAAGTGATCCCGATGGCCCGCAGCCACGTGGCCCGAGAACTGGTGAAGCTGGGCGGCGACCCGGTCTACCGCGAGGGCGTGCTGACGGACAACGGCAACATCATCCTCGATGTGCACAACATGAACATCACCAACCCGGTGGAAGCGGAAGCGCAGATCAACAACATCGTCGGCGTCGTCACCAACGGCCTGTTCGCCGCGCGCCCGGCGGATCTGCTGCTGCTGGGCACCCAGGAAGGCGTAAAAACCCTCAAGCGCTGATTGTTGCGGGGCAAGGCTGATTTTGCTGGACAGCGGTGGGCTGGGGATCTCGGTCACGCCCACCCGTGATGCGCAGCTCTCCCAACCTCGCCACATCCAGCGCCGGGTTAGCGTTTCTTGAACACATAAAACAGGTTCGGCTCACTGACAACGTACAACGTGCCGTCGTCCCCCATGGCGATGCCTTCAGCCTGGGGCACGCTTTTGCTCAGGCCCATGCTGCCCTTGGTCAGTGACACGTTAGCGACGGGCTTGCCCTCAGTGTCCAGCTCGAGAATCTGCCGCGACTCATCCGACAGCGCCAGCAAGTGCCCGCTGCGCTCATCGAACTGCAGACTGGAAAGGTCACGGACGAACAGGCCGGCATCCCGCTGCTTGCTGGACGTCACTTCCAGGATGTTCGGGGAATGGGTTCCGGCGTCAGGAAAGCCGCGCACTTCGATGATCTGCACCGGCCGCCGCTCTTTGGCGACGAACAGGCGGCGGCCCTGATTATCGTAGGCCAGGCCTTCGAAGCCGTTATTGCCGCCGGCATCCATGCCCAGGGTCAACTGCTCGGCATCGGCGGCGTCGAGGAATGTCGTGTCGTCATCCACGTGAACCTTGATCAGCCGCTGACTGTGCTCGTCACTGATGACGTAAATCCCGGGGCTGATGTATTCGACCGCTTCAGCGTCTCCGAACCCGGTCAGGGGAATTCGTCTGAGAATCCGCCCTTCCAGGCTCAGCTCGACCAGCTCGGGATTTTTGTTGGTCACGGTAAAGAGGGTCTTGCGTTGCGGATCGAAGCTGAGGGCCGAGACGTTAGCCGTCAGGCCGTCGATGGCCCGCGCCTCAATCTCGACCTCATAGGCGTCGAGGCCCAGCGCTTGCGCGTCGCTGGATTGCCAGAACACGTACCAGTTGAACCAGAGCCGCTCGATGACCCGGTATTCGCGCGCCACGAAAAAGGACGCGGTCAGTATCAACAGGACAAGTAACGTGAGCAGGACGCTCTGGAACGGGGACACACGACGCATGCAGGGGGCTCGACTTCAGTGGGGCGGCTTTAATATCACCGTATTCTGAAGCCAAACTGAAAGCGATGTGACATCTCGTTCCACCTTTTCAGAGCTCAAGCGAAAGTGGGCAGACCATCAAGTCGAAACCGGCCCGGCGTCACTGCCGCTTGAAGGTGTAAAACAGGTTGGGCTCGCTGACCATGTAAATGGTGCCGTTCTCGTCCATCGCCACCCCTTCGGCGCGCGGGATGGTCTGGCTCAGCCCGTTGAAACCATGCAGCAGCGTCATGAAGCTGACCTGATTCCCCTTGCCGTCCAGTTCCAGCAGCATGTGCGACTCGGCGGACAGCACCAGCAAATGCCCGGTCCTCTGGTCCGCGTACAGGGACGACAGATTGCGCACGATCAGGTTGTCGTTGATCAGCTTGCGCTTCTCGCCCTTCACTTCGCTGCTGCCGTCGGCCTTCCAGCTGTACAACGCCGGCGGACGCTCTTCGCCAAACAGGAACTGCTGATCCCGAGGGTCCCAGGCGATGCCTTCGAAGGCTTTGTTCTGATCCTTCGAGGGACCCAGGTCGTACTTGGGGAAGTCGGCGATGTTGAGGGTTTTGGTTTCAGGCGTGACGTGGACGATGGTCATCAGGTGCTGACGCTCATCGACGATGGCAATCAGGCCGTCGCCAAGAACGGCTACACCCTCGGGGTTGCCCCAGCCTACAAGCGGGATTTTGCGAATGACGTCGCCGGTCAGCGTGATCTCGGAAAGGAAAGGGTTTTTGCCCATCACCGAATACAGGGTTTTGGTCGCCGGGTCGTAGGACAGGTCCGAGGCCTCGTCCTCTTCCATGCCGGGCAGCGGCTTGGCGTCGATGTCGACCTTGTAATCCGGCAGCCAGATGCCCGCTGCGCGCTCGGCCTGCGTGACGTTGCGCTCGCGCAGCCACAACAGGCCGCGATCGTCCCAGTGCCACGCATAAGACAGACCGGCTAAAATTACCAGCGCTGCAACGAACAACCACCACCAGCGGAAACGCGCACGGCTTTTACGCTGTGTCATCCGCGCACGTCGCTTTCGAAACGGCTCTGGCCAGTCAGCTCCAGCACGATCTCATCGCCAACAGTGAACGGTCCTACGCCTGCGGGCGTGCCGGTCATGATCAGGTCGCCGGCCTGCAGCGAGAACTGCGAGGCCATGTGCTGGATCATCGGCACGATCGGGTTGAGCATGTGGCTGCTGTTGCCGTCCTGACGGACTTCGCCGTTGATGGTCAGGCGAATCGCGATGTCGGTCAGATCGGGGTAGGCGTCAGCGGATACGAACGGCGCAATGACCGCCGCGCCGTCGAACGACTTGGCGATTTCCCAGGGCAGGCCTTTCTCTTTCAGCTTCGACTGCACGTCGCGCAGCGTCAGGTCCAGGCCCGGAGCGAAGCCGGAGATCGCATCGAGGACTTCTTCGCGGCTCGGGTTCTTGCTCAGCGGCTTGCCGATCAGCACGACGATCTCGGCTTCGTAGTGCACCGAACCCCGGTCCTGAGGAATGCTGAAGCCCCCCTCGATACCGACCACGCAGCTGCCCGGTTTGATGAACAGCAATGGCTCGGTCGGTACCGGGTTGTCCAGTTCCTTGGCGTGCTCGGCGTAATTTCGGCCGATGCAGACGACTTTACCGAGCGGAAAGTGAACCTTGGTGCCGTCGACGTACTTGTGCTGATAGCTCATGAGCGCTCCTGAGAAGCTTGTTGTAATGGGGGAACCGCTTACACCGCGAAGATTTTACCGGGGTTCATGATGCCGTTCGGGTCGAACACCGCTTTGACGGCCTTCATGTATTCGATTTCCACCGGCGAACGGCTGTAGTGCAGGTAGTCACGCTTGGTCATACCGACGCCGTGTTCTGCGGAGATCGAGCCGTTGTACTTCTGGACGATCTCGAACACCCACTTGTTCACCGTTGCGCACTTGGCAAAGAACTCGTCCTTGCTCAGGTTTTCCGGTTTGAGGATGTTCAGGTGCAGATTGCCGTCGCCGATATGGCCGAACCATACGATTTCGAAATCCGGGTAATGCTGGCCAACGATCGCGTCCACTTCAGTGAGAAACGCCGGGACCTTCGAAACGGTGACCGAGATGTCGTTCTTGTACGGCGTGAAGTGGGAGATGGTTTCAGAAATGTATTCGCGCAGCTTCCACAGATTCTGCAGTTGCTGCTCGCTCTGGCTCATCACGCCATCCAGCACCCAGCCCTGCTCAACACAGTGCTCGAAGGTTTCCAGCGCGTGGTTGGCCACTTCTTCGGTGGTCGCTTCGAATTCCAGCAGTGCGTAGAACGGGCAATCGGTTTCGAACGGGGACGGCACGTCACCGCGCGCCATGACCTTGGCCAGCGCCTTGTCCGAGAAGAACTCGAATGCGGTCAGGTCCAGCTTGCTCTGGAACGCGTGCAGCACCGGCATGATGGCGTTGAAATCGGTGGTACCGAGAACCATCGCGGTAAGGTTTTTCGGCGCGCGGTCCAGCCGCATGGTCGCTTCGACCACAAACCCCAGCGTGCCTTCGGCGCCAATGAACAGCTGACGCATGTCGTAGCCGGTGGCGTTTTTGATGAGGTCTTTGTTCAGCTCGAGAAGGTCGCCCTTGCCGGTGACGACTTTGAGGCCCGCGACCCAGTTGCGGGTCATGCCGTAGCGAATCACTTTGATCCCGCCGGCGTTGGTGCCTATGTTGCCGCCGATATTACTGGAGCCTGAAGACGCGAAGTCCACCGGGTAATACAAGCCGTTTTCTTCGGCGAGATTCTGCAGCTGCTTGGTGACCACGCCTGGCTGGCAGATGGCAGTGCGGTCTGTCAGGTTGAGTTCGAGCACCTGATTCATGTAATCGAAGTTGACGACCACCTCACCGTTGGCGGCAACGGCGGCGGCGGACAACCCGGTGCGACCACCCGACGGCACCAGCGCAACCTTGCGTTCGTTGGCCCAGCGGACGATCGCCTGCACCTGTTCGGTGGTCTTGGGAAAGACGATGGCGGTGGGCGCCGGGGCGAAATGTTTGGTCCAGTCCTTGCCGTAGGTTTCGAGGGAATCGGCGTCGGTCAGGACCTTGCCGGGCTCAACCAGGGTCTTCAGCTCATCTATCAGCGCAGGATGGGTCATCAACAGAACTCTCGAACAATTCATGGTCATCCTGAGAACGGCTCACGTCCAGGAATGGGGTGTTTCGCGGGGTGCATATGCTAGCATACGCCCCCCGCCAATCGAGCTTTCGGCCGATTTGCGCGCGCTTCACTTACTGCCATTTCTCTCCGGGACACAGGTTTACGCAGATGAGCAAGACTTCCCTCGACAAGAGCAAGATCAAGTTCCTTCTTCTCGAAGGCGTCCACCAGTCCGCGGTCGACGTCCTCAAGGCCGCCGGTTACACCAGCATTGAGTACCACACCAAGTCTCTGCCGGAAGCCGAACTGAAGGAAAAGATTGCCGACGCTCATTTCATCGGTATTCGTTCCCGCACCCAACTGACTGAAGAACTGTTCGACAGCGCCAAGAAACTGGTCGCGGTCGGCTGCTTCTGCATCGGTACCAACCAGGTTGATCTGAACGCAGCCCGCGAACGCGGCATCGCTGTGTTCAACGCCCCCTACTCCAACACCCGTTCGGTGGCGGAGCTGGTGCTGGCCGAGGCCATCCTGTTGCTGCGCGGTATCCCGGAGAAGAACGCTTCCTGCCATCGCGGTGGCTGGATCAAGAGCGCGGCCAATTCGTTCGAGATTCGTGGCAAAAAGCTCGGCATCATCGGCTACGGCTCGATCGGCACTCAGCTGTCGGTCCTGGCTGAAGGCCTGGGCATGCAGGTGTACTTCTACGACACCCTGACCAAGCTGCCGCTGGGCAACGCCACTCAGGTATCCAGCCTGAACGAGCTGCTGGGCATGTCCGACATCGTCACCCTGCACGTTCCGGAAACCAACGAAACCCAGTGGATGATCGGCGAGAAAGAAATTCGCACGATGAAGAAGGGCGCCATCCTGATCAACGCAGCGCGCGGCACGGTGGTCGAGCTCGACGCCCTGGCTGAAGCGATCAAGGATCAGCACCTGATCGGCGCGGCCATCGACGTGTTCCCGGTCGAGCCCCGCTCCAACGACGACGTGTTCGAAAGCCCGCTGCGCGGCCTGGACAACGTGATCCTGACCCCGCACATCGGCGGCTCGACCGCTGAGGCCCAGGCCAACATCGGTCTGGAAGTGGCAGAGAAACTGGTCAAGTACAGCGACAACGGTACGTCGGTTTCTTCCGTCAACTTCCCGGAAGTGGCCCTGCCGGCTCACCCGGGCAAGCACCGCCTGCTGCACATCCACCAGAACATCCCGGGCGTACTAATGGAGATCAACAAGGTCTTCGCGGAAAACGGCATCAACATCTCCGGTCAGTTCCTGCAGACCAACGAGAAAGTCGGTTACGTGGTCATCGACGTCGACGCCGAGTACTCCGATCTGGCGCAAGAGAAACTGCAGCACATCAACGGCACCATCCGTAGCCGCGTTCTGTTCTAGGACGTTGGTTCCAAGGTGATAAAAAAGGAGACCTTCGGGTCTCCTTTTTTTGTGCGCGAATCAGGCAACACGCCGGCTGTGCGCAAGACACCCTTCTGCAGCGTGTCATTTCACCGTGATGGTGATCTTCTGCGACTCGACCGGTGGATTCAGCGGAACGTGGTTCTTGTCGCCGACCAGCAGTTGCAGGGTGTGCTGGCCCGGCGTGAGGTTCAGCTCGGTTTCGGTCTGGCCTTTGCCGAAGTGGCGGATGTTGTCGGTGGTCGGCAGCGGCGCGGTCATGTCGGGCTGATCCTTGACGTCGATCAGCAGGTGGTGATGACCGGTGTCCGGGACGTCCACACCGGCCGGCGCGACGCCCATGCCCTTGAGACCGAATTGCACCTTGAATGCGCCGTTGACGGTCGCGCCGTCCTTCGGCGAGATGATGTAAACCTCTGCGCCCGCTGGGGAGGCAGTGCGCGGCATGTCGGCGGCCTGGGCCAGCAAGCTCGCCCCCAACAGCAGTCCAGTCAGGGCAGTTCTCGCGAATAACGTCTTCATGATCTCTCCGTTTTTATCGATGTGCGATTGGCGGGTTCGGGGATTGAAGCCTCTTCATCCGACAGCCAACCGCTCAGGAACGACCTTTACCTTAGCTGCGGTTGGACGCGAAGTATTTCGCTGAGTGGCTGGATGTAGAAGATTTCATGTTGGGCGGATGCAGACGGACAGCAAGCCAGTTACAACTCGAACGGCTCGTTCCCGCGCCGCCTGAACCAGCCGGTCAGCGACAGCCGCTCACGGGTGGACGGCATGACTTCGTGGGGCATGTCGCCCGAGAGGAACACAACCAGACAGCCGCCGGTAGGCTGCACGTCATACTCGACGCCGTCCTTGAGGTACATCCGCAACTGGCCGCCGTGCTCCGGCAACCAGCCGTCGTTGAGATAAACAACCGCCGAGACCATGCGTTTGTCGTCATCGCGAAAACGGTCCACGTGCTTGAGATAGAAGGCCCCCGGCGGATACAGCGCGAAGTGACTTTCGTAATCCTCCAGGCCCAGAAACAGGCCTCGGTTCAGCGCCTGACGCAGGCTCTCCATCAGGTCCAGATAGCGATCGCACGGCTCGGCCTGCCCCGCTTCCAGCCACTGAATGTGATCGCCGCGAATCCCCTCGCGAACTTCCTGCGCCGGCCCGCGCCCCACAGCAGCAGGCGCCAGCTCGCCTTGAACGGCACGCGTGCGGCATTCAAGCGCCAGCTCGCGGGTCAGGGTGTCGGGCAGGAAGATGTTCTGCTGCGACCAGCCACGCTCGGCCAGGTCGTCGACGATTCGCAACAGCAGCGGGTGATCAGGGGATATGCGCATGGCGCGCATAGTATCCATACGCCGATTAATCCGACAGGGCCTGCAGTCCGGCGAATGAGGAATATTTTTACGGGTTTGAATACGCCCGGCGGTTTTGCCCTACCGCTGATCGAACCTGAGGTTTTTAGCGGAGTCTGGCAAGTGTTAACTCGACAAATCCCCGCTGCCCCACCGAGAATGGCGGCCTGCCGACAGGAGTCTCTAATGCGCCGTCTGTTTTTCCTGCTGTTGATGTTCTGCACTTTGCCCGCCTGGGCAGACGGCCACGATCAGCTGTACACGCTCGCCGGCTGGCCGGAACAACGCGCTCATTTTGTCGATGCCCTCAAAGCCGCCCAGCAGCGTTACCGCAACAGCCTTCCACCGGCCGTGTTCGACGCTCTGGTGAGCAACAGCAATCAGCGTTTCGCGCCGCAGGCGATGGACCAGCGCGGGGAGCAAATGCTGCGCCAGACGCTGCAGGACCCGAACCCGGCGCTGCAGTTTTTCCAGTCGCCCCTTGGCCGCAAGATCGTCAATGCCGAGCTCACCGCCACGCGCCCGGACCAACTGGCCAAAAACGCCCAAGGCCTGCCGCACATCCAGGCGGATGACAATCGTCTGCTGATCATCGGCCACCTGGCCAACGCCCTTCCCGCCAAGGAAGCCGGCGCTGAGGTCAGCATGGCGATTGCAGGCGTCGCTGCCGACAGTCTGAGTTCGATGATTCCAGGCCTGATGGGCGGCGGAACGACCCAGGCGATGCTCGACAGTCAGCGTCAGCGGCTCATGGGGCAGATCGGCAAGGACGTGAACAACACGCTGCTTTATGTGTACCGCGACCTGTCGGACGGCGAGCTGGACGAGTTCGCGACCTTTGCCGAGTCCAACGAAGGCAAGGCCTATTACAAGGCGGCGCTGGCAGCCGTTCGCGCGGGATTGGCGGTCGGGCAGACGGTCAAATGACGTTGGTAGGACCGGCTTCAGCCGGGAAGGTGACTGTTGGCACACCCTCCATCCTCCGGTGTGACGACTCAAGCCTTCCCGGCTAAAGCCGGTCCTGCATTCGCCATGTCAGCCGGCAAGGCTGCTCTTGGCGCCCTACCCCATCCTTTGGGTCAGAAACTCAAAAAACCGCGCGCGCAGCTCCGGTGACTCGTTGACCAGATGGTGACGCGCGTCGTGCAGCATGAAGATCTGCGGCTCGGCGAACTTGTCCTTGAGCACCGGCAGATTGTGTTTCCAGTCCACTGTCATGTCTGACTCGCCCTGCACGATCAGCGGGCTGCGGCGGCTGCGCGGCGCGCGTTCGATGCGCTCTATCCATTTCGCCAGCGCGCCCACCCACACCGTTGGCAAGCGTCGCGGCTGCAACGGGTCCGCCAGCAGAAAAGGCAGAAAGGTCGGGGCATTTGAGTTTTCGCTGAAGCGCCGGTCGATGGCTTTGACGAAGCCGCGCAGCAGGTAATAGCTGAGTTTCGACAAGGCCCAGCCACGGGGTCTCACCAGCGGCGCCAGCAGGATGATCTGACCCTGCGCCGGGCTGGCATCGCCATGATGAAGCAAGTGGTCGATGACAATCGCGCCGCCAGTGCTTTGCCCGCACAGGTGCCACGGCTTGGGCAGCGTGAGGCGCTCGGCTTCGACAAACAGCCGATCCAGCACCGCCTGATACTCTGCGAAGTCGGTAATGCTCGCCCGCGCCCCACTGGACAGTCCATGGCCCGGCAAGTCGCAGGCAATCACCGCCAGCCCAAGCCCCAACGCCCAGTCGATGACGTGACGGTACAGCCCGACGTGATCGTAAAAGCCGTGCATCAGCACCAGCGTCCCGACCGGCTGATCAGGCACCCACAGCTGCGTGACGATGTCGTAGCCGCCCACTTCAACGCGCCCGATCCGGCTACTGGTCGCGCCATTGGGCCCGAGCGCATTCAAACCGTAGAAACGCTGATAAGCCTGGGCCTCTTCAGATGGCGCCTGCAACGTGCTCAGCGGCAAGAGCTCAGCACGCAAATGGTCGGGGTCGAACGTGTCGGACATCGGAATTCCAGATGAGGGAGTGTAGGAAGCGGCCGCACGGAAGTGTCATCTGTCCGCAGCGGCGTGGCAAGTTGCGCCACTTAAATCCATGGGCGCTCCGTCTACCCAGTCGCGAGACAAATCTGTAGCCTGCAAAACCTTCCCGATTCTCATTTGAGCCCCCGGATGAAACGCAGCCTTTACGTCGTCGTCGCATTGTTGGTGCTCATCGGGGGCGCAGGCGCGTGGTACATCCACGGCAAGCAGCCGGTCCGCGATGGCAAGATGAGCCTCACCGGGCTGCAGGCCCCGGTCACCGTGCGTTACGACGAGCGGGGCGTGCCGCATATTCGCGCCGACAATCAGGACGATCTGTACCGCGCGCTGGGCTACGTCCACGCTCAGGACCGCCTGTTCCAGATGGAAATCCTGCGCAGGCTGGCGCGCGGGGAGCTCGCTGAAGTCCTTGGCCCCAAGCTGGTCAACACCGACAAGCTGTTCCGCAGCCTGCGTATCCGCGAACACGCCGATGCCTACGTCGCCCGCCAGGACAAAAACACGCCGGCGTGGAAGGCGCTGCAGGCGTATCTGGACGGCATCAACCAATATCAGGCGACACATCCCAAACCGATCGAGTTCGACGTGCTGGGCATTCGCGAGCGGCCGTTCACGGCGCAAGACACCCTCAGCGTCGGCGGGTATCTGGCGTACAGCTTCGCGGCCGCTTTTCGCACCGAGCCATTGATGACCTATGTGCGGGATCAACTGGGCCCGGAATACCTGAAAATCTTCGATCTGGACTGGCAGCCCAAAGGCGCGCTTGGGCAGTCTTCCGGGGGCAATCAAACGCCTGTGCTGACCGGCAACGACTGGAAAGGCCTAAATGACTTGGCGCTGCTCAGCCAGCAGGCACTGGAGAAAGCCGGCCTGCCGCAGTTCGAGGGCAGCAATGCCTGGGCGGTCTCCGGCAGCCGCACCCAGAGTGGCAAACCGCTGCTGGCGGGTGATCCGCACATTCGTTTCTCGGTACCGGCGGTCTGGTACGAAGCGCAGCTCACCGCTCCGGGTTTTGAGCTATACGGGCATTTTCAGGCGCTCAACCCCTTCGCCCTGCTCGGCCGCAACCTGGACTTCGGCTGGAGCCTGACCATGTTCCAGAACGATGATCTGGACCTGATCGCCGAGAAAACCAACCCCGACAATCCCGATCAAGTCTGGTATCACGGCGCCTGGGTGGACATGACGTCCCGCACCGAACAGATCGAGGTCAAGGGCGAACCTCCCGTCACCCTGACCCTGCGGCAGTCACCCCACGGCCCGATCGTCAATGACGCGCTGGGCGCCCCTGCTGCGCAACAGCCGAGCGGTACGCCGATTGCGATGTGGTGGTCGTTCCTCGAGTCGGACAACCCGATCCTCCAGGGCTTCTATGAAGCCAACCGCGCCGACACGCTGGACAAGATGCGCAGCGCCGCCGAGAAGATTCAGTCGCCGGGCCTGAACGTCGTTTACGCCAACGCCAGGGGTGATATCGGCTGGTGGGCTGCGGCACAGTTGCCCAGGCGGCCTGCGGGGGTCAATCCGACGTTCATTCTCGACGGCGCCTCCGAGCAGGCTGACAAGAATGGCTTCTACCCTTTCAGCGCAAACCCGTAGGAAGAGAACCCGACACGGGGTTATATCGTCTCGGCGAACTTCCAGCCGGTGTCAACTACGGGGATGGAGATTCCGGGCTATTACAATCTCCCCGAACGCGGTCGTCAGCTGAATAACCAACTGAGCAACGACAAGGTGAAATGGAATCTGGAGAACAGCAAAGCGCTGCAGCTCGGCACCCGGACGGATTACGCCGCACAGATGCTCACGCCGTTGATTCCGGTGCTGCGCCGGGTGGTGAGCGAGCCGGAGGAGCACGACTTGCTGGAGCGCATGGCGGCGTGGAACGGTGACTACTCAGTGGATTCGGTGGGGGCGACGCTGTTCAATCAGTTCCTGTTCAACCTGACCGATGAGGCTTTCCATGACGAGCTGAGCGACGGGCTGTTCACCACGCTGCTGTCGACCCGCCTCATTGACCTGGCGCTGCCGCGACTGGCGGCCGACGCGAATTCGCCGTGGTGGAACAATCGCCATTCTCGAGAGCCCGAGAGCCGCGACAACACGGTGAAGGTCGCCTGGCATGCCGCGGTCTCGCATTTGAAATCGCTGTACGGGCAGAACCCGGATGAGTGGACGTGGGGCAAGGCGCACACGCTGACCCACGAACATCTGCTGGGCAAACAGCCGCCGCTGGACATGCTGTTCAATGTCGGGCCGTTCGCGGCGCCCGGTACCCATGAGGTGCCGAACAACCTGTCAGCGAGCCTGGGCCCCGCGCCGTGGCCGGTGACGTACGGGCCATCGACGCGCCGCCTCATCGACTTCGCCGACCCGGCCCATGCTCTGGGCATTAACCCGGTGGGCCAGAGCGGCGTGCTGTTCGACCAGCACTACGCCGACCAGGCGCAACGCTACGTCAACGGCGAGTACGTGCCGGAGCGGTTCAGTGAAGGGGATGTGGCGGGCAACAGCAAAGAGGTATTGAGGTTAGTGCCGGGGCGTTAACCCCGTGTGAGTGATGATCGTCCCCACGCTCCGCGTGGGGATGCCGCCCGGGACGCTCCGCGTCCATCGCTGTGACGCGGAGCGTCAGGAGATGCATTCCCACGCAGAGCGTGGGAACGATCATTGACTGCCTGGCACACCGACTGTAGGACCGGCTTTAGCCGGGAAGGCGTAGTGCGTTACGCCGCAGATCCATAGCGCACGCACTGGCCTCTTCCCGGCTGAAGCCGGTCCTACTATCAAACCGACTCGACCACCTTCGCACGGCGTATGTCCGGCTGTTTCCAGCCGTCTGCTGCGGCTTCTTCAATGGCTTGCTGGATCGCGCGTTTGCGGTTGTTTTCCGCGCGGCGGCTGAAGAACCAGACCAGGAAGGTCGCAATCGACACCGCCAGCAGAATCAAGCTGGCAATCGCGTTGATCTCAGGCTTCACGCCCAGGCGCACTGCCGAGAACACTTCCATCGGCAGGGTCGTCGAGCCCGGGCCGGAGACGAAGCTCGCCAGCACCAGGTCGTCCAGCGACAGCGCGAAGGACATCATCGCCCCGGCTGCCAGCGATGGCGCGATCATGGGAATGGTGATCAAAAAGAACACCTTCCATGGCCGTGCACCCAGGTCCATTGCCGCTTCTTCGATGGACATGTCCAGCTCACGCAGACGCGCCGACACCACCACCGCCACATACGCCGCACAGAACGTCGTGTGAGCGATCCAGATGGTGACGATGCCACGCTCCTCGGGCCAGCCGAGCAACTGCGCCATCGCCACGAACAGCAGCAACAGCGACAGACCGGTAATCACTTCCGGCATCACCAGTGGCGCGGTGACCAGGCCGCCAAAGAACGTCTTGCCCTTGAAGCGGGTGATGCGCGTCAGCACGAACGCCGCCATGGTGCCCAGCGCCACGGCAGCGATTGACGTGTAGAGGGCGATTTCCAGCGAGCGCATGACCGCGCTCATCAATTGCGTGTTGTCGAGCAGCCCGACATACCACTTCACCGACCAGCCACCCCAGACTGTTACCAGCTTGGAGGCGTTGAACGAGTAGATCACCAGAATGACCATGGGCGCGTAGATGAAGATCAGGCCCAGCAACAACATCAGGTTCGAGAATCGGAAGCCTCTCATGCCTTGCCCTCCAGCTCTTTGGCCTGACTGCGGTTGAACAGAATGATCGGGACGATGAGGATCAACAGCATCACCACCGCCAGCGACGACGCTACCGGCCAGTCACGGTTGTTGAAGAATTCCTGCCACAGCACTTTACCGATCATCAGCGTCTCGGGGCCGCCCAGCAGTTCGGGGATGACGAACTCGCCCACCACCGGAATGAACACCAACATGCAGCCAGCGATGATGCCGTTCTTGGACAGGGGTACGGTGATCTTCCAGAAGCTGTTGAAGGTGCTCGAACCCAGGTCCGATGCGGCTTCCAGCAGACTTTGATCGTGCTTCACCAGATTCGCGTACAGCGGCAGGATCATGAACGGCAGATACGAATACACCACGCCGATGTACACCGCGAGATTGGTGTTCAGGATCTGCAACGGCTCGCTGATCACGCCCAGCCACATCAGGAAAGCGTTGAGCAGGCCGTTGTTGCTGAGGATGCCCATCCATGCGTAGACGCGGATCAGGATCGCGGTCCAGGTCGGCATCATGATCAACAGCAGCAACACCGTCTGTATTTCTTTGCGGGCGATGGAGATGCCGTACGCCATCGGATAGCCGATCAACAGGCACAACACCGTGCTGATGAACGCCATCTTCAACGAGCCGAGATACGCCGAGATGTACAGGTCGTCACTGGTCAACAGCGCGTAGTTGGCGAAGTTGAGCACGATGTCGAGCTTCTGCTCGACGAAGGTGAAGATCTCGGTGTACGGCGGAATCGCTACATCGGCTTCAGCGAAGCTGATCTTGATAACGATCAGAAACGGCAGCGCGAAAAACAGAAACAGCCAAAGGAACGGCACGCCGATAACGGCCTGGCGCCCGGTGGGTTTTATTCGATTGAAAGCCCGTTTTATCTTTCGGATTTTCATGAGCGCAACACCACGCCGCTGTCGTCTTCCCACCAGACGAAGACTTCGTCGTCCCAGGTCGGCCGTGTGCCCTGGCGCTCGGCGTTGGCGACAAACGACTGCACCAGCTTGCCCGACGGCAGCTTCACATAGAACACCGAGTGACCGCCCAGATAGGCGATGTCGTGTACCTTGCCCCGGGACCAGTTGTGCTCGAATGACGGCTGTTCGGTGGTCACCAGCAGCTTTTCAGGGCGCAGCGCGTAGGTAATGCGCTTGTCTTCCACTGACGTGGTGACGCCGTGGCCGACATAGATCTTGCGCTCCAGCTCAGGGCTGCTGATCAGGGCGTGGCCTTCCATGTCTTCGATGACTTCACCGTCGAACAGGTTGACGTTACCGATGAACTCGCACACCAGGCGGCTGGTCGGCGTTTCGTAGATATCAATTGGGCTGCCGATCTGCGCGATCCAGCCCAGGTGCATGATCGCGATGCGCTCGGCCATGGTCATGGCCTCTTCCTGGTCGTGGGTCACCATCACGCAGGTCACGCCGACGCGCTCGATGATTTCCACCAACTCCAGCTGCATCTGCGAACGCAGTTTTTTGTCCAGCGCGCCCATGGGCTCGTCGAGCAGCAGCAGTTTCGGCTTCTTCGCCAGCGAACGCGCCAGTGCCACACGCTGACGCTGACCGCCGGACAACTGATGCGGCTTGCGCTTGGCGTACTGGGTCATCTGCACCAGTTTGAGCATCTCGGCGACCCGCGCTTCGATCTCGGCCTTGGGCAGTTTGTCCTGCTGCAGACCGAAAGCGATGTTCTGTGCCACAGTCATGTGCGGAAACAACGCGTAGGACTGGAACATCATGTTGATCGGACGTTCGTACGGCGGCATGTCGGTGATGTCGACGCCGTCGAGGTAAATGCGCCCTTCGGTCGGGCGTTCGAAGCCGGCAAGCATGCGCAGCAGGGTCGATTTCCCCGAGCCGGAGCCGCCGAGCAGGGCGAAAATTTCACCCTTGTTGATCTGCAGAGACACGTCGTCCACAGCAATCGTCTCATCGAACTTCTTCGTGACCCGATCGATTTTGACCAGCACCTGTTTCGGTTGCTGACCACCCTCAAGGGATTTCTTGTAGGCGCCGGAGGCAACTGCCATGGGTGAAACTCCCAACTGTTTTTGCGCCCGGCCAATGGGGTCGGGCGCCAAGGTCTTTATTTACCGGTTTTGATCTTCGTCCAGCTGCGCGTCATGATGCGCTGGATCTTGGGCGGCAGCTCGGAGTTGACGTACAGGCGCGCCTGTATGTCCTTCGAAGGATAAACCGCCTCGTCGTTGCGAATGTCCTGATCCATCAAAGCGCCCGAAGCCGGGTTCGGGTTGGCGTAACCCACCTGGTCACTGACCTTGGCGATCACGTCGGGTTTGAGGATGTAGTTGATAAACGCATGAGCGGCCTTCACGTCCGGCGCATCCGAAGGAATGGCGAGCATGTCGAACCACAGGTTGCCGCCCTCTTTCGGGATCGAGTAGGCAATCTTGACGCCCTTGCCGGCTTCTGCGGCACGGGCCTTGGCCTGGAAGACGTCACCGGAGAAACCGGCCGCGATGCAGATGTCGCCGTTGGCCAGGTCAGTAATGTACTTGGACGAGTTGAAATAGGTCACGTACGGGCGGACCTTGAGCAGCTTGGCTTCGGCCGCCTTGTAGTCTTTCTCGTCGGTGCTGTTCGGATTCATCCCCATGTAGTTGAGGACTGCGGGCAGCATCTCGTCAGCCGAGTCGAGGAACGCGACGCCACATTTCTGCAGCTTCTTGATGTTCTCGGGCTCGAACAGCGTGGCCCAGGAATCGATGGTGTCGACGCCCAGCACTTCCTTGATCTTGTCGACGTTGTAGCCGATGCCGTTGGTGCCCCACAGGTACGGCACGGCGTACTGGTTGCCCGGGTCGTTCTTCTCCAGGCGCTTGAGCAGTTCCGGGTCGAGGTTGGCGTAATTGGGCAGCTGCGATTTGTCGAGCTTCTGAAACGCCCCGGCCTTGATCTGTTTGCCGAGGAAGTGATTGGACGGCACAACCACGTCATACCCGGTGTGGCCCGCCAGCAGCTTGCCTTCCAGGGTTTCGTTGGAGTCGAAGACGTCGTACTTGGTCTTGATCCCGGTGCTGGACGTGAAGTCCTCCAGCGTTGTGGTGCCGATGTAATCGGACCAGTTATAAATGCGAACGGTGGAATCCGCGTAGGCACCGGCGGCGAGCGTAAGCCCGGCCCCGAGTAGCAAGCCTTTTGAAAATAAAGAAATAGACACGTGTGCAGTCCTTTTTTAGTAGGTGGGCCTGTTGCCCGTACCGATGACAGTGACGACTGCCTGTGACACATCCGGCGCGCAACTTACCTTCGATAAACCCTTCTCGCAAAAAAACTTTTTGTGACGCGGGTGTCATGACGGCTGACGCAAAACCTGTAGGAGTGAACTTGCTCGCGATTGCGGTGTGTCAGTCCTGCATTCATTTGAAGCAGTCAGCATTTGCGAGCAAGCTCGCTCCCACGGGTGCGCCGTACAGGACGACGCACCCGGTCAGGCTTATTTACCCGATTTGATGTTGGTCCAGCTGCGGGTCATCAGGCGTTGAGTCGCCGCCGGCAAGTCGGCGATCGCGTACAACTTGGCCAGAACGTCCGCTGGCGGGTATACGCCCGGGTCAGACGTGATGTCCTTGTCGACGAACTCGGTGGCCGCCTTGTTGCCGTTCGGGAAGTGAACGGAGTTGGTGATTTCAGCCATTACCTTCGGTTGCAGGATGAAGTTCATGAACTTGTAGGCGCCTTCGACGTTTTCGGCATCTTTCGGGATGGCGACCATGTCGTAGAAGCTGCCTGCACCTTCTTTCGGAATGTTGTAGCTGACTTTGACCTTGCCGCCCGCTTCTTCAGCGCGCGCCTTGGCCTGGTAGATGTCACCCGAGTAACCCACGGCGACGCAGATGTTGCCGTTGGCCAGGTCCGAGATGTACTTGGACGAGTGGAAGTAGGTGATCGAAGGACGAATCTTCTTGAACAGATCCTCGGCCTTCTGCAGGTCTTCCTTCTTCTGACTGTCGGTCGGCAGGCCCAGGTAATGCAGCGCCACTGGCAGCATTTCGGTTGGCGAGTCCAGGAAGCTGATCCCGCAGCCTTTCAGCTTGGCAGCGTTTTCTGGCTTGAACAGCAGGTCCCACGAGTTGACCGGTGCATCAGCGCCCAGGGCGGCTTTGACCTTTTCAGCGTTGTAGCCGATGCCGATCGAGCCCCACATGTACGGGAATGCGTGCTTGTTGTCCGGGTCGCTGATCGACACAGCTTTCAACAAGGCAGGGTCGAGGTTTTTGTAATTTGGCAGCTTGGACTTGTCCAGCTCCTGGTAGACGCCGGCCTTGATCTGCTTGGCCAGGAAGTTGTTCGACGGTACGACGATGTCGTAACCCGACTTACCGGCCAGCAACTTGGCTTCCAGGGTCTCGTTGCTGTCAAACACGTCGTACACCACTTTGATGCCCGACTCTTTCTCGAAATCGGCGATGGTGTTGGGTGCGATGTAATCGGACCAGTTATAGACGTGCAGGACTTTGTCATCGGCGTGTGCAGCGGCGGCCACTGCGCCCATGAGGGACAAGGCCAGGAGGGTTTTGCCAAATTTCTTCATTCGTACGGCTCCAGTGTTTTTTATGTAAGCGGCGTCTAGACGGCGGACAGTCTGGCAATTTCCCGATAAAAATTCAGCCCTGCAATGACTCAAGCGTCAGGTCCAGGCACTTGCGCGCCTTTTCAATCAGCTCGTCGATCTCGGCGGAGGTAATCACCAGCGGCGGCGAGATGATCATGGTGTCGCCCACGGCCCGCATGATCAGGCCATTGTTGAAGCAAAAAGTGCGGCAAATCATGCCTGCTCCTTTGCCGACATAGCGCTCCCGAGTCGCCTTATCCTTCACCAGTTCGATAGCGCCCAGCATGCCGACGCCCCGCACCTCACCCACCAGCGGGTGATCGCTCAGCTCGCGCAGACGCTTTTGCAAATAGGGTGCCGTTTGAGACTTCACCCGTTCGACGATCTTTTCTTCACTCAGAATGCGAATGTTCTCCAGCCCCACGGCTGCTGCCACCGGGTGACCGGAGTAGGTGAAACCGTGGTTGAAGTCGCCGCCCTCGTTCAGCACCTTGACCACTTCGTCGCGCACGATGACGCCACCCATGGGGATGTAGCCGGAGGTCAGGCCCTTGGCAATGGTCATGAGGTCAGGCTTGAGGTCGTAGAAGTCGCTGCCGAACCATTCGCCGGTGCGGCCAAAGCCACAGATGACTTCGTCGGCCACAAAGAGGATGTCGTATTTGGCCAGGATCTCTTTGATCTTCGGCCAGTAGGTGTCGGGCGGAACGATGACTCCGCCGGCGCCCTGAATCGGCTCGGCGATAAATGCGCCGACATTGTCCACGCCCAGTTCGAGAATCTTCTTCTCCAGCTGTTCGGCCGCCCAGACGCCGAACTCGTCGGGGGTCATGTCGCCGCCTTCACCGAACCAGTAAGGCTGCGGAATGTGCACGATGCCCGGAATCGGCAAATCGCCCTGCTCGTGCATGTAGGTCATGCCGCCCAGGCTCGCGCCGGCGACGGTCGAGCCGTGGTAACCGTTGACGCGGCTGATGATGACCTTCTTGCTCGGCTGGCCCTTGATCGCCCAGTAGTGACGCACCAGACGCAGCACCGTGTCGTTGCCTTCGGAGCCTGAACCGGTGAAGAACACGTGGTTCATGCCCTCGGGGGCAATGTCGGAAATGGCCTTGGCCAGTTGCAGTGCCGGCGGGTGAGCGGTCTGGAAGAACAGGTTGTAATAGGGCAGTTCGCGCATCTGCTTGCTGGCAGCATCCGCCAGTTCTTCGCGACCGTACCCGATAGCAACACACCAGAGCCCGGCCATGCCGTCGAGGATCTTGTTGCCTTCGCTGTCCCAGAGGTAAACGCCCTTGGCGTGGGTGATGATGCGCGGGCCTTTCTCTTTCAACTGCTTGAAATCGCTGAACGGCGCCAGGTGATGATCACTGCTGAGGGCTTGCCATTCGCGGGTTTGCGGGTTGTTGGAACTCATGAATCACTCCATTGTGGTATCGCGTGTGGAGCGCCGTCGACTCACTGGGAGTCCGGCGACGCCCCGGGACGTCAGACGGCAAAGAGCAGGAATTCCCGCTCCCACGAACTGATCACACGCTTGAAGTTCTCGTGCTCGGCGCGCTTGACCGCGACATAGCCGGTGATGAATTTCTTGCCGAGGTACTTCTCGACCGTCTTGCTGTTTTCCATGCGCTCCAGCGCGTCTTCGATGGTCAACGGCAAGCGCAGGTTGCGGCGTTCGTAACCACGACCGACCACGGGAGCACTGGGGTTGAGGCCCTCGACCATGCCGATGAAACCGCACAACAGGCTGGCAGCGATGGCCAGATAGGGATTGGCATCGGCGCCGGGCAGACGGTTTTCCACGCGACGGTTCTGCGGGCCGGCATCAGGCACACGCAGGCCAACGGTGCGGTTTTCTTCGCCCCACTCCACGTTTACCGGCGCAGAGGTGTCCGGCAGGAAGCGGCGGAAAGAGTTGACGTTGGGCGCGAAGAGCGGCAACAGCTCGGGGATCAGCTTCTGCAGTCCACCGATGTGCTGCAGGAACAGCTGACTCATCGTGCCGTCTTCATTGGAGAAGATGTTTTTGCCGGTCTCGATGTCGATGATGCTCTGGTGCAAGTGCATGGCGCTGCCGGGCTCGCCGGTCATGGGCTTGGCCATAAAGGTCGCGGCCACATCGTGCTTGAGGGCGGCTTCGCGCATGGTGCGTTTGAACACCAGAATCTGGTCCGCCAGAGACAGCGCGTCGCCGTGACGGAAGTTGATCTCCATCTGTGCCGTGCCGTCCTCGTGAATCAGCGTGTCCAGGTCGAGGTTCTGCAGTTCACACCAGTCGTAGACGTCTTCGAACAGGGGGTCGAATTCGTTGGCGGCCTCGATCGAGAACGACTGACGACCGGTTTCCGGACGACCCGAGCGACCCACCGGTGGCTGTAGCGGGTAGTCGGGGTCGTCGCTGCGCTTGGTCAGATAGAACTCCATCTCCGGCGCAACGATCGGCTGCCAGCCTTGGTCGGCATAGAGCTTGAGCACTTTCTTGAGGACGTTGCGCGGGGACAGCTCGATGGGGTTGCCTTGCTTGTCGTAGGTGTCGTGAATCACCTGCGCAGTCGGCTCGATGGCCCAGGGCACCAGAAACACCGCGCTCTGGTCAGGACGGCAAAACATGTCGATGTCTGCGGGGTCCAGCAATTCGTAGTAGATGTCGTCTTCGACGTAATCGCCCGTCACGGTCTGAAGCAATACGCTTTCCGGCAAGCGCATGCCCTTCTCGGCAATGAACTTGTTGGTCGGTGAAATCTTGCCCCGTGTGATACCGGTGAGGTCGGCGATCATGCACTCGACTTCGGTAATCCTGTGTTCTTTCAACCAATCGGTGAGCTGGTCGAGGTTGGTACTCATAAATACCTCAGGGTTTTAATTCCTGGTCGCCGTCATGGCGGTCAGGCGTTCTTTGAAGCGCTGGCGTCAGGGTGTCGCATGTTGAATTCAGGCATCGCCACATGCCTGGAAGACTCAAAGATAGTCGTGCTTGTGCAAAACGCGCGGTCGCGGATGCCGCAGACAGCCTGGGCCGGGTCAGTCAGCCGAAGCAAAAGACGCGCCCGGTGGAATGGGGGCGTGGATAAAGAGTAAGGTGTCGAGGTGCCACGCAGAGACATGCGCAGCGCCCGCCGCGCTGGCTGGACCGCTACACTGAAAGCGTGTGAAGTGAAAAGCCGGTGCCCGAATGGCTGAGTGCAGGCGGTAAGGCCGATCAGCGGAAGGCGAAGCATGGGACCCCCGGTATTATTGCTGTTATGGGTTGCAATCGAGCTTAGCGTTGTTCATTTTTTTCCACAACACGCCCGTAAAAAATAAAACACGCCCTGCTCAAACCCGCAGTTTGCATCACGTTAGGTGCCTCACATTTGCCCTAAAGTGCGGCGAAAATGGCTTTTTGGCGCCCTTTTAGGGCAAATCAGGGCTCCCTTGACTTCGTCTGGCCTTTCGGATTGACTGAAACCCGTAATGCTCGATGATTGATATTTTCAACAACAAAGGTGTTGCATCATGTCGGTACCCCCGCGTGCCGTTCAGCTCAACGAAGCGAACGCGTTCCTTAAGGAACATCCTGAGGTTCTATACGTTGACCTTCTGATTGCAGATATGAATGGAGTGGTGCGCGGCAAGCGCATCGAACGCACCAGCCTTCATAAGGTTTACGAGAAAGGCATCAACCTCCCAGCTTCCCTATTCGCACTGGATATCAACGGCTCGACGGTGGAAAGCACCGGTCTGGGTCTGGACATCGGTGACGCTGACCGAATCTGCTATCCAATCCCCGACACTCTCTGCAATGAGCCCTGGCAGAAGCGTCCTACCGCACAACTTCTGATGACCATGCACGAGCTGGAAGGCACGCCCTTCTTTGCCGATCCGCGCGAAGTGCTGCGCCAGGTTGTCAGCAAGTTCGACGAGATGGGCCTGACCATCTGCGCTGCATTCGAGCTTGAGTTCTACCTGATCGATCAGGAAAACGTGAACGGCCGCCCGCAACCGCCGCGCTCGCCTATTTCCGGCAAACGTCCGCACTCGACACAGGTTTACCTGATCGACGATCTGGACGAGTACGTCGACTGCCTCCAGGACATTCTGGAAGGTGCGAAAGAGCAAGGCATCCCTGCCGACGCGATCGTCAAGGAAAGTGCTCCGGCGCAGTTCGAAGTGAACCTGCACCACACCGCCGACGCGCTGAAAGCCTGTGATTACGCGGTGCTGCTCAAGCGCCTGATCAAGAACATCGCCTACGACCATGAGATGGACACCACCTTCATGGCCAAGCCTTATCCAGGCCAGGCAGGCAACGGTTTGCACGTGCACATTTCGATCCTTGATCGTGATGGCAAAAACATCTTCACCAGTGAGGATCCCGAGCAGAACGCCGCATTGCGTCATGCGATCGGCGGTGTGCTCGAGACCCTACCCGCGCAGATGGCGTTCCTTTGCCCGAACGTCAATTCGTACCGCCGGTTTGGTGCTCAATTCTACGTTCCGAACTCGCCGTGCTGGGGTCTGGACAACCGGACCGTGGCCGTGCGCGTACCGACCGGTACCGCCGATTCGGTACGTATTGAACACCGGGTTGCCGGTGCGGATGCCAACCCGTATCTGCTGATGGCATCGGTGCTGGCAGGCATTCACCACGGCCTGACCAACCAGATCGAGCCCGGCCCTCCCGTGGAAGGCAACTCCTACGAGCAGAACGAGCAAAGCCTGCCGAACAACCTGCGTGATGCACTGCGCGAGCTGGACGACAGCGAAGTCATGGCCAAGTACATCGATCCGAAGTACATCGATATCTTCGTTGCGTGCAAGGAAAGTGAGCTGGAGGAGTTCGAGCACTCCATCTCTGACCTCGAGTACAACTGGTATCTGCACACGGTGTGATGGCTGCACGGGTTAAGAAAACGCCACCTTTTCGAGAGAATCGGTGGCGTTTTTCATTCATGAGCTGCGCGGACACCCTGTGGGACCGGCTTCAGCCGGGAAGGCAATCTCCCGGCTGCCACTGTAGAATGCCGTCGGCCCCGACCGAGAGAGCACTGATGACCCGCCTTGCCCCGCCCCGCAAACCTCGTGCACGCAGTCAGGCGCGGATCGACTCGATCCTCGATGCCGCACGTGCGCTGCTGGCCTCGGACGGCGTGGCGAGCCTCTCCATCTACAGCGTCGCCGAGCGCGCCGAGATCCCGCCCTCTTCGGTGTATCACTTCTTCGCCAGCGTCCCGGCGCTGCTCGAAGCGCTGACGGCCGATGTCCACGAAGCGTTTCGCGAAAGCCTGCAGCAGCCCATCGATCATGATCGGTTGAATCAGTGGCGTGACCTGTCGCACGTGGTGGAATCGCGCATGCTCGCGATCTACAGCGACGACGCCGCCGCGCGGCAGTTGATCCTCGCCCAGCACGGTCTGACCGAAGTCACCCAGGCGGATCGTCAGCACGACATTGAACTGGGCAACCTCATGCATGAGCTGTTCGCCCGGCATTTTCAACTGCCGACGCTGCCCGATGATGTCGAAGTGTTTGCCCTGGCGCTGGAACTTGCAGATCGGGTGTACGCGCGCTCGGTGCAACTGCACAACGCGATTACCCCGCGCATGGCCGAGGAAGGATTGCGGGTGTTTGATGCGTATCTGGGTTTGTACCTGCCGCCGTATTTGCCGAAGCGCTCAATAGAGCAATAACGTGCATCCATTGAGCGCTGCGTAGGAGCGCGCTTGCGATTCAGCATCGATCACAACTTGGCGATCGACACCTCGGTGGACTTCACGAAAGCGATCACTTCGCTGCCGACCACCAGTTCCAGCTCTTTCACGGAGCGGGTGGTGATGACGGAAGTGACGACGCCCGAAGCGGTTTGCACGTCGATCTCGGACAGCACGTCGCCGGTGACGATTTCCTTGATGGTGCCTTTGAACTGGTTACGCACGTTGATGGCTTTGATAGTCATGGTAAGGCTTCCTTTGTGAGATCAGTTCCGGGGGCGTGATTGCCTCTGGAGTTAGTTGGCCCAACGCAATTGCGTGGGCAGCGGTGAAGTCGGTTCGGGGTCGGGCGGGTTGCCGGGCAGCGACAACACGCGGTTGAGCACTTCGGTTTCCAGCGCGGCCAGTCGGTAGGAGCCACGCGCCCTTGGACGGGCCAGATCAACCTGTAAATCAAGACCGATGCGGCCTTCTTCGATCAGCAAGACCCGGTCGGCAATGGCGACCGCTTCGCTGACGTCGTGGGTCACCAGCAGTACGGTGAAGCCGTGCTTCTTCCACAGGTTTTCGATCAGCTGCTGCATCTCGATTCGGGTCAGGGCATCCAGCGCACCAAGGGGCTCGTCGAGCAGCAACAAGCGTGGCTGGTGAATCAGCGCACGGGCCAGCGCCACACGTTGTTTTTGCCCACCCGATAACGCCGCCGGCCATTCATTGGCGCGCTCCACCAAACCCACTGCCTCCAGCGCTTCCAGTGCTTTGCCGCGCCAGTCGCCGGTGAGGCCAAGGCCCACGTTGTCGATGATCTTTTTCCAGGGCAGCAAGCGCGCCTCCTGGAACATCAGTCGCGTGTCTTCCCGCGCATCCGACAGCGAGCCGTTACCGGCCAGCAATTGGCCGCTCGATGGCTGATCGAGGCCCGCCAGCAGGCGCAGCAAGGTGCTCTTGCCGCAACCGCTTCGGCCCACGACGGCGACGAACTGCCCGGCCGGGATGTGCAGATCGATGTCTTTCAATACCTCCCGCGAGCCGAAGGTTTTCTTCAGCTTGCGGACCTGCAAGGGAATCCCGCGCAACAGGTTTGCCGGTTGTTGGAGATTGCTCATTGCGCGCCACCTTTAGCCACTTGATACGCCGGGTGCCAACGCAGGCAGACCCGTTCCAGACCACGCGCCGCGAGGTCTGCCAGTTTGCCGAGGACGGCATAAAGCACGATTGCCAGCACTACGACGTCGGTCTGCAGAAACTCCCGGGCGTTCATCGCCAGATAGCCAATGCCGGAGCTGGCGGAAATGGTTTCCGCGACGATCAGGGTCAGCCACATGAAGCCCAGGGCAAACCGCACACCGACCAGAATCGAAGGCATCGCGCCCGGCAGAATCACGTGGCGGAACAGCCCGAAGCCGCTCAAACCGTAGCTGCGGGACATTTCCACCAGCGCCGGGTCGATGTTGCGAATGCCGTGATAGGTGTTCAGGTAAATCGGAAACAGCGTGCCCAGCGCGACCAAAAATATCTTCGCGGTCTCGTCGATGCCGAACCACAGGATGACCAGCGGAATCAGCGCCAGATGGGGCACGTTGCGGATCATCTGCACAGAGCTGTCGAGCAGGCGCTCGCCCCATTTCGACAGCCCGGTGATGAAGCCGAGCGCCAAACCAATCCCGCCGCCGATGGCAAAGCCGATACCGGCACGCCAGCCACTGATCGCCAGATGGGTCCAGATTTCGCCGCTGCGTACCAACGTAACGCCGGCCTCAATCACAGCGCTAGGCGCCGGCAGAATGCGGGTTGACAGCCAGCCCGCGCTGACCGCCAGTTGCCATATCGCCAACAGCAGGACCGGTAGCAACCAGGGCGCCAGTCTGTGGGTGATTCTTTCCACGCTCATGGAGTTGTCTCCTTCCAATGCCGGGCTTACTGGGCTTTCGCGACAGCAGCGGGTGGCGTCCAGATCACATCAGCAATGCGCAATGGTTTAGGGATCAGCTTGAGCTGGTAGAAGGTGTCGGCGATTTTCTGTTGCGCAGCGACGGTTTCAGGCGTGATGAACAACGCCCCATAGCCCTGACGCTTCACCGACAGGCGGGTGATGTCTTCTGGCAGGCCGAGCAGCGGCGCGACCTGTTTGGTGACCTCTTCCGGGTTGGCCTTGGACCATTCGCCGACAGCGCGCACTTCTTCCACCAGGGTCTGGATCACCTTGGGGTGCTGCTGCGCATAGGGTTTGGTCGCCAGGTAGAACTGGTTGTTGTCGACGATGCCTTTGCCGTCGCGCAGGGTTCTCGCCTGCAATTGCTGTTCGGCGGCGGCCTGGTACGGATCCCAGATCACCCAGGCATCGACGCTGCCACGCTCGAAAGCGGCACGGGCATCGGCGGGCGGCAGGAAAACGGTCTGGATATCGGTGTACTTCAAGCCGGCTTCTTCCAGCGCGCGCACCAGCAGGTAATGCACGTTCGAGCCCTTATTGAGAACGACTTTCTTGCCCTTGAGGTCTTTGACCGAAGAGATCGGCGAATCCTTGGGCACCAGAATCGCTTCGCTGGTCGGCGCTGGCGGTTCGGAGGCGACATACAGCAGATCAGCGCCAGCGGCTTGGGCAAACACGGGCGGGGTTTCGCCCGTCACACCGAAGTCGATCGAGCCCACGTTCAGGCCTTCAAGCAACTGCGGGCCACCGGGAAATTCGGTCCACTGGACTTGCACGCCTTGATCGGCGAGTTTTTTCTCGAGCGAGCCTTTGGCCTTGAGCAGCACCAGCTTGCCGTATTTCTGGTAACCGATGCGCAAGGTATCGGCCTGGGCCTGAGTAACGACGCCGAAAGAAACCGCCGCAGCAAACAGAGCGACCAGGCCTCGACGCAAAATAACGGTGCCCATGGCACGCTCCTTTGGTGTGTAGCTAAGAGGTGGCACCTGCTCGTCCGATGGCGGACCAGTAAGGCAGAAAGGGATTCATGGCCGGCAATCTCGCCAGAACGGAGAGACCATAACAGGGGATTGTTATTCTCTAAAATCATATTTATTCATTTGGTTAGCACCAAAAGGAATATATGTATTTAGCTTGGACTCTGGCGATGAACGGAATTGTGGGAGCGAGCTTGCTCGCGAAGACTGACTTTCATTCTCCAGAGAAAGTGGCTGCATGCCCCGGCCCCTTCGTGAGCAAGCTCACTCCCACATAGGTGGGAATTCCTTCGTGGATGGCGTTCACAGCATAAAAAAAGGGCCGATAAATCGGCCCTCGTGTAGTGCTCAAAGCGGGTGTATCAGCGATTCGGCTGTGGCGTCAGGCGCAGGTACGGCGTAACGGCTGTATAGCCTTTGGGGAAACGCTCCTTGATCTCCGCTTCGTCCTTGATCGACGGCACGATCACGACGTCTTCACCGTCCTTCCAGTTTGCCGGCGTGGCGACTTTGTAGTTGTCGGTCAGCTGCAGCGAATCGATCACCCGCAGGATCTCGTGAAAATTGCGCCCGGTGCTGGCCGGGTAGGTGATGGTCAGGCGGACCTTCTTGTTCGGGTCGATCACGAACAGCGAGCGCACGGTCAGGGTTTCGCTGGCATTCGGGTGAATCAGGTCGTAAAGCTCGGAAACCTTGCGATCTTCGTCCGCCAGTATCGGGAAATTCACAAGGGTGTTCTGTGTGGTGTTGATGTCACCGATCCACTTGGTGTGGGATTCGGCCGAGTCAACGGACAGGGCAATCGCCTTGACGTTGCGCTTGTCGAATTCGTCTTTGAGTTTTGCGGTGAAGCCAAGCTCGGTGGTGCAGACAGGCGTGAAGTCGGCGGGGTGCGAAAACAGTACCGCCCATTTGCCGTCCAGCCATTCGTGAAACCTGATCGGTCCTTCGCTGGAGTTCTGTTCGAAGTCGGGTGCGATGTCGCCGAGTTTAAGGCCCATTGAGTCGTGCTCCTTGGATAATGAGTTATCAATCACTGTGCATCCCAGCATCTGAAAACAAAAGGAACGATTGGTGCTGGATAACATTATTTCGGGCATAAAAAAGCCCCGCCGAGGCGGGGCTCTTTTCAACACATCACGCTTATTTGAAGGCGTAGGTGTAGTTGAAGATCAGACGAGTCTGGTCGGTGTCTTGCTGGCTGGCGTAGAGGTCGGAGTCAGAACGCAGGTTGGCGCGACGCAGAGTCACACCAAAGCCTTTCATAGGACCGTCCTGGAACACGTAGTCGACGCGCATGTCACGTTCCCACTCGGAGCCACGACCCAGCGATGCGTTCTGCAGACGAATCTGATCGCCATACAGATAAGCAATGGCAGCTTTCAGACCAGGCACGCCCAGGCGTGCGAAGTCGTACGAGTACTGACCGAACTTGGTCTGCTCACCGGCACGGGTGAAGTTGGTGATCATGCTGTCGGTGAACAGGTAAACGCTGTTACCGCCTTCACCTTCGTTACGACCGTTGGAGAGGTTATTACGGGTGACGTTGCCGTTGCTCATGATCGGCATGCCGCCGTCATCGCTCACAGACTGGTAACCCAACAGGAATGCGTTGCCACCCAGGGTATAGGTGAACATGGCAGTCCAGGTGTCGTTATCAACTTCGCCCTGACCATCTTTGCTGTAGCCGTTGGCGAAGCGGTAACCGCTGTTGACTTCCTGGTGGGCGTTTTTGCCATCAGAAGTGCTGTGGAAGTAACGCAGGTCAGTCTTGAACGATTGGTCTTCCGCGATCGGCAGAATGTGCACCAGGCCCAGGAAGTGCTGCTTGTAGTAGTCTTCCAGGTTCGCGTAGTAGTACTGAACAGTCAGGTCTTTGGTGACTTTGTAATCGCCGCCAGCGAACTGGAAGTTATTCGAACCTTTGTAGCCACCGGCCAGGGACATGTCAGCGTAGTTGCTGGATGCACGACCTGCTGCCTGAGTCAGCTTACCGGCAGTCAGTGTCAGACCGTCGAGTTCCTTGGAGGTAACGATGCCACCCTGGAAGGTCTGCGGCAGCAGACGACCGTCGTTCGAGACCAGAATCGGCAGGTTAGGCTGCAGAGCGTTACCCACTTTCAGCTCGGTCTTGGACAGTTTGACCTTGGCGTTGGCGCCAGCGCGAGCCCAGTCAGCCACCGGCGTACCGTCGGAAGAAGTCGGGGAAACAGTGTTTGCCGTGCTGCCGTTAGGGTTGCGGTTATCGATACCGCCGCCCAGGTTGATGCCGTACATGCCTTGAACGTCAAGACCGAAACCAACAGTGCCCGGGGTGTAACCCGAGATGAAGTTGAACAGGAAACCCTGGGCGGTCTGACGCTGATCCTGCGCTTTACCGGTAGCCGGGTTCTCGCGCGGATCTTGTTCGAAATAAAGGGTACGGGAACTGAGTGTCGCTTTGCTGTCATCCAGGAAACCAGCTGCACCAGCCTGAGTAGCCAAGACACCTGCGTATACGGCCAAGGCCAGGGTGGACTTCTTCATTGTGTATCGCTCCTCATGAATCTAATTTTTGTAGTTCCCGGGCCCGAGCGTAAGGCTCAAAGCCGAGGATGCGCGATTAGCGCCGGACCTGACTCGGCGAGTCAATGGCCCCAAGACTAATTGACTAGACCGCGTTACAGCTGGCTGCAAGGTAAGGTAAATCCTTTAAACCCAAAAAGACTTGTTAGACCTGCTTTTATGCCAAGCAGTTATATGTCACAAGCCGTTTCAGCCGTCCGTTGCGGAGTGTATCGGCCCGAATCCCTAATTCCCAAAACATATTTCGGTGCCGTTCGTCAGATCGATACGTTTAGTGCTGTCGTACAACCGGAACTTGACCGGCAAGTCACGGTCCGCCTGCGAAACTGGATGAGAACTGCCTTCCTAACTTACTGAAAACAATCAGATTTCATGTGCAGTAGACGCAAACATTGCAGTTGTCACCCTGCTGTCCGTCACTTTTCCGCTGACGCCGCAGAAAAATGGATAAAGCGCGTCATTCAGCCCGCTCATTCACCCATTGCGCTGATCAGCCGTCTAAATCTGCTCACAAGACGACCACACATCCCCGCAGCACATCCTTAAACAGGCGTCGCGATCGTATTTACAAATTGTGACGATTCGATGACCTCCCATCCCAGCAGGCGCTTTCTCAAGGACTCCATGCGGGGGAAGACACCTACCCGTATGGAAATAAACGCTAAGCACATTCCAAAAGGTTATTTATTTCGAGTTTCTTAGATCATTTACGCTCTGCGCCATTCGAAGGCGGTGTGCCTTGCCACGGAGCGTCACCATGAAACTGCTCAAGCCCCTACGCGTCCTCGCGGCCTTATCGCTCGCCGGCTCGGCGCTGTTCGTTCAGGCCGCCGACTTTACGGTCGCCTACCAGACCACCGTGGACCCAGCAAAGGTCGCCCAGGCCGATGGCGCCTATGAAAAGGCGACGGGCTCAAAGATTTCATGGCGTAAATTCGATAACGGGGCGGACGTGATCACCGCGATCGCGTCGGGTGACGTACAGATCGGCTATCTCGGCTCCAGCCCTCTCACCGCAGCGGCAACGCGTAAAGTACCCGTGGAGACGTTCCTGATTGCCACCCAGATCGGCGCTGCCGAGGCGCTGGTTGCGCGTAATGGCTCCGGCATCAACAGCCCACAGGATTTGATCGGCAAGAAGATCGCCGTGCCGTTCGTGTCGACCGGCCACTACAGCCTGCTCGCCGCCCTGAAGCACTGGAAGATCGACCCGGCAAAAGTGACCATTCTCAACCTCGCCCCACCGGCCATTGCGGCGGCGTGGAAACGCGGTGACATCGACGCCACTTACGTCTGGGACCCGGCACTCGGCGTCGCCAAGGAGACAGGCAAAGTGCTGATCACGTCGGGCGAGCTGGCGAAGGTCGGCGCGCCGACCTTTGATGCGTGGATCGTGCGCAAAGACTTCGCCGACAAGCATCCTGAGGTCGTCAAAGCCTTCGCCAAAACCACCCTGGACGCCTACGCCGCCTACCGCAAGGATCCAGCGGCCTGGCTGGCCAACGCGAGCAACGTCGACAAGCTGGTGAAGCTGTCCGGCGCCAAACCGGGCGACATCCCCGGCCTGTTGCAGGGCAACGTCTACCCACTGGCGGCCGATCAGGTCAGTGAGCTGGGCGCGCCAACCACCGACGCGATCACCAAGACCGCCGCGTTTCTCAAGGAACAGGGCAAGGTCGACGCCGTGCTGGCCGATTACAGCCCTTATGTGAGCGCGAAGTTCGTCACCCCGTAAGCGCAAGCGTCATCCGGGTACCGCGCCGGCTTCGACAGCCATGGCCGTTCATGCACATCTATCAGAAGCGGAGTCCATGCCATGGCCCTGTTACAACTGGAGCGCATCAGCGCACAGTATCCCGGTGCGGCCTCGCCGGTGCTGTCGGATATTTCCCTGACCCTCGGTCCGCAGCAACTGCTGGTTGCCCTGGGCCCATCCGGCAGCGGCAAGACTTCGTTGCTGAACCTGATTGCCGGGTTCGTCGCGCCAAGCGCAGGCCGCATTACCCTCGATGGCGTGCCGATGAGCGGGCCGAGCGCCGAGCGTGGCGTCGTGTTTCAGGATGACGCTCTGCTGCCTTGGCAGGATGTACTGGCCAACGTCGCATTCGGGCTGGAGCTGGCGGGCATCGCCCGTGAAAAACGCGAGGCCAAAGCGCGCGATATGCTGGCGCTGGTCGATCTCGCCGGCTTCGAGAAGCGGCGTATCTGGGAATTGTCAGGCGGGCAGAAGCAACGTGTGGGCCTCGCCCGCGCATTGGCGGCCGACCCACGTGTGCTGCTGATGGACGAGCCTTTCGGCGCGCTGGACGCCTTTACCCGTGAACAGATGCAAGAGCTGCTGCTGCAGGTCTGGCAACGCAGCGCCAAGCCGGTCTTCCTTATCACCCACGACATTGAGGAAGCGGTGTTCCTGTCGACCGATCTGATTCTGCTTGCGCCTAACCCCGGTCACATCTTCGAGCACCTGAAGCTCGACTTCGGTCAGCGTTACAGCGCAGGTGAATCGGCCCGCGCCATCAAGTCCGACCCACGCTTCATCGAAACCCGCGAGCACGTGTTGGCGCGGGTATTTTCCCAGCGGCAGAGCGTTCGGGAGCAACGGGCATGAGTCTTTATCAATCGCCGGAGCCGGCGCTCACCCGCGCGCCGACAAACAACGCGCGCCATCAGCCCTCTTCTTTTTATCTGAGCACGCGCACCATCAGCGCCCTTACCCTCGCCGTCCTGCTGGGCGGCTGGTGGGTGGTCACAGCCTTTGAGTGGGTCGAACCGCTGTTTCTGCCGCCGCCCGCCGCTGTGCTGGAAAAAGCCTGGTTGCTGATGACCAAGGGCTATATGGACTCCACGCTCTGGCAGCACTTGGGCGCGAGTTTGCAGCGCATCGGCCTGGCGCTTTTTTTCGCCGTGCTGACGGCCATCCCCATCGGCATCGCCATTGGTCACAACCGAATCGCGCGAGGCATTTTCGACCCGCTGATCGAGTTCTATCGTCCGGTGCCGCCGCTGGCCTACCTGCCGTTGATCGTGATCTGGTGCGGCATTGGCGAATTCTCCAAAGTCCTGCTGATTTATCTGGCGATCTTCGCGCCGATCGCCATTGCCACCGCGACCGGTGTGCGCACGGTCGACAGCGCAAAACTGCGCGCGGCTCAATCCCTGGGTGCCACCCGCTGGCAGCTCATTCGCTACGTCATTCTGCCCAGCGCCCTGCCCGACATCCTCACCGGCGTGCGCATCGGCCTCGGCGTGGGATGGTCGACGCTGGTGGCCGCCGAGCTGATCGCCGCCACCAGTGGCCTGGGTTTCATGGTCCAGTCAGCCGCGCAATTTCTGGTGACCGACGTGGTAGTGCTGGGGATTCTGGTCATCGCGCTGATCGCTTTCGCGCTGGAAATGGGCCTGCGCGCGCTGCAACGCAAGCTCGTGCCCTGGCATGGCCAGAACCACTGAATCGACAACCTTATGACTGACTACGCCGACACCTAGGCGCCGAACACACGAGCACACTCGAGACCATCATGAGCATCGACATCCACCCGCTCAGCCCGGCACTGGGCGCACAGATCAGCAGCGTTGACCTCAGCCACGACCTGACCGGCGAACAACGCAACGCTATCGAACAGGCGCTGCTTGATCATCAGGTGCTGTTCTTCCGCGACCAGCCGATCACGCCGCAGCAGCAAGCGCGCTTCGCCGCCAACTTTGGTGACCTGCACATTCATCCGATCTACCCGAACGTGCCGGAACAGCCTGAAGTGCTGGTTCTCGACACCGCGGTCACCGACGTGCGCGACAACGCCATCTGGCACACCGATGTCACCTTTCTGCCAACGCCTGCGCTGGGTGCGGTGCTCAGCGCCAAGCAGGTGCCGGCTTACGGTGGGGATACGTTGTGGGCGAGCGGCATCGCCGCGTTCGAAGCGCTGTCCGGGCCGATGCAGACCTTGCTCGACGGCTTGACCGCGACCCATGACTTCACCCGGTCATTTCCGCTGGAGCGTTTTGGCAACACGGCTGAAGACCTCGCGCGCTGGGAGGAGACGCGCCGTAAGAACCCGCCGCTGTCGCACCCGGTCATTCGCACGCACCCGGTCAGCGGTCGCAAGGCGTTGTTCGTGAACGACGGTTTCACCACCCGGATCAATGAACTGGGAGCTGCTGAAAGCGAGGCGATTCTGAAGTTGCTGTTCGCCCATGGGACGCGACCGGAGTTCACCCTGCGCTGGCGCTGGCAGGCAAACGACGTGGCCATGTGGGACAACCGCGTGACCCAGCATTACGCGGTGGACGATTACCGCCCGCAGCGCCGTGTGATGCACCGTGCGACGATCCTGGGTGATGCGCCGTTCTGATAAAAGGCCGGCAGATGCGCTGATGCTTTTAGCGGGACCGGCTTCAGCCGGGAAGAGGCCGGTGAGTGCGCTATAGATTTGCGGCTGATTTAGGGCGTGCATCACTTTGGTCACTCGACACGGGTAAATGCGCGAATAGCGTGCAAAAACGCTCATCAAACGTCCAACTCCGAAAGCCGATTCGAACCTTAGCTCGATGCAGGCATTGAAAAGGCACGGTCTCCAAGGCCCTAAACCCGACGCCTGCGGGACATTACGAATATTCCTACAGACTTTTCTCAAAACTGGCACGCAGGCTGCAATAGGTTATACATCACCAGTTTTGGGGACCTTGGTACAGGCAGGCCGGGGATTCCCCTCTTTTATTCCTCTCGGAGACTGACCTCCAGTCTCCAGCGCCCGTCCTGGGTTGCACCGCGCCAGTCGCCGTGCAGAGGACGGGCAGCCAGCAGGTTCAGCAACAATCCCTTATCGCTTCGTTGCACCCTCCAGCGCACGTCTTTGCCGTTGAGCTTCAGTTCGCCCTTCTGCGGCTGACCCTGGGCGTTGAACAGCAACGCCACCGCGCCATCGATGTGTTCACCGTGGAGCTGCGGCTCGCGGTTGAACCACACGGCAACGCCGCTGGGTAACACTTCGATGCTTTGCAGCTGAATGGGGTCCGGGGTCGTCACGCGGCCGATCATCAGCCCGACCATGACGCCGACGATCGCCACCGAGCCCAGAAACTTGGGCCACAGCTTCGGTCTGGGGTCTTCTTCAGGGGTAGAATGCATCCCGTCCTTTCGTTCGGAGCCGTGCATGTTTCACGTGATCCTTTTTCAACCAGAAATTCCGCCGAATACCGGCAACATCATCAGGCTCTGCGCCAACAGCGGCTGCAGCCTGCATTTGATCGAGCCGCTGGGCTTCGAGCTGGATGACAAGCGCCTGCGTCGAGCCGGCCTTGATTACCACGAATACGCCACGCTGCATCGTCACGCTGACCTGCCGAGCTGCCTTGAAAGCATCGGCCATCCGCGGTTGTTCGCTTTTACCACAAAGGGCTCACGGGTTTTCCACGATGCGCAATTTGAGGAGGGTGATGCCTTTCTCTTCGGCCCGGAAAGCCGAGGCCTGCCACCGGAGGTGCTGGATCCGCTGTCGAGCGATCAACGCCTGCGCCTGCCGATGCGCGAAGGCTGCCGCAGTCTGAATCTGTCGAATACTGTCGCGGTTGCGGTGTATGAGGGCTGGCGGCAGTTGGGGTTCCGGTAAATGCTAAAGCCCCCGGCTAACACCGGGGGCCGGCACGATAGCTATAAACACTCAGGCCGGGGTGCCTGTAACTTTCAACTTCTGCATTTCGGAATAGTACTCTTTGTATTTGCTCCCTTGCCCAAAACTCCACTTGCACCCAACGAATACTTCCTCACCTACCCAGTAGCGCAAATATCTCTTAGCCATTGTGATGTTTAACGCTCCCCGGATCCTTCCATACTTCTCATTGAAAGCCACGGGCATCACCGACAAAGTCGTACTACCGAAAACCACCACTGGGGCCACAGTACCTGATCTACCATCAGGCGTTGCCTGTCTAAAAACCAGATCCTCGGAAGGCGTCGCATCAAGATCAAACTCCGCTTTATCAGCAACGATATTGTCGCAGCTCAGCGCGGGCAGTTGATCGTCAATCAAGAATAGCACCCTCTCTTCCGAGTAAGCCTTATAACCCTCCTCCCCCTGCACCTTGGAGTTGAAGGTTATATATCCGTTGATCAATGGGGTAGTCGCCTCTTTGCTGAGCTCAAGTGCAATATCCTGGGTGAGCACACTCGTTGCTGTATCTGTGTTTTCGTTCTGGAACCCAGCAGCGGCGCTAGAAAAGCTGCCGCTTGCGCGTGTACGGAACTCAACGCTCACTTTTCCTCGAGGATGATTAACCAACCAGTCACTCTTCGACCAGCCAAAACTTAGCTTTCCTTCCTGTAAACTTTGATAGTTAACATAGCCAGTATTTGTATAGAACTGAAAAACTGGATTACTGCACCCCTCCACGTCTGCATCAACTGCGCCATCTTTCTCACTGTTCATAACCACTCATCCATGTGACTGTTAGGAAAGGGCAGAAAATCGTGCCCTGCCTAATAGTAAAAGAGGTCATCAACAATACAAGCGTTCTTAAAGACCAAATCGAAATAAACAAGTCAACTGTAATTGCGACTAGCCAGAAACCTGGAAACACCGTGGTAATTAATTCGAATACCTGAGAATACCGGTAAATAGATAACTAGGCCGTCGTCATCCAGCCCAGAACAGACGCCCACAAAAAAGCGCCCTCACGGGCGCTTTTCATTGCAGCGACAACGCTTACTGAACGGTAGGCGTTGGCGTTTCGCCGCTTTCCTGCATGCGTTGCAGTTCTTGCGCATACAGGGCGTCGAAGTTCACCGGGGCCAGCATCAGCGCAGGGAACGAGCCACGGACAACCAGGCTGTCGATGGTTTCGCGAGCGTACGGGAAAAGGATGTTCGGGCAGAACGCGCCCAGGGTGTGGCTCATCGAGCTGGCATCCAGGCCCTTGATCAGGAAGATACCGGCTTGCTGCACTTCAGCGATGAAGGCGATTTCTTCGCCGTTCTTCACTTCGACTGACAGGGTCAGCACGACTTCGTAGAAGTCATTTTCCAGCTGCTTCTGGCGGGTGTTCAGGTCCAGGCTGACGCTCGGGGTCCATTCCTGACGGAAGATCGCCGGGCTTTTTGGCGCTTCGAACGACAGGTCGCGAACATAGATGCGCTGCAGGGAAAACTGCGGTGCTTCTTCTTCGTTGGAAATGGCGCCGTTATTCGGTTGATCAGTCATCTCAAATCCTTACATTGAGGTCTTGTAGGCTTCCGGGCTGTGCGACGAACCATCGCTTCCACACCCCGGCTCGAATTCAGGCGCTCAGCAGCTTATCCAGCTTGCCGGCGCGCTCCAGGGCGAACAGGTCGTCGCAACCGCCCACATGGACCGAGCCGATCCAGATCTGCGGAACCGAGGTACGCCCGGATTTTTTGGTCATTTCAGCGCGAATCTGTGGCTTGCCGTCGACCTTGATCTCTTGGAAGCCGACGCCCTTGCCCGCCAGCAGCGACTTGGCGCGGGAGCAATATGGGCAGTAATCGCTGGAGTAGACGACGACGTCGGTCATGTCACTTCACCAACGGCAGGTTGTCGCCGCGCCATGATGAGACACCACCGGACAGCTTGGCGGCGTTGAAGCCCGCTTTCAGCAGCTCACGGGCAGTGTGGCCGGCGTGCTGGCCAGCGGCATCAACGATAATGAGGGTTTTAGGCTTGAATTTCTCCAGCTCCGCAGTGCGGGTCAGGATTTTGTCCTGAGGGAAATTCACGGCACCGACGATGTGGCCAGCCGTGAAGTCTTTCTTGGCGCGCACGTCGATAACAACGGCTTTATCGCGGTTGACCATGGCGGTCAGTTCACCGGTGCTCAGGCTGCGGCCACCTTTGCTAAGCTCCGTTGCGATCAGCAGGCCCAGCAGGATGACGAAAGCACCCGTCAGCAAATAGTGATTCGTGGCAAATTCAATCAGGTGAGCAACCATCATCAGGTTCCAGGGCGTTAAAATGTCGGCCAGTATACACAGCCCCCAAGGTGGGCCAAAGCCCGTACGGCAGTCACTCCGTTTAGCTTGTCGCTGATTTGAACTTGTCCCTAAACTGTCGATCTTTTTTCTACTTCACCTATTAGCCAAGAGTGGGATTCATGACTACCACGCCTAAACCTTTGGTTCTGATCATCCTGGACGGCTTCGGTCACAGCGACAGCCACCACGGCAATGCGGTCTACGCAGCGAAGATGCCGGTCTTCGATCGCTTGTACCAGACCATGCCAAACGGCTTGATCTCCGGGTCCGGCATGGATGTCGGTCTGCCTGACGGGCAGATGGGCAACTCCGAAGTCGGCCACATGAACCTGGGCGCCGGCCGAGTGGTGTATCAGGACTTCACCCGCGTGACCAAAGCGATCCGCGACGGCGAGTTCTTCGAAAATCCCGCCATCTGCAAAGCCGTCGATCAGGCCGTGGGCGCTGGCAAGGCCGTACACATCCTCGGCCTGTTGTCCGACGGCGGCGTTCACAGCCATGAAGATCACCTGGTGGCGATGGTTGAGCTGGCTGCCCAGCGCGGCGCCGACAAAATCTACCTGCACGCCTTCCTCGATGGCCGCGACACGCCACCGCGCAGCGCCCATCAATACCTCGCCACCATGGAAGCCGCTTACGCGCGCCTGGGCAAAGGTCGCACCGCCACGATCATCGGCCGCTACTTCGCCATGGACCGCGACAATCGCTGGGACCGTGTCGAGTCGGCCTATAACCTGATCGTTGACGGCACGTCGGAATTCCACGCCGACACCGCCAAGGCCGCGCTGGACGCTGCCTATGAGCGCGGCGAAAACGACGAATTCGTCAAAGCCACCCGCATTGGCGCGCCGGTGACAGTGGAGGACGGCGACGCGGTGGTGTTCATGAACTTCCGCTCCGACCGTGCCCGCGAATTGACCCGTGTGTTTGTCGAAGACGATTTCGCAGACTTCGCCCGTCGTCGTCAGGCCAGACTGGCCGGCTTCGTGACGCTGACCAAGTACGCCGCCAACATCGACGCACCCGCGGCGTTCGAAAAAGCCGGCCTGCACAACGTGCTCGGCGAATACCTCTCGAACAACGGCAAGACGCAGCTGCGCATCGCCGAAACCGAGAAGTACGCCCACGTGACGTTCTTTTTCTCGGGCGGCCGTGAAGAACCCTTCCCCGGCGAAGAACGCATCCTGATCCCGTCCCCGAAAGTCGCGACCTACGACCTGCAGCCGGAAATGAGCGCGCCGGAAGTCACCGACCGAATCGTCGACGCCATCGAGCATCAGCGTTACGACGTGATCGTCGTCAACTACGCCAACGGCGACATGGTTGGCCACAGCGGGATCATGGAAGCAGCGGTCAAGGCAGTCGAGTGCCTGGACGTCTGCGTCGGGCGCATCACCCAGGCGCTGGAAAAAGTCGGCGGCGAAGCGCTGATCACGGCCGACCACGGCAACGTCGAACAGATGACCAACGAGGAGACCCATCAGCCTCACACTGCTCACACCACTGAGCCGGTGCCTTTCGTTTATGTAGGCAAGCGTGACCTGAAGGTGCGCGAAGGCGGCGTGTTGGCCGACGTGGCACCGACCATGCTGATGCTGCTCGGCATGGAAATCCCGCAAGAGATGACCGGCACCCCGATTCTGGTCGCCAAGTAAGCCTCTTGAACCGGCCCGCCAGTCGCTGGCGGGCCGGTTTTGTATGAAATGTCTGACGGCCACGTCGTCCGAGCGTTTTTTTTGCAGCCACCGCCGGGCATACTAGGCCCGTCTTTACTCCTGGTATCGCCCAACCTCATGCTTCGCGCCCTGATCACCCTCGCCTTGATTTGTCTGCTCAATCCGGCCTTCGCCGACGATGATCGCGCACAAACGCAGAAACAGCTGGATGCCACGCGTCAGGACATCACCGAACTGAAGAAAGCGCTGGGCCAGTTGCAAGAAGAAAAGTCCGGGGTCCAGAAAGACCTGCGCTCCACTGAAACCGAGATGGGCAAGCTGGAAAAGCAGGTGGAGGCCCTGCAAAAGGAACTAAAAAAGAGTGAAAGCGAGCTGCAACGGCTCGACCAGGAGAAAAAAAAACTCCAGAGCGCACGCGTTGAACAACAACGATTGATCGCCATCCAGGCCCGCGCTGCTTATCAGAGCGGCCGCCAGGAATACCTCAAACTGCTGCTCAATCAGCAGAACCCCGAAAAATTTGCCCGCACCCTCACCTATTACGATTACCTGAGCAAGGCCCGCCTGGAGCAGTTGCGCAGCTTCAACGAAACCCTGCGCCAGCTGGCCGGCGTCGAGAAAGACATCGACCTGCAGCAAGCGCAGCTTCTGGTGCAGAAGAGTTCGCTGGATGACCAGAAGGCCCAGCTCGAGACCGTACGCCAGGAACGTCAAGTGGCGCTGGCCAAGCTGAATCAGGATTACAAAGCCCGCGACCAGAAGCTGCAGTCGCGGCAGCAGGATCAGGCCGACCTGACCAAGGTCCTCAAGACCATTGAAGAAACCCTTGCCCGTCAGGCCCGCGAAGCCGAAGAGGCGCGTCAGAAAGCGCTGTTGGCGCAGCAAGAAGCCGAGAAACGGCAACGCGAGCAGGAAGCGCTGGCGAAAAACCGCGCGAAAGACGACGCGAAGGACGACAGCGATGTGGCCCCTCGGCGCCCGACCAAGGCGCCCGGCGCGATGGTTTCCAGTGCCGGTCAGTCTTACGGCGGCGCTTTTGAGCAAGCAAGGGGAAAACTTCCTTGGCCCGTCGATGGTCGATTGTTGGCGCGATTCGGCGAAAGCCGTGGCGATGACGAGCGCACCAAGTGGGACGGTGTGTTGATCAGTGCGGCTGCAGGCAGCCAGGTCCGCGCGGTGCACGGTGGTCGGGTGGTCTTCGCCGACTGGTTGCGCGGCGCCGGGCTTCTGGTCATCCTCGACCACGGCAATGGTTATTTGAGTCTGTACGGTCACAACCAGAGCCTGTTGAAAGAGGCCGGTGACGTCGTAAAAGCCGGAGAAGCGATCTCCACTGTCGGTAACAGTGGTGGCGGTCAGGACACTCCGGCGTTGTATTTCGCTATTCGTCAGCAGGGTCGCCCCAGTGATCCGGCCCAATGGTGTCGCACTCAAGGATAAGTCGACACCTCACTCAGGAGTTCGTAAGACATGCTGTTTTCGTCCCGCCTCACCTCGCTGGCCCTGACTATCGCCGTGGTTATCGGCGCTCCTCTGGCCCAGGCTGCCGGCGCCACCCCGGCTGCTGTGCCTGCCGCCACTGCGCCCGCCAACGCCGCGAATATCAAGGCGCCGCTGCCGCTCGACGAGCTGCGCACTTTCGCCGAGGTCATGGACCGGATCAAAGCGGCTTACGTCGAGCCCGTTGATGACAAGACTCTGCTGGAAAACGCCATCAAGGGCATGCTCAGCAACCTCGACCCGCACTCCGCTTATCTGGGCCCGGAAGACTTCCAGGAGCTGCAGGAAAGCACCAGCGGCGAGTTCGGCGGGCTGGGTATCGAAGTGGGCGTCGAAGACGGCTTTGTAAAAGTCGTCTCCCCCATCGATGACACCCCTGCGTCCAAGGCTGGTATCGAGGCTGGAGACTTGATCGTGAAGATCAACGGCACGCCGACCCAGGGCCAGACGATGCAGGAAGCCGTGGACAAGATGCGCGGCAAGCTGGGCGAGAAAATCACCCTGACGCTGGTGCGTGACGGCGGCAATCCGTTCGACGTGACACTGGCGCGCGCCACCATCCAGGTCAAAAGCGTGAAAGCGCAGATGCTGGAGCCGGGTTACGGCTATATCCGCATCACCCAATTCCAAGTCAAAACGGGTGAAGAAGTCGGCAAGGCACTGGCCAAGCTGCGCAAAGACAACGGCAAGAAGATGAGCGGCCTGATCCTCGACCTGCGCAACAACCCGGGCGGTGTGTTGCAGGCGGCAGTTGAAGTGGCTGACCACTTCCTGACCAAGGGCCTGATCGTCTACACCAAAGGCCGCATCGCCAATTCCGAACTGCGCTTCTCGGCAGACCCGGCCGACGCCAGCGAGGGCGTGCCTCTGGTTGTGCTGATCAACGGCGGCAGCGCCTCGGCGTCTGAAATCGTCGCCGGCGCGTTGCAAGACCAGAAGCGCGGCATCCTGATGGGTACCGATACGTTCGGCAAAGGCTCGGTGCAGACCGTTCTGCCGCTGGCCAACGACCGTGCGCTGAAGATCACCACCGCGCTGTATTACACGCCTAACGGTCGCTCGATTCAGGCGCAGGGGATCAACCCGGACATCGAAGTCAAACGCGCCAAGCTCACCGCCGAAGCCGATGGCGACAACTACAAAGAGGCTGATCTGCTCGGCCACCTGGGCAACGGCAACGGCGGCGCGGACAAGCCGACCACCAAGGCGAAGGCTGGCAAGGCGCGTCCGCAGGACGATGACTACCAGATGAACCAGGCCCTCAGCTTGCTCAAGGGTTTGAGTGTCACGCGCGGCAACTGAGATGCGCGTCTGGTTGACCGGGCTGATCTGCGCCCTTGCCTTCACAACGGGTGCTGCACATGCGGCGCCCGCCGAGTCCTCAGCTACCTTCGGCAAAGCGCCGAAGGTCGCCTATCTCAGTTTGATCATCGACGATCTCGGACAGAACCCTGATCGGGACAGCCGCGCGCTGGCCCTTCCCGGCCCCGTGACGCTGGCAATCATGCCTGACACGCCCCACGCCACCGAGTTTGCCCGTCAGGCGCACAAGGCTGGCAAGACCGTCATGCTGCACATGCCCATGGACCCCGCGACCGGGCCGTACGCCTGGCATCCCGAACTGCCACTCCCCGAACTCGAATCGCGTCTGAACGCAGCGCTGCTGAAAGTCCCTTTTGCCGCTGGCATCAACAACCACATGGGCAGCCGCATGACGGCAGAGCCGGTGGCCATGGGCTGGCTGGTAGGGGAGTTGCAGCGCCGCCATCTGTTTCTGGTCGACAGCCGCACCAGCGCCAAAACCGTTGCCGCTGCCGAGGCGCAGAAGATCGGTCTCGCCAGCGTGTCCCGCGACGTCTTCCTGGACGACGAGCGCACCGCAGAGGCCATTAGCGGCCAGCTCCAGACGGCGATCAAACTGGCGCACAAGCAGGGCTCGGCCGTGATGATCGGCCACCCCTATCCGGTGACGCTCGACGTGCTTGAGCGCGAGCTGCCCAAGCTTAAATCCCAAGGTATAGAGCTGATCGAGATCCGCCACATGGTCACTGAGCGCGGAAATGAGGCGATGGCCGGCCATGGCAAGAACGGGCGTTATCGCTAGGCCGAAGGCGCTTCGCCAGAGGTGCTGGCAGTCCTTAGAGATATTCGGCGAAAATCGAATCGACCACACCTTCCTTGCGCAGCTGATCCAGCGCACGTTGCAGCCGCTGGACTACTGCATCCGGGGTGTCTTTGTTCAATGCCAGGAACAGTTCGGCGCTGTTGAAGCGCAGCACGGTTTTCAATCCCGTGATGCCTTCCTGCCGCGCCAGGTAGCGGCCCGCCGGATCGCCGGTGGCCCACAGGTCGAGCTGACCGTCGACCAGCTTCCGGGCGTTGTCCTTGTCGCTGAGCACCGTGATCGGCTTCATGCCCTGACGCGCAAGCTCCATCGCAATGGCGTCGCCCTTGTAGGCGCCGATTCGATAAGACCGCGCGGCTTCAAGCGTGCTCAGCTGGATTGGGCTGTCAGCCCGCGCCAGCAGAATCCAGTCGTCCGGGCCGATCGGTCCGACCCACTTGAAGAGCTTTTCGCGCTCGGGCAATCGCGCGGTCACGAACACGCCGTAGCCGGGATTTTCCATCGCCAGTTTGTAGATGCGATCCCAGGGGAAACGCAGGGTCAGGTTGTAGCCGATACCGGCGCGCTTGAAGGTCTCGCGCACCACCTCGACGGCGATGCCCTTGATGTTGCTTTCCTGGGCGAAGTTTTTCCCGTCCGTGGCCATGTTGTAAGGCGGGAAGTTCTCTGTCAGCAGGACAAACGAGGTGTCCGCCCGCGTGCTTCCGCCAGCAGAGCCGTTCAGCTCTTCTGCATGAATCACTGCGCTTGCAACACAACCGAACAGCGCAAAAAGAAAAGCTGAAATTCTCAGCATTTGACTCATCTCTATCCATGACTTCGCACAGGGTGCAGGCCCTCCGCACCGTTGTCCAGAGGCTTCGGCCGGCAGCCGTGCTTTGTCGCTGAAGCCATAAATATGTATGTGACCCGAGCGCATTTTATCTGACTACCTGACGGCCTCTTTCCAACCGCCCGCACCAGACGCGGGCGCCAACAGACCAGACAGGTATTCAATGAAAAATCTCACACATGCTGTGTGCAGCGTCGCGCTCATCAGCCTCATGGGCGCAGGCGTTACCCAGGCAAACGATTATGGCCAGGGACTGGAGAATGACTCGGCGGCCATCCCTCTCGATAACGCGCAAAACCGTCACGCCCCATGGAGGGCGGTAGGCCGTCTGCAACCCAGCAAAGAGAGGCCCGACATCCATTGCAGCGCGTCCTTGATTGATTCACGCAACGGCAGTCCGGTTGCATCAGGGCCTGCTTACATCCTCACCAGTGGCCATTGCGTGAGTCAGGATGCCATGAATATCTCGAGCGACATCCCTTTGGATGGCCATATCGATTTCGATTACTTCCTGGGCAACCTGCAAAACACCGAGCGTTCCCGGTTGAAAAGACTGGTGCGAGCGACCACACGTGGTGCAGACCTGGCCATTATCGAGCTGGACACATCGCTGCAGTCGCTGCTCGACAAAGGCATCGAGCCACTGAGCATCAGTACCCATGCACCTGGCAACGGCGTGAATCTGGTGATCGTCGGCGTCCCTTCAGGCCACGAAGACGCACCTGCATTACGCCTGTCGGCATGCCCACTGGAAGGTAGCGCGGACCTGCTGGAGGATGTGTATGTCTTCCGCGGATTTCATAAACATCGCTGTCAGGGTGTGGCGCCGGGAAGTTCGGGGAGCCCCGTCCTGGACCGGGTTTCCAATCAGATCGTTGGCGTACTCAGCACGTCCACGAAGGGCGTCAAAGAGGAAAATCGCTGCCAGCCGAACGCGCCCTGCGAGATCAACAACGGGGTACCGGTGCTATCCCCAGACACCTCTTATTCCAGCCCGGCGCTGGGCCTCAAGACCTGCTTCAGCCAAGGCGTATTCAACCCGCTGGACATTGAATGCACGTTGCAATCGACGCTCAAGATGACATTGGGGGCGAGCTACTCGCCAAACCCCTATAGCCGGGTAACCCTCGACGATCAGGGCCGTACCGTTTTGCCCACGTGGTCGTGGCCGTTCTCGCTGGACACCCCTCTCTACCGCTACAAAGCCGTTCGCACGCCGACGGAATGTGAAAGCCCGCATCACTACAGCAACGCCCAGGGCGCCACGCAGGCGTTGATCGATGATCGCGTAGGCCCGGAGGCCGGCCTGTATTTTCTGTGCATCATCGGTGTGGACTCCCCTGACCAGCGACCCGCGCAAGAGATGATGAACAAGCCGGTGATTGTGGCAATGGAAATCGCGCCGCCGGGTCCGACCCGAATGCCGGAACTGACCATCGAGCACATGGCCGATGGCGGCTACAAAGTGATGCCGTACTACTCCAACCCGACGCTTTGGGTGTACACGTTCAAATCCGGCCCGGCTGACACGGTGCAGTGCGATGACCCGCAGGGATACAGACCTGAATTCGACGAGGTGATGATCATCGAGGCGACACCATCACCGATGAAGCTGTGCTCCAAGGCCTACGACATGGCCAGTCAGGCATCGTCGCCGCGCACCGATCTGTTGCTGCCCTGATCGGAGAGTCGCCGGGTAAGCTGGATCACGGAAGTGGCGCTGGCTGACCAGGCTATGGTCAGCCAGCGCATCAGGGTCAGCGAACCACAATCCCTTGCCTGGCCATGAACGCCTTGGCCTCTGGCACGGTGTATTCGCCAAAGTGGAAAATGCTCGCCGCCAGCACCGCGCTGGCATGACCTTCCAGCACGCCATCTGCCAGATGCTGCAGATTGCCGACGCCACCGGAAGCAATGACCGGGATGCCGAGGGCATCGCTGATCGCCCGGGTCACGCCCAGGTCGAAGCCGCTCTTCATGCCGTCCTGGTCCATGCTGGTCAGCAGGATTTCGCCGGCACCGAGGTCTTCCATCTTCTTCGCCCACATCACCGCGTCCAAGCCGGTCGGCTTGCGACCGCCGTGAGTGAAGATTTCCCAGCGTGGTGTTTCGCCGGGCAGCGAAACCTTCTTGGCGTCGATGGCCACGACGATGCACTGCGAACCGAACCGCGCAGCAGCTTCACCGACGAACTCGGGGTTGAACACCGCAGCGGTATTGATCGAGACCTTGTCGGCACCGGCGTTGAGCAGATTGCGGATGTCCTGCACCGTGCGCACGCCGCCACCCACGGTCAGTGGGATGAACACCTGACTGGCCATGCGCTCGACGGTGTGCAGCGTGGTGTCGCGGCCGTCGACGCTGGCGGTGATGTCGAGGAAGGTAATCTCATCGGCACCCTGCTCGTCATAACGCCGGGCGATCTCGACCGGATCACCGGCGTCGCGGATGTTCTCGAACTTCACGCCCTTGACCACGCGGCCGTTGTCGACGTCCAGGCAAGGGATGATGCGTTTGGCGAGGGCCATGGTTAGTCCTTAAGTGGCAAGCTTCAAGCTTTAGGCTGCAAGTAGAAGCGGATCGAGGTCAGCTTGCAGCTTGAAGCTTACTGCTCGGAGCTGACTGCGTAGCTGTCACAAAACGCCTGAGCCTCGGCCACATCCAGCGTGCCTTCATAGATCGCACGGCCGGTGATTGCGCCGATGATGCCCGGTGCTTTTGCGTCGAGCAGCGCCTTGATGTCGCCCAGGTTATGAATGCCGCCCGAAGCGATCACCGGAATGCGGGTCGCGGCAGCCAGCGCGGCGGTGAACGGGACATTGCAGCCCTGCATCATGCCGTCTTTGGCGATGTCGGTATAAACGATGGCCGAGACGCCGTCTGCTTCAAAGCGCTTGGCCAGGTCGATCACCTGCACGGTGCTGACTTCAGCCCAGCCGTCGGTGGCGACGAAGCCGTCTTTGGCATCCAGGCCCACGATCACTTTGCCCGGGAACGCGCGGCAGGCTTCGGCGACGAAGTCAGGGTCCTTGACCGCCTTGGTGCCGATGATCACGTAACTTACGCCGGCTTTGACGTAGTGCTCGATGGTGTCCAGCGAGCGGATACCGCCGCCGATCTGGATCGGCAGGTTCGGGTAACGGCGGGCAATCGCGGTCACGACATCACCATTGACCGGCTGGCCTTCGAATGCGCCGTTCAGGTCAACCAGGTGCAAGCGACGGCAACCGCCCTCGACCCACTTGGCAGCCATGCTCACCGGATCATCGGAGAACACCGTGGAATCTTCCATCCGACCCTGGCGCAGACGTACACATGCGCCGTCTTTAAGGTCGATCGCGGGAATAATGAGCATCAGCTTTTCCTTCGTCTAAAAGCCGCGAACCGCACGCCATAAGCTGCAAGTCGCATCTCTACTAATTCTTGCAGCTTGAGGCTTGACGCTTCTAGCTGCTCTTCTCCAACGCCCACAGGTCGCTTTCGATGCTTTCGAAACGCTCCTTGAGGTGCGTCTGAACATCGAAGATCGCCCGGTTGTAGTAATGCGGTGCGATCTCGCGGGTGAACAATTCCAGAATCTCAGCCGCCTCGAACGAACCCAGGTCCAGCTCGAAACGGTCTTCCATGAACCGCTTGATCGTGTGGCACGCCTCGCTCTCCTGCTCGGGAGTGAGGGTCAGGATCGGCGGTTTGGTCTTCTTGCTCATTACCGGCTGCCGTCCCACGCCGCGAAGTTCTGCAGTAACTGCAGGCCATGGGTATGGCTCTTCTCGGGGTGGAATTGCACGGCGAAACGTGAGCCATCGGCCAAGGCAGCGGCGAAGTCATGACCATAATGGCCACGTCCGACAATCTGCTGCGGGTTGGGCGATTCGATGTAGTAACTGTGTACGAAATAGAACCGCGCCATGTCCGGAATGTTGGCCCAGAGCGGATGATCCACGGCCTGCGCCACCTCGTTCCAGCCCATGTGCGGGACTTTCAGATGCTGGCCGTCTTCGTGAAGATCCTTGCCGAAAAAGCGCACCTGACCGGGCAATACGCCGATGCAATCGACGCCGCCACTCTCTTCGCTGCGCTCCATCAGCGCCTGCATGCCCACGCAGATGCCGAGAAACGGACGGTCCTGACTGACTTCACGCACCAGGGCATCGAAGCCCAGGCGACGGATTTCAGCCATGCAGTCGCGAATCGCGCCGACCCCGGGAAACACGACACGGTCGGCTTCACGGATGACGTCGGCGTCGCTGGTGATCAGCACTCGACCGGCGCCAACGTGCTCCAGCGCCTTGGCCACCGAGTGCAGATTGCCCATGCCATAGTCGATAACAGCGACGGTCTGCATTACAGCACGCCTTTGGTAGACGGCATCTGGCCAGCCATGCGGTCATCAAGCTCCACTGCCATGCGCAATGCACGGCCGAACGCCTTGAAGACGGTTTCGATCTGGTGGTGTGTGTTGTGGCCGCGCAGGTTGTCGATGTGCAGCGTGACATTGGCGTGGTTGACGAAGCCCTGGAAGAACTCCTGGAACAGGTCAACATCGAAGCCGCCGACGGTGGCGCGGGTGTACGGGACGTGCATCTGCAGGCCAGGCCGACCGGAGAAGTCGATGACCACGCGCGACAGCGCTTCATCCAGCGGGACGTAGGCGTGGCCGTAGCGACGGATGCCCTTTTTGTCGCCGATGGCTTTGCTGAACGCCTGACCCAGCGTGATGCCGACATCTTCCACGGTGTGGTGATCGTCGATATGCAGGTCGCCTTTGCATTCGATGTCCAGATCGATGAGCCCGTGACGGGCGATCTGGTCGAGCATGTGTTCAAGAAAAGGAACGCCGATATCAAATCGGGACTTTCCGGTGCCATCCAGGTTGATCGAGGCTTTGATCTGGGTTTCCAGGGTGTCGCGCTCGACGAACACCATACGTTCGGCCATCACCAGCTCCGCTAAATCATTGGGCGAAAAGGCGGCCATTATAGGCGTGTGGCGGGGAAACAGAAACATGAAGCGAGCAATGCCGGACCGAGGGAAATGCCGGCCGCATGCGATAGACATGTGTGTACAAGCGAATACATTCAGGCAAAAAAAAATGTGGGAGCGAGCTTGCTCGCGAATAGACCCTGACGTTCAACATCTCTGTCGACTGTTAGACCGTCTTCGCGAGCAAGGTGGATCGCCACCCCGGTCGCGCCCACAGGTTTCAGGTCAGCCTGATACATCTCAGGCTGCCTCGATCAGCTTTTAGTGAAACAACACCGCAGTCTTCTGCAGAGTGATCCACACGCCCCACGCCAACGGAATGCCCACTGCCAGCCAGGCCAGAATCGCCAGTGGCTTGGTGCTTGGATCGGCTTTCCATTCCAGCGAAGTGCTGTGATCGGCGCCGACATCGTGACCGAAAGCTTGCTCAGCCTTCAATTGCTCGTCAGTCATGAAGTACTTGTCGGCCACCGGACGCACCAGCAGGTTGCAGATGAAGCCCAATACCAGCAGACCCGCGAGGATGTACAGGGTGATGTCGTAAGCATCGGCGCGTGCAACGCCGTGGCTCAGCTGATACTCACGCAGGTAGTTCACCAGCACCGGACCGAGCACGCCAGCGGCAGCCCAGGCGGTCAGCAGACGACCGTGGATCGCGCCGACCATTTGCGTACCGAACAGGTCGGCCAGGTACGCCGGAACGGTTGCGAAACCACCGCCGTACATCGACAGCACGACGCAGAACGCCGCCACGAACAGCGCAACGCTGCCCAGGTGACCCAGTGTCGGTACCGATGCGTAGAGCAAAAAGCCCAGCGCGAAGAACACGAAGTAGGTGGCTTTACGGCCAATGTAGTCCGAGAACGATGCCCAGAAGAAACGTCCGCCGATGTTGAACAGGCTCAGCAGACCGGTGAAGCCGGCTGCGATGGCCGCGATGGCCGCCAGTTGCGAGGCATCCAACTGCCCGAAAGGCTGATCGTTGCCCAGCAGTTTGCCGCCGAACACTTCCTGCAGCAGGGGCGAAGCCATGCCGAGGATGCCAATGCCTGCCGAAACGTTCAGGCACAGGACCAGCCAGACCAGACGGAACTGCGGAGTCTTCCACGCAACGCTGACGTGCACGTGACGGTTGGTGATCATCGCGCTGTTGGCTTTCTTCGCAGGAGCGGTCCAGCCTTCAGGTTTCCAGCCGGTCGGCGGAACGCGATAGGACAGTGCACCGCCGATCATGAAGACGAAGTAAATCACCGCCATCACCGCGAAGCTCTGCCAGACACCGACGCTGTCAGGCGTGGCGAAGTGGCTCATCAGTGCGGTTGCCAGCGGAGCGCCAACCATCGCGCCACCGCCGAAACCCATGATCGCCATGCCGGTCGCCATGCCGCGCTTGTCCGGGAACCACTTGATCAGCGTCGAGACCGGCGAGATATAACCCAGGCCCAGACCGATACCGCCGATCACGCCCGAGCCGATCCACATCAGCCAGATCTGGTGCGTATAAACGCCCAGCGCCGAGATCAGCAGACCACCACACCAGCACAGTGCCGATACAACACCGGCCTTGCGCGGGCCTGCGTGTTCCAGCCAGCCGCCCCAGATCGCTGCGGAGCAACCCAGGAAAATGAAGAACAGGGTATAGATCCAGCCGAGCATGGAGATCGGCCAATCACAGCTGGACGAAATGACTTGCTCGAAGAAACCCATGTCAGCCGGGCAGGCGACAGCGGTCTTGATGCCGATTGCCTTGGACAGCGGCAGCCAGAACACCGAGAAGCCGTAGGCCATGCCGATACACAAGTGGATTGCCAATGCAGCTGGCGGAACCAGCCAACGGTTGAAACCGCGCTTGGCGATAATGCGCTCTTTGGACAAGAACGCAGGCTGAGCGGCAGTACCGCCCAGAGCAGTGCTCGTAGTCATCTTATTGTTGCCCCCAATTTATAGTTGTATCCCGCAAGAACAGCGACATAGCCCCACCACCACTCTTAAAGCACGCAGGCCTCGGTGGTTTATCGGCAGGACATCTCTTTACGTGACAATTCGACGCAGCACGGCTGGCGAATGGCGCGAGATTACCATTTGCGGCCTAAAAGAAAGCATTCTGCTACTACCTTTTTAGTGCCGTCTGTCACTGTGCAGGTCGCCGCCAACTTGATCGGCAACGTCTATGGCGATCCAAAACCCGGTGCTTGCGTGAGAACGCTATACTCGCGGGCTAAATTTTGAACGACTCGACACAAGGACTCGCCCATGAAAGCGTTCGGCAAAATCCTGGGGCTCACCCTTCTCGGGCTGTTGCTGATCATCGTGGCTCTTGGCTTTGCCCTGACCCACTTTTTTGATCCCAACGACTACAAAGACGAGATTCGAAAACTGGTTCGCGATCGCGCCCATGTCGAGCTGACGCTCAATGGCGACATCGGCTGGAGCCTGTTTCCATGGCTTGGCCTGGAGCTGCACGACGCCAGCGTTGCCACCTTGAGCGAGCCGACCAAACCCTTCGCCGACTTGCAGATGCTCGGGCTGTCCGTGCGCGTGCTGCCGCTGCTGCGCAAAGAAGTTCAGATGAGCGACGTGCGCGTCGAGGGCCTGAATCTGACGCTGACCCGCGATGAAAACGGCCACGGCAACTGGGAAGACATCGGCAAAGTACCCGCGACCGCGGCCAATCCAGCCCAGCCCCCCGCCACGCCGGAAGCGCCAACTGATACCGCGTCGGCCAAGCCCGACAAGCCGTGGCAGCCGCTCAAGCTGGACATCGACAGCCTGACCGTGAACAACGCGCGGATCGATTTCAACGATATTCCCAAGGCCCGGCAGTTCACCGCCGAGAGCATTCAGCTGAGCACCGGCCCGATCCACAACGCGACCGATATCCCGCTGAAACTGACCGCATTCCTCAGCACCAATCAACCCGTCGTGCGCACCAAAACCGAACTGACGGGCAAGCTGCGCTTTGATCGCGCCCTCAAGCGTTATCAGCTCGACGACATGCGTTTCTCGGGTGATGTGACGGGCGATCCACTTCAGGGCAAGACGCTGACGTTCTCGGCCCAGGGCCAGTTGCTGGCGGACATGTCCGCCAACGTCGCGGAATGGACCAACCTGAAGCTGTCCGCCAACCAGCTGCGCGCCATCGGCGAGCTGCATGTGCGTGACCTGGACAAGACCCCGCAGATCACGGGGGGCATTTCGATTGCGCAGTTCAACCTGCGCGACTTCCTCGACAACATCGGCCAGCCTGCGCCGACCCTTGGTGACGGCAGCCTGAACAAACTGGAACTGGTCACCCGCATCGCGGCGACGCCGAACAGCGTGGCGCTGGACGACCTCACGGTGAAACTCGACGACAGCACCATCAGCGGCCACATCGCCGTGGAGGACTTCGCCAAGCAATCCCTGCGCCTGCAACTCAAGGCCGACACGTTCGACGCCGACCGCTATCGCAAGCCAGAAGGCGAGCAGGCGAAGAGCGCGGGCGCCGCTCGCAGAGCCGAAGTTCAGGGCGCCGAGGCCGAAGCCATGGTGGCCTCAGGCACCTCGCCTCTGCCGAATCAGCCGACCCAAGGCGCCTGGAGCGACGCGAAGCTGCTGCCGCTTGAGCGCCTGCGCAAGCTGGATGTCGACGCCGATCTGAGCTTCGGCAAACTGACCCTGGAGAAACTGCCGATCCAGAATGCGGCGCTGAAAACCTCGGCGCTCGATGGCGTGATAACCGTCAACAGCCTGCGCGGCGATCTGTACAGCGGTAATTTCGAGGTCAAGGGCAATCTCGACGCGCGTCCCGAGGTGCCGTTGGCCAGCGTGCAGACGCACATCGCCAAAGTGCCGGTGGAACACTTCATTCAGAGCCAGGGCACCACGCCGCCTCTGCGCGGCCTGCTCAACCTCAACAGCGATGTGACCGCCAAAGGCAACAGCGAGAAGGCGCTGGTCGAGAGCCTCAACGGTACTGCCAGTTTTGCGCTGAACGACGGCGTGCTGGTCAACGCCAACCTCGAGCAGCAGCTCTGCCGCGGCATCTCGACGCTCAACCGCAAGAGCTTGAGCGGCGAGCCGCGTGGCAAGGACACGCCCTTCCAGCAGTTGAATGGCAATCTGGTGTTCCGCAACGGCGTGGCCAGCAACCCGGACCTGAAAGTCCGCACCCCGGGCCTGACCGTCAACGGCGATGGCGACATCGACCTGCGCGTCATGGGCATGAACTATCGCGTCGGGGTGATCATCGAAGGCGACAAGAGCGATATGCCGGACCCTGCCTGCGAAGTGAACCCGCGCTTTGTCGGCATCGAATGGCCGGTGCTCTGCCGTGGCCCGCTCGAAATGGGCGCGAAGGCCTGTCGTCTGGATAACGACGGCCTGGGCAAGGTCGCTGCAAAGCTGGCAGGCGACCGGATTGGCGACAAGATCGATGAAAAGCTGGGGGACAAGGTCAGTCCCGAGCTTAAGGACGCGATCAAGGGATTGTTCAAGCGTTAAGCCTGACTAACAGGCGCCGCGCAGTTAAGTGGTGGGAGTGAGCACACTCCCACATTCATTTTGACTGGTCGCCGACAGCGCGGCGTCTGGCTGCGGATATAGCAACCCAACTTCTTTGATCACCGGAACCCTTGATGCAACCCGAGCAGTTCTCCTCCGCCGTTCTCGACTGGTACGACCGCCACGGCCGTCACGATCTACCCTGGCAACACGACATCACCCCGTACCGCGTGTGGGTGTCGGAAATCATGCTGCAGCAAACCCAGGTCAGCACGGTGCTTGGCTATTTCGACACGTTCATGGAAGCGCTGCCTACCGTGCAGGCTCTGGCCGACGCGCCGGAAGATGAGGTTCTGCATCTGTGGACCGGGCTGGGTTACTACACTCGCGCGCGCAACCTGCAGAAGGCCGCGAAAATCGTGGTGGCCGAGCACGGCGGAGAATTCCCCCGCGACGTGGAAAAGCTCGTCGAGCTGCCGGGTATCGGCCTCTCAACGGCCGGAGCGATTGCCAGCATCAGCATGGGCCTGCGCGCGCCGATCCTTGATGGCAACGTCAAGCGCGTACTCGCCCGCTTCACCGCCCAGGAAGGCTATCCCGGCGAGCCCAAAGTGGCGAAGCAGATGTGGACCACGGCCGAGCGCTACACGCCGCACAGCAGAGTCAATCACTACACTCAGGCGATGATGGATCTGGGTGCCACGCTCTGCACCCGGACCAAACCCAGTTGCCTGCTCTGCCCCCTCGAGCGTGGCTGCGAAGCCCACATGCTGGGCCAGGAAACCCGTTATCCAATTCCTAAGCCGCGCAAGGTCGTGCCGCAGAAGCGCACCTTGATGCCGATCTTTGCCAACGACGAAGGCGCGATTCTGCTGTATCGCCGCCCTTCGACCGGGCTGTGGGGCGGGCTGTGGAGCTTGCCGGAACTGGACGACTTCAACGACATGCAGCATCTGGCCAACCAGCACGCCCTTGAGCTGGGCGAGCATCAAGCCTTGCCGGGCCTGATCCACACGTTCAGCCACTTTCAGCTGAGCATCGAACCCTGGCTGGTCCGGGTCCGCGCGTCCGCCCATCACGTGGCCGAGGACGACTGGCTCTGGTATAACCTCGCCACCCCGCCGCGCCTGGGCCTTGCCGCCCCGGTGAAGAAACTGCTGAAAAACGCAGCCGACGTATTGAATGCAGGAGAGTCCTCATGACCCGCACCGTGATGTGCCGCAAATACAAAGAAGAATTGCCTGGCCTGGACCGTCCGCCGTATCCGGGCGCCAAAGGTGAAGACATCTACAACCACGTCTCGCAGAAAGCCTGGGGCGACTGGCAGAAACACCAGACCCTGCTGATCAACGAGCGTCGTCTGAACATGATGAACGCCGAAGATCGCAAATTCCTGCAGACCGAGATGGACAAATACCTGTCCGGCGAGGAATACGCCAAGGCCGACGGCTACGTTCCCCCATCCGAATAAGCCTTCGCAGACAGTGGTCGTCGTAAGCGGAGGAAATAATTCAGATTTTTTTCGACACCACGCTTGACGACCTTCTGAAAAACACGTTTAATGCGCCCCGTTGCCCAGATAGCTCAGTCGGTAGAGCAGGGGATTGAAAATCCCCGTGTCGGCGGTTCGATTCCGTCTCTGGGCACCATAAATACCGAAAAACCCCTGCATCGAAAGATTCAGGGGTTTTTTATTGGGCGCAATTTATTAACATCGCAGGCTTGAGCTAACCAAGGAAGCTTCGTGATGGCATCTGTCAGCAAGCAACAAAAACGAGCCAAGCGCGCCAAGACCAAAGCCAAAGAGCAGCGTGTCGCTCGCCAGCATCCGCAGACTCCCAACCCGATCGTCCCGGATTACTTCATGCCTGATTTCGTCTCGGACGACGACGCAGCGCTGCTGGACGACGATACCCTGCTGAAGAAATTTCGTAGAGCCGGACATCCTTGAAACCATGGACGAAGAAGAGCGGGAGGCGATGGCGGCGGTGATAAGAGGCGAGTCCGACGAGATGTCGATCACTGAGGACGAAATGCTGATAGCGGAGGTGTATCACTCCCCTGCGCCAGAGCCGTCTCAGGAGCAGCGACTCGCGCATTACGAAGTGCTCAAGCTTGCCGAGCAGCAAGGGTTCCTCGATCTGCTCGATGCCTTTGCCAGAGGTCCCATAGCCGCCCACGCTTTCTACGACATCGACTTCGACGACTACCTCGACGTGCTGGTGAACACGCTTGGCGCTTACTTGATGTGGGCCCACGGACTGGATGAGGCTACCGTCAGGGCGCGCATTCACGACGATGATTTCTACGAGGCCTTCCGCGCGATTCTCGACGAGATCGAGATGGAATCCACGATGGAGATGCTGGGGATCGACCGCAACAAGCACGACGAACCGGCGCAAGACTGAATACAATACGCGCCCGATGATCCTGGGCCATGCGAATGGCTGCACCGCACAAGGAACCGCCGTCATGGCCTCCCCCGACAAACAGCAAAAACGCGCCCAGCGTGCAAAGGCCAAAGCCAAGCAGAACCGTTCCGGCAAGGCCCGGCCGAGCGTTATTCACCCGGTGCTCAACCATGCCTTCGTCAACGAGCCTTTCGATGACGTCGAAATCGACCTGAGCACGTTTGATTTCAAAGACATCGAAGAAAACGGTTTCGACCCTGCGGATTTCGACGACCTGTTCGAAGCAATGAAGCAGGCCGAATCAGTAAGCTTGCTGGCGCTGTGCGTGGTCTTCCTGCAATACCCGGTGTTGGAGCTGGTGATTGCCGAAGAAGACGAAGAGCCGGCGACCGACTTCATGATGGGCCTGCTGATCACCTACCGCGGGCTGTTCCACGAGGAAGATGAAGACTCGGCCGTTGAATGGATCGGCAGCGACGCCTTCCAGACTGCCTACAACGAAGCGTCCGTGATCCTGCAGAAAAAGAACGCGAAAGGTGCAGGCGGGCGTTCTTAAAACGTTTTTTGATTTACATGACCCCGGTCAAAACGGTAGCTTTGCGCCATTACGAGAATGCAACTCCTTCTCAACTAAAGGCTGGCCGTTTTGACACCTCTAAACACCGCTTTGCCGGCACCGACGTCAGGCGAAACGAGCACTTACTCCCGAACCCGAATTTTCCTGCATTGGCTGTCCGCGGCCGTCATCCTGTGGGCGACATTCAGCGGCTTCGGCGTGGCATTGCTCGATGAGAGCAACCCGTTTCGGCAATGGGTCGAGTCGTTTAATCCCCAACTGACCAGCTTGTTTATTCCGTTCTTTGCCTGGCGTTTATGGCTGGCGGTGAAAGCCCCTGCGCGGCCCTCCGCTAAAAACGTCCAGGCGCGACTGGCCAGCGCTGCGCACAAAGCGATCTACGGGGCAGTAGCCGGCGTGTTGATTACCGGGGTGCTGATGATGAGCCACCCGGTCATGCTGCTGGCGCTGGTGCCGCTGCCACAGCTCATCCATTCAAAAATCGCGCTGCTGGAGCTGCATCAGTTGCATCACGTCCTGTGCGCGATATTGGCAGGGTTGGTGGCGCTGCATCTGGCCGCAGTGGTGCTGCATCAAGTGCGGGGGAAATCGGTGCTGGGCAGGATGCGCTGAGACACTGACCCCCACCGCGACCCAATCATCGGGACGAAAAAAAACCGCCATCATCCCTGACAGCGGCTTCTCGACAGCGGGCGGTCACAACCGACTCACTGCCCCATCAATTCAGCACAACCTTGCCTGCCTTCCCCGCTTTGCGACGGCTCGACACGATCAGGCCAGCAGCCACGACCATCAGGCTCAGCAGCCCGGTGGCAATGATCTCCATGCGGTGGCCTTCCTGGAACAGCATGATGGTCAGCACGGCGACGATGAACACGATCACTGCCCAGGTCAGGCCGGGGAACAGCCACATGCGGAAGTCGACGGCCTGGCCTTCTGCTTCACGCTTGCGGCGCATACGCAGCTGAGACACAGCGATGACCAGATACACCAGCAGTGCGATGGCGCCCGAGCTTGCGAGCAGGAAGTCGAACACCGCCGCAGGTGCGACGTAGTTGGCGAACACGGCAGCAAACGCAGCGCCGGTCGACAGGAGCACCGCCCAGTAAGGCGTGCCGGCCTTGGTGGTGCGCTGAGAAACAGCAGGGGCGTCGCCACGTTTGCCGAGGGAAAAGAGCATGCGTGAAGCCGTGTACAGCGCCGAGTTCAGGCAACTGGTCACGGCGACCAGCACGACGATGTCGACGATCAGCTTGGCATTCGGAATGCCCATCAGATCGAGCACGGTCTGGTACGAACCCACTTCAGCCAGACGGCTATCGTTCCAAGGCACCAGCGAAACGACGAGGAAGATCGAAAGCAGATAGAACAGGCAGATCCGCCAGATCACCGAATTGGTTGCCTTGGTGATTTGCTGGCCGGGATTCTTCGATTCTGCCGCCGCGATGGTGACAATCTCCGTCCCCATGAACGAGAACATGGTGGTCAGCATCGCCGCCAGCACCGCCCCCATGCCGTTAGGCAGGAAACCCTGCGTGTCATACAAATGACTGACGCCGCTGACCTGGCTGTTCGGCAGAAGCCCCATCACCGCCGCAATGCCGAGCACCACAAAGCCGATGATCGCGAGCACTTTGATCAGCGCGAACCAGAACTCGAACTCTCCGTAGTTCTTCACGCTGAAGAGGTTGGTCGCGGTAAGCAGCAGGGTGATCACTAACGTGAACGCCCAGATCGCCACGTTCGGGAACCACGCGTGCAGGATGGTCGCGGCGGCGTTGGCTTCCAGCGGGATGACCAGCACCCAGAACCACCAGTACAACCAGCCGATGGTGAAGCCGGCCCAGTGCCCGATCGCGCGGTCGGCGTAGGTCGAAAAAGAACCGGTGTCCGGCGAAGCGACGGCCATTTCCGCCAGCATGCGCATCACCAGCACCACCAGCGTACCCGCGGCGCCGTAGGCCAGAAGCACAGCCGGCCCGGCTTCGGCAATCGCGTGGCCGGAGCCGACGAAGAGGCCGGCGCCGATAACGCCCGCGATGGACAGCATGGTGATGTGCCGCGGTTTGAGCCCTTGTTCAAGGTTTGAAGCGTTGGGTGTACTGCTCATGGAACCAACCTTAGAAGGATTTCTGTACGGATCAGGACGCGTGGCGGCTCTTCGTAAAGAGAACACAACAGCTCTGTTATTTATTTTTTACGCAAGAATTACGCCAGGATGTTTCAGATACGACGTCGCAGCGGGATACGCGCGCTCCAGACCATTTACGCAAGTCCATGAATGCAATAGCAATTCGCCAGTCGCGTAGGAAACGTTACCTGGAGCAACAGGAGGGTGACGATTAGCCGCACCGAAAATACACACTCAAGATGAAATAGCACCAAATAAGCGCACATTAACGGCCGTCAATCCCCGCAATGGTCGGAACACCCTTCCCCACGGCGGTTAAAGCTGGCACCATCGCGCCCTTTTTGCGCAACGGCATTCTGCGCCGGCGCTCATCAAGCTCATCCTCAAAAGGCCTCGCGCAGCACGACTGCCGCCGCCGCCAGGTTGCGTCCACTCGACAACCCGATGAGCCCACCGAATACACGAGGACTGAACATGGCCGAGGCCACGCCCGCCCTGGAAATCCGCAATCTGCACAAGCGCTACGGCGAACTCGACGTGCTCAAGGGCATCTCGCTGAGTGCGCGCGATGGCGACGTGATCTCGATTCTGGGTTCCTCTGGCTCAGGCAAGTCGACGCTGCTGCGCTGCATTAATCTGCTGGAGAACCCGCATCAGGGGCAGATTCTCGTGGCAGGCGAAGAGCTCAAGCTCAAAGCCACCCGCAAAGGTGAACTGATCGCTGCCGACAACCGTCAGATCAACCGCCTGCGCAGCGAGATCGGCTTTGTCTTTCAGAATTTCAATCTCTGGCCGCACATGACCGTCCTCGATAACATCACCGAGGCGCCGCGCCGCGTGCTGGGGCAGAGCAAGGCCGAGGCCACCGAAGTTGCCGAAGCATTGCTGGCCAAAGTGGGGATCGCCGACAAGCGTCATGCTTATCCGGCACAGTTGTCGGGGGGTCAGCAGCAACGTGCCGCGATTGCGCGCACGCTGGCGATGCAGCCCAAGGTCATTCTGTTCGATGAGCCCACGTCTGCCCTCGATCCCGAGATGGTGCAGGAAGTGCTTAGTGTTATTCGTGGCCTGGCCGAAGAAGGCCGGACCATGCTGATGGTGACCCACGAAATGAATTTCGCCCGGCAGGTGTCCAGCGAAGTGATCTTCCTGCACCAAGGGCTGATAGAAGAACAAGGTTCGCCAGACCAGGTCTTCGATGACCCGCAGTCGGCGCGCTGCAAACAATTCATGTCCAGCAATCGCTAACGGAGCAACATCGATGCAGACCCTGAGAAACATTCTGTTGGCCGCTGCCGCCACCCTGGCCATGGCCTCCAGCGCCTTTGCTGCCGACACCCTTAAAATGGGCATCGAGGGCGCCTATCCGCCGTTCAACAACAAAGACGCCAGCGGTCAGGTGGTGGGCTTTGACGTGGAGATCGGCAACGCCCTGTGCGCCAAGATGAAAGTGACCTGTGAAACCGTCACCTCCGATTGGGACGGCATCATTCCAGCCCTGAATGCGCAGAAGTTCGACTTCCTGATCTCGTCGATGTCGATCACCGAAGAACGCAAGCAGGCCGTGGATTTCACCATTCCGTACTACTCCAACAAACTGCAATTTGTCGCGCCTAAAACCACCAACCTCAGCGGCGACCTGGCCGCCATCAAGGAAACGTTGAAGGGCAAGACCATCGGCGCCCAACGCGCGACCCTGTCCGGGACGTGGCTGGAAGACAACTGGGGCGACGACGTGACCGTCAAGCTGTACGACTCCCAGGAAAACGCCTTCCTCGACCTGGCGTCGGGCCGCCTCGACGCACTGCTCGGCGACAAATACGCGAGCTACGAGTGGCTGAAAGGCAAGGAAGGCCAGAGCTTCGAGTTCAAAGGTGACGCCCTGCCGGTTGACGACAAGATCGGCATCGCGGTGCGCAAAGACGACCCGCTGCGCGACAAGCTGAGCGAAGCCTTGAAAGAAATCATCGCCGACGGCACCTACAAGAAGATCAACGACAAGTACTTTCCGTTCAGCATCCTCTGACCTGCCTGACCAACGCCGCCGTTTGCCCGCGCAGACGGCGGCGTCTGTCCTCTAGACAAACAACGCCATGAACTTCGATCTCTATGGATTCGGCCCGGCCCTGGCCGCCGGCATGCTGATGACCCTCCAACTTGCGCTGTCGGCCCTCTGCCTGGGGCTGGTGCTCGGCTTGCTCGGGGCGCTGGCGAAGACTTCGCCGAATCGAGCCTTGCAGTGGCTGGGCGGCACGTATTCCACGCTGGTTCGCGGCATCCCCGAATTGCTGTGGGTGTTGCTGATCTACTTCGGCACGGTCAGCTCGATGCGGGCGATCGGCAAGCTGTTCGATATTCCGAACCTGTCACTCAGTGCTTTCGCGGCTGGCGTCATTGCGCTAGGCCTGTGCTTCGGCGCTTACGCGACCGAGGTGTTTCGCGGCGCCATGCTGTCGATCCCGAAGGGCCATCGCGAGGCGGGGCTGGCGCTGGGCATGTCCCGCTCACGCATCTTCTTCAAGCTGGTGATGCCGCAGATGTGGCGCATTGCGCTGCCGGGGCTCGGCAACCTGTTCATGATCCTGATGAAGGACACCGCGCTGGTCTCGGTCATCGGGCTTGAGGAAGTCATGCGCCACGCGCAGATCGCCGTCACGTCCACCAAGCAGCCTTTCACCTTCTATATGGTCGCGGCGCTGATGTACCTGTGCATGACAGCGCTGTCGATGATCGGCTTGGCATGGCTGGAGAAACGTGCTTCCGTGGGCTTTGCGAGGAGCGCGTCATGAGTTGGGAATTCGTCCTCAAATGGCTGCCGAAACTGCTGCACGGCGCCACCGTCACGCTGGAGCTGGTCGCCGTCGCGGTGATTGCCGGCCTCATTCTCGCCATTCCGCTGGGCATCGCCCGCGCCTCACGTAACGCCTATGTCCGCGCGCTGCCCTACGCCTACATCTTCTTCTTTCGTGGCACACCGCTGCTGGTGCAGCTGTTTCTGGTCTATTACGGCTTGGCTCAGTTCGACGTTGTCACCAAGGGGCCGCTGTGGCCTTACCTGCGCGATCCGTTCTTCTGCGCGGCACTGACCATGACGCTGCACACCACCGCTTACATCGCGGAGATCCTGCGCGGCGCCATTCAGGCCGTGCCGCCCGGTGAAATCGAAGCGGCCCGCGCACTAGGCATGTCCAAAGGCAAAGCGCTGCTGTACATCATCCTGCCCCGCGCCGCACGCATCGGCCTCCCTGCCTACAGCAACGAAGTCATTCTGATGCTCAAGGCCAGCGCACTGGCGAGCACCGTGACCCTGCTAGACATCACCGGCATGGCCCGCACCATCAACGCGCGAACCTACATGCCGGAGCAGACCTTCCTCATCGCCGGGTTGATCTACCTGGTGATGTCGTTTGTGCTGGTGCAAGGCTTCAAACTGCTTGAGCGCTATTTGCGAGTGGACGCCAGCCAAGGGCGCTGAGGATCGCCGCGCGCTCCCGCAGAGAACACGGTCCAGGTGGGAGCGAGCTTGCTCGCGAAAGCGGCATTTCAGCCGCCGAAGATTGCCGAGGCTGATAAGCGCGCTCAGGCACTGATTCACCGTATGCTGCACATCACCGCTCAACTGCCATAACCCAATGCCACTCACACCCGCGCAACTCCAATCCCAATTCGCCGCGCTCGATGCCTTCCTCCTGGAGCATCAGGCCCTGTGGCGCCCACGACCTTTCACCCATCGCCACCTGCCGTGGGAGTCCCAGCACCCCGAGCTGTCACGCTGGTTGCGACAACGTTCGCTCGAAGAGGCAGAAGCGGCGCACAACCATCCCGAACAGCTCGATGCGCCGCAGCCCTTTGCGCAGCTAGCTTTACAGTCGAAGGCATTAAGCGAGATCGACCCGCTGCCCCCCGTCAGCCTGGAGCCTGTGTCATCGCGCATGAGCGTCGACGTGCCCGGCCGCAAGTGGCAACAGATCGAAGCCTTCGCCAGCCGTTTAAGCTTTCAGCGACAGCCAACCCACTGGCTGGACTGGTGCTCGGGCAAAGGCCATCTGGGTCGGCGCCTCGCCCATGGCGGCCAAGCGCTCACCTGCCTGGAATACGATGCGCACCTGGTTGAATCGGGAAGGCAACTCAGCGACAAACTGGGCATCACCGCAAACCATCTGCATCAAGACGTCATGGCCGAAGATGCAGCCGGGCGCCTCGAAGCCCATCACACGTCCGTCGCCCTCCACGCCTGCGGCGACCTTCATGTGCGCCTCATGCACCTCGCCAGCGACGCGCGCTGCCAACAACTGGCCATCGCGCCCTGCTGCTACAACCGCATCGCCGGCGAGCACTACCTGCCGATCTCCCAGCAGGGCAAAGCGTCCGCGCTTACGCTCTCCATTGATGACCTCGGCCTGCCCCTCAGCGAAACCGTCACCGCCGGCGCCCGCGTACGCCGCCAGCGCGACACCTCCATGGCCCGCCGCCTCGGCTTCGACCTGCTGCAGCGAGAGCTGCGCGGCGTCGACGACTACCTGCCAACGCCCTCACTGCCCAGCGCCTGGCTCGACAAACCCTTCGCCGACTACTGCCGCGACCTCGCCGAACTCAAGCAACTCCCCTCCCCCGGCACTCAGGACTGGACGGTCCTTGAGGCGGCGGGATGGGCGCGTCTGGCCGAAGTGCGCAACCTCGAACTGCTTCGCAACATCTTCCGCCGGCCGCTGGAAATGTGGCTCATCCTCGACCGTGCGCTTTATCTGACCGAGGGCGGGTACGACGTGCGTATCGGCACCTTCTGCGACAGCCAAGTCACTCCGCGGAATCTGCTCATGCTTGCAGAGCGGCCGTGAGAATTTTTGACGCACACGCCTGTGGATAAGTCTGTTGATGAAATTCCGGCGAAAGCCCGGAAATCCTGCTTTGGGAGGGATGTAACCATTTGTTCATTTTTTGGTCAGCGTAAAATTGGCGCTAAAACAGTAGCTTGCGAACGATTGAGAATGGTTCCTGAATCTGACCGATCGTCGCCTTCGGTTTGTGCGGATTGTGAATAACGGTAATCACCTTCCGGCATAAGGGCCGCGAAAAAACTGAAATTAGGGCTTTACTCGCCAGATCAAATCCCTATAATCAGCGCCCACAACGCCGGTATAGCTCAGTTGGTAGAGCAACTGACTTGTAATCAGTAGGTCCCGGGTTCGACTCCTGGTGCCGGCACCATACAAATCAAGGGCTTGCAGCGATGCAGGCCCTTGTTGTTTACGCCATACGTAACAAGCGACGTAACAAGCAGGTTTTGGCCTACCCATCCGACGATCTGAGAACCTTCCCATGGATTGGAAACAGTTCATTGCAGCCATCGTTACGGCCTCCGCATGGCCGGTGGCTGCTGTAGTCCTGGTCATGATGCTTAAAGGCCCGTTGGTGGACATTCTCGGGCGAATCCGTTCGCTGAAAATCAAAGATTTCAACTTCGACCTGTCGGGCAAACTCGATGAAGTGGCTGTCGCAGTGGCCGCCAATGCTTCAGAGCCGCCGGCGCCCGTTGCCACCGCGGCACGGCCAGTACTGGAATTGGCGCGCATTGATCCACGATCGGCAGTGCTAAGCGCTTGGTTGGAGGTTGAAAAAGAAACTGAGGAGCTCGCGCTCAAGGCTGGTATCGAGTTTCTCCGTCGACCCCCAGTCACAGTGGCGAATGAGCTTCACGCGGCGGGGCTTATGGATGAGTTGGTTTTCTCTACATACGTGAAGCTTCGCAGGATCCGCAATGAGGCTGCCCATCTTCAGGAACGGGATATCTCATTCGAGGAGGCTGTAAGCATGGCGAACCTCTGCCACTGGCTTGCCAATCGGCTCCACTATGAACGCGCTCATTTAGAAGCAATCGCGCCAGCAGGCGTCAATCCCTGAAGTTGCACGTACTTGCCGAAGAGTCTATGCACGCGCGCTGAAACGCCCCGCCTTTGCGTCCTGTTGGTTTTATGCTGACCCACGGGAAACCGGTTAGTTAAGGCAGGTTTTGCCTGTCGCCTCTAGAAGCCACGGATTTAAAGGGCTGTAGAGTTTCGATATGGGTTAGATTTATAGACAGGATAAGTTAGGAACTAACCTTTTCTAACTGTTAGAAACAGTGAATAAAATATCCTTATAAATCAACGACCTAACCACCACCCCCCATTTCACCTAACCCTATTCTAACCTCGCAAAATAAGCGTCTACCCCCCGTCGTTATTGGGTTTGGCCTCCCGCGCAGTGCCTCAAATAAAAACTAACCCTTTTCCCGTGGCTGAACCTAGAAACAGCCCCCAGAGATCGCGCCTACAGGGCGTTCGAAAATAGGGGGGCGTGCAGGGATTTGCAGGGTTTTCTCAGCTCCAATTCGCGCAGGAGAGGCCCGGCGCGGGCTGTGGGGAGAGGTCTGCAGGTGCGCAGAAAACTAGACCTATTTAGCCCGCAGGCGTGGCGGGGGGACGACGGCGCGCGCCAGGTGAAGACCCACCCTGCCCAACCGGCAGCGCTCCAAAACGGTGCACTGCAAAGTGCCTGACTCACCCTCGATCCCACGTCGCGGCTATCAGCCAGAACACCGCCGCCGATCTCCTGCCCGCGCGTATACTGGCCTGGCAGGTGCAACACAGAGAGGCAAACGAACGGTTCTGTTCAGTTGTCACCGAAATGGTGAGATTCTTCCCTTGCCTGGCATCAAGCGCAGTGCGCGCGACGGGATCAACTTCAAGCAGTTGCTCACCCTCCAAGAGCAAGCGCACAACCCTGAGAAGTTGCTGGACGCTGCTTCCGGCAGCTTTGAACGGCACGGCCCACACAGTCGGCTGCGTCAAGTGACCGATGCATTGGGCTTGCCCACACCCCTGCTGGAGTCTGGCCCCTTAACAAAAGCACTCATACCGAATAAAAGGATTTAGCGAATGTCCATTGCGAAAGTTGAAAAGACACTCATTAGTTTTGGCGCCCGTGCTGCGTCCACGGCTATAGTGCTCAAAGGTGAGTGGGGCACAGGTAAAACATACTTTTGGGATAAGGTGGTTAAATCCCATTTCGATTCTTTTCCTCGAAAAAAATACTCTTACATTTCGCTCTTTGGCTTAAGCTCGCTCAGTGACCTCAAGCGCTCGATATTTGAAAATACTGTACCCTGCTCTAAAGCAGGTAGTCGAACAACAAAAGATTCGGTAATTGAAAACATAAAGAATCTTGATCTTAGTGACGCGCTAAGCGGTCTTCGTAAAACGCTTAGCTTTGGAAAAGAAGCAAAGCTCCCACTAATTGGCAGCCTCAGCGGCATCATTGATTCTGTGCAGTACGCAACGATTAGCGACACAATAATTTGCATTGACGACTTTGAGCGCCGCGGAAACGGTTTAATTTCTCGAGACGTACTCGGGTTAATATCAAACCTAGTCGAATTCAAGAGCTGCGCAGTGGTTTTGATTTTAAATGATGGATCATTAAAAAAAGACGATGAGTTTTTCGCTTTTAGCGAAAAGGTCTTCGATTACGAAGTGACCTTCGCCCCCTCCGTTCAAGAGTCAGTAAACCTTATATTTAGTCCTAGCGGCAATGAGCATAGCGCAGTGGGCGAAAACGCACAAAAACTCGGAATTAACAACATACGAATTTTGAAGAAGATTCAGATGTTCGCGAAGATTCTTGATGAATTGTTGGTTAACAAACATTCCAAAGTAGTTCAGCAAGCTCACAGCACTCTACCCCTAGCTGTTTACGCTTTGTACGGCGGAGGCAAATGCAAGGCCGATATTGATTTCATCTTACGCTATCAGGGCCGTATGGACTCGTATCTGCCAAGCGATGCTGAAGACTCTGCTGAGGAGAAGGAAAGCAAGAGAGTCGCCGAAGAGAAAAGCATTTACTTAGCTGAGTATGGTTTTGGCGCCTGCGACGAGTTTGATGCGGCAGTGATCAATCTTGTGAGGAAGGGGTACGTCGATGACGACTCCTTGAAAATTCTAGTCGAGGAACTAGAAAAAAAGATTCAGCACGACAAGGATGTGGCCTTACTTGCTCAAGCCTGGGAATTGTTCCATGCATCATTTCTTGACAACGAAGCGGAGGTTTTTGAAGCCTTTGAACTAGCGATATCGACAGCTCTCCAGCACTTCACTATCACCGATCTCGATGCCGTGGCGTGGGTATATTTTGAAACTGGCCGTGGAGATAAGATAAAACCAGTTATCGACAAATTTTTTGAGGAAGTATTTCCCAAACATGGAATTAAGAAAAGAGAAAATCTGTTCCAAACTCCCCGCAATGAATATGTCTTACAGAAACTGGATCATTACCTGGACAGCTTAGCGATCACTGGAAATTTAAGCGAGCTTGTTCAAGCAGCGATTGACGGATCAGATCTTCTCAGCGCAGAAATTAGGAGAGGTATTTCGCAAAAGACGGACAGTGAGTTTTACGAGTACTTTAGCGGACTTGATAGTACAGAGTTTTCTGGGCGTGCTAGGATGCTACTAAAGTGCGGTGAACTCTTCTCGCATGACGTCCAAGCCACGGAAGATTTTAATGCTATTTTTATAAAAACTTATGGGGCGCTTTTAAAGCTTTCAGGACTTTCCCCGCTGAACTCTATCAGGATGCAAAAATTTAGAAATTATGAGCGGATTTACAACGACTGCATAAGTGATCGTAATTCAAGAATCGAGCGCGAAAACAACGGTGATCAATGAGGCCGATGGCCTGAGGTCTGCATTAGCTGTCATGCTCGGCGGAGCCGTTACCTCGCGGTCGGATTTATCGCGAACGCTCTGATAGCGCGTGGGACTTGCAATGTGAAAGGCCAAAGGCTTACATTGCGCACGTCGCTGCAGATTCAGCGACCGGGTTTGGCGACCCGAGCACGTTAGGCGCAACAGCGCCCCCTTTCACATCTGCAGGCGCTTTTTTTGTGCCCGCCGTTCTGTGTTATGGCGGCTGTGCGTGGGAGACCCTCGGGTCTGCCGGGTTCCTAACGTCCCGGTTCGCCAACCTGCGTACAGCTGCCACCCATATCGTTTGGCGACGATCGGTAGCAGCTCCCCACTACGTTAGGAGCTCCACCATGACCGCTCTCATTCCGTCCAAAATCCGCGCACTTGCCCACCGCCGCATGGCTCTCGCTGCGCTGCACGCTGACTCCTCGCTGTCCACTCGCCTCAAGCGCTACAACCATCACATGCTCCAGGTGCGCGTTCTCGAAACGCACGGCGGTGCCCAATGAGAAAGCCCTACGTTCTCACTGAGGACGATCTGTTTGACCTGGAACGGGCCCGAGACTCCCTTGCCCTGGTGCATGCGCTGGCCCAGCAGGCCGATCACCCGGGGCTGTACCAGCCCCAAATGCTGGCGGGCTTTCTCGATGGGATTTGCACTGACCTGAACCGCGTCATTCGTTCCGCTACCGGCAATCAACGCCGCATCTAAAGACTGAGGGAACACACGATGAATACCCAATTGATGCCCGTTTCATTCCACGGCGACACCGTGGTGCTGGTAGGCAAAGACGGCGAACCTTACGTGGCGATGAAGCCGGTCGTAGCCAACATGGGGCTGGACTGGAAAAGCCAACACACCAAGCTGGGCGAGAAGTTCGGTTCAGTTATGGCGGAAATCACCACAACCGGCGTTGACGGAAAACAGTACGGAATGACCTGTCTGCCACTGCGCAAGCTCGCGGCCTGGCTCTACTCCATCAGCCCCAACAAAGTGGCGCCCGAGCTGCGCGACAAAATCGTGCAGTATCAGGAAGAGTGCGACGAGGTGCTTTGGAACTACTGGAGCAAAGGCGCCGCCGCTCGTCCTGGTGCGGTCACGATTGCTCAGCAGATCAGCATGTCCAAGCATCGCTTCGCCCTGATGAAAGAGCTGATGCGCAGCCGTGACAAGGTCATGCGTGAAGCGCTTGAAGACGAGATAACGCGTTTGTCTGAATCGATGGGGCTGGAGGTGCCAGATCTGGCTGGGCTTGGCAGCGTCGAGCCTCCCCAAGCTGATGTCGTTGCCGACTTTTGGGCTGCGCTTCTGCAGCTCGACGCGAAAGGCGTGGCTTACAACCACTCGAAAAAGCCCGGTCTGATCGCTCTCAACATGCCGTACCTAGCTGAACTATTCGCCAAGCACGGCATACCGATAGTGCTCGGCCCCGGTGTTACAACAGCGTTGAAAAGCAGCATAAACCCGCGATTCATCGACCTGAAGGCGGTGGACAGTGTGATCAGGAAGGTCACGGTGAAGTGCTGGCTGTTCGCTCAGCCGGACCTAATCAAAGCGGAGTAAATAAAAAGCCCTTACCGCCTTGGTAAGCAGGCGGTAAGGGTTTTAGGGTTCCGGCTTTATCACAGAGGAATCAAACATGAGCAGCAATTCCATACAGACCGGCGACGCGATCATGACCATCGCCACCGAGGCCGGTGTCGCCGAGGAGATCGCGCTTAGTGAGGCTGAAGCTCTTGCGCTGGCCCAATTCGTCAGCCGTCAGGGCTGGGCAGAGTTTTCGGCAAGCGCTCCCGATGATGCCGGGGCCTTTCTGGTGAAACAGTCCGTCGACAAACTCCAAGACCTGATGGCCCGCGCAGGCTTTTCGCCGCGCTGATCTCCCCAGCGAACAGGTCAGTTTCGGGCATGGTCCCTGAGACTGTGAGTCACGACCCCCCAAACCTCGAACTCGTCGTTTTCCATGATGTAGCAGCTTGGGTAACGGGGATTGGCTGACCTGAGAATCGGCGTTCCGCTGACTTCAAAGGAAAGCAATTTAACCATCGGCTCCCGATTCACCACGGCGATCACCACATGGCCCGCTCGCGGGTCGATCGCCTTGTCCACAATCAGAATGTCCCCGCTGTAGATCCCCACGCCTTGCATGCTGTCGCCATCCACCTTGACGAGATAGGTGCCGGCGGCTCGGATATTGAGCTGCTCATCCAGAGAGATTTTGACGTGATCGTCAATCATGTGAATCTTCCTTAATAGTGCCCGCCACGTTTGGAAGCCGATGACGCTCCTCAGTCATCAGCTGCTGCATCAAATGCAGGGCCGTCAGATCCCCACCTACCTCCTCGCGCCATGCTTTATGCGTGGTCTTATAAAGATGGTCGACCTTCGCAATCACCCGGCGGTAGCGCTCCACCTCCAGCACCAGGCGACGGCATTTAGGATGCTCCACCCAAATGTCCCGCAACTCGGCTTGGGTTACTGGCTTGAAAGGAGGAAGTTCGGGAGGCATGGGCGTCGGCCAATACTGGATGTACAAACAGTATTTTTGCATAGGTGAAAATCTGCGGATAGGACCGCCCGGCGAAAGCGGCGCCGATCGCAAGCGTAACCGCTTCAACATCTACGCCGAATGCACGGCCGTTTGGCGCCGTACAGAAGCCGCCCAGCGCTTCACCGGTGAATCCACCGACGAACTGCACACATATGCATCGTGTTCAGTTGACATAGTTATTATTCGTGGTCAAATGTGTTCTTGTGCGTTTGTGTTTTTGTGCATTTGTGTTGTTGTGCGATTGTTAAACAATGCTACTGCCTACAAGCGTAACCACCGGTGAATCGTCCGGAGGCAGTCCGTCTAAAAGCGATCAAAGCGGCAGTGCGAATCACTGCAAGGGTAGAAGGCAGTCATGCCAAAGTTAATCGTAAAGGACTCTGAGGTAATCAAGCTGTTCGCCCATCTGATGCGGCGGCCTGAGAACACTCGTTTCTACGATTCCTTGGTAAATGCCGAAAACCGTACGGACATCAGTGCGGATGCTCAGTGCGTCATGGCTCCCGGGTACCGTTTGCTCAGGATCGACCATCGCGAGCGTCCTTCCAGCGATGAATTCGAAATCGCGCTGGTCAATGACCTGCTTAATTCGGTGGTTTACTACAACAAGGTCATGATTTCGACGATCATTGACCTGAAATGCCGTCCGGCAACCCAGAATTTAATTTGGCGCACCACAGACACTCGCCACTCGGCGGTGATGAAGGATGTAGCTCAGAAGGTTTTCTTCAACTACATTTTGAGCCGTTACGACGTGATTTTGTCGGACAATCATCAGACGGGTGAGGGCAAATTCTTCTGGCAACGTCAGATGTCCTATGCGTTGGCCTTGGGCCTTTACGTGTATTACTACCAAGTTATGTCGGCGTCGCTTCAGCCTATCCCCAATCAGGATGCGCTTGACGGCTTGGCTGACCAGCTTTGGTCCGAGGACGACGGTCAGGAATACCATCTTGCGTTGATTTCTAGGATTGAGCTGCCAGCGGAACAGTCGGTCAGTGGCGGAAGCAACTCGAGTCTGAAGATCGTCAGGTGACGTAGGTTGCCTCAAACAGAAAAGCCCGCCTTGCGCGGGCTTTTTTGTGATCGCTACCAGTTGAAATAGACCAGCTCGTTGACCTCAATCCCGCCATTGCCGCCGACGGTGTGCCGGAACGGTACTTCTTTCAGCCTGAGCCCGGCGAACACCTCGCGGATGCGGGGATGATCCCCCACCGAGATCACCATTTTGCCGCGAATCGTTCGGGCCAGATCGGCCATGGCTTCGAACTGCTCAAAGCCGAAGTCTCCTACCTCGTAGCCGGCGGTGCCCCAATAAGGTGGGTCCAAGTAGAACAGCGTGTGATCGCGGTCATAGCGCCTGATGCACTCTTTCCAGTCGAGGTGCTCGACGGTCGTCCGTGCCAGACGCAGATGGGCATCGCTCAATTTTTCTTCGATGCGCAGCAGGTTCAGCCTCGGGCCTGAAGTCGTACCCGTCCCGAACGCTCGACTTTTCGCCCTGGCACCGAAACATAGGTTCTGCAGATAGAAGAACCGCGCCGCTCGCTGGATATCGGTGAGAGTCCGCGGGGCCTGCTCTTTGGCCCACTCGAACATGGTGCGGCTGACCAGGGCCCATTTGAACTGGCGCACGAACTCTTCCAGGTGATTCGCAACGACGCGATACAGATTCACCACATCGCCGTCAAAGTCGTTGATCACCTCTACCCGGCTGGGCTCTTTCATGAAGAACAGAGCCGCGCCGCCGCAAAAGGGCTCGACGTAGCAGTCGTGATCAGGGAACTCGGGGAGGATGTGTTTTGCCATGCGACGCTTGCCGCCCATCCACGGGAAAATCGGAGCAGACATTCTGGGTCCTTATTACGGATTGAGAAGAGAGTTGTCAGCGACTGGTTCGAAAGGCCGGAAGCGCACCACCTCTTCGCCCAGCCAATCGTTGATCTGCTGCAAGCGGGCCTGAACGGGCTCGAGCTCGTTCATGGCCCAGATCTCGGCGGCTTCCTTGATTGAGCCGAAGCCACCAGCGTTCTGCGGGACGATGCCCATGAGTTGCGGCGGGATACGCAGCGCGGCCAGCATGTCGTCGCGGCTGATGTTCTTGATCGAGGCGAACTCGTCCTTTGCCGCGACCTCACTGACAGGGATCAGCTGAATGCCGTCCTTCTTGCCGCCAGGCGCATACATGAACAGATTGCGGAAGTTGCCCGGCCCTTTTGCAGCCTTCAGCGCGCTGCGCAGGGCCGCAACGTCTGTCTCGTTCTGGGCCGTGTCGGTCATGTACATGATGAAGCCGGCGTGACTGCCGTTGTTGTAGTACTTGCGTCGAAACAGAGTGGCGGACTCGTTCAGCAGCGCGCTTTGCAGCGCCGGGAGCCACTCTGGAAGGCCGTAGATTTCCTGATTGATATCAGCCTCGCGCTGATGAAAAACGGTCCCCTTCTTGAACTCGTGTTCATCGCTCCACCCACGAACCTGGTAATAGGTGTCCAGGTCAACGCCGCGCCGCATGTACTTGCCCAAGGCAGGCTGCAAGCCGAGCGTGCTCCGCATCATGCTGTCGCGCTTTTCGAGATAGCCGTTGCCGCACCAGAGGAAGTCCAGGGCGAACTGTTCGAACGTCTGCCGTGTGAGGAGCTTGTGAGGGATGAAAGTGCGAGCCAGCATGTTCCGTTTGAAGTTCAGCCCCGACTGCAGGAAGACGCTGGCCCTGGACGACTTCGCAAGACCATCAAGGGACATGGGCGGCTCGTACCATCGCCCGTTGAGCCAGCACTCCAGGTAATCAAGTATTCCCCGCTCATCAAGCACGGGCGTGGGATCGCCGAAAGTGAACGCCTCCATCTTGCCGCCGGCCGCAGGTAGCAGATCTCCCTCGATCGGGGGCTGGGTCACGGCGCTGGGTTGCGTGTTTCTGCTGCGGCGGTTGCTCATCAGTAAATCTCCATGAAGCCAGTATTCGTTGAGGTCTGGCCCTCAAGCGGTTCGTTCTGCAGTGCGTGGAAGAGCGCCCAGGCGAGATCCGCGTGTCCGGTCTCGTCGGTGCGGCCTGCGGTATAGGTGAATTGCCGGCCGCTGGCCGTGATGGTCTTGCGGATCGCCATCAACGACTGCGCCATGTCGGTCCAGCCGGCGTCGAATTCGAGGCGACCCTTGTGAATCACGTCGTATGCCTTAAGCACCAGGCGCGTCTTCACCTCGGGCGAGTAGCTGAACGTGGTGACGTTCGGAAAGAATTGGCGCACCAGCTGGGCCACGCCCGAGCCCATGCCGGTAATGTCGACGCCGATGTAGGTGACCCAGTACCGCAGCGTGACCTGCCGGATCGCTTCGGCCTGCGCCGCGAAATCCATTCCCCGGAACTGATGGCGCTCGAGCACGCGGAATTTACCGCCGGGCACAAGCGGCGGAGCAACAACGACCAGGCCGGAGCTGTCGCCTGTTTCCGCAGGGTCATAGCCCACCCACACCTGCCGATCGGCAAAAGGCCGCGACGCGAATGGCTTGTAGTCCTCTGACCACTCGACCCAACTGTCGACCATGCACGGCTGCAGCACGTTGAGGGGGAAGATGCTGGCCCCGTCGTCGACGAACTGACACATGAGCAGATTCGCGAACGCATCCGCGTTGTATTCAAGCCGCAGCTCTTCCAGGTCGAAGAGATCGCAGCCGCGCTGTTCGGCGTCCAGGATGGTGACGATCTGACGCCAAATCCGGTCCTCGCACAGCCTGCCCTGCTGCAGCGCGTCGTGGGACACGTCCAGATTGAGGCGCTGCGCCACCGGCTTGCCTTTGTTGAACCGTTCGCCGGTCCAGAAGGTGTACGCCTCATGCGCCATGCTCGATGGCGTTGAAAAGTAGGTACGTCGGTACTGCTTCTGCATCGCCATGCCGCTGGCGACTTTATTCAGCTCGTTGAACTTGAACGTCCAGAAGAATTCGTCAAAGTAGAAATTACCGTGATAACCCTGAGCGGTTCGGGCGTTCGTGCCGAGGAAATGCAACTCGGCGCCGTTGGCAAGAATGATCGGATCGCCAGTCAGTTCAACGCCACACACTTCACGCGCAAACCCTTGAATGTAAGCCTTGAAGATATGCGCCTGATTCTTCGAAGCCGACAGGAATATCTGGTTGCGGCCAGTGACCAGGGCGTCAATAAACGCCTCCCGGGCAAAGTAGTAAGTCGCGCCGATCTGCCGGCTTTTGAGGATTGCCCTGGTGCGCTGATTGCTTGCCCGGTACCAGTCCAACTGATAGCCAAAACAGCCGTCTTTGAACGCCTCGGTCAGCTGCTCGATCTGCTCCTCGCTGAACTCGTTTCGCGCCGCTTTCTTCTTCGGCCCCTCGTTGCGCTTCGCAAGATTCGGATTGAGATCAGTGTCGGTACCGCCCGCCTTGTACCGTTCAATGCGCGCCTGCCGTTCCAGCTGACGGTGGAGCAGGTCAATTTCCTTGAAGTCACCGCCGGTTTTCCCGTCTTTCAGGATCAGCTGCACCAAGCGCGCTTCCAGAGCCCCGCCGATCCGCTCCACGTTGTCGGCCCGGTCCCACTCGTCGCGCGTCTTCCAGGCGTGAATGGTCTTTTCTTTCTCACCCAACATTTCGGCGATCGCGCAGATCCGCAGGCCAGTCCAGTAAAGGAATTTGGCCTGACGGCGGTTATCGCGGATGGGAGTGGCTTCTGTTGTCGTCATGGCGGCGATGCTGACGCCACGCGCGCGTGAAGGCGTAGTGACGGGCCGTGTAGCGCCCCGGGTTACAACTGGCGCCGATTGCTCACAAAAGCGCCAATGTCGACGATGCACCTCAACGCAACTGCACCCGCAGCAACGCTTTGAGGACCCGCTCGATGAGTAAGAAATTTCGATCCAAATGGTTTCGCGTCGCCGTAGAAGGCGCGACCACTGACGGCCGCCAGATCGAGCGTCAATGGCTGGTCGACGCCGCTGAGACCTACAACCCGAACACCTACGCAGCACGCGTCTGGATGGAGCACTACCGCAGTGTTCTGCCTGACAGCCCGTTCCGTGCTTACGGCGATGTGCTGGCAGCGAAGACTGAAGAAGTCGACGTCAACGGCGCGAAGAAGCTGGCCCTGTTCGTCCAGATTGAACCGACGGCCGACCTGATCGCCATGAACAAGGCGCGTCAGAAGCTGTACACCAGCATCGAGATCGCACCCAAGTTCGCCGATACCGGTCGCGCTTACCTGGACGGGTTAGCCGTCACCGATTCGCCTGCAAGCCTGGGCACTGAAATGCTGACTTTCAGCGCGCAGAACCCGGACGCATCGCCGCTCAAGGCACGCAAGAGCAAGCCGGACAACCTGTTTTCCGAGCTGCTGGAAGCGAAGCTTGAGTTCGACGAGATCGAGGAGACCCCCGGCAGGTTCGAAGAGCTGTTCTCACGCATCGCCGAATTGCTCGGCGCGACCAAAGAAAAAGAAAAGCCGGTCGAGATCGAGAAGCCCGAAACCGACGACGGGAAGTTTTCGAAGCTGAACGACGCCGTGGGTGCGCTTGCCGGCCACGCTGCCGAGCAGTCCCGGTTGTTTACCTCGATCGAGGAAGCCCACAGCTCCCTGCAGGGCAGTTTCGACAAGCTCAGCACCGACTTCAACGACCTGATCAAGCGCCTGGGCGAGACCCAGGACCACAGCCAGACGAGCCGTCCACCCGTAGTCGGCGGCGACGGCGCTGTGCTGACTGCCTACTGATCGAACCGCTCACCCAAAGGTTTACCTGGAGAACACCATGCGTAACGAAACACGACTTGCCTTCAACGGCTTCAGCAAGCAGGTGGCACTGCTCAACGCCGTCGCCTCGGCGGCTGAGAAATTCACCGTCACTCCGACGGTGCAACAAACCCTCGAAACCGCCATCCAGGAATCGAGCGATTTCCTGAAACAGATCAACGTCATCGGCGTCGATGAGCAGGAAGGTGAAGCGATCCTGCTGGGCGTGGGCTCGACGATTGCTGGCCGTACCGATACGTCGGTCAAGGCTCGCGATCCGCGCAGCGTTGGCGCGCTGAAGAGCGACACCTACAGCTGCAAGAAGACCGACTTCGACACCTACGTGAAGTATCAACTGCTCGATGCCTGGGCAAAGTTCAAGGATTTCCAGGCACGCTTGTCGGGCGCGATCGTCGGGCAGCAAGCACTCGACCGCATCATGATCGGCTTCAACGGGAAAACCGTTGCCGCTGACACCGACCGCGCCGCCCATCCGTTGCTGGAAGATGTAAACATCGGCTGGCTTGAGAAGTACCGCACCAAAGCACCGGAGCGTGTTCTGAGCAGCGGCAAAGTTGCCGGCAAGATCACGATTGGCCCGAACGGCGACTACAAAACCCTCGACGGTTTGGTGTACGACGCGATCCAGTTGCTGGACCCGTGGCACCGCAAGCGTCCAGATCTGGTCGTTTTGGTCGACCGCAACCTGCTGCACTCCAAGTTCCTGGCGAACATCGAAGGCGCAGCAGACAACGAAAACGAGCTGGCTGCAGCCCGCATCCTTGCGAACGGCACGCTGGGCGGTCTGCCCTACGTCGATGCCCCGTTCTTCATTGACGGCGGTGTGTTCGTGACCACCCTCAAGAACCTGTCGATCTACTTCCAGATCGGCGCTCGTCGCCGTATGACCCGCGAAGAACCGGAGCGCGATCGAATCGCGGACTACCAGTCGTCGAACGAGGCTTACGTCGTCGAAGACTTCGGCCTGGGCGCTCTCGTCGAACACATCGAAGAGGCCAAGTAATCATGGGCCTTTCTCTCGCTCAACGTCACCGGCTGCAGGCGCTTGCGTCACAGGAAGCCGCTGCTGCTACGCCGTTGGTATCGATGGCGGGCGGGACGGCCTACGAAATGCAGCTCGCCCAGCTTCTCCAGGATCGTCTGCGTCTCAAGCAGATCCAGTCGAATGAAGGGAAAGCCGCGCTGAAGTTGCAGCTTCTGCCGGCCTATATCCCCTACGTCGACGGTGTGTTGTCTGCCGGCAACGGCGCCCAGGACGAAGTGCTGACGACGATCATGATCTGGCGCGTGGACGCCTCGGATTATGCCGGCGCGCTCCAAATTGCAGCGTATGTGTTGCAGCACAACCTGCTCATGCCTGATCGCTTCGAACGAACCACCGGCTGCCTGATTGCTGAAGAAATCGCGGAAGCGGCCTTGAAGGCACAGAAGACCAACGGAACGTTTGACCTCGCCATCTTGCATCGCGCGATGGAGTTGACCGCAGACCACGACATGCCCGACGAGGCCAGGGCGAAGCTGTACCTCGCTACCGGCCGCGCCACTGTGGCAGGTCTGGACGCGGATAACCCCGGCCAACCCGGGCAGGTAATGGCAGGGATCGAGCTGCTCAAACGGGCCATCGAGCTGAACAGCAGCTGCGGTGGCAAAAAAGACCTGGAAGGCGCCGAGCGCCTTCAGAAAAAGATTGCTCCCCCACCAGGGAGCTGACCGAGCGTACCCCGCAACCCCGGCGGCCCGAGGCTGATCAGCAGGTTCTCTCCTTTCCTTGCTGAGACGCCTCGGCCACCGCCGACTTAGGGCAGAAACATGAGCGGATTCATTGCCACTGGCACATACACTACTGCCCCGTACCCCATCACGAACGACGGATTCTGGCCGGACATCGATGGCGCCCATGTGCGCGCATCTTTGAGGATCGATGGCAGCGTCACCGACGCGCGTCTTGAGGTGGCGATCGTCAACGCGCTGATTCAAGTCAACGGCGAGTTGAGCGCAGTCAAGAAAGGCTACAAAACCGGCGGCTACGCCACTCTGGAAGCGGTACCAGCGGATGAGATCAAGGGCATCAGCCTGCTCGTCCATCTCTATCGCCGATCAATTTATTGCACTGCCGGCGCCGAACTCACCGAGCGGTACCGCAGCTATGACACCTCAACCGAAGGCAACAAAAACGCCGACGAACTGACGCCGTCAGTCGACGAATATCGCCGTGATGCCCGGTTCGCGATTCGCGATCTGCTGGGTGTTCCGCACTCGACAGTAGAGCTCATCTGATGGCGACGACCGTGTACGCCCAACAGCACGACACCGTCGACGCGCTCTGCTGGCGGGTGTACGGCCGCACTGCCGGCGTCACAGAGGCGGTGCTGAACGCGAACCCCGGCCTTGCCGATCTGGGCCCCGTCCTGCCGCACGGCACGGCGGTGATCCTCCCAGACGCGGCCCCCCAGGCTCAGGTCCTGCAAATGGTGAATCTATGGGACTGATTCATCACACGACATTCACGGATGAACTCCCCATTCCACCCTCAGATAGCGGATCAAAGCGCATGCCTGACAAACCGGATTCATGGGCCTGGTTCGCTGCCTGGCTCCAACAAAACTGGCCTGCGTTTTACGCAGGTGGACTGGCCGCCGTGATCGCGGCCCTACGCATCATGTACGGCGGCGGCACATGGCGACGGGTTCTGCTGGAGGCTCCGTTGTGCGGGCTGCTGGCCCTTTCGGCGAGCCACGGCCTGTCGCTGCTAGGCATCCCCACGACGACCGGCCCGTTCTTCGGTGGCGTGATCGGCCTGCTGGGCGTTGAAACCACGCGCGCCATTGCCAAATCTTTCCTGAATCGCAAGGTGGAACAAGTATGAGCGTCTTACGTCATGGGGATCGCGGCCAGGAAGTCCGCGTGCTGCAGCAACGCCTGAACCTTCAAGGCGCGGGGCTTAATCCTGACGGCATTTTCGGGGATAGCACGGAGGCCGCAGTGCGCGATTACCAGCGCAAGGTTGGCTTGGTAATCGACGGTATTGCAGGCCAGAAAACTGTCATGGCCTTGTCCGGCGGCGATTGCTCCAACCTCCTGCAGCACGCCTCCCTGGTAAGCGCGGCGGCGAGACTGGGCATCGAACTCGCCGTAGTGATGGCCGTGAACGAGGTTGAAAGCCAAGGCAGCGGCTTCCTTGATAACGGCAAGCCCAAGATTCTGTTCGAGCGCCATGTCATGTACCGCCAGCTCGAAACCCCACGCACGCCCGACGATGACGCGGCGGCGCTGAAAAAGCATGCTGATCAGCTGGCTGCTGCCCAGCCCAACCTCGTCAATCCCAAGGCCGGTGGATATGCCGGCGGCTCCGCCGAGCATCAGCGCCTGGCGAACGCGCGTTTGATCGACGACGTATGCGCGTTGGAATCGGCCAGTTGGGGCGCGTTCCAGGTGATGGGCTACCACGCGGTGCGGCTCGGCTACGGCAGCGTCCAGGACTTTGCGTCGCGCATGTCCATGAACGAAAACGAGCAGTTCGAAGCCTTCGTGCGTTTCGTTGAAGCGGACGCGGGCCTGCTGAAGTCGTTGAAGGGCAAAAAGTGGGCTGCGTTCGCCAAGGAATACAACGGCCCGGACTATGCCCGGAATCTGTACGACACCAAGCTCGAACGTGCTTATCAGCGTCACGCTGCCGGCTGCCCAGTACCGGAGGCCGCATGATCGACCGCGACCAGATCCGCAAGCTGAGCCCCGTCGACGGCGATATCTTCACGCTGCCGGCAGATACCCCCTATGAACTGGTTGAGCAGCTGGGTGAAGCGATCACGATCGCCAAGCCCGGCATTAAGGTCATCGTGATCTGCGCCGACCTTCGCCAGGCCGACGAGTCCCTGATGAACGCCGCCGGCTGGTACCGGAAATGAGCACGCTGCGCCAGGCGCTGTACGGGCTGGCGTTGCTCTGCGCTTTGGGGTTGTTGCTCTGGGCCCAGTCCGAGCGGATCGAGATCGCAGACAAAAACGTCGAGCTGGCCCAAGGCGCCACAACCGCCGCGCTCGGCAGGGCCACCCGCAGCGAAGCTGTGGCCGCCCTGATGACCGGCGCGCTGGTTGCAGAGCGAAAGGCGCAAGCGGCGCTGCGCCTCCTGCAGAACGGCCTTCGCAAAGCGCTCTCAGATCGAAAGCAGACAATTGAGGACTTGAAACGTGAGAACGAAGAGCTTCGGCTATGGGCTGATCAGCCTCTCCCTGACGCTGCTCGCCGGCTGCGCGACCGCCCCGCCATCACCGGAGCCGCTGCTTATCGAGACTGGTTGTCCGGCCGTCGTGCCGTGCGTCCTGCCGGCGACGCGACCGCTCAGTAACGGCGCGCTTCTGGACGACCAGGACGTGATCGAGGCGGCGTGGGCTGACTGTGCGGCGCAAGTCGATACCGTCTATCAGCATCAGCTGGAACAGGCCCGGAAACCATGAACAAACACGAATCACTGCGCGCGCACCTGCTCGCGGCAGTTCCGGATCTGGCGCAGAATCCTGACCGGCTGATGATCTTCATCGACAATGGGAAAATCCGGAGTACCGCCGCGTTCGGCCTGTCGTTCGAATACATCTACACGCTCAATCTGATTCTTACCGACTACGCAGGCCACCCGGACGCCGTCGCCATCCCGCTGCTGGCGTGGGTGCTGGTAAACCAGCGTGAGCTGATGGAAAACGTCGATCGCAGCAAGGATTCGATCGTTTTCGAGGCGGATGTCCTGGACAACAGCAAGGTCGACCTGTCGATCAAACTGCCGCTAACCGAGCGGGTAATCGTCAAACGTCAGGACGATGGAACCCTGCAGGTCAGTCATCCGCCCGAGCCCGTCGTTGCCGACGACCCGTTCGACCTCGAAAGCCTCGAGCTCTTCACATCAGACGGGGTGTTCATCACGCGCTGGAACCGCCCATGAGCCAGGATCTTCACGCCCTGGAACAATGGGCCAGCGTACTACTGGCGAAATTAAGCGATTCCGAGCGCCGAAAACTGCTCGGCACGATGGCCCGTGATCTGCGGCGCAGCCAACAGAAACGGGTGACAGCCCAGCGCAATCTGGACGGTAGTTCGTTCGTGCCTCGTAAGCCAAAGGATCTGCGCGGAAAGAAGGGGCGCGTCAAAACGAAGATGTTCACCAAGCTTAAAACCGCGCGCTACCTGCGCACGGAAAACAACGCCGGCGGCTTCTCGATCGGCTTTGTCGGTCGCGTTGGACGGATCGCACGAATCCACCAGTACGGACTGCGCGACCGGCCGGCCAAAGGTCAAGCAGACGTGCAGTACGACACCCGGGAACTGCTAGGTTTCTCCGGAGACGAGCTGGAAACGATCCGGAATTCGCTGATCGATCACCTCGCTGGCTAACGCCGCCTTGTAGACCCCCCTCCTACACCGTCCCGGTGATGCGGCACGCACGCGCGAGCCGCACCATCTGCGTCATGGACTCCCTCACTGATGTAATTCGACGCCTAGAAAACCTGATCCGCGCCGGCACCATTGCCGCAATCGATCCGGCGATCCCCCGTTGCCAGGTTAAAACCGGGGGCCTGCTCACGGACTGGTTGCCGTTCTATACGCTGCGCGCCGGCGAGGACAGTGACTGGGATCCGCCAAGCATCAATGAGCAGTGCCTGGTGCTTTCGCTCTCCGGCAATCCAGCCCATGGCTTTGTTATCGCAGGCTTCAACAGCGACCTCTTCCCTTCGCCTGATCAGAGCCTCACCCGCCGTCGCCGCCGGTACCGCGACGGCGCGACCGTGGATTACGACACCGAAACCCACACCCTGACCGCAACGCTGCCAGACGGAGGCAAGGCGGTGCTGGTTGCGCCCGGCGGCGTACACATCACGGGCGACGTGGTGATCGAGGGCCTTGTGACTGTCAGCCAGGACGTTGTGGCGGGGCCGCTTGGGATCAGCCTGGTCAACCACCGAACTGCCGGCGTGAAGCGCGGCAACGAAGTTTCGAATGGGCCCATCCCATGATCGGCATGAACAGCAAAAACGGTAAGACGTTGACCGGCAGCGCGCATCTTGCTCAATCCATCAGCGACATCCTGAGCACGCCGCTGGGCACGCGAATCATGCGCCGGGACTACGGCAGCCAGCTGGCTGACCTCGTCGACTGGCCGTTGAACAACGCAACCAAGCTACAGGCGTATGCCGCCGTCGCGATCGCGTTGATGCGCTGGGAACCTCGCATTCGGCTGAGCCGGGTGCAGTTGTCACTCGGCGAGCAGCCCGGGCAAGCAATCCTCGACATCGAAGGCGCTGTGGTCGACACCAACGAACCTCTCAGCCTCCGCGTCCCCCTGACCCTGGGAGCGTCTGCATGAACACCTTTACTCCTATCGATCTGACCCTGCTGCCCGACCCGGACGTGGTCGAGCGCATTGATTACGAAGAGATCCTGGCCGAACGCAAAGCATATGCCGTCACCCTCTGGCCGGCCGATCAGCAGGCGGAAGTCGCGGCAACCCTGGCCCTTGAGTCGGAGCCACTCACAAAGTTGCTTCAGGAGAATGCCTACCGCGAGACGCTGTGGCGTCAGCGGGTCAACGAAGCGGCACTGGGCACCATGCTCGCCAAGGCCAAAGGCAAAGATCTGGAACAGGCGGCGGCGAACATGGACGTCGAGCGACTCACCGTGGCGCCGGCTGACCCGAGCACGATTCCTCCGACCCCTGCTGTGATGGAATCGGATGACAGCCTGCGCGAGCGAGCGCAGATGGCATGGGAAGGTCTATCAACGGCAGGCCCGAAAAACAGCTACATCCTGCATGCCCGCAGCGCTGACGGTCGTATCGCAGACGCCACCGCCGAGAGCCCCTCCCCGGCCGTTGCAGTGGTGACAGTGCAGGCGCTCCTGGGCGACGGCTCCGTCGACCAGGCCGTGCTCGATATCGTCTATGCCTACCTGAGCGATGAAGACCGGCGCCCGGTGGCTGATCGGCTGACCGTCCAATCCGCCGAGGTGTTGCAGTACGGCGTCGACGCGACGCTATATCTCGCTACCAATGGTCCCGAAGGTGAGCCAATCCGCGCTGCAGCCCAGCAAAAGCTGTCGGGGTTCGTCACCCAGCGCCGTCGCTTGGGGGTTGAGATTTCGGAATCCGCAGTCCATGCGGCGCTGCATGTTGAGGGCGTCCGCAAGGTCGTCCTGCACAACTGGACAGACATCAAGCCGACGCCATACCAGGCGGCCTATTGCACCAGCGTCAGCGTCGTGGTCGGTACCGAAGCATGACGGGGCTTTTACCTCCCAATGCGCAGTCGCTGGAGCAGCTCGCTGCGTCTGCCCTGACGCAGATCGAGCGCGTCCCGATTCCGATCCGTGACCTGGTCAACCCTGACCGCTGCCCGCTCGCGCTTCTGCCGTACCTGGCATGGGCGTTTTCTGTGGATCGATGGGACGAGCGCTGGCCCGAAGCGATAAAGCGCAAGGTCATCAAATCCTCGTACTTCGTACATTCCCGCAAAGGAACGATCGGCGCGCTGCGCCGGGTCGTGGAACCGCTGGGTTACCTGCTCGATGTCCGGGAGTGGTGGCAGCTCAAGCCCGAGGGCGTCCCGGGCACGTTCCAGCTGAAAGTCGGCGTCCTGGACACAGGCATCACTGACGAGATGTACCAGGAGCTGAGCGCGCTGATCGACGACGCCAAGCCCCTCACCCGCCATTTGATCGGGCTGGCTATCAGCCTCGAAACCAACGGCCGCACCTATCTGAGCGCTTCGATCAGCGAGGGCGATGTAATTGACGTTTACCCACCGCAACAGCGAGACATCGATGTCTCGGGTGTGATCGGCCGGGGTGGGCGCGAAACCACTATTGACACCCTGGACGTGTATTCATGACTGACCAAACCTCGCAGTTCTTTGCCATCCTCACGAATATCGGCGTCGCGAAGCAGGCCAACGCAGACGCGCTCGGCATCGCCTGGAAGATCACCCAGATGGGCGTGGGTGACGCCAATGGCACGGATCCGCAACCTGATGCCAAGCAGAAGTCGCTGATCCGGGAATGGCGCCGCGCGCCGCTCAATGAGCTCAAGCAGGACCCAAGTAACCCAGCCATCATCATCGCCGAGCAGGTCATCCCTGCGGAGATCGGCGGCAACTGGATCCGCGAGATCGGCCTCTATGACGCTGACGGCGACCTGGTGGCCGTAGCGAACTGCGCGCCCTCTTATAAGCCAACGCTCGCGCAGGGATCCGGCCGCACCCAAGTGGTCCGGATGAACCTGATTGTCAGCAACACGGCCAGCGTCGAGTTGAAGATTGACCCGAGCGTGGTACTCGCCACACGCGAATTCGTCTTGAGCGAGCTCGCCAAGCAGGACTTCAAGAGTTCGGTGATGGCGTGCGCCCCGGGTAGCATCGTGCTGAGCGGACTGCAGACCATCGACGGCGTGGCCGTTCCGGCAGGCAAGCGTGTTCTCGCTCCCTTTCAGACCGCCGCCAAGGATCGCGGAATCTGGGTTACCTCGGCGAATGCATGGGCCCGTGCAACGGATGCAGACACCAATGACGACGTGACGCCAGGTATGCTGGTTTTGATTGAGCAAGGCACGCTGTACGGCGACAGCGCCTGGCAATTGGTCACTGACGCACCGATTACCCTGGGCGTGACCGCGCTGAGGTTTGAGATGGCATGGGGCCGGACCGGCGTTGCCCCGGGCGAATACCGCAGCGTCACGGTCGACAATTACGGGCGCGTTCTGGCGGCCAACAACCCGACGACTGTGGCCGGCTACGGTCTGACGGATGTCTACACCAAGACGCAGATCGACAGCGCGCTACAGGCCAAGGCGAACACGGCCAGCCCCACTTTCACCGGTATTGCGAAGGCCCCGACGCCGGCGGTATCGAACAACAGCGATCAGATCGCGACGACGGCGTTCGTTCAGGCCATGTTCACCGCGCTGGTCGGCGCGGCGCCGGAGACGCTGAACCAGATCAACGAAATCGCGGCGGCGATGGGGAATGATCCGAACTTTGCGGCCACGGTGATGACCGCGATGGCCAAGCTGGCGCCGCTGCTGTCTCCGGTGCTTACCGGCGATCCGAGGGCACCGACCCCGGCGCTGGGCGACAACGACACCAGCATTGCCACGACCGCATTTGTGCAGGCTGCTTTGCGCGCTTTCGGCATCGGCTCGGCGGACAACGGAACCGGCAACACGCTGGACTTTAACCAGGCGCCCTGGGGCTCGTTCATCAAGGCCGAAGGCGTCGAGTCGGACGCAGCACTATACAACCGGCCGGTAACCGGTGCGGCGGGTAATGCGCCGGTTTGCTTCGACGTGCTGACGTTCGGTCTGGCGGGGCGAACTACCCAGCACGCCACGCAACTGTTTGCCCCGGGCGGTCGCGGCCGGACGTTTACTCGCGTGCAGCACGACTCGACGTGGTTTCCGTGGCGCGAAATCGCCATGACCGATTCGCCGGCGCTTCTCGGTGCGCCGACGGCCCCGACGGTTCCGTTCAATACGGAAAATGCCCAGCTGGCGAACATGCAGGCCCTTGGCGATGCGAAGCAAGGCTGGCGAGGCGTGGGCATTGGCTACACCGCGTCGGCGGTGCTTAACCCTACTTCCGTTGGGCGCTGGCATCGGGTGACGGTGGCAGGCGTTACGCTAACGCTGCCGTCCAAGTCAGAAGTGGAGGCGGGCAAGGCGCTGGCTATTCACAACGCCTCGGCCGGTAATATAACGATCAAGGCAACCGGGACGGAGGTTATTGCGATTCCCGGGGGCGGTTCCTCGATGACGCTGGCGCCCAACGAGTGGGTGCAGTTTGCGTACAACTCCGACGCCATTTACTTGCCGGGCGGTCGCGGAAAGCTGGTTGAGACCGCTGCGATTGATTCGCCGGTGTTTATCGGTGATCCGAGAGCCCCGACCGCGCCCGTGGGTGACAGCGACACCACGATTGCCACGACAGCGTTTGTACAGATGGCGCTCGCTGCATTCGGTGTCGGGACGTGGACCGGCCCGCTGTCAGCCGACTTGAACACGACCATACTGGGAGGGTTCTTTCGTACCAACAGTGCAACGGCAAACTCGCCGCTTACCGGGAACATGTCGGGAATCGTGATTCCCTACAACAACGGCGGTTGCATGCAGATCGCGGCGCTGCTGTCGAGTAATACGGCCATGGCAAGGATCTACTTCAGGACTCAATCGTCCGGGGCATGGTCGGCGTGGAAAGAGTTCGGGGTTACCGATAGTCCTGTGTTGCTTGGGAATCCAACAGGCCCAACCCCGGCGCCCGGTGACAGCAGCAAGTCGCTGGCCACTACTGAGTTTGTCCGCAGCGCTGCGGGCGACATGGTGGGCATGGTGGGCATGTTTGCCATGCCTACACCGCCAGACGGATGGCTCAAGCGAAACGGGGCGGCAGTATCGCGCACCACCTACGCGGCTCTGTTCGCGAGAATCGGCACGCTTTGGGGCGCAGGCGATGGGTCGACGACCTTTAACCTGCCCGATGCTCGCGGCTACTTCGACCGTGCATGGGATGACGCGCGGGGCATCGACCCGAGCCGCGCCTTTGCTACCAATCAGGCCACGCAGAACCAAAGCCACGGGCACAGCGGCACCGCCTTGAGTGCTGGGGCGCACACCCATAACACGACGTTTGTCAGGGAAATGATCTACGCACCTGACGCGGGTTCCGGCAACGCCGTTTTGGGTGACCAGCTGGGCGATGGGTATCAATACATGACGTCAGATTCGGCGGGCGCGCACACGCATACGTTGAGCATTGCCGCCTCTGGTGGCAATGAATCACGGCCCCCTAACCAAGCGTATCTGGCGTGCATCAAGTTCTGATTAACAGCGAGTGGAAATTCAAATGACCGAAGGTAAAGAGAGCCTGATGCCGCCTGCAGTTGAGGCGCCTGTAGGACGTTGGTGGGAGCAAGACGGCGTTTTCGCCCCCACCGTCTGCCACGTATCGCCGTTGACTGGCGAATTTATGGGCATGGGCGTTGCCGATCCGAGCCCATTAGAACCAGGTGTATGGCTCATGCCGGCGCATACATACCAGGGCGAGGCGCCAATCGTGTTTCCAGGGTGTGCAGCGGTCCGAGGCGGCGCTGATGGCATGTGGCATCAAGTGCCCGACTATCGGGGCAAAACCGTTTACGACAAAGACACTCGGGCCGCGAGCAAGCATCAAGAGCTCGGCGAGCTCCCGGAACTCTTCACGCTTTCGGCGCCCTCCTCTGACTTCGATGTCTGGCAAGGTGGGCAGTGGGTACTCGATGTCGCAGCCAAAAATGCGGCGTTGACGAATCGGGCTGGATTGAAGAAAGCGCTGCTGGCCCAGTGCGCCGGCGGCGTGATTTCAACCCTGCAGTACGCGGTGGACAACGGTATCGCCGATGAGGCGGAGATCGAGCTTCTGGATGCCTGGCGAACGTACACCGTCACATTGAGCCGAGTCGCCCCGGGGCCCGAGGTCGTTTGGCCGAACAGTCCGGATGACCCTGCAACCGCCGCCTTCCTCCAGTCGCGCGGCTACGAGGACGTTGCCGTTTAAGCATCATGGGCTTGCAACTCGCCTTGTGAGCCCTTCCCTTACAAGCCCCCCCGCTACATTCCTCGACGCGCGCGCGTCAATCTGCGCTCTACCGCCATCAACGCGCAGGATCCCCCATGCCATCCGATTATCACCACGGCGTACGAGTCGTCGAAATCAACGAGGGCTCACGCCCTGTACGCACAGTCGCCACCGCCGTGATCGGCATGGTCTGCACCGCCGAAGACGCGGACGCGGCGACCTTCCCGCTCAATAAGCCCGTGCTTCTGACTGACGTGCTGACCGCCAGCGCCAAAGCCGGCGTGAAAGGCACTCTTGCGCGAAGCCTGGATGCGATCGCCGATCAGTCCAGCCCTGTCACTGTCGTCGTCCGTGTCGCCGAGGGCGCAGACGCCGCCGCCACTAGCTCCAATGTGATCGGCGGCGTGAATGCCAGTGGTCAGTACACAGGTTTGAAAGCGCTCCTGGCCGCAGAGGCCCAGTTGGGCGTTCGTCCGCGCATTTTGGGTGTTCCTGGTCTGGACAGCCTTCCGGTGGCTACCGAGCTGGTCGCTATCGCTCAGAAGCTTCGCGGGTTTGCATACGCCAATGCCTGGAACTGCGAAACAGTCTCTGAGGCCATCGCCTACCGCGAGAACTTCGGCGCCCGCGAGCTGATGACCATCTGGCCCGACTTCATCAACTTCGACACTGCGCTGAACGCCGACGCTACCGCATCTGCCGTGGCGCGCGCATTGGGCCTGCGAGCGAAGATCGATCAGCAAGTGGGCTGGCACAAGACCATCTCCAACATCGCGGTCGATGGCGTCACCGGTTTGAGCAAGGACGTGTACTGGGACTTGCAGAGCCCCGACACCGATGCAGGGCTGCTGAACGCCGCTGACGTGACCACGCTGATTCGGCGCGACGGCTTCCGCTTCTGGGGCTCGCGCACCTGCAGCGACGATCCGCTGTTCGCCTTCGAGAACTACACGCGAACCGCCCAGGTACTGGCCGACACGATGGCCGAGAACCACTTCTGGGCCGTGGACAAGCCGATGCACCCAAGCTTGGTGCGCGACATCGTGGAAGGCATCAACGCCGCATTCCGTGACCTGGTGCGCCAGGGGTATCTGATCGGCGGCGAGTGCTGGTACGACGAGGCCGCAAACGACAAGGACACCCTCAAGGCCGGCAAGCTTTTCCTGGACTACGACTACACGCCCGTACCGCCGCTGGAGAACTTGGGCCTGCGTCAGCGCATCACCGATCGGTACCTGGTCGACTTCGCCAGCCGCGTAAACGGCTGATCCCTTATTGAATAGCGCGGCCACGGCCGCGCCTGCAGGAGAGCGCCACTATGGCTCTGCCCAAAAAGCTCAAGAACATGAACCTGTACAACGACGGCGTCAGCTACGTCGGCCAGTGCAAGACCGTCACCCTGCCGAAGCTGGGCCGCAAGCTGGAAGCCTGGCGCGGCGGCGGTATGGATGGCCCGGTGAAGGTCGACCTCGGCCATAGCGATGACGGTATCTCGATGGAATGGACGCTCGGCGGCTGGGACCTCACCGCACTGCGCCAATACGGCGCCGTATCTGTCAGCGGCGTCCAGTTGCGATGGGCTGGATCGGTCCAGCGGGACGATGACGAGCAGGTATCCGCTGTGGAAGTGGTTGTTCGCGGCCGGCATGAAGAGATCGACATGGGCGACTCGGAAGGCGGCGAAGACACCGAGCACAAATTTAACACCGCCTGCAGCTACTACAAGCTGACGATCGACGGAAACGTCGAGGTGGAAATCGACCTGCTCAACTTCATTTTCGTCGTCAACGGCGAGGACAGGCTCGCCGCACACCGAAAGGCGATCGGCCTGTAAGCACCCCTCAACGCGCCGGCTTTCCCGGCGCTTCACTCCCCATAACGGGTACCAATCATGACCACCACCGAAACCTCCAACGAAGTTACCGCCGTCGAGCCGAACCCGAACACCGTCATCCTGGACAGCCCGATCAAACGCGGCTCGTCCGAGATCCACGAGGTCACTCTTCGCAAACCCATGGCAGGCGAACTGCGCGGGGTAACGCTGACCGACCTTCTGCAAATGGACGTACTCGCCCTGCGCAAAGTGCTCCCGCGTATCACTAACCCGACCTTGACCGAACACGAAATCGGCCAGATGGATCCTGCCGATCTGGTTCAGCTCGCGAGCTTGGTAACTGGTTTTTTGTTGCCGAAGTCGGCGAAGGCGGATGCATCCCTCGTTGCGTAGATGACGCAATGGCGGACATCGCCGTGATTTTCCACTGGGGACCAGCGGCGATGGATCCGCTGTCCCTGACCGAACTGATGGACTGGCGCGAACGCGCCCGCGTGCGAAGTGGGGCTAAGGATGAGTGACAAGCTGCGGCTGGAAGTACTGCTGTCGGCGATCGACAAGGTAACCGGCCCCCTGAAACAGATCAGCGCCGGGAGTACTTCCACCTCGCGCGCGCTCAAAGCGGCCCGGGACCAGCTCAGGGAGCTGAACGCCCAACAGTCCAACATCTCCAGCTACACACGTCAGAAAGAAGCGGTTCGCCAGTCCTCCGAGGAGCTCGCCAAGGCGCAGAACAGATTGCGTGCGCTGCGCGAGCAGCTGCAGGGCATGGACGCGCCTACAGCCGCCTTCCAGAAATCCTTCGTCAACGCGAGCAGCGCTGTCGAAAAGCTGACCAACAAACATACGGCCCAGCGATCGGAGCTGCAGCGACTCATCCCGCTCATGCGATCGACGGGTGCTGATACCCGCAACCTCGGAACCACCGAGCGCCGTCTGAAGAGCGAGATCGAGGCGGCGAACATCGCCATCCAATCGCAGAAGGACCGGCTATCGGCGCTCGCCAAGCAGCAGGAGCGCGTGTCCCGCGCGCAGAAGAACTATTCCAAGGGGAAGGAATTAGCCGGCAACGCTGCAGTAGCAGGAGCGAGTGCGGGCGCTGTCGGCGCCGCCGCCGGCATGCCGATTCTGGGCATGATCAAAAACTACGCCTCCTACGAAGACGCCATGGCAGGCGTCGCAAAGCAGGTCAGCGGCGCCCGGGATGACAATGGGCAACTGACAGCGACCTATTACGAAATGGGCGCGGCCATCAAGAAGATGTCCGAGACCATCCCCATGGCGACGACCGATATCGCCGCCTTGGTAGAAGGCGGCGCCAGGATGGGCGTCGAAGGTAAAGACAATCTGCTCGAGTTCGCGCGCGTGGCGGCGACAGCGGCAACTGCCTTCGAACTTCCGGCCGAGCAAGTGGGCGAAAACCTTGCGCGAATTGCCCAGCTCTACCATCTGCCGATCAAGAACGTCAGCCAGTTGGGTGATGCGATCAACTACCTCGACGACAACGCCATGTCCAAGGGCAAAGACATCATCGACGTGATGCAGCGCACTGCAGGCGTCACGGCCTCGGTCGGGATGTCGTTCAAGGATGCGGCGGCGCTGGGCTCCACGTTTCTGACACTGGGGGCATCGTCAGAGATCGCAGCAACTGCAACGAACGCGATGATTCGCGAGCTGGCTATCGCCACCCAGCAGCCCAAGCGCTTCGTCAAAGGTCTGCAGGCGATCGGGCTGGAAGCGAAATCCGTCCAGGACGGCATGACCAAAGACGCCACCGGCACGATTCAAAAGGTGCTGGAGGCAGTCAATAAGCTGCCGAAAAACAAGCAGCTGGGGGTCATGACTCAACTGTTCGGTAAAGAATACGGGGACGATGCCGCCAAGCTCGCGTCGAACCTGGGCGAATATAAGCGCCAGCTCGATCTAGTGAATGGCGCAAAGGCCGCGCCTAAACGCGACGGCTCGATGCAGCGCGAGGGCGACATTCGGGCCGACCTGCTTGCAGCTCGCTGGCAGATGGCACAAAACCGCATGTTCAACCTGAGCAGCGCGCTCGGCGCCACCTTGCGGCCGGCACTGATCGAGCTGGTCAACGGTTTGAACGGTGTCATGGCGCGCCTCACGGCCTGGGCAGACGCCAACCCTGGCCTGGTACTGGGTATTCTGAAAGTTGTCGCCGGCATCGCCGCTCTGTCGATCGGATTCAGCTCTGTCGCGCTCGCCCTGGCGACCGCGCTCGGCCCTTTCCTGGCGGTGCGCTACGGTTTGTCGCTGATTGGGATCAAGCTGCCGTCGCTCATTGGGATGATGATTAACCTGGGGTCAAAGGTGCTGCCCTTTGTGGGGCAGGCTTTCATGTGGCTCGGCCGGCTGTTTTTGACCAACCCGATCGGCCTGGCCATCTCTGCGATCGCACTCGCGGCATACCTGATCTATGCCAACTGGGACAAGGTGAAAACCTACTTCGCAAGCGCCTGGGGGGAAATCAAACAGGGCTTCAGCGGGGGCATCGGAAGCATCCTGAAGACGATCGCAAATTTCAGCCCGATCGGCCTGATCTATCAGGCGTTCGCGGCGGTGATGAGCTACATGGGTGTTGAGCTGCCCAACCGGTTCACTGAATTCGGCGGAATGATCATGACCGGCCTGGTCAACGGCATCCGGAACGCCATGGGCAGCGTGAAGACAGCTATTTCCGATGCCGGTACCGAAACGATCGGTTGGTTCAAGGAAAAGCTCGGGATCCACAGCCCGTCGCGGGTGTTTGCCGAGCTCGGTGGCTTCACCATGGCCGGTCTTGCACAGGGGCTGACTCAGACACAGAGCGGCCCGCTCGAGGCGGTTGCGACCATTGCAAAGCGCGTCGCTCAAGCCGGCACTATCACGATCGGCACCAACGTGACGCCACCTGCAGCACTGCCAAGGGCGCCGGTGCTTCCTGCTGTTTCAGGGGCTCCTGCCCCGGGTGAATCGCAGGGGCTACTGTCCAGCATCACCGACGCGGGGAAGACGATGGCGAACGCCGGGCTGAGTGCGATCACAGCGCTGTCGTCTGCCGCGTCGCAAGCCGGCCTATCTAACACGCCTGCCAGCATGGTACTGAGCGTGGTGTCGACCTTGGGCAAGAGCTTGGCGCAACTGGGTGGGACGCCGAGTCAAGCTGCACCCGCCCAAACGATGCTGCCGGTCCAGGGCGCGCCAGAGAGTGCGGCCGGAACGCCGCTGATCCAACCCCAGCCGAGCCTGGTGGCGACACAACCCATCCAGAAACCCCGCGACGGAGCTGCAGTAACGCAGGCCCCGGCCGCACCTAAAACGTCGCCCGACATGCTCGGGGTGCTTGTAGGCATTGGGAAGCGAGTCGCGCAGGTCGGGCAAATCGCGATCGGGATGGCCGGAGCAGGTCGCCCCGCCGGCGCGGCCCCTTCCGAGGCACCTGAAGGCTTTGGAGTGCTCGATGCAATCAGCGTGATGGGCAAGAACTTGACTCAAGCAGGAGCCATCGCAGTGGGAATGACCGCAGCGCCGGCATCCATTGCCGTCGACAGCCGGCCACCTATCGCCTCAGTCGCGCCACAGCCGGTCGTGCAATCGGCCCCGGACCACATCGAAATCAACATTCACGCAGCCCCGGGAATGGATGCGGCCGCAATCGCCCGAGCGGTTTCTGCCGAGCTGGATAAACGTCAAAACGCAAAGCGGGCTCGGGCACGTAGTTCGCTGTATGACCAGGAGTAAACGACCATGATGATGGCCCTCGGCATGTTCATCTTCAGCCTTGAAACGTTGGTGTACCAGGAGCTGCAGCGGCAAACGGAATGGCGGCACGGATCCACCTCCCGCATCGGCACCAATCCGGCACGTCAGTTTCTCGGACGCGGCGACGATTCGATCACGCTTCCCGGCGTTCTCCTGCCGGCACTCGCTGGCACGCCGTTGAGCGTCGACACGCTGCGTTACATGGCCGACACCGGCAAGGCTTACCCGTTGGTCGAGGGGACCGGCCGCATTCTCGGCATCTGGGTGATCGAAAGCATCAACGAGACGCGCACGCTGTTCTTCCAGGACGGCGCAGCGCGTCGAATTGAATTCACTATCGCGTTGAAGCGCATCGACGACGGCCGCGTTGATTTGCTCGGCTCTGCCGTAAGCAGCGCGGGCAACATTTTGAGGGCCGTCCTGTGATCGATGAGGCTATTGACCAAGTCGACCGCTACTTGAACAGCGCGCAGAAATCCATGCGCGAGGCCAAGGCTTATCCCCGCCCTATCTGCCGTCTGATGGTCGACGGCCGCGATATTACGGCGGCGGTAGAAAAGCGCCTGGTCAGTATTGAGCTCACTGACAACCGCGGACTCGAGGCGGACCAGCTGGACGTGACGCTTTCCGACCATGACGGCCTGCTAGTGATCCCGCCCAAGGGTGCCACGCTTCGAGTCTGGCTCGGGTGGAGTGATACCGGGCTGGTCGATAAGGGAACGTTTACGGTCGATGAAACTGAACACAGCGGCGCTCCGGATCAATTGAGCATCCGAGCGAGGAGCGTCGACCTGCGCGCGGGGCTCAAGGTCAAGCGTGAGCGTAGCTGGCACCGTCAGACGATAGGCGCAGTAATCACAGCGATCGCAGGGACTTACGGGCTCGCACCAGTCATCAGCGCGGTGTTGAACGTCATCGAGCTGGTGCACCTCGACCAGGCGAATGAATCGGATGCGAATTTGCTGACGCGTCTGGGCCAGGAGTACGACGCAATCGCGACGGTCAAGGCTGACAGATTGCTGTTCCTGCCGATCGGCAAGGCGACCAACGCGAGCGGGTTGAATTTGCCACACGTCACACTCACGCGGCTCGATGGTGACCAGCACCGCTTCCTGCAGGCGGACCGTGACAGCTACACCGGCGTGCGGGCCTTCTACTACGACGTCAACAGCGCCGAGAAAAAAAGCGCCATTTCCGGTGGCGGGGAGAACATCAAGGATCTGAGGCACTCTTTCACGGATCGAAAAAGTGCCCTCGTGGCGGCGCGTGCGGAGTGGAACAGACTGCAGCGCGGGACCGCGACTCTGAGCTATACGCTCGCCCACGGCCGACCCGATCTTGCGCCGGAACTCACATACACGCTGACAGGAATCAAGCAGCAAATTGCCGACATTATTTGGCTCGGCGGCAATGTGAAGCACAGTTTCACCTCGGACGCCTTCACCACCAGTCTGGAGCTGGAATCGCAATTGCCCGATGGGGATGAGGTTGCCGAGCTAGCGGAGGATGGCAAAAGCTACACGGGCATCATTGCCTGGTACCGGGAATCTAAGACCGCGAAACAGCACACTGTCACGGCAGGCGACCAGGCGCAGCCACGACGGCTAACGCACCTGTACGAAAGCAAGGCGACGGCGAAGCGGGCAGTTGAAAGGGAATATAAACGGCTGCAGGCAAAAAACAGTGCGCCTACTGCCGGAGCTCCGGCGTGAGCAGCCGGAGCGCGGTTGCGCAACGGGGGCCTATTTCGTCCGGGCCAGCATTTCTGCCAGGCGCTGCAGGTGCGCCTGATCGGTTTCCGACATCAGTCGGTACCGCTGGAGCAACAAATACTCCAGTTGGGTCAACTTCAAGTCGGGACAATCGTTGTTTCGAGCATCCTGCTCAAGCTTCTCCAAAACGCCTCGATCCAACATGCTCAATACTCCTGGGAAACGGAAAGCATCAACAGTTTCGCAGGATTCTAAATAGCCCAAAGTCGCTACTTTCAGCGATTGGCGATGGATGCAGTTATCGGTCAGTTGTGGGATGTCTATTCGGGTTCAGTCGCAGGATTGACGCGCCCGGTATTCATTTCTGCAAGGCCGGTTACAACGCGTCGGGCCACGGCCTGATCCGCAGGACTCAACGAACGGATAGAGCAAATCAGCTCGGCCTCAATCCCCGCTTGGGCTTCGACGGCATGGTCGCGTCTTCCGAAAAGCACGTACATCACATCGACCCCAACTTTCGCGATAGCCAACAAATACGCCGTGTCCGGGTTCTGTCGGCCGCGCTCATAGTTGCCCTGGGAGTTGCGTTTAACCCCTCCAACGTCAGCCAGCTCGTTCTGGTTTATGCCAAGCCGGTCGCGCTCTTCCCGGAGCCGCTCGCCCAAAGTTTTTTCCAAGGAATCTCCAGACACACAAATATTTGGCATTCGCCACTTTACACACACAATTTCTTGGGCATAATGATGGCACACACAACACGATTGAACACACATGAACACTATGCCCGTCCTCCTGACAGCCGAGCAAGCCCGCGCAGAACTTGACCGAAATGGGGTAACGATCGCCGAGTTCTGCCGGAAACATGCTCTGAACAAAAGTTTGGTCAGCGATCTATTGAACGGTCGGAAAAAAGGCGTTCGAGGCGAGGCACGACGAGCAGCTGTGCTCCTGCGTATCAAAGACGGCGTGATATCAAAATAATTGCAGTTCTGCCGGTGAGAAACCAGAAGATGAAACGCACCGTTCTAGAAACCCGCCGCCAAGTCGTCAGCGCAGTGATCTGTGCTTACCCGGGCGGGCGTGACTGCGCAGCACCGCGACTCGGCATGTCGGTCAAGAAGTTTGATAACCACGCTTATGAAAATGCCGGCAGTCGCCCGTTGACGGACGAGCAGATCTGCCTTCTGGAAGCACAGACCGGGACCACCCACCTGCCGGACTTCGTCTGCGGCCTGTACGGCGGGGTTTTCGTCCCCGTTGCCGAGGCAGGTCAGCTGGACAACCTTGATCTATATGCACGCTCGATCAACACCTCAATCAAGCGTGGTTTGGTCGACGCCATCATTGCCAAGGCCCTCGAAGATGGGGTCATCAACGACAGCGAAGTGCAAGACATCCTCACCGCGCACCGCGCCCACGTCGCGGCCAGCCATGAAGAGATCACCGCCGTGATCGTTTTGCACCGGGAACGCCCGGGCACGTAGGAACCGAAGTAGGCGCAGGAAGCGCCGCCAATTCTCGGCATCAGCCGAAGGCCGCAACTAGCGGCGGGGAGAACAAGTGAGCACCTACAAATTGGTATGTCCGCACTGCCAGGGGCGAATGCGCATCCGAACCAGTGAGGGCACGCACATCTTTTTGCGCATCACATACATGCAGTGCACAAATGAGCCTTGCAGTTGGTCTGTTCGCGCTCAGTTCGAAATGACGCATGAAATGAGCGCCTCAGGAATGCCAAATCCTGCAGTCCGACTGCCGGTAGCGCCAGTTGCGATGCGCCGAGAGGCGATGCGAAAGGAAGGCGAAAAACAGATGGATCTACTGGGATTGGAGACGGCCTGATGAAAATCGTACTGAAAGCGCAGAACCCTGAACTGGAGTATCGCTCGACGATGCAGAGCGCCGCCCTGTGCTTCATGCAGCGTCACCAGGGTGAACACCTGGACAACGACCAGCAGCTCTTCGTCCGGGCTGTGACCTATCTGCAGACCTCTCTCGAAGTGCCCCTTTATCTCGCTGAGACGCTCGCGGCCCTTGCCTACAGCAAGCTGCGCTCCGCTGGCGATCAGCGCCGGCTGGATCTTGCCAACAGCAGCGAATCCGTGGCGGTGCTCACTGACCCCACCAGCGGCAATGCCTACGCCATCCCCGTCGCCCATATCTTCGAGCAACTGATCGACTTGCCCGGGCAGCGACAGACAACCCCGACCATCTGAACAAATAGCACGACCCAGAGCGTATGGGTTTGGGCGAATTGCGCCCGAAATCAGGGATACAGCCATGAGCACAGCACTTTCGATCCGAATGGACCTGAGCAAAAGCCTTGCAGAAGCCTTGCAGTACGAGCTGCGCGAGCGGCTACGCATTGGGATTCAAGAGCACTGGTATTCGGATGAGTTCCGGCGCGTCCCTGACGGTCTGCGCTCCGGCGCGATCCTTTCCGCTTACCCGGCCCTGGCAGCACAAAAAACCACTCTCGGCGCCTTACAGGCCGCCATAAGTAAGCAGGCTTGACGATGGAAGACGTAATCCGGGCTGACGTATTGACCCGACTCGAAAATGACTACGGGCTGAAGCATCGTGCCGGCACAGATTTCATGCGCGGCGGTGTATGCCCGGCATGCGGCAAAAAAGAGCTCTACTCCAGCTTCGTGAACCCGTGGTTCATCAAGTGCGGCCGGGAAAGCAAGTGCGGTCAGCAGTGGCACGTTAAAGAGCTGTACGACGACATTTTCGACGACTGGAGCAAACGGGCGCCGGCAACTGATGATCAGCCCACTGCCACGGCGCGCGCCTACCTAGAGTTCGCTCGCGGGTTCAAGATGGACCTGGTCGCAGGCCTGTTCACTCAAGAAAGCTACTTTGATCGGGATTTGGAGATCGGATCGGCAACCGTGCGCTTCTCTTTGGAGCGCGGAGGTTATTGGGAGCGCCTGATCGACCGACCTCACCGGTTCGGAAAGAAGAAGGCTCGGTTCAAGCCGAAGGAATCTTACAGGGGCTATTGGTGGTGTTCCCCGCACGTCGACCTCTCCAATACCCGCGAGCTCTGGATTGTCGAGGGGATCTTTGACGCCATTGCCCTGCAGCACAACGATATCGACGCTGTCGCCGCGATGTCGTCCAACGCCTTTCCGGAAGCTTCGCTCAAGGCGCTGATCACGCTACGGGCTGGCAGTCTCCCAAGGCTTGTGTGGGCGCTGGACAATGAACCAGGCGCACACAAGTACACGCGCAAATGGGTGGCAATGGCCCGTGCGATGGGATTTGAGTGTACTGCCGCGCAGATCCCGCAGCGTGATGCGCGAAAGGTGGACTGGAACGATCTACATCAGCGCTGGGCGTTTATCGACGACGAAGCCGACCGGCAGAAGCGGTTGGACGGCGACCTCGCCGAAGCACGCCACCACGGTGCCCTGCTGATCGCGGAGAGTGCCTCGGAAAAAGCGCTGCTGATGTACGACTGGCGCGAGCGCGAAGAATTTCACTTTGGCTTCGAATCCCGTCTGTACTGGTGGAAGCTGGACATCAGCAAGTTCAACAGCGCCATGCAAGCGCTGGAGACGAGCGAAAACCACGAAGAGCAGCAGCTGAACAACAAGGCAATGCGAGAGAAGGCGCTGCGCATGTCCGGCTGCGTGGTGGAGATCGCCAACTGCTACCCGCAGGCCCTGTATTTCCAACGCAACGAGATCACCGACGAATCCTGGTACTTCTTCCGAGTCGACTTCCCCCACGACGGCGTGTCGGTGAAGAACACGTTCACCGGCGGCCAGGTCGCGGCCGCGAGCGAATTCAAGAAGCGCCTTCTGGGCATGGCTGCAGGCGCCGTGTTCACTGGCAGCGGTCAGCAGCTCGACAAGATCATGAAGGACCAGCTATTTGCGATTAAAACGGTCCAGACGATCGACTTCGTTGGCTACAGCAAAGAGTACGCCTGCTATGTCTACGGCGACATGGCAATCAAGGATGGTCAGGTCGTGGCGGTCAACGACGAGGAGTTCTTTGAGTTCGGAAAACTGCGACTCAAGACTTTGCAAAAGGCCGTACCGGTCCGCATTCAGCGCGATCCAAAGGAATACAGCGATGAATGGGCAAAGCTGCTTTGGACGTGCTTCGGCGCCCAGGGCGTGGTCGCGCTGACGTTCTGGTTCGGATCACTGTTCGCCGAGCAGATCCGGGCTCGTTACCAGTCGTTCCCCTTTCTGGAAGCAACGGGCGAAGCCGGCGCCGGTAAAACCACGCTGCTCAACCTGCTGTGGAAATTGCTTGGCCGGTCTGGCTATGAGGGTTTTGACCCCTCTAAATCGACCAAGGCCGGCCGAAGCCGGTTGATGGGTCAAGTTTCCGGGATGCCGGTGGTACTGCTGGAATCTGACCGAAGCGGCGACGACAAATCACACGCCAAGAACTTCGAATGGGACGAGCTGAAGGATTACTTCGGCGGCGGCACATTGGCGACCAAAGGCGTCAAGACGGCCGGTAACGAAACCTACGAGCCGCCGTTCCGGGGCACGATCGCGATCAGCCAGAACGCTCCGGTTGTAGCGTCCGAAGCCATCATGACGCGGATCGTTAAGCTTCATTTCGTCCGCCCGGCTGTCACTACGGCGAGCCGCGAGGCTGCTGACAAGCTCACAGCGCTGGACGGCAACAAGCTCAGCCACTTCCTGCTGCAGGCGGTCAAGCGTGAAGCCGACGTCATGTCCACCCTTGCGGACAAGATCCCGGCTCACGAAGCCCGTTTGCGCCGGCTGCATACCCATTGCGTCAGCTGCGATACGGCGTACCCGCCTGATAGCGAAAAGTCTGCGTGCCAGAAGTGCGGCAACCAGTTGCGCGGATACATTCGGGTCGAGCGGATCGTAAAGAACCACGCGCAGCTTCTCGGCCTGGTTGACTGCATTCGTTCGCTGGTACCACTGACTGACGCACAAATCACTGCGACACAACGCTGCATCGTCGGCATGGCGATCGAGCGCCAGAGCTCAATCAGTGCAGACCACCCGGTAGTGGCCGAATTCTGGGAGGTTTACGACTACCTGCAGAGCCTGGATGCCGAAGGCCCAGTGGTAAACCACAGCAAAAAAGACAACGTCATCGCCATCAACCTCAACGAGTTCGTCGAGCGCGCCGCCGAGCATCGCCAGAAGCTGGCCGACGTCAGCGAGCTGCGCGATCGCCTCAAGGAATCCCGCCGGCACAAATTTCTGGAATCGAATAAGTCGGTGGACAGCAAAGTCCGGGCTCATCACGCCATGCGACATAACAACACGATCACAAAGTCCCCGATCGTTAAGTGCTGGATTTTTCAGGCGTAGGGCTGCAACCCACGCCGAATAACCCTGAAAGGAGAGAACCATGCAAACACCCCCTGAGCAGAGCCTCGAAAATCTCGAATTGCTCTTCGCCTTCGAAGACTGGGCCAAACCGCGCGGATACGACGTTGCTCGCAATAGCGTCCAGTTCGAGAACTTGGAAACCCGCGCCGCATGGCTGGGCTTCGAAGCAGCTCACGGTCCGGCGGGTTGCCGGCCGGCAGGTCAGCAGCTATACGCACACATCAAAAAGGACAGCGACTACGCCCACCAATCGGACAAGCTTTTTCAGGTTCGGGTAATGAAGGCCCCCTATGACGACTACGTCGTTCACGGCGGACCGGGCGGCTTATATCGCCTGCGTGACGTGAATTTCTATGTGATCGAGGACGGTAAGCAGTACCGCCTCACCTAAAGCCGGCTGCAACCGGTCAACCCTGAAGGAGAGAACCATGCGCAATACAGAACCACTTGAACAAGCCGCACGCGGCGCCCTACTGGGGCAGTTGTTGGGCGCAGTACTGACTGTGACGCTGATCGCAATTGTCGCGGTGCAGGTTCCGGATCTGATGATCTGGATCCTTCGCTAGAAATCAAAATGAAGTCGGTGCCATGGGGCTGCAACCCCATGGCACCTACCACCCCTGAAAGGAGAGAACCATGCAAGCTCAAATCCTCAAAGGCAGCGCGGCCGAGGCTACCATGAACACGATTGTGGATGGACATACGTTCAAGCTGAGCGAGGTGCTTGATGCCTAAGCAAGCCACTGCCCGCCAACGACCAACGATGGCGAGCCACCGACTCGATCTGCCGAGCATTTGCGACATTTGCGGTAAAGCTCGATCGACTCGCACCCATCAAAGCTGCAGCCGCATTAGGCAAAAAAGAAAAGAGGATGAATGGACGGAACTGATGGCTGAGAAGGTTGCTGCGAGATTGGCCCGAGGCAGACGCTATTCCCGGTAGGCTTTCCTCCAGAAGATCGCTCACTTTTTTCTAACAACTATGCCCCGGCACACTGACTACACTCACCGGGGCGTAAGAGATCCTGAGGCAACCATGTCGAGCAATGTCTTGATATTCGAAGACCTGCAGCGCATTACCGGATATCAGCGCCGGTCTGACGTTGAACGGTCACTCATTGAGCAGGGCGTCCGCCTGTTTCGAGGCCGTACCGGCCCGTGGACAACTCTGGACCTTATCAATCAAGCAGCTGGGCTGACCCCAGCATCGAACGAACGGTACGAACCCGACATTTTATGAAGCGAGCGAGGAAGCGGAAGCACAATCCGAACATCCCTGCCCACGTCGATCAGGCCGCCCTTCCGGCGGCCATTTTCTTCGACCAGCGCGGCAACGGAGTTTGGTACACCCTCCACAGGGACGAAACCGGCAAACAGCGGCGCCGCAATGTGGCGCCTGCAGACGTGTCTCTGGCAGAACTACATCGGATCATGGATGAAGCATCGAACGTCGACAGGGGCACACTCCGTTACATCTGTGAAAAGTTTCACGAAAGCGATCGCTATAAGAAACTCAAGCCAAAGACGCACGACGACTACTGCTACTCCCGAGACGTCCTGCTGAACATTCCCACCAAATTGGGCAAGCCGCTGGGCGACCTCGCTGTGAAGAAGTTCACCGCTGCCCTGGTGCAACGCATCGTCGATCGGCTTGCAGACGAGGGCACCCCTTCAAAAGCTGCGCATGCCCTCCGATATCTGCGCCGGGTTCTGCAGTGGGGGCGCAACCGAGGTTATCTAGAAATCAATCCAGCGCTGGGCATCGAGGCGCCGATCGAACGCAAACAGCGCCGGCTGCCCACACAAAGCGTCATGGACGATCTGATCGATCGGGCAACAGCTCGCGGCCGGCTCGCGCGCAACGAACCCGGTGGCTGTCCGGAATATTTACCGATCGTGATGGAGCTGGCCTATCTGTGCAGGCTTCGAGGTATCGAGGTCGTCACCCTCACAGACGCCAATGAGCTGGAAGAAGGGATTTTGACAAACAGGCGAAAGGGCAGCAGGGACAACATCGTTCGTTGGACGCCGCGCCTGCGGGCCGTGTGGGACAGTGCAAAGGCGTACCGATCACGCACTTGGGAAAAACGCAGAACACCTATTCCGATAGCGCCAGATAGAAGACACATCATCGTTGCAAGCCATGGCGGTACTCTGCGCAAGTCGAGTCTTGATACCGCCTGGCAGCGTTTCATCACACTGGCACTCAAGGACGACGTGATTACGCCCCAGCAGCGTTTCGCGTTGCACGACTTGAAGCGAAGGGGCATCACAGACACCGCTGGCAACCGAGCGGACAAGCAGGAAGCCAGCGGGCATCGTGATCCGAAGATGATGGACATCTACGACCATAGCCTACCCGTGGTCTCCCCAGCCGCAGACTGATTAACCACAGGGAGAAGTGAATGAATTTCGTGGAATGCTACTTAGAAGAGTTGGTAGAGACGAACGACATCGGCTGATATGTCGAAGCATGGCATTCGGGGCTCGGCGGCGGAATGCATCTGCATGATATCTGGCCTTTTCCTGGGGAGAATATGTGTAACCGTCCGGCCAAAACAACTTAGCTATCAAAGAAAACCGTGCGCCTCGCGGTATGATGCCTCCTCACGAAAATTCTGGTGCGGAGTTATTGATGAACCTGAGCGTTTTGTATGCGTTGGCCGCTGCCGCGTTATTTGGTGCCAGCACGCCGCTTGCCAAGTTGCTAGGTCTCAACATTCCCCCTGTGTTACTTGCAGGCCTCCTTTACTTGGGCAGTGGTCTGGGCCTGACCGTTGTCCGTTTTGTGCGTGACCATGGCTGGAAACCGGCCGGCCTCGGGCCCTCTGAATGGCCTTGGCTTCTCGGCGCAATCGCGTTCGGGGGAGTGCTCGGGCCCGTTGCGCTGATGTTCGGATTAACCAGGACATCCGGCGCCACCGCTTCTTTGATGCTCAACCTCGAAGCTGTGCTCACGGCCTTATTGGCTTGGGTAGTATTCAAAGAAAACGCTGATCGGCGCATCGTATGGGGAATGATCGCCATCGTTGCCGGCGGTATTGTTTTGGCGTGGCCTCTTGAAGCCATGCAGGCTCATGACTGGCTTGGGCCGTTGGCAGTCTCTTTAGCCTGTTTCTGTTGGGCAATCGATAACAACCTGACGCGAAAGGTGTCTGCATCAGACGCGCTTTTTGTGGCGGGCTTCAAAGGCTTGGTAGCTGGCTTAGTCAATTGTTCGCTGGCCCTGCTCCTTGGATCTAGGCTTCCCGAGTTTTCGGTGCTTGCACCGACGCTAGGGCTTGGTTTTCTAGGTTATGGCGTCAGCCTGGTGCTCTTTGTACTAGCGCTGCGCGGCCTCGGTTCGGCACGTACAGGAGCGTACTTTTCGACCGCGCCGTTTCTAGGAGCCGCCATCGCAATCGTAGCTATGGGCGAGCCTGTGTCTTTGTCGTTTTGGCCAGCCGCTGCGCTGATGGGTATTGGGGTATGGCTCCACCTTACTGAAAGCCACGCGCACGAGCACCAGCACGTATCGTTGACGCATGGGCATCGCCACGTTCACGACGAGCATCACCAGCACGAACACTCGTTTGAGTGGAGTGGGACTGGTGCGCACAGCCATGTTCATGAGCACGTGCAGATCCGCCATAGCCACCCACACTTTCCGGATATCCACCACAGGCATACGCATTAGGTGCTTGGATTGGAATACACACGGCGGAATATGCCAGTGCCTCGAAGATCCGGGGGCCACGATTAGCGGCCCCGGACACTGAGCAAACCTCGCGTAACAAGCGCAACAGGACCCGCATCATTAGCGGGCTCTGGCGCATCAGCACGTAACAAGGAATCACGTAACCCTTTGATTTCATTGTTTTAACCACCTACCTTGTAATCAGTAGGTCCCGGGTTCGACTCCTGGTGCCGGCACCATACAATGTTTCTTAGAAAGCTTTTAACATCTCTGAAACTTCCGAAAAACCCGCCTTCTGGCGGGTTTTTTCGTTTTGGAGGTTTCTCAGATTCCACCAGACTCTTATGGATACCAGCCGCCTCAAGGATAGAAGCAGGGGCAAGGGCAAGGGCATTCGATAAAGGGAGCAATACCCTATTTCACGCCCCACTGCCCCACTTTCCGACTCGGCTCTACACCGTGGTCAGCCTCTCCGATGCGCGTAAGAAGCGCCTGGAGGTCCGATGGATGCCCGCGGAGGAGATCGACCATATCGAGTCCAAACACCAAATCAAGGCGCAGTCCTCAATTCAAGTCCGAACCTTCGAAAGTGTCGCATTGGAATGGCAAAAGAGATGTCTGCCAAACGGGAGATTTTACCGCACCGCAGCGGCAACCTACTGGCACCGAACGAAAGCTCCCTTGATTTCCAACGGGGAATCGTCCGCCCCGCGCGGGAGTATTCCTTGCACACAATTTAAGCGGTTTCCACGAGTTTCGGGCAACCTATGCGTACGAACGCTACGAGCAAATCACTCTGCATCTCGCACCCATCAACGGTGGCATGTGCTGCCAGCTCATCACGCGGTGCTAGGATTGCTTCGACATATGTGGCAACGTAGAGTCGTAGGAGGCGACCTTCAGGATGAAAACCTTGGCATTGAGACTTCCAAATCAGACGTCACGGGCGGTCCCAGTAAACCTGAACATTCAATGCCCAGACGGAAGAAAAAAACTGGGCAACTACGATAGAGCGCATAATGGATGAGAGCGTTTACATCTCTGGCAGAGAAACTCAAGGCTACTACTTCAGCAAGGTGGAGTTTTGTGATGAGAAGATATTTGTAAAGAAGCGCTGTGTTTCTTCTGGACTATCATATGTCCAGGTCATTCCACATCACCGATTCGCATTTCACTTTTTTGCCAGCATTGAACGCTTAGCCTTGACCGCTTTTCACCAACAGCATCAGTGCAGAAACCTAGCGGATATTAATGCGCATCAAGAGCCGGCTTTAAACTCTCACGGCTTAACCAGGGCCAGTAACCAGTGTCCGCCAATGCGCTTGAGCAGCCAAATCGAACCAATCACCAACTCAAACCTAGATTCCTTGAACAAGAGAAAAACACCCAAAGAGGGTTCGGGCACGCATAAATGCGGTAAGTTCGGGTATGAACATCCTGGAGTATTAAGAATAATACATAGGTTGATCGCTCAAGGTTATTTCCTAAGATCGAAAACTTCGCAAAATAGACCGCGTTTTTTGCAATACGATGATCAAACTGACGTCCGAAAAAGTGGGTACCGCCAAGCTCGCCTATCCGAAACAAGTATCGATCGATATCCTTCTAATTAAAAACGAGGGCAAACTCAGCATTATTGCCGAGAGGAAGTATGGCAGCCGTATTAGTACTTTGCTTTTTTAGCTTCCCGTGCATTTGTCGACTCCCTTAGCAAAACTCGAACTTTTCTCAAGGTGACTATAGCTAAATTATTTTATCTGAGTCCGCATGAAAGGCCGACTGCAACATGATTTAAAATAGCCAACTCCAGATCAGTATAACAATCCACAGAGCCATACTTTATGAATTCAAGAAGAACCAGACACTAACTTAGTACAATACAAATAAAACGTTTCTGTCAAGGCAAGAACTATCTTGTCCGAAAAAAGCGGTTAGACTTAACTCTGGAGTTGACTATGTTAAACGAATTAGCAGCGTTACTACATGATTTTTTCGCCACAGATCAAGCTTCCCACGCACAGCATCAGCCAGATGGGAAGTACAGGAGAAAACCTGGCGCAGTTACGAAAAAGCTTTTGGAGAAGACTTTAAGGACTTCCGGATCACTGGCAATTTATCAAAAAAATAACGACTTAACAATTAAATGGATTTGTTTTGATTTCGACATTTCAAAAGCAAATTTGGAAAATGAACTAAGGCAGACTGCACAAAATGAGCTTGAGCGCGCAGTGACTAGTTTCTGTAATTCACTCAACAGGCTAAATGTCCCTTATCTGCTTGAATTCTCGGGAAACAGAGGCTTCCACGTTTGGATAACCTTCAGTGAAAAAACCAGCTATCGTACAGGCTATGAAATCCAACAAGCTTTGATAGAGAGCACACAACTTCATTACAATAAAGACCTGATAGGAGTAGATCTTTTTCCAAGTTCAGGCACTCCAACAGATGGGACTGGCCTGGGTGTAAAGGTTCCACTTTCAAAACACACCAAATCAAAGCGTTATGCTGTGCTGTTAAAGGCGCAATCGGAAATTGCTACAATCAAACATACCACAGAACTTAATAGTGAAACCATAAAATCAAGTCTTGAAATTTTAAAACAACATAAGAGCACAAGCAAATCTGAACTAGAAACTGCCTTAGGGGTAATCTTCAACTTCACTCACGATGAAACATTTCGACCCGCAAGAATAAAATCCATCGGAATACAGAACAACGGTTTTACATTAGATGCTTTGCAAGCACACTGGAATGATCACCCTCCACTCCATATTCTAGGCAATAAAATAAAAGACGGCGTAAACCTCAACAACGAGGATAGAAAACTTCTTGTTGGCATGCTCTACAATATCAAAGCTAAAAACCTAGAAGATGCAGGACAAAAAATACTCGTAGATATATTTAGCAAAAGCGAAAACTATAATCCCGAGATAACAATTCGATCTATTAAAAAACTGTCTTCATTTAACTTTCCATCGCAAGAACAAATAGAAACCACTACGAATGAAAAATTCCCTAATTCGCTAACTGTCGAAGAGCTGATTAAGGCTTGCATTCCGACGTACACTCACTTTACAGACGCAACGTTTGAGATATCAAAATCTGACATTGAGATAACTAAAACAGCCGAGCTTAACTACTTATTTTTAAATGACGAAGCTCAGTCTAAAGTAGTAATGAACGAGCTGTCTTCGACTGATAGCTACCGGCTATTAAACTTAGTCAATGACGTAATACAAAAACCGAAGTCAGCAGAATTTTATAAGCACCTACGCAACGAAGAACACAAAGTGCGGACGCTTATCACGCTAAAAACCCCCGAGAGACTGACAACCTCGTGCATATTGAAGCAATTGATTTATTTTTTAAATATCCCCCCAAGCAGCAACTCTCATGGATACAAACCAAACAAAGGATTTAGTGACGGCTACATATTTCAGCCATGGTTGTATCTTTGGATCAAATTTGTATCTAACATAAGCAGCGGAATCGAAGATCCCGACAACAAAAACTATTACATACTTAAAACGGACATTAAAAGCTTCTATGACACGATCCCTCATGACAACCTCAAAAGGATGTTACTCGGAGGAGTGAATCCTAGGATAGACGCGAAGCTAATTGAGTTATCACCAGAATCAAAAAGCTCATACCAATCGCACATTGACACTCTCTTTGAAATAACGGAAAAAGCTGTCAACTCAAAAGTTGGCTTGCCTCAAGGACCAGCTTATGCAAGGTACTTAGCTGAGCTATACTTGGACAATCTTGATCTAAACCTTGACTCAAGATTGCAACTAGAAGAAATTCAGCTCTACCAACGTCACGTCGATGACATCTTCATTATTACCCCTCCGAAGATTCTGCCAAATCAGCACTCGCATTACTTCGTGCAGAGCTCGAACTGCTAGGGCTGGATATAAACAATGAAAAAACCAGCATTACTAAAATAGGACATTTCTCAAAAGATTTTAATACTTATCGCTCTCAATCAAAATATGCTGTTGATAAAGTCTCAAGAAACTTCGCCGATTCGACCACCACACAAAAAAATCTAGCAATTACCGAGTTCATCAAACTCGTTCAATCTGACAGCTGCAATGACGACTTGGCTTTTATATTTTCACATCTAGCGGGCGTAGCAGCTCTCGACCCCTTGAAAAGAGAAAAGGTCCAACCAACACTGAACTCCAGAATAGGGAGAGGAAGCCTGTATAAGCATTTATTTAGTTTTGTTTTAGATTCTCCTGAAAACTGGAACTCGCTTGAGTCAGTAGATTATCTTGACGAACTTCAATCAGAAGTATTCACCGCAAGCCTTATAACTGCACTTGAATCTAGCAAGTCGGCTTCAGACGACATGAAAAAACTGTTCACTCGACTTGAGAAGAAATTATCAAAATCTCAGTTAACATATTAGAACCTCACCTACCTAGCATTAGTTTTTGATGTGGAAATCGATTTAAAAGAAATCCCTTCACTACACATAATAAACTGCTTGATAAGCCTCCCTGAAAATGAAAACTTAAAGATTAACAAACACTTAGTCGAACAATTAAACACCGCCCTAAATGATATAAAAGAGCTGCCAAGATTCATTGAGGCTATGTACCCCCTTTGTGCTAGCTTAAGCACTGAACGCAAAGATCTCAATGATCTAGCTGCTACATTCTATGCAAAGCTTTCAACTGATGAAAGAAATGGCAAACTATCGATAGATTCCCCCCCAGAGATATGTGCTCCTTCAACGGCGTCTAAATACTACTATCTGTTATGTCTATTCTCTATATCCAATAGAAACAAGTCCACCGAACTCTTGAGAAGTTCTTGGAAATACTGCGCTCATGTTTTCAATACTTATGAGACAGAAATACTTCACCGAGCACCGGACTGGTTCAAAAAAATAAGCCACATAGAATACAGCCAAGAGAACGTGCTACTTTTAATATCTACAATTGTTGACGGGAATATCTTCCGCGGGCTTGTTGATAAAAGAAAAATATTTGAGAAATTTCATAGTCTCCTACTGATTTACATTACGCTCCAAGATAACGATCTTAAAAACGCAAGCATCGAGAAAGCGCTTGACGAACTCAAAGATAAGGCTGATTTCTATAAATGGCTTATCGACAAAGATCAGACTTCAATATTTCCGACAACAAACAAGTCTTGGTTTGAAAAAAACATTATCGAAAACAGCTCAATAGTATTGAAAAGAGAAAAATTTATTCTTTTTAGGAAGCCAACTATCAATTTCCATTCAACAAGCAGCCCTTTGAATGAGCACAACGGTTACAGTGAAATTGTTGTCGACTACACGCCGGAAAATCTAAAAACCCTCACCGAATCTATTTCCGAACAGTCCACAGGACAAAAGCTTAAAAAGCTCATTGACATAATAAATCTGTGTAGAAGTTCAGGGTCGTATCCAAATATATTTTGTAAAGACCCGCTACTTACTGAAGATACCTTATTGCCCTTTAGCCAAGAGTTTATAAATTCAAGGACAATAATCCTTGAAGACAGGAACGGCAATATCGAGACGTTAGTTAACAACCAGAAAAACTTTATTAAAGGTTACTTTCGGTCAGTCTCAAGTCAAGACACCAACATTCTAATAATTAAGAACAAGTATATTGACAATTTGAACGAGACTATTGACACTGTCGAATTCATTAAACACCTGCTATTACAGATTGAAGAAATAAGTGGATCTGAAGATTCGTTTCATTTTGACTTAGCTGCTGCAGGTGCCCTATATCTATCGATCGAGGAAACTGAACCGGCAAAAAGAATCGAAAAATTTGTCGATCAATATCATCGCTTCAATCAAAACGACAGCGATCGCCATATATATGCCGTAGATCAAAGCACGACCCCAAATGATAGCACTCCAATACATTTATTAAATACTATAGAAACAGTCTTAAAATTAATTCCTACAACAGTGACTCCCTCTTTAGCCTTATATCTTCATATCGATATCGACAAATATAGAAAGGGCTTCTGTGATCTCTTAGAACGGCACTGTGCCGAAACATCAGTCGTAGATCCAGTCCAATTTAAACGCATCAGACCCATAATATCTCCAATCAACGAGTCGCTACATTTTGATGGCAGAGATTACTCATTCGATACGGTACAGCTAGTAAATATCACAACGAATGAAGTCCATCAGTTTGAAACAAAACACTCTATAGCCTTAAGTTCGTCTGAGCACGTCTATTCCTATCAGGACTCGTCCGGCATCTATATTGCAGCCATGCACAGCGCTATAAGCAAGATTTATAAATCGATAACCACCCGGTTGGAGCTTTACTCATCCAAAAGCAATCACTTCAGAAGCTACCCAACTACTATTTTTGACGAGAAAAATATATTGTCGCTGAACGGCTTCAGCTCTGCCATAGATGTAGTTTCGACCCACAGAGACATATCTAAAACCGATGCGCATTCGTGTTTGGTGAAGTGGCTTAGCTCCCTCCCAAGAAAATTTCACCAAGCGCTAGTTACATTAATATCTGCTCACACCGTCATATACAAAGAAGACATCTACAATTTTACTAAAAAAGTCGAAACCTTACTTAGTGAACAAGGCAGCAATCCTTTTCTTATAAAGCACATTGGCGACTACAATGGCACGCACCGAGTATTATTCAAGGACAACGACATTGGCCGAAGTATCGAGAGCCTCTCTCCCGCAAATATCAGACTTGATTCAGAAAGAGCGACCATCATAACCGACACAATCATCACAGGATCGCAAATAATTTCCTCAATGAAATTCTATTTGACGGGTATAGAAACTAAGTCTAACTCAAATAACTTCTTAATCCCATTCGAACATAGGGAAGCCTTGATATCAACTTTCAAAAAAATAAAATTTATTGATATCTGTACGATTGTATACACGAAAACTGCGATTAAAAATATTGAGACATATCTAAAGAATGAGATGAATGAGATCGTAAAAGTAAATGTCATCTGCGGAAAAGATCTCGGTGAGGATGCGCTCTTCGGCACTACGAGTCGAATAGGAGAACAGGATAAGGATTTGATTCGCACCATCCTCAGGGACCAAGAATCGATGCAGAATCTTCGCGACCATCTTGATGTGATCCCCGCATTCAAAAGGTCGAAGTCAAATATCGACGAGGAAATAAATAAAACTAATTTGGTTGCGCGATACCAATCGCTACCAAAAAAATGTTTTGAATTTCTAAAAACAGGTTTGAGGCATGAGCCTACATGTCATCCGCTTACTAGGATAAGCGAGCTAAATGAGTAGTCCGGAGGTTCGGCCTATCTAATGATCATTTATGGTAGGGGGATATTTGTCGTCTGCCCCCTATCTCTCCAAGGAAACTGAGAGGTGCATATGACGTTTGTAGAGCTTTGCCTCAAAGGTGACGCGCTGGAGGAAGAAATCGACCAGTTTGTCGAGGCGTGGCACGACGGCCGTCAAGGTGCGGACCTGGCGTTGCACGAATATCTGGGCATGCGATGGGAGAAGTACCAAGTGTGGTCGACGACTCCATCCGTACTGCCTTTGGTATTGGCGGCCCATAGGTTCGGTACATCACTGGAGGATCAGCTTCCTCAGGACACATTTACGATTGCAGAGCGGGCACGCGCGTTGTCCGAAGCAGCCAAAATCGAGCCGCGGCTCAGCAACATAGGCAAAATATCGTGATTCCCGAAAATGAGACGGCGAAGCTCACACTCCACCTCCTATGCGGCAAGATCGCATCCGGGAAATCCACCCTAGCGAACGCCCTAAAAGCCGAACAAGCAGCGATCCTGCTAACCGAAGACCATTGGCTCTCAAGGCTATACCCAGACCAGATCCACTCGGTCGCAGACTACGTAACACTTTCAAGAAGACTCCGAGATGTCGTAGGCCCTTTAGTCATCGACATGCTAAAGGCCGGGATCAATGTGGTGCTTGATTTCCCCGCAAACACTCCCGCAGACCGCCACTGGCTACGCAGTCTGGCAGATACCGCCCAGGCCTCGCACAGCCTGCACTTCCTCGACGTCGACGACGACACTTGCCGAGCCCGGCTGCACCTCAGAAACGAGCGCGGTGAACACGACTTCGCAGCAACCGACGCTGAATTCGATTTGATCACCAGCTACTTCCAAGCCCCAGACTAGGAAGAAGGGCTCAACGTAGTCATTCACCAGGATCGCTCCTAAACGGCTGCCACCCGGAGAGAACCCAGCCATCAGGTTCAAACGGCGCCCTAAGATTCAGAGCGCCCCCTCCCCCATCCCGCCCCCATCGAGTAACGTATACCCATCCAACGGGCCCTCGCGTCTGCGTCAGGACAGCGACCCGTCATTAGAAACACGACAGAAGGCCCAACCGTGCACAAAGTCCGATTGATCAAGTACGTCTGGACCCACCAGACCCCGGAGATTTCGTCTGAATGGTCCAAGCTGCTCTACGAAGTGGAGCTGCCGTTCGTCCCTTTCCATGGCTTGAACATTCAGTTGCCGATGCAGCGCGTCTGGCGGATTCGGGATGTTGAGTGGAACGTAGAGGAGCAGACCTTTCGGTGCCACATCGAAGATCAATTCATGAACTTGCTGGATGTGGATGACTCGTACGAAGACTGGATCGAGATGTTGGTGGAGTGTGGCTGGGAGATGAGCGGTCGCTACACCAATGAGCACAACAAGACCTGAGTCGCCGCCACCTGAGTATGTTCTCTGCAGTAGACGCAGGACGCGCACTGCGACCGGCAGAAATGAAGATCGATGCCAGACTGGATAACAAACCTGGCACAAGGGCTGTCCTGGCGCCTTATTTCCCCTGAGCATAACTGCCATGAAATGGATTTCCTGTTGTACCCGTTACGCGGCCAGCGCGCTGTTGGCGTGCTCGTCAGCGGCATCTGCGCTGCCGGTCGTTGACGTGTACGTGGCCGAAGCGCCGCCGCTGACCATGGTCAGTCAAGGCGACCATCACGGGATCGCGGGCGACATCACCCTGCAGGCCATGGCAATGGCCGGGTATTCCGCCCACCTGCTGTCGCCGCCGTGGCCACGGGCGCAGCGGGATGTGGAGCTTGGCACCAACAAGCTCATCGCGCCGCTGACCCGCACGCAAAGTCGCGAAGACAACTTCATCTGGATCGCGCCGGTGATGACAATGGACCGGGCATTTTTCAGCCTTGATCGTCACGTCGAGACGTTTGAGGAGGCGCGCAAGGCCTTCAAGATGATTGCCGTGGGCAGTGGCTCGGCGCAGGAGACGCGGCTACGTGAGGAAGGTTTTTCCGCCGCTCAGATTTATCCGCTGAAGATTGGCGAGAACCCGGCGCTGATGTTGCTCAAGGGCCGGGTGGACGCGTGGTTCAACGGCGTGCCGGAAACGCTTTATATCTGGAAGCAGATCAGTGATCGCCCGCTGATGATGAGCCGGGCATTGATGACCGCCGATTTGTATCTGGCGTGCTCCAAAGACTGCGACCCCCAGATGGTCGAGAAGCTGAAAACCGCGATCGAGACGCTGCGGTCAAACGGCTCGATCAAACGCGTCCAGCATGACTACCTCAAAGGGCTACCCGTCCAGTAATCCTGCGGCCCTGCCCCAACATTCGTGCTTGCCTGTCACGGCAGCAGAATGACTTTGTCGACGCCGCCCTGATTCACTTCCGCATAACGCGCCAGGCCTTCTTCCAGCGGCGACTCAATCAGACCGGTTGGCAGCGGCAAGGTGCCGTCGTCGAACTGTTTGCCAAACTGCTCCAGCATCCGTGCGCAGGCTTCGACGCCATACAGCAGCGAGTTGATCCCCACCACCGAACCGCCCTTGCGGTACAGCGCCAGCGCAGGCAGTTGCACGTGGCCGTCCACCGGCGCGGCGATGATTGCGATGCGACCGAACTGGGCCAGCGCAGGCACAGAAGCCGGCAGCCAGAAGCCCGTGGTGTCGAAGATCACGTCGGCGCCGCCTGGAAAAACAGCGTTCACTTGAGCACCCAGGTCTTCCGGTTTGTCGAGCTGGATCGCGTTGAAGCCTTGCTCTTGCAGCGCTTTCAGCTGATCCGGCTTACGCACCGCTGCCAGCACCTGAGCGCCGCGCACTTTCGCCAGTGCGATAGCGGCGCTTCCCACTGCGCCATTGGCGCCGATGACCAGCAACCGGGTGCTGGCCTGCACGAGGCTGCGCTCAAGCGCGTCCCACGCCGTGGTGTACGGCACGCCCAGACTGGCGGCCTGAGTAAAGCTCAGCGAGGCAGGCTTGATCGCCACGCCTTTGGCCGGCAGCGTGATGTAGCCGGCATGGGAGCCGTCGCGGACAAAGCCGATTTCCTTGCCGGTACCCCATACTTCCTTGCCGATCAGTGCCTGCGGGCCTTCGACGACTACGCCCGCGAAGTCACGCCCCGGAATGCGTGGCATCGTGGTGTAGGGGAAGCGGCCCAGGACGTTTTTGACGTCGCTGGGGTTCAGGCCCGCTGCTTTTATCTGCACCAGAACTTCGCCGGCCGCCGGGACGGGCGTAGGCAGATCGACGACTTCCAGCGCAGCCAGGTCGCCGGTGCGGGAGAATTGCAGTGCTTTCATGATGGGTTCGTCCAGAGTGGGGAAAGGGGGTCGTCGGTTCAGGAGGCCAGATGGGAGAAGAACTGCTTGCCCACGCCAGAGCCATTCACCGGCCTGCATGCCAAGCAGGCCAACCATTGCGAGCAGAGGCGCGACGGCGTTAAGCGATGACCAGAGTGTAAGGGGGGCCGGCAAGGGCTGCCGGCCAAGAGCTTCTGAATTTCGGACAGTATCGGCGCAGGCGTTAGTGAGATGGATCAACCACCGGGTACTGAGAAGGCGCCATGCCCAGTTCGCGGCGAAACATGTCGCTGAAGCTGCTCGGCGAATACCCCATTGAACGAGCGATGGCGTTGACCGGCACGCCCTGGATGATCTCCGCCACCGAGGTCGCCAGTTGCACCTGCCGCCGCCACTCAGCAAAGCCCATGCCGAGCACCGCCTGAAACAGCCGGGACAACGTTCGCACACTGGCCCCGGCGTTTTCCGCGTGCTGCTCGAATGACACGTCGATGGACGGCTCGATCATCACCGCCTGACAAACGCTCATCAGCCTGCGGTCGCTGTCATCGGGCATCGGCACTCTCAGCAGCGAACGCCGGGCGCGTTTGAGTTCGAGCAACGCCAGTTTCACCACGGCGTCGTAGTAGTCCGACTCCTTGTCCTGCTCGGCGACCAGACCGACGATCAACTCGCGCAGCAATCGGCCGACTTCCAGTACCTGAACGGTAGCGTCGAGGGTTCGGGCGAGCGCCGGCCGCAGGTAGATGTTGCGCATTTCCAAATCCGAGACCACGCGGATGCCATGGGGCACGCCGGGCGGCAACCAGACCGCCCGCTGCGGCGGCACGACCAGCGCTTCGTTGGGCGTCTCCACCCACATCACGCCCGACATCGCATACAGCACCTGCCCCCACTCATGTTCATGGGGCTCGATGTACAACCCGCGGGGATACGTCCGTGACAGAGGCTGCACAGGGACGGCGGTGTTGGAGAGGTCGGGCGGCGCGGCGATTGCCATGGTGAAACCGGCTGGAGTGGGATGCGGCGATGGTAGCGGGAGAGCGGGCAGGATCACCAGTTCAGTCAACCCTCATACCCGAACGCCCTGATCTTGCGACCGGGGCGTCTGGGTGAAGCCGTCAGCTCTTCAGCCGTTCGACATCAAAACACGTTGATCGGGTAATCGACGAAGATCCGCGTTTCGTTACCGCCGACGTTGTACTGGTCCACATCGTTGGAGACGCGCAGGAACGAGTTTCGCAGGCGTACCGACAGGTCTTTGACCGGGCCGCTCTGGACCACGTAGGTCAACTGGCTGAACAGTTCACGCTCTTCGCCACGCCCACGGTCGCTGCCGTCGTCGATGTTGTCGCCGCGCACGTAGGCCACGCGGTAGCTGAGGCCTGGCGTCACGACGGTGCCCAGGTTCACGCCATAGCCCACCTGCCACGAACGCTCGTCCTTGCCGTTGAAGTCTGACCAGTAGGAGTTCGCCAGGTAGATGGTGTTGCCGCCATCGCCGGTGCCGCCTGCGTTGCGATAGCCCCCGTAGGTGTAGCCGGTTTCGCCGGTGCTGCGCTGATGCGCGAGGGTGAATGAGTGGATGCCCACCGCCCAGGTCGCCGCCAGGCTCCAGATCTTGTTGTCGCGGGCGTCGTCGACGGCGAAGTCTTTGTCCAGCTTGGTCTTGTAGCCGTTGAAGTCGAAGGTCAGCGACTGATCTTTCGGCATCGCCCAGACGTAGTTCAGGTTCACGTACTGCTTTTTCAGCACGTCTTCGTCGTCGGAGGCGTAAAACGCGGCGCTGAGGGCCTCGGTGAATTTATAGCTGCCGCCGTACACGTTGATGCTCTTCAGATCACCGCTGTCGCGGCCTTCGGCGCTCTTGCGGGCTTCGGCGGTGAAGCGGCCGGCCACCAGCGTGAGGCCCTTGATCTCTTTGGAGGTGATCATGGTGCCGGTGTAGGACTCAGGCAGCAGGCGCGAGCCGTCGTACGTCAGCACTGGCAGCTCGGGCATCATGTCGCCGTACTTCAGTTCGGTATTGGACACCCGGAATTTGACCGCACCGCCGAAACGCGACAGGTCGTCCGCCGCATTGCCGCTGTCGCCCTGCTTGAAGAAGTCGATACCGCCTGCGCCGCTCTTGCCCTTGCCACCGTCCAGACGCGCTGCGTACAGGCCGAAAGCATCAACGCCGACGCCCACCACGCCTTGGGTGAAACCGGATGTGTAGCCGGCCATGAACGCCTGCCCCCATTCCGAGCGGTCCTGCGGTCCGTTTTTGTAATCGCGATTGATGTAGGCGTTACGCAGGTTGATCTTCAGGCTGCTGTCTTCAACAAATCCTTTGGAATCTGCCTGACCGTCCGCCATGGCGTGAGTGGCGGCGAGAATGCTCAGGGCGAGCAGGCCGATACGCTGTTTCATCTTGTTGTCCTTGTGAGCGGATTAATCGCGCGCTGTGGCAAATGCCCGGTGTGGGCAATTGCGTCTTCCGGCTCTGAAACAGTCCCGGAAGCCCGCACGAAATCATCACAGTGGAGGACTGATGCACGTACATGGCGCTAGGCCACAGGCGGTGGGGGCGCGAATGCTATCCCCCGTCTGCGGAAGGTGTCAATTTGATGGGAGTCAAACGGAGCCTCTGCAGTGCCTGATGCCGCCCTTCGTCAGCTGTGGAGCACGCCCAGCAGCGCTTCGATTTCCGCGTCATTGATCAACCCGCTGGGGTATCGCCTGGACAGCATCTTGCGAAAATCACCGCGTTGTTTCAGCGCCTGCAGCTCTTGCATGCGCACCAGCGGGATCCGGGTCGTCCGTAACCAGTCCGCCATCATCTGCCGTGCTTCACTGCTCGCAGAAAAACCTCGAGCCACTCGCAACTCATGACCTGCGTTCATAAGGACAACCTCTTATGTCGTGGACTGCGAAATCTACGGAGCTTTTGTTACAGACGGACGACCCCGCAAGGGCATTTACGCGCTGCTGGGATCCCGTCTTCCTACGACCGGCTTGAAACCGTCCAGCCATAAAAAAGCCCATCGTCTGATGGGCTTGATAACAGCAAGAAGCGAACCAACTCAGCTGCGGTGGGGCGCCGGCTGCTGCTGCGTCAGGCAGTGAATGTTGCCTCCACCCAGCAACATTTCGCGGCCCGGGACCATGACCACCTCGTGTTCAGGGAACAGCTGCTGGAGAATCTGGCGGGCCGTGTCATCCATCGGATCGTCGAAACACGGGGCAATGATGCCGCCATTGACGATCAGGAAATTCACGTACGAACCGGCCAGACGCATCGATGGGTTGCGCTCCTGACTGCCGTGCACCTGATCCACCCCCGCGCACTCTTCTTCGGTGGCAAACAGCGGGCCCGGGATCGGCATCTTGTGCACGACGAACGGGCGTCCCTTGGCGTCGCGGGCGTTTTCCAGCACCGCCATGGCCGCCTGGCAACGCGGGAAATTGGGGTCTTTCGGATCATCTGTCCAGGCGAGTAACACTTCACCGGGACGCACGTAGCAGCAGAAGTTATCCACATGCCCGTCGGTCTCGTCGTTGTACAGACCGTCCGGCAGCCAGATGATCTTCTCGACCGACAGGTGATCGCGCAGCACGGCTTCGATGTCTTCGCGCGACAGATGCGGGTTGCGATTGCGATTGAGCAGGCATTCTTCGGTGGTGATCAGCGTGCCCTCGCCATCGACGTGGATCGAGCCGCCTTCCAGCACGAAACCTTCAGTGACGTAGCGGGGGCAGCGCTCGATTTCCAACACTTTGCTGGCGACCTGTTCATCCAGGTTCCACGGCGCGTACAGCCCGCCGTCGAAACCGCCCCAGGCATTGAAGCCCCAATTGACACCCCGGACCTCGCCCGCGTCGTTGATGACGAAGGTCGGCCCGCTGTCACGCACCCAGGCGTCGTTGCTGCTGATCTCGACGACGCGAATGTTGGGCACATTCAGGCGGGCGCGGGCGTTGTCGTACTGTGCAGCCGAGACGCCGACGGTGACAGGCTCAAACCGGGCGATGGCCTTGGCCACAGCAACATGATCGTTCTGCACCGGCTTGCCGCCCAGACGCCAGTTGTCAGGGCGCTCGGGCCAGATCATCCAGGTTTGCGTCTGCGGCGCCCACTCGGCAGGCATATAGAAACCATCGGCGCGGGGGGTGCTGTTGAGAGTGGTCACAGTAATCAGAACTCCATGAAACGACGAGGGCGTCTGCGGCAAAAGAAGACAGACGTTATAGACGATAAAAATCGGATTTAAAAACACTAATCAAGCAATCGGGGCATATCCGGGCATCTAACGCCGATATATATCGGAGTAAAGTCCAATCGTGACGGATAAGAGCCCGCTCAGCTCTCCAGTTCGCTCAGCACCTTCGACACGCTGTCGACAAAGAAGTCCACGCTTCGCCGGGTGGTGACCATGGGCGGCTTGATCTTGAGAACATTCAGATAATCCCCCGTAGGTTGCATGAAGATCCCCAGCTCACGGAGACGATCACACAGGTAAGTCGTTTCCTCGGTTGCAGGCTCCAGCGTCTCTCGATTGCGGACCAGTTCAAGCCCCAGATAGAACCCCGAACCATGGACGGCCCCGGCCAGCGGATGTTTGTCGATCAGCGCCAGCAGGCGTTCCTTGAAATAGCCGCCAACCACTTGGGCGTTTTCCCACAGCTTTTCTTCTTCCATGACGTCGAGTACCGCCATGCCGATGCGGCAACTCACCGGGCTGCCACCGGACGACGAAAAGAAATAGCCCTCAGCCTCCAGCGCTTCAGCGATTTCGCGACGGGTGATAACGGCGCCCAGGGGATGACCGTTGCCCATGCCTTTGGCCATCGTAATGATATCCGGCACTACGCCCTGCTCTTCGAAGCCCCAGAAGGAGTGACCGAGACGGCCATACCCCACCTGCACTTCATCGGCGATGCACACGCCGCCCTGGGCGCGGACTTTGTCGTAGACCTGCTGCAAATAGCCCGGCGGCAGCGAGATTCCGCCGGCGTTGCCGTACACCGGTTCACAGATGAAACCCGCCACTTGCCGCCCCTGCTCGGCCATCGCAGTCAGATGCGCGTCCACGCTGCGCAGGTAGAACGGTGTGCTGTCCGCGCCACGAAACTCACCGCGATACGTGTTGGGCGCAACCACGGGATGCACCCAATCCGGGCGCGTGCTCAGCGCTTGCGGGTTGTCGGCGATGGACGTCGAAATGGCATCGGTCGCCACCGACCAGCCGTGATAAGCCTCCAGCACGCTCAAGACATCGCGCCCGCCGCTGTAGGCCCAGGCCAGACGAATCGCCAGGTCATTCGCCTCGGTGCCGCTGTTCACCAGAAACACCCGATCCATCCCGGCGGGCGCCAGCTTCAGCAGGCGCTCTGAAAACTCGGCGATCGCCGCGTAATGAAAGCGTGAGTTGGTATTGAGCAGCGACCACTGCCGCGCGGCGACTTGGGCCATGCATGGATGACCATGACCGAGCACCGCGACGTTGTTGAGCATGTCCAGGTAAGAACGGCCTTGCATGTCGATCAGGTGGTTGCGCCAGCCGCGCTCGATCTGCGGCGGGGCCTGGTAATAATGCTTTTGGGACCGAGCAAAACTGGCATCGCGACGGGCAAGCAGCGCAGCAGAATCTGCCAACGTCGGCGCATCGCAATCGAAACCCAGCAGCCCTTTGGGTGACGGACACAACGCACGCCAGGCTGCGGCTCGCGAAGGCGCAGTGAACAGCGGCGGGCTCACGTCCGGCTCCGAACACAGCTGCACGATCAACGCGCCGCCGCCCTGCCCGATCACGTCGCCCGCGCCGAACTCGACACCGGCGTCAAAATCAGAGCGCACGCCCCACAGACGCAGGTTCACTTCGGCGCCCACCAACTGCAACGCGCCGTCGGCAGTGTGACGCAGGCTGCCGGCAAATGGCGCATGAACAGCGGTGCCGTGGGGGATCTGCAATTCGGTATGCAGCGCGAAGGTGTCCGGCTCTTTTGCACTGTCTGGCAGGGTGCGGGACAGCCGGTATTCGCCATAGCGACTGGCGGCCAGACCATGTTCGGCCGCCTCTTTCAGCAGTTGCTCGTCGATGCCGCTTTGTTCCCAGTTGCCCGCGACGAAATGCTCGCTGAGCACACCCAGATCGACCAAAGCAAAACCCTGCCCGCTCAAGCTCGGCAACAGCGGCGAGAACGGCTCGGCCTTTTTGTCCGCTTCCCATTCACCCACCGCGTCGAGAATCGCCGCTTCCATTAACGCAATCGGCACGGAGGTGGCGACGTCGAAGATGTTCCACTCGCTGGCCAGATTGGCCTGGATGTAAGCATTGTCCGGTTCAATGCTCGCCTGTTGCTCGCTGCTCAAGACCAGTACGGCCGAGCGCGCAACGATCAATGGCCACAGCGCCAGCAGTTCCTCGCTTTGAAGCGGGTTGATCTGGTGATAGGCCTGAATGGCGGGGAGGATGAAAAACGGATCGCCCTCGGCATGGTGCAGCAGCGCGGCGCAGGTCACCGAGAGGTCAGCGATGCGCCACGTGCGCACCAGATCACCAAAGTCGATCAGCCCTTGAAGCTGCCACTGGCGATGGGCATCTCTCGCCCAGACCACGTTGTACTCGGTGATGTCCATGTGAATGGCCTGCACCGGCAGCGACGCCACCAGCGGCAGCAAATAGGCCTGGGCCTGCTCGGCGGCCTCGGCGATACAGGCGCGCTTGTCGGCATCGGCGATGACCGGGAGCAGGTGCTCGATCAACGCGAAGGCATGACGCGGGTCCCACTGCAACACACGGTCCAGGCCTGGGTGCTCGAACCCGGCCAGCGCCACGTCGACACGGGCACAGAGCTGCGTCAATCCGGTCACGATGTGCCGGTTCAGATGCGCGACGTGAGCCAGTGACTGCCCGTCGATAAACTCCAGAACGCGCAGGTGCACGGCATTGCCGTTGTGCTCGACGGACAGCAAGTCCTCACCCTTCAGCGCCGGCATCACTGCCGGAACGCGCATTTGCGGCGCAGCGCCCAGATGCCGCAACGCTGCATGTTGCGCGGCAAGTTCGGTGGCTGAGTAAGCACCGTGGCAGATCTTCAGGACGAAACGTCGCCCGTCACCGCAGTCGAGCAGGAAGTTTCGGTCCTGATGGCTGCCCAACGCCTTCAACGTCCCCGACAGCCCGTAATACGTCGTCAGCCATTCGGCGGCCTGCGCGGCGTCGACGTCCGGGCATGGCAGGCTGGAGCGACGAATCAAAGTGTCGAGCGACATGGAGGAAGTCCTGAGAGATAGAGGCACGCCGACAATATCGCCAGTTGCGCGACCGTTAATCAACCCCGCGACCTGCGCCAGTCAAGAAATGCCTTGAGAGACCGATACATAGGCCAGACGTTAAACTCGTGCAACACCTGCGGCGGTTTAATGGCGCTAATTACGATGGGCCATCAATTAATATCATCGCTCGTCGGTGGATTGCTTCTTGCGCCAGTCAGCAAGGCCCCACAAGCTATGCTCCATCGTCCTACGCCTTTATCGTCTTACGTCTTTCCAGGGAAGAAGGTTTATCCATGCGAATACTTGTTACCGGTGGCGCCGGCTTCATCGGCTCTGCGCTGATCCGTCATCTGATCAACAACACCGATCACGACGTTCTCAATTTCGACAAGCTGACCTACGCCGGCAATCTTGAGTCGCTGCAGGGCATCGCCACGAACACTCGGTATGAGTTCGTGCAACAGGACATCGTTGATCAGGCCGCCGTGAGTAAAGTCCTCGCGCGCTTCAAGCCGGACGCCATCATGCACCTGGCGGCTGAATCCCACGTCGACCGCTCGATTGACGGCCCGTCGGAGTTCATCCAGACCAACATCGTCGGCACCTACAGCCTGCTGGAAGCGACTCGCAGCTATTGGCTGACCTTGCCCGACGCCGAGCGCGCCGCCTTCCGCTTTCACCACATCTCCACTGACGAAGTGTATGGCGACCTGCACGGCGTGGACGACCTGTTCACCGAAACCACGCCCTACGCGCCAAGCTCGCCGTACTCGGCCAGCAAAGCGGCGTCGGACCATCTGGTTCGCGCCTGGCAACGCACCTACGGGCTGCCGGTGGTTGTCACCAACTGTTCGAACAACTACGGCCCGTTCCATTTCCCCGAGAAGCTCATCCCGCTGGTGATTCTCAACGCCCTGGCCGGGAAGCCGCTGCCGGTGTACGGCAACGGCCTGCAAGTGCGTGACTGGCTGTTCGTCGAAGATCACGCCCGCGCACTGCTCAAAGTGGTGACCGAAGGCAAGGTCGGCGAGACCTACAACATTGGCGGCCACAACGAACAAAAGAACATCGACGTCGTGCGCGGCATCTGCGCGCTGCTTGAAGAGCTGGCGCCGGAACAGCGCAAAGGCGTGGCGAGCTATGCGGACCTGATCACCTACGTGACCGACCGCCCCGGCCATGACATGCGCTACGCCATCGACGCCAGCAAAATCGAACGCGAACTGGGCTGGACACCGGAAGAGACATTCGAATCCGGCCTGCGCAAAACCGTGCAGTGGTATCTCGACAACCTTGAATGGTGCCGCAACGTGCAAGACGGCAGTTATCAGGGCGAACGCCTGGGCACCAACGTGAAGGAACTGATTGCATGACTAAAGGAATTGTTCTGGCCGGCGGCTCTGGCACGCGCCTGCACCCGATCACCCTCGGGGTCTCCAAACAGCTGTTGCCGATCTACGACAAGCCGATGATCTATTACCCGATCTCGGTGCTGATGCTGGCCGGGATCAAAGACATTCTGGTCATCTCGACGCCGCTGGACCTGCCGCAATACAAGGCGCTGCTGGGTGACGGCAGTCAGTTCGGCGTGCACTTTCATTACAAGGAGCAACCGAAGCCGGACGGCCTCGCGCAGGCATTCCTGATTGGCGAAGAATTCATCGGCGATGACTCGGTGTGCCTGATTCTGGGCGACAACATCTTCCACGGTCAGCACTTCAGCGAACAGCTCAAGCGTGCGGCGGACAACACCTCCGGCGCGACTGTGTTCGGCTACTGGGTCAAGGATCCGGAGCGTTTTGGCGTGATCGATTTCGATGAGCACGGTCACGCGCTGTCCATCGAAGAGAAGCCCAAGGCGCCTAAATCCAGCTACGCCGTGACGGGCTTGTACTTCTACGACAACGAAGTCATTCAGATCGCCAAGGACGTCAAGCCGTCCCCGCGCGGCGAGCTGGAGATCACCGACGTCAACAACGCCTACCTCAAGCGCGGCGACCTGCGCGTCGAGCGCTTTGGCCGCGGCTTCGCCTGGCTCGACACGGGTACCCATGACAGCCTGCTGGACGCATCGCAGTACGTGCAAACCATCGAGCATCGTCAGGGCCTGAAAGTCGCGTGCCTGGAAGAAATCGCTTTCCAGAACGGCTGGATTGACCGCGCTCACCTGTTGAACAGGGCTGACTATTTCGGCAAGACCGGCTACGGTCAGTACCTGTTCAAGATCGCAGGGGAAAGTCAGTGAAAGTGGTTGCCAGCAAGTTGCCTGAAGTCCTCATCATCGAACCCAAGGTGTTCGGCGATGAGCGTGGCTTCTTCTACGAAAGTTTCAACGCCCGGGCCTTCGCCGAGGCCACCGGCGTCGCCGATCAGTTCGTGCAGGACAATCACTCGCGCTCGCAAAAAGGCGTCCTGCGCGGGCTGCATTACCAGATCGAAAACCCGCAGGGCAAACTGGTGCGCGTGACCGCTGGCCGCGTGCTGGACATCGCCGTCGACATCCGTCGCAGCTCCCCGCAGTTCGGCCAGTGGTTCGGTCTGGAGCTGTCTGCCGAGAACGCTCGTCAGCTGTGGATTCCCAAGGGTTTCGCCCACGGCTTCGTGGTGTTGAGCGACTACGCCGAGTTCCTCTACAAGACCACCGACTACTACACGCCGTCGGCCGAGCGCTGCATTCGCTGGGACGATCCCGAGCTGGGCATCGACTGGGGCTTGAGCGAAGCGCCTCAACTGTCGGCCAAGGATCAGGTCGGCAAGCTCTTGAAAGACGCGGACCTGTTTCCGTGAGCGCGCCGCTGCGGATTCTGATCAGCGGGCAACAGGGCCAGGTGTCCCAGGCGCTGCAGCAACGCCTGCAGAACATGGGCGAGCTGATCGTGCTGGGTCGCGATCAGCTGGATTTGAGTCAGCCGGAATCCATCCGCCCGGTGGTTCGCGACATCAAGCCTGACCTGATCATCAACGCTGCCGCACACACGGCGGTGGATCAGGCCGAAAGCGAGCCGGACCTGGCCTTCGCCATTAACGCGACGTCTCCCGGTGTGTTTGCTGAAGAAGCCGCCGCGCTGGGCATTCCGCTGATTCACTATTCCACCGACTATGTGTTCGACGGCAGCAAGGCCGGCGCGTGGGTTGAATCGGACGCGCCTAACCCGCTGGGCGTCTACGGCAGCAGCAAGCTGGCGGGCGAGCGGGCCATCGCCGCAGCGGGCGGGCAGCACCTGATTTTGCGCACGAGCTGGGTGTATTCCCTGACCGGGCGCAACTTTCTGCTGACCATGCAGCGCTTGCTCCAAGACCGCGAGAAGCTGTCGATTGTTGCCGACCAGATCGGCGCACCCACCTGGGCCGGCACCATCGCCGCCAGCACCGGCGCGCTGATTGAACGCTGGCGCGATGGGGCGCCGGGCGCCTGGGGTGTTTATCACCTGACCGCCAGCGGCGAGACGTCCTGGTTCGGGTTCGCTGAAGCGATCGGTCAGCAATTGATCAACAGCGGCAAACCCTGCGCAGTACTTGAGCCGATTGCTTCAAGCGCGTACCCGACGCCGGCCGCACGTCCGCTCAATTCACGCCTGGATTGCAGCCTGTTGCAGCGCGAGTGGGGTGTCAGCCAGCCCGACTGGCACGATGCGTTGCTGGAGTGCTTAGCGCAGCAGCGGTAGGCATAATGGGCCGACTCGATGTTGAGCGGCTGCGGAATACTGATTCATCCGCAACCGCCCTGCATCGCAACGCACCCACCGGCGATTCCATGATCAGCACTAACGCCCTTCCCCGCCGTCCTCGCTGGCGCAGCCTTGCCTTGCTGGCGCTGATCCTTGCCCCGCTGTTGTGGCCGCTCGAACGCCTGGCCGAACACTATTACCGCAATGAGCTGCTGAGCCAGAATCGCCAGACCCTCGACCTGTACGTTGCCAACCTGCTGGGCACGTTGCACCGCTACGAAGTGCTGCCGCAGATTCTCGGCGACCTGCCTGGCCTGCGCGCCATGCTGGCGAACCCGCAGGACAAACAGGCCCAGGCCCAGGCGAACGTGCTGCTGATGAACACCGCCAGCCAGACCGGCGCCGAGGTGATCTACCTGATGGCGCCCAATGGCGAGACCCTCGCTGCGTCGAACTGGGACAAACGCGACAGCTTCGTCGGCCGCAACTTCGCCTTCCGCCCGTATTTCAGCAACGCCATGGCCGGCAACCTCGGCCGCTTTTTCGGTTTGGGCACGACGTCGGCCAAACGCGGCTACTTCTTCGCCGCCGCCGTGCGCGACGGCGATACCGTGATTGGCGTGCTGGTGGTCAAGGTCGATCTGGACCTCACTGAAACGTTGTGGGGCAAGACGCCAGAGCAGTTGCTCGTCACCGACCACAACGGCGTGGTGATCCTCACCTCCAACCCCAACTGGCGTTTCCGCGCCACGCGCCCGCTCAGCGAGGAAGAAAAGCAGGCCATCGTCGCCATTCAGCCCTACCCGACCCGCGATCCGCGCCCGCTGCAGCTGGATGAAAACGGCTGGCTGACGCAAACCCAGCAGATCGACGAAACCGGCTGGAGCGTTAACATCCTCGCGCCCAAGGTGCTCCTGTCGAGGCCTGTTCGAACCGTCGTGGCGATTGGCGGCGCGGCGTTGCTGGTCTTGATGTTGCTGCTGGGGCTAATGATGCAGAGGCGCAGGCATTATCTGGATCGCATCAACTTCGAGGCCAAGGCGCGCCGTGAACTGGAAGTGCGAGTCGCCGAGCGGACCTGTGACCTGGAAGGCGTCAACCAGCGACTGCGCCAGGAAGTTCTGGAACGCGAGCAGGCGCAGCAAGAACTGTTTCGCGCCCAGGACGAACTGGTTCAGGCCGGCAAGCTGTCGGCGCTGGGCACGATGTCGGCGAGCATCAGCCATGAACTCAACCAGCCGCTGGCGGCCATTCGCAGCTACGCCGAAAACGCTGAAGTGCTGCTCGATCACCAGCGCACCGAAGACGCGCGCGGAAACCTCAAGCTGATCAGCGAACTCACCGGGCGCATGGCGTCGATCATTGCGCACCTGCGCGCCTTCGCCCGCCGCGACCGGCATGCGCCCGAAAGCGTGGCGTTGCAACCGGCGCTGGACGATGCACTGGCCCTGCTTGCCAAGCGACGGCGAGCGATGGAAGTGGAACTGATTCGTGACCTGCCCGCCGCCACCTTGTGGGTGCAGGCCGGCGAGACGCGCCTGCGTCAGGTGCTGGGCAATCTGCTGGCGAACGCGCTGGACGCACTGACCGAGAAAGGCCCGCCGCGCAAGTTGTGGATCAGCGCCGAGTACAACGCCGAGGGTGTCAATCTGTTCATCCGTGACAACGGCCCGGGCTTTTCACAAGAGGCACTGGAGCACGCCCGCGAGCCGTTCTTCACCACCAAGACACGCACACAGGGACTCGGCCTGGGCCTGGCGATCTGCGATACGCTGATGCGCGCCCTGGGTGGCGAGCTGCTGTTCGCCAATCACCCGGAAGGCGGCGCGCTGCTGACGTTGCGGATGCGCACCGGCGCCTCGGGCGTCAACCTTCAACCGTCTGAGGACTTATCTGCATGAGCACCGACGCCATCGACAGCCGCATTCAGGTGGTGCTGATCGACGACGACCCGCACCTGCGCCAAGCGCTGAGCCAGACGCTGGACCTCGCCGGCCTGAAAATCCTGCCGCTGAGCGACGCCAAAGGCCTGCAAGCGCGCATCGAACGCGACTGGCCGGGCGTCATTGTCAGCGACATTCGCATGCCGGGGATTGACGGCCTCGAACTGCTCCACCAGCTGCACGCCCAGGATCCTGAGCTGCCGGTGCTACTGATCACCGGCCACGGCGACGTACCGCTGGCAGTGCAGGCCATGCGCGCGGGTGCTTACGATTTTCTGGAAAAACCCTTCGCCAGCGACGCACTGCTCGACAGCGTGCGGCGGGCTCTGGCGCTGCGCCGGCTGGTGCTGGACAACCGCAGCCTGCGCCTTGAGCTCAGCGATCGTCAGCAACTGAGCACGCGACTGGTGGGGTTGTCTGCCCCCATTCAGCGCCTGCGCGATCAGATCGGTGCGCTGGCCGCGACCAAGGCCGACGTGTTGATTCTCGGTGAAACCGGTGCCGGCAAAGAAGTGGTCGCCCGCGCCCTTCACGATTTGTCCAATCGCAGAAACGGTCCGTTCGTGGCGATCAACGCAGGGGCCCTGGCCGAGTCGGTGGTGGAAAGCGAGCTGTTCGGCCACGAGTCGGGGGCTTTTACCGGCGCGCAAAAGCGGCGCATCGGCAAGTTCGAATTCGCCAACGGCGGCACGCTGTTTCTGGATGAAATCGAAAGCATGAGCATGGACGTTCAGGTCAAGCTGCTGCGCTTGCTGCAAGAGCGCGTGGTCGAGCGCCTGGGTGGGAATCAGCAGATCCCGTTGGACATCCGGGTGATCGCGGCGACGAAGGAGGACCTGCGCCAGGCCGCGGATCAAGGGCGTTTCCGGCCCGACTTGTATTACCGCCTCAACGTCGCCCCATTGCGCATTCCGCCGCTGCGCGAGCGTGGCGAAGATGCACTGGTGCTGTTCCAGCATTTCGCCGACACCGCCAGTTTGCGCCACGGCCTGCCACGCCATGAACTGCAGCCTGGGCATCGTGCGCTGCTGCTGCGCCACACCTGGCCGGGCAACGTGCGTGAACTGCAGAACGCCGCCGAGCGTTTCGCCTTGGGCCTTGAGCTGGAACTGGAAGGCGAGGCGCAGCCAGATCTGGTGGCGTCCAATGGCGGGCTGAGCGAGCAGGTCGAGGCGTTCGAGCGAGCATTGATCGCCGCCGAATTGACCCGCCCGCACACCTCGGTCCGTAGCCTCGCCGAAGCGTTGGGCCTGCCACGCAAAACCCTGCACGACAAACTGCGCAAGCACGGGCTGACCTTCAACGGCGCGGGGTCCGACGACAATGACTGATCGGGGTTGCTCGTCTGCTGAAGACCTGGAAGCGGTGCTGCACCGGGACATCCCCCTCACCCGGGAGATGGGCATCAAGGTGCTGGGCTGGCGAGAGCACCAACTTCGTCTACACCTGCCGTTGGCGCCCAACGTCAATCACAAGAACACCTTGTTCGGCGGCAGCCTGTATTGCGGCGCGGTGCTGGCAGGATGGGGCTGGTTGTATTTGCGGCTCAAAGAAGCCGGGATCGACGACGGGCACATCGTGATCCAGGACGGCCAGATCAGTTATCCCCTGCCGGTCACCCGCGATGGCGTCGCCATTTGCGACGGAACGGATGAAGCGAGCTGGGAGAAATTTCTGAAGCTCTACCAACGCCGCGGCCGCGCACGACTGGCGCTGCACACCCGGATCGTGGCGGAAGATTCAGAAGAAACGGCAGTAGAATTCGTCGGGCAGTTCGTGCTGCATCGCTGAACACATCCTTCCACCTGTAGGAGCGTGGCTTGTCCCGCGATCGATCGCGAAGCGGTCGCAAATCCGATCGGTGCAATTCGCTCTGGAAAACCCAGCGCTGCATCTGCGACGACTGCGTCGCCGATCGCGGGACAAGCCACGCTCCTACGAGGGAACCGAAAGCTTCAGGTCAGCGCCAGCGCCAGCAACGCGTCGCGCCACGTGGCTTCCCCCGGTAGCGCCAGGAAGTACGAATTCAGCAGTGTCTCCCGCGCTGGATATTCGAACGTCGTGCCGTCCAGGTTCAACACCACACCGCCCGCGCCTTCCACGACACCTTGGGCCGCAGCCGTGTCCCACTGAGAGGTGGGCGCCAGACGCGGGTAGCAATCGGCAGCCCCTTCGGCCAACAGGCAAAACTTCAGCGAGCTGCCGATATTGGCCAGCTCCAATTCACCCACCACTTCCGACAAACCGGCCAGCAACTTCTGTTGCTCGGGGCTTGAGTGACGCCGGCTGGCGACCACGGTGAACGCTTCTCCCGCGCCCGGCTCATTGCGCACGCTGATCGGCGCCAGGTGCTGCGAATCGTCACTGCGCCACGCGCCCAGCCCGGCGCCACCGAAATAGCAGCGGTTGTTGGTCGGCATCGACACCACGCCAAACACCACGCGACCGTTCTCGATCAGCGCCACGTTGACCGTGAACTCTTCACTGCCGGCAATGAATTCCTTGGTGCCATCCAGCGGGTCCACCAGCCAACAGCGCTGCCACTGACTGCGCTCGCTCAACGGAATATTCGCGTCCTCTTCGGACAGAATAGGAATGCTCGGATCCAGCGCCTTGAGCCCCGCCACCAACAGCTCATGGGCGGCCAGATCAGCAGCCGTTACCGGCGAGTCGTCCGACTTGACCGCGACCTCCACGCCGGAGCGCCAGAACGGCAGAATGACTTCCCCAGCTTGGCGGCAAAGCTCGATGACGGGGGCAAGCAGCGGGTGCGGCAATGGCGTGAATGTCGGGTTCATGGCAGGAAATCCCCACGCTCAGCCAGCAGGTCGCGGGCAAGGTATAACGCAGCCAGCGCGCGCCCCTCAGTGAACTGCGCTTTCTGAACCAGAGCGGCAAGCTCGCGCAGATTGACCTTGTCCACACGCATCGGCTCAGGCTCGTCGCCGGGCAGCGTTTCTTCATACAAATCGGTGGCCAGCACGACCTGGATTTTCTGGCTCATGTAGCCCGGCGAAAGCGACAGTTCGGTCAGGTGCACCAAGGTCCGCGCGCCATAACCGGCTTCTTCCTTGAGCTCGCGATTGGCGGCGGCCAGCACGTCCTCGCCCGGCTCGATCAAGCCCTTTGGCAGCGACAGCTCGTACTGATCAGTGCCGCCGCAGTATTCCTCGATCAGCACGGCGTGATCGGCATCGAGCATGGCCACGATCATCACCGCGCCATAACCGCTGCCGCTGCCGACCAGCCGCTCGTAGGTGCGCTCGACGCCGTTGGAAAAGCGCAGCTGCACTTCTTCAACGCGGAACAGGCGGCTGCTCGCGACGATTTCGCGAGAGAGGACGGTAGGTTTCTGCTGCATGACGAGCTCCTTGGCGTAGTCGGGTTACTATACCGTGGCTTTTGCGGATGTCTTCGCCGCAAACCCACGCGACCCCTCCAACGCCGAGAGACCTGCATGCCTTCTTTGCCCTGGCGCGATATCGACACCGTTCTGCTGGATATGGACGGCACCCTGCTCGACCTGCATTTCGACAATCACTTCTGGCTGGAGCATCTGCCCAGGCGCTACGCCGAGGTGCACGGGGTCAGCCTGGCAATGGCGCAGCTGGAGCTGATGCCGCTCTTCGAAAAAAACGCCGGCACCCTCAACTGGTACTGCACCGACTTCTGGAGTTCGGAGTTGAACCTGCCGGTGAAAGACCTGAAAGTCGAGATTGCCCACCTCATCGCCTTGCGCCCCGACGCCGAGACGTTTTTGGCCGCCATCAAGCAGGCCGGCAAACGGGTGATCATGATCACCAACGCTCACCGTGACTCGCTGTCGCTGAAGATGGAAAGACTGGAACTGGCGCCCTACTTCGAGCGCTTAATCAGCTCCCACGACTATGGCTATCCCAAGGAACACCCGCAGTTCTGGGATGCGCTGCAGGACGACATCAAGTTTGACCCGGCGCGCAGCCTGTTCATCGACGACACCTTGCCGATCTTGCGCAGCGCTGGGCGATACGGTATCGGCCACTTGCTGGCAGTGCGCGAACCGGACAGCCGCAAAGGACCCAAAGACACCGAAGAATTCGAAGCCGTTGAGGATTATCGGGCGTTGATGAAGGGGTTATAAGCGCAAAACGAATCAGGAGCACGCTTGCCCGCTTAACTCGCACACCCCACCCAAACATGGGTCGGGATGTCCGAATGTCGCCGGTAAGGGCGCTCCTGCAAGAGTCGGCGTACGGTCAGTAAGACCGCCGCGTTACTCAGGAATACGCAGAGACTGACCTGGGTAGATCTTGTTTACGTCCTTCAGCATCGGCTTGTTGGCGTCGAAGATCTTCTGATACTTGTTGGCATCGCCATACACGCGCAACGAGATGGCGCTGAGGGTATCGCCCTTCTGCACAGTGACCAACGTCGCAGCAACCACGGCAGGCGCCCCAGCCGCGATGGTCAGTTGATCATCAACACTGCCAACACCGGCGATGTTACCGGCAGCCAGCACGATCTTCTCTTTCTCTTCCTGACTGGCGACTTCGCCCGTCAAGGTGATCTTGTCGCCGTCGACCGTCGCATGAACGTTGGGATTGCCCAGCCCGACAGACTCGATGTGCTTTTTCAGCTCTTCGCTGGCGTTGGCGTTTCCTGGGGTGAGCAGGTCGATAAGCTTCTCACCGGCTTCCTTCACAAAACTGAACAGACTCATGGGTTTCTCCTTGGTGACGTCGTAGTGTCGTTGTGGTTTCCCGCGCAACATCTGTTCCGCTGACATTGCCCGACAAACCTCCGACCCGTGGCCGGGTCTCAAGGTTTCAAGCCATTGGACGTTCGGTCGCGATAGACTTCGCCGGGCCAGCCTGTGCCTCAAGGAATGAAGATGGACATTAAACAGCTGAAATTTCTGATCGCCCTCGACGAAACCCGTCACTTCGGGCAAGCGGCTGCGCGTTGCCATATCACGCAACCGACACTGTCGATGCGTCTGCGCAGCCTCGAAGAAGAGCTGGACCTGCCGCTGGTCAATCGTGGCCAACGTTTCGAAGGATTCACCGCCCCGGGCGAACGCGTCCTGGCATGGGCGCGCACGGTGCTGGCGGCCTACGACGGTTTGCAGGCTGAAGCGGCCGCCTGTCGCGGGAATCTGGTGGGCACATTACGGCTGGGCGTGGTGCCGCTGTCGAATTTCGATCCATTGCCCTTGCTGCAACGTCTGCATTCTCTGCACCCGAGCATGCGCTTTGAGCTTTCATCGCTGAGCTCCGAGCAGATCCTCGATCAACTCGCCAGCAACCGCCTGGACCTCGGGGTTTCGTACCTCGACCGACTCGACTCCGAGCGCTTCGACTCATTGGAACTGGCCGAAACCCGCATGGGGGTGATGTACGACCAGCGTTATTTCAGTTTTGCCGAAGCGACATCGAGCTGGGAAAGCCTGACCGAACTGCCCCTTGGGCTGCTCACCAGTGGCATGCATTTTCGGCAATCCATCGATCACAACTTTCACAGTCGCGGCCTTCATCCGCAGCCGATCATCCAGACCGATGCGGTCCATCAGCTGCTGCAAGCGGTGCATGGCGGGTTCTGCTGCGCGATCATGCCGCTGGACGGCGGCCTTGAATCACTGACCGAGCACCTTCGGCTGCAGCCGATTGAAGAGGCACAGACCCTTGCCCGTCTCGGCTTGATCATGCGTCGCTCGGCACCGCGGTCGGCACTGGCTGAAGCCTGCCTGGCGCTTTACCACACGATGATGGAGGCGTCTTGATCGACATCATCTATCGGTGCATCAGTACTAGCGATTAGACGTAATCCGACCGGAGGCCTAGGCTTAAGCCTAATCAATCTGCCGGTCACCCCCGATGCACGCCAAGCACATGGATATCACGGCGCCCGCACAACAATTGCCCGCGCCCGCCGCAAGCCAGTCCTACAGCTATACGAACCTCGAACACGATGTCAGCGAGCCCAATGTGCTTGCCGAGGAAGTCGCGTTGGCGATTGCCTATAACGGCATCAGCCAGGCGGTCATGCTGGTCACGCCCACTGACCTGGAAGATTTCATCGTCGGCTTCAGCGTGGGCAGCGGCCTCATCGAATCACCGGATGAGATCTACGACATCAAGCTCGGTGGCTGCGGCTCTGCGCAGACCGCAGACGTCGAAATCGCCAGCCGCGCCTTCTGGAACCTCAAGACCCAACGTCGGCAACTGGCCGGCACAAGCGGTTGCGGCCTCTGTGGCGTCGAAGCCGTCGAGCAGGCATTGCCCGAGCTCAACGTGCTGCCCGGCGCGCCCCTTCCCCCCGCCGAATGGCTGAAAGGTCTGCGCGAGCGTATGGGCCAATTTCAGCCGTTGGGCGAACACTGCGGCGCGGTCCATGCGGCGATGTTTATGGACGCTCGAGGCGAAATTCTTTTAGGTCGTGAAGACATCGGCCGACATAACGCTCTGGACAAGCTGATCGGCGCGCTGATTCGTCAGGACATCCCGACCACGGGCGGTCTGGCCATCGTCACCAGCCGCTGCAGTCTGGAGCTCATTCAAAAAGTATTACGTGCCGGCATTCAGACCCTCGTCAGCCTGTCATCGCCCACCGGCCTGGCGCTGCAATGGGCCCGACGCCACAACCTCAACCTCATTCATCTGCCTAAACACAGTGCGCCGCGGGTTTACAGTCCTGCGTTGGAGAATCAAGCGTGAGCATGCATAAAGAAGCCGACAAGGTATCGACCCCCCGCTACAAGCCCTACAAAGGCCCGGCCGGCGGATGGGGCGCATTGATCAGCGTCGCCCACTTCTGGCTGACCAGCGACAACGCCCTGAAGAACATCCGCACGATGCTCAAGACTAACCAGAACGGCGGCTTCGACTGCCCGGGTTGCGCGTGGGGTGATTCGCCGGAAAGCGGCATGGTCAAGTTCTGCGAGAACGGCGCCAAGGCAGTGAACTGGGAAGCGACCAAGCGCCGCGTCGATGCGTCCTTCTTCGCCCGCTACAGCGTCAGCTCGCTGCTTGAGCAAAGTGATTACTGGCTGGAATATCAGGGCCGTCTGACCGAGCCAATGGTCTACGACGCCCAGACCGATCGCTACAAGCCGATTGCCTGGGACGACGCCTTTGCGCTGATTGCCAAGCACCTGAACAATCTGCCGAACCCGAACATGGCCGAGTTCTACACCTCGGGCCGTGCCAGCAATGAAGCGGCGTATCTGTATCAGCTGTTCGTGCGTGCCTTCGGCACCAACAACTTCCCCGACTGCTCGAACATGTGCCATGAAGCGAGCGGCGTTGCTTTGTCGCAAAGCGTGGGCGTCGGCAAAGGCACCGTAACGTTTGATGACTTCGAGCACGCGGACGCGATTTTCGTCCTCGGTCAGAACCCGGGCACCAACCACCCGCGCATGCTGGAACCGCTGCGTGAAGCGGTCAAACGCGGCGCGCAAGTGGTGTGCGTCAACCCGCTGAAAGAGCGCGGTCTGGAACGTTTCCAGCACCCTCAGCACCCGCTGGAAATGCTCAGCAACGGCTCCGAGCCGACCAACACGGCGTATTTCCGTCCGGCACTGGGCGGCGACATGGCCCTGCTGCGCGGCATGGCCAAGTTCCTGCTGCAGTGGGAACGCGAAGCCCAGGCGAACAACGAGCCATCGGTGTTCGATCACACCTTCCTCAACGAACACACCAATGGCGTACTGGAATACCTCGCTGCCATTGACGACACCTCGTGGGAATTCATCGTCGAGCAATCGGGTCTGCCATTGACCGACATCGAACTCGCCGCGCGGATGTACGCCAAAGGCAAGAACGTGATCATGTGCTGGGCGATGGGCATCACTCAGCATCGCCATTCGGTGCCGACCATCCAGGAAGTCTCCAACCTGATGCTGCTGCGCGGCAACATCGGTCGGCCAGGCGCAGGCCTGTGCCCGGTGCGCGGTCACAGTAACGTGCAGGGCGACCGCACGATGGGCATCAACGAACGTCCGCCGGCGTTTTTCCTTGATGCGCTGGAGAAACGTTTCCAGTTCAAGGTGCCGCGTGAAAACGGCCATAACGTCGTCGAAGCGATTCACGCGATGCTGGAAGGCCGCGCAAAAGTCTTTATCGGTCTGGGCGGCAACTTCGCTCAAGCCACCCCGGACAGCCCGCGCACTTTCGAAGCCCTGAGCAACTGCGACCTGACCGTCCAGATCAGCACCAAGCTCAACCGCAGCCACCTGGCCCACGGCAAGGAAGCGCTGATTCTGCCGTGCTTCGGCCGTACCGACATCGACATCCAGGCCGAAGGCCCGCAAGCGGTAACGGTTGAAGATTCGTTCAGCATGGTCCACGCGTCCAACGGTCAGCTGAAGCCGCTGTCGCCGCAGATGCGTTCCGAGCCTGCGATCCTGGCGGGCATTGCCAACGCAACACTGGGCAAGCAGCCGGTGGACTGGCTGTGGCTGGTGGCGGACTACAGCCGCATTCGCGACCTGATCGCCGACACCATTCCGTCATTCCAGAACTTCAACGAGAAGATCAAAAACCCGGGCGGCTTCTACCTGGGCAACGCCGCAGGCTCCCGTCGCTGGAACACGCCGAGTGCGCGGGCCAACTTCAAGGCGAACGTATTGCCGAGCGACCTTGTGCATGAAAGCATTCGTGGGACAGGCATCGTGCCGGACCTGATCATGCAATCGATGCGTTCTCACGATCAGTACAACACCACCATCTATGGCCTGGACGACCGTTACCGCGGCGTGAAAGGTCAGCGTGACGTGATGTTCGTGAACGAGGCCGACATCATTCGTCTGGGCTTCGTACCCGGTCAGAGAGTCGACATCGTGTCGATCTGGGGCGATGCCATCGAACGTCGCGTGAAGGGCTTCACCCTGCTGCCGTTCGACATTCCGGCCGGCCAGGCCGCGGCGTATTACCCGGAAGTGAACCCGCTGGTACCGCTGGAAAGCGTGGGCGACGGCAGCAGCACGCCGACGTCCAAGTTCGTGGCGATCAAGCTGGAACGGCATGTGGAGACAGCGCGGATTATTTGATCCTGAGCTGAAGAACCTTGTAGGAGCACGCTTGCCCGCGAAGACCTGCTTTCAGCCTCCGGAGAAAAAGGCTGAAGGTCCCGGCCCCTTCGTGAGCAAGCTCACTCCCACAGGTTCCTTGCGGCGATAGCAGGATATAGCGCCACAAAAAAAGGCCCGAATCGCGAGATTCGGGCCTTTATCAAGTAGCGTATGACTCACCAATACGACTTCGGTTCCCAAGCCAAAACAATAAGTTAGCGTTTTGTATACAGGTCGTGTTATTCGTCGGATTTAGATTGTGACATTTTCTTCATGATCGCAGGATCGCGGCGTCATCCCTATGAGCATCCATACATGAAGTATTCCTCGATTCTGTTGTTATCGTTCTCACTGGTCAGCGGTTTTGCCTCAGCAGGCGATAACGTGACGGCCGGCGTGGGCGGCGCATTGGGTGGGGTACTCGGCTCCGTCGTCGGCCAACAGGTCGGCGGCAGCACAGGTTCGGCAATCGGAGCCGGCCTTGGCGGCGCGGCTGGTGGCGCAGTGGGCGCAAACCGCCGGAACCGTACCGAAGCCGCCATCGGCGGCGGCCTGGGTGCTGCTGGCGGCAACGTAGTCGGTCGCAGCGTCGGTGGCAGCACCGGCAGTCTGATTGGCGCAGCAGCAGGCGGCGGCGCGGGCGGCGCACTCGGCAACTACATGGGCGACGAGAGCCGCCGTGGCGATGACCGAGGCCGTGGCTACCGTGGCGATCGCCGCGACTACAAACACGGTCGCGGTCACGCGCATGGTCATCGCAAACACCATCGTGACTGATGCCGTCGAGCCCGACTCGCGCACCTGACCCGATGAATACCGGCCGCCCATAAAGCGGCCGGTATCATTTTCAGACCACCAAACGCTCAAGCGCCTGCCGCAACGCCGCAGGGATCGGCACCGGCTGATTGGATGCCCGATCCACGAATACATGCACGAAGCGTCCTGCCGCCCGCGCCTCGTCTTCCCCCGCCTTGAAGACCGCCAGCTCATATTGCACCGAGCTGTTGCCCAGCTTGCCAACCCGTAGCCCGACCTCGATCAGCTCCGGATAGGCAATCGACGCAAAGTAATCGCACGACGAACTCACCACAAATCCCACCGCTTCACCGTCGTGGATATCCAGTCCGCCCTGTTCGATCAGGTAGGTATTCACCGCGCTGTCAAAGAAGCTGTAGTACGTGACGTTGTTGATGTGACCGTACACATCGTTGTCATGCCAGCGCGTCACGATCGGCTGGAAGTGGCGATAATCGGCGCGCTGCGGGGTGTCGTTCATGGGGTTCCCTCCGGTTTGTCTGCTGTGCTTCCTGGTTGATGAAATCCGTGACCGCTATTGAATCTGGCGCTGAATCCATTCCCGCACGTCCGCATACGGGTAAGCCTCCAGCGCCGCGAAACCGCCGATGTTCCGGGCCTTGAGCCGGGTAAACATCGGCACGCTGATCCCGCACAGAAACCGCGTCAGGCACTCCGCGCCCGGCTCATGCCCTCGGGCCTCGAGGTGCTTGCCGACGAACTCGCTGCATAGCTCCGCGAAGTCCTTCTCGCTCAACGGCGTCAAGGCTGGCGGCTCGGGGAGCACGGCGACATGCCCCTCACACACCGAGCAGTGGCCGCAATGCGCGGGCGCACGGTCGTCGCCAAAGTATTGAGCCAGACGATGACTGAGGCACTGCTGGCTGGCAAACAGCTCGAGCATGGCGTGGATGCGCGCGACTTCGGTCTTTTCGTGGTGGACGAAGTAGTCATGCAACTCTTCGCTCAGGGCCTGGGCGTCGAAGTCGGCGGCGATCAGGCTGTAGACCTCGGTCATCTGCTTGCTTTCGAGTTCGATCCAGCCCTTCTCCTGAAAGAAATCAAGCGCCGTCACCACGCGCCCGCGCTCGGCCTGATACTGCTGGTACATGGCGTCGAAGTTGACGGTTGCCCATGTCCGCGCCCGGCTTGACGTCTCGGTCAGCGCCTGCACGAATTCACGTCGTTCGCCTTGAAAGCGCTGCACCAGCACCTGCGGTTCGATCAGGTATTTGAAGCGGTATTCCGCGAAGTACGAATAACGCGGCGCAATGATCCCGCGCAGCTCCAGTTGCACCAACAGCGTTTTGAGCGGCAGTTGACGGATATTGCTGAGGTCCGACAAGGGCGCCAGCAGAAACTCCCACTGACTGTCGTTACGCGCGCCTTGCAGATCTTCCAGCACCAACCGGATGCCTTCCTGCTCCGGTGTGTCGCCGTACACGAAGTTCTCCAGCACGTTCAGGCTGTCGCGATTGGCCAGCACCAGACACTCCGACGTCGCCCCGTCCCGGCCCGCACGACCGATCTCCTGGCTGTAGTTCTCGATGGATTTGGGCAAATCGAAATGCACGACGTTGCGGATGTCACTCTTGTCGATGCCCATCCCGAAAGCGATGGTGGCGACGATGCAGTTCAGACGCCCGTCCATGAACTGCCGCTGGATCGACTCGCGCTTATCGTGAGGGAGGCCTGCATGGTAGGCGTACGCCGGGATGCCGTTCTGCGACAGGTGAGCCGCCACGAACTCGGCGGTCTTCTGCAGCGTAACGTAGACAATGCTCGGCTGACCGGCCCGTTCGCCAAGCCACTCCACCAGACGCCGGCGCTTGTCCCGGCCTGCAACCGGCTCGACCCGCAGCGTGAGGTTGGGCCGGTAGAAGCCCGTCGTCACAACGTCGTCCAGCGCGATGCCGAACTTGCTCTGCATGTCACTGATGACTTGGGGTGTCGCTGTCGCTGTCAGGAGCAGCGCCTGGGGGATATTGAACTCGCGCTGGTAGTCAGGGAGTTTGAGGTAGTCGGGCCGGAAGTTGTGGCCCCACTCGGAAATGCAGTGGGCCTCGTCCACTACAAGCAGCGAAATCGGCACCTGAGTGATGAAATGCCGGAAGCGCTCGTTCTTCAGGCGCTCGACGGAGATCATCAGGATTTTCAACTCGCCGGAGCGCGCCCTGGCCATGACGTCGGCGACGTCATCACGACTTTGCGCGGAGTCGATGCTCGCCGCCGCAATGCCGTGTCGCTGAAGGAAAGCCAGTTGGTCCTGAATCAGCGCCAACAGCGGTGATACCACCAGCGTCAAATGCGGCAGCAGCAATGCCGGCAGCTGATAGCAGAGGGATTTACCGGACCCCGTGGGAAAGATCGCTGCGGCGGAGCGCCCTGCCAAAACGGCACTGATGGCGGCCTCTTGTCCGGCGCGAAACTGCCGATAACCGAAAACCTGCTCAAGGGTTTGATGCATGTGCTGCCACTCCTTTGACCGTCGCAAGGGCGTGAACCATAGCGCGGTGGGTCCGGGCGCAATACACCTAAACCATTACAGAAATATCGGACAGGATACAGCGCGGACAAATACCGCGCGCCATGCTGGCAAAACGTCATGCCGAGGATTAATCTCGCGCGACGCGTATTCAAGCGCTGTACGTCAGCCACCCCGATTGACTGCAAACCGGTCGACAACACACGATTCGCCAAGGAGAGGCAATGCAATCCACGCCACAGCCCGAGGATGACGGGCTTACCATGCAACGGCTGGCCCCCGGCCAATTCGACGTTGTGCTCGGCTCGCATCCTGCCCGGCGAGCTGCCGCATCCGGCAACGGCAACTGGCCGCTGAGTAGCGTTCTGATCTGCCTCGCGCTGCTGATCGCGATTATCTTTCTGATCACGCAAATGTTTCGCACGCCCAAGCCTGCAGCAACGGTCATTCCTGCGCCGCCCATCGCAGAGGTGGTCAGTGAGACTGACCCAGAGCCCGTCGCTCAGGTGCGCAACGTCGAACAAGTGGTTTATATCGCCCCCAAAGTTGAAGTCTCCCAACCCGCCACGGCGCGGCCGCTCGACGCCTGCCTGAAAGACGGCAACGTGATCGACCGGGATGTCATCAATTGCCGCTTCGGTGAAGCTCAGGCCAACGACTCCCAAGCCACTCGACCCCAAGGCATGGTTTCAGATCGTTACATGGCGACCTACAAGGCCGCCGCCGCCAAACCCAAAACCGAGCCCGCGCGGCGCTATGAAGTAGCAGGTGTGTTCATCCGTGAAATAGACGGGCGAAATCGCTATGAAGCCCGCTATCGCATTTCCAACAACCATATTGAAACCAGCAGTGTCTGCATGAACTTCCTGGCCGACAGTGTCGAACACCGTGAATGCCGTCGCGCCGCCGTACCCTACTTCAAAGACATGTGCAGCGATTGGAGCAAACGCGTCGCCAAAGATAAGAGCGACAAGAACAAACTGGCGCAAGAGCAGTACTGCACTGCGGCCCGGGATTACTCAGCGTGATGGAAAAACAATTCACGTCACCAGACAGTCATTAGCGCTCCACTGAACATGAAGTAACAACAACAGCGGACGCGTCCACAATCAGTCTTCTAACCTCGTGATTCCTATCCACCAACGAGGTTATAAACATGACAACATTTACAATTTTCTTTTGCGGCACGGGCTCGACTAAATACGACCACCTGCACAAGAACTACTGGAACGGTGAGCTGGTTGCGACGCTGGCCAATAACATTGACGGTCACGAGTTCGCCGAGTGGATCGTCATTGACGGTCCGGGTAGCGGCAATATGCAGGCCGATGAGCTGTTCACCGAACCCAAAGCATTCGGGTGGACTGGCCCCGCTTTCGGCAAAGGCTGGCACGAGAATGTGCAGCATGCCGTCAACATCATTCAGGGCAAATTTGACTGGCAAAGAACCAAGCTGTCGGAAGCCGATTACCAGCGCCTCAAGCGAGCCGATGTGCCTATTCCCGACGCCCAGGCGCACGGCTCGTGGTTCTGGCGGCAGTACGACTACGGCAATCGCATCAGCCCGCAGGAACTCCAGCAACAGCTGATCAAGAACCTGAGAAAAGGCGGCTTGATCCCAAAGCAAATCAATCTGGTGGGCTGGAGTCGTGGCGGCGTCAGTTGTCACATGCTCGCCAATGCGCTGCTGGCTAATCCGGCCACGCGTCATATACCGGTCAACATATTTGCGGTGGACCCGGTGCCCGGCCCCTTGAATTACCAGCTCGAAAAAGTTTCTCTAGGCAGCAACGTCAAAGAATATGTGGCGTTCTATGCCCGCGACGAACGCTCTAAAGGATTTTCCTGCATCATTCCTAAAACAGCTCCCAAGACCAAAGTCAGCATCTATCCCATGGCCGGACGTCACGCGACGCTGGTGGGTAACGCGTCGCTCTCGGGAGCGAGTGGGCCAGGTGACCTGACAGAGCCTGGCAAGCTGGTGCGGCATTACGCCGAAGTGTGTCTGACCCGATGGGGAACGAAGTTACAAAGAAAACTCAACTTGTCGGCCATCGACATTGGCAAACTGCACCAAAGTATCGTTATGCATGAAGCCAAGTTCATCAAGATGCGAAGCCACTCATACACTGTTTTGGTTGAAGACCACAAAACAGAGCGGTATGTCAGTTATGCCGACAAGGGAATCGGTTTCAGCATGGTAGCGGGAACGCCGTTTAAACCTGCGGAAGGGTTGGCGGCGAACCTCGCAAAAGGAGCCAGCGCGTACAAAGATATCTCTTGAGGTTCGATCCACGCCCGTGAAGCATCCCGCCGTTCAGGTTTCTGACTGCACGGATCAACGCCAACGCCCTCCTGGCTGAGCGCTGCGCTGGCGAAAAAGAATTCCCGAAGAAACCGCGCCCACTGAGGGCGGTTTCTTCGTTCCGTTTTTTGTCATCGCCTCATTGACCCGCCGGCGCATTCTGCGGTCATAGGAGGCTAGAGTCAGAGACAACCGCAGCGATTACGGACGGAACAACATGCCTCAAGCAGCCCCGCGAACCCATACACGCCTGCTACCGCTGTTACTCGCAGTCACCGCCGCTCTTCTTTCGGGCTGCGGCGATGAAGCCAAGACAGCCGGGACGGCGACCGCAAGTGCCCCGCCCCTTCAGAAGAGCATGATTGTCGACGTCAGTGGCGCGCTCAACCTGCACTACGAGGCAAAAGGCGATCAAGTAGCCGTTGGCTTCCTGCCCGGCAAACTGCCCGGCTCCAACTGGCTGACACTCAGCGCGGATCAGGAAGCCGAAGGCGACCGCAATGAGGTGAGCATCGGTCCCATCCTCGGGTTCTCTTTCGACAACCCCGATCAAGAGAAGAAGGCGATCATGTTTCAGGGTGGCCGCGTCGAAGTCGCCCACGATGAAAACAGCGCGTCCTACGACACCGGTTCGTACTATCAGTATTTCGACACGGACAAGGGTGGGGGCAACAGCAACGTCCAGCTCGTCTTCAGCAAAATCGAGAAACTCACCTCCCCCAACAAACTGCTCGACCGCTATCGGTTGATCGGCACGTTCCAGTTCAACGCGGCGCTTTCCCCTGAACAGCCCACCGACGAATGTACTCGGGAAGCCGCTGCGTACGCGGCCCAGCACGGCGAACGCCACCCGGGGTTCGATGCCAAGCTGTGTAATGCGAAGAGCGTTGTGGCGAAGGGCAGCTTCGACATCACCCAGGACTTTCCGGTGACGACGAAGGCTGACGGCTAGCTATCGCGCAGGTATAAAAAAAACCGCCCCGAAGGGCGGTTTCTTTTTAGCAGGTACCGATCTTACAGCTTCGGGCCCGCTGCCTTGATCGCGTCGCTCACTTCGAACTTCTTGAAGTTCTCGATGAACAGGCCGGCCAGTGCTTTGGCGGCTTCGTCGTACGCCGCTTTGTCAGCCCAGGTGTTGCGCGGGTTGAGCAGTCCGGTTTCGACGCCTGGCACGGAGGTCGGGACGTCCAGGTTGACGGTGTCGAGGTGCTCGGTTTCTGCACCGATCAACGCGCCGCTCTGAATGGCCGCGATAACGCCGCGGGTAGTCGGAATGTTGAAGCGTTTGCCGACACCGTAGCCGCCGCCGGTCCAGCCGGTGTTGACCAGGTAGACCTTGGAGCCGAAACCGCGGATGCGCTTGATCAGCAGCTCTGCGTATTCGCCCGCCGGACGCGGGAAGAACGGTGCGCCGAAGCAGGTAGAGAACGTCGACTTGATGCCGGCGCCCGACCCCATTTCAGTGGAACCGACCAGTGCGGTGTAACCCGACAGGAAGTGGTAGGCCGCTTGTTCTTCGCTGAGGATCGACACCGGTGGCAGCACGCCCGTCAGGTCGCAGGTCAGGAAGATCACCGCGTTTGGCTCGCCGCCCAGGTTCTTCTCGGAACGCTTTTCAACGTGCTCGAGCGGGTAAGCGGCGCGGCTGTTCTGAGTCAGGCTGCCGTCGGCGTAGTCGGCATGACCGGCTGCGTCCAGCACCACGTTTTCCAGCACGGCGCCGTGCTTGATGGCCTTCCAGATAACCGGCTCGTTCTTCTCGGAGAGGTCGATGCACTTGGCATAGCAACCGCCTTCGATGTTGAAGACAACCCCTTCACCCCAGCCGTGTTCGTCGTCACCGATCAGGTAACGGGTCTCGTCGGCAGACAGCGTGGTTTTACCGGTGCCGGACAGACCGAAGAACAGCGTCACGTCGCCGTCTTCACCCATGTTGGCCGCGCAGTGCATTGGCAGCACGTCGGAAGCCGGCAGCAGGAAGTTCTGCACCGAGAACATGGCTTTCTTCATTTCACCGGCGTAACGCATACCGGCAATGAGGACCTTCTTCTGGGCGAAGTTAATGATGACGCAACCGTCGGAGTTGGTGCCATCACGCTCAGGCACGCACTCGAAGTTAGCCACGTTGAGCACTTGCCATTCTTCACGGCCGGCCGGGTTGTACTGGGCCGGATTGATGAACAGGCAGCGACCGAACAGGTTCTGCCAGGCTGTCTGCGTGGTCATCTTGACCGCAAGGTAGTGATCTTCGGCGGCGCCTACGTGCACGTGGGAAACGAAGTGTTCCTGAGCGTTGTTGAACGCCTCGACACGCGCCCACAGGGCATCGAACTTGTCGGCCGGGAACTTGCGGTTGATCGGACCCCAGGCGATCGCAGCCTGGGTGGAGGGTTCGTCTACGATGAAGCGGTCGACAGGCGAGCGGCCTGTGCGGTGGCCTGTTTCCACGACGAGTGCGCCAGTATCGGACAGCACGCCTTCTTCGCGTTTGAGGGCTTCTTTAACCAGATCGTCGACACTGAGATCGGTGTGAACGGCGTTATTGGCTTGCGTCATGAGATTCCCCGTCGGCTCGATGGCCGAGTGCTCCAAACGTTTTGTAGTAGAAAAACCAACACTACTACAGCTAAAAAGTGGCCGGATTATGCCAGAAAAGCCCAAAAAAGGTAGGGCCCTCCTGTCAGAACTACATGAAGAAGAGTCAAGCGGGCCGGGCGGAAAGCTTTCAGCGCAGGACCCGCACTACATTAATGGCGGGTATCGGAAGGGGTATCTACCCCGCCCCCTGCAAACAGCTGCGCTACATCCGTTGCATCGAACAGATAGCGCTGATTGCAGAACTGACAGTCGATCTCCACCGCACCGTGATGCTCGATCACCAACTGCTGTGCATCTTCCAGACCAAGACTGACCAACGCATTGCCAGAACGTTCGCGCGAGCAGCTGCAACGGAACACCAGTGGCTGGACGTCGAACATCCGCACGACGTCTTCGTGGAACAGGCGTTTCAACACGGTTTCGTTGGTCAGGCTGAGCAGTTCTTCGGCGGTCAGGGTGTCAACCAGCACATTGACATGCTGCCAGCTGGCTTCACGCTCATCCTGATCTTTCAGCTTCTCAGCCGGCAGTTGTTGCAGCAGCAGCCCACGTGCGCGTTTGCCGTCGGCCTTGATCCAGAAACGCGTCGGCAATTGCTCCGACATCACAAAGTATTCGGACAGGCAGGCCGACAGGTCGACGCCGTCCAGGCCCACGATGCCCTGATAGCGTTTGCCCTGACGCGGATCGATGGTCATGGTCAGGTCGCCATCGGGCATCAGGTCGAGCAGCGTGGCGTCCGGCTTCACCAAGGCCTCGTCGTAACGCGCAATCCCGCGCAGTTCACGCTCGCTGGAGCACTCGACCATCAGCAACGACACCGGTCCAAGGGACCGCGCCTGCAGAACCAGCAGGCCGTCGAACTTAAGGGTGCCCACCAGCAGCGCGGCGGCGGCGAGCATTTCGCCGAGCAACTGAGCCACTGGCTCGGGATACGGGTGCTTGGCAAGGACCTCGGCGTAGCTGCGCTCAAGGGCCACGAGCTCGCCGCGCACGTCGCTCTCGTCAAAGATGAAACGCTGGGTGTAATCGGTATCCGCAAAGTCTGACATAGGAGAAGGTATCTGAATGGATGACAAAATGATGACAAGCGCTTATAAAGCGCGGTTTCGCACCGCTTGGTGCACTGCCATGCCGATGGGGGCATTTTATGGACTATCCCGCATTGTTCCAACCCAAGTGGAACGCCAAAAAATTCCTGCTGTGTAATCTGGTGGCGCTGGGCCTGCTACTGCTGTGGGTGTGGCCCACGGGACACGCGGCTTTCACGCACTTCGACGAAGGCCTGTTTCACTTGCTGAACCGCCCGCTTGAGCAAAACAAGGCGTGGCTGTGGGTCTGGACGATTGCCAGCATGCGACCCTTCGACATCGTCGTCGGCCTGATTCTGCTCACGCTGCTCATAAAGGGCGACTGGGTGTTCAAATCCTTGCAAACGCGTGCCGCGCTGATCGGCTTTGTGCTCACGCTGATCCTGCTGCTGATCATCCGCACGGTGTTTTCCAAAATCATCGACCACAGCGCGCTGCAACATGACAGCGCGTCAGTGATGATCCCCGATGCCATCAAGCTCAGCGACATATTCCCGGAGCTGGAGGACAAGTGGCAGCTCAAGGATCGTTCCAGCCAGAGCTTCCCGGGCGACCACGCTTCGGTGCTGCTGATCTGGGCGATGTTCATGAGCGTCTACAGCCGCACAGTCGGCCAGCGCGTGGTCATCTGGGCCCTGGCGTTTCTGTTCATGATGCCGCGCCTGGTCGCCGGGGCCCATTGGGGTCAGGACGACTACATTGGCGGTGTAATGATCGCATTGCTCGCGCTGGGCTGGAGCTGCTACACCCCGTTCGTGGCCACCGCTACCGGGGTTCTGTTTCGACTGACGGCACCAGTCTTCAACGTGATGGGCCGCCTGCCGCTGCTCAAATGCCTGAGCATCATGAAGCAGGGCTCTCATTTGTAAGCTGCCTGTTGCTACAGAGCAGTCCGGGGTCGATCAATGCGCGATCCCGGAAAGCGGCGAGATCGTCAGTCGTCACCCGAACGAAAATGAAACAATTGCCGACGCTGCTTTTTGGTCGGCCTGCCGTCAGTGGTAACGCCCAGGCTTCCGGCCTTGCGCATCTCGGCGGCTTGCTCGCGTTTGGCGAGGCTCTCCGGGGTTTCGCTGTACAGCAACTGAGCCTCAGGGGCGCCACGGCGGACAATCGACAACGCCTGGACCACCACGGTCCGCTCATCGAAACCCGCTCTGATCTGGAACTCGTCCCCTACCCGCGGCTCTTTTCCCGGCTTGCAACGCTCGCCGCGGCAATGAACCTTACCGCTTTCAATGGCGGCTTTTGCCAGCGCACGCGTCTTGAAGAAACGCGCCGCCCAAAGCCATTTGTCCAGACGGACTTTGTCGTCCTCGTCTGACTTCTGTGTCATCTGAATTCCTCAATCTTGTAATGGTCAGAATCGTACTACGTCACGCCGGGGACGCAGTAACCGCTACCCTCGTTTACACTGCCCACCAGACTAAAGCGCCGGCTTCAGGAGAACGACGTGACAGACTTCCCAACGTCATTGACTGGTGGGTGCCAGGGCTGCAGAGAAAGCTCCGCACTGGATTTCGAATTTGAATTCGCCTATCAGCCCATCGTGGACGTCCGCGACCGCTCGGTATTCGCTCACGAGGCGTTGGTACGAGGCGTCAACGGCGAGGGTGCCCTGTCTGTCCTGAACCAGATCGACGACACCAACCGTTACCGTTTCGATCAATTGTGCCGAACCCGCGCGATTTCAACTGCCGCCCTGCTGGGAATGGACGAATACCTGTCGATCAACTTCCTGCCCAACGCGGTGTATCGCCCCGACCTGTGCATTCGCAGCACCCTTGAAGCGGCCCGCGCCCACAACTTTCCGCTGGACCGGTTGATCTTCGAGACCGTCGAAACCGAGCACATCTGCAGCAACAGCCACCTGACCAACATTCTTCGGGAGTACCGCCAGTTCGGCTTCAAGACCGCCATCGACGACTTTGGCGCCGGGCACTCCGGACTCACCCTCCTCGCCGACTTTCAGCCTGATCTGATCAAGCTCGACATGGCCCTGGTGCGCAACGTCCATCTGGACCCTGCACGGCAGGCCATCGTGCGCGGCATTGTCACAATGTGTACGGACCTGAACGTTACAGTGATCGCCGAAGGCATCGAAGATGCGGGCGAACGGGACTTCCTCGCCGACTGCAAAATTTACCTCATGCAGGGCTACTGGTTCGCCAAGCCTGCATTCCAGGCGCTGGCGCACATCGATGCCGGCGCCTGGCAGAACGTGTAAACGAACGGAACCGATTTGAAAACATTTGACCATCTGACAGTCATCGGCCTGCGCGAATGGGTGGCTTTGCCCCATCTGGGCGTCGCCGGGCTGCGCGCAAAAATCGACACCGGTGCCAGCACTTCCAGCCTGCACGCGACAGAAATAGAGCCGTTCGAACGGGACGGTGAGAAATGGGTGCGCTTCAACGCTCATCTGGGGACGGTGGTGCAGCTGCGTCACCGTCGCTGTGAGGCTCAACTGGTGGCGATGAAAACCATCAAAAGCTCCAACGGCCACGCCCAGGTTCGCTACGTTATTCGTACGACGCTGGCGCTGGGGGACAGGGTCTGGCCGGTGGAATTCACGCTGGCCTGCCGCAAGGCCATGCGCTACCGGCTGCTGCTGGGTTCCAAAGCCCTGATTGACGGCCAGTTGGTGGTCAATCCGGGTGTGACATATATTCAGGACAAGCCGGTGTTCCCGGCTTCAAATCTCTCTGCCACAGGTGCTGCATGAAGATCGCTGTGCTTTCGCGAAACCCGCGTCTGTATTCAACTCGTCGTCTGGTCGAAGCTGGAATCCAGCGCGGCCATGAGGTCGTGGTGGTCGATACCCTGCGCGCCTATATGAACATTGCCAGTCATAAGCCGCAGATCCACTACCGAGGAAAACCCCTGGAAGGCTTTGATGCGGTGATACCCCGCATCGGCGCCTCCGTGACCTTCTACGGCTGCGCCGTGCTGCGTCAGTTTGAAATGATGGGCGTGTTCCCGCTCAACGAATCCGTCGCCATCGCGCGCTCCCGCGACAAGCTGCGCTCGCTGCAGCTGTTGTCACGTCGAGGCATTGGCTTGCCCGTCACCGGCTTCGCCCACTCACCGGATGACATCCCTGACCTGATCCAGATGGTCAACGGCGCGCCTCTGGTAATCAAGGTGCTCGAGGGGACGCAAGGTATTGGCGTGGTGCTGTGCGAAACCGCGACCGCGGCCGAATCCGTGATTGAGGCCTTCATGGGGCTGAAACAGGACATCATGGTGCAGGAGTACATCAAAGAAGCCGGTGGCGCCGATATCCGCTGCTTCGTGGTGGGTGACAAGGTCATTGCGTCGATGAAGCGCCAGGCGAAACCGGGGGAGTTCCGCTCCAACCTGCATCGCGGCGGCACCGCCAGCCTCATCAAGATCACCCCGGAAGAGCGCATGACAGCCATTCGCGCGGCCAAGGTCATGGGCCTGAGTGTGGCGGGCGTCGATATCCTGCGTTCCAACCACGGGCCACTGGTGATGGAGGTGAACTCATCGCCAGGTCTTGAAGGCATTGAAACCACCACCGGGAAGGATGTCGCGGGGATAATCATCGAGTACATCGAGAAAAACGGCGGGCCGCACATGACCCGCACCAAGGGCAAAGGCTAACGCCCAAGCCTGTTTTTGCACGGAGGCTTTGGTTGCGAGCGCGCCACACGCCCACGGCCTCCAGGCAGAATCACGAACGAATCAATCGGCATCCCGCGGCAGCAGCAACCCCAACGGCAGCCGAACTCTGGCCTCCAGCCCGCCTCCCGAACGATTACGCAGCTCGACATTGCCGCCGTGCATTGCGGCAATGCGCTTGACGATCGCCAGGCCAAGCCCTGTCCCCTTGCCGCTTCTGGCGCGGTCACCACGGATGAAGGGATTGAAAATACCTTCCAGCTCCGACGGATCGATCCCCATGCCCCGGTCCAGCACACTCAGCACCACGTAGGGCGCGCCGCTGTCGCCGGAAACATAGGCCGCGACTTCAACCCCGTCACCGGCATGGTGCATCGCATTGCCAATGAGGTTGTTGAGTAAGCGTTTCATGGAAACCCGTCGCAACGGGAAAGGCGGAATGGACTCCAGGCACAGCCGTACTTGCTCCACCGGGTTGTTGTACGGCGCGACGACTTCATGGACCAGCTCGACCAGATCGACTTCTTCGACCTCTTCATCACGCCCGTCCCGGATGAATGCCAGGAATTGATCGAGGATCGCGTCCATGTCTTCGATGTCGCGAACCATGCCTTCCATGAACTCGTTATTGGTCGGCATCAGCTCAAGGGACAGACGCAGCCGGGTCAGCGGCGTCCGCAAATCGTGAGACACCCCGGCCAGCATCAGTTCGCGCTCCTGCCCGGCCTGCTCCACGTCTTCGGCCATCTGGTTGAACGCGCGGTAGACCTCGGTTATCTCGCTGGGCGTGTCACCCACCGGCAAACGCACGCTGCGGCCCTGGCCCAACTGGCGGGCCGCAAACACCAGGCGCTTGAGCGGCTGATTGAGCTGGCTGACGAAGATCCAGGCCGAGGCCGTCGAGAGTAATCCGATCGCCAGGAACCAGCCCAGCACGCTCCAGATTTTCTGCCCGCGCAACGGATGCGGGTACAGCGGCACTTTCAGCCAGCCATCGCCAAGACTCGGCGCCCTCACCCATAGCGCGGGGGGCGCGTGGACACGCAGTCGCACCTCGGTGTCCGCGCCCAGCTCATCCTGCATCTGCCGTTGGTAGATTTCGGAGTACGGCCAGTGCTGCTCGCCTTCCGGTACACCACCGCCCACCACGCGGATCAGTCCGGCGGCGTCAGCGATGGTCTGCCGGTCACTCTCATCGGCCGCCCAGTAAGCCCGCAAAGTGAGTGCAACGCCGTGGCTGTATTGACGATCGACCAGAACATCCTCGTTCATCAGCAGATAGACGAGGGTCAGCGCCTTCGAAAACAGCACGACAATGAGCACCAGCCACAGGGTGCGGGAGAAAAAGCTTTGCGGGAACCAGAGCGGTGTCTTCATAACAGCAGCTACACACTTTGCGGAAGCGAGCCGGGCTCGCGAATTTGCGGAACACATGACACAGCAAAAACCAGTCACGCCAATGGCCGCTTTCGCGAACATCGAGGTGACTGGCTAACGTAGGCGGGCGTGAGACAGGCCCGGCAGGTTACCGTCGAACTTGCTGTTACTGCTTGTTGGCACCGTCTGGCACGAAAACATAACCCACTCCCCAGACCGTCTGAATGTAACGCGGCTTGGCAGCGTCCACTTCAATCAGACGGCGCAGACGGGAGATCTGGACATCGATGGAGCGCTCCAGAGCGTCCCACTCACGGCCCCGAGCCAGGTTCATCAGCTTGTCTCGCGTCAGCGGCTCACGGGCGTGCATGACCAATGCCTTCAACACGGCGAATTCACCGGTCGTGAGCATGTGCACTTCGTCGCCACGCTTGAGCTCGCGGGTGGCGAGGGACAGAGCGTAGTCGCCAAAGGTGACGGTTTCGTCTTCCGTGGCAGGCGCGCCAGGTACGGGTGCGGATTGACGACGCAGCACAGCGCGAACGCGGGCCATCAGTTCGTCAGGGTTGAAAGGTTTTGCGAGGTAGTCATCAGCGCCGAGCTCGAGGCCCTTGATGCGACTGAGCTCGTCGCCCTTGGCGGTGAGCATGATGATAGGGACTTGATTGTTCGCGGCGCGCAGGCGGCGGCAGGCGGACAGCCCGTCTTCGCCCGGCAGCATCAGGTCCAGCACCACGAGGTGAAACACTTCGCGCGCCAGCAGCCGATCCATTTGCTCCACGTTGGGCACAGCCCGGGCGCGGTAGCCCTTGCTGTTGAAAAAGCGTTCTAGCAGGCTGCTCAAGCCCGGGTCATCGTCAACGATGAGGATTTTCTCGCCTTCAGCCGTTTGTGCAGTGCTGCTCATTGGAAGCTCCTTTGATCTCGGCGCGCATTATGGCGTAGCTGCAGTGATGCGCACCGTGTGCATTGTTAGCAGATTTTTCCTGAATCCACATGGGTGCTCTCGTTGAGTCACTTAAGGCTGATTCACGGCGGCTACGCGGGCTGAAACCGGCGTATCGACCGGGCAATCCCCTATTCAAGGCTCACTGGGTATAATGCGCCGCCCTCAAGGTCAGGCAACGCTCGTTCAAGGCGGTTCGCCAGCCGCTGATTTTATGCACACACATTTGCCAGGTGGTTTTATGGACAGTATCAACAGCCGCATCGCCGAGGAACTCGGCGTCCGCCCGCAACAGGTCGAAGCGGCCGTCGCGCTACTGGATGAAGGCTCAACGGTGCCTTTCATCGCTCGTTACCGCAAGGAAGTCACTGGCAGCCTCGATGACACGCAGCTGCGTCATCTGGAAGAGCGCCTGCGCTACCTGCGCGAACTCGACGAGCGCCGCATCAGCATCCTTGCCAGCATCGAAGAGCAAGGCAAGCTGACCCCTGAACTGGCGCGCGACATCAAGCTCGCCGACACCAAGACCCGCCTTGAAGACTTGTATCTGCCGTACAAGCAGAAGCGCCGCACCAAAGGCCAGATCGCGCTGGAAGCCGGCCTGGGCGAGCTGGCCGACGGGATCTTCAACGACCCGACGCTTACTCCCGAAGCCGAAGCCGCGCGATTCGTCGATGCCGAGAAAGGCTTCGCCGACGTCAAGGCCGTGCTCGAAGGCGCCAAATACATTCTGATGGAGCGCTTTGCCGAAGACGCGACGCTGCTGGAGAAGCTGCGCAGCTTCCTCAAGCACGAAGCCGTGATCAGTGCCCGGGTGGTCCCGGGTAAAGAGGAAGAAGGCGCCAAATTCCGCGATTACTTCGAACACGACGAGCCGCTCAAGAGCATGCCGTCCCACCGCGCGCTGGCGATCTTTCGGGGTCGCAACGAGGGCGTGCTGAGCTCGGCCCTGAAAGTCGGGGAAGAATTGCCCGGCACCCTGCACCCCTGCGAAATGATGATCAGCGAGCGCTTCGGCCTGCAGAACCAGAACCGCCCTGCAGACAAGTGGTTGGCCGAAGTCGTGCGCTGGACCTGGAAGGTCAAGCTGTACTCCAGCCTCGAAACCGACCTGCTCGGCGAGCTGCGCGAAGGTGCCGAGACCGAAGCGATCAACGTATTCGCTCACAACCTGCACGACCTGTTGTTGGCCGCCCCAGCGGGACCCCGCGCAACGCTGGGCCTCGACCCGGGCCTGCGCACCGGCTGCAAGGTCGCCGTGGTCGACAGCACCGGCAAACTGCTGGACTACGCCACGGTTTACCCCCATGTGCCAAAAAACCAGTGGGATCAGACGATCGCCGTGCTGGCAGCCCTGTGCGCCAAGCATTCCGTTGACCTGATCGCCATCGGCAACGGCACCGCCAGCCGCGAAACCGACAAGCTGGCCGGCGATCTGATCAAAAAGTATCCAGGTCTGAAGATGACCAAAGTCATGGTCTCTGAAGCCGGCGCTTCGGTGTACTCGGCGTCGGAACTCGCTGCCAAGGAATTCCCGGACCTCGACGTTTCGATCCGTGGCGCGGTGTCCATCGCGCGCCGCTTGCAGGACCCGCTTGCCGAACTGGTGAAAATCGACCCGAAATCCATTGGTGTTGGCCAGTACCAGCATGACGTCTCACAACTCAAACTCGCCCGCGGCCTCGACGCGGTGGTGGAAGACTGCGTGAACGCCGTGGGTGTGGATGTGAACACCGCCTCCGTGGCCCTGCTGGCGCGGATTTCCGGCCTGAACACCACGCTGGCGCAGAATATCGTTGCCCACCGCGACCAGAATGGCGCGTTCAAGACCCGTGCGGCGCTGAAGAAAGTCCCGCGTCTGGGCGAGAAAACCTTCGAACAGGCCGCAGGCTTTCTGCGCGTCATGAACGGTGACAACCCGCTGGACTCGTCCGCCGTTCACCCTGAGGCGTATCCCCTGGTGCAGCGCATTGCCGCCCAGACCGATCGCGACATCCGCTCGCTGATCGGCGATGCAGGGTTTCTGAAGCGTCTCGACCCGAAGAAATTCACAGACGAAACCTTCGGCCTGCCGACCGTCACCGACATCCTTCAAGAACTGGAAAAACCGGGCCGCGATCCGCGTCCGGGATTCAAGACCGCTGAGTTTCAGGACGGCGTTGAAGACTTGAAGGACCTTCAGCCGGGCATGATCCTCGAAGGCGTAGTCACCAACGTTACCAACTTTGGTGCGTTCGTTGATATCGGCGTGCATCAGGACGGTTTGGTGCACATCTCTGCGCTTTCGGAGAAATTCGTCAAGGACCCTCGCGAAGCGGTCAAAGCCGGCGATGTGGTGAAGGTCAAGGTGATGGAAGTGGACATTCCGCGTAAGCGCGTCGGTCTGTCGATGCGCATGAGCGACACGCCGGGCGAGAAAGTCGACGGCGCTCGCGGTGCCCGTCCTGGTGCGGCGCCGCGCCAGCAGCACAGCAATGCCCCCCGTAAGGAAGCCCCCACCCCGGCGCCGAGCAACAATCCGATGGCGTCGCTGTTCGCCAACGCCAAGCAATTGAAGAAGCGCTGATGGATATCCCTGATGAATTGACTCAGAGCGCCTACTTCAAGACGCTCGGCTGCCGGGTGGTGCAGTTGAATGAAGGTGTCGCCGTCGTGGCCTTGCCGCTGGAGCCGCACCTGCGCAATCGCGGCAATGTCATGCACGGCGGCGCGCTGTTCAGTCTGGTAGACATCACCATGGGGCTGGCCTGCTCCAGCACCCACGGCTTCGACAAGCAAAGTGTCACCGTGGAATGCAAAATCAATTACATGCGTGCCGTGGCCGAGGGTGAAGTCATCTGCACCAGCACCGTGCTGCATGCCGGACGCCGAACCCTGGTGGTCGAAGCCGACGTTCGCCAGAACGACAAGCTGGTTGCCAAAGCGCAGGGCACGTTTGCGATCGTCTAGCTGTCCGATAGCGTTATGAGTTAATTTCGGCACTGTTCAGCAGTGTCGAAATTATCTGATTTCCTTGTAGGAACGATCAGCGACGGGCATCGGCGTTAGGGCCATCGACGAGGCGAAAACGCCAGTTCCTTTCTTCACCCTTGTAGACCGCCATATCGCCCCCATATAGGGCCGACTGACGCGTGAAGGATTCCAACTTGAGCGAACTTCTCAACCGCCGCCTGACTCTGCTTGGCGAGCACTCCAACCTCTCCCTTCTGGAGAAGTGCTTGCACGGCATCGAGCGTGAATGCCTGCGCGTTACGGGCGAAGGCCGTCTGGCACAAACCCCGCACCCTGAAGCACTCGGCGCGGCGCTGACCAACGAGCAAATCACCACCGATTACTCCGAGTCGCTGCTGGAGTTCATCACTCCCGCCCTGGCCGACCCTGCTCAAACGCTGGAAAGCCTGGATAAAATCCATCGCTTCGCGTACAGCAAACTGGGCGGCGAATACATCTGGAGCCCTTCGATGCCGTGCCCGCTGCCGGCCGAAGCAGATATTCCGATCGCCTATTACGGCACCTCCAACATCGGCAAGCTCAAGTACGTCTACCGTCAGGGCCTTGCCTTGCGTTACGGCAAAACCATGCAGTGCATTGCCGGCATTCACTACAACTTCTCGCTGCCCGAAGCCATCTGGCCCGTGCTCAAGCAAGACGCGAAATTCGAAGGCGATGACCGCGACTTCCAGTCCGAGAGCTACATCGGCCTGATTCGCAACTTCCGTCGTTACAGCTGGCTGCTGATGTACCTGTTCGGCGCGTCGCCGGCGCTGGATGCCAGTTTCCTGCGCGGCCGCTCGCATCAGCTTGAGCAATTCGACGCCGAAACGCTGTATCTGCCGTACGCGACCAGCCTGCGGATGAGCGATCTGGGTTACCAAAGCAACGCCCAGGCGGACCTGACGCCCTGCTACAACGACCTGCTGACGTACACCGATAGCCTGCGCCGCGCGGTGGCAACGCCCTACGCGCCTTACGTCGAAATCGGCACGCACAAAGATGGCGAGTGGATTCAGCTGAACACCAACGTGCTGCAGATCGAGAACGAGTACTACTCGACGATCCGCCCGAAACGCGTCACCTATTCCGGCGAGCGCCCTATTCAGGCGCTCGTCGCGCGCGGGGTGCAGTACGTGGAAGTCCGTTGCCTGGACATCAACCCGTTCCTGCCGGTGGGCATCGACCTTGAGCAATCGCGCTTCATCGATGCGTTCATTCTGTATTGCGCGCTGCACGACAGCCCGCAGCTGGCGAGCAACGAGTGCGGCAACGCCAGCACGAACTTCCTGACCGTGGTCAAGGAAGGTCGCCGTCCCGGCCTGCAACTGAACCGCAACGATACGACGATCGACTTGAAAGTCTGGGCCAACGAGATGCTGGACACGATCAGGCCGATCTGTGAACTGCTCGATGCCAGCCAGGGCACGGATCAGCACGTCAAATCGCTGGAGGTTCAGCGCGCGAAAGTGGCGGACGCCTCTCTGACGCCTTCGGCACAAGTGCTGGCGGCCATGACCGAGCACAAGGAAGGCTTCACGGCTTTCTCGCTGCGCCAGTCACAGGTTCACGCTGATCATTTCCGCAGCAATCCACTGAGCGCAGAGGACCAAACGCATTTTGAGAGCAAGGCGCGTGAGTCCCTGGCTCAGCAAGCGGAGCTGGAACAGACCGAAGAGAAAGTGGATTTCGACACGTTCGTGGGTGCGTATCAGGCGAGCATTCTGGCGATCAGCAACTGACGCCAGACCCGTTGCAAACGGTGGGACGACCGGGGTGGCGCTCCACCTTACTCGCGAAAGCGGTGTCTCAGGCGAGGGAGATGTATCGTCTGACCTGTCCCTTCGCGAGCAAGCTCGCTCCCACAAGGGTTGTATCGAACCGAAAATGCGCGTCAGGCTTCAGGCCCTGACGCGCTTCGCTTAGATCGCCTTCTCGAAAATCTTCGAATTACGCTGGTAGTTGTACAGTGACGCACGTGCGCTGGGCAGGCGATCGACGCTGCTGGCCTCGAAACCGCGCTCCTGGAACCAGTGCGCCGTACGCGTGGTGAGGACGAACAGGGTTTTCAGACCCAGCGCCCGGGCGCGTTCTTCGATGCGTTCAAGCAGCTCGTCGCCGCGCCCGCCGTGGCGATACTCGGGATTCACTGCCAGACATGCCAACTCACCCGCGTCGGAATCGGCAATCGGGTACAGCGCCGCGCAGGCGATGATCAGGCCTTCGCGCTCAACCACGCTGAACTGCTCGATTTCCCGCTCCAGCACTTCCCGCGACCGACGCACCAGGATGCCCTGCTCTTCCAACGGCGTGATGAGGTCGATGAGCCCACCGACATCGCCGATCGACGCTTCGCGCACCAGCTCGAACTGCTCCTGGGCCACCAGTGTGCCGCCGCCGGCTCGGGTGAACAGCTCGGAGAGCAGTGCGCCGTCTTCGGCATAGCTGACGATATGGCTGCGCGCCACACCTCCGCGACAGGCCTGGGCCGCCGCATCCAGCAGCTCCGCCTGGTAGTTGCTGCCCAAGCGCTGTAGGTGCGCGGGGACCTGTTGTGGACGCAGCTCACGGACCAATCGGCCCTGCTCGTCCAGCAAGCCTGATTCGGCGCCAAACAGCAGCAGCTTTTCCGCCCCCAGATCAATGGCCGCGCGCGTCGCGACGTCTTCGCAGGCCAGGTTGAAGATCTCGCCGGTGGGCGAGTAACCCAGCGGTGAAAGCAACACGATGGAGCGTTCGTCGAGCAGCCGGCTAATACCCTTGCGGTCGATACGGCGCACTTCGCCGGTGTGCTGGAAATCGACGCCCTCGAGGACGCCGATCGGGCGCGCCGTGACGAAGTTTCCGCCCGTGACGCGCAACCGCGAGCCCTGCATCGGCGAGGCGGCCATGTCCATCGACAAACGCGCCTCGATGGCAATTCGCAGGGCGCCGACGGCGTCGATCACGCATTCGAGCGTGGCGAAATCAGTCACGCGCATGTCGTGATGGAAATGCGGCGTCAGGCCACGGGCCTGCAAGCGGCTTTCGATCTGCGGGCGGGAGCCGTAAACCAGCACGAGGCGAACGCCGAGGCTGTGCAGCAACACGAGGTCGTGGACGATATTGCCGAAGTTCGGGTGCTCGACGCCATCGCCCGGAAGCATGACGACGAAGGTGCAATCCCGGTGGGCATTGATGTAGGGAGACGCGTGGCGGAGCCAATTGACGTAATCGGGCATATCCGAAAGGAGCCTGTAGTGGATGGACGAAGGGGTGGAAGCACTCAACACGGCATGAGCGTTATCGTCGGAACAGGCATCGCAACACGCGTACTCTCCTTTTCGGGTAATTCTCAGACAGGCCCTGACTCAACCAGCACGTGGGCGCATTCAAGGGCACTCAAGTCGTAGCCAGGCAGTAATGTTCGATCAATTGACGTAACAGACGCACTGTAGGCTGCAAACGTGACATTTCAAGATACTCACCGGGCTGGTGCGCACAGGCAATATCCCCGGGCCCCATCACGATGGTTTCACAACCAAGGCGCTGAAGATAAGGCGCTTCGGTGCCAAATGCCACTGCTTCGGCCGCATGACCGGTCAGACGCTCCGCGATTCGCACCAGTTCCGCATCGGCCCTTTCTTCAAAGGGAGACACTTCCGAAAACAGCGGCGCGTAGTCGATCTGTACTTGGTGCAGTTCGGCGACGGGCTGCAGTTTCTGCCGGATCGCGGCGCGCAGCACCTCGGGGTCCATCCCCGGCAGCGGGCGCAGGTCGAACTCCAGCGAGCATTGCCCGCAGATGCGGTTCGGGTTGTCGCCGCCATGGATGCAACCGAAGTTCAGGGTGGGTTGAGGCACGCTGAACTGCGGATTGCGGTATTGCTCCTGCCACTGTCGGCGTAGGCCTTTCAGTTCGCCAATGGCGTCGTACATGGCTTCCAGGGCGCTACGCCCCAGGCTCGGGTCAGAGGAGTGACCGCTGCGGCCGAGAATCTCGATGCGCTCCATCATCACGCCCTTGTGCAGGCGGACCGGCTTGAGGCGAGTCGGCTCGCCAATAACCGCCGCGCGGCCGAGCACGCCGCCCGCCGCAGCCAATGCCTTGGCACCAGCCATGGAGCTTTCTTCATCGCAGGTCGCGAGGATGATCAGCGGCTGTTTGAACGGCTGATCGAGCAGCGGCTGAAGCGCCTCAATGGCCAACGCGAAGAAGCCCTTCATGTCGCAACTGCCCAGTCCTACCCAATTGCCGTCGACTTCGGTCAGTTTCAGCGGATCGGTCTTCCACAACGCATCGTCGTAAGGAACCGTATCGCTGTGGCCCGCGAGCACCAACCCGCCGGGGCCTGTGCCATACGTTGCCAGCAGATTGAATTTGCCAGGGCTCACGTGCTGGATGTCGCAGGCAAAACCCAGATCGCCCAGCCAACCTGCCAGCAGATCAATGACGGCGCGATTGGACTGGTCGAGCCCGGGCTGCGTACAGCTCACAGACGGCGCGGCGATCAGGGCGGCGAACTGGTCTTTCATGGACGGCAACGGCATAGGCGACTCCGGTAATGGGGTGCGACACGCGAGCCATCATAGGTTGATTGGCCCGCATCAATAAACTGTCACGGTTGATGTCCTGTACACTGCACGGCCCACGCAGCTGTGTCGATTCCGGCTGCGACCCCGTTATCAGCGATAGAGCGTTTGGATTCTCCGGCCATGCAGAAAGAAACCGAAATCAAACTCCGCGTCAGCCGCGAAACCCTCATAGCCCTGCGCGAGCACCCGTTGCTGAAGAAGCGCAACAAGAGCGGCTGGGAGCGGTTGGAGCTGTTCAATCAGTACTTCGACACCCCAGAGCGCGAGCTGGCCCATGCCAAGGTTGCGCTGCGCCTGCGCCGCGACGGCGACGCAATCATTCAGACCCTCAAGACCCGCGGCCAGAGCGTGGCGGGCCTGTCCGAGCGTAACGAATACAACTGGGATGTACCCAAAGCCAAGCTGGACCTGAAGAAGCTCGACGGCGAATGCTGGCCCGAGCAACTGGCAGATCTGGACAAGAAAACCATCAAGCCGGTGTTCACCACTGATTTCGTCCGCGAGAAAGCGGAAATCGCCTGGGGCCGTGGCAAGACCAAGGTGGTGATCGAAGCGGCGCTGGACCTGGGCAAGGTCGTCGCCGGCAAGCAGCAGGAAGAAATCTGCGAGCTGGAGCTTGAGCTGCGCGAAGGCGACCCTGCCGCGCTGCTGGAACTGGCCGCAGAGCTGGCCGAGAAGCTGCCGCTGATGCCCTGCGATATCAGCAAGGCCGAACGTGGCTATCGCCTGTTTGACGCCAGCAGCTACTCGATCAAGTTGCCGTCACCCGAGCTGCATGGCGAACTCTCCGTAGACGACGCGTTCAGCGCCATCGCCTGGTTCCTGCTCGGCAGCAGCCAGCGTCTGGCCGAGCAGTACCGTTTCAACGGTCACTGGAGCCTGTTGCAGGAATGGGTCGAAGTGCTCGCTGAATTGCGCGCCCTGGCCGGCAGCCTCGGTCAGGCCGCTCCTCGCGCCACGACCCATGACCTGCGCGCCGCGCTGGACGCTTTGCTGGAAGACTGGCGCACGCTGGTGCTCGCCGGCCAGGAAGACGGCGACGTACGCGCCGCCGCCCATGAGCAGTTCATCGAAGAGTTGCAGGACACTCGTTGGGGCGTGTTCTCGCTGACCACCTCGCGCTGGTTGATGGCGCACAGCTGGACGGTGGAGCGCAACAACCGTGGCAATCGTCAGGGCCACGCGATGCTCAGCAGCTGGGTACCGCGTTTCCTGGGTGATGAAGCCACCGCGCTGAACCTGCCGCGCTACCAGCAGCAGCCGGAAGATCTGGCCGAGCAACTGCCACGCATCGAACGCCTTCAGGTCTGGCTGCATTACGCCCGCCAGGCCCTCGACCTGCCTGAGCTGGATCGCTTGTACGGCGAGTTGAACAAGCTAGAGCAACTGGCGCATCTGGACATCACCGACGAAATCCTCGATGCCCGCGTCCAGCAAACCATCACCGTGCTGCAAAGCCGGGCGTGGAAGACATTGTTGAAGTTGTAAGGCGCTGGCAGTAGGACCGGCTGACGCTGTTTTGGTAGGACCGGCTTTAGCCGGGAAGAGGCCAGTAGCCGCACCTTGATTTTGTGGTGTGTCCACCGACGCCTTCCCGGCTAAAGCCGGTCCCACTAAAGGCACGCGGTGTGTCAGTAGGACCGGCTCCAGCCGGGAAGAGGCACCCTATCGGCCAATCGGCAAGCTCGTCGTCGATTTGATCTCAGACAGCGCCACTGTCGAGTTCACTTCCTGAATGCCCGGTACCAGCGAGAGCTTTTCGAAGAAGAATCGCTCGTACGCCTCGATGTCCGGCGTGACGATGCGCAGCAAAAAGTCCACTGACCCCATCAGCACATAACACTCCAGCACTTCGGGAAAGCCACGGATCGCCTCGGTGAATTCAGTGAAATTGGACCGACCGTGGGCGTTGAGTTTTACCTCTGCAAAAATCTGCGTATTCAGGCCAATGTTCTTGCGATCCAGCAGCGTCACCTGCCGCCGGATCACCCCCTCCTCCTTGAGCCGCTGGATCCGCCGCCAACAAGGAGACTGCGACAGGCCGACCTGCTCGGCAATCTGCGCGCTGGACAGCGACGCATCCTCTTGCAGCAGCGCCAGAATCTTCCGGTCGTAGGCATCCAGCTCGATTTGCATAGTCAATTCCTGAAAGCAGTCCACTGCACATAAACAAGTCCCATATAGCCTAATACAGCGCATCTTCGATCAGAAATTTCTTTTCCCGCGTGTAAAACTTTCTGCCAATCAACGTCATTGCAACGACGAGGTCGTCAGGAGATTCCCATGCCGCATTTCGAACCCGCCAGCCCCGCCCCCTTTCGCCACGATGCCTGGTCTGTCGGCAACGCTCATTGCCTGTCGCGCTATCAAATCCTTGCCGAGGCAGAAGCTGACGTACTCTGCCGGCTGCTCAACCTGTTCGCGATGCAGTACCTGATCCCCCAACAGGTCAGCGTGCTGCAGCAGGACGGCATGCTGATGGTGAATGTCGAGGTGGGCGGCATGACGTGGCACCGCGCTCAGGTGATTGGCGAAAAAATGCGCAACCTCATCAGTGTTTGCTCGGTCGAACTTGAACCCATGGGTGATTTGCACGTCGTAACCGAGGTTGTCTCACTCGCCGCCAGTTGAGCGCACCGAAAATATTGGCAACGCTTCGCTACCGGCAGGGCGTCACAACTGGCACGCTTGGGACTACTCTTGCTCATCACCGAAGTAAGCCGTCTCGTCCGAAGGAGCCCGCATGTCCGTCCTCGCCTCATCATCTCAGGACCGCTGGCTGGATCTGAACGAAGTATTGCGTGACCTCGTCGCGCAGGGATACCTCGACCAGGACAACGCCGAATATGCGCTCACGCTGCGCCGAGCCGCGCAGAATCTCCACGCCCACCCGCTCGAACTCATCGCCACCCAGCAGTTCGATAACCACAAGCGGCCCGGCAAGAAACTCGACCTCGAGACCCTCACTGCCTGGCTGGCTGAGCAAGCCGGCCAGCCGTATCTGCGCATCGATCCGCTGAAGATCAACGTCGCCGCCGTCACGCCGTTGATGTCCTACGCCTTCGCCCAGCGCCACAAGATTCTCGCGGTGGACGTCGATCGCGACGCGGTGACCATCGCCAGCGCCCAACCGTACGTGAGTGCGTGGGAAGCCGATCTGACCCACGTACTGAAGATGCCGATCAAGCGCGTCGTCGCCAATCCCGTCGACGTGCAGAAACTGGCCGTGGAGTTTTACCGGCTGGCGAAATCGGTCAGCGGCGCGAGTGCCAGCGATCAGAAAATCAGCAACATGGGTAACTTCGAACAGCTGCTCAAGCTCGGCGCCAGCGATCAGGAGCCGGACGCCAACGACGCGCACATCGTCAATATCGTCGACTGGTTGTTCCAGTACGCCTACCAGCAGCGGGCGAGCGATATTCACATCGAGCCCCGCCGCGACGCCGGTACTGTCCGCTTCCGCATCGACGGCGTGCTGCACAACGTGTATCAATTCCCGCCGCAAGTGGCGATGGCCGTCACCAGCCGCCTGAAAAGCCTGGGCCGCATGAACGTGGCCGAGAAGCGCAAGCCGCAGGACGGCCGGGTGAAGACCAAGACGCCTGACGGTGGCGAGGTGGAGCTGCGGCTGTCGACGCTGCCCACGGCTTTCGGCGAAAAGATGGTCATGCGGATTTTTGACCCGGAAGTGCTGCTCAAGGACTTCGACCAGCTCGGATTCTCCGGCGATGACCTGCGTCGCTGGGAGGGCATGACCCGACAGCCCAACGGCATCATTCTAGTGACCGGCCCGACCGGTTCCGGCAAGACCACCACGCTGTACACAACGCTGAAGATGCTGGCGACTTCGGAGGTGAACCTCTGCACCATCGAGGACCCGATCGAGATGGTGGAGCCGGCGTTCAATCAGATGCAGGTGCAGCACAACATCGACCTGACCTTTGCCAGCGGTGTCCGCGCGCTGATGCGGCAAGACCCGGACATCATCATGATCGGCGAGATTCGCGACTTGGAGACCGCAGAAATGGCGATCCAGGCGGCGCTGACCGGTCACTTGGTGCTGTCGACGCTGCACACCAACGACGCGCCCAGCGCCATCAGCCGTCTGCTGGAGCTGGGCGTCCCGCATTACCTGCTCAAGGCGACGATCCTCGGCGTGATGGCGCAACGTCTGGTGCGGACGCTGTGCCCGCACTGCAAGGCGCCGATCGAAATGGATGAGGTCGACTGGCAAACCCTGACGCGGCCTTGGCAGGCGCCCGTGCCAAGCGGCGCGCACCGGGCAGTGGGTTGCGCGGAGTGCCGCGACACGGGTTATCGCGGGCGTGCGGGGGTGTACGAGATCATGCTGATGTCCGACGCCGTGAAGTCGCTGATCACGGCGGACCTGGACCTGACGGCGTTGCGTCGCCAGGGCTTCAAGGACGGCATGCGCAGCCTGCGGTTGTCCGGCGCGCAAAAGGTCGCGGCAGGGCTGACGACGGTCGAAGAGGTACTGCGTGTGACACCGCAGAGCGAGCAGCGTTAGTTACTGGTCCGGAACCCCGAAATCCAGCACGACTTTCATGGCCTGCTGCTTGTCCCCGGCAAGCTCGAACGCCTGGACCGCGTCGTGAAACGCGAAGGTGTGGGAGATCACCGGCGTGACGTCGATGACTTTGCGATTGAGCAAGTCCACCGCCTGGGCGAATTCGGGGTGGAAGCGAAAGGTGCCGCGCAGGTCGATTTCCTTGCCCACCACCAGATTCAGCGGAATCGCCACATCGCCACCGAGCCCGACCGTCACCACAATCCCGCGCGGGCGCATGCAGGTCAGGCCATCGCGCAAGGCGTGGGCGCTGCCGGAGGCCTCGAACATCACGTCGAAATAACCCTTGTCGGCGGTATAGCGCGCCAGTGCTTCGGGCTCGTCGCGCAGGTTGTGGGTTTCGCTGGCGCCCATGCGCCGCGCGCACGCCAGCGCGCTGTCGCTCAGGTCTGCGGCAATGACCTGCAACGCACCCGCCGCGCGCAGGCTGCCGATCAGCAAGTTGCCGATCGGGCCGCAGCCGGTCACCAGCACGCGCTTGCCGAACACGCCGCCGGCGCGCTGGATCGCGTGAAGCCCGACCGACAAAGGCTCGGCCAGTGCGCCCTCAGCCAGCGTAGTGGTCGGCGCCAGTACATGAGCCTGGCTTGACTCGATCACCAAGTGCTCGCGAAACGCGCCCTGAATGTGCGGAAATGGCATCGCGCTGCCGTAAAAGCGCATGTTCAGGCAATGGTTAGGCAAGCCTTCGTGACAGTATTTACAGTCTCCGCACGGCCGTGACGGTGACACGGAGATCCGTTGCCCGACGCTGAAAGCGCTCTGCGCGTCGCCGACCTCCTCGATAACCGCCGAGATTTCATGGCCGAGGACCATCGGCTCTTTCAGCCGAACCGCGCCGAAACCGCCGTGCTGGTAGTAGTGAAGGTCCGAGCCGCAGATACCGCCGCGAGCAACGCGAACCCGCAACTGGCCGGCAGAAAGCGGCAATGCTTCGTTGCCGGGCTCGACACGCAGGTCTTTCGCGGCATGGCAGACAATCGCTTGCATGGTCATTCTCCGGATTACAGCGATGCCGTGATGGCACCGTCGACGTAAAGGATGTGGCCGTTGACGAAGCTGGCCGCGTCAGAAGCCAGAAACACCGCCGCGCCTGCCAGTTCAGACACTTCGCCCCAACGGCGGCTCGGGGTCCGCTGCACCAGCCAGTCGCTGAATTCGGCGTTGGCCACCAGCGCAGCGTTCAGTTCGGTTTTGAAGTAGCCCGGCCCGATTCCGTTGACGTTGAGGCCGAACGGGCCCCAATCGATCGCCATGCCCTTGGTCAGCATTTTCAGCGCGCCCTTGCTTGCCGTGTACGGCGCAATACCCGGGCGGCCCAGCTCGCTCTGCACCGAACAGATGTTGATGATGCGCCCGCGCCCACGGGGGATCATGCAGCGCGCGACCGCTTGACCGACGAAGAAGGCACTGTCGAGGTTGGTGCGCATCAGCTCGTGCCAGTCCGCTTCGGCAAACTCCGCCAGCGGCCCGCGCCGCTGGATGCCAGCGTTGTTGACCAGGATTTCCAGCGGCCCGACGCGCGCCTCGATGTCCTGAACCGCAGCGGCGACCGCCGCGCTGTCCGTCACATCAAAACGCTGGGTGTGGACCGCATGCCCCTCGGCCGTCAACGCTTGGGCGGCCGAATGCAATGTCTCGGCGCTGCGGCCGTTGAGCACGACGGTGGCGCCCGCTTCGGCCAGGCCTCGCGCGATCGCCAGTCCGATGCCTGCGCTGGAGCCGGTGATCAGGGCCACCCTGCCGTCGAGACGAAAACTTTCCAGAACAGCCATGACGCTCTCCTATTGTTTTTGTGGCGTGAAGCTCGATTGGCTGCGCCAGCTGTTCTTCCTGTCAGATACGGAAGGTTCGCTGCGCAGAGTGCAGTCACCTTACTCTGCCCGATCAACTTATCACCGTCATCAACGGTGACTCCATGAACGTTGATGAACTCCAGGAACGGGGCAATTTTGCAGAACGGGGCGCTATGCCCCTCTGTGGGTGGGGAACTAGAACGGGAGATGGCGTATCAAATCGTTTCAGAACAAACCAACATCGGAGTACCCGTCATGCGTCTTAAACTTGCTGTAGCCACGTTAGCCTTGCTTTCCCTGCCGGTCGGTTCAGCAATGGCCGACGGTTTTCTGCGGGATGTGCTTTCGTCTGGTGCCACAACCGGCTCTACCTACCTCACCTTTCGTCACCACAAGCTGATCGTCGCGGCGCAAGACGACGCTGGCAGCTTCGTGGCCAGCAACGGCGAAATCCGTGGCCCGTACCTTGAAGCGGCTATGGATCAAGTGCGCAAAGATAACCCGGCCCTGAAGGCATCGGACATGGACCTGGCAAACGCCATCCTGGCGAAGAATCTGGTTGCCGAGCAATAAGTCAGACACATCGGGATGAATTGGCGTTCTGACGCCGATCTCGCTTGCAAAAAAAGCCGCTCATGTGAGCGGCTTTTTTGTGCCTGACCGATGGGCTTATTCGGCGATCAGCGCCTTGTAGCCGGCTGCGTCGAGCAGCTTGTCCAAGTCGGCGGCATTGGCTGGCTTGACCTTGAAGATCCACGAATCGTAAGGCGAGTTGTTCAGTGCCTCTGGCTCACCCGACAGCGCCTCGTTGACTTCAACGACTTCGCCCGCCACTGGCGAGTAGATGTCAGATGCAGCCTTTACCGACTCAACGACACCGGCCTGATCACCTGGTGCCGAGAAAACTTTACCCACTTCAGGCAGCTCGACGAACACGACGTCACCCAGCGCTTCCTGCGCATGATCGGAAATACCGACAACGATCAGATCACCCTCTTGCTTGGCCCACTCGTGGCTCTCGGCAAAACGCAGTTCGGCGGGAATAGTGCTCATGTTCTTATCCTCTCTACTTCATCAGGTCAGCGGAAAAACCCGCCAGGGATGGCTTTCAAATCAGGTTATATCAGGGCCTTGCCGTGACGCACGAATGCGGGTCGAACCACTCGGACCGGGTACCACTTGCCCCGGATTTCCACCTCGGCACGGTCAGCGGTGGCCATCGGCACTCGCGCCAGCGCGATCGACTTGCTTAGCGTAGGAGAGAAACTACCACTGGTGATCTCTCCTTCGCCAACTTCCGCTATCCGGACGACCTGATGAGCGCGCAAAACGCCCCGCTCTTCGAGGACCAGTCCTACAAGCCTTGATGAGATGCCTCGCTTTCGCTCCGCTTCGAGTGCAGAGCGCCCGATGAACTCGCGTTCTTCAGGCATCCACGCCACCGTCCAGGCCATGTTGGAGACCAGCGGCGAGACCTGCTCGTCGATTTCCTGACCATACAGGTTCATGCCCGCTTCCAGACGCAGCGTATCGCGTGCGCCCAGTCCGATCGGGGAAATACCGGCGCCGACCATGTCGTTGAAGAAACTGCAGGCTTCGGTGGCTGGCAGGATGATCTCCAGGCCGTCTTCACCGGTGTAACCCGTGCGGGCGATGAACCAGTCGCCTTCCTGCTGACCTTCGAAGGGTCTGAGGGTGTGGATAAGCGCGGTGCGTTCCTGATTGACCAGTTCGCCGATCTTCTGCCGGGCGTTCGGTCCCTGAATGGCGAGCATCGCAAGCTCCGAGCGGTGCTTGACGCGCACGTCGTAGCCGGCAAGGTTGGCGTTCATCCAGTCCAGGTCCTTGTCGCCGGTGGCTGCGTTGACCACCAGTCGATAACCCTCGTCGGTCAGGTAGACGATCATGTCGTCGACGATACCGCCGTGGGTGTCGAGCATTGCGCTGTAAAGCGCCTGCCCGGTCTGTTGCAATCTACCGACGTCGTTGGCCAGCAGATGCTGCAGCCAAGGCTTGGCCTGACTGCCGGATACGTCGAGCACATGCATGTGCGACACGTCGAAAATCCCGCAGTCCCGGCGCACCTGATGGTGCTCCTCAACTTGGGAGCCGTAGTGCAAGGGCATGTCCCAACCACCAAAATCGACGAGCTTCGCGCCAAGCGCGAGGTGCAGGTCAAAGAGGGGCGTACGCTGTCCCATGGGTTTCTCCTTCCGGGCGTGGCGAAGACGCGGTCAATGGCAATCCCGCAAATCCCCCGTGAATTGGGGTCTGAAACCTTTGCTAATCTGAGGAATTGTCTGACAGACCGAGTCGATTGCGGCGCATTGTAGCCGCAAGGTTGGGACCCCGCACCTAACCAATCGGCTTGGCCGAACGTCTGATCAAACCGATGACCGGGAGCAGCCCGACCAGCACCAGGGTCAGCGCAGGCAAAGCCGCACGCGCCCACTCACCTTCGCTGGTCATTTCGAAGACGCGCACGGCCAGCGTGTCCCAGCCAAACGGGCGCATGAGCAGCGTGGCGGGCATTTCCTTGAGGACGTCGACGAAGACCAACAGCGCAGCGCTCAACGTGCCGGGTATGAGCAGCGGCAGATAAATCCTGAAAAACAATCGCGACCCGCTGACCCCCAGACTGCGCGCGGCTTCGGGCAGTGACGGGCGAATCCGCGACAGGCTGTTCTCGAGCGGCCCGTACGCGACCGCGATAAAACGCACCAGATACGCAAGCACGAGCGCCCCCAGACTGCCCAGCAGCAACGGTCGGCCAGCGCCGCCCAGCCAGCTGGATAAGGGCACGACCAGTTCCCGGTCCAGATAACTGAACGCCAACATGATCGACACCGCCAGCACCGAGCCGGGCAGCGCATAGCCAATGTTGGCGACGCTGACGCCCGAGCGGATGGCGCGGGTGGGGGCGAGACGCCGGGCAAACACAAGGATCATCGCCACGCAGACCGTGACCAGCGCAGCGATGCTGCCCAGATAAAGCGTGTGCAGAATCAACCCGGCGTAGCGCTCGTCGAGGTCGAAACGCCCGCGCTGCCAGACCCAGACAATCAACTGCAACAGCGGCACCACAAACGCGCAGGCGAACACCAGTCCACACCACGTGCTGGCGGCGGCAGCTTTTAATCCATGCAGGTGATAGAGGGCCTTGACCCGCGGACGCTCGTTACTCGGCCGGCTCGCGCCCCGTGCGCGATGCTCGCCGTACAGCAGGACCATGACCGCCAGCAGCAACAGGCTCGCCAGCTGCGCGGCGCTCGACAGGCTGAAGAAGCCGTACCAGGTTTTGTAGATCGCTGTAGTGAAGGTGTCGAAATTGAACACCGACACCGCGCCGAAATCCGCCAGGGTTTCCATCAACGCCAACGCGACGCCGGCACCGATCGCCGGCCGCGCCATGGGCAATGCCACGCGCCAGAACGCTTGCCACGGCGACTGCCCCAAAATGCGCGCGGCCTCCATCAGGCCTTTGCCCTGGGCCAGAAATGCCGTGCGCGCCAACAGATACACGTAGGGATAGAACACCAGCACCAGCACGATAATCACGCCGCCGGTGGAGCGCACTCGCGGCAGACGCAGGCCGGAACCGAACCACTCGCGCAGCAGCGTCTGCACCGGGCCTGCGAAATCCAGCAAACCCACAAAGACAAACGCCAGCACATATGCCGGGATGGCAAACGGCAGCATCAGTGCCCAGTCCAGCCAGCGGCGCCCTGGAAACTCACAAAGCGCCGTCAGCCACGCCAGACTCACGCCCAGCAGCGTGACGCCCAGCCCCACGCCAATCACCAACGTCAGGGTGTTGCCCAGCAACCGCGGCATCTGGGTTTCCCAGAGGTGGGACCAGATCTGCTGATCGATGGTTTGCCAGGAAAACAGCAGAACGCTTAACGGCAGCAGCACCAGCGCGGCAATGCTGAAAACCAGGGGGTACCAGCGACGCTGGGGGGAGTGGGCCAAGGGGGTTACTCACGGAGAGTTGCGGGTTGCCGAAGCCCTCGGTGGGAGTGACCGGGGTGGCGCTCCCACAGGGTCTTTGTCAGGATGCAAAGCCGGCGTTAACCCGGCCTTCTTTCGCGAAAGATCAGTTCCAGCCAGCGCGGTCCATCATGCGAATCGCCTCGGCCTGCCGCCGACCGGCCACTTCAACCGGGATCGTATCCGCTTTGAATGCGCCCCAGCTCGCCACTTCTTCAGAGGGCGCCACTTTCGGGTTGGCCGGGAATTCCTGATTGGTGCCGGCGAATATGGTCTGGGCTTCAGGGCCCGTCATCCATTCCACCAACGCTTTGGCGGCGTCTGGGTGGGGCGCGTGCTTGGTGAGGCCAATGCCGGAAAGATTAACGTGCACGCCGCGATCCGACTGATTGGGCCAGAACAGGCGCACGGCGAGATCCGGATTGTCCTTGTGCAAACGGCCGTAGTAGTAGGTGTTGACGATGCCGACGTCGCATTGGCCGGCATTGATGGCTTCAAGCACCGCGATGTCATCGGAGAAAACGTCGGTCGAGAGGTTGTTCACCCAGCCCTTGAGAATCTTCTCCGACGCCTCGGCGCCGTGGGTTTCGATCAGCGTGGCGGTCAGCGACTGGTTGTAAACCTTTTTGGCAGTACGCAGGCAAAGACGCCCTTCCCACTGTTTGTCGGCCAGGGCTTCGTAGGTGGTGAGTTCTGCAGGTTTGACGCGATCGGTGGAGTAGGCAATGGTCCGCGCGCGCAGGCTCAGGCCGGTCCAGCTGTGGGTGGAAGAGCGGTACTGGGACGGAATGTTGGCGTCGATGACCGGCGAAGTGAACGGCTGCAGGATGCCCATTTGCTCAGCTTGCCAGAGGTTGCCCGCGTCGACGGTGAGCAGCAGGTCAGCCGTTGCGTTCTGGCCCTCGGCCTTGATGCGCTGCATCAGCGGCGCTTCCTTGTCGGTGATGAACTTGACCTTCACGCCGGTCTTGGCGGTATAGGCATCGAACACCGGTTTGATCAGCTCATCGATTCTGGAGGAATACACCACCACTTCATCTGCGGCCTGGGCGGTGCTGCCGAGCACGGTTAATGCCAGGGCAGCCAAAAGACGCTTGCTAGCCTGCATGCAGGTTCTCCTGATTCGAGAGAGGGGAAAAACGAGGCGAAATGGTAGTGAATCGCATCTGCCATCTCAACCGAAGTCAGGATTGAGGCGTTACCGGATGTTGCGAGGTGCCGGCGGTGCCACACCCGGAACCACTGAACGCACGCGCAGTTACAGTGGGACCGGCTTCAGCCGGGAAGAGGCCAGCTTGAACGCCATCAGATTCGCGGCGTAACGAATGGCGCGTTTCCGGCTAAAGCCGGTCCCACGGTGAAGCGCGCGGACAGAAAGTGCCGTGTTGTCAGAGCCGTGCCAGCGTCGGGAGGTCCCCGGTCAGGCCCAAGGCCTGGCGCACGAACAACGCTTTGGCCTCTGCCGAACGATCGACCATCTTCAGCCCGGCGTTGCGTAACAGACGAACCGGCAGCGCGTCAGCCTGGAACAGTCGCTCGAAGCCTTCCATCGCCGCCATCAAGGTCAGGTTATGCGGCATGCGCCGACGCTCGTAACGGCTCAACACGCGCTCATCGGCCAGACGTTCGCCGCGCTCCACCGCACCGCGCAGCACTTCGGCCAGCACCGCTGCGTCGAGAAAGCCCAGGTTGACGCCCTGCCCCGCCAACGGATGGATGGTGTGCGCGGCATCGCCGATCAGCGCAAGGCCGGGCGCTATGTAGCGCTTGGCGTGGCGTTGACGCAGCGGCACGCAAAGCCGCGGATCAACAGAAATCACCGGTCCGAGACGGCCTTCGAACGCATTCTCCAGCTCACGGCAGAAGCGTTCGTCGTCGAGCTTCATCAAACGCTCGGATTGCTCCGGCGTCACCGACCAGACGATGGAGCACCAATGCTCACCCTCTCGGTCGAGCGGTAAAAAGGCCAGCGGGCCACTGTCAGTGAAGCGCTGCCAGGCGGTTTTACGGTGGGAGTCCGCCGTTTGCACGCTCGTCACGATGGCGTGGTGCAGGTAGTCCCACTCCCGCGTCGCGGTGCCGGTCATGCGTCGTACGGTCGAGTTGGCGCCATCGGCGGCGACCACCAGCGGCGCACGCAATGTGCGGCCGTCGGAGAGCGTCAGGAGCCAGTCATCGCCGGAGTGACGCATCTGCTCCAGACGCACGTCTGCCAACAAGCCGATGTCGCTGGCATGCAGACGTTCGACCAACGCATCCTGCACCACGCGGTTTTCGACGATGTGCCCAAGCACCTGAGCGTGAACGCTGGAAGCAGAAAAATGCACCTTGCCCGTGCCGCTGCCATCCCACACGTGCATGTCGCTGTAGGGGCTGACGCGACGCGCAACGATGCCATCCCAGACGCCAAGCCGCTCAAGAATGCGCTGACTGGCGATGGACAACGCACTGACCCGGGCTTCGAAGGGGGCATCAGCCACGAACGGTTTGACCGTCAGGGGACCGCCATCCACCACAAGGATGTTCAGCCCACTGTCTCGCAGCGCCAGCGCGAGCGCACTCCCCACCATTCCGGCCCCGACAATCAGCAGATCTGCGCGCGTTTCCATGCTTTAAATCGTTCTCGACTGTGGCGAAGGCCACGAATGAATGGAGTGTTCAGACATCGCTTCGCGTTCCCAGGCCCATGGCCTGACGGGCGAACCAGCTCTTGGCCGAAGGCAACAGATCCAGGCCCAGGAGGCCCAGATTGCGGCCTGCAGTCACGACCGACTGCTGACTGCTGAACAACCGGGTGACCTGATCGGAAAAGCCGACGGTCAGTTTTTGATCAACCCGCTGGCGCTCGCGATACACCTGCAACGTCGACAGCTCGCCCAGCGGTGCATTACTGGCCAGCAGCGCCTCGGCCAGGGAGGCGGCATCACGCAGCGACAGGTTGAAGCCCTGCCCCGCAATCGGATGAAGACTGTGGGCGGCATTGCCGAGCACCACCAGATGGGAGCGGATCTGCTCTTCGGCCTCGATCAGCGCCAGCGGATAGCTGTGGCGCACCCCCACTTGCTTCAGTGCGCCCAGCCGGAAGCCGAAGACGCCCTGCAGTTCTTCCAGGAAGCTTCGGTCGTCCAGCGCCATCAGCCGTTGAACGTCATCGCCGGTGCGCGTCCAGACCAGCGCGCAACGATTATCCGGAAGCGGCAGCAACGCCATGGGGCCATTTTCGGTAAACCGCTCGAAGGCCTCACCACCGTGTGGGTCTCCCGGCGTGATGTTGGCGATCAGCGCGCTTTGATCGTATGGCGTGTGTCGCACGGCAATGCCCAACTGCTCGCGCAGGCTGGAACGGCCGCCATCGGCCAGCACCGCCAGGTCGCAGGTGAGCTGAGTTTCGTCATTGAGCGTGAGTTGGTAGCCATCGGGCAGCGCCTGCATGTGCGTGACTTCGGCCGGGACCCGCCAACTGATCACGTCCTTGTCCAGCGCCTGCCACAGGCATTGGCCCAGCCAGGCGTTTTCAACCACGTAGCCCAGGGCCGGAACGCCTTCTTCCATCGAAGACAGGTGCGCGGCGCCAAACCGGCCTTTGTCGGAAACGTGAATGTTGAGGATCGGCTCGGCGCGGCGGCTGATCTGCTGCCACAGGCCCAGGCGCTCGTAGATCTGCCGCGCGCCGAAAGACAGCGCTGAAGAGCGCGCGTCGTAGCTGGGTTGGTACGTGTCGCCGGGCGCAAACGGCTCGATCAGGACAATTTTCCAGCCTCGCGCCTTCGCCCCGGCTTGCAGGGCCAGGGCCAGGCTTGCGCCGACCAGTCCGCCACCCACGATGGCCAGATTAAAGCGGCTCATGCGGCTTGGGTTCGTGCTGCGGCCATCAGGGCCTCGATCTCGGCAACGGTTTTTGGCACATCGCCCGTCAGGATTTCACAGCCTTTTTTGGTTACCACGACGTCATCCTCGATTCGCACGCCAATCCCGCGCCACTTTTTGGCGACGGTCTGATTGTCCGGGGACACATAAATGCCGGGCTCGACCGTCAGCGCCATCCCGGCCTCCAGAACACGCCACTCTCCGCCAACCTTGTATTCGCCGACGTCGTGCACGTCCATGCCCAGCCAGTGTCCGGCGCGATGCATGTAAAAAGCTTTGTACGCTTCGGCAGCAATCAGTTCATCCACCGCGCCTCGCAGCAGCCCCAGCTCAACCAGCCCTTCGGTGATGACTCGAACCGTAGCCTCGTGGGCCTGATTCCAGTGATTTCCGGGTTTGATTGCTGCAAACGCCGCTTCCTGGGATTTGAGCACCACCTCGTAAATCGCTTTCTGTTCGGCGGAGAATTTGCCGCTTACCGGGAAGGTACGGGTGATGTCACTGGCGTAGCAGTCGATCTCGCAACCGGCATCGATCAGTACCAGGTCACCGTCTTTGAGCGGCGCGTCGTTCTCCTGGTAATGCAGGATGCAGGCGTTGCGCCCCGAGGCGACGATAGAGCCATAGGCCGGCATCTTCGCGCCGCCCTTGCGGAATTCGTAATCAAGCTCCGCTTCCAGGCTGAACTCGTACAGCCCGGCGCGACTGGCCTGCATGGCTCGCACATGGGCACGGGCCGAGATCTGCGCGGCCTCACGCATCACCTTCACTTCGGCCGCCGATTTATACAGGCGCATGTCGTGAAGCAAGTGATCCAGCGCAACGAATTCTTTGGGCGGCTGCGCACCCAGGTGCGCCTTGGAACGGATGACGTTGATCCACTCCATCACATGGCGGTCGAATTCAGGATTGCTGCCCATGGACGAATACACCCGATCGCGACCCTCGATGAGGCCGGGCAGGATGTCGTCGATGTCGGTGATAGGGAAGGCATCATCGGCGCCGTACTCGCGCATCGCGCCGTCCTGGCCCGCGCGCAGGCCGTCCCACAACTCGCGCTCGGGATTGCGTTCGCGACAGAACAGGACGTACTCACCGTACTCGCGGCCAGGGATCAGCACGATCACCGCCTCCGGTTCGGGGAAGCCACTCAGGTACTGAAAGTCGCTGTCCTGGCGGTACACATGCTCGACGTCCCGATTTCGAATCGCCACAGCCGCCGCTGGCAGGATGGCGATGCTGTTGGGCTCCATCTGCTCCATCAACGCCTTGCGGCGGCGGGCATATTCGGCTTTCGGGATATGAATCATGGGCAAGTGCGGTTCTCCGGGAGATGCGCTTCGGCCACCGCCGCGCAAGGGCGGCATGGCGGAAGCCGCGATGACGCGCTGTCAGTGCAAAGAAGGCTTGGCTTCGTCGTCAGCATCGGTTTTCTGGTTGAACTCGGTGAACAGCAGCAACGGCGCAACGCGCAGGTACTCCATGACTTCCATGTAGTCGCTCTCGCCATCTTCGGACTCGTCCAGCGCGTCATGAACCTGAGCAATGGCAGCCAGGTCTTGCAGCACGTCCCTGGCATCATCGCTCAGTGACTGGCCACCCACCCGGGCAAAGCCACTGAGGAAACCCTGGCACCACTGGGCCATGGCGGCGGTGCGTGCAGCCAGGGGCTCATCATCACCGGGCAACAGCAACACGACGGTCATGTCGTCACCGGTCAGTTCGCTTTTGACCATTGCCTGCAGGCCGATCAGGGCCTGACGCACTTTGTCGTCTGGCTCTGTTTCGAGCAGCAGATGAGCGTCGGACAGCCACTCTTCTGCATCGAAGCCTGCGCCGGCGCAACTGCGGCCCAGCAAGAGGCCGTGCAATTCGGCAGGAGATACATGATGACCACTGCTGGCAAGCAGGGCGGCGAAGCCGTTGTACGGGGAATTCTGAATAGGCATGGGCAACTAGGCGCCAAGCGGCGCAATGTCTAGAATGAAGGCCTTGTATCGTAGCACCGGCAGACGCGCCCAAGCTATCAGGCGATGTCCGGGGCGAATCCAGACGCCAGCGCCTGCACCACTCATCTGAAAGTAATCAGTGGAAAACAATGGAAGACAACGACCTGCAAGCGCTGATGGCTCGACTGGAGTTATTGATCAATCGTGTCGAGCAACTAAAAAGTCAAAACGGACTCCTATTAGCTCAGGAAAAATCCTGGCGCGAGGAACGCGCTCAACTCATTGAAAAAAACGAAATCGCCCGGCAAAAGGTCGAGTCCATGATTTCGCGCCTCAAGGCCCTGGAGCAAGACTCATGAGTAATGGCAACAGCATCACCGTGCAAATCCTCGACAAAGAATATTCGATCATCTGCCCGCAAGAGGAGCGCACCAATCTGGTCAGCGCCGCGCGTTATCTGGACGGCAAAATGCGCGAGATCCGCAGCAGCGGCAAAGTCATCGGCGCCGACCGTATTGCGGTGATGGCCGCACTGAATATTACCCATGACCTTCTGCACAAACAGGAACTGCCACCCGCAAAGGCCCAGGCCAATGGTGCCAACAGTGAGCAGGTTCGCGATTTGCTGGACCGTGTAGACCTGGTCCTTGCCACGGATTCGGATAAAGCACAAGGCTGATTGTTCGGACATGATTGGGTATACTTGCGACCGCTCCCTGGAGTGCTTGCCAGTCGGTCATGTCCCTGAGCCGATACGCACAACCACGGGGGTTGCACGTTGGGGTTGGTGTGCATGTCCGCTCGACGGAAAGCCTTAAAACCTCCTGCAATCTCCACCTTGAACTTTCGGGTTCAAGGGCTACACCGACAGCGGTTCGTCGGGGAGTCTCGAACCTTCTACCCATCGCCAGGCGCCCCGTCTGGCGGTGGGCATCGTGAATCTGCCTGATTCCACGACATCACTATCCAACGCCTCACGGACCCGCCAGCATGACCTCATCCGGCGCCGCTCCCCTTCCAGATCCTTCAAGCCTCTCTCGACCACAGTTGCGTCGGCTTCTTCGCCATAATCGTCGCGCGCTCAGCCCGGCAGAACAGCGACAGGCGGCGCAGGGCCTGTACCGTCAACTGGCGCAAAACCCGCTGTTTCGCCGCGCCCGTCATGTTTCGCTCTACCTTCCGATGGACGGTGAAATCGACCCGCGCCTGCTCCTCCGTGCCGCTCAAAAACGCGGCAAGACCACGTACCTGCCGGTGCTCAGTGCCTGGCCTCGAACCAAAATGGTGTTTCAGCGCGTGCGCCCCGGGGAGACGTTCAAGCCGAACCGGTTCCGCATCCCGGAGCCACGTACCAATGCCAGGCGACAGCGCAAGATCTGGACGCTCGACCTGGTGCTGATGCCGCTCGTGGGGTTCGATCCGGACGGGGGACGTCTTGGCATGGGTGGCGGCTTTTACGACCGCAGCCTGGCTTATCTCGCGCGTCGTAAAACCTGGCGCAAGCCGGTGCTGCTGGGACTGGCCCACGAGTGTCAGAAAGTCGGGAAGCTGGCGGTCGCCAGTTGGGATGTTCCGTTGGCAGGAACGGTGACGGGTACGCGTTGGTATATGGCGGGGTGAATCGTCAGCAATGCGCGCTTGGGTGAAAAAAAGCGCGCTGCGAAAAAGCGGTTTAGCGGCGGAGCTGTGGCTGCTGTTGCTGAGTGATTTCAACCGGCGCGTCTGCCTTGGCAGCCCACAGACTTTGCGCATAACCGGTGGTAACGATTCCCAAGCCGAACAAAATTGCCAAAATCCACAGTACATCCGGCTTGCGTCGCATTCATCGTCCCCTTTGTAACGAATCAGAATCTGAAATCGATAACGTTTAAACAAGGCCGCCAGATAGTGCAGCCCTTAAAATGCCGGCATTCTGCGGCAACGTGACGCAACACGCAAATACTGGCGCCAGCCGACTGTCGGTTTGTCATCAAATCGTAGGACAAATTTCCCAAGACCTGTTCAGGAGCCTTATAAATGGCCTATTGGCTGATGAAATCCGAGCCCGACGAGCTCTCGATCAGCGGGCTGAAAAAGCTCCGGCAGACGCGCTGGGACGGTGTACGCAACTACCAGGCCCGCAACTTTATGCGCGCGATGGCCGAGGGCGATCAGTTCTTTTTCTACCATTCCAGCTGCCCCGAGCCCGGGATCGCCGGCATCGGAGAAATCGTCAAGGCCGCGTATCCCGATCCCACTGCGCTGGACGAAAAAAGCCACTACTTCGACGCCAAGGCCACCGAGCAGAAAAACCCCTGGAGCGCCCTTGATGTGGCATTCGTCGAGGCGTTTCCGAACGTGCTGGGCCTGAGTTTTCTGAAGCAACAAGCCGCACTGGAGCAGATGCCATTGGTGCAGAAAGGCAGCCGCTTGTCCGTCATGCCGGTGACGGACGAACAATGGGCCGTCGTGCTGGGCCTGCGCTGAGTTCAGAACGCGGCGTTATTGGGCAATGAAGTTGTTGAACAGCAGGTCATCAACCACGGGCTTGCCGGTTTCCTGGGTCAGCACTTGCTGGGTCTGCTTCAGGGCTTCCTGACGCAGTTTCTCCTTGGCATCGACGTTGCCCATGCTGTCGACCGTTTGCTGAGTGAACAGCGCCACCAGCTGATTGCGAATCAGCGGCTCGTTCTGCTTCACCAGCTTCTGCGCTTCGGCGCCGGTCACGCGCAAGGCGACGTCGGCCTTATAGACGTGCAGTTTCGGGCCGCCATCCAGTGAGTAGTTGCCTACGAAGGGTGGCGTCAACGCCACGTAGGAAACCTTGTTCGGATCTTCCTTCTCCCCGCCCTCTTCGGCCAGCGCCGCAACCGGCATCGACAATGCCATCAACATCAGAATCCACGCTTTCACAGTCCGCTCCTCAATCCGTTTTGCCGCATAGCTTACTTCAGCTTATGCACGCCTATCAGGCCGGGCCATGCTCATTGACCCCACAACCTCGCTACCTGTACTTATCGGCCATCCCCGAAAAAGGAATAGCCCTCGATGAAAGCCGTGCTTTGTAAAGCCTTCGGTCCCGCTGCAGATCTGGTGCTGGAGGAAATCCCCAGCCCGGAGCCGAAGAAAAACGAGATTCTTCTGGACGTGCACGCTGCCGGGGTCAACTTCCCGGACACGCTGATCATCGAAGGCAAATACCAGTTCAAGCCGCCTTTTCCGTTTTCGCCTGGAGGTGAAGCGTCGGGTATCGTGACCGCTGTCGGTGAAAAGGTCAGACATGTGCGTGTCGGTGACCGGGTAATGGCGCTGACAGGCTGGGGCAGCTTCGCTGAACAGATCGCCGTGGCCGGTTACAACGTCCTGCCCATCCCCGAAACGATGGACTTCACCACCGCCGCCGCCTTCAGCATGACCTACGGCACGTCGATGCACGCCCTCACACAGCGCGCCAATCTGCAGGCGGGCGAGACGCTCCTCGTGCTCGGCGCCTCCGGGGGCGTCGGCCTCGCTGCCGTCGAGATCGGCAAAGCCATGGGCGCTCGCGTGATTGCCGCCGCCAGCAGCGCAGAAAAGCTCGAGGTCGCCAAAAACGCAGGCGCCGACGATTTGATCAACTACAGCGAAAGCAATCTGAAGGATGAAATCAAACGCCTCACCAACGGCAACGGCGTCGATGTGATCTATGACCCGGTGGGCGGCGACCTTTTTGATCAGGCCGTTAGGGGCATCGCCTGGAACGGGCGACTGCTGGTCGTCGGTTTCGCCAGTGGCCGCATTCCTGAGCTGCCGGTCAATCTCGCGCTGTTGAAAGGGGCCTCGGTTGTAGGTGTGTTCTGGGGCTCATTTGCCCAACGCCAGCCCCAGGACAACGCGGCGAATTTCCAGCAACTGTTCACCTGGTTCAGCGAGGGCAAGCTGAAGCCGCTGGTGTCGAAGGTTTACCCGCTGGAGCAGGCGGCAGAAGCGATTGAATCGTTGGCGCAGCGCAAGGCGGTGGGCAAGGTGGTGGTGAGGGTCAGGTAGCGTGTATCAGGGTCGCTTCCAATCTGAAAGGGCTGACCACGCGCTCACAGCATCATCCTCACTTGATCAGGTAACACGTCCTTGTAACGCAGTTCCGGATTCGCCCGGCATCGCTGAATGATCTCCGGAGCTGCATCTGCCAGCGCATCCCCCAGCGCGAACCGTCGCTCGTCGGACAGCCTGCGGTAAGTGGCGACCCTCGCCAGCACTTTGAAGGTGTGCCGGAACACGCTCATGTCGATCTCTTCAAGACCGGATGAGTTTTGCTGGAAGTCGTCCAGTCGCTTGTTGAATCGGGCGCAGGTCATGTGTCGCAGGCTGCGATGAAGCCAGGGCACGGGGGCATTTCCTTCACGCGGGTGGACGAAGTAATGCTCCTGCCGCAGCGAGATAACTGCCGGACGCTGATCACTGACCACCCAGGGTTTTACGCGCCATGTCGGCGCAATGTTTACTACGGAGAGGGAAAACAGAGGGTGCGAGCTGTCCAGCACCTCAGGCGCGGAAACCTTTCCATCGTGGTGCGCCTTCAGGTTGTAGACGACCCACCCGGATACTCCCGATTTTGAAAGCGAATACGGCCAGGCGGGCGCCCTGCGGTAATCAAACTCAACACTGCGCTCGTCTGCATGAACCTTGATACACACCGCAAGCATCACCCATAAAACCCACCTGCTCATCACTGCCGTCACCTGCGCGCTTCTTCCTGTGTGCCCCCTGCTTGAGTGCAAAAGGCCGGCGCGCAGTTTGTATGTTGGGCTGCGGCGGCAATAGCTCATGACTTCCCAGAGCTGCGTAGGATCGATCCCAAAATCAACACCTCGCTAAACAACCCGCGACGGCGCCCGATGTGTTCCGTATATTTCACGCCCGATACATACCGAACGGGCCCTCATTCGGTATCGACTCCAATACGAATTGCGGACCCAGTATTGATGACCGTCACTCTGATTTTGATATCGCTGTACGCGCTGTCGATCGCGATATTTTGCCTCGCCACCCAGCGTTTACCGATCCTCTCCCAAGACGCGCTCCACCGCGTTTCGTCGCTGGACGGGCTGCGCGGCGTGCTCGCCACTGCGGTCATCGTTCATCACTTCATCGTCAGTTATTACTGGCACGTCAGCGGGGTCTGGGAAACCACGGACAGCCGCGTGCTGAACAACATGGGCACGGTGCCGGTGTCGCTGTTTTTCATGATCACGGGTTACCTGTTTACCGCGAAGATCTACCGCAGCGAGCCGAAATGGCGTCAGATCCTGTCGTCACGGGTACGGCGAATCTTCCCGATGTACCTCTTCAGCGTCGCCGTGATCGCGGCCATCGCCCTGTATCAATCCGCAGGCATCAGCGCCCCGGTGATGGACACCCTCAAAGCACTTGGCCGATGGGTGATTTTCATCGGCAGCCCCATCAACGGTTTCCCGGACACTGTCCGCATCAACGCCTCGGTGCAGTGGACGCTGCTCTATGAAGCGGTCTTCTACCTGTCGCTGCCAGTGCTGTACTGCCTGCTTCGGCGCAAGCTCCCCGGCATGTCAGTCGTCGTCTCGCTGATGGTGCTGGCGTGCCTGTGGGGCGAATACCACCATCACTTTCACAACCGGTTCATCAAACTGTTCGCTGTCGGCATCGCAGTGGCGGTGTTTGAAGACCGGATGCGCCAGTGGCGTGTCGACTTCACAGGCGTGCGCTGCACGTTGGTTGCGGTCGTGATACTGCTGATCTGCATGAAGCTCAAATCGTATTCGACGCTGCAGATGCTGATCCTCGGCATTCCGTTTGCGCTGTTTGTGCTCGGCAACAGCTTGCACGGGGTGCTGGAGATTCGAGGATTGAAGATTTTGGGCGAGGCCAGCTTCAGCATTTACCTGCTGCACGGCATCGTCATCTACAGCGCGTTCAGCTTGCTGGGCATGTATGACTTCACCACACCGGATCCACTCAGTTACGCGCTGTATTTACCGCTGATCATCCTGCTGACCAGCAGCATCAGCGTCGCGACGTACTGGTGCATCGAACATCCGTTCCTGCGCAAGGCAACGCCAAGCGCCGACGCCGGCTTGCCGAGGGCTTAAGATTCGTTAACGGGTAACCGAGGCGGGCTGGCCGACAACGAACTGAAAACCTCGTTCGCCCAGCTCGCCATGCTGTAGCGCTGCACGACCTGTTCGGGCGGATCCACGTATTCACCGGCGATGAAGGCTTCAGGGATCACGGGGTTATCGCTGTCGATGATCAGAATGTTGCGCGGATCGTAGAAGTCGTAATCCGCCACCGATGCATTGTTTGTGATCATTTTCTTGCGATAGAGCAGTGCTTCGAAGAACCGGAAGCTCAAACCCGCGTGCCCCGGCCGGACGATGTCTATCAGTATTTCCGAACGCTTGACGTATTCGGCCGTTTCATCGATGCCCATGCGCTGCCGAAAGAAGGTCAGTAATGGACTGGCCCCCAACACTGGCTTGCTCTGCACCAGGAACTTGCAGGTGTTGGTGTAGCCCAGTTGTTCAAACGCCCGAGCGACCCTCCCGAGTACATCCACACGGTGCTTGCCGCCCATCACGACAAAAGCCTTGAAGTCGGACGTCGTTCTGAAATCGGCGTGTTCTTCGTAGATGTAGTTGTAGAGCTTGCGCAGTTGATACTCGCGGGCATCAGCGCCATCGAAGGTGTAGACCTTGTCAAAGGTCGCCAGTTGATCAATCGGCATCGACAATCGCGCAATCCCGTCAGACAGATAGGCGACGCTGAGCGCCGCCGCAGCCTGGGCCAGTGTGACCAAACCCTCATCCAGCTGGCTTGGATTCACAACCAGCAGCGCATCGACATGGCCCGCCGCCCGAATCGCCGCACGAGCACGCTTAACGATCAGGTACTTTTTCAGCCATCGGCGCAGCTTCCCCGGAAGCCATGGCAGTTCTTTCGCGCCATGGGTCAGGTCAAGGAATACAACGTCGTTCGACTTGCCGAGAAAGGTGCTGAGCCGGCCAAGGTATCCGCCAACATCGCGGCACAGGATGATGATTTTTTTATTCCGAATCCCAAGCGGGGGTGACTGCATGAGGGTTTGCCAATCGTGAGCGCGTGAGCGCGCACTTTACCTGTCCCAGGCACCGAAACCCACCTATGGACAGCACTGCACAAACGGGATGTTCGCAAAGGAATTCCCTCTCGGCCCGTGTTTACGTCCTTTTTATCCGATGAGAAGCCTTCCTATTTTCTGTAACGAAAATGTAATATTCGGATTCGCATAACAATAAAATAAATGGAGTGTCCCGATGTTTGCCTTTTTCCGTCCTGCCGCACATCAGGCTCCGCTGCCTGAGGAGCGTGTCGACTCTACCTACCGCCGCCTTCGCTGGCAGATTTTCGCCGGCATCTTCTTCGGCTACGCCGGCTACTATTTGCTGCGCAAGAATTTCTCGCTGGCCATGCCCTACCTGATCGACGAGGGATATACCCGTGGCCAACTGGGCCTCGCGATCTCAGCGATTGCCATTGCGTACGGGCTGTCGAAATTCCTGATGGGGCTGGTGTCGGATCGCTCCAACCCGCGCTACTTCCTGCCATTCGGACTGGTGATTTCCGCGCTGGTGATGTTCGTGTTCGGATTCGCACCCTGGGCGACGTCCAGCGTAACCATCATGTTCATTCTGCTGTTCATCAATGGCTGGGCCCAAGGCATGGGCTGGCCGCCGAGCGGACGCACGATGGTGCACTGGTGGTCGCAGAAGGAGCGTGGCGGCGTGGTCTCGGTATGGAATGTGGCGCACAACGTCGGTGGTGGCTTGATCGGCCCGCTGTTCCTGCTCGGGCTGGGTTGGACCAACGACTGGCACGCCGCGTTCTACGTGCCTGCGGCGGTTGCCCTGTTCGTCGCCCTGTTCGCCTTCGTCACCATGCGCGACACCCCACAGTCCGTGGGCTTGCCGCCGGTCGAGGACTACAAGAACGACTACCCGGAAGGCTACGACGCGAGCCACGAAGAGGAATTCACCGCCAAAGAGATCTTCGTCAAATACGTCCTGCGTAACAAAATGCTCTGGTACATCGCGCTGGCCAACGTCTTCGTTTACCTGCTGCGTTACGGCGTGCTGGACTGGGCGCCAACGTACTTGAAAGAAGCCAAGCACTTCGACGTCGACAAGACCTCGTGGGCCTACTTTTTTTATGAGTGGGCAGGCATTCCGGGCACGCTGCTGTGCGGCTGGATGTCCGACAAGATCTTTCGTGGCAACCGTGGCCTGACCGGCATCGTGTTCATGGCAATGGTGACCGTTGCGACGTTGGTCTACTGGCTCAACCCGCCCGGCAACCCCACCGTCGACATGATTGCGCTGGTCTCGATCGGCTTCCTGATTTACGGCCCGGTCATGCTGGTCGGCTTGCAGGCCCTTGAGCTGGCACCGAAGAAAGCCGCCGGCACCGCAGCGGGATTCACCGGCCTGTTCGGCTATCTCGGTGGCTCGGTCGCCGCCAGCGCACTGATGGGTTACACGGTCGACCACTTTGGCTGGGACGGCGGCTTCGTGCTGCTGGTGTCCGCTTGCATCCTCGCAATAGCGTTCCTGATACCGACGCTGCGGCATACGCGGGTGGCGAGCCAGTCGCGAGAGGAGATGGCTTAAGTCTCAAACGAAAAGGGCTTGGTCAGTGCGATGATCAAGCCTTATTCGGACCAGAAGCTATATCGCTAACAACACCGGCCTGCACCGCTTGAACCGCGCTTCCAGGCTCAGGTCCGGCATGGCGTGGGTGCGCAGTGCGCGGATGGTTTGCTCGACGTATTCCCACGTGGTCCCGTAACGGCCGCTGGCATTGGCCAGGACCTGGGTGAGCACGCTGTCGGGCAGGTTGCCAGCATAACTGGGCAGATGCCGCTCCAGCACAAATCCCAGCGCCTGCACCTTGGTGCCGTCTTCAAGTCGGCAGTTGAGCCAGTGCGGGCGGTAGGACGGGAACGGCATTTCTCTCTGCCACAACGCCAGCAGGGACTCGTCGATATTGTCTTCGGGCAACCGGTAGGCGAATCCGCTGCAGGAGCCGCCGCGGTCCAGACCGAATACCAGCCCTGGCTGCTCGGGCGTGCCACGGTGTTCGTGGGACCAGAGATAGAGACCGCGATGATAGCCGTGGACCCGTCCGCGCTGACGCTCGACGGCGCTGCACTCGGGTCGCCAGATCAATGATCCGTATGCGAACAACCAGATCGGGCCGCCCTGGTGACGGCTCATCGTGGCGTGGATGGAGGCAAGAAGCTGCTCGCGGCTCAGTTTCGGCCCAAGATCGATGACCGGCGGGTAGGACAACCCCAAGCCATCATGGACAGCTTCCGCCAGGATATTGATTTGATTCCCCATCTGGTTCCCCCCACCGGCAAGGCTGACGCCGGTGCAACGCTGAACACTCATGAAACGGGTCTGGCAACAACGAATGAACAATCAGACGGCATCGCAGGCAGTGTGACGTTGTGACTCGGCCACCGGCGCACGGGTCACGCCGGAAAAGCCGATATCTGACAAACAGCCATGCAATACGCTGTCCACATCCAGCCCGGCGAGTGGCTGCGCTTCAGGGCCTCGGCGCATACGCGAACACATCGGCACGCATCTGATGCGCATCCATGCCCGCCAGCACCAGCGCATCGAGGGTCGAATAGACCATGGCCGGGGAGCCGCTGGCATACACATAAAGCGGCTTCAGATCGCTGAAGTCCTCGCAAACCGCCTCATGCAGCATGCCGCAGCGCCCTTCCCAACCGCACAGATCACTGACGATCCTGTGCAGGAACAGATTAGGCAGCGTCTGCCACTCCTCCCAATGCGTGAGCTGGTAGAAATCTTCCGGACGGCGCATTCCCCAATACACATGCACCGGATAGGGGAAACCTTTGGCGCGGCAATGCTCGATCAGGCTGTGCATCTGCCCCATACCGGTGCCTGCCGCAATCAATACCAGCGGGCCATCGGGCAATTCGCCCAGATGAGTATCGCCGAAGGGCAAGTCAACCCGCGCCATGCCCTCGCGCTGCAGCTGCTTGATCAGGTTTTGCGCACTGGCCTCGCGGGCGAGGACGTGAATTTCGAGATCACGCCCGCTCTCCGGCGCTGACGCCATGGAAAACGCCGATTTTTCGCCGTCGTCCCGATGGATCATCAGGTACTGACCGGCGTGATAACGCGGCGGCTTGCCGGCAGGCGCACGGAGCATCACGCGCCAGACATCGCCGCCGACTTCAACACACTCGCTGACCTGGCAGGCGAACGTACGCACCGGCAGCTCGCCGAGCGCCAGCACGCTGTCCCACAGCACAACGCAGTCTTCCTGCGGCACCGCCAGGCACGTGTAGATTTCGCCGTGGTTGCGGATCTCTCCGGCCTGCTCGACGCTGCCTTCAACCAGCAGCGCGGAACAGATGTGGCAATTGCCGTTGCGACAGCTCTGAGGGCATTCATAGCCCAGACGCTGGGCGGCGTCGAGGATCCGTTCGCCTGGCAATGTCTCGATGACCGCGCCCGAGGGCTGCAAATTTACACGCATCAATCAATTCCCAGCTGAGTCCAGATTTCATCGATCCGGCGGGTCACCGCTTCGTCCTTGACGATAGCGCGACCCCATTCACGGGTGGTTTCGCCCGGCCACTTATGGGTGGCATCGAGCCCCATTTTCGAGCCCAGACCGGACACCGGTGAGGCGAAGTCGAGGTAGTCGATTGGCGTGTTGTCGATCATCACCGTGTCGCGCTTGGGGTCCATGCGCGTGGTGATCGCCCAGATGACGTCATTCCAGTCACGGGCATTGATGTCGTCGTCGGTGACGATAACGAACTTGGTGTACATGAACTGTCGCAAAAACGACCAGACCCCCAGCATCACGCGCTTGGCATGGCCGGGGTACTGCTTCTTGATCGTCACGACCGCCATGCGGTACGAGCAACCCTCGGGCGGCAGGTAGAAGTCGACGATTTCCGGGAACTGCTTCTGCAGAATCGGCACGAAGACTTCGTTTAGCGCAACGCCCAGGATGGCCGGCTCGTCAGGCGGCCGGCCCGTGTAGGTGCTGTGGTAAATCGGCTTGATGCGGTGGGTGATGCGCTCGACCGTGAAGACCGGGAAGCTGTCGACCTCGTTGTAGTAGCCGGTGTGGTCGCCGTACGGACCCTCGTCGGCCATTTCGCCGGGATGAATCACCCCTTCAAGGACGATTTCGGCGCTGGCGGGGACCTGGAGGTCGTTGCCACGGCACTTGATCAGTTCGGTACGGTTGCCACGCAGCAGGCCAGCGAATGCGTATTCGGACAAGCTGTCGGGCACCGGCGTGACGGCGCCCAGAATGGTGGCGGGGTCAGCGCCCAAGGCCACGGACACCGGAAATGGCTGACCCGGGTGCTTGTTGCACCAATCCCTGAAATCCAGCGCGCCGCCGCGGTGGCTGAGCCAGCGCATGATCACCTTGTTGCGGCCGATCACCTGCTGGCGATAGATACCCAGATTCTGCCGTTCTTTGTTGGGCCCGCGAGTAACCGTCAGCCCCCACGTAATCAGCGGGCCGACATCGCCGGGCCAGCAGGTCTGCACGGGCAGCAGGCCAAGGTCGACGTCGTCGCCCTCGATCACGATCTCCTGACACGGCGCGTCCTTGACGACTTTCGGCGCCATGGCGATCACTTTTCTGAAGATGGGCAGCTTGGACCAGGCGTCCTTCAAGCCCTTGGGCGGCTCGGGCTCTTTAAGGAAAGCCAGCAGCTTGCCGATTTCCCGCAGTTCGGACACCGACTCGGCGCCCATGCCCATAGCGACGCGCTCGGGAGTGCCGAACAGGTTGCCAAGCACCGGGATGTCGAAACCCGTCGGCTTTTCGAAGAGCAGCGCCGGCCCCTTGTTGCGCAGGGTCCGGTCGCAGATCTCGGTCATTTCCAGTACAGGGGAAATGGGCACCTGAATGCGTTTCAACTCTCCGCGCTGCTCAAGCTGCTGCACGAAATCCCGTAGATCCTTGAATTTCATTAACCCGGCCACTCACCAAATAGATGCACATCCTACCTGCTCTGACCGCAGAGGGCAGCTTGTGTCCAACTCAAATGCGCGGTGTTTCGCGCAACAGCGGCGCGAACAGCAGTTGCATCTTCTCGCCGCCCAGGTCCGACAGGTGATCTTCGTCCTTGTACAGCGAACGCCCGTCAACTTCGGCACGGCACAGACCGCCCTCACACAGCAGCGGTTTAGGGTCGACCAGGTGAATGCCTGCATCCGCACGGCTGAGGGTGTCGAACAGGTGGTTGATAAACGCCTGCCGCCCATCAAGCTCCGCAGCCGGACGCCCGACCTCTGCAGCCGAACGTCCAACCCTCGCCAGGCTGCTCAATCGTTCGATGGTGCCCTTGCGCTGCTGCGGCACTTCCTTGAACAACCAGACCTGCGCCCCCGCTGCTCGCAATTCAGCGATCTGAGCTTTCAAAGCATCGGCGAAATACGCTTCGTTTCGGGGAATGGATTCGTGTTTCAGCAGCACGTTGCTTTTGTTGCCGTCTTCCAGGCCGTAGATGTACAAACTCCAGCGCGCGGCCAGCGTGACGTCAGGGATTTTCTGTGCTCGAACGCGCTCGACGTTCAGGGCGTTGAAGTCCTGACAGCGCTTGCTTGTTGCGGTGCTGACCAGCGGCGGACATCCGCTCATGCTTGCCAGCCAGACAGGCACATGGGCTTGCTCGGCCGCGCTTCTGACGCCTGGCCACAGGGCTGCCGCATGACTGTCGCCCCAGATGAGATGGGACGGCGCGGCATCGGCATTGCCACCCGCCCGACAGAGCTTGTCCAGACCTTTGCTGTGCTTTGATCCGAGCAGGAAACAGTCCATCTGCCCGGCGCTCCACTCCCGCGACTGCGCATATTGCAGGGCCTGGCCGGACAGGCGTTGCGGTACGCCGTCACTGGAGCGCACCGCCTGCCCCATCAGCGCCAATACGGCCAGCGTCAGCATTCCACCCATCAGTACCGGCTTGCGGCCGGCCAGCACGCGGCGTTCACGGAATGGCAGCTCGACAAAGCGCCAGCTGATCCAGGCAAGCGCGCCGGCCAGAAGGATCCAGCCAATCGCTTCAAGGTCAGAAATCCCGTCAGCTGAAATTGCATTGGCATAGACATGAATAGGCCAATGCCACAGGTACAGCGAGTAGGAGATAAGCCCGATTGCCACCAGCGGTTTGATGCTCAGAAAACGCCCGACCCATGACGCGGGATGACCGTTGGCCCAGATCATCGCTGTGGTGCCCATCACAGGCAGCAGCGCCGCCCAGCCGGGGAATTGCGTGGTTTTGTCAAAACTCAGCATCGCCAGCACGACCGCCGCAAAACCGCTCAGACTGACCGTTTGATAGATCCAGCTCGGCAGCGGGCGTCTAGGCGCAGGGGCGACGGCCAGCATCGCCCCGCACAGCAGTTCCCATGCACGCATCGGCAGCAGAAAGAATGCTGCCTCGGGTTTGTGCTTGATCGCCCAGATGTTCAGCCCGAACGACAGCACCAGCAGGCCGAGCAGCAACCAGCGCCAGTGCCGCACGTACCGCGTCGCCAGCACCATCAGCAGCGGGAAGAAAATGTAGTACTGCTCCTCCACCGCCAGCGACCAGGTGTGAAGAAGCGGTTTGAAATCTGACGCGGAATCGAAGTAGCCGTCCTGCCGCATGAACAGCAGGTTGGACATGAACATCGACTGATACCGCACTTCCCGGCCCAGCTCGGCGTAGTCCTTGGGCGTCAGCAATATCCAGCCAAACGCCAACGTGGCCAGCACGACAACGGTCACGGCAGGGACGATACGTCGCGCGCGACGGGCCCAGAAATCGACGAAGCTGAATCGCCCCGCGCTGATCTCGCGGAAGATGATGGACGTGATCAGGTAGCCGGAGATGACGAAAAACACGTCGACGCCGACGAAGCCGCCGCTCAGGCCCAGACCGAAGTGAAACAACAGCACCGGGACCACGGCCAGGGCCCGCAGCCCATCGATATCACGGCGATTGCCAAACGTGTGCATGACGCTCCTTGTCTACGGGAGAGATCTACAGAAAAGGTCAAAAAAAATGGTGTCCAGAAGGACACCATTTTTCTACGGTCGGTTCAGCGCAGGGTGTTACTTGCGCTTCATCGACAGGAAGAACTCATCGTTGGTCTTGGTCTGTTTCAGCTTGTCGATCAAGAACTCGATGGCCGCGACCTCATCCATAGGATGCAGCAGCTTGCGCAGGATCCACATGCGCTGCAACTCGTCGTCGGCCGTCAGCAACTCTTCGCGGCGTGTGCCGGAGCGGTTGATGTTGATGGCCGGGAAGACGCGCTTCTCTGCGATCTTGCGATCCAGAGGCAGCTCCATGTTGCCGGTGCCTTTGAATTCTTCGTAGATCACTTCGTCCATCTTCGAGCCGGTTTCAACCAGCGCGGTGGCGATGATGGTCAGCGAGCCGCCTTCTTCGATGTTACGTGCCGCACCGAAGAAACGCTTTGGCTTCTCGAGGGCGTGCGCATCGACACCACCGGTCAGGACCTTGCCGGAGCTCGGAATGACGGTGTTGTAGGCGCGAGCCAGACGGGTGATGGAGTCCAGCAGGATGACCACGTCCTTCTTGTGCTCGACCAGGCGCTTGGCCTTTTCGATCACCATTTCGGCGACCTGCACGTGACGGGTAGGTGGCTCGTCGAAGGTAGAAGCAACCACTTCGCCGCGCACGGTGCGCTGCATCTCGGTGACTTCTTCCGGACGCTCATCGATCAGCAGAACGATCAGATGGACTTCAGGGTTGTTGCGCGTGATGTTCGACGCGATGTTCTGCAGCATGATGGTCTTGCCCGCTTTTGGCGGAGCAACGATCAGACCGCGCTGACCTTTACCGATCGGGGCACACAGATCGATAACGCGACCGGTGAGGTCTTCGGTGGAACCGTTACCGGCTTCCATCTTCATGCGAATGGTCGGGAACAGCGGCGTCAGGTTTTCAAACAGAATCTTGTTCTTCGCGTTTTCTGGACGGTCGAAGTTGATGGTGTCGACCTTGAGCAGTGCGAAGTAACGCTCGCCTTCCTTCGGCGGACGGATTTTGCCGACAATGGTGTCGCCCGTGCGCAGGTTGAAGCGGCGGATCTGGCTCGGCGAGACGTAAATGTCGTCTGGGCCGGCAAGGTAGGAGGCGTCTGCAGAACGGAGGAAGCCGAAGCCATCCTGGAGGATCTCCAGCACGCCGTCACCCGAGATTTCCTCGCCGCTTTTCGCATGCTTCTTCAGCAGGGAAAAAATCACGTCCTGCTTGCGCGAACGGGCCATATTTTCAATGCCCATCTGTTCGGCCATTTCGAGCAGATCGGTAATAGGCTTTTGCTTGAGTTCAGTCAGGTTCATATAGGAATGACGTAATCATGTATGGAGGGGGAAATTAAGCTTTTGGCTTAATGAGGCCGCGCCGCAGAGAAGGCGACAGGATCGCGTGCAAATCGAAAGGAGACGGTCGGCGACGGCTAGCAGGGGGCAACGGAGAAGCCGTTGCGGGGCCGAATGTACCACTTGATTTTCTGAGCGTCTAGTACGACGCCCGAAAAAAACCCCGCGATTTGCGGGGCTATATCGTCATCAGATGTTGGCGTCGAGGAACGCCTGCAACTGCGACTTGGACAGTGCGCCGACCTTGGTTGCCGCGACTTCGCCGTTCTTGAACAGCATCAGGGTCGGGATACCACGAACGCCGTGCTTGGCCGGTGTTTCCTGGTTGTCGTCGATGTTCAGCTTGGCGATGGTCAGCTTGCCTTCGTAAGTGCCGGCGATCTCATCCAGAACCGGGGCAATCATCTTGCATGGGCCACACCATTCAGCCCAGTAATCCACCAGTACAGGGCCGGCAGCCTTCAGGACATCGGCGTCGAAGCTCGCGTCGCTGACGTGTTTGATCAGGTCGTTACTCATGAGATTTCTCCGAGGTCATAGGCAAAAAAACGTGGGCCATCATAACTGTGTCACGCGGTGACAGGAAGTCGAGGTTCATTGTCTCTAGCTATGACCCGGCGCGGTTGCCTTAATTGCAGATGTTTAGCCGGAAGGTGCGACGAACACGATGCCGGTGCGCAACGCAGCGCCGCGGATGTGCTCCTGCATGGCTTTCTGCGCCGGGCCAGACGCGTTTCGCGCCAGCGCCCGCAGGATCTTGCGATGCTCCTGCCAGGTTTCCATGGCCCTGCCCGCGCGAATAAAAGGCAGCTTTTGGCTCTCCAGAAAAATATCGGCGCTGGTGGTGATAATCCCCAGAATCGCCTGATTGCCACTGGCGATGAGGATGCGCCGGTGGAAATCGAAGTCCAGCCGCGCCGCGCAGTTAAAATCCCCTGCCTTGAGTTCAAGGCGCATGGCTTCGACGTTGTCCTCCAGTACATCGCGCTCATCGGCCGTCAGCGTGACCGCTGCAAGCCCGGCGGCAAACCCTTCCAGCGCATAGCGCAGCTGAAAAGTCTCAGCAGGTGATGCGTGCGCTGCATACGGCCAGGAAAATCCGTCCGTGCTCCGTTGTGGTTCAGAAACCGCCTGTACGAATACGCCTTTGCCGGGCTGCACACTGACCAACCCCAAGGCGCTCAATGATGACAGTGCCTCACGCAACGAAGCCCGACTGACGCCCAGCCGAATCGCCAGATCCCGCTGAGACGGCAGGCTGTCGCCGGGCACATAGCCCTGCTCGGCGATCAGTTTGCGGATCGCCTGGAAGGCGGCTTCAGGCACAGCTACAGGGCTCGGATGCATGGCGATCAAGGTGTGGAAACCGTAGGAAAAATCCCTTGTATCCCCATCGGAGGCATCCGGCAAGTGACGCCCAAGCGAGGGGCGCCGGGCCTTTCGAGCGCGCCAAAGCGGGGCGGCTCCCTCACTCACTGTTCAGACCAGTTAGACCGGATCAAGCCTGCGGCCCGCATTCCATGGTTGCAAACCATCGGCTGGCATGGGCTGTGCACTGGTGCTTGGCCACGACCCGGGCTTCGCCTGCACATTGATCGATTCGGAGACACCACATGACCCAGCGTTACAGCGCCCTGCTCGCCGCCCTGTTTGCCAGCCTCATGCTCGGCCAGGCCCCCGCCCACGCTAATGGTCTGGATGATGTAACCGCTCGCGGCACGTTGAAAGTCGCGGTTCCGCAAGACTTCCCGCCCTTCGGTTCGGTCGGCCCCGACATGAAGCCGCGCGGCCTGGACATCGACACCGCACAGCTCATCGCCAATCAGTTGAAGGTCAAGCTTGAGCTGACGCCGGTCAACAGCACCAACCGCGTGCCGTACCTGACCACCGGCAAGGTTGACTTGGTTATCTCCAGCCTCGGCAAAAACCCGGACCGCGAAAAGGTCATCGACTTCTCCCGCGCCTACGCTCCCTTCTACCTCGCCGTGTTCGGCCCGCCTGAAGACGCGATCAAAACCGTGGACGACCTGAAAGGCAAAACCATCAGCGTGACCCGTGGCGCCATCGAGGACATCGAGCTGACCGCCGTTGCGCCGAAGGAAGCCACGATCAAACGCTTCGAAGACAACAACTCGACCATCGCGGCTTACCTGGCCAAGCAGACCGACCTGATCGCCAGCGGCAACGTGGTGATGGTCGCCATCAGCGAGAAGAACCCCAAGCGCATTCCGGAGCTGAAAGTGAAGCTCAAGGACTCGCCGGTCTACGTGGGTGTGAACAAAGGTCAGCCCGAGTTGCTCGCCAAAGTGAACGAGATTCTCGAAGCGGCGAAGAAAGACGGCACGCTGGAAAAGAACGCGCAGACCTGGCTCAAGCAGCCATTGCCTGCCGACCTCTGATCATCGACTGCCGAGGCGCTTAATGGCTTATCAGTTCGACTTTATCCCGGTCCTGCAAAACACTGACCTGCTCCTGCGCGGCGCACTGTTCACGCTGGAGCTGACCGCCATCGGCACGCTGCTCGGTGTCAGCGTCGGCATTGTCGGGGCGATTGTCAGGGCGTGGAAAATCCAGCCGTTCTCGGCCATTTTCGGTGTCTATGTAGAGCTGATCCGCAACACGCCGTTTCTGGTGCAGTTGTTTTTCATCTTCTTCGGGCTGCCGTCACTGGGCCTGCAGATATCGGAGTGGCAGGCCGCCGTGCTGGCGATGGTCATCAACCTTGGCGCCTATTCGACGGAGATCATCCGTGCGGGCGTGCAGGCGATTCCGCGCGGCCAGATCGAGGCGTCGGCCGCGCTGGCGATGACTCGCTTCGAGACGTTTCGCCATGTCGTGCTGGTCCCGGCGCTGGGCAAGGTGTGGCCGGCGCTGAGCAGCCAGATCATCATCGTCATGCTCGGTTCGGCGGTCTGTTCGCAGATCGCCACCGAGGAGCTGAGTTTCGCCGCGAACTTCATTCAGTCGCGCAACTTCCGCTCGTTTGAGACGTACATCATTACCACGCTGATCTACCTGTGCATGGCGCTGCTGGTGCGTCAGTTGCTGGCGTGGATCGGCAGACGCTATATCGCGAGGAGCCGCTGATGGATTTCACCCTTTGGGACGTCGTGCGCAACTTGCTGACCGGCCTGCAGTGGACACTGGCGCTGTCGCTGGTGGCGTTCATCGGCGGCGGCGTGATCGGTTTGCTGGTGATGACCCTGCGCATCTCCGAGAAGGCAATGCCACGCAGGCTCGCGCGCTGCTACATCGAGCTGTTTCAAGGCACCCCACTATTGATGCAGCTGTTTCTGGTGTTCTTCGGCGTGGCGCTGATGGGCATCGACATTTCGCCCTGGTTTGCGGCGGCGCTGGCGTTGACGTTGTTCACCAGTGCGTACCTGGCTGAAATCTGGCGTGGCTGCGTGGAGTCGATTTCCAACGGCCAGTGGGAAGCTTCCGCAAGTCTGGCGCTGACCCCGTTCGAGCAACTGCGTTACGTGATTCTGCCTCAGGCGTTGCGCATCGCGGTGGCGCCAACGGTGGGGTTCTCTGTGCAGGTGGTCAAAGGCACGGCAGTCACGTCGATCATCGGCTTCACCGAGCTGACCAAAACCGGCGGCATGCTCGCCAACGCCACGTTCCAGCCTTTCATGGTCTACGGCTTCGTTGCCCTGGGCTACTTCATGCTTTGCTATCCGTTGTCGCTCAGCGCGCGCTACCTGGAAAGGAGACTTCATGCCTCTGCTTAGAATTTCCGCCCTGCACAAGTATTACGGCGACCACCATGTGCTCAAGGGCATCGACCTCAGCGTCGAGGAAGGTCAGGTCGTGGCGATCATCGGGCGCAGCGGTTCGGGCAAAAGCACGCTGCTGCGCACTCTGAACGGCCTTGAGTCGATCAATGACGGGGTGATCGAGGTCGACGGCGAATACCTCGATGCCGCGCGGGCTGACCTGCGCAGCCTGAGACAGAAAGTCGGCATGGTCTTCCAGCAGTTCAACCTGTTTCCGCACCTGACGGTGGGCGAGAATGTAATGCTCGCGCCGCAGGTGGTGAAGAAGGTTTCCAAAGCCGAAGCGAAAAAGCTGGCGAAGGAGATGCTCGACCGGGTGGGCCTGGGCGAGAAATTCGACGCCTTCCCTGACCGGCTGTCCGGTGGTCAGCAGCAGCGCGTGGCGATCGCGCGTGCGCTGGCGATGTCGCCCAAAGTGCTGCTGTGCGACGAAATCACCTCGGCGCTCGACCCGGAGCTGGTCAACGAAGTACTCGCAGTCGTTCGCGAGCTGGCCAAAGACGGCATGACGCTGATCATGGTGACCCACGAAATGCGCTTCGCCCGCGAGGTGGGCGACAAGCTGGTGTTCATGCATCAGGGCAAGGTGCATGAGGTAGGCGATCCTAAAATACTGATGGCCAACCCGAAAACGCCCGAACTGGCGAATTTCATTGGGTCAGTTGAGCAGGCTTGAGCCCGAGTGCAGAACCGGCTCGTGCATCCCGTGGGGGCTGGCTTCGGCTCAAATTGTGGGACCGGCTTTAGCCGGGAAGACGTCAGCGGTCACACCGCAACATTGACGGCGCACACACTGGCCCCTTCCCGGCTGAAGCCGGTCCTACTAATACGGCGCAAATACGTTGCCGGTTTGGCGACGGTGATGGATCGTGGCACGATGGCGGGGTTATCGACCGAGACCTTTTGACCATGCCGCTATCCACAGCCAAAAACCTCTCGCTGATCGCCGCGATCGACCTGGGCTCCAACAGCTTCCATATGGTTGTCGCCAAAGCCAATCAGGGCGAAATTCGCATCCTTGAGCGGCTCGGTGAGAAAGTGCAGCTGGCCGCGGGGATCGATGACGACCGCCGCCTCAGCGAAGAATCCATGCAGCGAGGGCTCGACTGCCTCAAGCGCTTCTCCCAACTGATCAACGGTATGCCGCCCGGCGCCGTGCGCATCGTCGGCACCAACGCCCTGCGCGAAGCCCGCAATCGCAACGAATTCATTCACCGCGCCGAAGAAATCCTCGGCCATCCGGTCGAGGTGATCTCCGGCCGTGAAGAAGCGCGCCTGATCTACCTGGGCGTGTCCCATACCCTGGCCGACACGCCCGGCAAACGCCTGGTCGCCGACATCGGCGGCGGCAGCACCGAGTTCATCATCGGCCAGCGCTTCGAGCCACTGTTGCGCGAAAGCCTGCAGATGGGCTGCGTCAGCTTCACTCAGCGTTATTTCAAGGACGGCAAGATCACCCCGGCGCGCTACGCCCAGGCTTACACTGCAGCGCGGCTGGAAATCATGAGCATCGAGCACGCGCTGCATCGCCTGACGTGGGATGAGGCCATCGGTTCTTCCGGCACCATCCGCGCCATCGGCCTGGCTCTGAAGGCCGGCGGCCACGGCAATGGCGAGGTCAACGCCGAAGGCCTGGCCTGGCTCAAGCGCAAGCTGATGAAGCTGGGCGAAGTGGACAAAATCGATTTCGAAGGCCTCAAGCCTGACCGTCGTGCGATCTTCCCCGCAGGGCTGGCGATTCTCGAAGCGATTTTCGACGCCCTCGACCTCAAACGCATGGATCACTGCGAAGGCGCGCTGCGTGAAGGCGTGCTTTACGACCTGCTTGGCCGTCATCACCACGAAGACGTGCGCGAACGCACCCTCAGCTCGCTGATGGAGCGCTACCACGTCGATCTCGAACAAGCCGCCCGTGTCGAGCGCAAGGCCCTGTCGGCACTGGAGCAAGTGGCGAAGGCGTGGGAGCTTGAGGACAATGCGTATCGCGAGTTACTGAGCTGGGCCGCCAAGGTGCATGAAGTGGGTCTGGACATCGCCCACTACCACTACCACAAGCATGGCGCATACCTGATCGAGCACTCGGACCTCGCCGGTTTCTCACGCGAAGACCAGCAAATGCTCGCGCTGCTGGTGCGCGGTCATCGTCGCAATATCCCCAAGGACAAGTTTGCCGAGTTCGGCAACGAAGGCGTGAAGCTGATTCGTCTGTGCGCGCTGCTGCGTTTTGCGATCCTGTTTCACCACATTCGCGGTACTCAGGAAATGCCGCAACCCGTGCTGACCGCCAACGATAACCATCTGGACATCGTGTTCCCGGATGGCTGGCTGGAAAACAACCAGCTGACTCAGGCCGACTTCGCGCTCGAAGCGGAATGGCTGACCCGAGTCGGCATCATCCTCAACGTACGCTGAGGACCGGGTTGCTGAGTTTTTCCAACAGACTCGCCTGCACATTGCGGGCGTTCTGGTTGCCGGTCGGGGTGCTGCGAATGTAGCGCCCGTCCGGCTGCAGCAGCCAGCTATGGGTGTTGTCGGTCAGGTACCCTTCCAGCTCTTTCTTCACGCGCAAGATCAGCTTCTTGCCTTCCACCGGGAAGCAGGTCTCGACGCGCTTGTCGAGGTTGCGCTCCATCCAGTCGGCACTGGACAGGAACATCTGCTCGTCACCGCCATTCAGGAAGTAGAACACCCGCGTGTGCTCAAGGAAGCGACCGATGATCGAGCGCACCTGAATGTTGTGGGACACCCCCGGCACGCCAGGACGCAGGCAGCACATGCCGCGCACGACGAGGTCGATCTTGACCCCGGTCTGACTCGCCTTGTACAGCGCGCGAATGATCTTCGGGTCGGTCAGCGAGTTGAACTTGGCGATAATGTGCGCAGGCTTGCCCTCGGACGCGAACTGCGTCTCCCGGGCAATCATGTCCAGCATGCCTTTCTTCAGGGTGAACGGCGCGTGCAGCAGTTTCTTCATGCGCAGCGTCTTACCCATCCCGATCAACTGGCTGAACAGCTTGCCGACGTCTTCACACAAGGCATCGTCCGAGGTGAGCAGGCTGTAATCGGTATACAGACGCGCGTTACCAGCGTGGTAGTTGCCCGTACCCAAATGCGCGTAACGGACGATCTCGCCGGCTTCACGGCGCAGGATGAGCATCATCTTGGCGTGGGTCTTGTAACCGACCACGCCGTAGATCACTACGGCACCGGCCGCTTGCAGGCGGCTCGCCAGTTGAAGGTTCGACTCTTCGTCAAAACGCGCACGCAGCTCGATAACGGCGGTGACTTCCTTGCCGTTGCGCGCGGCATCGACCAGTGCATCGACGATTTCCGAGTTGGCACCGCTGCGGTAGAGCGTCTGACGCACGGCTAGCACGTGAGGGTCTTTCGCCGCCTGGCGCAGCAGATCGACGACCGGCGTGAAGGATTCGAACGGGTGCAACAGCAGGATGTCCTGCTTGCTGATCACGTTGAAAATGTTTTCGCTGTTCTGCAGCAGCTTCGGAATCGCCGGGGTGAACGGCATGTACTGAAGCTCGGGATGACTGTCCAGGCCAGTGATGCTGAACAGCCGCGTCAGGTTCACCGGGCCATTGACCTGATACAGCTCGGTCTCGCTCAGGTTGAACTGCTTGAGCAGGTAGTCCGAGAGCAGTTTCGGGCAGGTATCTGCCACTTCCAGACGCACGGCATCGCCGTAACGACGGGAGAACAGCTCGCCACGCAGCGCGCGGGCAAGGTCTTCCACGTCCTCTGAATCGAGGGCCAGGTCGGCGTTACGGGTCAGACGGAACTGGTAGCAGCCCTTGACCTTCATGCCCTGGAACAGGTCATCGGCGTGGGCATGGATCATCGACGACAGGAAGACATAGTTGTCCCCCGGGCCACCCACGTCTTCCGGCACCTTGATGATACGCGGCAACAGGCGCGGTGCCGGGATGATCGCCAGACCCGAGTCGCGGCCGAAGGCGTCGATGCCTTCCAGCTCGACGATGAAGTTCAGCGACTTGTTCACCAGCAGCGGGAACGGGTGCGTCGGGTCCAGACCGATCGGCGTGATGATCGGCGCGATCTCGTCACGGAAATAACGGCGCACCCAGGCTTTGATCTTGGCGTTCCAGTTGCGACGGCGGATGAAGCGCACCTGATGCTTTTCCAGCTCCGGCAACAGGATGTCGTTGAGAATGGCGTACTGGCGATCCACGTGGCCGTGCACCAGTTCGCTGATACGGGCCAGCGCCTGATGAGGCTGCAGGCCGTCAGCGCCGGCCTGTTCGCGAGCGAAGGTGATTTGCTTCTTGAGCCCGGCGACGCGGATTTCGAAGAATTCGTCGAGGTTGCTGGAGAAGATCAGCAGGAACTTGAGCCGCTCAAGCAACGGATAGGACTCGTCCAGCGCCTGTTCCAACACGCGAATGTTGAACTGCAGCTGCGACAGCTCGCGATGGATATAAAGACTGCTGTCATCCAGATTGGGCACCGCGATGGCATGCGGGGCCGGATGAGGCGGTTCCAGCGCGGGGACCACTTCAATGGTCGGCTCGACCACCGGAGTGACTTCCTGATTGACGGGCTGAGGGTCAAGCCCGACTGCGGCTTCGGTAGATCCTTCGGTGCTCATGAATAATCCTGTAAGGCAAATGGCCTTGTAACAGTTGGGCCGCGCATACGGCCGATGTCGGAATGCCGCTTGCGCCACAACAGTGGTGACGTACAGCGTGGAACAACGGTCACGCCCAGGGGGCAGCGGTTCTGACGATAGTTGCAGCCTGATCGATATCGCGGGGCGTGGCGACCAGCGTCAGGCTCAATGCTGTGAGCGGTTTGACTCTCCACGCTACGGATTTCTCCGTACGGTGCAAGCCCTGAACTGCAAACATTCGCGTGGCGCCAGGGAGAGGGCAACGTGCAAGGAAGGGATCCGCGCCCATCCAGGCGGGCAAGCGTGACATTTATAAGCGGCGATTATGACACTCACGTGACAGGCGTAATTGCGACGTAACGTGTACGACTCAAACCCGCTCTTCGCGCGAACAATCGCTTCCGAACGTAGGAAACTTTAACGCGGTGACACATTTGCATACTTTCCTGAATGCCTTGGGCGCGTTAGGCTGCGCGTTCATTTCGCCAGCACCCAAATGATGCTCCAGCATTTTTTACAAGAATTTGGCTACTTCGCCCTTTTCCTCGGGACCTTTTTTGAAGGCGAGACCATTCTGGTGCTTGCCGGCTTTCTTGCGTTCCGCGGATACATGGATATCAATCTGGTCGTGGTGGTTGCCTTCTTCGGCAGCTACGCAGGCGACCAGCTCTGGTATTTCATGGGACGCAAGCATGGCCGCAAGCTTCTGGCGCGCAAGCCTCGCTGGCAGTTAATGGGCGATCGTGCGCTGGAGCATATCCGGCGCCACCCCGACATCTGGGTGCTGAGCTTCCGCTTTGTGTATGGCTTGCGTACGGTCATGCCGGTCGCTATCGGGCTGTCCGGCTATCCACCGGGGCGCTACCTGTTGCTCAACGGCATCGGCGCAGCGGTATGGGCAGCCGCGCTGGGCGCAGCGGCGTACAAGTTCGGCTCCGTGCTCGAAGGCCTGCTGGGCAACGTCAAGAAGTACGAGCTGTGGGTGTTGGGCGCATTGCTGGTGATCGGTGTGCTGCTGTGGATCCGCCGGCGCATCAAAAACGCACGTATCGCTCGCGAAGAAAAGCTGGCCGTCGCGGCCAACGCCCAAGTCCATGTGGACGCCCGGAATACCCCTGACGAGTAAATCCTCGGCGCATGCCTACGGAGCTGGAGACATTCGCTGACGGCGTTGTCCTAGGCTCATGGCTTGCGACAATCAGCGCAATGCTGACCTGCGTAACCGGCTATGGGCCGGAGCGCCCGAGAGAGGAACACGCGAATGACCAAAAAAGTGGCCGTTATTCTTTCTGGCTGTGGCGTTTACGACGGCGCGGAAATCCACGAAAGCGTGCTGACGTTGCTGCGCCTTGATCAGCGCGGCGCCGCAGTGAAGTGCTTTGCACCCAATATCCCTCAGCACCACGTCATCAATCATCTGACCGGCGAAGAGATGCCCGAGTCGCGCAACGTGCTGGTTGAATCAGCCCGCATTGCCCGGGGTGCCATCGAAGACATCCGCGAAGCCGACGTCACTGAATTTGATGCCTTGATCATCCCCGGCGGCTTCGGTGCCGCGAAAAACCTGTCGGACTTCTCTACCCAGGGCGCTGGATGCAAAGTCCAGGCTGAAGTGCTGGCGATGGCCGAAGCGTTCGCCGCCGCCGGCAAACCCATCGGACTCATCTGCGTATCGCCGGCGCTGGCCGCCAAAATCTACGGGCCGGGCGTTACCTGCACGATTGGCAACGACGCCGACACTGCTGCAGCGATTACCCGCATGGGCGGCACCCACCAGGAGTGTGAGGTGACGGAGATCGTCGAAGACAAGGACCGCAAACTGGTGAGTACACCCGCTTACATGGTTGCCAAGTCCATTGGTGACGCGGCATCCGGGATCAACAAGCTGGTGGACCGGGTGCTGGAGCTGGTACAGGAAAACGAGGACCGCCTTCCAGACTGATGTTTAAAAAGGGGCCGGAGGCGGAGTGACTGCGCGCCAGCCCTACTGGCTATCGCCTGTGGGCGGCGAGGGATACTCGCGAGCCAGCCGCGTCAGGATACGGTCGAGGCAGTTGGCAAACGCCTGTTTCTCCCGCTCACCGTAAGCGCCCTGCCCGCCACTGGCCTGGCCTTGCTCCCGCAGATCCGTGAAGAGGTTGCGCATCGCCAGGCGTTGCCCCATGTTCTGCGCATCGAACTCCTTGCCCCGTGGGTCGAGCGCCGCAACACCCTTCTTCACCAGCCGGTCCGCCAATGGCACATCGCTGCAGATCACCAGCTCGCCCGGTACGGCGTGCTCGACCAGATAATCATCGGCGGCATCCGGGCCACTGGGCACAACGATCAGCTTCACCAAGGTCAGGCTCGGTTTGATCTGGCTCTGCCCCGCCACCAGCACGACCTCGAACTTGCGCTTGAGGGCAAACTTGACGACGAGGTCCTTGGCAGCCTTGGGGCAGGCGTCAGCATCGATCCAGACGCGCATACGCGACTCCGATTTCAGAAAGTGAATTTAGGCAGCGGCCGCGCGGCGCTTCTCGGCTATCCGGCTGCGGCCATACAGCACCCCAATCGCCAACAGCGCGATGGCTTGTGCGCCAAGGGAATAGGCATCGGCGTGAATGCCCAGCCAGTCGAACTCGAAGAACGGCACCGGACGCGTTCCGAAAATCCCGGCTTCCTGCAACGCCTTGACGCCATGGCCGGCGAATACCACCGACAGCGCGCACAGCAGCGCGGCATTGATACCGAAGAACAGCGTCAGCGGCAGCTTCGCAGAACCCCGCAGAATCACCCACGCCAAGCCGACCAGCAACACCAGCGCCGTGGCGCCCCCGGCCAATACGGCATTGTGGCCAGCGGGGCCTGCCTGCAGCCACAGGGTTTCGTAGAACAGAATGACTTCGAACAGCTCGCGGTAGACCGAGAAGAACGCCAGCACCGCAAAACCAAAACGCCCACCGCCGCCGACCAGGCTGCTCTTGATGTAGTCCTGCCAGGCGGCGGCATGACGTCGGTCGTGCATCCACACACCCAGCCACAGCACCATGACGCTGGCGAACAGCGCCGTCGCGCCCTCCAGCAGCTCGCGCTGCGAGCCACTGACGTCAATGACGTACGCTGCCAGCGCCCACGTACCCAGACCCGCCAGCAACGCCAGCCCCCAGCCGACGTTGACGCTGCGCACCGCCGATTGCTGCCCGGTGTTGCGCAGGAACGCGAGAATGGCGGCGAGCACGAGAATCGCTTCCAGCCCTTCGCGCAGCAGGATCAGCAGACCGGAGATGAAGCTCAATGAGGTGCTCAGGCCATCGCTGCCGAGCAGATCGGCGGACTCCTTGAGCTTGACCTTGGCATCCGCGAGTTTCTGCGCCGCTTGCGCTGCGGGCAAGCCGTCCTGAAGCGACTGCCGATAGGCCATGAGTGCTTTTTCGGTGTCCTTGCGCACGGTGGCATCGACGTTGTCGAGCGAGCTTTCGACCAGCTCGAAACCCTCCAGATACGCCGCGACCGACAGGTCATACGCTTGCTCGCGATCACCGGCCTGATACGCGGCAAGACTCTTGTCGAGGGTTGCGCTGGTGTAATCGAGGAGCTGAGCCGGGCCGCGTTGAATCTGAGGCGGCTGCGCGCGCTGGGCACGGAAGCTGGCAGCGGCCTGCGGCCCTTCGGCGGCACTGACCTCAGCGGGCGTTTGCCGCGCGAGATCAGCGAGGTTGTAGGGTTTTTCCTGCTTCGCAGAGGAATCCGCGCTGAAGCCTGCAAGGTAAGTGGCAACGTCCCAACGCTGCCGATCATCCAGCTGGTCCGCGAACGCTGGCATTTCAGTGCCTTCAATGCCCAGCCCGAGGGTGTTGTAGAGGTCGTAGAGGCTCAGGCGGTCGAGCCGCGCCGGGTCCCGTAGGTTGGCGGGTGGCGGCGAAAGACCAATCCCGGCCGGACCGTCGCCGGCGCCCGCATCGCCGTGGCACACCGAACAATACTGCGCATACAAGGGCGCGCCACGTGCAGGATCCGGGGTAATCACCGGCGCCTGGCTGACTTCGTAGGCCACTGCGAGCTTCGCGCCGAGCTGACGTGCCTGACGGGCCACTTGAACGCCATCCTGCTTCTGGTTGACCGCATTCAACAGCGCTGAGACACCCTGCTCCAGCGCAGCGCGCTCCGGCCTTGCCGGCAACCCGGCGATCGTGCCCTGCAGCGCCGCGAGAAACTCCACCTGCTCGCGGTATTCGGCGTCATCCACGACCTTGCCGTCCGCAACCGTCGCCGGGTAGTCCGCTCCGACGTAATCGAGCAAATGCAAAGCCTGAGCCGCGTCCTCGGCAGGCGCTGCGCAGGCACCGACGCTGAACAGGCTCAACAGCACGAGGCTCAGGCAGGGCAATAAGCGGGAGCGGAACATGGGGGTGGATCTCAAATAGGAATGCGAAGGGTTGCCATTGTTCATGTTAGGCGCCGAGGACTCAAGCGCTGCATTGATGGCAGTGACTCAACCGCAGGACTGGCTTTTAGCCGGGAAGAGGTCAGGTGTCACACCGCAAAATTGAGGGTGCTGCCAATGGCCTCTTCCCGGCTGAAGCCGGTCCAACCGATACATCGTGTGCATCCAGTGGGGCGGGCTTTTGCCAAATCAGGCCCGATGCAATGTGGCGAGAAATGCCGCGGCGCTGACGAACAACCCGGCAAAGGTGCGGTTCATCCGGCGTTGCTGTTTGGGGGTTTTGAGGGCGCGGAGCACTTTCGAAGCCAGGCCGGTGTAGCCCGCCATGACGATCAGGTCCACGCACACCATGGTCGCGGCAATGATCAGGTATTGCGGCAGCAGCGGCAGATGCGTGTCGATGAACTGCGGCAGGATCGCCAGAATAAACACCAGCGCCTTGGGGTTGCTGATGTTCACAAGAAAGCCTCGGCCCATGAGCACAAGGGGCTTGCCCACCGGGCGCACAGCCGACTCATCCGCCAGATTGCTTGGCAACGCACGCCATTGCCTGATGCCCAGATAGACCAGGTAGGCGACGCCAAACCATTTGATCAGCGTGAACGCCAAGGCTGAAGTGGCCAGCACCGCGCCAAGCCCGGCAGCAACCACGGCGATCTGCACGACGAGCGCGATCTGCAGGCCCAGAGCATTCCAGTAGCCGCGCCAGAACCCGTATTGCAGACCGCTGGACATCGACGCGATGGCGCCCGCGCCCGGAGACAGGCTGATAACCCAGCAAGCGGCGAAAAACGCCAACCATGTTTCGAGCGACATCACGCACCTCAGGCAGAGAAATCTTCGCCTAACCTAGTGTTTCCGGACCTGCAAAGGCCAGTTATTTCTGACTGTTGTGGCGACTTGGCCGACAGCTGTTCCGGTCGCCTGCGTTATACGACTAACGCAGGCCACACCATCAGGACAACGCTTCCAGCTCGGCCTGCATCGACTCCAGCAATTCCAATGCTTCCATCCACGCTTCTTCCAGCTCGGATTCACGTGACTTGAGCTTGGCCTGATCGGCCAACAGGTCGCGCAGCTTGTCTTTGTTGGCCGCCTCGTAAATGCCGCTGTCTCCCAGGGCCACTTCGATCTTCGCCAGTTGCTCATGCAGCGTGCCGAGCTCTTTTTCAAGCTTGTCGGCCTCGCGCTTGTGCGGCGCGAGTTGCTGGCGTAATGCGGCGGCCTGCTGTCGCTGCGCTTTCTTGTCGGTCTTGTCGACGTTCACCGGCGTGTTACTGGTCGGCGCATTGCGCAGGCGATAGTCCACCAGCCACCGCGCGTAGTCGTCCAGATCGCCATCGAACTCCTGAACAAGGCCATCGGCGACGAGGAGGAAATTATCCGTCGTGCTCTTGAGCAAATGCCGATCGTGTGAGACCACCAGCACCGCGCCACTGAACTCCTGAAGCGCCATGGTCAGGGCCAGGCGCATTTCCAGATCCAGGTGGTTAGTCGGTTCGTCGAGCAGCAGCAGGTTGGGTTTGTCCCATGCAATCAGGGCCAGCGCCAGCCGCGCTTTCTCGCCACCGGAGAAATTCAGCACCGGCTCGTCGAGGCGCGCACCGCGGAAGTCGAAACCGCCGAGGAAATCCCGCAAGGCCTGTTCGCGCTCAGTGGGCGCGATACGCTGCAGGTGCAGCAGCGGACTGGCCTTGGCGTCCAGGGAGTCGAGCTGATGCTGGGCAAAGTAGCCGACCACCGTGTTTTCGCCACGCACCATGCGCCCGCTCAACGGCTCGAGTTCGCCCGCAAGGTTTTTGATCAGCGTGGATTTACCGGCGCCGTTCGGGCCCAGCAAACCGATGCGTGCGCCCGGCGTCAGTTGCAGCTTCACCTTTTGCAGGATGGCTTTGTCGCCATAGCCCAGTCGCGCGTCAGACAGATCCATCAGCGGGCTGGAGATCTTGGTCGATTCGCGGAAGGTGAAGTCGAACGGAGAATCGACGTGGGCCGCCGACAGCTCTTCCATTCGCTCAAGGGCTTTGATCCGGCTCTGGGCCTGTTTGGCCTTGGTGGCCTGGGCCTTGAAGCGCGTGATGAATTTCTCCATGTGCGCGCGCTGGGCCTGTTGCTTGTCGTAGGCCTGCTGTTGCTGGGCCAGGCGCTCGGCACGGGCGCGTTCGAAAGCGCTGTAACCGCCGCGATAGAGCGTGATCTTTTTCTGCTCGACGTGGGCAACGTGATCGACCACCGCGTCCAGAAAATCGCGGTCGTGGGAGATCAGCAGCAGGGTGCCTTGGTAGCTTTTGAGCCAGTCTTCAAGCCAGAGAATGGCATCGAGATCCAAGTGGTTGGTCGGCTCATCGAGCAGCAGCAGGTCCGAAGGACACATCAACGCCTGCGCCAGGTTGAGACGCATCCGCCAGCCACCGGAGAAATCGCTGACCTGGCGCTCCATCTGCTCGTTGGTAAAGCCCAGACCTGCCAGCAGCTTGCGCGCCCGCGCATCGGCCGTGTAGCCATCGGCGCTGTCGAGCTCCGAATGCAGACGTGCTTGCGCGGCGCCGTCCTGAGCGGCCTCGGCAGCCGCGAGGTCATGCTGAACCTGACGCAGTCGCAGATCGCCGTCGAGGACGTAGTCCACCGCCAGACGATCGAGGGTATCGACCTCCTGACGCATGTGGGCGATGCGCCAATCGGCAGGCAGCAGGCAATCGCCATTGTCGGGGGTCAGTTCACCCCGAAGCAGCGCGAACAGGCTGGATTTACCGGCGCCGTTGGCGCCGATCAGACCGGCTTTCTGGCCGGCGTGCAGGGTCAGCTCGGCGTCTTCTAGCAGACGTTGCGGACCACGCTGTAAGGTAAGGCTTTGAAGTCTGATCATAATGGCGGCGGAGTCTACCAGCTTCGCCCAAAACAGGTAGATGACGATGCTCTCGGACCTATGGAGTTTCACCCTCGATTTCTATGCTCGCCCAGGCGTCGAGCAGGCGTGCCTGAAGCTGCAAGCCGATGGCGCCAATGTCTGCGCGCTGCTGTGCGGCGTCTGGATGGACCGGCGTGGTGTGCAGTTCCACCCGGAGCGGGCAGGACAAATCGGACAATTGGCCGACCCGTGGCACGAGAAGGTGGTGGGGCCATTGAGGGATGTTCGGACCCGCTGGAAGGCCGACGCGAAAGAAGACGAAGAGCTGACGGCGTTACGCGACAGACTTAAAACCCTTGAGCTTGACGCCGAGCGTGAGCTACTGGTGCGGCTGCAACGGCTGACCAAAGACTGGCCTGAGCGAGATGCTCAACCTACGGGTGTGTGGCTGGAAGCGCTGGCGGGAGGTGCCGCTCAAGCCAGTCCCGACGCGTTGCAGATTCTGCTTCGCGCCGGGACCGATATCGCTTAGGACGCGCTGTTCGAGGTCGAATCAGCGGCTGGAGCGCCTGGTGCAGGGGACACTGCCGGAGCAGCAGGCGCCGCGGCCGCTGGTTTGGCCGTTGCAGAGACAGCAGGCTTGGCGGACGGTTTTGCAGCAGTCTTCGCAGCGACTGGCTTGGCGCCCGCAGGCTTGGATGATGCTGTGCCGGCCGGTTTGGCAGCTGCTTTGCTGGCGGCAGGCTTGGCGGCGGCACTGGCGGCTGGTTTCGCAGCAGACGCTTTAGCCGGAGCAGGTTTGGCAGCGGCTTTCACGGCAGCCGGCTTGGCCGCGGTGGTCTTGGCGGCCACAGCGGTTTTAGCGGCTGGCTTGCTCGCAGCGCTGGCAGCTGGTTTGGCAGCGGGTGCCTTGGTCGCAGCAGGCTTGGCGGCGACAGTTTTCGCAGTCACCTTGGCAACGGTTTTTTCGGCGACGGCTTTGACGGCGGTTTTAGCAGCAGGCTTTGCCGGGGCCGCTTTGGGTGCAGGTTTTGCTGGCTTTGGAGGCATTTTCACAGGCGGTTTTGGCGCGACAGGCTTGGCATCAGGTCGAGCCGGGTCTTTTGCAGCGCGATCGTTCAGCGCTTTGCCAACGGCTTCCTTCACGCGGCCAATGCCTTGGGCCAGCTTCAAGCTTTCCTGAGCATCACGCTTGAGGTTGAGGATGTAGCTGCGGGTTTCAGTCTGACGATCTTTCAAAGCGTCGAGCAACGACTCGAGCTCGGCCACGCTGTCTTTGGCCTTGCCTTGGGCCTTGGCTTTACCGGCGGCGGCAGCGTCCTGCAGTTTGGTGCGCGACTTGTGCAGTTTTTCCTGCGCCTTGCCACGTTGCTTCTCGAGTTTGGCAAGCAGTTTTTCAGCGTCAGCCAATGCTTGAGAGCAGGCGGTTTCGAGATGTTCGAGCAGGCTGCCCGACAGCTGTTGAAGCAAATGCAACGGAGTGTTTACTGGCTTCTTGGTGGCCGACATGACTTACCTCCTGGCTGATTTGAGTGCGGCCATACTAGACCTCCGCCCGCACCGCCGCTAGGGCATCTTGACACTACAATCCCCGCTCTGTTGCAGGACGCCCAAAAACCCGGCAATACCCGTCACGCTCGGGCCTCAGCGCTGGCATAATCGCTCACTTCCCAGGCCGGAGAGCATTCATGTCGCGCTACCTGTTTATGTCGTTGTTCCTCTTGGTACCCCTTGCTCACGCGACCGATGCTCCGGCGTCCGACAACACCCACGATCTTTCCTACAGCCTCGGCGCCAGCCTGGGTGAGCGCCTGCGCCAGGAAGCACCCGATCTGCAGTTGCCCGCGCTGCTTGAAGGCCTGCAGTCGGCGTATCAGGGCAAGCCGTTGGCGATCAAGCAGGAACGCATGGAGCAGATTCTCAGCGACCACGATGCCGCCCTCGCACAGGCTGAAAACTCCGGCCAGACCGAACCGCAGACTGAAGCGGCATTGAAGGACGAGCGCAAGTTCATGGACGCCGAGAAGGCCAAGCCGGGGGTTCGCCAGCTCGCGGACGGCATCCTGATGACCGAGCTGACCCCGGGCAATGGCCCCAAACCCGACATCAATGGCCGGGTGCAAGTGAAGTACGTGGGCCGTCTGCCCGACGGCACGATCTTCGATCAGAGCCAGCAGCCACAATGGTTTCGTCTGGACAGCGTCATCGCCGGGTGGACCACCGCCCTCGCCGACATGCCAGTGGGTGCCAAATGGCGCCTGGTCATCCCTTCGGCCCAAGCGTATGGCGCAGAAGGCGCTGGCGATCTGATCGATCCTTACACGCCGCTGGTGTTCGAAATAGAGCTGCTGGGGGTGTCGCAGTAACACCGGCAGTGGCCGAGGCTCGCCGCGACAGACCATAAAAAAAGGGTGCCCATGGCACCCTTTTTTACATCAGCGGCCCTCTCAGACCTCTTCCTCAACCTGTTCCTTGTGCGCGTTGTGCAGCACTTCGATCAGGCAGTCTTCCAGCTCAAAGCGCTCGTGCAGCAAGCTGCCCAACTCCTTGAGTTTCTCGGCGACGCATTTGCCTTCGTCACAGAGATCGTTGAACGCCAGCAGCTTCTCGGTGATGACGTCGAGCCGAGGATAAATCGTGTCAGCCAGGTCGAGGCCTCGCTGATTATTGAACGCCTTGGCTTCGTTGGTCAGCTGCTCGTAGATTTCGAAATGACCGGCCGACACGTAATCGACCAGGGTGCCGCAAAATTCTTGCAGGGGCGCGCGTTTTTCCGAAAACGCTCCCGGCTCTGCACTCAAGGCGTAATAAGCCGTGATCAGCTCGTTGCGCTCCAGCAACCAGCGGTCAATCAGCTTGTGAACCCCACCCCAGCGTTCCTGAGCGTTCTGACAACTTTCCAGCATGATGTTCTCTCTTCCCTTCAGGGGCATGCTGCTTCAGGCGCTTTTGGGGTACGTTCCGGGATTGTCGGAACCGGCCCGCAAAAGTGTCGACAGCAACATTGATCCGATGATGCGTGCGGCCCAGATTATGCCCGCATGACTAGCCCAGCAAGGTACGCAGGACACAAAGTTCATACAAGTGTTTAATCAGGAGTTCCCAGATCCATTGATCTGAATCGGCGAAACTCGATAAAAAGGTAGTACAGGGCGAACAGGCACAAGCCAGAGAATGCCAGCAGGCTCCATTCAGGCAAGCTGATGCCGAACAGCGACCAGTTGATCTCGGAGCACCCTGCACTTCCCGCCAGCACCATCGCCATGACCTTCAGGTAGGGCTGTGTTTCCGTCAGGTAGTGAAGGTTTTCAATGCATGCGGCCATGTTCTCGGGTGGCGAAGCCTGCAACCAGACCTGACGTGCCGCGACGCTCGCCCCCAAAGCGGAAGACAGTAAAAGAAAGCCGGCGTAGACACGCCAGCCAGATTTGCCCGGCGCGTGCAGCGCGGCGAGCAGGCACACACCTGCCGATATCGCCATGAGCACACGCTGAAGCAGACACATCGGGCACGGCGCCGCATCAACGACAGGGCCGAGATAAACCGTCGCTCCTACAATCGATGCGCAGGCCAGAAACGCCAGAGAGAACAGGGAGCGCGTACGAGCCAGCTGCATGGAAAATCCGTAACAAAAGACGAAGGCGGCTACGGTAGAGGAAAGCGCGAGTCGCTTTCAAGGCACCCAACGGAGGATATTTCTTTGTTGATGTAGGTAAATCCCGACGCCGTGTTTAAGACGTTATACCGGTAGCCCGGAGATCCTCCCAACAAGCCACACCAAGCACAGAAACGTCCTACACAAATCTGCGAATCAGACGCAGAAGAGGCCCGCTATCGGGCCTCTTCACGTTAACGTCTGACTTCAGCCTAAACGCGTGTCAGTGCTGGCAAAGGACGTGCAAGCAAACGCTCGTCCAGCAGACCCAGGCCTTCCTGAAACAGCTGATTGCTGCGATCGGTCTCGCCCAGCTGCGCAAGCAGACGGGCCAGTTCGGCACAGGCTTCAGGGTTTCGCTGCAACCTCAGACTCGACTCGAGATAGTCGCGGGCTTTACCCCACAAACTGCTTTGAAGGCACAGACGGCCCAGGGTCAACAGCAAGCCTGGATCATCAGTATGGCTTTTCAGCCAGCCCTCAGCGGCCTGCAGTTGCTTTCCAGGATCGGCGCCACGCACCAGTCCATACAACCGCGCGAGGTGGGTGTTGTAGTCGCGTTTCATGGCCGTGCGCAAGACTTCCTCAGCCTGCACATCGGCGCCCAGACGACGCAGTTGTTCGGCGTACGCCAATACCAGCGCGGGCTCTTGGCGCTGAGCCGAAGTCAGTTGCTGCCAGGCGTTTTCCAGCGACGGCAGACCCGTGGCGACGTTATCACCGTCGGATTCACGATGGGCCGCCAGCGAGAGATTTTCACCCCAGGCGCGTCGCTCCAGTTCAGCCAGTTCTTGCGCCGGAAGCACCTTGTCTTTTCGCAGCTCCGGCATCAGCCGAATCAACTCTGCCCACTCACCGCGTTCGCGGTACAGACGCTGCAACTGACGCAATACCTGCGGGTTATGCGGATGGCGTTCTTGCATGGCCTGCAGGGTCACCAACGCTCCGTCGAGATCACCGCGGTCCACCTGCAGTTGCGCGTGGCTCAAGGCAATGGCGAGCTCGGCAGGCGGCTGACGCTCAAGCGCGCGCTCAAGCAAATTGTCGCTTTCCTCGTAACGACCCTGCTCGTTCGCTGCCCGAGCGGCGCCGAGGTAATACAGCAGTGGCTGACGCTCCGCCTCGGCGGCACGATGCAAGTTGCGTTGCGCGCTGGCCCAGCGCCCTTCGGCGAGGTCCATCTGGCCTTGCTCGATCGCGTTCTGAACGCGACGGCTGCGGTTGCGACGCGACCAGGGATTGACCACCCCGCCGGAGGTCGTCAGCAACGTAATGACGACTCGCACCAGCCACAGAATGAACAGGACGGCGACGAGCAACGCCAGCGCTGCCCAGATGCTCGACTCGTAGCGGAAAGTGTCGTAGGAAATAAGCACGTAGCCCGCATGGCGGGAGATCGCGACGCCTATCAGCGCCGCCGCCACAACCAACACGAAGAGGATGACGTAAGCGCGCTTCATGGCTGCTTCCCAGGCTGCGCCTCATCAGTGCGTTTCTCCAGCGCACCGCCAACAGGCGTATGGCGCTGCTCGAGGTAGGCCTGAACCGCAGCCAGACTTTGTGTCAGATCAGGGGTGGCGACTGAAACCGGCTGTTTGCCCAACTCATCCAGACGCTGGCCGAGGGCTTTGCTCTGCTGGTTGTCGCGATTGAAATTGTCGTCCAGGACGCTGCGCGCCTCGGCCATGGCTTTTTCGTAGACCGGGCCCTGACCGTTGAGCGCCGCCCATTGCGCCTGCTCGATCGCCAGGCTCAATGCCAGACGGACTTGGGTCAGGCTCTGACCTGCCAGCAACGGCCGGATATTTTTGTCCGCATGAAAATCGATGCGCACGAACTGGGAGATCTTGTCCCACCACTTGGCCCAGTAGCTGTCCTCGCTGCCATCGGTCAGACCGAACAGCGAGTCGCCCTTGTCCTTGTATTCCGGCGCCAGCTCATTCAGCTGCGCGACTTGCTCACGCACTGCCGCTAGTTGCAGGAACAAACCCGTGCGATCCGGTTGATCGACGCTGCGCAGCGCAGTCAGGCTTTTGGCCAATTGCTCGCGGGCGGCGAATGCGCCGGGATCATCCTGCTCGCGCAGGATCTCGTCAGCGCCCTGCACCAGCGCCGCAGCACTGTTGACGTCTTGCAGCGCAGAGAGCCTCAGGCTCGCCAGGCGCAGCAAATGCTCCGCCTCGGCAAGACGCCAGTCCTTGCGGCTGGCACCGAGTACAGTTTCTACACGCTGGCTCAGGCGCTGCTGATCACCCTGCAACTGCGTGACGAGGCGACGGCGATCTTCCAGCTCTTCAGCCGGTGGCAGTTGTGCCAGGCGTACGGCGATTTGCTGTTCGCTCTGCTTGAGGGCTTGAGTCTGAGAGCCGATGTCCTGCAACTGCCCCAACTGCTCCTGGTGACCGGCCTGCATGGCGCGCAGTTGCCAAACGCTCCAGCCGCCAACGGCAACACCCGCTGCGCCCAGCAACAGCGCCAGTATGGCGAGCCCGTTGCTGCTTCGGCGATTCGACGGTTCTTTGTACGCTGGATCCGGCAGCGGCTCAGGTTTGGCCAGTACCGGTTCAACGTCATCTTTTGGCAAGACTGTTTCGCTCACGTGTCCATCCTTTGCATTTTGGGCGTCGCGTAATCCGACTGATCGACCATTACGCCTGTGAGGCAGGCGCGGTGTACCCGCGCAATGCTGCCAGCAAGGCCGGGGCGCTGGCGCCACGGCAGTCCACTACGTCAAGAGCCCCGGCAGCACGCGCCATTTCAGCGACCCGGGGGCTCGGTACAAACAAAGGCATCTGCGCAAGCGTAGGCCAGGCATCGCCCGCCAGCTCACGCAGATGCTCGAAACCCTGTCCACTGCTGACCACCAGCCCATTCAAGCGTTCCGCTCTAACCGTGTCGGGCAGCACGAAAGCCGGGTATTGCGGCAGGTGGCGACGATACAGCGGCAGGTAATCAACCATCACACCACGCTCCCGCAACCGCTCGGCCAACAGCTCGCGCCCTTCTTCGCCGCGCATGATCAGCACTTTGGGGTCGTAGCCCGAGACAGCTTGTTGAAACTGCGGCAGGTCGAGTAGCGCTTCGCTGTCGTCGCCGTGCTCGGGGAAGAACACGTGCAGACCATAGTCATCGAGGATTTGCGCGGTTGCAGCGCCGACGGTGAACCACTTCTGCATCGGCGGCTGCGGCCAGACTTCGTCAAGCATCGCCAGCCCAAGGCGCGCGGCCGGCTTGCTGACGACGATAACGGCGCAATACGCAGCCAGGTCGTAGATGATTGAACGGTTGGCTTCTGAAACTGGCAGAGGCTCGATCTCAAGCAACGGCAGGCTGGCGCCGTACACGCCGACCTCAGCCAGCGTCTGCGCGAGGGCCTGCGACTCTTCAGCAGGACGCGTGAGCAGCAAACGCCAGGCCTTCACTCGTCGTCTGCCTCGCCATACACAGCTTTGAGAATCTTCGCCGCGCCTTGGTCCAGCAGCGCTTCGGCGACTTGTACGCCCAGCGTCTGGGCATCGACTTGTGGCGCGCGCGCTTCGGCGTGGAGCAGCACTGTGCCGGAGGGATCGCCTACCAGACCGCGCAACCACAGTTGCTCGCCTTCCAGCACGGCATAACAGGCGATCGGCACCTGGCAACCACCGTTGAGGTGCTTGTTGAGCGCGCGCTCGGCGGTGACCCGCACGGCGGTATCATCATGGTGCAACGGGGCAAGCAAGGCATGCACTTCGATATCGACGCTGCGGCATTCAATGCCCACCGCGCCCTGCCCGCCAGCTGGCAAGCTGTGGTCGATGCTGATGGGGGCCGTAATGCGCTCTTCGAAACCCAGGCGGATCAGGCCAGCAGCGGCAAGGATGATCGCGTCGTACTCACCTGCATCCAGCTTGGCGAGACGCGTATTGACGTTGCCGCGCAGAAACCGGATTTGCAAGTCAGGCCGACGCGCCAGCAACTGAGCCTGCCGACGCAGGCTCGACGTCCCGACAACGGCGCCGGCGGGCAACTCATCGAGACTGGCGTAGGTATTGGAAACGAAGGCGTCGCGCGGGTCTTCGCGTTCGCAGATACAGAACAGCCCGAGCCCTTGGGGGAAGTCCATCGGGACGTCTTTCATCGAGTGAACGGCGATGTCGGCTCTGTGCTCCATCAGGGCTGTTTCCAGCTCCTTGACGAACAGACCCTTGCCGCCGATCTTCGACAGCGGCGAATCCAGTAGCTTGTCGCCGCGGCTGACCATCGGCACCAGTGTCACGATCAGGCCGGGATGCGCCTGCTCCAGACGCGCCTTGACGTACTCGGCTTGCCAGAGGGCCAGGGCGCTTTTGCGGGTGGCGATGCGGATTTCGCGAGAAGACATGAACCGGTCCGTACTGAGTGAATGCGGCGAATAATAACAGCTCGGCCAGATCGGGCCGACTGACTGTATTCAATCTGCGCGCATCATGATCTCAATCAACCTGCGGACGCCATGCGACGGCGTGTCGCCCGCATCCCGGCATGCTCCTCGCGGCACACGCTTACAACTGCTGCATCATCTTGCGCACACCGGCAACGTGCCGGCGGCTGACGATCAACGCATCGCCATTGAGCCCTTTCAGGAACAACTGGAAATGGCCCAGCGGCGTGCGCTGCAGGCGTTCGATGCGTTCCCGGGCAACCAGCGCGTTGCGGTGGATGCGTACGAAACGGTCGCCGAATTCATCTTCCAGGGCTTTAAGCGGTTCATCCAGCAGCACTTCGCCGCCCTCGTGGCGCAGGGTCACGTACTTGTGATCAGCGATGAAATAGATCACCTCGGACAACGGGATCAGCTCAATGCCCTTTCGGGTACGTGCACTGATGTGGCTCCGCGGACCAGTGCCGCTTTCCGCAGCAGGCCGCGTCATCGCTGCCAGTTGCACACGGTTTGGCCGCTCGGCTTTGCGCAGCGCCTCCAGCAAGTGCTCGGGGCGAACCGGTTTGACCAGATACCCCACGGCGCTGACCTGGAAGGCCTCCAGCGCAAATTCATCGTGGGCCGTGCAGAACACGACGGCAGGCGGGGTGTCGCGCTCGCACAATTTTGCCGCCACCTGAAGTCCATCCAGGCCAGGCATGCGGATATCCAGCAACACCACGTCGGGTTTCAAATTTTCAATCAGCTGCAATGCTTCTTCGCCATTTGTGGCGCTGGGTTCCAGAACCTTGTAACCCTCGAGCTCACTTACCATACGGCTCAGGCGGTCTCGGGCTAGGGGTTCGTCATCAACGATCAGGACATTCATATAGCTCTGGCTTCCTGCGTGAGTCTCGCACAAGGATAGCGTAGACAGGTGAAGTGACGACCGTCTCGGCGCTCCACGCTCAGACTGGCGAGGGGGCCGAAAAGTGCCGTGAGTCGAGCGCCGATGTTTGCCAGGGCCTGCTGAGTGCCGCCTGGATTTTGTCGTAAGACGACCTCATCGTAAGGATTACTGACGCGCAATATAAATACTCCCCGTTCGTAGTCCGCCTCAACTCTGACCACGCCGCCTTCAACACGGGGCGCGATGCCGTAAATCAACGCGTTTTCCAATAATGGCTGCAAGGTTAGCTGGGGAATTGGCAAGTCGTCGGGAATTGCACTAACGGCCCAGTCCAACTGTAGACGCTCGCCAAGTCGATATTGCTCAATCGATAAATAGCGTTTCGCCAATTCAAGCTCTTCGCGCCATGTCGTGAGGCTGCCGGGCTTGCCCAGACTGGCCCGAAACAGGTCGGACAGATCAAGCACCGCCTGCTCTGCCTTGACCGGATCGCTGGTGACCAGGCTGGCAATGCTGTTGAGCGTATTAAACAGAAAGTGCGGACGGATACGCGCCTGCAAGGACTCGATCCTGGCCTGAAGCTCGGCCTGCTGCTGTTTGCGCCACTGACTCTGCAGGTAAAAGTACCGCAGCATCAGCGCAGACATGATCAAGGCGATCAAGGCGTAACGCAGGTACCGCTCGACGACGCCATCGAACGAGGTCGGCGGATTCACTTGGTAGTAGTCAGTCACGGCGGTGCACATCAGCGTCACGGCCACCACCAGCAGACAACCGATGCAGCCGGCCACGCCGGCACGCAGGCGCGCCAGCCAGGGCCGCAAGCCACACAGCAGCGCGGCGGACAACAGCACGATCCACTGCACGAAAAGAGAAATCAGCGCCAGCCGTACCCAGTCGAAATCCGGCTGCATGGGTTCGATGAGCACAAGTACGAAGACCAGCAACTCCGCCAGCACGACCAGCATCAGCAACGCCTGGGGCAGACACAGTTCCGGGAGGAAAAACTCTTTGCCGGGCGCACTGCTCTGCCCCGGTTGTTTGCGCTCGTTCTGCATGGCCGCCAGTCTCTTCGCTCATACCGTTGCGGGCAAGCGGCCGGGGATAAATAAACGGCAATGCTGTTATCATCGCCCGCGTCTTTAGAATCGGCCGGCGCCGGTTTTTCATCAGTTTCAGCCACCAGTACAGCAGCGAGCGAATCATGAGCACCGACAAGACCAACCAGTCCTGGGGCGGCCGTTTCAGTGAACCCGTCGACGCCTTCGTCGCACGCTTCACCGCCTCCGTCACCTTCGATCAGCGCCTTTATCGCCACGACATCATGGGCTCGGTTGCCCACGCCACGATGCTGGCCAAGGTCGGCGTGCTCACCGACGCCGAGCGCGACACCATCATCGACGGGCTGAAGAGCATTCAGGGCGAGATCGAAGCCGGCACGTTCGACTGGCGCGTTGACCTCGAAGACGTGCACATGAATATCGAAGCGCGCTTGACCGACCGCATCGGCGTCACCGGTAAAAAACTGCACACCGGGCGCAGCCGCAACGATCAGGTGGCCACTGACATCCGCCTGTGGTTGCGCGATGAAATCGACCTGATTCTGGCTGAGATCACCCGCTTGCAAGAAGGCCTGCTGGGCCTGGCCGAGCGCGAAGCCGAGACCATCATGCCGGGCTTCACTCACCTGCAGACCGCCCAACCGGTGACCTTCGGTCACCACATGCTGGCGTGGTTCGAAATGCTCAGCCGTGATTTCGAGCGTCTGGTGGATTGCCGCAAACGCACCAACCGCATGCCCCTGGGCAGCGCCGCGCTGGCCGGCACCACGTACCCGATCGACCGCGAGCTGACCTGCCAGCTGCTGGGTTTCGAAGCCGTCGGCGGCAACTCGCTGGACAGCGTCTCCGATCGCGACTTCGCCATCGAATTCTGCTCCGCCGCGAGTATCGCGATGATGCACCTGTCGCGCTTCTCCGAAGAGCTGGTGCTGTGGACCAGCGCGCAATTCCAGTTCATCGACCTGCCTGATCGCTTCTGCACCGGCAGCTCGATCATGCCGCAAAAGAAAAACCCGGATGTGCCCGAGCTGGTCCGTGGCAAAAGCGGCCGCGTATTCGGCGCTCTGATGGGCCTGCTGACCTTGATGAAGGGCCAGCCGCTGGCCTACAACAAGGACAATCAGGAAGACAAGGAGCCGCTGTTCGACGCTGCCGACACCTTGCGCGACTCGCTGCGTGCCTTCGCTGACATGATCCCGGCGATCAAGCCGAAGCACGCCATCATGCGCGAGGCCGCGCTGCGTGGCTTCTCCACGGCAACCGACCTGGCCGACTATCTGGTCCGCCGTGGCCTGCCGTTCCGTGATTGCCACGAGATCGTGGGTCACGCGGTAAAGCATGGCGTTGAGACCGGCAAGGATCTGGCCGAGATGACCCTGGACGAGCTGCGTCAGTTCAGCGACCAGATCGAACAGGATGTCTTCGCAGTGCTGACGCTCGAAGGTTCGGTCAATGCCCGCAACCACATCGGCGGCACGGCGCCGGAGCAGGTCAAGGCCGCGGTTGCGCGCGGCCGGCATTTGCTCGCCACCCGCTAAACCCATAAACGGCGTCGCCCGGTGCCGGCGATGCCATTCAATTGGCAGGACATCGAGAACGACATGAGCGACAACATTGAAATCGACGACGAAGAGTTCGCTGAAGCGACGCTGATTGAAGCCATCGAAAATCAGATCGAGAGCGACAACCCCCCAGCGGCCAAAGCCACCTACAACAAGCTGACTCTGGTGGGCATCGAGCGCGAAGAAATTCTGCAGATGATGGCCCACATTCTGGCGCTGGAGATCGACGGGATCCTGGCCGAAGATCGTCCGTTCAATACCGTCTGGTACGAAGCGGCTCTGCGCGCACTGCCCGACATGCCGCCGGGCGTGCGACTGGCGGAAGACGAGTAAAACCCGCCCAACATGCCGGTCGCTCAACCGACCTGACGACCGGCCAGATACTTTCTGCAAAATCCCCAGACCTGACTACACTCCAAAAGCCTCGCTGCCGCATGGCGATGGGGCCGTCACGCCTGCGATTCCGATCGCGGTGTATCCACTGGAAAAAGTCTGGAGCACCTATGTCGTTTACCCCTGAATTGGTTGCCGAGCTGGAAATCCTGTCGCTGTTCAATCTGAGCAACACTAAAGAGGGACTGAAGGTCCACCACCATTCCGCGGCTCCCACAGCCATCGCTGCCGCCCAACGACTCTTCGACAAAGGCCTCACCACGCAACACGACGGAGGCTATTTGACCAGCCTGGGTCTTGATGCCGCCGACCACGCTCAATCGCTGCTGCTCATTCTTGCCACCAGCCAGGAAGCTGCCTGACGTCGTCCTCGCGAGACCTTTGCCTGGACGCATCAAATAAAGGTTTCGCGAATCCTCCATTTCAACGATGCTGCGCCGATAAAATAATGGCGCCATAAAAAAGACGTTCAGTCGAGCCACGCAGGCCCGACGCCTGCGGTCTTGATTATCGCTACACCTTCACTCCATGCAGTGCCGCCCGCCGGCTTCGAGTCGCGATGACGCGTAGTTCCGAAATTCGCCCGGATCTGGATGAGGGCATTGATCGCAAGGTCCTCGCTCAGTTACGCAGCCGCTTCCTGGCCCTGAGCGAGAGTCGACTGGCGCGCGCCTACGAAGGCTTGTCGACGCGCCAGCAAAGCGTGCTTTCGCTGCTGCCGCTGTTTTTCCACGTCAATCATCCTCTGTTGCCAGGCTATGTGTCGGGCTCGACCCCCGCCGGCGTTTCCCATTACGAGCCCGACGCACAGGCCCTCGCTGAAGCGCAACGCCTGACGCGGTCGTTCTCCTACAAACCACGCCGGGTGAATCCACCGCAGCCGATTCACGGCATCTTCCTGATGGGTAGCCTTGGCACCCTCGCCCAGGCCGACCAGAGCGACATGGACGTGTGGATCTGCCACGACCCGCTGCTGTCGGCAGACGACATGCAGGAACTGCGCAAGAAGTGCCAGTCCCTGGAAAGCTGGGCGGCGAGCATGGGTGCCGAGGCGCATTTCTTTCTCGTCGATCCGGAGCGTTTTGTCGTCGGCGAGCGCGACGCACAGCTGAGTGGCGAAGACTGCGGCACGACGCAGCATTACTTGCTGCTCGACGAGTTTTATCGCACCGCCATCTGGATGGCCGGGCGCACCCCGATGTGGTGGCTGGTGCCGGTCTATGAGGAAACACGCTACGCCGAATACACCCATACCCTGCTGTCGAAACGCTTTATTCGCGCTGACGAGGTGTTGGACCTCGGTAATATGTCGCGCATCCCGCCGGGCGAATTCATCGGCGCAGGGCTGTGGCAGTTGTTCAAAGGCATCGAATCACCCTACAAATCCGTGCTCAAGCTGCTGCTCACCGAGGTTTACGCCAGCGAACACCCGCAGGTGCAGTGCCTGAGCATGCGTTTCAAAAAAGCCGTATTTGCCAACTGCGTCGATCTCGACGAGCTGGACCCCTACGTGATGGTGTACCGGCGCATCGAGGAATACCTGCTCGGGAGGGGCGAACCCGAGCGGCTGGAGCTGGTACGCCGCAGTTTGTACCTGAAGGTGAACAAGAAACTCACCGGGTCCACTCGCCACCGCAGCAACAGTTGGCAGCGCCTGCTGCTGGAGCGGCTGGTCAATGAGTGGAAGTGGGACGAGCGCCAGTTGGCGCTGCTCGACAGCCGCAGTCAGTGGAAAGTGCGTCAGGTCGCCAGCGAGCGCCGCGCACTGGTCGGCGAGCTCAACTTCAGTTACCGCTTCCTGACCCAGTTCGCGCGGACGCAAAAGGCCGTCAATTCGATCAACAAGCGCGACTTGAATGTGCTCGGGCGACGCCTGTACGCAGCCTTTGAACGCAAAGCCGGCAAAGTGGAATTTCTCAATCCGGGCATTGCGCCGGATCTGGCGGAAGACACCTTGACGCTGGCGCAGCTGCCGAACAAGCGCGAGCCCGGCAGGCACCAGTGGTGTCTCTATAACGGCAGTCTGAGTGCCCACGAGCTGGAGACGTTTGCGCCGATCAAGCGCAGTCGCGAGTTGCTGGAATTGCTCACGTGGTGCCACCGCAACAACGTCATCGACAGCAGCACACGCCTGGCGCTACACCCCGGGATCAGTGATCTGACCGAGTTCGAGCTGTTCAATCTGCAAGGCGCGCTACAGCAGAGCATCGCGCCGCCGCCGGGCATGGTCGAGGAAGAGGTGCTGCTGAGCCCAAGCGTGCCCCGTGAGATTTTGCTGTTGATCAACGTGGGCGTCGATCCGCTCAGGCACCACAAGGACCTGAACATCCTGATGACCACAGAGCGAACGGACTCGCTGAGCTATGCCGGTGTGCGCGAAAATCTGGTGCTGACGTTTGACCAGATCACGCTCAACAGCTGGAACGAGGTGCTGGTCAACCGCTTCGACGGCCCCTATGCGCTGCTGGACTGCCTGACAGAATTGTTCAACGGCCTGCCGGAAAAGTCCGCCAGACCTGTCATTCGCGTGCGCTGCTTTTGCCACAACCGCGCGCAGGCCATCGCCCAGCGCGTGGAGGAGCTCATCGGCACCGCGCAACTGCTGCTGGACCGGCGCCTGAATCACCGCTATCTCATCCAGGTCGAGCAGCGGTATCACGTCCTGGAAATGATCCCCGGCCGAGTCAGTCATGTCACGCTGGAACACCTGCCGGCGCTGTTCAGTTATCTGGGAGAAGAGCTTTCCGCCTACAGCCCGATTCATCTGGATCCCCAGGCACTGGACGACTCGGACCTGTCGCTGTTCATCCCGTACGGCCAGCCTGAGTGCATTCAGGTGTTCTACCGGATCAACGAGCCGAATGCCGACCTGTACGTGCTCGATGAGCGCAATGCATTCTGGCATCAGCAGGTGCCTTATCACACTGAGTCCAGCCTGCTGGTGCCGCTGCAGCGCTTTTTTCAATCGCTGGTGTACCGGCGCGTGGCGTTGCTGCCACTGGACAACCCCCTGGAGTCAACGCCGCTGGAGGCTTTGTATTACCGCCTGACCCCCGATGGATCAGGCCGAGCCCGCCGCGTTGAGCATCGCCCGACGCCAACGATGCTCAGCGACCCATCGTTTTTTGATGTGCAGGCGATCATCGAGGAGGCATCCCCCGGTCAGGTCAGCGTCACGCTGTATTGCGACGGGACGGAGTTCTCCGAGCTGGAGCATGGGGACCAGTTGTTCAGCGTCGTGGCGCGGCGGATTCTCGAGCAGCGCCGCGAGCCGCAACGTTACCGCTGCTACATCACCGACCTGGACCTGTCCGGGATACTGAGAGACACGCGCGGGCAGACCATCCTGTTCCTGCGCTACAAGGCCGAACTGGAACGGTCACTGAATGCCGCGCTGGATGAGCTGTGATGGCTGCTGGCTCGCTACAGAGGGCTCAGCGTGCGACGCAATGGGTACTCCGCCGCTGATCTGCCTGCCGCACGATCTCGCGCCGGCGCTCGTCGGTCGCCGCCCGCCACTCGCGAATGTCTTCGACGTGGCGCTGACACCCCGTGCAGACTTTGTCTTCGTCGAGCCGGCAGATGCTGATGCACGGCGACGGCACAGCCGGGCTGACGTTGCTGAACAGCGGTTTTGGCGGTTTGACCGGCGTTGCGTTAATGGTCACTGGCGGTTGCCATCGTTGCCGTCGAGGGCGTCGAAGTCGATCTCTTCGCCGGCCTGCTGCTTCGCCAGTCGATAGAGCATCTCGCTCAACAGCTCTTCGCTCTTGTCGCAGATCCAGTGCTTCGCTTCTTCGTCGTAGTCAAAGTGAAAACCACCCGACGCCGCCGCCAGCCACAGCTGACGCAACGGCTCCTGACGGCTGAAAATGAACTGCGAGCCGTTTTCGAACTTAACGGTCAGCACACCGGCGGAACTCTCAAGGTCCAGATCCAGACCGCTCTCGTCGAAAATGTCCTGGAGCTTTTCTTGGGTGGCATCGACCAGGTCGTGAAAACGGGCTTCGGTCAAACTCATTGCATGAACCTCAAAAGTGTCAGCGGATGGCGCAGCGACGCACGATACGGTCGCTCCCCGGCAAATGCAAAGCCTACCCGCCCAAGTGCCATTGCGGGAGCCGCTTTGGCCGGCAACGCACCGAACGGGTCGCTTTACCGCAGGCTGCGTCAGAAATCCGTGCGCGCTGCGCAGATTAATTGCGCAGCGGCGTCAAACCCCCGCCGGACGGGAACTCCAGCGCATAGGCAATCTGTCGGGTGGTCGGTATACTCGGGCGCAATTAATGCTTATACAAAGGATTTCGCCATGAAGCGCCTGATTTCCTCCCTGGCCGCACTGCTTGCAGTTGCGTGTCTGGTCTCTGCCTGCGGCCAGAAAGGTCCACTGTATCTGCCCGACGACGACTCGTCCGACGGCACCAGCCAGACCAAGTCGCACTCGCACAAGCATCAGACTTCGACCTACTAGGAATCAGTCATGGACGCCTTCAACTACCGCGACGGTGAGCTGTTCGCGGAGGGAGTGGCGTTGTCTGCCATCGCCGAACGCTTCGGCACGCCGACATACGTCTATTCCCGCGCGCACATCGAGGCGCAGTACCGCGCCTACGCTGATGCCCTGAGCGGCATGCCGCATCTGGTCTGCTTTGCGGTCAAAGCGAACTCCAACCTGGGCGTTCTCAACGTCCTGGCACGCTTGGGCGCCGGTTTCGACATCGTTTCCCGTGGAGAACTGGAACGTGTACTGGCGGCAGGCGGTCAGGCCGACAAGATTGTCTTCTCTGGCGTCGGCAAGACCCGTGATGACATGCGCCGAGCGCTGGAAGTCGGCGTGCACTGCTTCAACGTCGAATCCACCGACGAGCTCGAACGCCTGCAAGTCGTCGCCGCCGAAATGGGCGTGCGCGCTCCGGTTTCGTTGCGCGTCAACCCGGACGTCGACGCCGGCACCCACCCCTACATCTCCACCGGCCTCAAGGAAAACAAGTTCGGCATCGCCATCGCGGACGCTGAAGACGTTTACATCCGCGCCGCGCAGCTGCCGAATCTCGACGTTATCGGCGTTGACTGCCACATTGGCTCACAGCTGACCACGCTCTCGCCTTTCGTTGATGCCCTGGATCGCTTGCTCGACCTGGTCGACCGGCTGGGCGATTGCGGCATTCTGCTGAAGCATATCGACCTGGGCGGCGGCCTGGGTGTGCGTTATCGCGACGAAGAGCCGCCCCTTGCGAGCGATTACATCAAGGCCGTGCGTGAACGCCTCGATGGCCGCGATCTGGCGCTGATGTTCGAGCCCGGGCGCTTCATCGTCGCCAATGCCGGCGTGCTGGTGACCCGCGTCGAGTACCTCAAGCACACCGAGCACAAAGACTTCGCCATCGTCGACGCCGCCATGAACGACCTGATCCGTCCGGCGCTGTACCAGGCGTGGATGGACGTAACGGCGGTCAAGCCCCGTGACGGCGCCAAACGCACCTACGACATCGTTGGGCCTATCTGTGAAACCGGGGATTTCCTGGCCAAGGAGCGCGAACTCGCACTGGCTGAAGGCGATCTGCTGGCGGTGCACTCTGCCGGCGCCTATGGCTTCGTGATGAGCTCCAACTACAACACCCGAGGGCGTACGGCCGAGGTGCTTGTGGATGGCGAGCAAGCCTTCGAAGTGCGTCGCCGTGAAACCGTGACTGAGCTGTTTGCCGGCGAAAGCCTGCTGCCGGAGTAATCCCATGCTGCTGCGTTTTACCAAGATGCATGGCCTGGGCAATGATTTCATGGTGCTGGACCTTGTAAGCCAACACGCCCACATCTTGCCCAAGCACGCCAAGCAATGGGGCGATCGCCACACCGGTATCGGTTTCGATCAGCTGCTGCTGGTCGAGGCGCCGAATAACCCGGACGTGGACTTCCGCTACCGGATTTTCAATTCCGACGGCTCCGAAGTGGAGCAATGCGGCAACGGTGCGCGCTGCTTCGCCCGGTTCGTGCTGGACAAGCGGCTGACGGCCAAAAAGCAGATCCGCGTCGAAACCAAGAGCGGCATCATCGAGCTGGACATCCGCAACGACGGCCAGATCAGCGTGGATATGGGCGCGCCGCGTCTGGTGCCGGCGGATATCCCGTTCGATGCGCCGGAGCAGGCCGCCTCCTATTCGCTTGATGTCGATGGCGAGACCGTCGAGCTGGCGGCCGTGTCCATGGGCAACCCCCACGCGGTGCTGCGCGTCTACGACATCAACAACGCACCTGTGCATGTGCTGGGTCCGAAGATCGAGAACCATCCGCGCTTTCCGGCCCGGGTGAACGTGGGCTTTCTCCACGTCGTCGACCGTCAGCGCGCGCAACTGCGGGTGTGGGAGCGTGGCGCCGGGGAAACCCAGGCCTGCGGCACCGGGGCCTGCGCGGCAGCGGTCGCAGCCATTACTCAGGGCTGGATGGATTCGCCGATGCTGATCGACCTGCCGGGCGGACGCCTGTCCATCGAGTGGGCAGGCCCCGGCCATCCGGTGATGATGACTGGCCCGGCTGTCCGGGTTTACGAAGGCCAAGTACGTCTATGAGTGAGAGTATCCAATGACCGACCAGCCTCAGACTTCAAACGACACGCCCGGCCAGCCCCCTGCCGAGAACGCGGTGCCCGCCCTTGAAGCCGAGGCGGTCGCGGCCTGGCTGCAACAACACCCTGATTTCTTCGCCGAGCACGACGAGCTGCTGGCGATGATGCGCGTTCCGCATCAACGGGGCGATACCGTCTCGCTGGTCGAACGCCAGCTCAAACTGCTGCGCGAGCGCAATATCGAGATGCGTCACCGGCTTTCGCAACTGATGGACGTGGCCCGGGACAACGACCGGCTGTTTGAAAAAACCCGCCGGCTGATTCTCGATCTGATGGACGCCACCAGTCTGGAAGAGATCGTCATTTGCGTGGAAGACAGCCTGCGCCAAGAGTTTCAGGTGCCCTTCGTCAGCCTTATCCTGTTCAGCGACAACCCGATGACCGTCGGCCGCTGGGTCAGCGCCGCCGACGCGCAGAAAGCCATCGGTGGGCTGATGTCCGGCGGCAAGACCCTGTGTGGCGCGCTGCGTGAGCATGAACTCGAGTTTCTGTTCGGCAGCGAGCAAAGCAAGGAAGTGGGCTCAACCGCCCTGGCCGCCCTCAACCACCAGGGCCTGCACGGCGTTCTGGCCATCGGCAGCCGCGACCCGCAGCACTACAAAAGCTCGGTCGGCACGCTGTTTCTCGGTTACATCGCCGACGTGCTCAGCCGCCTGCTGCCACGCTTCACCAATTCGCTGCGGTCGGTTCGCTAGTCATGGAGCGGCAACTGGACGCTTACTGCACGCACCTGCGCAGTGAGCGCCAAGTGTCGAGCCATACGCTTGAAGCCTATCGCCGCGACCTGAACAAGGTCCTGGCGTTCTGCGAAAAGCAGCACATCGACAGCTGGAAAGCGCTGGATATTCAGGCCATGCGCGGCCTTGTCGCTCGCCTTCACCAGCAGGGTCAGTCCTCGCGCAGCCTGGCCAGATTGCTGTCAGCCGTTCGCGGCTTTTATCACTTTCTCAACCGCGAAGGCCTTTGCGATCACGATCCGGCCAATGGCCTGTCACCGCCCAAGGGCGAGCGGCGCTTGCCGAAAACCCTCGACGCCGACCGCGCCCTGCAACTGCTTGAAGGCGGGGTCGAAGACGATTTTCTGGCCCGGCGCGATCAGGCCATCCTTGAGCTGTTCTATTCGTCAGGCCTGCGCCTGTCCGAGTTGACCGGGCTGAACTGTGCAGACCTGGATCTGGCGGACGGTCTTGTGCAGGTCCTCGGCAAAGGTAGCAAAACCCGGGTTTTGCCAGTCGGCAGAAAAGCCCGGGAAGCGCTGGAGGAGTGGCTCAAGCAGCGTGCGCTCGCCAATCCGCAGGACGATGCGGTGTTCGTCAGCCAACAAGGCCGCCGTCTGGGGCCGCGTTCGATCCAACTGCGGGTCAAGGCGGCTGGCGAGCGCGAGCTGGGCCAGAACCTGCACCCGCACATGCTTCGCCATTCATTCGCCAGTCACTTGTTGGAGTCGTCCCAGGACCTGCGCGCCGTGCAGGAACTGCTGGGCCACGCCGACATCGCCACCACTCAGATCTACACCCATCTGGATTTCCAGCATCTGGCCACGGTGTACGACAGCGCCCATCCACGGGCCAAGCGCAAAGGTAACGCCGACAATGAGCATTAAGCTGATCACCTTCGATCTGGACGACACGCTGTGGGAAACCGCACCGGCGATTGTCAGTGCCGAAGCCAAGCTGCGTGACTGGCTGGCTGCCAACGCGCCAAAACTCGGGCCGGTTCCGGTCGAGCATCTGTGGGAAATCCGCTCGCGACTCATCGAAGAGGATCCGACGTTCAAACACCGGATCAGTACGTTACGCCGTACGGTGCTGTTTCACGCCCTTGAAGATGCCGGGTATGGCCGTGCAGAAGCCCACGAGCTGGCGGACCAGAGCTTTGAAGTGTTCCTTCAGGGGCGGCATCAGTTGGACATCTTCCCTGAAGTGGTGCCGACGCTGGAGATCCTGACCAAGTCTTACACGCTGGGTGTGGTGACCAACGGCAATGCCGACGTCCGCCGCCTCGGCCTGGCTGATTATTTCGCCTTCGCGCTGTGCGCCGAAGATCTGGGCATCGGCAAACCCGACCCTGCGCCCTTCGTCGAAGCGCTGAAACGCGGCAATGCCGAAGCCCGCCAGGCCGTGCACGTCGGCGATCATCCGGGCGACGACATCGCCGGTGCTCAGCAGGCCGGCATGCGGGCGATCTGGTACAACCCCGGCGGCAAAGTCTGGGAAGCTGAAAAAGCGCCGGATGGCGAGATCAGTAGCCTGACGCAGTTGCCAGAGGTGCTGGCGCGCTGGGGTTGATTCGCGCTTCCAGCGCGTCAAACCGGCCCTTGTGGCCTTAGCGGCCTGAATCGCAGGCAATAAAAAACCCGCAGCGACAGCGGGTTTTTCATCAAGCGCACAACCAGCCCCTTAAATAGGGCGGCTGCCGTACTTGTTGTCGGGCTTCTTGGGCGGATCGGCGACCACGTTGGCCTCCACTTCCACGACCTTGCCACCACGAGCCAGGAACTCCTCCATCGCGCGAGCCAGAGCATCACGCTCTTTGTTCTTGGCTTCCACGCTGGGCAGTTCGTCAACGGAGACGGCGGCCTTGGCCTTGCCTTTGGCCGGAGTCGCAGAGACTTCAGCGCTGTCGTCGACCTCCACTACATCTTCATCGGAAGCCGCTGCAAGCCCCTCACCGTCCTCCCCTTCTTCCAGCTCGTCTTCCAGACCTTCTTCGATGTCGTCGTCGCTCATGTTCTACCTCATGACTTGCGAAAGCAGATTAGTTATAGCCCAGCCGGGCTTGATTTCTTGGACAGCCGGAAAAAATTCAACTACCGCGTATTTTCAGCGGTCGTGCCCCTCACCCTGAAGCGTGACGAGGACTTTACGCGCACCGCCTGCATCACGGTGCTCGCCCAGATAAATACCTTGCCATGTGCCCAGCGCCAGCCGTCCATTTGTAACCGGTAAGGTCAGCTGGCAGCCAAGCAGACTGGCTTTGAAGTGCGCAGGCAGATCGTCGGGCCCTTCGTCGTCATGCTCGTAGCCGTCGCGCCCCTGAGGCACCAGACGGCTGAAAAAACGCTCGAAATCGCGACGTACCGCCGGATCGGCGTTCTCGTTGACGGTCAACGAGGCCGAGGTGTGTTGCAACCAGACATGCAGCAGGCCGATGCGGCATTCGCGTAATTCGCGAAGCCCCGCGACGATCTCGTCCGTCACCAGATGGAAACCACGAGGCCTTGCCCGCAGCGTGATCAAGGTCTGTTGCCACATACCGTTCTCCGCCCTTCGGCGCGCATTCTAACGCGCTGGAAAAAAAAACAAAGTGCGTAATGAGCGACGATTTTCACGAGCGCTGAACAAGGGCATTTATGCCCTCGGAAGCGTCCAGAAACGTCAGGATTGGCCGCACATTGCAGCGGATGTTCCTGCCTGGAACACCTGCCCCTTGTGCGGACACCCCTATCGACAAACGCCAGACAAAAAAATGCCCGGAGACCCGGGCATTTTTTCATGGGTGGATTACAAGTTGTAGCCACGTTCGTTGTGTTGCGCCAGATCCAGGCCGACCGCTTCTTCTTCTTCGGTGACACGCAGGCCCATGACCATGTCGAGCACCTTGAGGATGATGAAGGTCACGATCGCGGTATAGATGACCGTGAAGCCGACGCCTTTGCATTGAATCCAGACTTGTGCCGCGATGTCGGTCACGGTGCCGAAGCCGCCCAGCGAAGGGGCTGCAAACACGCCGGTCAAGATCGCGCCGAGGATACCGCCGATGCCGTGAACGCCGAAGGCATCCAGGGAGTCGTCGTAGCCCAGTTTGCGTTTCAGGCTGGTGGCGCAGAAGAAGCAGACCACGCCTGCCGCCAGACCGATGATCAGGCCGCCCATCGGGCCGACAGTGCCGGCAGCTGGAGTCACAGCAACCAGACCGGCAACCACACCCGAGGCGATGCCCAGAGCGCTTGGCTTACCGTGGGTCAACCATTCGGCGAACATCCAGCCCAGCGCTGCAGCAGCGGTAGCGATCTGGGTGACCAGCATGGCCATACCGGCGGTGCCGTTGGCCGCAGCCGCCGAACCTGCGTTGAAGCCGAACCAGCCGACCCAGAGCATGGCCGCGCCTATCAGGGTGTAACCCAGATTGTGCGGAGCCATCGGGGTGGTCGGGAAACCTTTACGCTTGCCGAGCACCAGGCACGCTACCAGGCCAGCCACACCGGCGTTGATGTGAACGACGGTGCCGCCCGCGAAGTCGAGAACGCCCCAGTCCCACAACAGACCACCGACGCCGCTCCAGACCATGTGCGCAATCGGCGCGTAAACCAGGGTGAACCAGATCGCCATGAAGATCAGCATCGCGGAGAACTTCATGCGTTCTGCGAAAGCGCCGACGATCAGGGCCGGGGTGATGATGGCGAAGGTCATCTGGAAGGTCACGAAGACGGCTTCCGGGAACAGTGCCGCAGGGCCTGTAATGCTCGCTGGGGTGATGCCTGCCAGGAACGCCTTCGACAGACCGCCAACGAAGGAGTTGAAGTTGACGACGTTGGCTTCCATACCGGTGGTGTCGAACGCCATGCTGTAGCCGTAGACGACCCACAGGATGCTGATCAGGCCGGTAATGGCGAAGCACTGCATCATCACGGAAAGAATGTTTTTGGAGCGGACCATGCCGCCGTAGAACAGCGCCAGACCCGGGATGGTCATGAACAGCACCAGCGCGGTGGAGGTCAGCATCCAGGCGGTGTCGCCGGAATTGAGTACGGGGGCTGCCACTTCGTCTGCCGCCATGGCCAAGCCAGGGGTTACGAGGGACAACAGGGCTCCTAGCCCTGCGAATTGACGCAGAGTCATATTGTTTTCTCCTGGGGCGTTGGGGTTTGGCGGCTTAGATTGCGTCGGTATCGGTTTCGCCGGTACGGATGCGGATGGCCTGTTCCAGATTGACCACGAAGATCTTTCCGTCACCGATCTTGCCGGTGTTGGCCGCTTTGGTTATCGCTTCGATAACGCGGTCCAGATCCTTGTCGTCGATCGCAACATCGATCTTCACCTTGGGGAGGAAGTCGACTACATACTCCGCACCGCGATACAGCTCGGTGTGGCCTTTCTGACGTCCGAAGCCTTTGACTTCAGTGACTGTGATGCCCTGCACGCCGATTTCGGACAGCGACTCGCGTACGTCGTCCAGCTTGAACGGCTTGATGATGGCAGTGACTAGCTTCATGAAACTTTCTCCCGAATTGGTGGACTTGCCCCAGGAAAACAAACCCGACTCAAGTCTAAGCGCAGTGTCTGGCTTTGTAACGCGTCGTGTCCGCAAGAGACCTGACCAGCTCCAGAAAACCGCTTCTGACGAAACATTCCCCGCTCCGCCTGCCGCACTGCATTCGTCACAGCAACTGCATCAGTGCATGGGTTACAAGCCACTAAGCAGAAAGCTTGCCATCTCATCGATGGTCTTGAATTTCGGCCCTTCCACCGTTAATTCAGGCTTCAGGGTAGTCGTCGATTGCCATCACCGCACAACAACGGTGCGCACGTGCCCGAGGCGATGCGCGAAAAGCGTGCAGCGCATCCTCTCCTCAAGGGGCCAAAAGCTGCGTGCTACACTCGCGCCATCTGATTCTGGAATTTCATCATGCTCGCCCCCAAAGCTTTTCTCGACGCCCTGAGCGGCCACGCTTCCCGCCTGTTCAACGGCGAAACCCCGGTTCCACGCAGCGAATTCGAAACCCAGTTCAAGGCGCTTCTGCAGAGCGGCTTCAGCAAGCTGGACCTGGTCAGCCGGGAAGAATTTGATAGCCAGATGATCGTCCTCGCCCGCACCCGCGCCCGACTTGAGGCACTGGAAGCGAAGATGGCGGAGATGGAAGCGCAGTTGGCGCCTCAGCCGAAAGCATCAGAGGCTGAGCCGCAGGGTTGAGCTTCAGAACCTGAATGTGCTCAGGCGCAGTGCGCAATGCGCTGAACCTGGGCCTTGATAGCCTGCCCTCGCTCGATCTCTGCTTTGCGCAGGTCGTAGGTGAGCTGCAAGTTCAGCCAGAACTCCGGGGTGGTCTCAAAACACGCCGCCAGCCGCAGCGCCATGTCGGCGCTGTCTATGAAGGCTTTGTTCAGCCACCCACTGGCGGGCAGCCTTGAGCAGCGTGCCGAACATAGTAGTTATCAAATTCGCCCGCTTCGACGAACTGAAAACCATGACGAGTATAAAAGCGGTTTGAAGCGCTTTCTCTCAGCGCCCCAACATACAAGTCCAGCGCCACCGCATCCGCTTCCATGAAGATCTGACGAAGGACAATCGAGCCTATTCCTGACCCTTGTGCGCCTGGCGTGATGTACAGGTGATCGAGTAACAGCCCGTCCAAACGCGGTTTGACCACGACAAACCCTACTCGCTTTCCGGCAACCACAACGTGACGAGTAAACTCGGGGGAAAAGCCTTCACGAAAACGCTCTCGGGCGCGCACGGGATCAAATCGACCAATGCGCTCAAGACTCTCACGCATGGCGTCGATCCGGATGGCAACAAGCGCTTCGAAGTCACCGGCTCGTGCCCCGGCGAAGGTGACCGTAGTGGCCAACGGTTCGAGAAACTCTTCGCTTGGAATTTCCCCTGGATGCACGGGCCCCTCTCCATTACGGGTCATCACTCCTCCCTCCTTCCATTCATACACATGCCGTAGAACATGCACGGGGCCAAGCTTCAGGGCAATGACTATCCTTCAGCTCGCCGCAGGAAGCGGTGCTGCCTTCAAGGAAAGACATGTCCCTCGCCATTGTTCTGAGCCGTGCCCAAGTTGGCGTTGAAGCGCCTGCCGTGACCGTCGAAACCCATCTCGCCAACGGGTTGCCCAGCCTGACGCTGGTGGGTCTGCCGGAGGGCGCAGTCAAGGAGAGCAAGGATCGGGTGCGCAGTGCGATCCTTAACTGTCGGCTGGAATTTCCTGCGCGACGTATCACCTTGAATCTGGCGCCTGCCGATTTGCCCAAGGACGGCGGACGCTTCGATCTTGCCATCGCGCTTGGCTTGCTGGCCGCCAGCGCGCAGGTGCCGACCCTTGCACTGGAGGGCATTGAGTGCCTGGGGGAGCTGGCGTTGTCGGGGGCGATTCGGCCCGTCCAAGGCGTGCTCCCGGCGGCGCTTGCTGCGCGGGAAGCGGGCCATACGCTGATCGTGCCTGCGGTGAATGCCGAGGAGGCTTGTCTGGCGTCAGGCCTGAAGGTAATCGCGGTCAGTCATCTGCTGGAGCTGGTGTCGCACCTGAATGGACACACGGTTATCTCGCCCTATAAATCCAATGGCCTGATCCTGCAGACGCAGCCTTATCCCGACTTGAGTGAGGTGCAAGGCCAGATCGCTGCCAAACGCGCGTTGCTGGTGGCCGCGGCTGGCGCGCATAACCTGCTTTTCAGCGGCCCTCCCGGCACCGGTAAAACGCTGCTCGCGAGCCGTTTGCCCGGGCTATTGCCGCCGCTGGATGAGCTCGAAGCGTTGGAAGTGGCGGCGATTCAATCGGTCGCCAGTCACGCGCCGCTGACCAGTTGGCCTCAGCGCCCTTTCCGCCAGCCCCATCACTCGGCATCAGGTCCTGCGCTGGTCGGGGGTGGCAGTCGTCCGCAGCCCGGCGAAATCACCCTCGCGCATCACGGCGTGCTGTTTCTGGACGAGCTTCCGGAATTTGATCGGCGCGTGCTGGAGGTGCTTCGCGAACCGCTCGAATCGGGCCACATCGTGATTTCCCGCGCGCGGGATCGGGTGCGCTTTCCGGCGCGCTTTCAGCTGGTGGCGGCGATGAACCCCTGCCCGTGCGGTTATCACGGCGAGCCGACCGGGCGCTGTCGCTGCTCAACTGATCAGATTCAGCGTTACCGCAACAAGCTGTCCGGGCCGCTGCTCGACCGGATTGACCTGCATCTGACGGTTGCCCGTGAAACCACGTCTTTAGCGGCAACGCCCGATTGCAAGGGTGAAAGCGCCAGCGCAGCGGAGGTGGTATCCGAAGCCCGACAGCGCCAACAACGACGCCAGGGCTGCGCCAATGCATTCCTTGATCTGCCCGCACTGCGTCAGCACTGCGCGCTGTTGCCGGAAGACGAAGCCTGGCTCGAGAATGCTTGTGAACGTCTGAACCTCTCTCTGCGCGCTGCACACCGATTGCTGAAAGTGGCGCGCACGCTGGCCGATCTGGAGAAGGTGGACGCTATCGCCCGATGCCACATTGCTGAGGCTTTGCAGTATCGGCCTTCCTCGAACTAAAGATCTTCTTTGTGCGTATCTCAAATGAGATACATAGTGATCTTTTTCAGGAGTAGCCCTCATGACAACCCAGACTTCAATGCTGCATGTGAGGATTGATCAGGCACTTAAAAACCAGGCATCGGAGACCTTGGCCAACTTTGGCCTCACTATTTCCGATGCAGTGCGTATTTTGCTCACTCGGGTAGTCCGCGAAGGCGGTCTACCCGCTGGCCTCGGTGCACACCCGGACGCTTACGATCAGTGGTTCAGGGCCAAGGTGCGTGAAGCCATGGACGACTCGGGGCCGACGCACTCGCACGAGGATGTCATGGCTGCCGCTACCGAATTACTCCAAAGGAAGCGCGGTGCTGACAATTGAATGGAGCAAGTATGCCAAGGCGGGTTTGCTCAAGCGCCTAGGCATCTCTCCCGCCTCACCGAAACCGATCCACTTCTTTCTGCAAGTCAGACGCGACCGCGTTCAGCTCTTGAGCGGTGATCGCGAGGTTCGACACGACTTCGCGTTGCTCGCTGTTCGCCAGGGCGATGCTTTGCAGGTTGGCGCTGAGCAGCGTTGCGGTGTTGCTCTGCTCCTGGGTCGCCGTGGTGATGGACGTGAATTGCTCACCGGCCGAGCGGCTTTGTTCGTCGATCTGGGCCAGCGCTGCTGCGACTTTGGCGTTGCGCGCGAGACCTTCCTGCATCAGCGCGTTGCCTTGCTGCATAGTGCTGATGGCATTGCTGGTCTCTTGCTGGATGCTGCTGATCATTCCGGAGATTTCATCGGTGGCCTGGCGCGTACGTGATGCCAGGCTGCGAACTTCATCCGCCACTACCGCAAAACCCCGGCCTTGCTCGCCTGCGCGTGCGGCTTCAATCGCGGCGTTGAGGGCCAGAAGGTTGGTCTGCTCGGCGATCGAGGTGATGACGCTGACAATCCCGCCGATCTCCTGGGAGCGCTGGCCCAAGGTATCGATCACCGTCGCGGTGCTGCTCAGCGAGCCTGCAATTTGCTCCAGCGAGGCCGATGCCTCCTCCATGGACGTACGACCGATGCGCGTCTGCTGGGCATTGCCCTGGGCCATGCGTTCGGTGGTGCCCATGTTGTCGGCGATGGTCAGGGCCGTGGCGCTGAACTCCTCCACTGCACCGGCCATACTGGTGATTTCGCCGGATTGCTGTTCCATTCCGTCATAAGCGCCGCCCGACAAGCCGGACAGTGCGTTGGCGCGGGTGCTGACTTCCAGCGCGGCCGTGCGGATGTGGGACACCATGGTTTCCAGCGCCTGGCCCATCGTGTTGAAGCTGCCTGCCAACTGACCAATTTCGTCATGGCTGGAAATGTTCAGACGTGCACTCAGATCACCTGCGCCGAGGGCTTCTGCCTGACTGACCAGCGCCGACAGCGGCCGTAGCTTGCTGCGCAACAGCCAGATCGCGGCGCCGACAGCGATCAACATCGCCAGCAGGCTGCCAATGGCCAATTGCGTGCCGACGCTCCAGGTCACTGCGCTGATTTCATCCTTGGGCATCGTCGCCAGAACCGTCCACGGGCCGCCGGCAAACTTCTCGCCGACGGTGTAGAAATCTTCACCGGCGTCCTGCCAGAAATGCCCAACGCTCGGCGTCTTGGCGAACTCGGCCAGCGTGGTGCTTGCCTGATCCAGGTCCTTCACGCCCGCAGGCGGCACCAGCCATTTGTTCTGCTCATCAAGCAACGCCAGCGAACCGGTGGAACCGATGCGGAAGTTTTTCAGGTTGTCGAACTGCGCCTTCTGCGCGTCGGTGTAATCGAAGCCGACGAACAACACGGCGATGACCTTGCCGCTGGCGTCACGCACCGGGCTGTACTGCGTCATGTACAAACGGTCGAACAACAGCGCGCGACCGACGTATCCCTGCCCGGCCAGCAGCTTTTCGTAGGCCGGATGCTTGTGATCCAGCGAGGTGCCGAGGGCCCGCGAGCCGTCCTGCTTGCTCAGGGACGTGCTGACGCGCACGAAGTCGTCGCCGCTGCGAACGAAGACCGTCGCCACGCCGGCCGTCATGTTTTTAAAGTCGTCGACTTCAGTGAAGTCGTTGTTCAGCGCGTTGCCGTTGAGCAGTAATGCAGGGGTCTGCACGCCCGCGACCGCAATCTGCTGATCACCCTGCAGGCTCAGGCCGGCCGAAAAACGCTTCTCGAACAGACCGCTCAGACGCAGGGTGCTGTCGCGCAACGTGCTGTGGAAGGTGTTCAACTGGTCGGCGAGCAACCGGGCTTCGCTGCTCATGTGCTCCTCACGGATGACCAGGTTTGCCGAGTCCAGTGAGCGCAGGGCAAACAGCGTGCTGCCGCTGATGACGACGGCCAGAATAACGGCCAGGGCAATGCCGAGTTGCGAGGCAATTCGGGCGCGAGGCTGAGGCATGGGTGCTCCTTGCCGAACGACTGGGCCGTCCTGGATCTCAGGAACACCATTCGGACGAATTCTAATAGAGGGAATCGATGAGCCGATTGAGGTGAACCGGCTCTGCAATACACCTTCGGCGGACAAACGAAATACTTGAGTCCTACATCGTTTCAGGACGGAATTAATCCCCTCTTTGGCTGTCCTGCGTCCGCTTTCGATGGCCGAGCGCTTTACGGCTCACTCCAGAATCGTCACGTCCGGCAATTCCATCGCCTGCACCTCGCCCTGCAAAAAGTCACTCAACCGCCGCATACGCTCGCCGCCCGGCCGAGTCTTTGGCCAGACAAGGTAGTAGTTTTCCCCGCTGACCACCGCTGTGCGCCACGGCAGGCTCAGTCGGCCCTGGGCGACATCCTCCGCCACCATCAGCAGATCGCCCATGGAAACGCCGTAACCCCGGGCCGCCGCAATCATGCCCAGCTCCAGCGTGTCGAAGACCTGCCCTCCCTTGAGCGAGACCCGGTCAGACAAATCCATGCGCTCCAGCCATCGGCGCCAGTCGCGACGGTCGGGCGTGGGATGCAACAGTTCGGCGCCAGCCAGTCGCTCGGCATCCCAAGGCGCATCATCCAGCAGCGTCGGCGCGCCCACGGGAATCAGCAGCTCAGGGAACAGGTAGGTCGCCTCCCACTCCGGCGGGAAGTGCCCATGGCTGAGCAACACCGCGCAATCGAATGGCTCCTGGGTGAAGTCGACGCTGTCGATGTCCATCCAGGCGCTGGTCAGCTGGACTTCGTTGCCCACCTGCAGATGGCGGAAACGACTCAGCCGCGCCAGCAACCAGCGCATGGTCAGGGTCGATGGAGCCTTCATGCGCAAGATGCCCTCCTCCGCCATCAACGCGCTGCAGGCTCGCTCCAAGGCCAAAAAACCTTCCCGTACGCCCGGCAGCAACTCACGCGCGGCCTCGGTAAGCTGCAGATTGCGACCGTTGCGGCGAAACAGACGGCAGGCGAAATGCTCTTCGAGCGTGCGGATATGCCGACTGACCGCGCTTTGGGTGATCGACAGCTCTTCAGCGGCACGCGTGAACGAACTGTGTCGCGCAGCGGCTTCAAACGCGCGCAGGGCATACAGTGGCGGAAGGGTGCGTGACATCGACGGGTATCCCTCAGGCAGTCGGGCAGGTGAGATCACTCTACTAAAGAAATATCAGGATGAGTTTTACTCATGCGAGAGATCGCATTTATCCCTTTGTGCATCCCCGCCTGAATCCCCACAATGACCGGCCTGCCAACACCCGTAACCCGAGCGCAAAGACCATGCACCAGCACGCCTTCAAAGAACTGTGGATCATCCTGCGTCTGGCCGGGCCGCTGATTGCTTCGCAGATGGCGCACATGCTGATGGTGTTCACCGACACCGTAATGATGGGCAAACTGGGCCCGGAATCCCTGGCCGGTGGCGGGCTGGGTGCGGCGAGCTATAACTTCGTGTCGTTCTTCTGCGTGGGTGTCATGGCCGCAGTCGGCACGTTGGTTGCCATCCGCAAGGGCGCGAACGATCACGCAGGCGTTACACGCTTGACCCAGGCCGGTTTGTGGCTGGCATGGGGCATGGCGCTGATTGCCGCGCTGATCCTGTGGAACCTCGAGCCGATTTTGCTGCAGTTTGGTCAAGATGAAGCCAACGTGCACATGGCCAGTGAATTCCTGATCACGCTGCCATTGGCGCTGCCCGGCCTTCTGAGCTTCATGGCCCTGCGCGGATTCACCAGTGCGCTGGGGCGCGCCACACCCGTGATGGTGATCAGCCTGGTGGGCGTGGCGCTCAACTTCGGGCTCAATTACGCCTTTATCCACGGACTGTTCGGCCTGCCGCACTGGGGCCTGATGGGCATTGGCCTGGTCACGGCCATTGTCACCAACGCCATGGCCCTGGCCCTCGCACTTCACATTCGTTATCACAGCGCCTACGCGGCGTACCCCCTTCACAAAGAACTGATGAAACTCTCGCGCAGCTGCCTGAAAGAGCTGTGGCGCCTGGGCCTGCCCATTGGCGGCACGTACGCGGTGGAAGTCGGGCTGTTCACCTTTGCGGCGTTCTGCATGGGGGCCATGGGCAGCACACAGATGGCCGCGCACCAGATCGCCCTTCAATCGGTGTCGATGGCGTTCATGGTTCCAGTCGGGATTTCCTATGCGGTGACCATGCGCATCGGCTTGCACTACGGGGCGGGAAATCTGCTGCTGGCGCGCACTGCCGGACGCATGGGGATTGGTTTTGGCGGGCTGCTGATGCTGTCGTTCGGCATTCTGTTCTGGGTCGCGCCCCACGCCGTCATCGGGTTGTTCGTGGACGTCAACGATCCGAAATACCAGGGAGTGGTCGAGCTGGCGGTGAAGTTGCTGGCCATCGCCGCCTGGTTCGAGATTCTCGACGGCACGCAGACCATTGCCATGGGTGCCATTCGAGGTTTCAAGGACGCAAAAACCACGTTTCTGATCGGGCTGGCGAGCTACTGGGTGGTCGGCGCGCCGTTGGCGTGGGGCCTTGGGTTTTTGGCGAACCAGGGCGCGGTGGGCGTGTGGTGGGGACTGGCGATCGGCCTGCTCTGCTCTGCGGTCGCACTGACCTGGGCATTCGAGCGCAAGACGGCGCGACTGCTGCGTAAAGAGGCGACGGGCGTTGTGGTGATGGGGTAGGCGAACTCAGACCTGTAGGGCCGTGCGTGGCTCCTCAAGTCCCCTGCAGTCCCTTTCTCTGCACCTGATGCATCGCCAGATACTCCGTCAGCTCTGGCAACGCAAGCGGGTGGCTGATGAGAAACCCTTGGACCTGATCGCAGTTGAAGCTGCGCAGCAAGGCCAGTTGCTCAGGGGTTTCAACACCTTCGGCCACCACTTCGAGGCTGAGGTTGTGGGCCAGGTTGATCATGGCGTGGACCAGCTTGCGGTTTTCCTCGCGCTGCTCCATTTCACCGACAAAGCTCTTGTCGATCTTCAGCAGCGTGATCGGCAGGCTATTGAGGTGCACGAAGGATGAAAACCCGGTGCCGAAATCGTCCAGCGAGAAGCGCACCCCCAGGCGACCCAGCGCGTCCATGGTCTGCCTGACCAGGTCACTGCGGCGCATGACCGCCGTTTCGGTCAGTTCAAATTCCAGCCATTGCGCGTCAATGCCGCGATCGGCAATCAATCGGCTGAGCGTTGCGAGCAACTGGTTGTCCTGGAATTGACGGAATGAAAGGTTGATCGCCATGTGCAGCGGCGGTACGCCTTTCTCGCGCAACGCCTGCATGTCTCGGAGCGCACGGGCGATGACCCAGTATCCCAGCGGCACGATCAGCCCGCTCTGCTCGGCCAATGGCACGAATTCACTCGGCGGCAACAGCCCACGTTCAGCGTGGCGCCAGCGCACCAGTGCCTCAAGCCCCAGAATGTGCCCGGTGTTCAGGCACAGGCGCGGTTGGTAATGCAGCTCCAGCTCGTCGCGACGCAAGGCGCGGCGCAGCTCGCTTTCCAGGTCGGCGAGGCTTCGGGCATTGCGGTTGATGCGTTCGTTGAAGACGTGAAACGTGCAGCCCTGCGTGCCTTTGGCCTGCTGCATGGCGATATGCGCATGCCACATCAAGGGATCGGCGCCGCCATTGATGCGCGCATAGGCGATGCCCAGGCTGCACCCGATCAACAGGCTTTCGCCATCGACCCAATACGGTTCGGACAAGGCTTCGGTGATGCGCTCGGCAATGGACTCCGCCCGCTCAGGGGCACGTCGAGTGTCGATCAGAAGGGCGAATTCATCGCTGCCCAGTCGTGCCAGTTGATCGCACGCTTCCAGTTGGCCTTTCAGCCGCGCCACGACTTGCAGGATCAGTCGATCGCCTGCCTGATGACCCAACGCGTCATTGGCGCGGCGGAAGTTGTCCAGGTCCAGATGCCCAAGGGCCAGACCTCGACCGTCGAACTCGGCCAGCCGGGCGGCCAACAGGGTCTGAAAGCCCTGGCGGTTGGCGATACCGGTAAGAGGGTCTTGCTCGGCGAGGCGATTGAGCGTGGTTTCCAGCACGCCCCGTTCGCGCACATGACGCAGACAACGGCGCAAGGCCTGCGGAGTGAGCGCATCGCGCACCAGCCAGTCGCTGACGCCGACGGGCTCTTCGTCCGGCTCCGTGTCAAAAAGCAATACGGTGGGCCAGTTGCATTGGCCGGCGGCGGGCTGAAGGGCTTCAGTGGTGAAAAGGATTCCAGGGGCTGCGAGGTCTGTTTGATCGCCAACGGCGTCCCAGCTCGACGCGCAGTCCAGGACGGCGGCGTCTACGAGCGGCGCCAGGCACTCGCGCAACGATGCCGGCCATTCGGGCGTGTCCGCCAGAAGCAGCAAGCGCAAGGGTTCGACAGGCGTAGACAAGCTAACTCCCCACACAAACGTAAAGACCTTGGCGCACCCCCGAATGAGGGTCGTCAAACGCGATAATCATCCGCAGTAGGCAAATGTAACAAAACGGCGAAATATAGATAGCGCGGCGCATCACAGTGTCGGACGGTGGCTGCGAAATCCGCTGACCCTGTTAAAATGCCCGCCCTTTTCAAAGCGACCCCACTTGTCCCCATGTCCCGACTCAATCCCCGGCAACAGGAAGCCGTGAACTACGTCGGCGGCCCTCTTTTGGTGCTCGCCGGCGCTGGCTCCGGCAAGACCAGCGTGATCACACGCAAGATTGCCCACCTCATCCAGAACTGCGGCATCCGTGCCCAGTACATCGTCGCCATGACCTTTACCAACAAGGCGGCGCGGGAGATGAAGGAGCGCGTCGGGACCCTTCTGCGCAGCGGCGAAGGGCGCGGCCTGACCGTTTCGACGTTTCACAACCTGGGCCTGAACATCATCCGCAAGGAACACGCCCGTCTGGGGTACAAGCCCGGGTTCTCGATCTTCGACGAGACCGACGTCAAGGCGCTGATGACGGACATCATGCAGAAGGAATACTCGGGCGACGACGGCGTCGACGAGATCAAGAACATGATCGGCGCCTGGAAAAACGAACTGATTCTGCCGCCCGAAGCCCTCGCCAATTCGCGCAACCCCAAGGAACAGACCGCCGCCATCGTCTACAGCCACTACCAGCGCACGCTCAAGGCGTACAACGCGGTGGATTTCGACGACCTGATTCTGCTGCCGGTGAAGCTGTTCGAAGAGCACGCCGACATTCTGGAAAAGTGGCAGCACAAGGTGCGCTACCTCCTCGTCGACGAATACCAGGACACCAACGCCAGCCAGTACCTGCTGGTGAAGATGCTCATCGGCACGCGCTGCCAGTTCACCGTTGTGGGTGACGACGACCAGTCGATCTACGCCTGGCGCGGCGCGCGGCCGGAAAACCTGATGCTGCTCAAGGACGATTACCCGTCGTTGAAAGTGGTAATGCTGGAGCAAAACTACCGCTCTACCAGCCGTATTCTGCGCTGCGCCAACGTGCTGATCGCCAACAACCCCCACGCGTTCGAGAAACAGCTCTGGAGCGAGATGGGCCACGGCGATGAAATCCGTGTGATTCGTTGCAAGAACGAAGACGCCGAAGCCGAGCGCGTGGCCATCGAAATTCTCAGCCTGCACCTGCGCACCGACCGGCCGTACAGCGACTTCGCGATCCTCTATCGCGGTAACTATCAGGCCAAGCTGATCGAGCTGAAGCTGCAGCACCATCAGATTCCGTATCGGCTGTCCGGGGGCAACAGCTTCTTCGGACGTCAGGAAGTGAAAGACCTGATGGCCTATTTCCGCCTGCTGGTGAACCCGGATGACGACAACGCCTTCCTGCGCGTGATCAACGTCCCGCGCCGGGAAATCGGCTCGACAACCCTTGAGAAGCTGGGCAACTACTCCACCGAGCGCAAGGTGTCGATGTATGCCGCGACCGACGAGATCGGCCTGGGCGAGCATCTGGACGCCCGCTTCACCGACCGCCTCAGACGCTTCAAACACTGGATGGACGGCGTGCGCCAGCAATGCGCGACGCAGGACCCGATTGCCGCTTTGCGCAGCATGGTCATGGACATTGATTACGAAAACTGGATTCGTCAGAACAGCTCCAGCGACAAGGCCGCCGACTACCGCATGGGCAACGTGTGGTTCCTGATCGAGGCGCTGAAAAACACGCTGGAGAAGGACGAAGAAGGCGGCATGACCATCGAGGAGGCCATCGGCAAGCTGGTCCTGCGCGACATGCTCGAACGTCAGCAGGAAGAGGAAGACGGCGCCGAAGGCGTGCAGATGATGACCCTGCACGCCTCCAAGGGTCTGGAATTTCCGTACGTGTTCATCATGGGCATGGAAGAGGAAATCCTCCCGCACCGCTCCAGTATCGAGGCCGACACCATCGAAGAAGAGCGCCGTCTGGCCTACGTGGGCATCACCCGCGCGCGGCAGACGCTGGCGTTCACCTTTGCGGCCAAGCGCAAGCAGTACGGCGAAATCATCGATTGCCTGCCGAGCCGGTTCCTCGACGAACTGCCGCCGGACGATCTCGCCTGGGAAGGCAACGATGACACGCCCGTCGAAGTCAAAGCCGTACGCGGCAACACAGCCTTGGCGGACATACGCGCCATGCTGAAAAGATAACGTTTATTTCGCGCACATTGCGCTCTGAGGACCACCCACGTGGAAGCACTGCACAAGAAAATTCGCGACGAAGGCATCGTGCTTTCCGACCAGGTATTGAAGGTCGACGCGTTTCTCAACCATCAGATCGACCCGGTGCTGATGCAGCAGATCGGCGACGAATTCGCCGCGCTGTTCGCCGACTCGGGCATCACCAAAATCGTCACCATCGAGGCGTCGGGCATCGCCCCTGCGGTCATGACCGGTTTGAAGATGGGCGTTCCGGTGATTTTCGCGCGCAAGCATCAGTCGCTGACCCTCACTGAAAACATGTTTTCCGCGGCGGTGTACTCGTTCACCAAGCAGACCGAAAGCACCATCGCCATTTCTACCCGTCACCTGAACAGCAGCGATCGTGTGCTGATCATCGACGACTTCCTGGCCAACGGTAAGGCGTCACAGGCGCTGATCTCGATCATCAAGCAAGCGGGCGCGACGGTCGCCGGCCTGGGTATCGTGATCGAGAAGTCATTTCAGGGCGGCCGCGCCGAACTGGATGGCCAGGGCTATCGTGTAGAGTCACTGGCGCGCGTGCAGTCGTTGAAAGATGGCGTTGTAACGTTCGTTTGATACCTGCTTCAGCATTCCTGTACCGGCAATAAAGGAGAGCATCATGATCATTGGCGAAAAACTGAGCGTAGAGGCGTTCTTCGATCCGCAGACCTCGACCATCAGTTACCTGGTCATTGACCGCTCTACGCTTCAGGCCGCGCTGATCGACAGCGTGCTGGATTACGACCCTAAATCCGGGCGCACCAGCACGCAATCTGCGGACAAGCTGATCGGCAGGGTCCGCGAGCTGGGCGTGTCGGTGCAGTGGATTCTGGAAACCCACGTCCACGCCGATCACGTCTCGGCGGCGGCCTACCTGAAAGAACAGCTCGGCGGCACGGTCGCCATTGGCAGCCACATCACCCGCGTGCAGAAAGTCTTCGGCACGCTGTTCAACGCCAAAGGCGACTTCGCCCGTGATGGCAGCCAGTTCGACCGGCTGCTGGAAGATGACGCGCATTTTCAGATTGGCACGCTGCAGGCCAGAGCCATGCACACCCCTGGCCACACACCGGCGTGCATGACGTACGTGATTGAAGCTGGCAATGAACCGGTGGCGTTTGTCGGCGATACCCTGTTCATGCCCGACTACGGCACCGCTCGTTGCGACTTCCCCGGTGCCGATGCGCGCACGCTGTATCGCTCGGTTGGCCGGATCCTCGGCCTGCCGCCGCAGACGCGTCTGTTCATGTGTCACGACTACCTGCCCAACGGCCGAGAGTTGATGTTCATGACCACCGTTGCCGAGCAACGCGCCAGCAATATCCACGTGCGTGAAGGCATCGACGAGGACGCCTTTGTGGAGATGCGCGAGAAGCGCGATGCCACCCTCGACATGCCCGTGCTGATCCTGCCTTCGGTGCAGATCAACATGCGCGGCGGCAATCTGCCGGAAGCGGAGGACAACGGCGTGCGCTACCTGAAAGTCCCGATCAATGCGGTGTAAGTGCTGCCAGGCGCGCTGATCCCGCGCGCTCACCGACTGAACACCCACCTCCGGACAGACCCACGGGACTTGCTGACTTAACATGAATGAACACGAACTGATCGGAGCCGGCCTCGGTACGATCATTGGCGCGGTGTTGGGGCTGACAGGCGCGGGTGGCGGGATCCTTGCGGTGCCGCTGCTGGTTTTCGGGCTGGGCCTGACAATGATCGAAGCTGCGCCGGTGGGCCTCCTGGCCGTCGGGCTGGCCTCGGCGGTCGGTGCAGCGCTCGGATTGCGCCAAGGCATCGTCCGTTACCGCGCCGCCATTTTCATCGCAATCATTGGCATCGCGCTGTCGCCGGTAGGCCTGTGGCTGGCGCATCAATTGCCCAATGCGCCGCTGGCGTTGGGGTTTGCACTGATTCTGTTTTATGTGTGCGGGCGGATCTACCGCAAAGCCGCTCACGAACTGCGCCACGGCAAGCCGCCGGATCGGGGCGCGTTCAGACCCTGCGTGGTCAATCCGCTGGTGGGTCGCTTGCGCTGGACGCTGCCGTGCGCCCGGTCACTGGCGGCAACCGGCGCGCTGGCCGGCCTATTGTCAGGATTGCTCGGCGTGGGCGGCGGCTTTGTCATCGTGCCGGCCTTAACACGCTACACCGACCTTGAGATGAAAAGCATCGTCGCCACGTCGCTGGCGGTGATCGCACTGGTCTCGACCGGCAGCGTGATCACGGCCAGCGTCAGCGGCGCGATGCACTGGTCAGTGGGCCTGCCGTTCGCCGCCGGGGCTGTCGCGGGACTGATGGCCGGCAGGCAGGTCAGCCGTTACCTCGCCGGCCCGAGGTTGCAGCAGCTGTTCGCTGTTAGCGGCTTCTTCGCCGCCGTGCTGCTGGTGATCAAAACCCTCGGCTGAACGGATGCCACAGTGAACGTGGGAAACATCAGGCCTAAGCCGTCGCCTGCAACCCCGCCAACACCAACCGCTGATACAGCTCGTCCCGCAACCCCTGTGGATGATCGAGGCCCATGCGCTGCAAGTGCTCCGGATACGCGCTCGCGTCAGGCGCTTCCAGCGTGGCCTTGCCCAGCTCGATGATTTCCGTGAGCTTGAACTTGCTTTTCAGCCAGTTCAGCGCGCGCAGCAGATCGCGCTCTTCAGCCGTGAAGTCGCTACCCAGCGGGTATTCGACGAAGAGCGACGGGAACTGATGGCGGATGTCCTTCAACCGCTCGGGCGTGTTCTGGCTGAACAACGGATCAAGGCGGAAATCCTTCGGCAGCTTGCCGGCCTTCTGCGCCTGATCGATCAGGCCCGGCTGGAAGCGTGAGTCGCTGATATTAAGCAATGCCTCGATCACCGCTGAATCGGTCTTGCCGCGTAGATCGGCAATGCCGTACTCCGTGACGACGATGTCACGCAGATGCCTCGGGATTGTCGTGTGCGCATAGTCCCAGACGATATTGGAATTCACCTCCCCGCCCGACTCACGCCAGCTGCGCAGAATCAGCACGGAACGCGCGCCTTCCAGCGCATGGCCCTGAGCGACGAAGTTGTACTGCCCACCCACACCGCTGACCACGCGGCCATCGGCCAACTGATCTGAAACCGCTGCGCCCAGCAACGTGACAGTGAAACAACTGTTGATGAACCGCGCATCGCGCCGCTGCAGACGCTTGAGCGTTTCGTTGCCGTAGAGCTCGTTGATGTAGCTGATCGCGGTCATGTTGATCTGCGCGATCTGCGCCGGCGTGAATTCCCATAGCCGCTCGTAGAAACTGCGCGGGCCGAGAAAGAAGCCGCCGTGAATCAACACGCCGTCGCCATAAACCGACTCGTCCAGAACCCCGTCGTTGGCCATTTGCTGCAGCTCGATGTCGGCGTAAACCTTGCGCCGGATGATCCCCGCGTCCAGCAGCACCAGCAGGCCGTTGACCAGCATTTCGCTGCAGCCATAAAGCCCGGTGGCGAAGGGCATCACCCCGCCTTGGGCCTCGATCAACGGCTTCCAGTTGGAGATGCCGTCCAGCTCGGCCAGGCACGCGCGGTAGGTTTCGTTATCGGCCTGGCGCGCAAGCAAGGCGGCGGTCAGGGCGTCACCCATCGAACCGATGCCGATCTGCAATGTGCCGCCGTCGCGCACCAACGTGCTCGCATACAAGCCGATGAAATGATCCTGGATACCGACCGGCATGTTCGGTGTCGAGAACAGCGTGCTGCGCTCTTCGTGCTCGATCAGCAAGTCGAAGGTGTCGGCGCTTACCTCGGCATCGCCCTGCATGTAGGGCAGGTCCGAGTGGACGTGGCCCAGCATCAGAATGCGCTCGCCCACCCCACGGCGTTTTTCCACCAAGGGCAGCAGGTCGAGGGTGATGTCGGGGTTGCAGCTCAGGCTGAGCTGATCGGGCCGTTGCGGGTCACGGGCGATCAGTTGCGCGATCAGGTTCAGGCCGTTGGCATCAATGTCCCGCGCCGCGTGGCTGTAGTTGCTGCTGACGTAATCCTGCTGCGCTTCGACGCTGCCGAGCAGGCTGCCGGGCTGCATGAAAAACTGCTGGACGTGAACATTGGGCGGGAGGTCGTCCCGGCGCAGGTCGGTGAGAAAATCCAGTTCAGGGTAATCGTCGAAGACGCGCTCCAGAAAGGGCTCCAGAAACCGTCCCTGCAAACCGTCGCCACCATCCGGTCGCCCGAGGCACAGGGCGGTGTAGATGGTCAGGTGCCGATCGGGCAGCGATTTGATCCGGGCATACAACGCGTTGGCAAAACGATTGGGCTTACCCAACCCCAGCGGCATACCCATATGAACATGGGCCGGCAACTCGGCCAGTACGTGATCGACAGCTTGCTCGATCGAGCAGGAATGCGGCATCCGGCCTCTCCTGATTTTGTTATTGGATAGCGGTTGGACCGGGCCTTCAGGGAATTTGCTGCATTGCGCCGCTTGCGCCCTCATAAAACGACTGCCAGTCGGCGACTCAATCCCGCTTCGTCTCGATCTCTACCAGCTTGTCCTCGATAAACCGCAGGTGTTGTTTTGCACCATTACGAGGACCGTACACCCACAAACTAACCTTCGCAAAACCGAGCCTGGGTACGCCGTTGCTTCGCAACGCAGGCATTTGATCAACACTGCTGTCTGGCGCGCCGCACTTCTGGCGGACCACATCGGCGGTGTCACCCAGACTGATAAGCGCCGTGCCGCAGCGCATGGTCGCGTCAGCCGCATCGGCGAACAGCAAGCCGGCCAGCCCTAGGAAGATCAGTGTTCGGTTAATCATGGCGCTGATCAGAAATTCGCCGGCGTGGCAGCGCTGATGAGCCGCGCAGGAACGTCGTAGGGGTTGCGAAAGCGATGGGGTCGGGAGCTCTCGAAGTAGTAACTGTCGCCCTCTTCCAGCACGTAGGTATCAAGACCGACCACCAGTTCAAGACGGCCCTCAACCAGAATCCCGGTCTCCTCGCCCTCGTGCACGAGCATCTCGATGCCCGTGTCGGCACCCGGCGGGTAGACCTCGGAAAGGAACGCAATGGCGCGACTCGGATGGGATTTGCCGACCAGTTTCATGGTCACGGCACCGTCCGAGATATCGATCAGTTCGCTGGCTTTGTAGACCACTTGGGTCGGGTTTTCGGGTTCGAGCTCTTCGGAAAAGAACTCCACCATGGACATCGGTATGCCGCCCAGCACCTTCCGCAGCGAGCTGATCGAGGGGCTGACGCTGTTCTTCTCGATCATGGAGATGGTGCTGTTGGTCACGCCCGCTCGTTTGGCGAGTTCACGCTGGGACAGGCCTTTGAGTTTACGAATGGATTGCAGTCGTTCACCGACGTCCAATGCGGGAGTCCTCCTGATGATCAAGTTAGGTCAAGTGGTCGCCATCATGGCAACAGCGTTCAGTATTTACAACACTTGAGCCCAAGGCCGAATCAGCAAAGGGACTGGCGGCCATAACGGGCCGCGAAGGGGTGATTTGCAGGGGATCGGCGAGCGGCGATCAGGCCTCGGAATAGAGCCTTGGCACGCGCTTGAGATTGCAGAGAATCTGATAGGGAATCATGTCCGCGCTCGACGCAACATCACTGATCAGGATGTGCTTGCCCCACAGCTCGACGCGGCTGCCCACCCCTGCGCCCGGCACGTCGGTGAGGTCGACGCAGAGCATGTCCATCGACACACGCCCGAGCAACTGACTGCGATGACCGTCGACCATCACGGGGGTACCGGTGGGCGCCTGCCGCGGATAGCCGTCGGCATAGCCCATCGCGACCACACCGATGCGCATATTGCGCTCGGCGACGAATGTACCGCCGTAGCCCACTGGCTCACCGACGGGCAGGTCACGCACGCAGATCACCCGGGACTCCAGGGTCATGACCGGCCGCAACCGATCGGCGACCGATTGCGACTGATCAAACGGCGTCGCGCCGTAGAGCATGATCCCCGGACGCACCCAGTCACTTGGCACGCTGGGCCAGCCCATGACGGCGGGGGAATTGCGCAGGCTGACTTCAGCGGCCAACCCGGCACGCGCCGATTGAAAAATCGCCACTTGCTCGTCGGTACGGACGCTGTCGAGTTCGTCGGCGCGAGCGAAGTGGGTCATCAGGACAATCTTGGCGGCCTTGCCGCTGTTCAGCAGCCGTTGGTGCGCCGCCTGAAAATCCGCGGGATGGATGCCAACGCGGTGCATGCCCGAATCCATCTTCAGCCACACATTCAGCGGCTTGCCGAGGGCGGTTTGCTCGATGGCATCGAGTTGCCAGAGGGAATGCACCACGCACCAGAAATCATGCTCGACGATCAGCGCCAGTTCGTCGGCCTCGAAAAAGCCTTCCAGCAGCAGAATCGGAGCCTTGATCCCGGCCTGACGAAGCTCCAGCGCTTCTTCAATGCACGCCACGGCAAAACCATCGGCTTCGGATTCCAGCGCCTGCGCAACCCGCACCGCGCCGTGACCGTAGGCATCCGCTTTGATGACAGCGAGCGCCTTGGCGCCAGCGGTGTCGCGCGCCAGCTGGTAGTTGTGGCGCAAGGCCTGAAGGTCGATAAGGGCGCGGGCTGGACGCATGGTGGGGCTTCTTGTGGGTCAATAGATGGATATAGGTGGATGAGCTACGGCAGCGCCGCAATCACCGACAGTTCAACCAGAATCTCCGGCTCGCACAGCTTGGCTTCAACCGTTGCACGCGCAGGGGCCAGGCCTTTCGGCAGCCAGGTGTCCCAGACGCTGTTCATGCCGGCAAAGTGCGCGTCGATGTCTTTCAGGTAGATCGTCACTGACAGAATGCGGGTCTTGTCGGTACCGGCCAGGTCCAGCAGTCGCTCAATGTTGTGAAGCGTTTCGCGGGTCTGTTGCTCGATCCCCGCCGCCATATCGTCGGCCACTTGCCCGGCAAGGTAAACGGTGCCGTTATGGACGACCAACTGGCTCATGCGCTCATTGGTGAGCTGGCGCTGAATGGACATGTTTTGCGATCTCCCTGGAACTGCCATAACGAGAAATATCGAGGCCTTCAGCACTGATTTGTGGCGTCTTGCGAGTGATAAGGTCAGCCAGCAATCTGCCTGAACCGCAGGCCATCGTCCAACCCAATGTGCCATGGCCAGTGTTGAGGAACAGATTGCGGTACGGCGTTGCGCCGACGATCGGCGTGCCGTCCGGCGTCGTCGGGCGCAGACCGGTCCAGAAGCTGGCCTGCTGCAGGTCGCCGCCGTGAGGATAGAGGTCGTTGACGATCATCTCCAGCGTCTGGCGGCGACGGGGATTGAGCGACAGGTCGAAGCCAGCGATCTCGGCCATGCCGCCCACACGAATACGGTTGTCGAAGCGGGTAATCGCCACCTTGTAGGTCTCGTCAAGGATGGTCGACGTCGGCGCCATCGCCGGGTTGGTGATCGGCACCGTCAGCGAGTAGCCCTTGAGCGGATAAACCGGCGCCTTGATGCCAAGGGGCTTGAGCAGTTGCGGCGAGTAGCTGCCGAGCGCCAGTACGTAGCGGTCAGCCGTTTCGAGTTTTCCGTTGATGCGCACGCCGTTGATGGTGTCGCCCGCGAAATCAATGGATTCGATGGACTGGCCGAAGCGGAACTCAACGCCCAGCTTCACACACATCTCGGCCAGACGCGTGGTGAACAGCTGGCAGTCGCCGGTCTGGTCGTTCGGAAGGCGCAGTGCGCCGCTGAGGATGTTGCTGACGCTGGCCAACGCCGGCTCGACCCGGGCGATGCCTTCACGGTCGAGCACTTCATAAGGCACGCCGGCCTGCTTGAGCACGGCGATGTCCTTGGCGGCGTTATCCAGTTGCTCCTGAGTGCGGAACAGCTGAGTCGTGCCCAGGCTGCGGCCTTCGTAGGCAATGCCGGTCTCGGCACGCAACTCATCGAGGCAGTCGCGGCTGTATTCGGAGAGGCGAACCATGCGCTCTTTGTTCACGGCGTAGCGGTTCTGGGTGCAGTTGCGCAGCATCTGCGCCATCCACAGGTACTGATCGATATCGGCTGTTGCCTTGATGGCCAGCGGCGCGTGGCGCTGCAGCAACCACTTGAGGGCCTTGAGCGGCACACCCGGCGCGGCCCATGGCGAAGCGTAGCCCGGCGAGACCTGCCCGGCGTTGGCGAAACTGGTTTCCATGGCAGCGGCCGGTTGACGGTCAACGACAGTCACCTCGAAGCCCGCACGCGCCAGGTAATACGCACTGGTGGTACCGATTACGCCACTTCCAAGGACCAGAACGCGCATGTTGATTCCCTCATCGCGGATATCCGCTGACGTTTTCAAGTTTAAGCAAGGATGTGCGCAGTATAAAAAGGCCCGAGCAGTGCTTTTGACTATATAAACGCCTATATTCGGCGTTTCTTCTCGGCAACCGACGCTTTGGCAGAGGGCTTATCGATGCGCACCCAGCACCAGTCCAAACGCGAGCTGGACAAGATCGACCGCAACATCCTGCGCATCCTGCAAAACGATGGCCGGATCTCCTTCACTGAACTGGGCGAACGGGTCGGGCTGTCTACCACGCCATGCACAGAACGGGTTCGGCGCCTGGAGCGTGAAGGCATCATCATGGGCTACAACGCCCGCCTTAATCCGCAGAACCTCAAGGCCAGCTTGTTGGTGTTTGTCGAGATCAGCCTGGACTATAAGTCTGGCGACACCTTTGAAGAATTTCGCCGCGCGGTGCTCAAACTGCCCCATGTGCTGGAATGCCATCTGGTGTCGGGGGATTTCGACTATCTGGTAAAAGCGCGGATTTCCGAGATGGCGTCGTACCGCAAGCTGCTGGGCGACATCCTCCTCAAGCTGCCCCATGTGCGGGAGTCCAAGAGCTACATCGTGATGGAAGAGGTGAAGGAGAGCTTGTGCCTGCCGATTCCGGAATAGGCATCCAAAACCGGCGCACCGCAAATGGCTTCGGCTAAACCAGCACCTGCCGCGTCGAGGCGATGAACTCATGCACCTGCTTCTCGGCGCGGGGGTGAATCAACACATCAGGGCGGCGGCCATTGGGGCATGGCAGGGTCTTGGTGGTGCCGAACAGGCGACAAATCAGCGGACGCTCGTCGTAGACGGTGCAGCCATTGGGTCCCAGGTGTACGCAGTTCAGCTCGTTGAGGGCCGCTTCCTGCTCGGCCGGCGTCTTGCGCGGTAAACGCGACATTTCTTCGGACGACGTGGTCACCGGCCCGCAGCAATCGTGGCATCCCGGGACGCATTCGAACGACGGAATCTGCCGCCGCAGATCGCGGATTTTCTCGCTGTTGCAGGCCATCGCGGCAGTTTCTCCTGTGAAAGGTACTGATTGTGCCCCAGCGCCTCTGCGACTGACACCCGGATGATCATCCACCGGCATTTTCTTGCCCGGGCACCCTGACCCCGCTACCCTCCGTAAAATTTTCCAAACAGTGCTCTCGGGATATTCAACATGAATGCTCGGCCTCCCCAGCCCGGATTGTCTGATCACGCGGCGTCTTACTACGCCGCCACTCGCCATACCCAGCCTGCCTCCCCTGCCCTGCACGGCGAGGTCAAAACCGACGTCTGCATCATCGGCGGCGGGTTTTCCGGGCTGAACACGGCGATCGAGCTGGCTGAACGCGGCTTGAAGGTGGTGCTGCTGGAGGCGCACAAGATCGGTTGGGGCGCGAGCGGGCGCAACGGCGGGCAACTGATCCGCGGCGTCGGCCATGATGTGGATCAGTTCAGCAATGTCATCGGCGAGGACGGCGTTCGTCAGCTTAAGCTGATGGGCCTGGAAGCGGTGGAAATCGTCCGCGAGCGTGTCAACAAATACCAGATCGACTGCGATCTGACCTGGGGCTATTGCGACCTGGCGAACAAGCCCAGGGAATTCGAAGGTTTTGCCAAAGACGCCGAAGAGCTGCGCAGCCTGGGTTACCGACATCCGCTTGAATTGATTGAAGCGCGCAACCTCAGCAGCATCATCGGCTCTCCCAACTATGCCGGCGCCCTGCTGGACATGGGCTCGGGCCATCTGCACCCGCTGAATCTCGCACTGGGAGAATCCGCCATCGCCCAGTCGCTGGGCGTGCAGGTATTCGAACACTCGGCAGCGACGCGGCTGGAATACGGGGCAGAAGTCAGCATTCATACAGCCCACGGACGGGTGCGCGCCAGTACGCTGGTGCTGGGCTGTAACGCCTATCTCAATGGGCTCGACGGGGAGTTGAGTGGCAAGGTTTTGCCCGCTGGCAGTTATGTCATTGCCACAGAGCCACTGAGCGAAGCACTCGCCAGCCAACTGATTCCACGCAATACCGCGATGTGCGATCAGCGCGTGGCGGTGGATTATTTTCGGCTGTCGGCGGATCGGCGCCTGCTGTTCGGCGGCGCTTGCCACTACTCAGGCCGGGACCCGAGCGACATCGCCGCGTACATGCAGCCGAAGATGCTCAAGGTGTTCCCTCAGCTCAAAGACGTGAAGATCGATTTTCAGTGGGGCGGAATGATTGGCATCGGCGCCAACCGCTTGCCGCAGATCGGACGACTGCACACGCATCCAAATGTGTTCTATGCCCAGGCGTATGCGGGGCACGGGCTGAACGCAACGCATCTGGCCGGCAAACTATTGGCTGAAGCCATTAGCGGCCAACACAGTGGCGGGTTCGAGCTCTTTGCCAAAGTGCCACATATCACCTTCCCGGGCGGCAAACATTTGCGCTCGCCGTTACTGGCACTGGGGATGTTGTGGCACCGGTTCAAAGAGCTGGTCTAACCGAACTCGCCGCTGCGAGGCCGACCGCATCACAGGCCTCATTCGCGCCAGAACGGCTTGAGTCCTTCATCCCTCGCCTGCTCGCAGCTCAAGCCAATATCCTTCAGCTGCTCGTCAGTCAGTTTCAACAACGCGCGCCGGGTGGCCCGACGATGCTGAAACAGCCCAAACACTCCCAGCCCGTCCGGCGCGTTGATGCGCGAGCTTGCTTCATGGTCACGAACCAGCTCACCGCCATACAGCATTAACCGAACATCACTTATTCCGCTCATTTCCAGACACCTCATGGTGGGTTTCGAGTGAATTCATGATGTGTCTGTATGGAAAACCATTACAGATCCAAAGAATTATTATTCTTTGCATACAGATCGGTTTAATACCGCGCTGAATGCTGTATTTTCCCCACATCTGTATCGGTCTGCCGATCGCATCGCCTGTGGGAGTACGCCATGACCCTGTACGTCAACCTCGCCGAACTGCTCGGCACGCGCATCGAAAACGGCTTTTATCGCCCCGGCGACCGGCTCCCCTCGGTGCGTGCGTTGAGTCTTGAGCATGGCGTCAGCCTGAGTACGGTGCAGCAGGCGTATCGATTGCTGGAAGACAACGGCCTCGCACTTCCGCGCCCCAAGTCCGGGTATTTCGTACCGGCCGGCCGCAAGACGCCCGCCCTGCCTGCGATTGGCCGCCCCGCGCAGCGCCCGGTGGAAATCTCTCAGTGGGATCAAGTGCTGGAACTGGCGCGAGCCGCACCCAGCCCTGACGTCGTTCAGCTGGGGCGCGGCATGCCCGACGTCACCAGCCCCACCTTGCGCCCACTGACCCAGGCGCTGGGCAGGATCAGCCGTCGTTTGGACATGCCCGGGCTGTATTACGACAACATCCACGGTCGGCGCTGCCTGCGGGAACAAGTCGCCCGGCTGTTGCTGGATTCCGGCACCAACATCGATCCGGATGATCTGGTAATCACCACCGGCGCTCAGGAGGCACTGGCTATCTGCATCCGGTCGGTGTGCCAGCCGGGCGACATCGTCGCAGTCGACTCGCCCAGCTTTCACGGCGCCATGCAGGCGCTCAAGGGGCTGGGCATGAAAGCCCTGGAAATCCCCACCGACCCGCTCACCGGCATCAGCCTCGACGCGCTGGAGCTGGCGCTGGAACAGTGGCCGATCAAAGCCATACAGCTAACCCCGAGCTGCAACAACCCGCTGGGCTACATCATGCCGGAGGACCGCAAACGTGCGCTGTTGACCCTGGCGCAACGCTTCGATGTGGCGATCATCGAAGACGATGTGTATGGCGATCTGGCCTACACCTACCCGCGCCCGCGCACGATCAAATCCTTCGACGAAGACGGCCGCGTTCTGCTCTGCAGCTCGTTTTCCAAGACGCTGGCGCCGGGTTTGCGCGTCGGTTGGGTCGCGCCCGGTCGATACCTTGATCGCGCGCTGCACATGAAATACATCAGCACCGGTTCCACTGCGACCCAGCCACAACTGGCGATTTCCGATTTTCTCAAGGCCGGGCACTACGAGCCGCACATGCGCCGGATGCGCGGCCAGTACCAGCGCAGTCGCGACCTGATGACAGGCTGGGTCACGCGCTACTTCCCGGAAGGCACCCGCGTGAGTCGCCCTCAAGGCGGCTTCATGCTGTGGATAGAACTGCCGGAAGATTTCGACTCCTTGCGCCTGAACCGCGCGTTGAAGGGACAAGGCGTACAGATTGCCGTTGGCAGCATATTTTCGGCGTCCGGCAAATACAGAAATTGCCTGCGCATGAACTTTGCTGCCAAGCCGACCGCGCAAATCGAGGACGCGGTGCGCAAGGTCGGCGCTGCCACGGCGTTGCTCATGCAGCGCGCTGACCCTGCATAACGTTGTGCAGCTTTTAACCTTTTGGAGAAAGCGCGGTCATATCGCCATGACTGATTTTCGGATGACCGCGTTGATGAACTTACGGGCGGTGCCCCTCCTCCTGGCTCTCGCCCTCGGCCTCAGCGGTTGCGCACACGCGCCCGCCCCCGACGGTCCGAGTCAGGCACTCCCGGCGGCGCAGTCTTCCTTCGGGCGCTCGATCATGGCCCAGGCGGCGCCTCACGAGGGCCGCTCGGGCTTCCGCCTGCTGCCCAACAGCACTGAAGCCTTCATGGCCCGCGCCGAGCTGATTCGCAACGCCAAGACCAGCCTGGACTTGCAGTACTACATCGTTCACGACGGCCTGAGCACCCGGGCGCTGGTGGACGAATTGCTCAAGGCTGCCGATCGCGGCGTCCGCGTGCGCATCCTGCTGGACGACACCACCAGCGACGGGCTGGATGAAGTCATTGCCACACTCGCTGCGCACCCGAACATTCAGATCCGCCTGTTCAATCCGCTCAATCTGGGCCGCAGCATGGGCGCCACCCGTAATCTGGGTCGGCTCTTCAATCTGTCCCAGCAGCATCGACGCATGCACAACAAGCTGTGGCTGGCCGACGGCGCCGTGGCCATCGTCGGCGGGCGCAATCTGGGCGACGAGTATTTCGACGCCGAACCCAATCTGAATTTCACCGACATCGACATGCTCAGCGTGGGCCCGGTCGCCGAACAGCTGGGTCACAGTTTCGATCAGTACTGGAACAGCACGCTCAGCAAGCCGATCGATGACTTCCTCTACTGGCCGCCCGACCGCAAGGATCTGGCCACCGCGCGCGTGCGTCTGGCCGAGTCGCTGGATCAGGCACACGTGGACAAAAAGGCCTTGTATGAACGGCTGATGGACTATCGGCCTCACCCACGCATGAAGACCTGGCTCAATGAGCTGATATGGGCGCACAACCAGGCCTTGTGGGACGCGCCGACCAAGGTGCTGTCACGCGGCGAGCCTGACCCGCACCTGCTGCTGGCGACCCAACTGAGCCCTGACCTCGGCAACGTGCATAAGGAACTGATGCTGATCTCGGCCTACTTCGTGCCCGGGCAGGAAGGCCTGGTTTACCTGACCGGGCTCTCTGACAAGGGCGTGTCGGTGAACCTGTTGACGAACTCGCTGGAGGCCACCGACGTGCCGGCGGTGCATGGCGGCTATGCGCCGTACCGCCGAGCGCTGCTGGAGCACGGCGTGAAGCTGTTCGAACTGCGCCGCCAGCCTGGCGACCCGAGCAACGCCAAGGGCAGCGGTCCTGCATTTCTGCACACAAACCTGATCAAGGGCGGCTCGGAATCAAGCCTGCACAGCAAGGCGATGATCTTTGATCGGCAGAAAATGTTCGTGGGTTCGTTCAATTTCGACCCACGGTCGGTGCTGTGGAACACCGAAGTCGGCGTGCTGGTCGACAGCCCCGAGCTGACCGAATACCTGCGCGAGCTGGCGCTTCAGGGCATGGCGCCGGCCATCAGTTATCAGGTCAAGCTGGAGAACGACCGACTGGTGTGGGTAACCGAGGACAACGGCAAAATCCATACCCTGTCCAAAGAGCCTGGCGACTGGTGGCGCCGGATGAACGCCTGGTTCAGCACGGCGGTCGGCCTGGAAAAGATGCTCTAAGCCGCCACCGCATGCGCGCCAAATGCCTTGGGACGCTGGGACAGGATGACCAACCCCAGCGCGCCCGCCGCCATCAATAACGGCAGCGCCTGACCGCTGACCCATTGGCTGCCAGCGCCTGCCGCCAAGGGGCCGAGCAGGCAACCGATCCCCCACAGCTGAGCGACATGGGCATTGGCGCGCACCAGAGCGTCGTCGCGGTAACGCTCGCCAATCAGAATCAGCGACAGCGTGAACAGTCCGCCCGCGCTTGCGCCGAACAGCACCCACAGCGGCCAGATGGCGATTGTGTCGACCAGCAGCGGAATCGCCAGGCTCGACACCGTCAGCACCAGCGCACACCCGGAGAACAGCCGCCGACGGGACACCCTGTCGGCCAGCGCGCCAATCGGCAGCTGCAGAAGCGCATCACCCACCACCACGGTACTGACCATCGCCAAGGCGATTTCAGGCGTGAAACCCTGCTGCAGGCAATATACCGGCAGCAAGGTCAGAATCATCGCTTCAAACCCGGCGAATAACGCGATGGCCCATGCAATCGCCGGCAAACTCCGACAGAAACCGCCGAGATCGCGCAGCGTGACATGGCTGGATTCCGCGCTCGGCGCGCCTGTTCTGCCCAGCAACAGAAACGGCGATACCGCCAGCAACAGGGTCCCGACCCAGAACCCGTAGTCTGCTCCCGTGCCAATGAAGCCCAGCAGCACCGGCCCGCCCAGCTGACTCAGTGCGTAGGAACTGCCGTACAGCGCCACCAGCTTGCCGCGCAGCCTTTCGATGACCAACTGGTTGATCCAGCTTTCGCCGAGCACGAACACAATGGTGAGGATTGTCCCGAGCATCAGGCGCAGGACCAACCAGATCCAGTAGTCAGGCAGTAACGCCAGCAAACCCACTGAAACCGACCCGGCCCACAGGCATAGCCGCATGAGGTTGGCGGTGCCGAGTCTTGAAGCGAGTCGGCTGGCAAGGCTGGCACCCAGTAGCACACCAATGGCCGGCATCGCAGCCATGACGCCGATGGCAAACGCGCCGTAACCCCAGGCTTCCAGACGCAGCGATACCAGCGGCATGCTCACGCCCAGCGCCAGGCCGACGCTCAATACCGACGCCAGCACGGCGAAATAAGTACCCCAACGCATCACCACGCTCCTGTGGCTCAAAAGGACGAAACAAAACAGCCGGGCTTTGAGTAAGCCCGGCTGCGTTGGTTTTTTACAGCGACTGAGGGTTGATCGCGCGCGACTCTCTACAGCTTGATCCAGGTCGCCTTCAGCTCGGTGTATTTGTCGAACGCATGCAGTGACTTGTCGCGGCCGTTACCAGACTGTTTGAAGCCACCGAACGGCGCGGTCATGTCGCCGCCATCGTACTGATTGACCCACACGCTGCCCGCGCGCAACGCCTTCGCGGTCAAGTGCGCCTTGGACAAGTCAGCCGTCCACACCGCCGCAGCCAGGCCATAAGGTGTGTCGTTAGCAATCTGAATGGCTTCTTCAGCGGTATCGAAGGTCAGCACAGAAAGCACCGGTCCAAAGATCTCTTCCTGAGCGATCTTCATCGCGTTGGTCACACCGTCGAAAATCGTCGGCTCGACGTAGGTGCCGCCGGTTTCCTGAAGGATGCGCTTGCCACCGACGACCAACTTGGCGCCGTCTGTGTGGCCAGCTTCGATGTACGACAACACTGTATTCATCTGCTGGGTATCGACCAGCGCGCCAACGGTTGTCGACGGATCGAGGGGATTGCCCGGCTTCCAGGCTTTCAACGCGTCGATCACCATCGGCAGGAATTTCTCCTTGATCGAGCGCTCGACCAACAGACGTGAGCCGGCCGTGCAGACCTCGCCCTGGTTGAAAGCAATGGCGCTGGCCGCAGATTCGGCCGCAGCCTGCAGATCCGGCGCATCGGCGAAGACGATGTTCGGGCTTTTGCCGCCGGCTTCCAGCCAGACGCGCTTCATGTTCGATTCGCCCGAGTAGATCAGCAACTGCTTGGCGATCTTCGTCGAACCGGTGAATACAGCGGTGTCGACGCCCATGTGCAACGCCAGCGCTTTACCCACCGTGTGGCCGTAACCCGGCAGCACGTTCAGCACGCCGGCCGGAATACCGGCCTCAATGGCGAGTTGAGCGACGCGGATGGCGGTCAGCGGGGATTTTTCCGATGGCTTGAGGATCACCGAATTGCCGCTCGACAGCGCAGGGCCGAGCTTCCAGGACGCCATCAGCAGCGGGAAATTCCACGGCACAATAGCCGCCACTACGCCAATCGGTTCGCGAGTCACCAGCCCCAGTTGATCGTGCGGGGTCGGCGCCACTTCGTCGTACAGCTTGTCGATGGCCTCGCCGCTCCAGCTCAATGCCTGGGCGGAGCCGGGAATGTCGATACCGTAGGAATCGCTGATGGGCTTGCCCATGTCGAGGGTTTCAAGCAGCGCGAGTTCTTCAACGTTTTCGTTGATCAGCTCTGCCAGACGAAGCATGGCTGCCTTGCGCTTGGCCGGCGCCAATCGCGACCAGACGCCGGAATTGAACGTAGCCCGGGCGTTTTCGACGGCGCGTTGCGCATCGGCGGCGTCACAACTGGCGACATGGGCGAGGAAGCGGCCATCGACCGGACTGATGCAGTCGAACGTCGAGCCGGATGCGGCGTCTGTGTATTCACCGTTGATGAAAGCACGGCCTTCGATTTTCAAATCCTGGGCGCGTTGTTCCCAGTCAGCATGAGTCAGGGTGGTCATGAAACGTCCTCCTCTTATGAAATAGGCGCGTCTTCGCACTCGAATCGGGCTTCAGGACAGTGCCTGACGCGTCATCGGATCGGCCGAAGGCATTCGCCACCCTAAACCAGCATTGGGCGGATTTCCAATATATTGGACATAAGCGGGCGAAATCTGGCCGGATCGTGCATTTTATTCAACAGTCCCCGCACTCGCTTGCGCTTTCCATCCGGCCCTCGGCAAGCAACAATCACGCAGCGCCCACTTTCAGGAATCAGATATGAGCATCGAAAGCATTGTCGACTTCAGCGAAGCCACTACTGCAGCGGAGCGTTTCACGCCTGCGGCTGAAAAGATCCTCAAGGGCGAGCCGAACCAGACGGTTTACAACCATTACAACAGCCCGTGCGGGCAGCTGAATGCAGGCGTCTGGGAAGGGGAAGTCGGTCAGTGGAAAGTGAATTACACCGAGCACGAGTACTGTGAAATCGTGCAGGGCGTCTCGGTCCTTCGTGACGAAGCAGGCAAGTCAAAAACCCTGCGCGCGGGTGACCGTTTTGTGATTCCTGCCGGGTTCAAGGGTACGTGGGAAGTGCTGGAAGCATGCCGCAAGATCTATGTGGTGTTCGAACAGAAGGCCTGAGCCTCAGGTGACCGACTTTATTTCACCCACAAAAAAGCCCGCATCGCTGCGGGCTTTTTCGTAAGACGCAAAAATCAATTACTTGATTTTGGCTTCTTTGTAGATCACGTGCTTACGAACAACCGGATCGAATTTTTTAATTTCGATTTTGTCCGGAGTCGTGCGCTTGTTCTTGTCGGTGGTGTAGAAGTGGCCGGTGTTAGCGGTCGACACCAAACGGATCAATTCACGCATGATTTTCTCCCTTAAACCTTAGCGCCAGCACGGCGGATTTCGGCCAGAACAACCGTGATACCACGCTTGTCGATGATGCGCATGCCTTTGGCAGATACGCGCAGACGTACGAAGCGTTTCTCTTCTTCAACCCAGAAGCGGTGATGCTGCAGGTTTGGCAGGAAACGACGACGGGTTTTGTTGTTTGCGTGGGAAATGTTATTCCCGGTTACCGGACCCTTACCGGTAACTTGACATACTCTCGACATGCCTCAGCCCTCTAAAACCACATGCCCAACCCGGCATGGGTTGGCCGCTTAATCTCTCAGTCATTTGGCGCCAGGCGCCGCGTTTCTTCAGGGGTCTTACCGGCCACACCTGCGGTGAAGGCAGCGGGCCCCTAGAAAAGAGCGCTGCTTTATACCAGAAAGCCCCCGGTGCAACAACACAAACCACGAATTGCCTGCCAGATAACCCGACCTTATACCCGGCAAGACCAGCGGCGTTAGGCGCGGCGGGAAATATACCACTCGTCGCGCCGTGGCGATTGTTCTGCGCCAATCGATGGTCTAGGGTTACTGACTCTCCAGACTGCGCCGGCAGATGGGCTCTCTCTGAAAGGAAAATCGCCATGCGCCTAGCCGTTCTACCCCTGTTGCTCGCGTCCCTGTCTGCGCCATTGCTGGCCCAGGCGGCGACGACGCTGAGCGTCTGCACGGAAGCCAGCCCTGAAGGCTTTGACGTGGTGCAGTACAACTCGCTGACCACCACCAATGCTTCGGCCGACGTGCTGATGAATCGCCTGGTGGATTACGACGCCAAGGACGCCAAGCTGGTTCCGAGCCTGGCGCAGAGCTGGAGCGTGTCGCCTGACGGGCTGACCTATGACTTCAAACTGCGCGCCGGCGTGAAATTCCATCACACCGACTACTTCAGCCCGACGCGCGAGCTTAACGCCGACGACGTGGTGTTCAGCTTCAAGCGCATGCTCGATCCGGCCAATCCATGGAATAAGGTCGCTGCGCAGGGCTTCCCCCACGCGCAGTCGATGCAATGGCCATCGCTCATCAAGAAAGTCGAGGCGACCGATGCCACTACAGTGCGCATCACCCTGGACCACCCGGATGCGACCTTTCTGGCGACGCTCAGCATGGGTTTCGCTTCTATCTATTCTGCCGAGTACACCGCGCAGCTATTGAAGGCCGGCACCCCGGAGAAGCTCAACAGTCAGCCGATCGGCACAGGGCCCTTTGTCTTCAAGCGATTCCAGAAAGACTCGGTAGTACGTTACGAGGCCAATCCGGATTATTTCGCCGGCAAGCCAGCCGTTGATGCGCTGATCTACGCGATTACGCCGGACGCCAACGTTCGTCTGCAACGTATTCGCCGCAATGAGTGCCAGGTTGCCCTCTCGCCGAAGCCGATGGATGTTGCTGAAGCTGGCAAGGATTCGAACCTGAAGGTCGAAAAGACAGACGCCTTCATGACCGCTTTCCTGGCGATCAACAGTCAGCATCCCCCGCTCGATAAGCCGGAAGTGCGTCAGGCAATTAACCTGGCATTCGACAAAGACACGTACCTGAAAGCGGTATTCGAGGGCTCGGCGCGCCCGGCCAACGGTCCGTATCCGCCTAATACCTGGGGCTACGCCAGTGACCTGCCTGGCTACAAGCACGACGTGGCGAAAGCCAGGGATCTGCTGGCCAAGGCCGGTCTGAAAGACGGCTTCAAGACGACGATCTGGACTCGGCCGTCGGGTAGCTTGCTCAACCCCAACCCGAACGCAGGTGCGCAGTTGCTGCAGAACGACTTGGCCGCGGTAGGGATCAAGGCGGAAATCAAAGTTATCGAATGGGGCGAGCTGATTCGCCGCGCCAAGACCGGCGAGCACGACCTGCTGTTCATGGGTTGGTCGGGGGATAACGGCGATCCGGATAACTTCCTGACGCCGCAGTTCTCCTGCGCCGCGGTGAAATCCGGCACCAACTTCGCCCGCTACTGCGATGAAGGGCTGGACAAGCTGATCAGCCGGGGCAAGGCGGTGACCGATCAGGCGCAGCGCAGCAAGTTGTATCACCAGGCTCAAGAGCAGATCCAGAAGCAGGCATTGTGGCTGCCGCTTGCGCATCCAACGGCCTATGCGCTGCTGCGCAAGAACGTCGAGGGTTACAGCGTGAGCCCGTTTGGTCGTCAGGATTTCTCCAAGGTGACCGTGAAGTAATTCGCGAGAAACTATTGAAGGGTGTATTGAAGGGGACTGGTGTATTGGAGGGGACTGATTTATTTACAGCGCTTCACCGTAAATTAATCTGTCCCCGCTTTAAGCATCAACGACATGCCGCCTTAGCCTTTGATCTTGATACGCAGATTCCTCACCCCGCTGAACTCGACTTCGGCGTGGGCACACTCCGCTCTCGGGGACAGATTCATTTACGGTGAAGCTTTGTAAATAAATCAGTCCCCTTTCAACAATGCGGTATGGCCCGCCCCCTTCCCGGCTAAAGCCGGTCCCACGAACAGCTTGTCGGCCAGCTTTACAGCCGCTACATCAACCCATACTCAACCATCGACAACGGATCGCCGTCGCCGATGATCAAATGATCCAGCACCACCACGTCCACCAGCGCCAGCGCCTGTTTCAGGTGCCGCGTCAGATCGATATCGGCTTCGCTGGCGTCTTTTACGCCGGAGGGGTGATTGTGACAAAGGATCAATCCCGCCGAGTTGTGGGCCAATGCCCGCTTGACCACCTGCCGCGCGTGAACATGCGCCGTGTTGATCGAGCCGTGAAACAACACTTCGAAGGTCTGAACCCGGTTCTTGCTGTCCAGAAACAGGCAACCAAAGACTTCATGGGGCTCGTGCCTTAACAGCGCCTTGAGGTAGCGACGCACCTGCGTCGGGTTTTCCAGCACAGAATCGCGCTTCAAATCCTCGCCCATGTTGCGCCGGGCCATTTCCATGACCGCCTGCAATTGCGCGAACTTGGCGGGTCCCAGACCCAGCTCGCTGCTGAACGCCGTCAGGTTGGCTTCGAGCAATGCACGCAGGCTGCCGAACTGATTCAAAAGGTGCCGGGCCAGGTCGACGGCACTTCTGCCCGAGACGCCCGTGCGCAAGAAAATCGCCAGCAATTCAGCGTCCGACAGACTCGACGCCCCCCGTTCCAGCAGCTTCTCCCGCGGACGCTCTGCCGCCGGCCAATCGCGAATACTCATAGCAGCTCCCTGTCTGTGGCGCCGCTGTTCCCGTGCGGTCGCTGTGCTATCTTAGCCGCTCTTTTTTGCGCGACAGTCAGGCCTGGGGAGGCTAATGATTGCCGCGTGTTAACCGACCTTAAGGCAGGCCTATGCAGCGGCTGTATCGAAAACGCATCGTTCTCGGCGTCGGCGGTGGCATCGCGGCCTACAAAAGCGCCGAACTGGTCCGCCGTTTGCGCGACCACGGTGCAGAAGTCCGTGTCGTCATGACCAAAGGCGGCGCCGAGTTTATTACCCCGCTGACCATGCAGGCCTTGTCCGGCCATCCGGTTCACCTTGATTTGCTCGACCCCGCAGCCGAAGCCGCCATGGGCCATATCGAGCTGGCCAAGTGGGCCGACATGATCCTCATCGCACCGGGCACCGCCGACCTCATGGCCCGCCTGGCCCAAGGCATTGCCAACGATCTGCTGACCACCGTGGTGCTGGCGACCGATGCCATCGTCGCCGTCGCACCCGCGATGAATCAGGCGATGTGGCGCGACCCCTCCGTGCAGGCCAATCTGCAACTGCTCGAACAGCGCGGTCTGCGCATGTTCGGCCCGGCCAGCGGCAGCCAGGCCTGTGGCGACGTGGGCTACGGGCGCATGCTCGAACCCAATGACCTGGCGCAATCGGCCGCCGATTGCTTTCAGCGCCTGACGCTGACCGGCAAGCACGTGTTGATCACCGCCGGCCCGACTCAGGAAAACATCGATCCGGTTCGCTACATCACCAACCACAGCTCCGGAAAAATGGGCTTCGCCCTGGCCGAAGCCGCTGCCGAAGCGGGCGCGCGGGTCACCCTGATCACTGGCCCGGTGAACCTGCAAACACCTGACCGGGTGTCGCGTGTCGACGTCGTCAGCGCCCGCGACATGCTCGCCGCCTGCGAAGACGCCATGCCTTGCGATCTCTTCATCGCCTCCGCAGCCGTCGCGGACTACCGGCCGGAAGTCGTCGCCACGCAGAAATTGAAGAAAGATCCCACGACCGGGGATGGTCTTCTGTTGCAGATGGTCCGCAACCCGGACATTCTCGCCACCCTCGCCCAGCGCCCGGATCGCCCGTTCAGCGTCGGCTTCGCGGCCGAAACCGAACACCTGCTCGATTACGCCGCACGCAAGCTCAAGGACAAGAACCTTGATCTGATCGTCGCCAATGACGTTGCCAATCCCAGCATTGGCTTCAACAGCGAAGAAAACGCCTGCAGCGTGATCGACCGAGCGTTGCAAGCGACGCTCTTCGCCCAGACCAGCAAAGCCAAGATCGCGCGGCAGCTGGTGACTTTTATCGCCGATCGCATGAACCAGGTTTAATCACGAATGCACGCTCTACAAGCCAAGATCCTCGACCCTCGCATTGGCAGCGAATTTCCGCTTCCCGCTTACGCCACTTCAGGCTCGGCCGGCCTGGACCTGCGCGCCATGCTGAAAGAAGACACGCTGCTCGAACCCGGCCAAACCCTCCTGATTCCTACCGGGCTGTCGATATACATCGCAGACCCTGGCCTGGCTGCACTGATCCTGCCGCGCTCGGGCCTGGGGCATAAACACGGCATCGTGCTGGGCAACCTGGTGGGCCTGATCGACTCCGATTATCAAGGCGAGCTGATGGTTTCCTGCTGGAACCGCGGCCAGACCGCTTTCAATATCTCCATCGGCGAGCGTCTGGCTCAGCTTGTACTGGTGCCGGTGGTGCAGGCGCAGTTTGAAATCGTCGAAGAGTTCGATGAAAGTCAGCGCGGCGCTGGCGGCTTCGGTCACTCCGGCAGCCACTGATCCCGCAAAAAACACCCACTTTGGCTAACGCATCGCTTGTGGCCTGACGTGCTTTAAGCGGTGCGCACACAACAAGAACGCGTCAGGACGACCCAGCAGGGAGAGTTAGTTTGAAAGGCATCAAACGCACAGCCAAAGTGACCCCCGCTCCGGAAACAACCGACGCGCTCAGTAAAGACGCCAATCTGAGTTTGGCGAGTCCCGGCCTCATTCCTGCACTCATCGGCCTGATCGCGGCAATGGTGCTGGTGTGGCTTGCCATTCAAAGCCAGCCGCAGCAACAGGAGCAGCTGGTTCAGGCCTGGGGCAGCGCGCAAGCCGGGGCCGTCAACAAGGCACTGCGTCAGATCAACGCTGACACCCAGGCCGCTGCAATGGACCCCGCGCTGAACCAGGCCTTGTCGAGCAGCAATCCGTCGCTCATCGAAAGCGCGCAAAACCAACTGCGGTACCGCGACGGCGTGGTGGGCGCACGGCTCAACCCTATGGGGTTCAACAGCGTAGACACCCAAAGCGCTCTGCCGATCAGCTTCGCCACGCTGGACATGCTGGCCAAGGCCGGCAAGGGTGAAATGCCGGCGCCCGAAGCGCGCAAGGTTGGCGACACATGGCTGATCTACAGCGCCGCCGCCCTGCGCACGTCACCAGACGCGCCGATCACCGGCACATTGCTGCTGGCGTTCAATCCGCAGCGCCTGATCGCCGCACTCCCCGAGACCCCCACCGATGTGGGTCAGGTGGTACTCGTGCAACAGTTCGGTACCGCCACTGCGCAGACTTTTCTCACCCGTGGCGAGGACGATGGCAGCCGTCCCCAAGAATTTTCTACCGGCTACCCCAACTGGAAACTGACCTTTGCCGCCGGCACAGCACTACAAGGCTCCACGCCCTGGCTGATGCTGCTGCTCGCCTTGCTGGTTGCCGCCGGTGCAATGCTGCTAGCGCTCTATCTGAACGAGAGTGCGCTCAAGCGCCGGGTCGCGGCTGACGCGCGGCAGCTTGAGCAACTGCTGCAAGAGCTCTCTGGGGGCAAGGCCGTCAAAGCCTTCAGCATGAGTCTGCCCGCGTTGAACGGGCTCGCCCAGAGCCTCGCGCGATTCTCGCTGCGCAATAGTCCGACGGGCGCTGCGTCGGATCAAGCATCGAAATCCGGCGCACCGCTGCAGGGTCCTGCACCGGGCCTGCCAGTGGCGTCGGAGGAAGACCAGTTGACCGACCCGCTGTTCCAGGACACCGATATTCTTGACCTCGACTTGATCGATGACCCCCAGGATCTCACGCAGCCGGAGCCCTCCCGCGCCATGAGCAGCAGCGTCTCCAGCGCCCCGCCATTTCCCGAGACGATATTTCGCGCCTATGACATCCGCGGCATTGTTGGCGATACGCTGAACGCCGAAACCGCCTACTGGATCGGCCGAGCCGTCGGCGCAGAAAGCCTGGCGCAGGGCGAGCCGCATGTTTCGGTGGGCCGCGACGGGCGACTTTCAGGCCCTGAGCTGGTCGCGAACCTGATCAAGGGCCTGCACGACAGCGGCTGCCACGTCAGCGACATCGGCCTGGTGCCCACGCCGGCGCTGTACTACGCCACCCACGTGTTGGCGGGCAAAACAGGCGTCATGCTGACGGGCAGTCACAACCCGAAGGATTACAACGGCTTCAAGATCGTCATTGCCGGCGACACCCTGGCAGACGAGCAGATTCAGGCATTGCACGAACGCATCAAGGCCAATGACCTGCCGTCCGCCAAAGGCAGCATCATCAAGGTCAATATCCTCGACCGTTATGCCAGCCAGATCATTGGCGATGTCGTGCTCGCGCGGCGCATGAAAGTGGTGGTGGACTGCGGCAACGGTATCGGAGGCGTCATCGCCCCGCAATTGATCGAAGTGCTGAATTGCGAAGTCATCCCGCTGTACTGCGAGGTCGACGGCAATTTCCCCAATCATCACCCTGATCCTGGCAAGCCGGAGAACCTTCAGGACCTGATCGCCAAGGTTCGGGAAACCGGTGCCGATCTGGGCCTGGCGTTCGACGGTGATGCCGATCGTGTCGGTGTCGTCACCAACACCGGTACCATCATCTATCCTGACCGCCTGCTGATGCTGTTTGCCCGCGATGTGGTCAAGCGCAACCCCGGGGCCGACGTGATTTTCGACGTCAAATGCACACGCCGCCTGATACCGTTGATCCACGAATACGGAGGCCGCCCGGTTATGTGGAAGACTGGGCATTCGTTGATCAAGAAGAAGATGAAAGAAAACGGCGCGCTGCTGGCAGGCGAGATGAGCGGACACATCTTCTTCAAGGAACGTTGGTTCGGTTTCGACGACGGCATCTACAGCGCGGCGCGTCTGCTGGAGATCCTCAGTCAGGAAAAACTAAGCGCCGAGGAGCTTTTCCAGACCTTTCCAAACGATCTTTCAACGCCCGAGATCAACATCAAAGTCACCGAGACCCGCAAGTTCAGCATCATGGAAGCGCTGGAGCGCGACGCCCAGTGGGGCAATGCCAACCTCACCAGCATCGATGGTGTGCGGGTTGATTATCCGAAAGGCTGGGGCCTGGTTCGCGCGTCCAACACCACCCCGGTGCTGGTATTGCGCTTCGAGGCCGAAACCGAGCTCGAGCTGCAACGGATCAAGGATGTTTTCCACACCCAGTTGAAACACGTAGCACCGGATCTAGAACTTCCTTTTTGACCCTATTTTGAGTGGAGCCCAAATGACCCTCGAACGTGATGCCGCAGCCAATGCCGCCAAGGTCCTCTCCGAAGCGTTGCCCTACATCCGACGCTTTGTCGGCAAGACGCTTGTTATCAAATACGGCGGCAACGCCATGGAGAGTGACGAGCTGAAAACCGGCTTCGCCCGCGACATCGTGCTGATGAAGGCGGTGGGCATAAACCCGGTCGTGGTTCACGGCGGCGGCCCTCAGATCGGCGACCTGCTCAAGCGTCTGTCGATCGAAAGCCACTTCGTCGACGGCATGCGCGTGACCGATGCAGAAACCATGGACGTGGTGGAAATGGTGCTCGGCGGCCAGGTCAACAAGGACATCGTCAACCTGATCAACCGCCACGGCGGCAGCGCGATCGGCCTGACCGGTAAAGACGCGCAGCTGATTCGCGCGAAAAAAATGAACGTCACGCGCCAAACCCCGGACATGCTCAAGCCGGAAATCATCGACATCGGCCATGTGGGTGAAGTCGTCGGCATCAACACCGACCTGCTGAACATGCTGGTGAAAGGCGATTTCATTCCGGTGATTGCGCCGATTGGCGTGGGCGCGGATGGCGAGTCGTACAACATCAACGCCGATCTGGTGGCAGGCAAGGTCGCTGAAGCCTTGAAGGCTGAAAAGCTGATGCTGCTGACCAACATTGCTGGCTTGATGGACAAGGAAGGCAAAGTGCTGACCGGCCTGACCACCGAGCAGGTGAATAGCTTGATTGCCGACGGCACCATCTACGGCGGGATGCTGCCGAAGATTCGCTGCGCACTGGAAGCGGTTCAGGGCGGGGTCAACACTTCGCACATCATCGACGGCCGTGTGCCGAATGCCGTGCTGCTGGAGATCTTCACCGATACCGGCGTCGGCACGCTGATCAGCAATCGCAAGCGTCACTGATTGCGGCTGCAAAAAGCCCCACGCGGCTCACTGCCAGGTGGGGCTTTTTTACAGCCGCGTTTTAGCGGCGTCCAAGAGCGGTGATCACCGACCGAGCAACTTCTGCAGCCGCGCTCGATCTTGCGCAAACTCGGCCTCGGCCTGGGTTCGCGCCGTCTGGTAGCGCAGGATGTCGACTTTCAGGTTCTGCTGCTGATCACGCAGATCATCCATCTGATCCAGCAGCGTCTTCGGCACCGGGTGCCCTGCCCGCTCTTGATCAGCTGCCTGTGTCTGCAGCGTGCCTTGCTGGGTAACGAGATTCTGGATATTGCCTTGCGCCACAACGATCAGGCCATCGAGTTCGGCGAGTCGACGACTCTTCGCCCGGTCGACGTCCTCAACGCTGCTGTACAGCCGCAGCAGATGCGCATCGGCATCGGATTGCAGCTTGGCGGCCTGGGCATCACGCAACTCATCGGCGGACGGTGCAGGCGGTATGGTCTGCACCACGCGGCCGCGCTGATTGAGCACTTCATAACCCTTGCCGACGTACTCCGGCGGCACGCCTTGACGATCGAGCACGGTTACGCCGCGACTGTCGACGTAGCGATACAGCACGATGCCCGGCGCGTCGTCCGCATGAACGCTCGCGATGCAACCCAAACCCAGCGACAGACAAAAACCCAACGTGCCCAGCTTGAGCATAACCGCATCCTTTTGGAGGCTCAGATTCCGTATTGAGCCCGGTACGCTTCGACGGCAGGCAAATGCTGCTTGAGCTGCGGATCGTCGGCCAGAAACTCCAGCACTTGATTCAACGACACGATGCTCACCACCGGAATGCCGAAATCACGCTCGACTTCCTGAATGGCAGACAGTTCGCCATTGCCGCGCTCCTGGCGGTTCAACGCGATCAGCACGCCGGCAGCGTTCGCGCTCTGGGCCTGAATGATCTGCATGACTTCGCGAATGGCGGTGCCTGCGGTGATCACGTCGTCGATGATCAGCACATTGCCGGTCAACGGCGCACCTACCAGGCTGCCGCCTTCGCCATGGGCCTTGGCCTCTTTGCGGTTGAAGCACCAAGGGAGATCGAGGCTGTGATGCTCGGCAAGGGCCACGGCCGTCGCCGCTGCAAGGGGAATACCCTTATAGGCCGGGCCGAACAGAACATCGAAGGAGATACCGCTTTCAACGACAGCGGCGGCGTAGAACTTGCCCAGCTGAGCAAGAGCGGAACCACTGTTGAAAAGACCGGCATTGAAGAAGTAAGGACTGGTGCGTCCAGACTTCAAAGTGAACTCACCGAAGCGCAAAACTCCGCGATCGATGGCAAAACGAATGAAATCGCGTTGATACGCCTGCATGAAAAAAGCCCCGAATACCACGGATTTAGCTAATTAGGTAGAGCTCGGGTATCATACACGCACGTGATTTTTGGGGCCATTTATGCGGATCATCAGTGTGAACGTTAATGGTATTCAGGCTGCAGTCGAGCGTGGTTTGCTCAGTTGGCTGCAAGCCCAGAATGCCGACGTCATCTGCCTTCAGGACACCCGCGCCTCCGCCTTTGAACTGGACGACCCAGCCTTCCAACTGGACGGCTACTTCCTATATGCCTGCGAAGCCGAAGTGCCAGCCCAGGGTGGCGTGGCGCTTTACTCGCGGCTGCAACCGAAGGCGGTCATCAACGGTCTTGGTTTCGAGACGGCTGACCGTTACGGGCGTTACCTGCAGGCAGATTTCGACAAAGTCAGTATCGCGACCTTGCTGCTCCCTTCCGGGATGAACGGCGATGAAGACTTGAATCAGAAATTCAAGCTCATGGACGATTTCGGCAAGTACCTCGACAAGCAGCGACGCAAACGTCGCGAGTACATTTACTGTGGCTCGCTGTACGTGGCGCAACAGAAGCTGGACATCAAAAACTGGCGCGACAGTCAGCAATCTCCAGGCTTCCTGGCACCAGAGCGTGCGTGGATGGACGAGATCGTTGGCAACATGGGTTATGTCGATGCCCTGCGCGAAGTCAGCCGCGAAGGCGATCAGTACAGCTGGTGGCCCGATAACGAACAGGCCGAGATGCTCAATCTGGGCTGGCGCTTCGATTATCAGTTGCTGACCCCGGGCCTGCGCCGTTTCGTACGCAGTGCACGCCTTCCACGCCAGCCGCGCTTCTCGCAACATGCGCCACTGATCGTGGACTACGACTGGACGCTCACTATCTGACGTTCAGTTGCTCAAAAAAAGCCGACGTGAAGTCGGCTTTTGTTTGTCCGCAGATCAGGCCATCGCCATATCTCTGGAAGCGCTTACTTCAGCAACCGCCAGGTGAACGGATAGCGGTAGGCGACGCCGTCATTGACCTTCACGCCCGCGATGATCGTCAGCACCAGCGCGCCGACGCCCACCAGCATCAACAGCGGAAAGCCGATGATCACCACCATCAGCAAAAAACAGATCATCGCGGCAATGGCGACGGTGATCTGAAAATTGAGGGCTTCCTTGCCTTGAGCATCGATGTACGGATCAACTTCTTTCTTGAGCTGCCAGACGATCAGCGGCCCCAGCAAATTGCCGAACGGAAAGATCAGGCCGAAAAACGCCGCGAAGTGGCACAGCATTGCCCACTGACGGACTTCTTTACTCGGCGTTGGCAACGGCGACTGACTCTCGATCATCATGCTTTCCCTGTTTTGATGTAGTGCTCTGACGCAATGGAAACCGATCAGTCGGCCAGTGCCGACTGCTGCAGTTCGAAGATTTCGTTCATGCCTTTTTGAGCCAGTGCCAGCATCGCGTTCAGGTCTTCAGGCTGAAACGGCGCCCCCTCGGCTGTGCCTTGCACTTCGATGAAACCGCCCGCGCTGGTCATGACCACGTTGAGGTCAGTCTCGGCCGCGGAGTCTTCAAGGTAATCCAGGTCCAGCACCGGCTCGCCCTGATACATGCCCACTGACACTGCCGCGATCATCTGTTTCAGCGGATCGCCGCCCTTGAGGCCGCCACGCTTTTTGATGGACTTCAGCGCGTCGATCAGCGCGACCATGGAGCCGGTGATCGACGCAGTGCGCGTCCCGCCGTCCGCCTGGATGACATCGCAGTCGACGTACAAGGTGATTTCACCCAGCTTGGACATGTCCAGTGCCGCGCGCAGCGAGCGACCGATCAGGCGCTGGATCTCGAGGGTACGGCCGCCTTGCTTGCCACGACTGGCTTCGCGCTGGTTACGCTCGCCGGTGGCGCGAGGCAGCATGCCGTATTCAGCTGTCAACCAGCCCTGGCCCTGCCCCTTGAGAAAGCGCGGAACGCCGTTTTCAACGCTGACGGTGCAGATCACCTTGGTATCACCGAACTCGACCAGCACAGAACCCTCGGCGTGCTTGGTGTAGTTGCGGGTGATGCGAATCGGGCGAAGCTGATCGGCAGCGCGACCACTTGGACGTTTCATCTGGGATACCTGTACTGGGAGACGGAAAACGGTCTGCATTATAGAGGTGCAGGCACGGCTTGGGACATCTAATGACGTATTGCTCACGACGGGCGCTGCAGGTTTGCGCTGCCAGGCAGCACGATCACAACGCCGCGCATCGCTTGCGACAATGCCACATTTGGGCGCACACCCTGCACTGAGCTACAATCCTGCGCCTTTATAGCCAGTCGTTTCCCGACGATACTTTGCCGGGGATTCATCCCGGACCGGCTGTCCGCAAACGCCTGAATTTATAGAGGTACTTCCCATGGTGCACAGCATGACGGCTTTTGCCCGCGCTGAACGAGCCGGCCCACAAGGCACGCTGAGCTGGGAAATGCGCTCGGTCAATCACCGTTACCTCGAACCTCACCTGCGCCTGCCGGAATCATTTCGTGACCTCGAAGGCGCCGTGCGCGAGGCGCTGCGCCAGGGCCTTTCCCGAGGCAAGGTCGAATGCACCCTGCGCTTCACCGAAGAGAACGCAGGCAAACCGCTGCAGGTTGACCGCGAACGCGCCGGGCAACTGGTCGCGGCAGCGGAGATTGTCGCCAGCCTGATCAGTCAGCCCGCCGCGCTGAATCCGCTCGAAGTGCTGGCCTGGCCCGGTGTTCTGGTGGCCGATGCTGCCGACCCTCAAGCGCTGAACAACGACGCCCTGGCCCTGTTTAACGAGGCGCTCGATGAGCTCAAGGCTGGTCGCGCCCGCGAAGGCGCCGATCTGGCCAGGCTTCTCGACGAACGGCTCACCGCGATCAAGACTGAAGTCGCGACCTTGCGTACGCTCGTGCCGCAAATGCTCGCCGCCCAGCGCCAAAAGGTGCTCGATCGCTTTGCCGACATGAAGGCCGAGCTCGATCCGCAGCGCCTGGAACAGGAAATGGTCCTGCTGGCGCAAAAAAGTGACGTCGCCGAAGAACTCGACCGCCTGAGCACGCACGTCACTGAAGTGCGCCGCGTACTCAAGGCCGGCGGGCAAGCCGGGCGCCGGCTGGATTTCCTGATGCAGGAGCTCAACCGCGAAGCCAACACACTGGGCTCCAAAGCCTTTGACCCTCGAAGCACGCAAGCCGCCGTCAACCTCAAAGTGTTGATCGAGCAGATGCGCGAACAAGTGCAGAACATTGAGTAAGGCCACCTCCGACATGACCCACAGCACCGGCACCCTGTACATCATTTCCGCCCCATCGGGCGCGGGCAAGACCAGTCTGGTCAACGCCCTGATCAACGCTCAGCCGCAGATCCGCGTGTCGGTGTCCCACACCACCCGGGCCATGCGTCCGGGCGAAGTGGACGGCGTGAACTACCACTTCGTCGATCGCGCCGAATTCGTGCGCATGATCGAGCACGGCGATTTTCTCGAACAGGCTGAAGTCTTCGGCAATATGTACGGGACCTCGCAGAGCCGTTTGCAGCAGACGCTGGACGAAGGTCATGACCTGATTCTGGAGATCGACTGGCAAGGCGCCGAGCAGGTTCGCAAACTGATGCCCCGCGCGCGCTCGATCTTCATTCTGCCGCCAACGCAGCAAGCGCTGCGCCAGCGCCTGACCAATCGGGGTCAGGACAGCGACGAGATTATCGAAGGCCGCATGCGCGAAGCCGTCAGCGAGATGAGTCACTACGCCGAATACGATTACATTGTGATCAACGACGATTTCGCCACGGCGCTCGAAGACCTGAAAGCGATCTTCCGCGCCAACTTGCTGAGCCAGGAACACCAACAGCAGCGCCACACCGAGCTGTTGGCTCAACTGCTGGCCTGACCGGTTCTTAGGCAGCAAAACCGATCCATTCAAAATCAGCGCTTCCCTAAACGCTGGTGATTTTTTAGACTGTCGAGTCCGCTCGCCCATTCGGGCACCGCGCATATCGCATTTGCTACGAGGAATACCCATGGCCCGCGTGACCGTTGAAGACTGCCTGGAACATGTAGATAACCGTTTTGAGCTGGTCATGCTCGCCACCAAGCGCTCGCGTCAACTGGCGACCGGTGGCAAAGAGCCAAAGCTGGCATGGGAAAACGACAAGCCTACCGTAGTGGCCCTGCGTGAAATCGCTGCAGGCCTGATGGATTACGCTGTTATCGCAGAAGCCGAAATCGTTGAAGATGAACCACTGTTCGCCGCATTCGAGGACGAGTCCAGCGAGGCCGTCTAAGCCTATGCCTGGTCGACGTAGCAAGGCGCAGGGTCACAGCCTTCGGCAAGGAGATTTATCTTGCCGAGCATAGACGCCCTCGCCGATCGCCTCTCGACCTACCTCGGCGCAGACCAGGTCAATCTGGTCCGCCGGGCGTACTTCTACGCCGAACAAGCCCACGACGGCCAACGCCGTCGCAGCGGCGAAGCCTACGTCACGCATCCGCTGGCGGTGGCCAATATTCTTGCCGACATGCACATGGACCATCAGAGCCTGATGGCCGCCATGCTGCATGACGTGATCGAAGACACCGGCATCGCCAAAGAAGCGCTTTGTGCACAGTTTGGCGAAACGGTGGCCGAACTGGTCGACGGGGTCAGCAAACTGACCCAGATGAACTTCGAGACCAAAGCCGAAGCTCAGGCCGAGAACTTCCAGAAAATGGCGATGGCCATGGCGCGGGACATTCGCGTCATTCTGGTCAAGCTTGCCGACCGCCTGCATAACATGCGCACGCTGGAAGTCCTCTCCGGAGAGAAGCGCCGTCGCATCGCCAAAGAAACCCTCGAAATCTACGCCCCTATCGCCAATCGCCTTGGCATGCACAGCGTGCGTATCGAATTTGAGGACCTGGGCTTCAAGGCGATGTACCCGATGCGCTCCTCGCGCATCGGCCAGGCGGTCAAGCGCGCGCGCGGCAACCGCAAGGAACTGGTCAACAAGATCGAAGAGTCGCTGAGCCACTGCCTTGCGGTTGACGGTATTGAAGGCGAAGTCAGCGGCCGTCAGAAGCACCTGTATGGCATCTACAAGAAGATGCGCGGCAAGCGTCGCGCCTTCAACGAGATCATGGACGTCTACGCGTTCAGGATCATCGTCGACAAGGTCGACACCTGCTATCGCGTGCTCGGCGCTGTGCACAATTTGTACAAACCGCTGCCGGGGCGCTTCAAGGATTACATCGCGATTCCGAAAGCCAACGGCTATCAATCGCTGCACACCACCCTGTTCGGTATGCATGGCGTGCCCATCGAGATCCAGATTCGTACCCGCGAAATGGAAGAGATGGCCAACAACGGTATCGCCGCGCACTGGCTGTACAAGTCGTCTGGCGATGAACAGCCGAAGAGCACCCATGCGCGGGCCCGTCAGTGGGTCAAGGGCGTGCTGGAAATGCAGCAGCGTGCGGGCAATTCGCTGGAATTCATCGAGAGCGTAAAGATCGACCTGTTCCCGGACGAGGTCTACGTGTTCACGCCGAAGGGCCGGATCATGGAGCTGCCGAAAGGCTCCACGGCGGTCGATTTTGCTTATGCCGTGCACACTGACGTCGGCAACAGCTGCATTGCCTGTCGGATCAATCGTCGGCTGGCCCCGCTTTCCGAACCGCTGCAAAGCGGCTCGACCGTCGAGATCGTCAGTGCTCCCGGGGCGCGTCCGAATCCGGCCTGGCTCAACTTCGTCGTGACCGGCAAGGCCCGTACGCACATCCGCCATGCGCTCAAACTGCAGCGCCGGTCGGAATCGATCAATCTCGGCGAGCGTCTGCTGAACAAAGTGCTCAACGGCTTCGACAGCACGCTGGAAAAGATTCCGGCCGAGCGCGTGCGCCTGATTCTTGCCGAGTATCGGGTCGAGGTCATCGAAGACCTGCTTGAGGACATTGGCCTGGGCAACCGCATGGCTTATGTGGTCGCTCGCCGATTGCTGGCCAGTGAAGGCGACCAACTGCCGAACGCAGAAGGTCCTCTGGCTATTCGTGGCACCGAAGGCCTCGTCCTCAGCTACGCCAAGTGCTGCACGCCGATTCCAGGGGACCCGATTGTCGGGCATTTGTCTGCGGGCAAAGGCATGGTCGTGCACTTGGACAACTGCCGGAACATCACGGAAGTCCGCCACAACCCCGAGAAGTGCATTCAGCTGTCCTGGGCCAAAGACGTCACCGGCGAATTCAATGTCGAGCTGCGCGTCGAACTGGAACACCAGCGCGGCCTGATCGCCCTGCTCGCCAGCAGCGTGAATGCTGCGGACGGCAATATCGAAAAAATCAGTATGGATGAACGCGATGGTCGCATCAGCGTGGTCCAACTGGTGGTCAGCGTTCACGACCGAGTGCACCTGGCCCGCGTGATCAAGAAACTGCGCGCCCTGGCCGGCGTGATCCGCATCACCCGCATGCGCGCGTAGTCAAACCGCAAACAGGAGTTTTTCATGAGCAAGACCGTCATCTCCAGCGACAAAGCCCCTGCCGCCATCGGCACCTATTCCCAGGCAATCAAGGCGGGCAACACCGTCTACATGTCGGGACAGATTCCGCTGGACCCCAAGACCATGGAGCTGGTCGAAGGCTTTGAAGCTCAGACCGTTCAGGTCTTCGAAAACCTGAAGGCTGTGGCCGAAGCTGCAGGCGGTTCGTTCAAGGACATCGTCAAACTGAATATCTTCCTCACCGACCTGAGCCACTTCGCCAAGGTCAACGAGATCATGGGCAAGTATTTTGAGCAGCCGTACCCGGCGCGCGCCGCCATTGGCGTTGCGGCGCTGCCGCGTGGCGCGCAGGTCGAAATGGACGCCATTCTGGTCATCGAGTAAATCCCGGTGCGGAGCGCAAGCCCGTTCCGCCTCCTCAGAAAAGGAAGGACTCCACCCATGCGTGTTGCGTTTGCCCTCCCGCTGCTGGTCGCACTGCTCAGCGGCTGCGCCAGCCACTCCGACAAAAGCCCGGACGGTACCTGGATCAATCAGGCCGCCATCGACGCCGCAGCCCAAGGCGGTAACCTTCGGCAGGCCCTGCTGGCTCACGGCCCGAATCTTGAATGGAACATCAACACCAAGGCCGGACAGGCCACTGCTTCCAACGGCTTCGAGCTGAGTGAAGGCAAGATCGCCAGCAATGCCGACGGCAAGTTGCGTGTCGACTTTTACGGCAATGCGTCCGATGAGTTGACCATCAAGGGTGATGACCTGGTGCAGCGCGCCAGCGACACGGGCCCCGAGCAACATTTCCGCACGCCCAAGGAAGCACCGCCGGCCGGCGCCCAACCCGGCACCAGTTTCGAGCGCGCTCTTTACACCGCCTACCTCGGCGGCAAGTGGACCATCGTCAATGGCGAAGGCCAGGGCAGCACGGTTGAGTTCCTGCCAGACGGCAGCGTCAGCGGCCTGCCGGGCAATGATCGCTATGCGCTGTGCCTCGCCGGCGACTGCGCAGCCATGAGCGGTGAGTACGACAGCATGTGGCTGGAGAAGAACGAGCGCGGCAATCCGTGGATCTTCGTGCGCAACGGCAAACAGCTGGAGTTGTTCCAGGCGGTAAATAACGCCCAGGCAACTGAAATGCCGGATCTTCGCCCGGGTGAGCAGCGCTGGGTGCTCGAGAAGAACTGACTATCGCGTACGCATGGTAGGACCGGCTTCAGCCGGGGAAGAGGCCAGTACCTACAACCTCAATGTCCCGGTTGTAAGACTGACGCCTTCCCGGCTAAGGCCGGTCCTACGAATCGACGCCAACGCGAACTAGTTCGGCTGATCTACCAGCATCGCCTCATACCCTTCCTTATAAGTCGCATAACGCGGCGTCCAGCCCAGCGCCTTGGCGCGGGCGTTGCTGCAGCGCTTGCTCCCGGTGCGGCGCACGCTGTTTTCATCCGACCACTCCGTGACACCCAGACGCTGACGCATCCAGTCGACCACTTCGGCCAGCGGCGCGGGTGCATCGTCGACGCCGATATAGCAGTCTTTGAGTGCCACCTCGTCCGATGCTGCTCGCAGCAAAAACGCCAGCAGCCCGGCGGCGTCATCGGCATGAATGCGGTTGCCATACAGCGGCGGGTTGGTTGCAACGGTGTAGCCCTGACGTACCCGGTTCATCAGGTCACTGCGGCCCGGACCGTAAATTCCGGTCAACCTGACAATGGTCGCTGGCACCCCACTGTCCAAGGCCACTTGCTCTGCCTCGCGCATAACCTGGCCCGAGTAACCGGTGGCTTCAACGGGTGACGTTTCATCGACCCACTCGCCTTGCTGTTGACCATAAACGCTGCTGCTGGAGACGAAAAATATCCGCTTGGGTCTCTGGCCGCTGCGCTCGCTCCAGCCCAGTACGTGCCGGAGGCCTTCAACATAAGCCGCGCGGTAACCCGCTTCATCCCGGTCAGTCGGTGTGGCGCAGTAGACCAGGTAATCGAGCCGGCCTTCCGGCCAGTGCGCGGGAATGCGGGCGTCGAACAGGTCGCCGCTGACGCCGAGCACGCCTGCAGGCAGTTTCTCAACGGAGCGGCGCAGGCCGTACACCGTCCAGTCATCAGGCAACAGCTGGGACGCCAATCGGCTCCCGATGTCGCCACATCCAGCAATCAAAACGGATGGCGCTGACATGTCCAATCTCCACATCACTTATTGAATTTCAGCCCGTAAAACGGGCTATGAAACCGACCATTGGGAAGCATTCTCAGGAAAAAAGAGACGCTCTTACTTTTGTTAACAAGAATTACTTGCAATAATAACGGCCCTTTGTTCTCCTCCGCTCGCCTAGCGCCAGCGTGACGCTCTCAGAACGAACACCTATTTCATATCAGGTCGGGCCAGCATGACATCTATTCAAATCCCCGCTTCGTCAATTGCCACTCGAGGTCTGCCACGTGCTGGACGCGCCATTGCCGCGCTGCTGTTCAGCCTGATGTTGACGCCTGTAGCGCTCGCTGACGCCAACGCTCCTGCACAAAAACCCGCCGTACAAGCCGAGGCGCCAGCCGCTACACCGGTTGACCCCGCTACAGCGCCAGGCGTTCAAGAACTGACCCCGGCTTCTGCTCCAGCTGAGTCGCTCGACCCCGCGGCGGAAGATAACAGCCTGGGCATGTCCCACGATCTCTCGCCATGGGGCATGTACAAGAACGCGGACATCATCGTCAAAGCCGTGATGATCGGTCTGGCCATTGCATCGGTCATCACCTGGACCATCTGGATCGCCAAGGGCTTCGAACTGCTCGGCGCCAAACGTCGTCTGCGAAGCGAAATCGCTGCGCTGAAACGCGCGCGTAATCTGGACGAAGCCAGCGCAGGGGCCAAAAAAGAAGGCACCCTTTCCCACTTGCTGGTGCATGACGCACTCGAAGAGATGCGTCTGTCGGTCAACACCCGCGAGCGCGAAGGCATCAAGGAGCGCGTTGCTTTCCGCCTTGAACGCCTGGTCGCCGCCTGCGGCCGCAACATGAGCATGGGCACCGGTGTATTGGCGACCATCGGTTCGACTGCGCCGTTCGTGGGCCTGTTCGGTACCGTCTGGGGGATCATGAACAGCTTTATCGGCATCGCCAAAACCCAGACCACCAACCTGGCCGTTGTAGCGCCGGGCATCGCCGAGGCCTTGCTGGCCACCGCGCTGGGCCTGGTTGCCGCGATTCCTGCCGTGGTCATCTACAACGTCTTCGCCCGCTCCATTGCCGGTTACAAGGCGCAAGTGTCCGACGCTTCGGCGCAGGTTCTGTTGCTGGTTAGCCGCGATCTGGATCACCAGCCTGCGGCCGAGCGCAACCAACCGCCGCACATGGTAAAGATGGGGTAAACCATGGGCCTGCATTTGAAGGAAGGCGATGACGATCTCGCCGAGAACCACGAAATCAACGTGACGCCGTTCATCGACGTCATGCTGGTCCTGCTGATCATCTTCATGGTTGCCGCACCGCTGGCAACCGTGGACATCAAGGTCGACCTGCCCGCCTCTACCGCCAAACCGGCGCCTCGGCCCGAAAAACCGATTTTCCTGAGCGTGAAAGCTGATCAGAGCCTGTACCTGGGCGATGAAAAAGTGGCCCGCGAGCGGATCGGTCAGGTGCTGGATGCCAGGACCAAGGGCAAGAAAGACACCACGATCTTCTTCCAGGCTGACAAAGGCGTCGACTATGGCGACCTGATGGACGTCATGAATGCCCTGCGCGGCGCCGGCTACCTGAAGGTGGGCCTGGTGGGTCTCGAGACGGTCGGCAAGAAATGATCAATACGCGCCAAAAGCTGACGCGCTATAGCGGTAGTCTGTTGTTGGTGCTGGCGGTCCATGCCGTGGCGATTGTCGTCGCATTGCGCTGGCCCTCCTCGCAGGCCATTGAGCTGCCCCCGGCGGCGATGATGGTCGAGCTGGCGCCCGTTCCAGAGCCTGCACCGCCGCCACCGCCAAAAGTCGTGCAACCGCCGCAGCCGCCCGCGCCTGAAGAACAGCTGCCAATTCCGCCAGTCGCCGAGGCGCCCAAGGCCGAAATCGCTGTGCCCAAGCCGGTCAAGCCCAAACCCAAACCACAGCCGCCAAAACCTGTGAAGAAGGTCGAGCCGCCGAAGGAAGAAAAGCCAGCCGACGACAAGCCGCTGGACGCACCGCCGTCCAACGCCAAACCGGAGAAGTCGGCGTCGCCGCAACCCGCTCCGCCCACGCCACCGAGCAATGCATTACCGACGTGGCAGGGTGAATTGCTGAGTCACCTGAGCAAGTTCAAGCGTTATCCGGAAGACGCCCGACGCCGGGGCATGCAGGGCACCAGCAAGCTGCGCTTTGTGGTCGATGGCGAAGGCCGCGTGCTGTCCTATGAACTGGCCGGCGGTTCAGGAAGCGCTTCACTGGATCGAGCGACTCTGGAGATGATCCGCCGCGCGCAGCCATTGCCCAAGCCGCCGCCGGAATTGCTGAAGAACGGGTCGCTGGAAGTGGTCGCTCCCTTCGTTTATTCCCTGGATAAACGCTGAAACCAGAATTTTGTCAGCCGCGACGGGTTGATAACGTGCGTCTATCGATTGCACCCGCTATGCTGGGGCCGCAACTTCATGGACGCACGTTATGACCCTCACAGAATTGCGCTACATCGTTACCCTCGCCCAAGAGCAGCACTTCGGCCATGCCGCTGAACGCTGTCACGTCAGCCAGCCGACCTTGTCAGTGGGCGTAAAAAAGCTGGAAGATGAACTCGGCGTGCTGATTTTCGAGCGCAGCAAGAGTGCCGTACGTCTGACCCCGGTTGGCGAGGGCATCGTGGCCCAGGCGCAGAAGGTTCTCGAACAGGCTCAGGGCATTCGCGAACTGGCCCAGACCGGCAAGAATCAACTGACCGCGCCGCTTAAAGTCGGCGCGATCTACACCGTTGGCCCGTACCTGTTTCCTCACCTGATTCCGCAACTGCACCGGGTCGCCCCGCAGATGCCGTTGTACATCGAGGAAAACTTCACCCACGTGCTGCGCGACAAGCTGCGCAATGGCGAGCTCGACGCGATCATCATCGCCCTGCCGTTCAACGAGGCCGATGTCCTGACGCTGTCGCTGTACGACGAGCCGTTTTACGTGCTGATGCCGGCCGATCATCCCTGGACCCAGAAAAAGACCATCGATGCCTCGGCGCTGAACGACAAGAGCCTGCTGCTGCTCGGCGAAGGTCACTGCTTCCGCGATCAGGTGCTCGAAGCCTGCCCGACGCTGGTCAAGGGCGGCGACGCTGCCAAGCACACCACCGTGGAGTCCAGCTCGCTGGAAACCATTCGGCACATGGTCGCGTCGGGGCTGGGTATTTCCATCCTGCCGATGTCCGCCGTCGACAGCCATCACTACGCGCCCGGCGTGATCGAGGTCCGTCCGCTGTCGCCGCCGGTGCCATTCCGCACCGTGGCAATCGCGTGGCGTGCCAGCTTCCCGCGTCCGAAAGCCATCGAAATCCTCGCTGACTCGATCCGTCTGTGTTCCGTCGCTCGTCCTAAAGCTCAGGCTGAAGCGAGTTAAGGGACGGTATGACGGAGCTGTCTCATGTCTCGGTCACGGCGCTAAAAGGCGTCGGTGAGGCAATGGCTGAAAAGCTGGCGAAAGTCGGTCTTGAGAACATTCAGGACATGCTGTTTCACCTGCCGTTGCGTTACCAGGACCGGACTCGTGTTGTGCCCATCGGCGAATTGCGTCCGGGCCAGGACGCCGTGATCGAAGGTGTGGTCAGCGGCGCTGACGTGGTCATGGGCAAGCGCCGCAGCTTGCTGGTCAGGATGGGCGACGGCACCGGCGTGTTGAGCCTGCGCTTTTACCACTTCAGCAACGCGCAAAAGGACGGCCTCAAGCGCGGTACCCACGTGCGCTGTTACGGCGAAGCCCGGCCCGGTGCCTCAGGCCTTGAGATCTACCACCCGGAATACCGCGCGATCACCGGCGACGAGCCGGTGGCCGTCGAGCAGACACTGACGCCGATCTACCCCACGACCGAAGGCCTCACCCAGCAGCGCCTGCGGCAGTTGTGCCATCAGAGCCTGTCAATGCTTGGCCCGAAGAGCCTGCCTGACTGGCTGCCGGATGAGCTGGCGCGCGACTATCAACTCGCGCCCCTGGCTGACGCCATTCATTACCTGCATAACCCGCCTGCCGATGCTGACGTCGAAGAGCTCGCCTTGGGCCATCACTGGGCGCAGCACCGACTGGCATTCGAAGAGCTGCTGACACACCAGCTTTCCCAGCAACGCCTGCGTGAAAGCCTGCGCTCGCAACGCGCACCTGCACTGCCACCGGCGAAACGCCTGCCGAAGAAATTCCTCGCGAACCTCGGATTCCCGCCCACGGGTGCGCAGCAGCGCGTCGGCAACGAGATCGCCTACGACCTCAGTCTGCACGAGCCGATGCTGCGTTTGATTCAGGGCGACGTAGGCGCAGGCAAGACGGTCGTGGCAGCACTCGCGGCCTTGCAGGCCCTCGAAGCGGGCTATCAGGTCGCACTGATGGCGCCCACCGAGATCCTCGCCGAACAGCACTTCATCAATTTCACCCGCTGGCTGGAGCCACTCGGCATCGAGACGGCCTGGCTTGCAGGTAAGCTCAAGGGCAAGGCCCGCGCGGCGTCACTGGCGCAGATCGCCGGCGGTACGCCCATGGTCGTCGGCACCCACGCGTTGTTCCAGGACGAGGTGCAGTTCAAGAACCTCGCGCTGGTCATCATCGACGAGCAACACCGTTTCGGCGTTCAGCAACGCCTGGCCCTGCGCAAGAAGGGCGTCGGCGGCTTGATGTGTCCGCATCAGCTGATCATGACCGCCACCCCCATCCCGCGCACCCTGGCGATGAGCGCCTACGCCGACCTCGACACGTCGATTCTCGACGAACTGCCCCCCGGGCGTACGCCGGTGAATACCGTTCTGGTGGTCGACAGCCGGCGCATCGAAGTGGTCGAGCGCGTACGCAATGCATGCGCCGAAGGCCGGCAGGCGTATTGGGTGTGCACGCTGATCGAGGAGTCCGAGGAGCTGACGTGTCAGGCCGCTGAAACGACGTTCGAGGAACTGACCAGCGCGCTGGGCGAGCTCAAGGTCGGCTTGATTCACGGGCGCATGAAGCCCGCCGAAAAAGCCGCCGTCATGGGCGAGTTCAAGCAGGGCAACCTGAATCTGCTGATCGCCACGACAGTGATCGAGGTCGGCGTGGACGTCCCCAATGCCAGCCTGATGATCATCGAAAACCCGGAACGCCTGGGCCTGGCGCAGCTTCATCAATTACGCGGTCGGGTCGGCCGGGGCAGCGCGGCCAGCCATTGCGTGCTGCTGTATCACCCCCCGCTTTCGCAGATCGGTCGCCAGCGGCTGGGCATCATGCGTGAAACCAACGACGGCTTCGTGATTGCAGAAAAGGATCTGGAGCTGCGTGGGCCGGGCGAGATGCTCGGAACGCGCCAGACAGGACTGCTGCAATTCAAGGTTGCTGACCTGATGCGCGATGCAGATTTGCTGCCAGCGGTCAGGGACGCGGCGCAGGCGCTGCTTGAGCGCTGGCCCCAACATGTCAGTCCCCTGCTGGAGCGCTGGCTGCGCCATGGCCAGCAATACGGCCAAGTGTGAAGCAGTCAACGCAATAACAGGGTGTCTCACCTCTATAACAACTAAGCTGGTTATACTTCAGCGATTGTAGGAATCTGGATACAGGCCATGACAGAAGTTGCCCACATCGACGCAACCCCACACTGCCCTTCTATCATTCGGCAGTTGCTGGGCAAAGCTGCCATCAACTTCCGTGAAGTGACTGATGACGAGTCTCTTCCGCTTGATCAAAAAGTGCAGGCCATTCTGGTCGACGACTCCGTTGGCGCGCTGTTCATCCTGTTTCCACAAAACCAATTGCTCGACCTCAATCGTGTTACCGAGTTGACCGGCCGCAAGTTGAAAGCGGTTCCGAAAGAGTCGCTCGAACTCATGCTGCAAAAACATAAACTGGGCACGTTGCCCGGCCTGCCTTCGCTGACCAGCTCGCCTTGCCTGTATGAAGAGCGGATTCTGTCCGGCAATACCGTGCTGATCGATTCTGGTGAACCAGGCCTCTTGCTGGAGATCAGCAGCGAGGAATTTAAGACGCTGTTGACCAAGGCCAGCGCTGCCCGCTTTGGCGAGCCGGTGACCTCCGTCACACCCAACCTCACGCGTCCCGATGACGACCGCGAGGAAATCACCAAAGCCGTTCAGAATTTCACTGCCCGGCGCATCCAGCAGCGTCTTGAGTCCACGGTGGAAATCCCGCCGTTGGCCGACACGGCGCAGAAGATCATCAAGCTGCGTGTCGATCCCGACGCGACCATCGACGACATCACCGGCGTGGTGGAAACCGATCCGGCATTGGCGGCACAAGTCGTGAGCTGGGCGGCGTCCCCGTATTACGGCTCAGCCGGCAAAATCCGCTCGGTGGAAGATGCCATTGTTCGCGTGTTGGGTTTTGATCTGGTGATCAATCTGGCGCTCGGTCTGGCGCTGGGCAAAACCCTGGCGCTGCCCAAGGATCATCCGCAGCAGGCAACCCCTTACTGGCAGCAGTCGATCTACACAGCCGCGATCATCGAAGGCCTGACCCGCGCCATGCCACGTGCCGAGCGCCCGGAAAGTGGCCTGACGTACCTCGCCGGCTTGCTGCACAACTTCGGCTATCTGCTGCTGGCGCACGTGTTTCCGCCGCATTTTTCGCTGATCTGCCGCCAGATCGAAGTCAACCCGCACCTGCATCACAGCTATGTCGAGCAGCACCTGCTGGGCATCAGCCGCGAGCAGATCGGCTCCTGGCTGATGCGCAACTGGGACATGCCGGAGGAACTGGTCATCGCCCTGCGCTTCCAGCACGACCCGCACTACGCAGGCGAGCATTACAAGTATGCAAACCTGGTGTGCCTGGCGGTGAGGCTGCTGCGCAAGGAAGGCATTGGCTCAGGCCCGCTGGAAAGTATTCCGGACGAGCTGCTCGAACGCCTGAAGCTGTCCCGCGAGAAAGCTCAGGACGTGGTGAAGAAAGTACTGGAAGCCGAAGTGCTGTTGCGCGAACTGGCCTCGCAGTTCAGTTAATCCGGAAGTGTCCGGGGAGGACTACTTCTTCTTCCTCGGCTTCAGATACTTCGTCAGCCCCTGAAACCACATCACCAGGCCAGCGTTGCCGGTCACCACGATATTCTTGTCCTGAATGCCCTGCATGAACGCGAGCTGCTTGTTCCGAGCCTGCAGGGTGGCGAAGCCGTAGTCGGCATCCTTGAAAGAAATCACGAAAGCAGGCGCCGCGAAGGTGCCGGCGCGGCTCTTCACGCGTTGATCGCGCACGATGAAATGCCTGGCGATCTTGCCGTCAGCCGTCTGCAACTGGAACGCCAGATCCTTCCCCGCAAGTTGCTGTTGAAACGCGGGATTATTGCGACTGGCGCGGGCCATCAACAGGCCCAATATCCAGAGTAGAAAACGAAACTTCATGCGTGGGCCTCATGGGGTCAGCGGCAGTTTGGGTGACCAGGCGCAGTGTAGCGAGCTTGATTGACCGGTGAACAAGCAGAACCGGTCAGTCGCAAAGTGGCGGACTGGACGAAGCGCACAGGTCCAGCACGGTTGATTCATCGGGCATAAAAAAATGGACATGCCGACTGATCGGCATGCCCATTTCCGCGCTGCTCGCCCCCCGCAGAGCGCTCAGCGAATTACTTTTTCTTTGCTGCGGGTGCCTTGGCCGCTGCGGCCTTGGCTGGCTTGGCATCTTTGGCGGCTGCTGCCGGCTTGGCTGGTTTCGCTGGCTTTGCCGCGTCCGGATTAACGCTGTCTTTGAGAAACTTGCCCGGCTTGAACGCCACCGTGTTGCTGGCCTTGATCTTGACGGGCTCACCGGTCTGAGGGTTCTTACCGGTGCGGGCGCCACGATGGCGCTGCAAGAAAGTGCCGAAGCCAACCAGTGTGACACTGTCCTTCTTGTGCAGCGCGTTGGTGATTTCGTCGAGCACGGCGTTGAGGACGCGATTGGCTTGTTCTTTGGTGAGATCTGCTTTCTCGGCAATAGCCGCTGCGAGTTCTGGTTTACGCATATGAAGCCTCTTTTACGGTTTTTTGTTTTTATGTCCCGTGCAGCCCTTGCGGACAGCGAGCAGGTGCCGCAACAGCTCTACGTTGCGGCAGACCGGATTGAGAATGGCACGCCACCGGGGCCCGCGCCAGTACGTGAACCACGTTTGTTTCAACTAAAAGATGGCTTATCCGACAGAACGACTGTTAATCATGCCAGCAGCGGGGGCAAAGCCTTGTTCAGGGCGAGCTTGTCCATCACCGCAGCGCCTGTCAGCGCGTAACCCAGCAGGTTGCCGTCGCTGTCGCAGCACAACGCCTTGATATCGGCGCCCTCACCTTCCACGGTCCAGACACCTTCCGAGCCCTTGGGCGGCGGGGACACTACCAGCGGGCAAACCGGCGTTTTCACCGTGACCGGCATTGGGCCATATTTGACGGCTGTGGGTGTACCAGCGAGGGTCTGCGCCAAGGCTCGGGCGCAGTTCATCAGCGGCATGACGTAAAGCAGGTTCAGCCCATCCACTTCAGCGCAGTCGCCCAGCGCGTAGATGTTTGCGTGGGACGTCTGCAAATGCCGGTCGACCACAATGCCACGCCCGACTTCCAGGCCCGCCGCTGCGGCGAGATCAGTGCGAGGACGCAGGCCTATGGCCGACACCACCAGATCGCAATGCAGCACCTCGCCATCGGACAGGTGCGCTTCGAGCCCGGTGTCGGCACGATCAAGCCGAGTCATCAAAGGCCCGAGGTGAAAACGCGCGCCCAGGCTTTCCAGCCCGGCCTGTAATGCGGCGGCGGCCGCAGGAGGCAGCAATGTCGGCATCACCTGCTCGCATGGCGCAACGAGGTCGATTTCGTGGCCGCCCAAAATCAGATCGTTGGCAAACTCACAGCCGATCAGGCCTGCGCCGAGGATCAACACCCGCTTCTTGCCGGCTGCTGCGGCGCGGAAACGCGCGTAATCCTCAAGATCGTTGATCGGGAATACTGCTTCGCAAGCATCACCCGCCACCGGCACGCGGACGGTTTCCGCCCCCCAGGCCAGAATCAGGTCGCGGTAGGCCACCGCTTCCTCGCCGATCCACACACGCTTATGACCCGGATCGATGCCGCTGACGCGGGTGTGCGTGCGTACCTCGGCCCTGAGCTGCTCAGCCATGGCGCCCGGCTCGGCCATGCTCAGTCCGTCGGCTTCCTTGTTTTTGCCAAAGCCGGTGGAAAGCATGGGTTTGGAGTACGAACGGCCGTCATCGGCGGTGATCAGCAACAGCGGCGTCTCGCCATCCAGCTTGCGAAATTCGCGAGCGAGGTTGTAGCCGGCCAGCCCGGTACCAATGATCACGACAGGTGCGTTCATTCACTTCTCCAGCGGGGTCTTGGAAGTCGGCGGATCAGCCGATTTCGATCATTTCAAAATCCATTTTGCCGACGCCGCAGTCAGGGCACAGCCAGTCTTCCGGCACATCCTGCCAGAGCGTGCCCGGCGCGATGCCGTCATCCGGCCAACCGTCGGCTTCGTTGTAAATCAGGCCACAGACTACGCATTGCCACTTTTTCATCGCTCGGCTCTCTTGGTTTCAGGCTAGACGTCCCAGACGCTCCGCTGTCGTCGCGAAGTTTATCGAATGGGTCAGGCCTTTTACTGATCACAGCGCCATGACGCAAGTTTCATTGATGTACAACGCGTGTACTTTCCAGTGGGAGCTGGCTTTAGCCGGGAAGGCGTCAGTGGCCGCACCGCGAAATTGAGGGTGCTCACACCGGCCTCTTCCCGGCTGAAGCCGGTCCCACGGATACTCCGCATATCGCCAGTAGGACTGGCTTTAGCCGGGAAGGCGTCAGTAGCCGCACCGCGAAATTGAGGGCGCTCACACCGGCCCCTTCCCGGCTGAAGCCGGTCCCACTAATACGCCGCGTATCGCCAGTAGGACTGGCTTTAGCCGGGAAGGCGTCAGTGGGCGCACCGCGAAATTGATGGCGTTCAAACCGGCCCCTTCCCGGCTGAAGCAGGTCCCACGAATACTCCGCGTATCGCCAGGTGGACTGGCTTTAGCCGGGAAGGCGTCGGGGGCGTCGGCGCAAACGGGTGGGTGCTCCGGTCGTCGGTCAAAAATCGCAATCATGCTAAGCTCGCCGCCTCGATTGCCGCCTGTGTTTGTCTCCCGTGATCCAGCAAACCCCTGCATTTCCAGCGCCCGAGTGGCTTTTGCGCGATCAGCTGATCGGAGCACCCTCGCCCGCCGTTCTTGAGTGGCTTTTCCACGAAGATTCCTTGACCCGACGCCTGACCCGGCTCTCTGACGACCACTTTTGCGTCGAACCGCAGTTCGAAGGCTGGCAGTCCCTGCGTGACGATGAATGCGCCGCGCTGCAATTGCCTGAGGGCAGCGAAGGCTGGGTGCGTGAGGTCTACCTGCTGGGCCGCAATGAAAGATGGGTGTTTGCCCGCAGTGTCGCCGCTCGCCGCGCGCTGGAGCAGGATGGCCTGCACATGGACGAACTCGGCACCCGGTCACTGGGCGAGTTACTGTTCAGCGATGAAGCCTTCGCCCGCGGCCCGCTGCAGGTCTGCCGCTATCCTGCGCAATGGCTGCCCGAGACGGACGCACAGCAGGGCTTGTGGGGACGCCGCTCCTGTTTCAGCCGAGGGAACTTGAGCATTCTGGTAGCGGAAGTGTTTCTGCCCACTGCATGGCGTGCCATCGAACCCAACGCTCCACTGCATGCTCAAGAGGGCCGCTGATGTACCTGTCGTTGCTCAAATCCCTGAACCGTCTGCACCCGCGCGCCTGGGACTTCATCCAGCTCACGCGCATCGACAAGCCCATCGGCATTTATCTGTTGCTATGGCCCACCTTGTGGGCCGTCTGGATTGCCGGCAAAGGCTCGCCGTCCCTGAGCACGCTGCTGATTTTCGTCGTCGGCGTGTTCCTGATGCGCGCGGCGGGCTGCGTGATCAACGACTTCGCCGACCGCAAGGTGGACGGCCACGTCAAACGCACCGAGCAGCGGCCTTTGGTCAGCGGCAGGGTGACGTCAAAAGAAGCGCTGATCCTGTTCGCGGTACTGGTGGGAGCGAGCTTTGTGCTGGTCTTGTTCACCAACGCGACGACGATCTGGCTGTCGTTCGGCGGGCTTGCTCTTGCAGCCACTTACCCCTTCATGAAGCGCTACACCTATTACCCGCAGGTGGTGCTGGGTGCCGCGTTCTCGTGGGGCATGCCGATGGCGTTCACCGCCGAGACCGGCGAGCTGCCCGCTGCCGCCTGGCTGCTGTACATCGCCAATCTGCTGTGGACGGTGGGATACGACACGTATTACGCGATGACGGATCGCGAGGACGACTTGAAGATCGGCGTGAAATCCACCGCCGTGCTGTTCGGCGATGCGGATCGGGTGATCATCCTCACGCTGCAATGCTTGGCGTTGTTTTGCCTGATGCTGGCGGGTGCGCGCTTCGAGCTGGGCCTGTATTTCTTCATCGGTCTGCTGGTAGCGGCGGGATGCTTCGCCAGGGAGTTCTGGTCGACGCGGGACAAAGACCCGCAAGCCTGTTTTAAGGCCTTTCTGCACAACCATTGGGCGGGGCTGGCGATTTTTGTCGGTATCGTGGCGGACTACGCGCTGCGCTGACCAATTCGGACGCACGCAGCGCTTTAAGCGATCAGATTATGGCTTGGCGATGTGCCAGACGTCGCCCTTGCCGTCGCCGGTTTTGTCGCCAGCGGCCTTATCGCTTTTGAAGAAGTACAGCGGCTTGCCCTTGTAAACCCACTGCGAAGCACCGTCATCGCGCTTGATAATGGTCCAGTCGCCCTCAGGCTTGTCGCTGGCCATGGCAGTCAGCGGCGGCCAGTTGGTTGCGCACTGATCGTTGCAAACGGACTTGCCTGCCGAGGTGTCTTTATCAAAGGTGTAAAGGGTCATGCCTTTGTGGTCGGTGAGCATGCCGTCACTGGTCATCGCGGGCGCGGCAGCGAATGCCATCCCGGAAGATGCCAACGCTGCTGCCGCCAAAAGGCGCATCAGAGCAGAAGAAATTTTAGCCATGGATGAATCCTCTTCTTGTTTGTCGTTGTATGGACATTTCTTGTAGGACAAGTCCCCAGCTTAGCCCTAGACCGGCGAATACGCCTAGCGCGAACTAACCTGTCACACGACTGCAATAATTCCGTTATCTAATGCGCCCCAAGACAGTTAAATGACATGAGGTTCGAGGCATGGCTGGCAGGAGCATTCTGATCGTCGACGACGAAGCACCCATACGCGAAATGATTGCCGTCGCGCTGGAAATGGCTGGCTATGACTGCATTGAGGCTGAGAATTCGCAACAGGCCCATGCCGTGATTGTCGACCGCAAGCCGGACCTCATCCTGTTGGACTGGATGCTGCCCGGTACATCCGGCATTGAGCTGGCCCGTCGTTTGAAGCGTGACGAGCTGACCGGTGACATCCCGATCATCATGCTCACGGCCAAAGGCGAAGAGGACAACAAGATCCAGGGTCTTGAAGTCGGCGCCGATGATTACATCACCAAACCCTTTTCTCCCCGCGAACTGGTCGCCCGGCTCAAGGCCGTGCTGCGGCGAGCTGCCCCGAACGATGGCGAATCGCCGATCGAAGTGGGCGGTCTGCTGCTGGACCCGATCAGCCACCGCGTGACCATCGACGGCACACCTGCCGAGATGGGCCCGACCGAATACCGCCTGCTGCAATTCTTCATGACCCATCAGGAACGCGCCTACACCCGCGGGCAGTTGCTCGATCAGGTCTGGGGCGGAAACGTCTACGTGGAAGAGCGCACCGTGGATGTCCACATCCGGCGTCTGCGCAAAGCCCTCGGCGAGGCTTACGAAAATCTGGTACAAACCGTCCGCGGTACTGGCTACCGCTTCTCCACCAAAAGCTGAAAACGCTTTTGGCAGCGATTCAGACCGCTGAAGACAAGGACGCGTTAATTGAATCACAACTGGCATGGCACCCTGATCCGGCACTTGCTGATGTTGGTCACAGCCTCGCTGTTGGCCGGTTTGATCAGCGGGCATTACGGCGGGTGTATGGCAATCGGTCTGGGGCTGTATCTGGCCTGGACCCTCAAACAGCTGCTGCGCCTGCATGACTGGCTTCGCCATCACAAACCCGACGAGCCGCCACCCGATGGCTATGGCTTGTGGGGGGAAGTCTTCGACAGCATTTACCATCTGCAACGACGCGACCAGCGCGTGCGTGGCCGCCTGCAAGCGGTTATCGACCGTGTTCAGGAATCCACTGCCGCGCTGAAAGATGCCGTGATCATGCTCGACAGCGACGGCAACCTGGAATGGTGGAACCGCGCGGCAGAAACCTTGCTGGGCCTGAAGACGCCCCAGGACAGCGGGCAACCCGTAACCAATCTGGTCCGCCATCCGCGCTTCAAGGAGTACTTCGCCCACGCCAACTACGCCGAACCGCTGGAGATTCCTTCGCCGGTCAATGACCGCCTGCGCATTCAGATGCTGATCACCCGCTACGGCAACAACGAGCATCTGATGCTGGTGCGCGACGTGACGCGCATGCACCAGCTGGAGCAGATGCGCAAAGACTTCGTCGCCAACGTGTCCCACGAGCTGCGCACACCATTGACGGTGATCTGCGGCTATCTGGAGACGCTGCTGGATAACGTCGAGGACGTGAACCCGCGCTGGGTCCGTGCGTTGCAGCAAATGCATCAGCAAGGCGGACGCATGCAGACGTTGCTCAACGACCTCCTGCTGCTGGCCAAGCTGGAAGCCACCGATTACCCGTCCGACAACCAGCCCGTGGCCGTGTCGTCGCTGCTGCAAAGCATCACCAATGATGCTCAGGCCCTGTCAGGAGACAAGAACCAGCAGATTACCCTGGAGCTGGAAAGCGACGTCAGCCTCAAGGGCAGCGAGGCGGAGTTGCGCAGCGCGTTCTCCAACCTGATCTTCAATGCGGTCAAATACACGCCGGCGGAAGGCAAGATCCGCGTCCGCTGGTGGAGTGACGGGCGTGGCGCCCACCTGAGCGTGCAGGACTCCGGCATCGGTATCGACAGCAAACACATTCCGCGCCTGACCGAGCGCTTCTACCGCGTCGACTCCAGCCGCGCGTCAAACACCGGCGGCACAGGCCTGGGCCTGGCGATCGTCAAGCACGTGCTGCTGCGCCACCGTGCGGCACTGGAAATCAACAGCGTCCCCGGCAAGGGCAGTGTGTTTATCTGCAACTTTGCCCCGGCGCAGATGACCAAAGCCTAGGCAAGCCTGTAGATAGCCGCTAAATTGCGTCCCTTGTGCCCTCCAATTGTGAGGGCTTGTTTCATTCCACACCTCAAAACGGAACCTGCAAAACCCCATCATGGACCCTTCCCCTGGTATCAGCCTGGCTTCACTCTTCGCCGATTTCGGCATGATTCTTTTCGCAATGGTGTTGGTTCTGCTCAACGGATTCTTCGTTGCGGCCGAGTTCGCCATGGTCAAACTGCGCTCGACTCGTGTTGAGTCCATCGCCGACAACAACGGCTGGCGCGGACGCATTCTGCGCACCGTTCACAGTCAGCTCGATGCTTACCTGTCGGCTTGCCAGCTGGGTATTACGCTGGCGTCGCTGGGTCTGGGCTGGGTCGGTGAGCCGGCGTTCGCGCACTTGCTGGCCCCTTTGCTCGAGACGGTAGGCGTGGAGTCGCCTGAAGTCGTCAAAGGCGTCTCGTTCTTCAGCGCCTTTTTCATGATTTCGTACCTGCACATCGTGGTGGGTGAACTGGCGCCGAAATCCTGGGCCATTCGCAAGCCCGAGCTGTTGTCGCTGTGGACCGCGGTGCCGCTGTACCTCTTCTACTGGGCGATGTACCCGGCCATTTACCTGCTCAACGCCAGTGCCAACGGCATTCTGCGCATCGCTGGCCAAGGCGAGCCCGGCCCTCATCACGAGCATCATTACAGCCGTGAAGAACTCAAGCTGATCCTGCACTCAAGCCGCGGTCAGGACCCCAGCGATCAGGGCATGCGCGTGCTGGCCTCCGCTGTGGAAATGGGCGAACTGGAAGTGGTGGACTGGGCCAACTCCCGCGAAGACATGGTCTCGCTGGAGTTCAACGCCCCGCTCAAGGAAATCCTCGCGATGTTCCGCCGGCACAAGTTCAGCCGGTACCCGGTGTACGACTCAGACCGCAACGAATTCGTGGGTCTGTTGCACATCAAGGACCTGCTGCTGGAGCTGGCGGCACTGGATCACCTTCCCGAGTCCTTCAACCTCGCCGAGCTCACGCGGCCGCTGGAGCGCGTCTCCAAGCACATGCCGTTGTCGCGTCTGCTGGAGCAGTTCCGTCAGGGCGGCGCGCACTTTGCGCTGGTTGAAGAAGCCGACGGCAAGATCATCGGCTATCTGACGATGGAAGACGTGCTGGAAGTGCTGGTGGGCGATATCCAGGACGAACACCGTAAGGCCGAGCGCGGGATCCTGGCTTATCAGCCGGGCAAGCTGCTGGTACGCGGGGACACGCCGCTGTTCAAGGTCGAGCGCCTGCTGGGCATCGATCTGGACCACGTGGAAGCCGAAACCTTGGCAGGCCTGATCTACGACAGCCTCAAGCGCGTGCCTGAGGAAGAGGAAGTCATGGAAGTCGAAGGCCTGCGCATCATCATCAAAAAGATGAAAGGCCCGAAGATCGTGCTGGCAAAGGTGCTCAAGCTGGATTGAACTGCCCGTCAGAGCAGATGATCAATTCCCGCCAATCGCGAAGTTGGGCAGGTTCTGGACCGGTTGCGAGAACTCGTACGGGATCGACTCCAGCGCCAGCCCGACATTGCGCTGCACCACGAAGTGCAAATGCGGGCCGGTGCTGTTGCCGGTGTTGCCAGACCGCCCGAGCGCTGCGCCCACTGCCACATGCTGACCCTCCTTGACGCTCACAGACCCTTGCTGCAGATGCAGATAAACGCCCATCGTGCCGTCGTCGTGCAGGATGCGCACGAAGTTGCCCGACGGATTGGCGCCTCGGCCGGATTGCGTGTTCTCGGTCTTGATCACGGTACCGCCCCGCGCGGCGATGATCTGCGTGCCTTCGGGCATGGCAATGTCGATGGCGTAGCGGCTCTTGGCCCCTATGTGGCTGTAGGATCCGTTGGCACCCTGACTGATGCGAAACGGCCCGCCCACCCACGGCAATGGATAGCGATAGGCAAATCCATTCGCTGAAACACCGCGCTGCGGGTCGCCCACGATGGATCGCAGGCTTGGCTTGTAAGTCATGGCCTTGCTGGCGACTTGCGGGCTGAGGGCGATGAGGCGTTCGTTGCTGCGTGCCGCGATGGTGCGGCGAATGACTTGGTCGGACACCCCCACCACGTTCTTCACCCCGGCCAGACGCAGCTCGACTTCCACGGGTGCGTAAAGGTCGTTTCGCACGTACAGGCTGTCGCTGCCATTGGCTTTCTTGACGCTCAGGCGCACCTGGCTGTCGATGCGCTCGACCATGCGCTCGCGAAGCTTCATCACTTGCGCGCCACGCACGGGCTGGTCGGTGAACGACACCACGCCATTGGCATCGGTGAACCGATAGATCGTGACTGCCCCGGCGGTCTGCGTGGCCAGCAGTAAGGCACAGACAACCAGCACGCGCTCTAACATCGGGATAGACCTGGTGAGTGGACGATTGGCGCCCAGCCTAACAGCGATCCCGACGCAATTGGACTCATCCGAATCAATCGGTAATAGACGAAGCGTCAAGGAAATCGCGTCAGCATGGGGCGCGATCGGAATTGCAAATTCTATGCTAGGTAGCGTGGCAGCGAGCTTGCTCGCGAAGATGGACTCCCGGCCGCTGCAAATTTAGCGGATTTACCGGTCTCTTCGCGAGCAAGGTGGAGCACCACCCCGGTTGCTCCCACATAGTGAGCACTCGCCGGAAAATCAGCACCCCTGACGTGGCAGCGGATCAGGCACCCGGCACGAAATGCTTCTGCGCAGTGCCACGGGCAATCAGGCGCGAGAGGTAATCGAGCTTCTGGGTGTCCTTGTCGACGAAGCGGAAAGTGACCTGCAGCCAGTCGCTGTCGGGCTTCTGCTCGAAGGCGGCAATCGCGTGCAGATAGCCGTTGAGACGCGCGACCTCGGCGTTTTCACCCTGTTCCAGATCGAGCACGGCGCTCTCCAGGATCTGCGGCAGCACCTCGCCACGGCGGACCAGCAGCGACGCTTCCTTGAGCGTCAGCGCCTTGATCACACAGGGCTGGTTCCCGCTCGGAAGACGCAACTGACCCTGACCACGACCCGTCGGTGCAGCGGCTGGAGCAGCCTTGGCCATTGGCTGGACCGCAGGCTGAGCCGCCTGCGATGCCGCCGAAGCAGCGGGTGCCGTATTGACGACCTCAGGGCGATTACCGGTCAAAGCGCTGAGCGAGTCATTGGCAAACGCCGCATTGGCGCGGGCCGGACCACTGGACATCAAGGCATCGAGCTTGCCGACCTTGTGCAGCGCTTTTTTGACCTTGGTCAGCAGTTGTTCGTTGGTGAACGGCTTGCCGATGAAGTCCGATACGCCGGCCTGGATCGCCTGGATGACGTTTTCCTTGTCACCACGGCTGGTGACCATGATGAACGGCATGGTCTTCAGGTTTTCCTGCTGGCGGCACCAGGTCAACAATTCCAGCCCGGACATTTCGGGCATTTCCCAATCGCACAACACCAGATCGAACACTTCACGGCTCAACAGCACTTGCGCCTTGCGGCCATTGACGGCGTCTTCCAGCGCGACGCCTGGAAACGCGTTGCGCAGTCCTTTCTTGACCAGATCACGGATGAACGGTGCGTCATCCACCACCAATACACTGACTTTACTCATCGACGCTCCTGATGGCGTGTTCACCGCGAAGGCGAGCATTCGCTGGCGGGCGGCCAGCTGCCAAACTGTTTGACGACACCGGGACTTTTATTCGCGGGTGACTTGAAAAAATACGGGCAGACCGGAGAAACAAAAACGCCCGGCGGTCGCCAGGCGTTTTTTCTCAGGCAATCTTATTTATCGTCAGGCGCGTCCAGAACATTAATCCTTTCGGCGGTCAGACCTTTGACTTCTTCCTGCATGCGCTTGAGGCCCAGGTGGCGAACGTCGGTACCGCGCACGAGGTAGATGACCAGTTCGGAGATATTCCGCGCGTGGTCACCGATGCGCTCCAGCGAACGCAGCACCCAGATCACATTGAGCACGCGGGAGATCGAACGCGGATCTTCCATCATGTAGGTGACCAGCTCACGCAGCGCCGTCTTGTACTCGCGGTCGATATTTTTGTCGTACTGCGCAACGGACAACGCCAGATCGGCATCGAAACGAGCGAACGAGTCCAGTGCATCGCGCACCATCTTGCTCACCTGATCGCTGATATGGCGCACTTCGACGTAACCGCGCGGCGACTCACCCTCCTCGCACAGCTGAATCGCACGGCGGGCGATCTTGGTGGACTCATCGCCGATGCGCTCAAGGTCGATGACCGACTTGGAGATGCTGATGATCAGACGCAGGTCGGAGGCAGCAGGCTGACGACGGGCCAGAATGCGCAGGCACTCTTCATCGATGTTGCGCTCCATCTGGTTGATGCGGTCGTCCACCTCGCGCACCCGCTGGGCCAGGCCCGAGTCGGCTTCGATCAACGCGGTAACGGCGTCGTTGACCTGCTTCTCGACCAGACCACCCATTTCCAGCAGGTGGCTGCGAACTTCTTCCAGTTCAGCGTTGAACTGCTGGGAGATGTGATGTGTATGGCTGTCTTTGATCATGAGTGTCCGTCCGATTGATTGCGCGGTGGTTCAAGGCTGACGAAACACGTGCTAGCCGTAACGACCGGTTATGTAGTCTTCAGTCTGCTTTTTGGTCGGATTGGTGAACAACGTATCGGTGTCCCCGTATTCGACCACCTTGCCCATGTGCAGAAACGCGGTGTAATCCGACACGCGCGCGGCCTGCTGCATGTTGTGGGTAACGATCACAATGGTGTATTTGGATTTCAGTTCGTAGATCAGCTCTTCGACTTTCAGGGTCGAAATCGGGTCGAGCGCGGAGCACGGCTCATCGAGCAGCAGCACTTCAGGTTCGACGGCGATGGTGCGGGCGATCACCAGACGTTGCTGCTGACCACCGGAAAGTCCGAGCGCCGACTCATGCAGGCGGTCCTTGACCTCGTCCCACAGTGCGGCGCCGCGCAACGCCCATTCGACGGCTTCGTCGAGCACGCGCTTCTTGTTCACGCCTTGAATACGCAGCCCGTAAACCACGTTTTCATAAACGGTCTTGGGGAACGGATTGGGCTTCTGGAAGACCATGCCGACCCGGCGACGCAACTCGGCGACGTCCTCGCCTTTAGTGTAGATGTCGTGGCCATAGAGCTTGATCTCGCCCTGAACGCGACAGCCGTCCACCAGATCGTTCATGCGGTTGAAGGTGCGCAGCAACGTGGACTTGCCGCAGCCGGACGGCCCGATGAACGAGGTGACGCGTTGTTTCGGGATGTTCATCCGGATGTCGAACAGCGCCTGCTTCTCGCCATAGAAGAGATCCAGCCCCGGCACTTCCAGCGCAACGGCTTCGTTCGCCAGATCCAGCACCTGGCGCTTGCGACCCAGGGCAGACATGTTGATGCCGTGGGCGTGGGGTTCGTGTTGCATGGTCTCTCTCCGTTCGTAGCTGCAAGCCTTTAGCCGCAAGCTGCAAATGTGGTGCTGATACGGTATGCGGCTTTTTAGCTCGCCGCTTGAAGCTTGACGCTTGTCGCTGACTCAGTCTTCAAACGCCTTGTACTTGTCGCGCAGGCGGTTGCGAATCGTCACCGCCGAGAGGTTCAGCAGCGCAATCACCAGCACCAGCAGCAGGGCCGTGGCGTACACCAACGGGCGCGCGGCCTCGACGTTGGGGCTTTGAAAACCGACGTCGTAAATATGGAAACCCAGGTGCATGATCTTCTGATCAAGGTGCAGGTACGGGTAATTGCCGTCCAGCGGCAACGACGGCGCCATCTTGACCACACCCACCAGCATGAGCGGCGCCACTTCACCGGCCGCTCGCGCCACGGCCAGAATCAGGCCGGTCATCATGGCCGGGCTGGCCATCGGCAGAACGATCTTCCACAAGGTTTCGGCCTTGGTCGCGCCCAGGGCCAGCGAGCCCTCGCGCAGCGTCAGCGGGATGCGCGCCAGGCCTTCTTCGGTGGCGACGATCACCACCGGCACGGCGAGCAGCGCCAGAGTCAACGACGCCCAGAGCAGGCCGGGTGTGCCGAACGTCGGCGCCGGCAGGGCTTCGGGGAAGAACAGTTGATCCAGAGAACCGCCCAGCACGTAAACGAAAAAGCCCAGCCCGAACACGCCGTAGACGATCGCCGGGACGCCCGCGAGGTTGTTCACGGCGATGCGGATCAAGCGTGTCATCACGCCCTGACGTGCGTACTCACGCAGATACACGGCCGCGAGCACGCCAAAGGGCGTCACGATGACGGCCATGATCAGCGTCATCATCACGGTGCCGAAGATCGCCGGGAAAATCCCGCCCTCCGTGTTGGCCTCGCGCGGGTCGTCGCTGAGAAACTCCCAAAGCTTCTGGAAGTAGAACCCCAGCTTGGTCATCGTGCCCATGGCGTTGGGTTGATACGCGTGAACCACCTTGCCGATGCTGATCTCGATTTCTTTGCCGTTGGCGTCACGGGCCGTCAGGCTGTCACGATTGTATTCGGCGTGTAACGCGCCAAGCCGCGACTCGACGTCTTTGTAGCGGGCGTCGTATTCGGCACGCTCAGTGGCCATGTCTGCCTGGGCCGCTGCGTCGAGTTCGCCGTTCAGCTCAAGCTTGCGCGCTCGCAGACGCAGCCGCTCGATCCCGTGGTTGATCGCGCCGATCTCGCCCTTTTCCAGGTCATCCAGTTGATCGGAAATCCCCTGCACGCGCTCGATACGCGCCTGCAGTTGCGGCCATGCGGCTTCGCCTTGCGCGACGACTTTGCCGTCTTCCTTGACGTTGACCAGATAGCCGTAAAAGTTGCCCCACTCGCGGCGCTCCAGGGTCATCAATTCTGCTGGCTTGCGCGGGTCCTTGAGCCACTCGCCAATGACCCAGTTAAAATCGCTGGGGCTGATGTCCCGGTTGCCGACCTTGAACAGATCGCGGGTCATGAACTCCGGCCCCCGATCAAGGACTGGCAACCCGGCGGCCTTGAGCCTTGCGCGTGGCACTTGTTCAGACTGAACCAGCTCGCCCACCAACACGTGGCTTTCCTGTCCGGGAACGTCGTATTGGGCGGAAATCACATCGGCGGGCCAGAAGTGTCCCAGCCCGCGCACGGCGATCACCGCCAGCAGGCCGATGGTCATGATCACCGCGACAGACACCGCGCCCGCGCTCAGCCAGACGCCGGGGGCGCCACTGTTGAACCATCGCTTGAGGGAGGTCTGCTTCATCGGTTTCAACCTGCCCTAAAGAGACGAATACTGCTTGCGCAGGCGCTGACGAATCAGCTCCGCCAAGGTATTCATGACAAATGTGAACATCAGCAGCACCAGGGCGGCGAGGAACAGCACGCGATAATGACTGCCGCCCACTTCCGACTCGGGCATCTCCACCGCTACGTTGGCCGCGAGCGTGCGCATGCCTTCGAACAGGTTCATGTCCATGATCGGCGTGTTGCCGGTGGCCATGAGCACGATCATGGTTTCGCCGACGGCGCGCCCCATGCCGATCATCAGCGCAGAAAAAATCCCCGGGCTGGCCGTGAGGATCACCACCCGAACCAGCGTCTGCCACGGCGTGGCGCCGAGGGCCAGTGAGCCGAGCGTCAGACCGCGCGGTACGCTGAACACGGCGTCCTCGGCGATCGAGTAAATGTTGGGGATGACCGCAAAGCCCATGGCGATCCCGACCACCAGTGCGTTGCGCTGATCGTAGGTGATGCCCAGGTCGTTAGTGATCCACGAGCGCATGTCGCCGCCGAACCACCAGTTCTCCAAGTGCGGGCTCATGCTCAGTGAGACCCAGCCAATCAGCAGAATGACCGGAATCAGAATCGCGCTTTCCCAACCGTCGGGCACCCGCAGACGAATCGAGTCAGGCAAGCGCGTCCAGCCGAACCCTGCCAACAAGATGCCGATGGGGGTAAAGATCAGCAGGCTAAAGATGCCCGGCAGATGCCCTTCCAGATACGGTGCCAGAAACAGCCCGGCGAAGAACCCGAGAATCACCGTCGGCATCGCTTCCATCAGCTCGATGATCGGCTTGACCTTGCGGCGCATGCGCGGCGCCATGAAGTAAGCGGTGTAAATCGCCGCAGCGACGGCAATCGGTGCGGCCAGCAGCATGGCGTAGAACGCGGCTTTGAGCGTGCCGTAAGTGAGGGGTGCGAGGCTGAGCTTGGGCTCGAAATCACTGTTGGATGCGGTGGATTGCCAAACGTATTTGGGTTCGTCGTAGTTTTCGTACCAGACCTTGTCCCACAGGGCGCTCCAGGAAATCTCCGGGTGCGGGTTTTTCAGGCTCAAGGGCAGCAGCTTGCCGCTGTCCTCAACGACGATGCGATCCGCCCGCGGCGACAAGCCCATCAGGGCCGGGCCGCTGGCAATCGGGTCGATCAGCAGCGTGCGGTGAGCGGTGCTGTGGAACACACCGAGCTTGCCGGAGGTGTCCATGGCGATGAAGCCCTTGCGGCGTTGCTCGGCGGTGATCAGGGAGATCGGTGCGCCACTCATTTTGAAATCCCGAATGTGCTGCAGATGCATCTCGCCATCGACATCCCGCGCCATGAACCACTGCGCGATATTGCCTCGGGAACTGCCGATCACCAGAGAGACGCCACCGACCAGTTGCGTGCTCGCGGTAGTTTCGGCATCGGCGTCTTCAAGCAGTTTGTAGCGGCCGTTCAACGTGCGATCCCGCAGGTCGAACACATCCACCAGCGCGCGACCATTGATCACGTAAAGCCACTGCTGGCGAGGGTCGACGTAGATGGCTTTAACGGCCGCCGACAGCTGCGGCAGCTCGATTCGGTTCTGCTCGCGAGTCGTTTCGCCCGTCATCAGGTTTTCAGACTGGGTCAGCGACAACACGTGCAGCTGGGGACCGGTTGCGCCGGCCAGAATCAGGGTGGTGTCGCTCGCATTCAGACTGACGTGCTCGATCGCCCGCCTCCCTTCGTCCAGCACCAGCGGCGTCTCGCCGTAGGGATAGGTAATCGTGGGGGTGATGGTTTTTTTGCTGTCGGGATAGCTGATCGGGTAAGCGTGCTTGAACACCAGCACCTGGCCGTTGGACAGGCCAACCGCGATCAAAGGCTTGCCGGGCTGATCCTGCGCCACCGACGTCACTTTCGCGCCAGCAGGGATCGGCAAAGCCACTCGGGAAATCTCGCCGCCGTCCTTGAGGTGGAAAAACAGCGCTTCGCCCTTGTCGGACACGCGCATGGCGACCTGATTCTGCTCTTCGATGGCCAACACCATCGGCTTGCCGGCATCCTGCAGCCAGGCAGGCGTTTGAGCATCGCTGCGCGTCAGTTTCGCCCCTTGGAACAACGGCGCAACGACGTAAGCCAGATAGAAGAAAATCAACGTGATGGCGGCCAACACGGCAAGACCACCGACTAAGACGTACCAACGCGTCAGACGGTCTTTGAGCGCACGGATCCTGCGCTTGCGTTGCAGCTCGGGCGCATTGAAATCGATGCGCTCGGGACGGGGGTTTTCGGTCATTGATGAATTGGCCAAATCATTCATGCGCACACCGTAGCCGCTGTGTATGACAAATACATGACAGCGAGGTGACGCAAAAAAGCCCGCCGCCCCTGAATCGGGGCAACGGACTGTTCAGTGTTCTGCGAGCCTCGTTCCATAAGGCCTTTGTCGTTTGTGGCGGGACGAACCTGTCACCCCGCTTCAGGGTTGTCTGGGCAGCGTGCTCGCTACCGTTCTTGTAGCCCCAGATCAGCCAAGGCTTTGCTAGCGACCTTGGCTGGTAACGGAATGTACCCGTCTTTCATGACAACTTCCTGACCTTGTTTTGACAGGATCAATTTGACGAACTCGGCTTCAAGCGGATTCAACGGTTTGTTCGGCGCTTTGTTGACGTAGACATAAAGGAAGCGCGCCAGTGGGTAGGTGCCATTCAGCGCGTTGGCTTCGTTGTCTTCGACGAACTCGCCGCCTTCTTTTTTCGCCAGGGGTACGGTTCGCACGCTGGACGTTTTATAACCAATGCCCGAGTAGCCAATGCCGTTCAGCGAATTGCTGATGGAGCTGACCACTGACGCTGAGCCGGGCTGTTCGTTGACGTTGGGTTTGAAGTCGCCCTTGCACAGCGCCACTTCCTTGAAATAACCGTAGGTGCCGGAAACCGAATTACGCCCGAACAACTGGATGGCCTTGCCGGCCAGATCCCCCGTCACGCCCACATCGCCCCAGGTTTTTGCATCGGTTCTGGCGCCGCACAGCCGGGTGGCGGAAAAGATCGCGTCGACCTGCTGCAGCGTCAGGCCCTTGATCGGGTTGTCCTTGTGAACGAACACTGCCAACGCATCCACCGCTACGGGAATCGCCGTCGGTTTGTAGCCGTGCTTCTGCTCGAAGGCCGACAATTCGCCGTCTTTCATCTTGCGGCTCATGGGGCCCAGGGTCGCAGTGCCCTCAGTCAGTGCGGGCGGCGCTGTCGAAGAGCCGGCGGCCTGAATCTGGATGTTCACGCTTGGGTATTCTTTCTTGTAGGCCTCGGCCCACATCGTCATCAGGTTGGCCAGTGTGTCGGAGCCCACGCTGGACAGATTCCCGGAGACCCCACTGGTTTTGACATAGGGCTTGATTGCCGGGTCGACGGCGGCACACGCATTGCCGACAGTCACGCCAGCCGCCACGAAAGTCAGCGCCGTCATCAAACGTTTGAAGGTCATGCATTGCTCCTGGCGAGGTGAAGAGTGCCGCCATCGCTGATGGCCATGTGACCACTCTATGACCGGAATATGACAATCAAATGAAAGGCGCCAGTCATAACGACTGGCGGCTTCGGTTTCAGCGGGGGGGGGGGGGTTATCTATGGTTCGATCAGGATTCGACCGGCTTTCTTCTCATCAGGAAAATACCGATCCCCATGCCCATGGCGCAAAGAATCGCCACGTACCACGCCGGCCCCATCGGGTTGGCAGCGAACATCAGGCTGACGACCATTGGCGTTAAACCTCCAAAGATGGCGTACGCCAGGTTGTAGGAAAATGAGAGCCCGGAGAAGCGAACCACCGGCGGGAAGGCCTTAACCATCACGAAGGGCACGGCACCGATAGTGCCGACAAACAAACCAGTGATGGCATAGAGCGGATACAGCAGATCCGGGTGCGTGCCGATCATGTGGTAGAAGGTCCACGAACTCACCAGCAGACCGAGCGAGCCGAACAGGAACACCAGGCCCGCGCCAACTCGATCCGCCAGCGCGCCAGCCCCGATACACCCCAGACTCAGCAAGACAATGGCGAGGCTGTTGGCTTTCAGGGTATCGGCAGGTGCGAAACCATAGGCCTTTTGCAGCAGGGTCGGGGTCATCAGGATAACCACCACCACACCGGCAGAGAGCAGCCAGGTCAGCAGCATCGACAGCACAACGGCGCCACGGTGATCGCGCAGGACTGCCTTGAGCGGCACTTCGTCAGCCAGCTGCTTGCGCAGCTGAAGCTCGGCAAATACCGGGGTTTCGTGCAGCCAGCGGCGCAGGTAAACCGACATCAGACCGAAGACACCACCGAGCAGGAAAGGAATCCGCCAGGCGTAGTCCGATACTTCAACGGGCGAGTACACGCTGTTGATCCAGGTAGCGACCAGCGAGCCGAGCAAAATCCCGGCCGTCAGGCCGGACGTGAGGGTACCGCAGGCGTAACCGACGTTACGGGCGGGAACGTGTTCGGAAACGAATACCCACGCGCCAGGCACTTCGCCACCAATCGCGGCGCCTTGAATCACGCGCATCAGCAGCAGCAACATCGGCGCCCAGATGCCGATCTGCGCGTACGTTGGCAGCAAGCCCATGATCAGCGTCGGCACGGCCATCAGGAAAATGCTCAGGGTGAACATTTTCTTGCGGCCCAGCAGGTCACCAAAGTGCGCCATGACGATGCCGCCCAGCGGCCGAGCCAGATAACCGGCGGCAAAAATGCCAAACGTTTGCATCAAACGTAGCCATTCGGGCATATCTACGGGGAAAAACAGCTTGCCTACTACTGCTGCGAAGAACACGAAAATGATGAAGTCGTAGAACTCCAACGCTCCGCCCAGGGCAGACAGTGAAAGGGTTTTGTAATCGTTACGGTTCAGCGGGCGCGAAGGCTGTGTGGCGCTTAAAGGCACAGAGGACATGACAATGGCTTCTCTTTTGAGGCTCTCTTTGGGCGAAAAATCAACGGTGACTCAACCGTGGGTAACGGCTTCACACGCGATTTCTCGACTCGAAAAGTTAATCGGGCATCAAAATTGCGTGCCAAAAATGGCGTAGTGCGCCAGGTCGGTCCGGCACGATAGCAAATTGCGTACAAATGCACATGGATTGCAATGACGCGAAGGCATCATGAAAAAGCGGCGGTCGTGTCAAGACGGCGCGCTCGATATACTTGCCGGCCGCGACTCAACCGGGCTCTTCAGGGAAGTTGTGCGAAGCCATTTGCCCAAGTCGTTTTCGCAGAGTTTCCCTTTAAACAAAATGAAGACTTAGTAGAGTCATGGGTCAGAGGGACCCAATAATGATTGAGCTCGAACAAGAAGATCCGATACCGCAGGGCGATCTTGCCCTGCAGATTACCGCCCTGCCCCGCGAAACCAACGGCTTCGGCGATATTTTCGGCGGCTGGCTGGTTTCCCAGATGGACCTCGCCGGTACTGCCATGGCGAGCAAGGTGGCCGGAGGACGTGTGGCGACTGTAGCCATCGACCGCATGGCGTTCCTGGTGCCCGTCGCGGTGGGGGCGCAGTTGTCGTTCTATACCCAGACCCTGGAAATCGGCCGCAGCTCGATTCAGATGATGGTCGAGGTGTGGAGCGATGATCCACTGTCCAGCGAATGGCGCAAGGTGACCGAAGCGGTGTTCGTTTTTGTCGCCATCGACGGCAGCGGCCGTACCCGCTCGGTGCCTGCCCGACGCTGATCCTTAAGCCCGGGCGGGCCGATGTGCCCGCCCTTGGCTTTGCGCAACAAACTCATCAAGCTTGGCGCAGTCTGATTCAGTCACTGTCCTTCGAGTGAGAACCCCTATGCCTACGTCAAACGTCGAATCCTTCCAGCTCGGTGAGCTTAACTGCTGGCGCATCCGCCACGGCCAGGCCGAGCTGGTGATCGCCCAGCAAGGCGCTCATATCATCAGTTACCAGGTGGACGGCGATAAGCCGCTGATCTGGTCCAACCCGGGGGCGTTGTTCAAATCGGGTAAGCCTATTCGCGGCGGGATGCCCATCTGCTGGCCGTGGTTTGGCAATTTGCAGCGCAATCCACAAAGCGTGCAGGCCATGCGCGAGAGCGACGAACAGGCAAAGGCCCACGGTGAAGTCCGGGCGATCGGCTGGGAGTTGATGGGCGTGGGTGAGGACGGCGACGCATTGATCGTCGAATTCATCCAGCCCCAGGCCGAAGGGCATTTGCCGGGCTGGCCGCACGCCGTTGGCCTGAAGCTGCACATCCGCCTGGATGCCGCGCTGAATGTCAGCCTGGTGAGCTTCAACGCTGGTGCTGAAGACGTCACGCTCAGCCAGGCGCTGCACAGTTATTTCGCGGTGAGCGACGTGGCCCAGATCAGCATCGAAGGGCTGGATGGCGTCGAGTACCTGAACACACTGGAAAGCTGGGACACCCAGAACGTCCAGGTGGGTGACATTACGTTCACCGGCGAGACGGACCGGATTTATCAGGACACGCCTAACCTGATCTCAGTGGTCGACCCGACATGGGAACGCCGTATTCAGATTCAGACGGCGGGTTCGCAATCGGCCATCGTCTGGAATCCGTGGATCGACAAGACCCTGACCTTCGACGATATGCAGGCTGATGGCTGGAAGAGCATGGTATGCGTTGAGACAGCCAACGTCATGACTGACGTCGTGACGCTCAAACCGGGTGATATGCACGCGCTGAGCGTCAGCATCTGGGCCGAGCCGTTGGCAGAAGCCTGACGGTAAGCGCTACAGCCAGTCTCACTGAAGGCACGCAGTCTACTAGTAGGACCGGCATTAGCCGGGAAGGGGCCGGTTTGAGCACCATCAATTTTGTGGTGCAACACCCGACGTCTTCCCGGCTAAAGCCAGTCCTACAGTGCGTCGAGCCGGTCCCATCGGGATCTGTGCGCGGCGCCAGTCCTTACAAATCCGCCTCAACCACCACACGCACTTTCGACGCGTCCAGCGCGTAGGCGGCGTCGGCGAGATCATTGCTGACCTTCTCGACCTTTAAGGTGCCGATGACCCACAACGGTGTGTAAATGTCGGAGATCTTCAGGCCTTTCGGATAGCGCACCAGCACCAGCTGATTCGGCGGCGGTGGCGGCACGTGGATGCAGGCGCCCGGGTACGGGACGAGGAAGAACAGCGTGCTGTGGCCTTTCGCATCAGTCTCCAGCGGCACCGGATAGCCACCCAGGCGGATGGTTTTGTCGTTCATCGACGCAACGGTTTTGGTGGAGTACATGACGGCAGGCAAGCCCTTGCTCTGCTTCAAACCGCCCTTGCTGTCGAACGTTCCCTGACCTTCCGGCGAGTTGTGGTCGATTTCGGGCATGGATTCGAGGGCTTTCTGATCCGACTTCGGCATCAGTTCGAGCCAGTCGGTTTCGGGTAATTCAGCGGCGCGTACCAGTCCGCAGACCAGCAGCAGTGAAACGAAGAGGAGATGACGCATTGGAGATGCTCGGCGGGAGGAGTTGAGTGCCGGGCATTCTAGCCCTCCGCGCAGCAATAGCGCAGAGGGCCAGCGGTGCTTAACGCTTTTTAATCATGCCGTAGATCACCAGCAGGATGATCGCGCCGACGAGCGCACCGAGGAAACCTGCACCCTCACCTGCGCGATAGATACCCAGCGCCTGACCACCATAAGTGGCGGCCAGCGAGCCACAGATGCCGAGCAGGATGGTCATGATCCAGCCCATGCTGTCGTCGCCTGGCTTCAGGAAGCGCGCCAGCAGACCTACGATCAAGCCGATGAAGATGGTTCCGATGATTCCCATGCCATGTCCCTCTGTTTGAATGAATATGCCAATAGCCTAGCTAGCTATCGGCAACACGCTATGAGAGGGGCAGCGGTGGCGAATGGTTCAACAGGATGTGCAGGACACCGCTGTGATCAGTTTTTGATCAAGGCTTCGACCCGTTTCACCTGACGATCCAGCGTTGCGCGATCTTTGCTGCGCACGGTGGCGTGGCCGACCTTGCGCCCGGCCTTGAAGGCTTTGCCGTAGTGGTGCAGATGGCAATCTTCGACGGCGATGACCTGATCCACTGCCGGCACTTCACCGATGAAATTGAGCATCGCGCTTTCGCCGACCTTGGCCGTCGAACCCAACGGCAGACCGGCAACAGCGCGCAGATGGTTCTCGAACTGGCTGCACTCGGCGCCTTCGGTGGTCCAGTGGCCCGAGTTGTGGACGCGCGGGGCGATCTCGTTGGCTTTCAGGCCGCCATCGACTTCGAAGAACTCAAAGGCCAGCACCCCTACATAATCCAGCTGCTTGAGCACACGACCGGCGTAGTCTTCGGCCAATGCCTGCAACGGGTGGTCGGTGCTGGCGATGGACAGGCGCAGGATGCCGCTGTCATGGGTGTTGTGAACCAGCGGATAGAAGCGGGTTTCGCCATCACGGGCGCGTACGGTGATCAGCGAGACTTCGCCGGTGAACGGCACAAAGCCCTCCAGCAGGCACGGCACGCTGCCCAGTTCGGCGAAGGTGTCGCTCACGTCTTCAGGGGTGCGCAGTACTTTCTGGCCCTTGCCGTCATAACCCAGCGTGCGGGTTTTCAACACGGCCGGCAGACCGATGCTGGCTACCGCAGCGTCCAGATCCGCCTGGGACTGGATGTCAGCGAACGCCGGCGTCGGGATGCCGAGGTCCTTGAACATGCTTTTTTCAAACCAGCGATCGCGGGCGATGCGCAGTGCTTCGGCACTCGGGTAAACCGGCACGAACTGCGACAGGAAAGCGACGGTTTCAGCCGGCACGCTTTCAAATTCGAAGGTGACCAGATCAACATCATTCGCCAGCAGCCGCAGGTGTTCCTGATCGCCGTAATCAGCGAGCAGGTGTTCGCCAAGGGCAGCGGCGCAGGCGTCCGGTGCAGGGTCAAGGAAGGCGAAGTTCATCCCCAGCGGAGTGCCCGCCAGTGCCAACATGCGACCCAACTGGCCGCCACCGATTACGCCGATCTTCATGAAAACCTCAGGCCTCGCGTGGGTCTGGATTGTCCAGAACGCTGTCTGTCTGCTCAGCGCGGAATGTCTTCAGCACTGCGTGGAAGTGTGGGTGCTTGGCGCCCAGAATACTGGCCGACAACAGCGCAGCGTTGATCGCGCCTGCTTTGCCGATGGCCAGGGTCGCGACCGGAATGCCGGCAGGCATCTGCACGATGGAGAGCAATGAATCGACGCCCGACAGCATGGAAGACTGAACCGGGACACCCAGAACGGGCAGATGAGTCTTGGCAGCGCACATGCCTGGCAGGTGAGCGGCGCCACCGGCGCCGGCGATGATCACCTCGATGCCACGGCCTTCGGCTTCTTCGGCGTACTTGAACAGCAGATCGGGCGTGCGGTGCGCCGAAACCACTTTGACTTCGTACGGAATGCCGAGCTTTTCAAGCATGTCGGCGGTGTGGCTAAGGGTGGACCAATCGGACTTGGAGCCCATGATCACGCCAACCAGTGCGCTCATCGTCGTGCCTCTCATCGGGCGCCCGCAGGCGCGGCTAAAAACAACAAGCCACGCGGGAGGACCGGCGTGGCTTGTTGTACAAATGATGACCAGTCGAACCGGCCGAAGGCCGCGGAGTATACCGCAAAGATCCTCGTTTGACAGACTGCCGGCGACCTCCCGTCAGCCAACCAGACCGGCCCGTACAAGCCCGGATTTGCTGACTTCGAGGTCAAGCGGCAGGCGAGGTGCCGCCGGCTTCAAGTTTGCGCCACAGCAGCCGGACATTGGCCTTGCGAACCAAGGCGCAGCGGTACAGCCGAATCTCCAGCGGGACGTGCCACTGAGTGCCGCCGCAGATCACCAGCTCTCCCCGTTCGAGCTCCGCCGTCACGCTCAGCCTTGGCACCCATGCGATCCCCAACCCCTGCAACGCCATGCCCTTGAGGCTGTCGGCCATTGCCGTTTCGTAAATCGTCGTGAAGCGCACGCTACGCTGGCGCAACAGCAGGTTCACCGAGCGACCCAGAAACGCACCTGCGCTGTACGCCAGCAGCGGCACGCTCTGCTCCCCTTCCAGGTCGAACAGCGGCCGTCCCTCTTCGTCCGTCGAGCAGACCGGCAGCATTTCGGTCACGCCCAGATGCAACGACGGGAAGATCTCGGCGTCCATTTGCAGCGCCGCGTCGGGGTCGTAGAACGCCAGCATCAGATCGCAGCCGCCTTCACGCAGCGCGTGCACCGCGTCACCGACGTTGGTGGCGACCAGGCGTGTGGCAATGTTCAGCCCTTCGTTGCGCAATTGCGCGATCCAGCGGGGAAAAAAACTCAGTGCCAGCGAGTGCGCCGCAGCGATCTGCATGACCTCGCCCTGCCCGCTTTCCAGATGGTGCAAATGACGCAGCACTTCGCCGAGCTGGTCGACCACCGTGCGCGCGGTGACGAGGAATAACTGCCCCGCCGCTGTCAGTTCGATCGGCGTGCGAGAGCGATTGACGAGCGTCAGCCCCAAGGCTGCTTCGAGGCTGCGAATGCGCCGGCTGAAAGCCGGTTGCGTGACGAACCGACGCTCCGCTGCCTGGGAAAAACTGCGGGTCGCGGCCAGCGCACTGAAGTCTTCCAGCCATTTGCTTTCCAGGTTCATCGTTTCTCCAACCTAAAAGAAGTTACGCATACGCAGGCGCAAACGGGAGCGTCATACACTGATTCACACGCTTGCAACAATCCCCACGTCACCACGGCATTATGCCGATTGCGCATAGGGCAGCGTTTTACAGCATTGGTCCAGAATAGCCTACAGGCCTAGTATCAAGGGCGTTCCGGCTTAGTCCGTGCCCATCTTGAGACTTTCTCTATCATGTCCTCCGCTGCATCATTTCGCATCGAAAAAGACTTGCTTGGCGTTCTCGAAGTACCCGCTGAAGCGTATTACGGCATCCAGACCCTGCGCGCAGTGCACAACTTCCGCCTCTCTGGCGTTCCGCTTTCGCACTACCCAAAGCTGGTCGTAGCCCTGGCGATGGTCAAGCAGGCAGCAACGGACGCAAACCATCAGCTGGGCCATTTGAGCAACGAGAAACATGCGGGCATCAGCGAAGCCTGCGCACGGCTGATCCGCGGTGATTTCCACGATCAGTTCGTCGTCGACATGATTCAAGGCGGTGCCGGCACCTCCACCAACATGAACGCCAACGAAGTCATCGCCAACATCGCGCTCGAAGCGATGGGCCATGCCAAAGGCGAATACACATTCCTGCACCCGAACAACGACGTGAACATGGCGCAGTCCACCAACGACGCCTACCCGACGGCCATTCGCCTGGGTCTGCTGTTGGGCCACGACGCGCTGCTCGCCAGCCTCGACAGCCTGATTCAGGCGTTCGCGGCCAAAGGCCACGAGTTCAACCACGTGTTGAAAATGGGTCGTACCCAACTGCAAGACGCGGTGCCAATGACCCTGGGTCAGGAATTCCGCGCCTTCGCCACCACCTTGACAGAAGACCTCAACCGCCTGCGCAGCCTGGCGCCTGAGCTGCTGACCGAAGTTAACCTCGGCGGCACTGCCATCGGTACCGGCATCAACGCCGACCCTGGTTATCAGCACCTGGCCGTTCAGCGTCTGGCGACCATCAGCGGCCAGCCGCTGGTGCCAGCTGCGGACCTGATCGAAGCAACTTCCGACATGGGTGCTTTCGTGCTGTTCTCCGGGATGCTCAAGCGCACCGCGGTCAAGCTGTCGAAGATCTGCAACGACCTGCGCCTGCTCTCCAGCGGCCCGCGTACCGGCATAAACGAAATCAACCTCCCTGCCCGTCAGCCAGGCAGCTCGATCATGCCGGGCAAGGTGAATCCGGTGATTCCGGAGGCGGTGAACATGTGCGCCTTCGAAATCATGGGCAACGACCTGGCACTGACCATTGCGGCCGAAGGAGGCCAGTTGCAGCTGAACGTGATGGAGCCGTTGATCGCCTACAAGATCTTCGACTCGATCCGCCTGCTGCAGCGCGCCATGGACATGCTGCGCGAGCACTGCATCGTCGGCATTACCGCCAACGAAGTGCGCTGCCGTGAGCTGGTCGAGCACTCGATCGGCCTCGTCACTGCGCTGAACCCGTACATCGGCTACGAAAATGCCACTCGCATTGCCCGTGTCGCGCTCGAAACAGGTCGCGGCGTGCTGGAACTGGTGCGTGAAGAGGGCTTGCTCGATGACGTCATGCTGGCGGACATCCTGCGCCCCGAGAACATGATTGCGCCGCGACTCGTGCCCTTGAAGGCTTGATCGTCCGGCTCTGCAGCACTTGCAACATGATCACCAGGCTGAGGGTCTAGACACCCCTCACCCTTTTGAGGGCCGGGAGCACACGCTTCCAGGCCCTTTTTTTTGCCCAGCATCATTCGGGCTTGAAACAAACCGGATAAAGACTCCAATAACGCGCGCCGGTATAGTGCGCACCCTCTAAGAAAGCGAGGAAACACCAATGCTTGAAGTCATCAACGACTTCCTCTCGGGAAAAGTACTGATCGTGCTCATTGTAGGGCTCGGTGGATATTTCACGATTCGCTCGCGTTTCGTTCAGTTCCGTCACTTCTTTCACATGTTCGCCGTGTTTCGCGACAGTCTGCGCAGCAGCGCGGGCCAGTTGAGTTCATTTCAGGCCTTGATGCTGAGCCTTGCCGGCCGTGTTGGCGCCGGCAACATCGCAGGCGTCGGCATTGCCGTGACCCTGGGTGGCCCCGGCGCAGTGTTCTGGATGTGGGTCACTGCCCTTGTCGGCATGGCGAGCAGCTTTTTCGAATGCTCCCTCGGCCAACTGTACAAACGCTGCGACGCCGAAGGCCAGTTCCGCGGCGGTCCGTCGTATTACATTCAGCACGGGCTGGGCAAACGCTGGCTGGGCATGATCATGGCGGTGTTGTTGCTGGTGACCTTCGGTTTTGCCTTCAACGGCCTGCAATCCCACGCCGTGACCCACTCGCTCAACGACGCGTTCAAGATCTCGCCGAGCTACGCCGGCGTCGGTCTGGCGATTCTGCTGGGTCTGGTGTTCGTCGGCGGGATCAAGCGCATCGCCAAGGTCGCCGACCTGCTGGTGCCGATCAAGACGCTGGTCTATATCGCCGTCACGCTGTATGTCATCGGCGTGCAGTTCGAACACGTTCCGCACATGCTGATGACCATCGTCAAAAGCGCGTTCGGCATGGATGAAGTGTTCGGTGGCCTAATCGGCAGCGCCATTGTCATGGGCGTCAAACGTGGCGTCTTCGCCAACGAAGCCGGGCTGGGCAGTGCGCCCAACGTTGCAGCGGTCGCTCAGGTCGAGCACCCGGTTGCACAGGGTGTGGTTCAGGCGTTCAGCGTATTCCTCGACACTTTCGTCATCTGCACCTGCACCGCGCTGCTGATCCTGCTGTCGGGTTTCTACACGCCTGGCTTCGAAGGCGATGGTATTGCCCTGACGCAGAACTCCCTCGCCGCCGTCGTCGGTGACTGGGGCAGACTGTTCATCAGCGTGGCGCTGGCGCTGTTCGTGTTCACCTCCATCCTCTACAACTACTACCTGGGCGAAAACAGCCTGCGCTTCCTGCTGGGCGAGAACCGCAAGGCGATCTTCTTCTATCGCGTATTGGTCCTTGCGCTGATTCTGTGGGGCGCCGTTGAAGATCTGGGCACGGTGTTCGCCTTCGCCGACATCACCATGACGCTGCTGGCCTTCGTCAACCTGATCGCGTTGGCGATGCTGTTCAAAATCGCGCTGCGGGTGTTGAACGACTACGATGCCCAGCGTAAAGCCGGCATCAAGACGCCAGTCTTCGACTCCAGCCAGTTCCCCGATCTGGACCTGGACCTGAAAGCCTGGCCAAAGCCTGATGCCGCTCAGCCTGCGGCCCACGCGCAAGCGATCAGCGGCAAACCCGTCGCGGACCCGCGTTGATCATTTGAACGTCTACTGAGGGAGACAGGCATGAACCGCGAAAACCACGCACCAGCCCGCCAGGTGATGGTGCTGTATACCGGTGGAACCATCGGCATGCAGGCCAGCGAAAACGGGCTGGCGCCCGCTTCCGGCTTTGAAGCGCGCATGGCTGAGCAACTGGCTGCACTGCCCGAAATGGTCGTGCCGCAGTGGACGTTCCGCGAAATGTCTCCCCTGATCGACAGCGCCAACATGACGCCCGCCTACTGGCAGCGCTTGCGTGAGGCGGTGGTCGAGGCAATTGAAGCGCAAGGTTGCGATGCCGTGCTGATCCTGCACGGCACCGACACCCTGGCCTACAGCGCAGCGGCCATGAGCTTTCAACTGTTGGGCCTGAATGCCCCTGTGGTGTTCACCGGCTCCATGCTGCCAGCGGGGGTTCCCGACAGCGATGCCTGGGAAAACGTCAACGGCGCCTTGCAGGCGTTGGGTCACGGGCTCGCCTCGGGGGTGCATCTGTACTTCCACGGCGAGCTGCTCGAGCCCACTCGTTGCGCGAAGATCCGCAGCTTCGGCCGTAATCCGTTCGCGGCACTTAATCGCGCTCGGGGTGGTGAGGCCGCATCGGCGTTGCCAGCGGCACTGGATTATCGTCAGCCCAGGCAACTGGCGAACGTCGCCGTGCTGCCCCTGTTTCCCGGCATTGGCGCCGCTCAGCTCGACGGTCTGATCGACAGCGGTATTCAGGGTCTTGTGCTGGAATGCTTCGGCAGCGGCACGGGGCCCAGCGATAACGCCAACTTTCTTGGCAGCCTGCAGCGTGCGCACCGGCAAGGCGTCGTCGTCGTGGCGATTACCCAATGCCACGAAGGCGGCGTCGAACTGGATGTGTATGAGGCCGGCAGTCGTCTGCGCGGTGTCGGCGTGCTGTCCGGCGGCGGCATGACCCGCGAAGCCGCATTCGGCAAGCTGCATGCACTGTTGGGGGCTGGACTGAATGGGGATGACGTGCGGCGGTTGGTGGAGCTGGATATGTGTGGGGAATTGCGCTGAGCGACTAGCGCCGCTCAGATGATGGTCTGCAGGCCTTTGTCGGCGATGACATTCAGCAATTTCAACGCAGGTCCTGCAGGACGGCTATCGCCCTGTTCCCATTTGCGTACCGTTGAAGCTGTAGTGTTAAGGTGCAGCGCGAATACAGGCTGGCTGAAATTCAACGCCAGCCTCAAGTTCCGTATATCCCCAGGGCTAAGCTCCCGGACGGGTGCTGGGCATATCGACTCAAACTCGCGCAGGGTGATCTTGCCCACAGCGCCTTCCGCATAAAGCTCGGCGATATCTGCCCGTAGCGCCTCAATGATTTTACTGGTCACAGTGAACCTCCTCTAACGTTCCAGCCCGCAAAGCCAACACCATTGCATCCTCGGGCAGGCCGAGAAAAACTTTGCCCGCATAGCGCAGAGCCTTCTTTTCCTCAGCCGTAATATTTGCTCGGGCGCTTTTCGCAAAACCGATCAGAAACACGTAGCTGTCTCCCGACCTCGCGGATAGCAGGGTACGATAACCGCTGCTCTTCCCTCCGCCGGACCGGGCGACTCGCTTCTTGTACAAGCTTCCTCCCAAATCCGCGTCGACCAAACCGTCTTCCATCTCTGCAACTGCATCGCAGAGCGCGTTGTCGGAAAGATTTTCGCCAGCTTGCCACTTTGCGAAATCCCTTCGCTTCAGCACCATCATCCGATCACCTGATTCTGAGTGTATACCCGTTACGGGTATGATTTATGTCGATAGGGCCATGACTCCGCCCAACGGCTTTAACCATAGCCAACATAGATCAGCAGCACGGGGATAAACGTCACCAGGTGATACAGCTCGCCGACGTCTTACGCCATTTCACATCCGGTAGCGGCTCGCTAATTCAAAACGTCCCACGCTATGTAGCATTTAATGCTGACCTCGCAGAGCCGGGACGCAGGGAATATCTAGATCTACGAATAAGCCACTTCAACCGGCCGCTTATCCATCGCGTCCTGCAGCATCGAATTCAGATTGCCGGAGATGTTTTCGCACAGCGCTTTCATCTGGATCTCGTGCTCGGAGGCTTTGAACGGGCTTTGCAGGTCGGTGCCGATTTTCTCGATTGCCAGCAGCATGAAGCCCACCACGGTGGACGCCAGCGGCGTGAACCATCCCAGCGTGTCTACCAGGCCGATCGGCACAATGATGCAGAACAGCGTGATGAACAGGCGCGGAAACGTCACGTAGGGGTAAGGCAACGGCGTATTGGCGATGCGCTCCATTCCGCCCTGATTATTGGAAATTTCCACCAGCGTCGCTTCGAGGCGCTCCAGACGGATGCTGTCCAGGCGGCCGGCCTTGTATTCCTGCGCGATGATCGCGGCAGACTCATTGAGAATCGCGTTGGGGAAGTTGTTGGTGCGGGTACGGCGCTCGTACTCTTCCCGGGAAATCATCGCGGTCACCTGCTCGGCGCAATCGCTGCCCTTCAGATGGGCCGAGAGGCATTCGACGTAAGCCACGTGACGGCGCAGCAGTGTGGCCTTGACCGGGTTCAGGCCGTCCTCGTCATCAATGAACGTCAGCACCTGCCGGGCGAAACTGCGGGAGTTATTCACCAGCGCGCCCCATAACGTGCGCGCTTCCCACCAGCGGTTGTATGCGCTCGTGTTGCGGAAGCTGGTCAGCACCACCAGCGCAGAACCCAGCAGAGTCAGGGGCATCGATGGCAGGGTGATCTTGCGATCCAGAAACAGCATGAAGTCGGCGGTGACGACAACGTCCCAGATCAGCAGCCAGAACAAGGACCAACCGATGTAGGTAAACGTCCGGATCATTGTCCGGTACTTCTTGACGATAAATTCCTGCAAAAGCCACCCCCGTCGCAATACGTTGAATCAGTCGGCAAAGGCTCGACCCACAGCTTCGAATACCTGCAGGCAAGTTCGTTCGTTACGACCACAGGCTAAATGTAACCAAATACTCTAGGAAAGCTGAATCGGTTCTCCCCCGAGCCGGCTGACAGATTGTTCATGGAACGATAACGCCCTCCCTGTGCTCAACACCTATCTGGATGTTTCAGCTACCCGTCACGAGGAGAACGTTAATGAGCTCGTCTGCCAATACTCCCTCCACCGAACGATCAGGCGCTGCGCGCACGTTCACGCCGCACACCGACCGCGACCAACTGACCATCAATACCATTCGCACCCTGGCCATGGACGCCGTGCAGAAAGCCAATTCCGGCCACCCCGGCACGCCTATGGCGCTGGCACCTGTCGGCTACACGCTGTGGAAAGATTTCCTGCGTTATCACCCGGAACACCCTGACTGGCCAAACCGGGACCGCTTCGTGCTATCGGTCGGCCACGCTTCGATGCTGCTTTATTCGCTGCTGCACCTGGCAGGTGTGATCGAGATCGACGAGCACGGCAAACCATCGGGCAAGCCTGCGGTGAGCCTCGAGGACATCAAGCAGTTTCGTCAGATGGACTCCAAAACTCCGGGCCATCCTGAATACCGCATGACCACCGGCGTAGAGACAACCACTGGCCCGCTGGGCCAAGGTTGCGCCAACAGCGTCGGCATGGCGATGGGCGAGCGCTGGCTGGGCGAGCACTTCAACAAGCCCGGCGCTACGCTGTTCGATTACAGCGTTTACGTGTTGTGCGGCGATGGCGACATGATGGAAGGCGTCACCGCAGAAGCGGCTTCACTTGCCGGACATTTGAAGCTGTCGAACCTGTGCTGGATCTACGACAACAACACCATCAGCATCGAAGGCCACACCGAGCTGGCTTACAGCGACGATGTGCAGAAGCGTTTCGAGGGCTACGGCTGGAAAACCCTGCACGTCAAAGACGCCAACGACGCCAACGCCCTGGCAAAAGCGCTGCAGACCTTTCAGCAAACCAGCGATGCACCGACCTTGATCGTGGTCGACAGCATCATTGGCTTCGGTTCTCCCAATAAGCACAACACGTCTGCCGCCCACGGCGAACCGCTGGGCGATGACGAAATCAAGCTGACGAAAAAAGCCTACGGCTGGGATGAAAACAGCAGCTTCCTGGTGCCGGAAGATGCCCGCCATTGCCTGCGTGATGCATTGCTGGAGCGCGGCGGCAGCGATTACGACGCCTGGCTGGCGACCTTCAACCAGTTTGAAAAGGACCAGCCCGACCTCGCTGATCAGCTCAAGCGCATGCGTGCCGGTGAAATGCCCGAAGGCTGGCAGGACAAGGAGATGCGTTTTGAAGCGGACGCCAAAGGCATCGCCTCGCGCGCTTCCGGTGGCAAGGTGCTGAATGCATTTGCCGAGCAAATCCCTTGGCTGATCGGTGGCTCGGCCGACCTTTCGCCGTCGACCAAAACCAACCTGACGTTTGATGGGGCAGGCAGCTTCGAAGCAGGCAATTACGGCGGTCGAAACCTACACTTCGGTATCCGCGAACATGCCATGGGTTCCATTGCCAACGGTCTGGCTCTGTCATACATCCGCCCGTATACCTCGACCTTTCTGGTGTTCAGCGATTACATGAAGCCACCGATCCGTCTGGCGTCGATCATGGAATTGCCGGTTATCTTCGTATTTACCCATGACTCCATTGGCGTCGGCGAGGACGGCCCGACCCACCAGCCTATCGAGCAACTGACTCAGCTGCGTGCGACACCGGGTGTGCTGACGATTCGTCCGGGCGATGCCAACGAAACGGCCCAAGCCTGGAAAATTGCACTGGCGCAAACCAGCAGGCCGTCGTGCCTGGTGCTGTCGCGTCAGCCGCTGCCAACCCTTGATCGCTCGAAATACGCGAGCGCCGAGGGCTTAACCAAAGGCGCTTATGTGCTGGCCGATGCGGTGGAAGGCAAAGTGGACCTCATCCTGATCGCCACCGGCAGCGAGGTCGGCATGACCGTCGAGGCGTTCGAGAAGCTCAAAGCCGAGGGGGTCGCGGCGCGAGTGGTGTCGATGCCGAGCTGGGAACTGTTCGAGGATCAGGACAAGGCCTATCGCGACGGCGTGCTGCCGCCGGACGTTAAAGCCCGGGTGGTGGTAGAGCAGGCAGGGCCCGTGGGCTGGGATCGGTATGTCGGTCAGACCGGCGCGAAGATCGTGATGAACACCTTCGGTGCGTCGGCTCCCATTGACAAACTGCAGGCCAAATACGGATTCACGGCGGAAAACATCGCCAAGCGGGCGAAAGAGCAAATCGCCGGTTAAATCCTGCTTAAGAGCGCTTGCCCGCAATCGCGGGCAAGCGCCCTCCTTCCTTTAGATCACTCGATCAGCATCCGGTCAATACAGCGGACCGACGCTCACCCGCAAAGAAGAACGGCCGAATCCTCACGCCCACTGCGTTGCCTGCAAAGGCAGCGACCAGCCAAAGCCAGCCGTGCACGCTGCCTGAAGCGATGCCGCTGAAGTAAGCGCCGATGTTGCAGCCGTACGCCAGGCGCGAACCGTACCCCAGCAAGAGCCCACCAATCACTGCCGCGATCAACGAGCGCGTCGGGATTTTCAGACTCGGGGCGAATCGTCCTGCAAGACCCGCCGCCACTGCCGCACCCAGCATGATGCCGATGTCCATGACGGTGGTGATGTCCTCCCACACCGGTGCGGCCAACGCCTTGGCGTTTGCTGGCATCTGCCAGAACGGCCAGCTGCCCACATCCACGCCCAAACCACCGGCGACCTTTGCGCCCCACAGCGCGAAAGCCGAGGTGATACCCCAGGGACGACCTGCCAATGCCAGCGTGGCGTAATTGAGCAGCGCCAACCCTACCGCGCCCCACACCAGCGGCCAAGGGCCACGGAGGAAACGGCGCAAGCCAACGTGCTCACTGGTGACGGCCGCTTCCAGCTCCCCATGCCGACGCTTTTCCAGCTTGACGGTCACAAGGGCGATGACCGCGAACAGGGCCAGGCTCGTGAGCAGCGCGGGCATCACACCGAAGCTTTTGACGATGGAGGTGGCAGGAAACGACGGCAGCGAGAACCACCAATCGACGTGATGGGTGGCGATCAGCGAGCCAATGATGAAGAACAGCAGGGTCACGAGCATCCTCGCATTGCCGCCGCCGACGGTGAACAGCGTGCCAGACGCACAGCCGCCGCCCATTTGCATGCCGATGCCGAAGATGAAGGCGCCGAAGACTACGGACACACCGGCCGGGGCCACGAGGCCGGTGACCGGCGTGCCGAACAGCGTACCGGCACCCAGCGCGGGGAAAAACAGCACCACCGCGACGGCCAGCATCACCATTTGCGCGCGTAAACCGGCACCGCGTCGCTCGTTGATAAATACCCGCCAGGCCGAGGTGAAGCCGAACGCAGCGTGATAGAGCGTCAGGCCCAGCGCGGCGCCAACGATCAGTAATAGCACTTGCCTGCCGCCAACGGCCGATTGCAGGAAAAGAGCGCCGACCACCAACAAGAGGAAGGCGGTCAGCGGCGCGCCAAGCTTGCGCTGCGGCGCCGCAGAGAGAAGAAGACTCATGGGCGTATCTCGGAGAAGGATTGCGATGGGCGCGAGTATACGCCGGTGTCTGCTGGATGACGCGCCGACGCCGCCACCGGCTTCAGCCCCCTCAAACCCGCCAGACGCTTCGCAACCGCGCCAGCGCCGAGGCGATGTCGGCCTCAGGCACCGCCGCAAATCCCAACACCAGCCCGGCCCGATCATCCATCGGCGTCTCTGACTCCGGCAGCCAGTACTCACTCAACGGCGCGACCTCGACCCCGACACTTTCCGCTTTGGTCACCAGCTCCGTCTCACGCTCTAACGTGTCCACCGCGACCGTGACACGCAGCCCTGCAACCGGCTTGATCATCGGGCTGCAACCCGCAAGTTCATGGGGCCAGTCGGCCAGTAATGCGTCACGTCGACTCAAGGCAGCCCGGCGCATGCGACGGATGTGCCGCTGAAAGTGACCCGCCGCGATGAACTCGGCCATGACCATTTGCGTGCCGATCTCGGAATGACGCATGTCCACGGCCCGTCGCCGACTGAACGGCTCTACCAGGTTGCGCGGCAACACCAGATAACCCAGACGCAGGGCCGGAAACGCGACCTTGCCGAAGGTCCCGACATACAGCACGCGACCGCTACGATCCAGCGCTGCCAACGGCGCCAGCGGGGCACCGCTGTAGCGGTATTCGCCGTCGTAGTCGTCTTCGACGATCCAGCCCTGATTGCGCTCGGCCCACGCAAGCAGTTCCAGCCGCCGCGCCAGACTCATGGTCACGCCCATCGGGTATTGATGAGAGGGCGTCACGTACGCCAACTTGCAGCCTGAGTCATCGCGCCCCGGACTGCGCATGCCCTCGGCGTCAACCGCCATGCCCTGCAACTGGGCGCCAGCCACTCCGAAGGCATGACCGGCCGCGCGGTACCCCGGATTTTCGATGGCCACCACGTCGCCCGGCTCCAGCAGCAGCTGTGCACAAAGGGTTATCGCCTGCTGCGCGCCATTGGTGATCACAATTTGCTCAGGTGCGCAGCGAAGATCGCGGGACGTCCTCAAATAAGCCGCGATCAGCTCCCGCAAACGCCATTCGCCGGCCGGGTCGCCATAGCCCAGATGTTGCAAGCCCGGCTTACGCCAGAAAGCCGCGTGCAGCTTGCCCCACGTGTCAAAAGGGAACAGATCGAATGCCGGAACCCCTGTTCGAAACGCCTTAGGCAGGCCGCTTTTCGGGGGTCGTAAATGATGCTGTTCCAGGGTGTTCATCGCCGTGCTGTGGATAAGATTGCTTGGCAATTCGGCCGCTACTGTCGGCCACTTTGTGGATAAACCTGTTGATAAGCTTGGTGATAACCCTGTGGACAGCTGTGTGGATAGTTTTTTCGCAGCGGACGGTTGCTCCCTCAACAAGGCGACGTACGTGCCATCGCCAACACGGCTTTCGGTAAAGCCTTCCGCGTAGAGCTGGTCATAGGCACGCATGACGCTGTTGCGAGAAATGCCAAGGGACAAGGCCAGATCCCGGCTCGCCGGCAAGCGCGTGCCTCCCGGTACGCGACCGTCGAGGATGCGCTCGCGCAGGGTCTGATAGAGCTGGCGGCTGAGGCCATGGCGGCGGTTCAGCGCGATGCCGGCGAAATCGAAGGTCAGCGCCGGCGTGGGTACGTGCATGGGATTGGCCCTATGAGATTGACCATAAATGGCTCTTACAACGAACCAATAGGCTGCCTAGGATTGGCTCAGCCGCCAAGGAAAATCTCATGTACACGCCCAGCTATTTCAAAGATGAAGACCTTGCCAGTTTGCATGGGCAGATTGACGCCACACGCCTGGCAACACTGGTCACGTTTGACGAGACCGGTTTGCAGGCGAGTCATATCCCATTGCTGCTGGAACCGACTCAGGGCCCGCAAGGCACGATGTACGGGCATTTGGCCAAGGCCAATCCGCAGTGGAAAGCCCTCGATACGGGCGCCGAAGCACTGCTGATTTTCCAAGGTGCGGACGCCTACATCAGCCCTTCTTTTTATGCCGCCAAGGCCGAGCACGGCAAAGTGGTGCCCACGTGGAATTACCTGGCGGTGCACGCATACGGCCGCGCCGATGTGTTCACTGATCCCGCGCGACTGTTGCGGATTGTCAACGGCCTGACCGACAAGCACGAAGCCAGCCGCGCCGAGCCCTGGGCGGTCAGCGACGCACCCGCCGATTACATCGAGAAGATGCTCAACGGCATCGTCGGCTTCGCGATCCCCGTCGAGCGGCTGGAAGGCAAGCGCAAGCTTAACCAGAACCGCAGCGCCGCAGACATCGCGGGGGTAAGCAAAGGCCTGGCACTCAGCCAGGACCCATCCGATCAGAAAATCGCTCAATTGATGAACCAGGGAGCACCGCGTGTCTGACCTCCACATCCGTCCCGTCACCGCCGAAGACCAAGAAGCCTGGTTGCCGTTATGGCATGCCTATCTGAGCTTCTACAAAACCACACTGGCTGACGCGGTCACACAGAGCACTTGGCAACGGTTTCTGGACAGCAGCGAGCCCACCAACGCCGCCCTCGCCTGGCAGGACGGCAAGGCGGTGGGCATGGTGCATTTCATTTATCACCGATCCAACTGGAGCATCGGCAATGCCTGCTACCTGCAGGATTTGCTGGTGGTGCCGGAACAGCGCGGCACGGGCGTTGGCCGCCAACTGATCGAGTACGTTTACGCGACCGCCAAACGGGACGGCGCCGACAAAGTCCATTGGCTCACCCACGAGACCAACGCAACCGCCATTCAGCTCTACGAGCGCATCGCTGAGCGCCCGGGCCTTATTCAATTTCGCAAACCGCTCTAAGACCAGGAACTCTCGATATGTCGGATCTCACTCAGTGGCAACCGGCCAGGCTGCCGGACACGCGCACACTGCAAGGACGCTTCATCCGTCTGGAAAAACTCAACGCCGCCCAGCATGGCGATGGTCTGTGGGAGGCACTGGAAGGCCCGGCCGCTGACCGAAAATTGTGGGATTACCTGTTTGTCGGCCCGTTTCCAGAGCGCGGCGCATTCGATGACTATCTCGCAGGCCTGGAAGGCTCGACCGATCCGTGGTTCTACACCGTCATTGATCAACAGACCGGCGCCATCGACGGCTTTCTGGGCTTGATGTCCATCTTCCCGAGCGCGGGCCGCATCGAAATTGGCCATGTGACCTTCGGCGCGTCGATGCAACGCACGCCCAAGGCAACAGAGGCGGTTTATCTCCTGGCGAAGGAATCTTTCTCGCTGGGCAATCGCCGCCTGGAATGGAAATGCAACGCCAACAATTCCCGCTCCAAGCGCGCGGCCGAACGCTTCGGGTTCAGCTTCGAAGGCACATTCCGCCAACACGCGGTGTTCAAGGGGCAAAACCGGGACACCGCCTGGTACTCGATCATCGACACCGAGTGGCCGGCACTACGGGAGGCGTTCGAAGCATGGCTGGCTGTGGATAACTTCAAGGATGGCCAGCAAATCAGGACGCTGGAGCAACTGCGCGGCAAGTGAGCGCGTTGAAACGAAACAGCCTAAAGCGCCCAGCTTCAGGCAAAAAAAGAGGAGCCACGAGAGCTCCCCCAGAGGTAATCGTTCAGCCTGCCGCGTCTGTGCGCGGCAGGCCGTCAATCTTGCAGCGGCTGTGTCAGCCCTCGATTTCGATCAAAATCTCGCCCGGGTTGACGCGATCGCCTTTCGCGACATGGATGGCTGCGACCTTGCCGGCCACTGCCGCCTGAACTTCGGTCTCCATCTTCATCGCTTCGGTGATCAGCACCGCCTGACCGGCGCGAACGTCATCGCCCTCCTTCACCAGCACATCGACGATATTGCCCGGCATGGAAGTACTGACATGGCCCGGCTTGCTGGCTTGCGCACGCTTGCCGATGCCGCTGCCAACGAACTCATTGAGCGGCTCGAACACCACTTCTTCCGGCATGCCGTCGATGGACAGATAGAAGTGGCGCTTACCCTCGGCCTTGACGCCCACGCCAGTGATATCGACGCGGTAGCTTTCGCCGTGAACATCGATCACGAATTCGGTCGGAACGCCCTCGCCGCCTGCTTTAGCGACTGCGCCCGGCTCTGGAATCGGCAGCAAAGGCTCTGGCGCCAGCGTGCCCGCCGCACGTTCTTCGAGAAACTTGCGGCCGATGTCCGGGAACATGGCATAGGTCAGCACGTCCTCTTCGGTGGTGGCCAACGCGCCGATTTCGCCGCGCAGCTTGGTCATTTCAGGCTTGAGCAGGTCGGCCGGACGCACATCGATCAGCTCTTCACTGCCGATGGCTTGACGGCGCAAGGTCTCGTCCACTTGCCCTGGCGCCTTGCCGTAGCCGCCAGTCAGGTAAAGCTTCACTTCGTTGGTGATGGTTTTGTAGCGCTCACCGGCCAGCACGTTGAAAAAAGCCTGGGTGCCGACGATCTGTGAAGTGGGAGTCACCAACGGCGGATAGCCCAAGTCTTTGCGCACCCGCGGAATCTCGGCCAGCACTTCGCCCATGCGGTTCAACGCGCCCTGCTCTTTGAGCTGGTTGGCGAGGTTGGAGATCATGCCGCCCGGGACCTGGTTGACCTGCACACGGGTATCGACCGCCGTGAATTCGCTCTCAAACTGGTGATACTTCTTACGCACCGCGTAGAAATACAGACCGATTTCCTGCAGCAGCTCCAAGTCCAGGCCGGTGTCGAATTCGCTGCCTTTCAGGGCCGCGACCATCGATTCGGTACCCGGATGGCTGGTGCCCCAGGCGAAGCTGGAGATCGCGGTGTCGATATGGTCGGCACCGTTTTCGATGGCCTTGAGCTGGCACATCGCGGCCAGGCCCGCGGTGTCGTGGGAGTGAATGAACACCGGCAGCGATTGCTCGGCCTTCAGCGCCTTGACCAGCTCGCCCGTGGCATAGGGGGTCAGCAGACCGGCCATGTCCTTGATCGCGACGGAATCACAGCCCATCGCTTCCATTTCTTTGGCTTGCGCCACAAACGCGCCAATGGTGTGCACCGGGCTGGTGGTGTACGCAATGGTGCCTTGAGCATGCTTCCCGGCAGCCTTCACCGCTTCGACCGCGACGCGCAGATTACGCACGTCGTTCATGGCATCGAAGATCCGGAACACGTCGATACCGTTGTCCGCTGCCTTGGCGACGAATGCCTTGACCACGTCATCGCTGTAGTGTCGATAGCCCAGCAGGTTCTGACCGCGAAGCAGCATCTGCAGACGCGTGTTGGGCAGCGCCGCGCGCAGTTGGCGAAGGCGCTCCCACGGGTCTTCCTTCAGAAAACGCACGCAGGCGTCGAAGGTCGCACCGCCCCACACTTCCAGCGACCAGTAGCCGACTTTATCGAGCCTGTCGCAGATCGGCAGCATGTCCTCGGTGCGCATGCGGGTCGCCAGCAGGGACTGGTGGGCGTCGCGCAAAATGGTGTCGGTGACATGGATCTTCTTGGTCATTTTTATCTCCTCAGCGCTGCAAGCGCCAAGCTGCAAGCCTCAAGCAAAAGCCGATCGCGCTCTTTCTTGCAGCTTGCCGCTTGTGGCTTGCAGCTAACGTGTTCATAAGCCCGCATGGGCAGCGATGGCGGCGGCGATGGCCAGGGCCAGCTCTTCGGGTTTGCGCTTGATCGAGTAATTGGTCAGCTCGGGGTGGCTCTCAACGAAGCTGGTATTGAACTGGCCGCTGCGGAATTCCGGGTTGCGCAGGATTTCCTGGTAATACGCGGCCGTGGTCTTTACCCCCTGCAGACGCATGTCATCCAGCGCACGCAGGCCGCGGTCCATTGCTTCTTCCCAGGTCAGCGCCCAGACGATCAGCTTCAGGCACATGGAGTCGTAATACGGCGGAATGGTGTAGCCGGTGTAGATCGCCGTGTCGGTGCGCACGCCGGGGCCGCCGGGCGCGTAATAACGGGTGATTTTGCCGAAGCTCGGCAGAAAGTTGTTCTTCGGGTCTTCCGCGTTGATGCGGAACTGCAACGCGAAACCGCGATGGATGATGTCTTCCTGCTTGACCGACAGTGGCAGCCCCGACGCAATGCGGATCTGCTCGCGCACGATGTCGATCCCGGTGATTTCCTCGGTAATCGTGTGCTCGACCTGTACGCGGGTGTTCATTTCCATGAAGTACACCTCGCCCTCGGCGAGCAAGAACTCCACGGTGCCGGCGTTCTCGTAGCCCACGGCCTTGGCGGCCCGCACGGACAAGTCGCCGATGTAGGCGCGCTGCTCCGGCGTCAGTTGCGGGCTGGGGGCGATTTCGATGAGCTTCTGGTTGCGGCGCTGGATCGAGCAATCACGCTCGAACAGGTGAACGACGTTGCCAAAGCTGTCGCCGAGTATCTGCGCTTCGATGTGCTTGGGATTGACGATGCACTTTTCGAGAAAAACTTCAGCCTTGCCGAAGGCCTTGGTGGCCTCGGAAATGACCCGGGGGAACGCCTGCTCCAGTTCATCCCGGCTGTTGCAGCGACGAATGCCGCGACCGCCGCCGCCGGAAGTGGCCTTGAGCATGACGGGGTAACCGATGCGATCGCCTTCAACCAGCGCCTCGGCGATGTCGGCCACATTGCCCTCCGTGCCGGGCGTTACTGGTACGCCGGCCTTGATCATGCTGCGGCGGGCCTCGGTTTTGTCGCCCATGCGGCGGATCACTTCAGCGGACGGGCCGATGAACTTGATACCCCGTTCGGCAGAGATATCCGCCAGCTCTGCGTTTTCCGACAGAAACCCGTAACCGGGATGCAGTGCGTCGCAGCCGGTTTCAACGGCGAGATTCACCAGCTTGCGCGGGTTCAGATAGCCTTCGAGGGGCTCCGAGCCGATGCCGTAGGCTTCGTCGGCACGCTTGACGTGCAGCGCGTGACGGTCCGCATCGGAATAGATCGCCACCGAGCGGATGCCCATTTCGGCGCAGGCGCGCACGATTCGGACAGCAATTTCCCCACGGTTGGCGATCAGGATTTTTCTTATCACTGGTATCTCCTCGACCGATTAGCAGACGGACCAGATGACTGGCCAATACCGCGCGACATTCCGTAACTGCATGTTGCTCGCAGGTGAAGCCACCCTATGACGAATCAGCAATTAACAAAAATGAGTAAATATTGGGTGAACCATAAGTAAAACCTTATAGTTGCCAGTATCAGTTAGCCGATTAGGGGCAGAAGGATGCGTAAGTCACTGATGCGCATGACATTGCGTCAATTACGCATCTTCAACGAGGTCTGTGATTTGCGTTCTTACAGTCGAGCGGCTGAGGAAATGTCACTGACCCAGCCGGCGGTGAGCCTGCAGATTCGTCAACTGGAAGAGTTGGTCGGCCAGCCGCTGTTCGAATACGTGGGTAAAAAGCTCTATCTCACGGAGGCCGCGGAGGCGCTGCAGCTCGCCAGTCGCGACATTTTCGGTCGGCTGGAGAACCTCGACATGCAGCTGTCCGACATGCAGGGCTCGCTGCAGGGGCAGCTCAAACTGGCGATCGAATCCAGTGCCAAGTATTTCGTCCCCCACCTGTTCGCAGCCTTCAAGCGCAAATACCCGGAGGTGATGCTCAACCTCACGGTCGTCAATCGGGCGCAGGTGATTCGGCGACTCTCGGATAACCGCGATGATCTGGTGGTGATGTCGATGGTCCCCCAGGACATGGGGCTGGAGTTCTTGCCCTTTCTGAATAACCCGATTGTGGCCGTCGCGCCGCCGGATCATCCGTTGACCTTGCTCGCCAATCCGACGCTGAAGGACCTGGAGGCGGCAACGCTGGTGGTCCGCGAACAGGGCTCGGGGACGCGCAAGGCCTGCGAGGAGTATTTCAAGGAGAAACGCGTTCACTTCGAGCACACGCTGGAGGTGTCCTCGGCGGAAGCGCAGCGTGAATGCGTGGTGGCGGGGCTCGGCGTCGCACTGCTGACGCGCCATGCACTGAGCCTGGAACTTGCCACTGGCACGCTGATTGAGCTGCCAGTGGCCGAATTGCCGCTGTACCGAAGCTGGTGCGTCGTACAGGCACGGGACAAACGTCTGTCGCCGGTGGCTCACGCGTTCCTGTCATTCATTCGGACAGAGCGTACGCAGATCAGCGAGCTGGTCGCGCGCTTTGATGGCCACCTTCCGAAGCGCTAGCGCTCTGCCAGAAGTGGGCGCTGGCGCTGTCCAGGTAGCTCGAGAGTTCCTGGTTCAGGCGACGCTCTTCGGAATGGCTTTCGATCGCACGCCGGAACGCCATGCGGCGCTGGTCTTCCTGCTGACGGCGGGTCTTGGTGCTGGAGGTGCTGTGCTGCTGCGAGTCATCGTAGTGCCGAGGCATATCCTGTCTCCCATTCGTGTGCGGGAGTACAGAGTGGCGGGATGCGGTGACGATCAGACGTCGGAAGCGTTACAGCTTGGTGAAGGTTTCAGCATTGCGGCGGTTCAGCTCAATCTTCGGACGATTTGATCGACTTCGGCGACAAACGCAGGCTGCGCAAGCTGCGCTTCACGCTCTTCAAGTGATTGACCAGGCTCGGACCGCGCGCCATCGCGACGCCCATCGCCAGGACATCGATGACCACCAAGTGCGCGATACGTGAGGTCAACGGCGTGTAGATTTCGGTGTCTTCGTGCACGTCAATGGCGAGATTGACCGTGGACAGCTCGGCCAATGGCGTCTGACTCGGGCACAGGGTGATCAGGTTGGCGCCGCTTTCGCGCACCAGGTTGGCCGTGATCAGCAGGTCCTTGGAGCGACCGGACTGCGAGATACACACCGCGACGTCAGTGGGCTTGAGCGTCACAGCCGACATCGCCTGCATGTGCGGATCGGAGTACGACGCTGCCGTCAGTAACAGACGGAAGAATTTGTGCTGGGCGTCAGCCGCAACCGCACCCGATGCGCCGAAGCCGTAGAACTCGACCCGATGCGCCGCCGCCATGACCGTCACCGCTGCCTGCAAGGCATGGGGGTCGAGCTTTTCGCGCACTTCTATCAGCGTGTGCAGCGTGGTGTCGAAAATCTTCAGGCTGTAATCGGCGACGGAATCGTCTTCGTGGATAGCGAACTGCCCAAAGCTCGCGCCGGCGGCGAGGCTTTGCGCCAGCTTGAGTTTCAGATCCTGAAACCCGGTGCAGCCAATGGCGCGGCAGAAACGCACGATGGTTGGCTCACTGATCCCGACCGCATGCGCCAGGTCGGCCATGGAGCTGTGCATCACGGCCGCCGGATCGAGCAGCACGTGATCGGCTACTTTCAGCTCCGACTTGCGCAAGAGATGGCGTGACTGGGCGATGTGCTGCAACAGATTCAAAGGACAGGACTCAAGTGAAGGATGGGCCGGGCTGTAGCTTTCTTGTAGTTATACTACATGACCTGCAAACCGCACAGTTAAACGATCTTCCCGTGGTCAACCGATCGGTGTTGAGGGTCAGGTCGCTTTGTAGTGTAGGGCTTTTCGTACAGGACTCCAGGCTTCAGCCAGACAACTGCGCAGGATGCCGCCCATGACGCTGGCCTCCACCGGGCGACTGATCAAGTAGCCTTGAACCTCGTCGCAACCATGAGCCCTGAGAAACTCCAGTTGCTCGCAATCTTCCACGCCCTCGGCCACAACCCTGAGGTCAAGACTGTGGGCCATCGCAATGATTGCCCGTGTAATCGCCGCGTCTTCCGCCCCTTCGTTCAAGCCGCGGATGAAGGCCTGGTCGATCTTCACGCAATGCACTGGAAATCGCTTCAGATAGCTCAACGATGAATAGCCGGTGCCGAAATCGTCGATGGCCAATTTCACGCCGAGTGCGCGCAGTTGCTGGAACGTGGTGATGATGTGCTCGACGCTCTCCAGCAACTGACTCTCGGTGAGCTCAAGCTCCAGGTATTCCGGCTTGAGCCCGGTTTCTTCCAGCACTTGCCGCACGAGGCTGACCAGCTTGCCCTGGCGCATCTGGTGCACCGAGAGATTGACTGACACTCTGATCGGCGCGAGCCCCTCCCGCTGCCATTCACAGGCCTGATGGCAGGCTTTGCGCAGCACGAACTCCCCGATGTTGGCGATCAGACCGGTCTCCTCCGCCAGTCCGATGAACTCGCCGGGCGAAATCAGACCGCGCTCGGGATGACGCCAGCGCACCAGTGCTTCTGCCGAGTTCAGGCGCCCGCTTTCCAGCTCCAGCTTCGGCTGATAAAACACTTCCAGCTGCCCTTCTGCGATCGCGCGACGCAGTTGGATTTCCAGCTGCAAACGACCGGGCGTGCCCGCCTCAAGGCTTTCGGTGTAGAACTGAAAATTGTCGCCGCCCAGGTGCTTGGCATGCTGCATGGCCATGTTCGCCTGGCTGACCAGCGCGGCGATGTCTCGAGCGGAACCCGGCAGCAACGCGATGCCGATAGAGGCACTGACCACCAGCTCATGGCCGGACACCGATATCGGCGAGCGCAGCTTGGCCAGCAGACGCGTCGTGATCCGCGCCATTGTGGTCAGGTTGCCGTGGCTGTCGAATAGCACGGCAAACTCGTCCGCCGACAAACGCGCGACGGTATCGGCGTCCGCTACGTGGGCGTTCAGCCGGCGCGCGACGAGGCGCAGCAACTGGTCAGCGATGTCGTGACCCAAGCTGTCATTGAGCAATTTGAAGCGATCAAGGTTGATGTGCAGCAGGGCCAGCGTTCGCCCGCCATGACGCGCACGCTGATTGGCCTCGCGCAGCCGCTCGTTGAACAACGCCCGATTGGCCAGGCCGGTCAGCTCATCGTAATGGGTCAGATAGCGCGTACGCTCTTCGTACTGGCGCGTCAGCTCGCGATTCAGCTCGTCACTTTTGGCTTGGGCCTGTTGAAGGTGCTCGATGAGCGCCACGTTCTGAAACCGCCGGATTAGGCCCCGCTCGATCAAACGGTTGACCTGCGCGGCCACCACGATCAGCGCCAGCAGCAGAATCAGGCCGAGCCAGCCCCAGCCATGGCATTGTGGGTCGCCGGTCCAGAACAGATAGAAGATGGGCGGCAGCAGGCACGGCAGCGTGAAGGTGAGGAATGCCGGAATGCTCACCGCATAGGCCACACTGGCAGACAGCGTCGCGGCGCCGATCAGGCCGAACACCCAGGCCTGTTGCGAGAGGCTTTGCGCGGGCATCAGCACCAGCGCGGCGCTGGACAACGTGAAACCGCTGACACAGGCGCCGGCCAGAAACATGCGATTCCAGATTGGCTGTGAACGACGATCCATTGATGCCGACCTGAACGCTGCGACCTGCAGCACGCGCAGACTGACCAGCGCTGACAGCCATCCCAGCCAGACGCCAACCAGCACGTAACGCTCGGGGCTCCAGAGCAGCCATGCGCAGAGCAAACCATTGATGAACATGAACAGGGTCGGCAGGAGCGATCCCTGATAGAGAAGGCGGGTACGCTCGGCGGCAAGCTGGGTCGCGAACTGCTTGCAGATGACACGGCGTGTCGCCACGGAGTCGGCCGGGGCTTCGGAGCTTAAGGTCATGGCGTTTCTTATAATTGGTGGCCTTGAACGTTCGCGGAGGATACACAAGGGACCGTCGAGACCAAACAGTCATCAATTAAAATCTACAGACGGCAAAATGCGACCGACAACATCACGACCGGCCAGCGTTAGGGTTTGCCCATGCCCTCACGGCACCCTAGAATGCCCCGATGCGCGATGACCTCTCCCTTCTGCTTAACTCCCTCAACGATGCCCAACGCCAGGCCGTAGCTGCCTCCGTGGGTCGTCAGTTGGTCCTGGCCGGCGCTGGTTCCGGCAAAACCCGTGTGCTGGTGCACCGTATCGCCTGGTTGATCCAGGTCGAGAACGCCTCGCCGCACTCGATCCTGTCGGTGACGTTCACCAACAAGGCCGCTGCCGAGATGCGCCATCGCATCGAGCAACTGATGGGTATCAACCCGGCCGGCATGTGGGTGGGCACCTTCCACGGCCTGGCGCACCGTCTGCTGCGGGCGCACTGGCAGGAAGCGGGTCTGAACCAGAGCTTCCAGATCCTCGACAGCGATGACCAGCAACGACTGGTCAAGCGCGTCATGCGCGAGCTGAATCTGGATGAGCAGCGCTGGCCGGCACGGCAGGCGCAGTGGTTCATCAACGGGCAGAAGGACGAAGGGCTGCGTCCCAAACATATTCAAGCCTCGGGCGATCTCTTTCTGACGACCATGAAGTCGGTCTACGAGGCCTATGAAGCGGCCTGTCAGCGCGCCGGCGTTATCGACTTCTCCGAGCTGCTGCTTCGCGCGCTGGACCTGTGGCGCGATAACCCGAGCCTGCTTGCGCACTATCAGCGCCGTTTCCGTCACGTGCTGGTGGACGAATTCCAGGACACCAACGCCGTTCAATACGCCTGGTTGCGCCTGCTCGCCCAGGGTGGCGACAGCCTGATGGTGGTCGGCGACGACGACCAGTCCATCTATGGCTGGCGCGGGGCGAAGATCGAGAATATTCATCAGTATTCCGAAGATTTCCCCGACACCGAGACCATTCGCCTGGAGCAGAACTACCGCTCCACCGCGAGCATCCTCAAGGCCGCCAACGGCTTGATCGTCAACAACACAGGGCGTCTGGGCAAAGAGCTGTGGACGGACGTCGGTGATGGCGAGCTGATCAATCTCTATGCCGCGTTCAACGAACACGACGAAGCGCGCTACGTGGTCGAGACCATCGAAAGCGCAATCAAGACCGGTCTGGCGCGCAGCGATATCGCCATTCTGTATCGCTCCAACGCCCAGTCGCGGGTCCTCGAAGAGGCCTTGCTGCGCGAGCGCATCCCGTACCGTATCTACGGCGGCCAGCGATTCTTCGAGCGCGCCGAAATCAAGAACGCCATGGCGTATATGCGTCTGCTGGACGGGCGTGGTAATGATTCGGCGCTGGAGCGGGTCATCAACGTCCCGCCCCGCGGTATTGGCGAGAAAACCGTCGAAGCGATTCGCGAGCATGCGCGCCATGCCGACGTTTCCATGTGGGAAGCCATGCGCCTGCTGGTCGCCAACAAAGGCTTGACCGGTCGTGCAGCGGGCGCGCTGGGCGCGTTCATCGAACTGATCGAAAACCTCGCCGCCAAGGCTGCGGACATGCCGCTGCATCTGATGACCCAAACGGTGATCGAGCAGTCCGGCCTGATCACGTACCACAAGGAAGAGAAAGGCGAGAAAGGCCAGGCCCGGGTGGAAAACCTTGAGGAACTGGTCAGCGCCGCGCGCGCCTTCGAGAACAGCGACGAAGAGGAAGACCTGACGCCACTGGCTGCCTTCCTCGGCCATGCCTCGCTGGAGGCCGGCGATACGCAGGCGGACGAGCACGAAGACAGCATTCAGCTGATGACGCTGCACAGCGCCAAAGGTCTGGAGTTTCCGTACGTGTTCCTGGTGGGAATGGAAGAAGGCCTGTTTCCACACAAGATGAGCCTGGAAGAGCCGGGGCGTCTGGAAGAAGAGCGTCGCCTGGCTTACGTGGGCATCACCCGCGCCATGCAGCATCTGGTGATGACCTACGCAGAAACCCGACGCTTGTACGGAAGCGAAACCTACAACAAGGTCTCGCGCTTCGTCCGGGAGGTGCCGGCCAATCTGATTCAGGAAGTGCGGTTGTCCAACAGCGTGACCCGGCCGTTCGGCGGTTCCAAAACCATGGCCCCGAGCCGCTTGTTCGATGGCGAAGCCATTCCGCAGAGCCAGTTCTCCCTGGGTCAGCACGTCCAGCACGCGGTGTTTGGTGAAGGCGTGATCCTCAACTTCGAGGGTTCAGGCGCTCAGGCACGGGTCCAGGTGAATTTCTCGGAAGGCAGCAAGTGGCTGATGCTGGGGTACGCGAAGCTCGAGCCGGTGTGATCGGCAACTGCCGATGCGTTGATGCTCCACTTGCATTCCCACATCCACCCCCCATCTTTCCTACAGAACTTTCTTCACCTGCCTACAACCCAAGTGGGACAGGCTGGTGAGGATCCACGCAAAAGCCGGAAACATATGGCCGCTGGTCATCCCCATGTGTCCTGTGCAACATGGCGCGCGTGCAATCCACAAACGGGAATTCCCTTATGCAACGTTTTCTTAGCATCGCTCTGGCAATGATTATCGGGCTCACCATGAGCCTCGATGTCAACGCTGCGCGTTTCGGTGGTGGCAAGAGCATGGGCTCGGCGCCAAGTCACCAGGCGCGTCAAACAGCTCCTTCTACTCCTGCCGCAGCACCTAATGCCGCCGGCCGTCCTGCGCCTGCTGCGGGCGGTGCTTCCAAATGGCTGGGCCCATTGGCCGGTCTCGCCGCCGGTGGTCTTCTGGCCTCCATGTTCATGGGCGGTGGCTTCCAGGGCATGCAGTTCTTCGACATTCTGATCATGGCGATCATCGCCTTCGTGATCTTCCGCTTCATCGCGGCGCGTCGACGCAAACAGCAGCCACAGATGGCTCCCGCCGGTGCTCCTTACCAGCGTGAAACCTTCGAACAGCCACAACCGGCCCAGAATTCGATCTTCGGCGGTTCCGCTCCAGCAGCGGCAGCCCGTCCGGTGATCAACGCACCGGCCTGGTTCAACGAAGAACGCTTCATCGAGGCTGCGCGCAGCCACTTCCAGTCGCTGCAACAGCACTGGGACGCGAACGAGATGGACAAAATCTCCGAGTTCGTGACCCCGCAGATGCTGCAGTTCCTGAAGAAGGAACGCGCCGATCTGGGCGACGGTTTCCAGTCCACGTTCATCGACAACCTCAACGTGCAACTTGACGGTCTGGACGATCGTGCCGACAAGACGATTGCCACGCTGACGTTCAATGGTGTGTCGAAAACGTCGCGCTTCGACCAGGGCGAGGTCTTCAGCGAAAGCTGGAACATGGAACGCGCTCAGGGTGACAACCAGCCTTGGCTGGTGGCAGGTATCCGCCAGAACGGCTAATACCGCTGAGCTGCTTCAAATGAACCCCGGACTTGTTCCGGGGTTCTGTTTTTAGAGAAGCCAAGTTAATTTGGCGATGCCTTTGAGCTACTGTATAACCCGCGCAAATCGTTAGAGGATCCACGTCGTGGAAGAAGTCATTGAACAACTCCGTGAAGCCAATGAACCGGTCCCTGTCCCGCTTGAGCTGCCTGATGAAGATCAACTGGTCGAGGTTGAGGAGCAACTGTTCATCAATATCCCCTTCGTCTTCAAAGAGTTCTTGCTGACCGTCAGCGACGTGGTCTACGGCAGCCTTGAGCCCGTCACCGTCACTGACCCGGGCTCGCACACGTACCTGCCGGAAGTGGCGGCGACCGCGTGGGACATCGGCGTGCCGCGCGAGCTGATCCCGATCTGTCAGGACGGCGAGGATTACTACTGCGTTGAAGAAGACGGCACTGTGGTGCTGTGGTCTGGCGAAGAAGAACTGGTCACCGAAGAAAGCTGGGAATCCGTCTGGCACTGGGCGCGCGACGTCTGGCTGGAAAGCTGAGAAGCACAGCCGCCCTCCTCAATCAGCCTTGAGGCACGAACCTCAAGGCTGATTCAGCGCTCATGACTCAGGGTGATTGCCCAAGGTTTCAAGCAACGCGATCTGCATGCGCGTATGCACCCGGATGAACCAGCGCCACAGCACGGCAGCCACCACGGCCGCCACGACCACAATCAGCATCAGCCATTCGCGCGTCGGCAGCATGCTGGATGACAGCAATGCGATCAGCAGAAAAATCACCATCAATGACAGCAGCGGGATCACTTCGGCGATCACCCGACGCACACGCGCGGTGTGCCTGCCCGCCATCTCCGGCTTCACGCTCATCTCTGCCAGCAGCATGGACAGCGCCTTGAGCTTGCGATAAGCCGCGATCAGGAACGGCAGGGAAAGCAGCAAGCACCCACCCCAGATCCAGGCTTTTTGCTGCCCGACATCGCTGACCCAATCGCTGAAATAGACGCCAATACGCTCCGCGAAGAATGCGCCGGTGAAGAAGATGGCGATCACCAAAGCCAGATTGATCCCGACTTGCAAGAGGATCTTGCGGATCATCGCTGCCAGCACGGCGCCTTGCCCCTGCGGCTGAATGCTGCGCAACCACTCTCCGTATAGGCCAAACACCCGCGCCATGCGTGCAGGAACAATAGCGCCCAGTGTGTGGGACAACGGGTCTGCTGCCCGGATGAGGTAAGGCGTCAAGAGCGTCGTTATGGCAGACACCGCCACGGCGACCGGGTAGAGAAAATCGCTGGTAACCTGCAGCGTCATCCCCAGCGCTGCGATGATGAAGGAAAATTCGCCAATCTGTGACAGCCCCATGCCCACCCGCAGCGAGGTCTTGCCATCATTGCCCGCGATAAAAGCACCCAGCCCGCAGGAAATCATCTTGCCCAGCACCACGGCAACGGTGATCACGGCGATGGGCCAGGCGTAATCGAGCAGGATTTTCGGATCGATCATCAAGCCGATTGCGACGAAAAAGATCGCGCTGAACATGTCACGGATGGGCTCGACCAGGTGCTCGATTTTCGCCAGTTGCCTGGATTCAGCCATGATCGCGCCGATGAGAAACGCCCCCAGCACCATGCTGTATTCGAGTTTGACCACCAGCAGGCAAAACCCGAAGCACAAGCCCAGCACCGTGATCAGCAGCATCTCGTCGCTGTCGAATTTCGCCACATAAGCCAGCAATCGCGGCACAACCAGAATGCCGATGACCAGCGCGACTATCATGAACAGCGACAGTTTGCCGACCGTTGAAAATACCTCGCCGGAGCTTACCGTGCCGCTCACGGCGATGCCCGATAACAGCGCGATGATGCCAATGCCGAGGATGTCTTCGACGATGAGCACGCCGAAGATCAGCTGGGCGAAGCGCCGGTTTTTCATCTTTAGGTCGTTGAGCGCTTTGACGATGATGGTGGTGGACGAGATCGCCAGAATGGCACCGAGGAACAGAGAATCCATGGTATTCCAGGCGAAGAACTGGCCGATTTCGTAACCGATCCAGATCATCAGCATGATTTCGAGAAACGCGGCGATAAACGCCGTCGCACCCACCTTGAACAGTTTGCGCAGGCTGAATTCCAGGCCAAGACAAAACATCAGAAAGATTACGCCGAGTTCGGCGAGGGTCTTGATGGTGTCTTCGTCGTGGATGAGGCCAAAAGGCGGGGTGTGCGGGCCGATGATAAAGCCGGCGACAATGTAGCCGAGTACGACGGGTTGCTTGAGCCGATGAAACACCACCGTTACGACGCCAGCGACGAGCATGATCACAGCCAGGTCTTGAATGAAACTGATGGCATGCATGGGCGCTGCTCCTGCTGGCAATCGGTGAAATATGCGTATCTGCCTGAAAGAGGGACGACTGCTGTACGAAAACTCGCCAACGAGGTCCGATTATTCTGACTGAGACGCAGGATTTACCCCATCCAAGGGCTTCCGCAGGTTAACACCGCACAAAAGCGCGAGAAGCCAGTGCAATATATGGAAACAGATGGGTGCAGGGCGTGACGGCGGAGCGGCCGTTGGCGTCCCGGTATCGATGGTTTTGTAGCCAATCTGCAATTCGAGCACCTGAGCAAGGTGCCTTCTGACCCTTTTAGACCGTGAGCACGCTATGGAACCCGGAAACGCCCAGCTGTCGATGACTGTATTGATGACCCCGGACATGGCCAACTTCTCCGGCAACGTGCACGGCGGGACGCTGCTGAAGTACCTCGATGAAGTGGCTTACGCGTGCGCGAGCCGTTATGCGGGACGCTATGTCGTGACGCTGTCGGTGGATCAGGTGATTTTCCGTGAGCCGATTCACGTCGGCGAGCTGGTCACGTTCCTGGCATCGGTCAACTACACCGGCAATACGTCGATGGAAGTGGGCATCAAGGTGGTGACCGAAAACATCCGCGAACGCTCGGTTCGTCACACCAACAGTTGCTTCTTCACCATGGTGGCGGTGGACGACCAGCGCAAACCTGCCGGCGTACCACCGCTGACGCCGACCAACAGCGAAGACAAGCGCCGTTACGTGCAGGCACAACAACGCCGCCAGATCCGTCAGGAACTGGAGAAGCGTTATCGTGAAATCAAGGATGAGCCCGTTTAAGCCAGCGCCGGGATTCGCTCTACAACCGGACGGCTTCGAACTTGACGCGCGGGTGAGCGATTCGGTCCTGCGCGCGCACCAGCTCCAGCTCGTAGCTGCCGCAGGCCTGGGTTTCCAGCAGCACCTCATGCACTGCTGAGGCCGCGAATTCGAAGGCGCTGCGCAGGTCGTCACCCAGCAGAATCCGGGACAGAAACAGTCCGGACGTCAGGTCGCCCACACCGACCGGCTGCCGAGGGAATGCCAGCAGCGGTCGGCGCAGGTGCCAGGTTTCGTGTTCGGTCACGAGCAGCATCTCAAAGCCGTCTGCAGGTTTCTCCGGATAGGCCAAGTGTTTGACGACCACCGCCTTCGGACCTCGGGCCAGCAACGCCCGCGCCATGGCCACGCAGTCGAGCAACGATTCGGGTTTGCGGCCGGAGAAGCTGTCCAGCTCCAGCTGATTGGGGCACAGAAAGTCGGCGACTGCAGCGGCCTCGTCCAGCAGGAAATCGCTGACCTCTTGGGGCACGATGCAACCCTTCTCCGGGTGCCCCATCACCGGATCACACAGATACAGCGCGCGCGGGTTGGCACGTTTGATCTGCGCAACGGCGCTCAGAATCGCCCGCCCCTGCGCTGCGCTGCCCAGATAACCCGACAGCACCGCGTCGCAATTCCCCAACTCGCCTATCGCGGCAATCCCCTCGACCAGCGCCGGAATCTGCTGCGGCGCCAGGACTTCCCCCGCCCAGTGGCCATACTGGGTGTGGTTGGAGAACTGAACGGTATTCAACGGCCAGACATTGATGCCGATACGCTGCATAGGGAACACGGCTGCGCTGTTGCCGGCGTGACCAAACACGACGTGCGACTGGATGGCGAGTAGATGGGGCGTGCGTTTCATGACAGGTTCCTGAGACCGGGAAGGCACAGTAGTGGCGATGCCGGACGAAGTGAAGCGAAATTAAACTTTCGGGCTATGGCTGTCTGTCACCCGACGCAGTTAAGCTGCAAGTCTTCTGTTGGAGTTCCTTTTCCATGCTGACCCTGGGCAACATTTTCGTCCTCATGCTGCTGGCGACCGCCGGCGCCTGGCTGTGGCACGCCCATGGCCTGCGTGAACGGGCGCTCGAACGCGTCAAACAGCACTGCGCCAAACTCGAGCTCGAACTGCTCGACGGCAACGTCGCGCTGAAGAAAATCGCTTTCAAGCGCGACAATGAGGGCCGCAAGCGCCTGGCTCGGGTGTATAACTTCGAGTTCACCGTCACCGGTGAGCATCGGCATCCCGGCACGATCACCATGTTTGGTGCCCATGCGGCGCAGATCGAACTGGCGCCCTACCCGTTCGAGATCAAAGACCCCAAGCCCACGGCCGAAATTATCCAGCTGAGCCAGTGGCGTCAGGAACACAACAAGTGGAAACAGTGATCCGCTGTGGATAACTCGCTTTAAAGCAGACAGGCCGCCAGTGCTGTCTGCAAAGCGGCCTCGTCCTGGGGCTTCTCGAAGATCAGCTCAAGGCGAGAGTCTCTGCGCCACTCACTCGACGTCCATTCCAGCGAACTCCCGTTTAGCGCATTGCCTGAGATCCACCCCTTCTCGCTGTGGATAATCAGCTTGGCGCGCCGCCAGCCCAAGGGTTGCAGCCAGCCTTGCACCTTTGCCGCATCGAATACCCGCTCAGGGTGCCAGCGCCAGCCAATGCTCCAGCCCTCCGCCTGTTGCTGGCTCAGGCACACCGGCGCCATCGGGTCCGACCACGTTGCGGGGAGTTGCGCCAATGACCGGGGGATGGCCGGATTGTCGGAGCCAGCGTGAGCGTTGACGTCGATGCCGGGCAACGCATTCAGAGACAACGCGCCGTGATCAGTCCAGCGCAGCGGCCGAACAGGCAGTCCATCTGTAATCGCCGTTCGCGTCGACGCGTCCAGTCCATCAGACTTGTTCAACACCAACAGGCCCGCCTGCGCCAGGGCGTCTTGCTGGGTGTCAGGCAGCGTTTTGCCCTGGGCGAGCGCCTGGGCGTCGAGCACCATGACACTGGGCTGGATCGCCAGCACGCCGATCCAGGGCGCTTCATGTAGTTGCTTGATCAACTGAACCGGATGCCCCAGCCCAGAGGGCTCGATGAGCAGGCGGTCCGGTCTGGCCTTGCGCAACAACCGGCCGAGCCCCACCTGAAAAGGCGCGCCGTTGACGCAGCACAGGCAACCGCCAGCCACCTCACCAAGTGCGATACCATCGTCGCCGGTCGTCAGCAGTGCCGCATCCAGGCCTATCTGGCCGAACTCATTGATCAGCACAGCCCAGCGCTCGTGCGCAGGTTTCTGCTCGAGAAGATGCCTGATCAGGCTAGTCTTGCCAGCACCTAAAGGGCCTGCAATGACATGAGTGGGGATGTTCTGCAGCATGTCGGCCATTCTTGAGTTCGCTCCTGAAGTGAGCGCTGACGGAGGTAATTGATGCGAATAATCAGGCTGCCCATGGGGCTGGCGTGGGCGCTGCTGGCGATGACGTCGGCGCAGGTCTGGGCCGAGTCGTGCGTTGTACGCAGCCAAGGCGAGCGAGTGGACGTCAAAGTCTGTCAGGAAAACCTGAACATTCCGCCAGACCTGTTCCATGACGGCTTCTGCAAACCCCAGCTCAAGGATCAGAAAACCGAGGTCACGTATTCGGAACAGTGCCCCTCCGGTTCATTTGGCCAGTGCAGCAACGCGCAGGTGGCCAATATGCCTTATCGGCAGAACATTCACTATTACGGCGTGGCCAGCGACGCGGCGTTTCTCAAACCGTTCTGCGAGCAGCAGAGCAAAGGCATCTGGAAAACGCAGTAAGTCGGACCGGTTTTAGGCCGCGTCGCCATACCAGTCGCCGAACGGATCAGGCATCGAGCGCCAGCACGCGACGCCGGCCGCCATCTCGGCGTCGGTCAGCAAGCATTCATCCAACTCGGCAGCCAGCCGACCGAAGTCGATGTTCTGACCGATGAACACCAGTTCCTGACGGCAATCGCCGGTCTCCGCCTCCCAGCTGCGCATGATCACCTGCGTGCTTTCGTCATCCTGCGGCCACTGCGCTTTGGGCACGAAGCGCCACCAACGACCGGCGAAACCATGACGCATCAAGCCGCCGGCCTGGGACCAACTGCCCGCGTCCTCGTGCTTGCTGGCGAGCCAGAAAAACCCCTTCGAGCGCAGCAGACGGCCGTTTTCCCACGGCGCATTCAGGAAGTCGAAAAAGCGTTGGGGGTGAAAGGGCCGACGCGCCCGATAAGCCGTGGATGCGATGCCATACTCTTCAGTCTCCGGCGCGTGTTCGCCACGCAATTCCTTGAGCCAGCCCGGTGCCTGCGCCGCGCGCTCGAAGTCGAAACGGCCCGTGTCGAGAATCTTGCCGAGGGGCACGGCGCCCATGACCATGGGCAGAATCTCCGCCTGACTGTTGAGGCGACGCAAAATGGCCATCAGTTCCCGGCGATCGGTAGAGCTGATCAGGTCGATCTTGCTGATCAGGATCACGTCGGCGAACTCGACCTGCTCAATCAGCAGATCAGTGATCGCCCGCTCGTCCTCATCGCCCAGGGTCTCGCCACGTGTAGCCAGGCTTTCTGCAGCGTTGAAGTCCTGCAGAAAATTCAGGCCATCGACCACCGTCACCATCGTGTCGAGACGGGCAACATCGGCCAGGCTCCGGCCCTGCTCATCACGGAAGGTAAAGGTCTCCGCCACGGGAAGCGGCTCGGAAATGCCCGTGGACTCGATCAGCAGATAGTCAAAGCGGCCTTCATGGGCCAGCCGGCTGACCTCTTCAAGCAAATCTTCGCGCAGGGTGCAGCAAATGCAGCCGTTGCTCATCTCTACCAGTTTTTCTTCCGCCCGATTGAGGCTGACGTCCCGCTGAACTTCGCTCCCGTCGATGTTGATCTCGCTCATGTCGTTGACGATCACCGCGACGCGCAGGTTTTCGCGGTTGCGCAGAATGTGGTTCAGCAGCGTGCTTTTGCCAGCGCCAAGAAAGCCGGACAGAACGGTAACGGGAAGGCGGTTCATGAAGGTTTCACCAGAGTACGGTTGCGATCGCTTTTTACGTTATATTATAACGATACAAATGCGCTAATCTTTTTTGAAGGCAGCCTCATGACGCGGTGGTTTGGGTTGTTGGCAGGGTGTTCGCTGGTGCTGAGTACGCAGGCGTTCGCCCTGCCACCCTCGCCCAGGCTGGACAAGTCGTTGTGCACGCGCACTGCGACGCTGTTGGCCTGCACCGATGCCGACGACAACACGTACAGCGTGGCGGTGGCAGGGAAGACGATGTTCGTGCGCGGCTTCGAAAGCGTGGGCAAGCGCCGCTGGGCGCAGACCAACAGCCGTTATGGCTCGCTGACGTTTTTTACCGGGCTGGCATCGGACGGCGAGACGTGGGTGGGTTATACCCGGAAAGTGGGGTGGACGACGATCAGTCGGGTGTCCAGTTCAAGCGGGAGCCGGACCAAGATTACCTGCGACCGAGTGATGGGCTGTCGGTGACCCCGATTCCTCGGCGCTCCCACAATGGGTGTTCAGCCAGGTGCATCTGCAGTGGTGTCAAGTTTGATGAGAGCGAACTTGTACATTCTGCCTCATGACGTAGTCCGTCAGACCAACGCCTCATTCGCCTTTTGCGCTTGGCGCCAAGCCACATATGACCCTGCTGGCGGATTGCGCTCGAAGTAGCGCTTCATGCCATCAAACAAACCATCGGCCACGGCCTGCTGATGACGCGCGGTGACGAGGCGCTGACTGTCACGGCTGTTGGAGATGAAGCCGGTCTCGACCAGAATCGATGGGACATCCGGTGATTTCAGCACCGCAAAACCGGCCTGTTCCACGCGCTTCTGGTGCAGCGTCGTGATCCCTTCCAGGCTGCCCAGTACGGTGTGACCCAGATCCAGACTCGCGGCGATCGTGGCGTTCATCGACATGTCGAGAATCACACCGGCCAGCATCGGATCCTTGTCTTTCAGGTTCAACAGGCTGGTCGCGCCGATCAGGTCGGCGCCGTTTTCACGCTGGGCCATGAAGCGCGCTGTCGCGGAGGTCGCGCCGTTCTCCGACAAGGCAAACACCGACGCGCCGGAAGCCGTCAAACGAGGCGCTGCGTCGGCATGGACCGAAATGAACATGTCAGCGTTGTATTTGCGCGCGACGTCCACGCGCTTGCGCAGCGGAACGAAGAAGTCGTCATTGCGAACCAGGCGCACATCAAAACCCTTTTCGCGCTTCAAACGCTTGGCGAGCAACTGCGCGATGGACAGCACGACGTCTTTCTCCCGCTCACCCTTCGAGCCGACGGCGCCAGGGTCTTTGCCGCCGTGGCCTGCGTCGACGACCACCATGATGTCGCGCTTGGAACGGTCCCTTCCCGCGGACTGAGCGAGAGGCTCCTTCGCCAACGGTGCGGCTGCAGCCAACTGCACCGGCGGACGGGCAAGTACGTCATGCCCCAGATCAAGAACCAGCCGGTTGCCTTGCGCGCCATCGGGACCCAGCAGGAAGCTGTTGATCTGCACGGGGGATGTCAGGTCGAGCACGATGCGCGTATCGCTCTGACCGAAGTGGCCGGAACGAATGGACTTGATCGGCGTGTTTTCCAGCGCCAGCTGACTGAAGTTGCCCTCAAGCCGCGCGCCGCTGACATCAATGATGATCCGCTCGGGCGCGCTGAGCGTGAAGGTCTTGTACTGCACCGGGCCACTCAGGTCGAACACCAGACGCAGCTTGCTATCGGAACGCCACAGTCGAGCGTTTCGGATCTGCGTCGCGTTGACTGAGAATGGAAGCGCAAAGGCGGCGCTGGCCAAAAGCATGTTGAGCAGCATTTGACGTCGGTGCATGGCACGTTCCGATGGCGTTGAGCATCCCGGCTCAGAGATGGATGGCGATAGTTACAATATAACAGCCGGGCTATCGGACGAAGATGAAGCTTTTTATAAGATCGGCGGGGTTTTAGTGAGCCTCATCAACGCCTAAGGCGGAAAAGCTCATGTGAAACAACACCATGTTCCACGTGGAACACGACCCGCTGTCTGCACCAACAAAAACGCCCTGACAATTCAGGGCGCTTATGGAACGTTGTGAATCAGGTTCTCGGTTTTACCGTTCCGCATTGCTGGCCCAGCCAAACAGCTCGGGTGTCCATGCTGCCGTTCTGCTGCTGCCCTGTAGCGTTGAAGGAGCCAATGACGTGGGTATTGAACTCACGGTCACTCAGGAACTGTGCAGTGCCGGTGCCTTGAGCGCGAGGGCAGCTGAACTTGAATTTCCAGGTAGCGCCGGTACGTTCGGTGATCTGCTGGGTGCAGCCCGACTTCGGATCGGTCAGCGGGATCTGCTCATTCTTGACCTGCTCTTGGGTCAGGCAAATACGTACGCCCTTACCACCCAGAGTAACGCCTTGTTTTTCCAGCATTTGCTCCATGGCCGCGCGCTGCTGCGGCGCCATCATTTGCAGCTGGGACAGCATCACCTGCAGGTCCGGCATCTGCTGACCGTCGACCTGCATGTTGCTAGAACTCAACTCCCACAGCCCCGGCTGCAACACCTGCGCCTGGGCGAAGGGGGCAGTCAGACAAACCATCAACGCCAGTACGCGCTTTTTCATGAATCGGGTTCCTTTATTACTCTTGGGCATCTTGATGCGGCCTGCTTGCAAGCCACTGAACGATGACGGTTAGACGGCAGATCGGGTAGCCAGTTGCACCCGCAATAAAATAGCGACAATCCTGGTGCAGTGTGGTCTGTTAGACACCAATAAGCTTCTAGCACAAGGTTGCGCATGGATTACCACAGCCCGTATTTCTTTGGCTATTTGCTGGGTTTCACTCACCTGCTGGGCATTGTCGCAGCAATCCACGCCTTACTCACCGTACGTACTGCTCAGGGCTCTATTGCCTGGGCGATGCCCCTCATTTTCATCCCTTATGTCGCCCTCCTCCCGTACCTTGTTTTCGGGCGGAGTACGTTCGATGCCTACATCAAAGCACGGCGTCAGGCGAACACCGAGATGCGCACAGCGATCGCCGACTTCAACTGGAAGCCATGGATTGAAGAGGCGGTGGCCGCGCGGCGCTCGGACGCTTATCGCTCGCTGCGCGCGATGCCAAAACTGGGCCGCATGCCGTGTCTGGCGAATAACGAAGTGAAGCTGTTGATCAACGGGGATGAAACATTCGGTGCGATTTTCGAGGCCATCAAAAGCGCCCGGGAAGTGGTGTTCGTGCAGTTTTTCATCATCCATGACGATGATCTCGGTCGCCGACTGCAAGGGCTGTTGCTGGAAAAAGCCGCTGAAGGCGTAGCGATTCATGTGCTCTACGACCGCATCGGCAGCCATGCGTTACCGGCGCGCTACATCGACAAACTGCGTGCCGGTGGCGTTCAGATCAAGGCCTTTGCCACACGGGGCGGCTGGCTGACGCGCTTCCAGATCAACTTCCGTAACCACCGCAAGATCGTCGTGGTGGATGGCATCAAAGGCTTCGTTGGCGGGCACAACGTGGGCGATGAGTACCTCGGCCTCAAGCCGCCGCTGGCGCCATGGCGCGACACTCACGTTAGCGTTGTCGGACCTGTCGTGGCGTGCTTGCAGGAATCGTTCGCCGAGGACTGGTTCTGGGCGACTCGTGAAATCCCCCCGCTGATCCTGCCCGACAGCTACCCGGAAGACGGCGTACTGTGCCAGTTACTTGCCAGCGGCCCGGCCGATGCGCAGGAAACCTGCTCGCTGTTCTTCGTCGAAGCCATTCATGCGGCGACCGAACGGGTTTGGATCACCACACCCTATTTCATTCCCGACGAAGCAGTGTCGGCGGCGCTGAGATTGGCGGTCCTGCGCGGCGTGGATGTGCGCCTGCTGCTGCCGTCGCGTCCTGATCACTACACGGTCTATGCCGCCTCCAGCTTGTTTGCGTTTGAAGCCGTCCGCGCAGGCGTTCGCATCTTTCGCTACAAACCCGGCTTCCTGCACCAGAAGGTGGTGCTGGTGGATAACGCGATCTCGGCGATCGGCAGCGCCAACCTGGACAATCGTTCGTTCCGGCTCAACTTCGAACTCATGCTCTTGACCGTGGATGAGGATTTCGCACGCGAGGTCGAAACCATGTTGATCGACGACTTCGCCCTCTCCCACGAAATCTCCAGTGAAGAGAGCAAAGAGACCCATCACCTTCAGCAGTTGGGAATGCGCGTTGCCAGGCTGATTTCGCCGATTCTGTAGATGTGATTGAGCAGTACGCCAAGTGTGGGAGTGAGCTTGCTCACGAAGACGGTATTTCAACCGCCGATGATTCGATGGATGTACCGACGTCTTCGCGAGCAAGCTCGCTCCCACAAGTTTTAGCAATTACGCGTAGATATCGTCCCTGGTCAGCGGCAAATTATGGCTGCCATCCGCATGCGGCTTGACCGCCAGAATCTGGTGCAGATTGATCCAGCCCTTGGAAAACGCATACGCACAACCAGCCAGGTACAACCGGAAGATCCTCAGTGCCTGCTCCGGCACCATCGTAGCGGCGAGGTCGAGCTTCTCCTCCAGACGGGCGCTCCAGTGCTCCAGCGTCCTGGCGTAGTGCAGGCGCAGGCTTTCCACATCGACCACCTCCAGCCCGGCCTCGCTGATGAATCCGGTGATCATCGACAGGTGCGGCAGCTCACCATTGGGAAACACATAGCGATCAATAAAATCTCCTGCGCCGCGCCCGACAGGTCGCCCGTCGGTGTGCTTGGCGGTGATGCCGTGGTTCATCACCAGACCGCCCTCCTTCACCGCACCGAACAAACACTTTGCGTACAGCTCAAGATTGGCGTGGCCGACATGCTCGAACATGCCAACGCTGACGACCTTGTCGAAGCGGCCGTCCCTGGGCAGATCCCGGTAGTCGAGCAGCTGCAGTTCGACACGGTCCTGCAGACCGTCCGCGCGCACCCGCTCCTGGGCAAGCGCCAGTTGCTCACGGCTTAACGTGATGCCGAACACCCGGACGCCGTACTCACTCGCGGCAAAGCGGGAAAGCCCTCCCCAGCCACAACCCACGTCGAGAAGGTACTCCCCCGGTTTGAGGCGCAGCTTGCGGCACAGGTGATGAAACTTGTTCTGTTGCGCCTGATCGAGCGTCTCGTTGCCGGACTTGAAGTAGGCGCAGGAGTAGACCATCTCCCGGTCCAGCCACAAGCGGTAGAAGTCGTTGGAGAGGTCGTAGTGGTAGGAAATCGACGCGGCGTCGGTGGCCTTGTCGTGCTCGGTGCGCACCGGGAGATTGTCATCGCCCTCGTCTACCAGCGCTTTGGTCAGCTCGTCGCACACCCGGACCACTTCGCTGATTGACCCTTCCAGCTCAAGCCGGCCTTCAACGAAGGCGCTGCCCAGAAGGCCCAGACTCGGGTGGGTGAAATCGGAAACGAGGGACGGGTCTTTAACCACGATCGTGACGCGGGGATCATTTCCCAAGTCGAGCTCGTTGCCGTCCCAGAGCTTGAGACGCAGCGGCAAATGAAGGTTCTGTAACGCCGGTGGAAGTTGCGCGAGCATATGAAATCCCCCTGATCCAGCTACATGGAAAAGGGTAGTCCATAACCGGCTCCAGATCAGGAGCCGTCAGGCGATCGGCTTGTTTGAACGACGACGAATCTACAACGGGTACAACCTCGTGCCCCAGAATTCGAGCCAATGTGACGCCTGCAAATGGAGCACCCCGAACAAGACTGAACTTAATTTGTAACAGAGTTCTTCAAAGCTCAAGCGAATTTTAATACTTAGGGGAGCCCTCTAACCCGGCGCTTTCGATGCAGGCGCCGGGGAATATGGCTTAGGAAGGATTGTGAAACTTCGCGATGGGCTCGTGGAAACGCAGCAGTCGCCCGGCGTTGCCCAGCACCAGCAGCGTGCTGAGGTTATGCAAAACCGCCGCGATCATGGCGCCTGCGGCACCCAGCACACCGAAAGCCGCCATGGCGACAATGGCCAGCGTCCAGCCCAGTCCAATGATCACGTTCACTTGCAGGGTGTGGCGACACTGACGGCTCAGCCGCACACAGGTGCCCAGCCGGCGCAGATCACTGCCGATCAACACGATGTCGGCGGAGGCCAGCGCGATATCCGCACCGCCCGCGCCCATCGCCACGCCAACCACCCCGGCCTTGAGCGCCAGGGAGTCGTTGATGCCATCGCCGACGACCATCGGACGAAAGCCTTTTTTGATTTCGCTCAGCACCCGATTCAGCTTGTCCTCGGGCAACGCATGAGCGTGGATATCACTGATGCCGACCGCCTGACCGAGGCTGTCGGCGACACTCTGGCGATCCCCCGTCAGCAGTAACTGCCGACCCATGCCCAGTTCGCGCAGTTCACTGAGCGCCTGACGCGCCTCGGGCTTGAGGCTGTCGGCCAGCAGCAGCCAGGCCAGGAAGTGGCCATTGACCGCGAGCCCGGCAATCGGGCCATCGTGATCGGGGATCGGCGAGGTCGCGATGCCCATCTGCGCGAACAGCTCAGGCCGCCCCAACGCAGCTTCACCCCGCGCGGTCTGCGCAACCACGCCCAGCCCCTGGCGCTCTCGAATGTCGTCCAGTGGGAGCAGATGATCCTTGCCCACCAACGTGGCCAGCGCGCGACTGACCGGGTGACTGCTCGCCGAGCCCAGGCTTGCCGCCAGCTCAATGACGTCGTCGCCCGCGCCCTCCTCAGCCTGAACCGATTGCAGACGCAAACTGCCGTAGGTCAGCGTGCCGGTCTTGTCGACGACCAGTGAAGTGAGGTCGGCCAGTTCTTCAAGGAAAGCCGAACTGCGGATCAAAATGCCGTGACGCGCGGCGACTGCAATACCGGCGATGGCTGTCGCCGGCGCTGACAGCACCAGCGCGCAAGGGCAGGCAGCGACCAATACCGCCAGCATGGCCTGGGCGTTATTGGTGATGAACCAGGTCACGGCCGCGATCAGCAGCACCAGCACCATGTAGCTGCCCGCGTACTTTTCCAACAGGCGAGTGATGGGCGGTTTGGAGCGTTCGGCACTTTGCATGAGTGCGATGACCTTGCCCAGGGTCGACTCGTTGCCAATGCGCGTCACTTCGATGCGCAGCAGCCCGTCGAGGTTGATCGCACCGCCGAAGACTTCCATGCCGGCGCGCGCTTCGAGCGGAACCGACTCTCCGGTGATGGGCGCCGTATCGAGGCTGGCCTGCCCCGAGACCACCAAGCCGTCGGCCGGGACACGGTCACCGGCGCGCACTTCGACGCGATCACCGGCCACCAGCGTACCGTTGTCGACTTCGCAAATGGAGCCATCCTTATCGATCAGCCGGGCGTGGCTGCGGGTCAGACGGCCCAATGCCTGAATGGCTTCCTGGGAGCCGATCACGCTGCGCTCTTCCAGCACGTGGCCGAAAATCATGATGATCGGCAGCAACGCGGCGGTCATCAAATCGCCCGTCGCCCACGCGCCCAGCATGGCCAGTGCGATCAATTGGTCAGTAATGCCGTGCAGGCTGGGGTACCGCAAGCTGTGCCAGCCGGCGCTGACCACCGGGATGGCGACCAACAGCGAGGCGACGCCCAACAGCAGTTGGCTGACGCCGACTTGCTCGGGCGAGAAAAATCGCCACACCAGCCCCAGCGCGAGCAGGCCGAGGGCAAGCATCGCCAGCGTCAACTGTCGGGCTGCGCTTCGCTGTTCACGGCTGGTGAGCATGCTGCCGGGCGCGTCGGGCTCGGCATGCGGGTGAGCAGGGTCGTGGGAATGGTTGTGTACGGCTTCGCCACTCATTTGTCAGCTCCCTGAATGATCAGGCGGGAATCGTCGCGGGGGTCGACCGTGGTCACTGAACCCGCCTGTTTCAGGATGGCCGGCACCCGCTCGCGGTAGATCCGCAGCAGCAATCCGGGATCGCTCTTGTTTTGGATCGACATCGCCAGGCCGGTCACTGCTGCGGTGTCGGTCTGCGCCTTGGCCAGCCGTTCAGACGCTTGGGCATGGGCGACCTGCAGCGTGCGGTCGGCCTGCTGATTGGCGGTCTGGTTGAGTTTCTCTGCGTCCGTGCGCGCGTTCGCCACGGCCTGATCGGCTTGCTGGCTGGCAGTCAGCACCGCGTTGAACGCATTCACCGCAGCAGCCGGCAGACTGGACTGCACGTCGACACGCACGACTTCAACGCCCAGACCCACACCAGTGGCCGTCAGCTCGCCAAGCCGCGTATTGATGGCCTGCACCAGATCGCCGCGCAGGCGTTCGCGACGCTCGGCAGACTGGCTGTCAGAGCCCACCAGCTCGGGACGCGCCACCAGAATGGTGTCCAGATCCCGCGCCGCCGTGAGGCTGACGGCGCTGCGATTGACCAGACGGTCCAGTGCCGGCAGCACGTGTTCGCCTTGGAGCACGAACTCCCGTGGGTCCGTCACTTTGTAGTACGCCGTCACGTCGAGTTGTACGACACCGGCGTCGCCCGTAAGCAGATAACCCGAACCTGCCAGTGCGTCGCTCATCGGCGTCGCAAAACTGGTGATCTTGTCGGCCGCCAACGCAGTGGGTGAACGCATCAATGTTTCGACATGGCGCTCAATCACGCGGTCAGCAGAAGGCAACAGCACCACTTGCTCAAACGGTTGCGGCCAGGCCAGCAGCAAACCGGCGTTCTGCACGCGATCCATCTCACCGAAGCGAAACACCACGGCGCGGTTCTGTGGGTCGATTTCCCGCACATTGGAGACAGCCCAGCCGAGCGCTGCCAGCAGGGTCACGACATACAGCCCCAAAAACGCCAGCCGGCTGGCCTGCAGCCATGGACTGTTCACCACCGGCCGCTCGATGTGCGCCGTGTCTTGCTCGGTCATGGCTGCGTTCCAACCTTGCCATCCAAGGTCGGCGGGCCGTCCACGAGGACACGGAACGGCGCAGCATCGGTGCGCAGAATCAGTTTGGTGCTCGGCCCCACCACGGTGCCGAGGGTGTCCAGCGAGCGCAGCAAGTTGTACAGCTGCGGTGAACCGGCGTAGGCGCGACCGTAAATCTGCGCCGCTTCAACGCGGGATTGCGCTTCGATGTCGGCGGCTTTCACGGTTGCGTCGGCCTCGACAATCCGCGCATCGCGTTCAGCGGCAGAGCGGATCTGCGCCGCCTCGCGTTTGCCGATGGCGGTGCGCTCGGTGGCGATGGTCTCGCGCTCGGCGCGCATGCGGTCGACCGTCGCGTTGAGGGTTACCGACGGCAACGTAAGACGTTCAACACCCACTTGCAGGACGCGAACCCCGTAGGTGGTCAGCAGTTGCTTATCGATCTGCTGACGCAGCTGGTTTTCGAAATCGGCGATGCGCACCTGATTGGCGTCGGTGTTGATCAGGCTCGACAGATCAAAACTCGCGGCGGTGGTTTCCAGCGCCGAGCCGACGAAGGTGCGGATCTGCCGGGCCGCTTCGTCCGGCTGGTTTTGTACGGCGCGCATGAAGCGCTTCACGTTGTCCGGATCGCCCTGCACCTGCCAGGCCACGTACGCCTGAACGATGATGCGCAGGCCGTCACGGGTGCCGACGTCCTGCAAGCCGCTTGAGGTGGTGCGCAAACGCAGGTCGACGGGGATCGCCGCTTCGAATGGCGCCGGCCAGCGCCAGCTCAGGCCGGGATCGAGCAGCACCCGCGCCGGATTGCCGAAGCGCGTGATGACCGTCGCCTCTCCGGAGCGCACCTGCACCAGACTCGCCGCCGCGACCGCGAAGGCAATCAGCACCGCTGCCAACGCAGCACGACGCCACGGGAAGACAGCAGGGCCGGAGGCTTCGCCATGGTGATGACCGTGATGGTGGCCGCCATGACCATGGCCTGCGTGGTCGTGACCGGAATGGTCGTGGTGATCGTGGGAATGAAACAGACTCAAGAGACGACTCCTTATTCAGCCGAGGGCTGTTCAGCTGACGGGGTCGACGCTGCGGGGTCGACCGGGAGGGTAAAGGAACGCAGATCGATGGTCGGTGCGCTGGTGCCACCGAGCCGATGATCCAGCACCAGCAATTTGGCGTGGGTCAGGCCCTGGGTCAGCTGACTGAAGTACTGCTCCAGCAGGAACGCCTGGCCCGCTTTGGCGTAGCCCTGTCGTTCGGCGCTGAAACGCAAGTCCGCACCTTGCGCCGTTGCCATGACTTCCCGCGAACTCGCGGCCGCCTGGTCATGGGCCATGCTGGCGTGCAATTGCGCCACATTGGCCTGATCGGCCGCCGCGCCACGCTCCCGGGCAATGAGTGCCTGGGCGCTGATCTGTGCGGCCTGGACCGCGTGATAGGCATTGGCTGCGCCGGCTGGTGGATGAATCGACTCGACCACGGTCGCGAGAATTTCCACGGCGCTGTCGAGTTTTTTCAGGTCCCGCTGTACGGCATCGCCGATGTCAGCCGCCAGATCATTGCGCTGCTCACCGAGCAATTCATCGAGGGTGCGCGAGGCGAAATCGTGCACCAGCACGCGGCTGGCGGTGCTGCGAATCAGACTGGGGATGTCGGCGCTGTTGTACGTTGCGGCCAGTGCGGCCTCGTCCGTCAAACCGATGCGATACACAAAGCGTACGTCCATGTTGACGATCTGGAAGCTCTGCTTGGCACCGGAGCCGCTGGCGATCACTTGCGACTTGTCATTGATATGCGTGGCGTCCCATAACCGGTTGGCAATGGCAGGCGGCGGGCCTTCGGCAGGGTCAAGGGTCAGCTCTGCGCCCGCCCCCTCCGCGACGCTGGTCGCCAGCTCGTGGACCACACCGTTTTCCACCGCCAGTACTGTTCCGAACGGCCAGGGCAAACCGGCATGCAGACCGGGCTCCAGGACTTCAACCGGTTTGCCAAACCGCTCGTAAACGCCACGGCCCTGCATGGGAATTTCGTGAACACCGCTCAGCAACCAGCCCAAACCGACGATGACCGCCATCACCGGCAGAAAGGCGCGGCGCATGTAGGTAAACGCCCAGATCTGCCGCAGGTCGATGCCGAAACGGTTGTGCAATTCGTTTTGCAGCGCCAGCAGTGGGCGTGGTGGCCAGCGCAACAGACCGGCGACGAAGCTGCTGGCGATCAAGCGCGGCTCTAGACGCTCATTGCGCGGGCTGAAGACGGACAAGAACGCGCGGATGAGTAGCTCGATGGCGACCAGCCCAGGCAACAGGCCAATCAACACCGCAAGCCGGGCGGGCCATACGCGATCGACGGAGGAGAAAAACAGGCAGAACGCCGTGATCAGCAGCGTACCGATGGCGACCTTGGTGATCTGCGCCAACTGCTCGGCTTCTGGCCAACCTGCCTCGGACTCATTGCTGAATTGCCGCTCCAGCACCAGCAGCGCAAACCCGATCAACAGCAGCAGGCCGCCGACCACGTTGCCGACAAGGCCGACATTGCTGCCTGCCAAAGCAAGGTTCCAGATAAGACCAATACTGATCAGCGACAGCAACGTCCAGCCCGCCAGCCAGAACACCGGCAATCCAACCTGGCCGACCATTGAGGTGCCGGCGCCGCTGATGCGGCCGAGCACGCGGTCGTACCAGCCCTGCTCTTCGGTGTGAAGCAGCGCTTCATCGTCAGAAGCCGCTGCGGAAGGGGGTGCGATGACGTCGGCGCGCCACTGGCTGACCACGTGCGCCGACTGCAATGCCGCCGCCAGCACGAGCAGGCTCGCGGCACTGTTGGTCAGCACTGCCGTCCACAGCGAGTTGGGAGAAAAGAGGTCAACAAAAAGCGACACCACCAGGCCGATGACGCCCACCGCTCCTGTCAGATACGTCAGCCGTGAAAGACGCCGCGATTGCACAGCCGCTCGCTGAAACCGTGGCAGGCTTGACGGTGCAGCGCCCTCATCATCCAGATCAACCCGCATTGAAACTCCAAAGCCCGTTTAACGCTGTAATCATCAACCCTCCCGCCCGCTCACAGGCGTTGCGTGGCACTGCTTACAGCCACGCTGACACAGGGCGTTACGATATAACAGAAGTCGTGAAATTTTCGTCTGATTATTCATTTGCGCAGCCCTGAATGCGGGGTCAGACAGCCAGCAGACAGGTGAACATTCACTGCAGTCGCATTGGCTCACATCCCCGACCAGACCGAGGGCGCCTTCGCCGCTAAAGCCGGTCCTGCGAGATGCGCGAGGAATAGCGCGGGGCCACGCACTTGACTTTGAAGTGCCCGGGGAGAAATATTACAGCCATCATTTAAGCCGTCCAAGTGACGCACGACATTTGTCCAGACACGGCTACGCTTCCCTCCATTGCTGGATTCCTCGAGGAGTACGTTCATGAGTCACTACGACGTTGTCATCATCGGCGGCGGCCCCGGCGGCTACAACGCGGCGATCCATGCGGGCCAGAAAGGCCTGAAAGTGGCGTGCATCGAAGGCCGTGAAACGCTGGGCGGCACATGCCTGAACGTAGGATGCATTCCCTCGAAATCGTTGCTCCACGCCTCGGAGCTGTATGAGGCGGCGACGGGCGAGGAATTCAAGAAGCTCGGCATCGAGGTCACGCCGACACTGAACCTGACCCGGATGATGGCGCAAAAGGCTGAAAGCGTGATAGGCCTGACCAAGGGCATCGAGTTTCTGTTTCGCAAGTACAAGGCTGAGTGGATCAAGGGTTGGGGCCGCCTCGCCGGGCCCGGCAAGGTCATCGTCACCGATGCTGAAGGTGTCGAAACCGAGCTGACCGCCAAGGACATCATCATCGCCACCGGCTCCGAGCCGACGCCCCTGCCAGGCGTGACCATCGACAACAAACGTATTCTCGATTCCACCGGCGCGCTGTCGTTGAGCGAAGTGCCCAAGCATCTGGTAGTGATTGGCGCGGGGGTCATCGGTCTCGAGCTGGGCTCGGTCTGGCGGCGGTTGGGGGCGAAGGTGACGGTGGTCGAATTTCTCGACCATGTCGCCCACGGCACCGACCTTGAGGCGGGCAAGACGCTGCATCGCTCACTGTCGCGTCAGGGGATGGCGTTCAAACTCGGCTCGAAGGTCACCTCTGCCGTCGCCGCGGAAACCGGCGTCACCCTGACCGTGGAACCCGCCGCCGGAGGCGAAGCCGAACAGATCGAAGCGGACTACGTGCTGGTGTCCATCGGCCGTCGCCCGGTGACGAAAGGACTGAGCCTGGAAACCGTCGGGCTGGAAGTAGACAAGCGCGGCGTCCTGCCCAACACGGGGCATCGCACGGCGGTGGAGGGCATCTGGGTGATTGGCGACGTCACGTCCGGCGCGATGCTTGCACACAAGGCGGAGGACGAAGCCGGCGTGTGTGTCGAGCGCATTGTTGGCAAGAAGGGTGAGCTGAATTACAACCTGATCCCCAATGTCATCTACACCCAGCCCGAACTGGCCAGCGTCGGCAAGACGGAAGAGCAACTGAAGGAGGAAGGTCGCGCTTACAAAGTCGGCAAATTCCCGTTCAGCGCCAACAGCCGCGCCAGGGTCAATCACGAAACGGACGGCTTCGCGAAAGTGCTGGCGGATGAGCGCACCGACGAGATTCTTGGCGTACACCTCGTCGGCCCAAGCGTCAGCGAGATGATCGCCGAGTACTGCGTGGCGATGGAGTTCGCGGCCTCTGCTGAAGACATCGCCATGACCTGCCACCCCCATCCGACAAGGTCCGAGGCGCTGCGCCAAGCGGCAATGGCCGTAGGGGGACATACCACGCAGGCTTGAAGTGCGCGGCCAAAATCGGCCGCGCGAGCAAGACGCTGAAGCAAAACAAGTTGTGCCCTGAAACGATTTTTTCCCCGGTGCGCGAACAAGATGCCGAGATTGTTATCTGTTTGTTGGTAATTTGCGTTCAGCAAGGATTGGGAAAGCGCACTTTTTTGTGCAGGAAGGCACAGCATCTTCAGAGGCTTCACCATATGAATCGCAGGAATCTCTTGAAAGCGTCCATGGCGCTGGCAGCCTATAGCGCGCTGCCCGCCTCAGGTCTTTATGCGGCACGCGCGCTGGCTGCGGCGGCCGATGGCGACATCGAACACTTTGACTTCAAGACCTTGCAGGACAACGCCAAACAGATGGCCGGCAAGCCTTACGTCAGCACCAAGCAGAACCTGCCGCCTACCCTGGCGAACATGACGCCTCAGCAGTTCAATGCGATCAAGTACGACGCCGGTCACTCACTGTGGAACGACGTGAAAGGCCAGCTGGACGTGCATTTCTTCCACGTCGGCGCAGGGTTCAAGACGCCGGTGCGCATGTACAGCGTCGACCCGGCGACCCAGCAGGCGCGTGAAGTGCATTTCCGCCCTGAGCTGTTCAACTACGAAGCCAGTCGCATCGACCAGAGTCAGCTCAAGGGCGACCTGGGCTTTGCCGGGTTCAAGCTGTTCAAAGCCCCCGAGATCGCCATCAACGACGTTCTGTCATTCCTGGGCGCCAGTTACTTCCGCGCCATCGACAGCAACAAGCAATACGGTCTTTCCGCCCGGGGTCTGGCGATCGACACCTACGCCCATCGCCCCGAAGAATTCCCTGACTTCACGCAATTCTGGTTCGAGAAACCGACCAAAGACGCCACTCGCTTTGTGGTCTACGCGCTGCTGGACTCTCCCAGCGCGACGGGCGCGTACCGCTTCGACATCGATTGCCAGGCCGACCGCGTGGTGATGGACATCGATGCGCACATCAATGCCCGAGCCGACATCGAGCAGTTGGGCATTGCGACCATGACCAGCATGTTCAGCTGCGGCACACACGAGCGCCGCATGTGCGACACCCTTCACCCGGAAATCCACGACTCCGACCGGCTGGCGATGTGGCGCGGCAATGGCGAATGGATCTGCCGCCCGCTCAATAATCCGGCCAAGATCCAGTTCAACGCCTTTGCCGACAAAGACCCGAAAGGCTTTGGCCTGGTGCAGACCGACCATGACTTCAAGACCTACCAGGACACCGTGGACTGGTACCACCGCAGGCCGAGCCTGTGGGTCGAACCGACGACGGCCTGGGGCGAGGGCTCAATCGATTTGCTGGAACTGCCGACCACGGGTGAAACCCTGGATAACATCGTCGCGTTCTGGAACCCGAAAGTGCCGGTCAAGGCCGGCATGTCGATGAATTATGGCTACAAGCTTTACTGGAGCCCGCTGCCTCCGGTCAGCACACCACTGGCTCAAGTGCACGCGACGCGTTCAGGCATGGGCGGGTTTATCGAAGGCTGGGCGCCGGGCGAACACTACCCGGAAGTCTGGGCGCGGCGCTTTGCCGTGGACTTCAACGGCGGCGGGCTGGACCGACTGCCGGAAGGTTCGGGCATCGAGCCGGTGGTCACCGTGTCCCACGGCAAAATCCAGGATTTCAATGTGCTGGTACTGCCCGACATCAAGGGTTTCCGCGTGACGTTCGACTGGTACCCGACCAGCGACTCCGTGGAGCCGGTGGAGATGCGCATGTTCATCAAAACCGGTGACCGCACGCTGAGTGAAACCTGGCTGTATCAGTATTTCCCTCCCGCACCGGACAAGCGCCGCTACACCTGAGTGTGATCAGCTAATGGCGTAGCGGCATTCAGCTTGCTCGCAAGACGGCGTATTCGCCGCTGAATATTCAGCGGTGAATGCGTCGCACTTGTAACGAAAATGAGTCATAGAAAGCCGTCGCCATACCGGGATTTCTTCTCTTTTTAACAGCGTCAATTTTCTATCCGCTAGAAGAATCAATGGCTTACGATTTATGATATTTAGCCACCACTAAATATGTCCGTAAATTTGACTAATTGATTGACAGCCCCCCGATCTGCGGCTGATATATCCCTGTCGTGCCGTTTGCGAGGGGACCGAAACGCCCTTCTCCTCCCCCGCTGCGACTCCCAAAAATCATCGCGATTGCATGCCATCGACGGCCATTGCCGCTCCTCTGGGCAGTAGCTTTTCCGCCCGGCGGCCTGCTCGCACGCTGACGCTTATCACACGTACAAATGCTCCCGAGGGGCTGCACATGATGTCGACTTCCCCCGCTTACGTTGAAAAACCTTCTTTGCTGTCATTCGATAAATCCACGGCGATCGTGCTGGTTGCGATCAGCCTGATGCTGGTCGAGACCTTCAACGGGGCTCTGCGTTTCTATCTGGATCAGGCAGGCATTTCCGTATTGCTCTATGCCCCGAAGGTCGCGTGTCTGCTGTTCTTCGCACTGGAGCTGCGCAGCTTCAAAGCCGGGCCGGGGGTCTGGCTGAGCCTGCTGGTGCTGTTGCTGTCGGCGGGATGGGCAGCGCTGAATGGCGCCCAGGCCGGGAACTTCGCATTTGCGCTGTACGGGATCAGCCCGCTGCTGTTCGGGATCGCCTGCGGTGACCAGATCATTCGCCACAAGCGCCTGTTCATGTGGGCGATTGCCTTGTGCCTGCTGGCTTCGCTGGGCGGGATTGCCCTCGACCGGTACGTCAGTCTGCCGTGGAAGGGCTACAGCTACACCGTCGGCGGCACCGAGCTGAGCGCCAACACCGCATGGACCTCCGAAGACATGGACCGCCCGGCTGGATTCGCGCGAATCTCCAGCTCACTGGCCATCATCATCTCGGTTCTCAGCCTGTACCTGATGGCGACCCTGCGCTCGAAGTTGCTCGGGTTGGCAGTCTGCGTGATCGGCCTCGCCGGCGTGATATTGACCACCAGCAAGGCGCCAGCGTTGGCGTTCATTGGCGGTACCGGCCTGCTGCTGATGTTGCGGTTTCGCTGGACAGCACGGGCGACCATCGTTGTCGCGGTCGTACTCGGCATGTCGCTGCCCTTCGTGGCGATGATGACCGACTTCGATGCCAACAAAATTTCGGCCACCAGTTCGCTGGCATCTATCTATGACCGGTTGATCAACACTTGGCCCAACGTGATTCGGACGCTGATGGACGATGATCGAACGCTCACCGGTGTTGGCTTCGGGCTGGTTGGCAGTGCCGTGGCCGCCTTCCCGGTTCCCGGCGCCGACATCTTCATGGTTACCGACAGCACCGTGGTTTACCTGTGGGCGACGTTTGGGCTGGTCGGGCTGTTTCTCTACGCCCTGCACCTCCCGTTGTTTTTCATCCTGGCCGACAGCGTCAGCCGTTACGGCCAGGCGTTGCTGGTGACGGGTTTTTGCATCTGCATTGTCAGCTGGACGACCGATACGCTGGAAGTTACCCTCGCCAACATGTTCCTGGGCATGGCAATCGGCCATGCGCTGGCCATGAAATCGCGGGTTAGACAGCCGGCCCCAAAGTCCCATGAGTTGCCCACGTGGAATGGCCTGCCGGGCCTGAGTTGACTGAGGCACTCCTATGAGCTTTCGCAGCATCGGCCTGAGCGGCCTGGCACTGATGGCCGCCCTGTGCGCTGCCAATGTCGCCATGGCCGAGCCTTTTATCGTAGGCGTTGCCACCCATTCGATGAATAACACCGGGCAACCGCTGCGCAGTCTTCAGATGGCGAAAGCGGCTGGCGTCACGTCCATTCGCGATGACGCCTTCTGGTCTACGGCCGAACCTGTACGGGGTCAGATGCAGATCATTGCGCCGTGGCGCGCATGGCTGAGCACTGCCAAGGGGCTGAATCTTGCCCCGATGGTCATTCTCGGCTACGGCAGTTCGTATGAGGGCGGCGCCAAGCCCCGCAAGCCTGAGGTCAAGATTCCGTACCTGAAATACGTGGACTACCTCACTCGCCAGTTGGGCAATCCGGTCAGGTTCTATGAGGTCTGGAACGAGTGGGACCTGGACGGCCCGGCCGATCCGCGCTTGAGCAATGACTACGTGACGCTGGTCAGGGACGCGGCACCGATCATTCGCAAGAATAACCCCCAGGCGCTCGTACTCGCCGGTGCCGTAACGAGCATGGGCATCAAGAGTGGCTTCGTTGACCGCATCCTGGCTGCAGGGGTGATGAAGTACGCCGATGGCCTCTCGCTGCACCCGTATGTGCACTGCGAAGGCAGCTACCGCAACACGCCGGAGAGCTGGGTCGGCTGGATGCGAGATCTGGACCGTCGAATCAGCGCCAAGGTCGGCAGGCCGGTGCCGCTGTATCTGACCGAGATGAGCTGGCCGAGCCACAATGGCAATTGCGGCGTCAGCGCCGAGCGCCAGTCTGCGTACCTGGCGCGTGCGTACTTCCTCATTCGCACGCTGCCGAACGTCAAAGGCATGTGGTGGTATGACCTGATCAACGATGGCACCAACCGCACCGAGCAGGAGCACAACTTCGGCCTGCTTGATGCCGATCTTCGCGCTAAACCGGCTTATTCGGTGCTCAAGGCCATCAGCCCTTATCTGCCTGATTTCAACTACGAGCCGGCAAACAGCCTCCAGTCCGACGGCGTCTTCCAACTGGCATTCAGCAATGGCCGCGAGCGGATTATGGTGGCGTGGGTCAGCGGTCGCGAACACGAAGTCAGCATCAGCGCCGCGGCCATGAAAAATAAACCGGTGCGCATCCTCGATACGCAAACGCCGGATAAAGGCATGACCGACTCCGCGCAGCAGTGGGTGTGCGATGCCCAGCGTTGCTCGGCCCGACTGACGCTGACGGAGTTTCCGAAAGTCATTCGCCTAAGTCCAGACGCCTGACGACCGCACCTGTGCAAACCCGCCTGACCTGTCAGCGCGGTTTTTTTTATGTGCTGCAGATCCAGATAGTGGCAATACGACATTTACTGGACATGTCTTACTGCTATTTTACGACCTTGGGCAGACACACTGCCGGAGGAACGTATGGGGCTTCGAGGAAGATTCATCGTTGGCGGGTTGCTTGGGCTGCTCATGCTGCCAGCAGTGGCTGAACCGTACGTCGCGGGCGGAGCTCAGTCGAAGCCGTATGCCTATGAAGACAAGGACGGTCACCTGGAAGGGATCTCCATCGACATCGCGCGGCGCGTGATGAAACTGGCAAACATTGACGTTACCTTCGTGATCTACCCGGTCAACCGCCTGCAGGCGATGCTGCGCAAGGGCGAGATCGATATCAACTTTGCCGACGCGCTGATCTGGAACAGCCCCGAGGAGCAACGTCGATACGTGTTCTCCAAGCCCTATTCCACGGTCAAAGAGCACCTGTACTTTCTGGCCAATCACCCTGCCCGCGGCCAGACCATCGCACAACTGGAGCACCTCACGATCGGCATGGTTCGGGGCTACAACTATCGGGCACTGGACCCGGCGATCGAGGAGCGCCGTTTGAGCCGGCTGGAAACATCGCAAGATGAAGCGCTGATCAAGTTGCTCCAGAGCAGGCGCGTGGATGCCATCGCCATGGTCGACGACATCTTTGATGAAGTAACTTCGGCCCATGACCTGGATCCCGGCCAGTTCGTCCAGGGCGCACGACTCAGCGAAGCGCCGCTGGTGTTCAAGCTCCAGCCGCAATACGCCTCGTGGTTGCCGCAGATCAACAGCGCGATCGACAGTCTGAACAAATCGGGCGAGCTGGAGCGGATTCGACGCAAGTATTTGCCTGGGGCGAAGGCGGCGAAGTGAAAGCAGCCCGATCAATGAGCCAGCAATTTTGTAACCGTGGAACAGTAGGCAGCGCGCATCCCAGGGCTCGAAAGTACAATGCCGACCTCAAAAAAAACCCCACCGTGAGGTGGGGTTCTTGTTACTTCGTCTGTCCTCGGGGGGAGGTGCATGCACCCGCGTATCCCGTGGCTAGTGAAAAAACTATATGGACATGGGTTTATTGAATCAAGGCCTCTTTTCACGGTTAGTCGCTGTTACTGCGAAGACGGCGCTCAAACTATTGCCCTGACTTCCACATTCAACCCCAACATCTCGCGGGCGATTCGGTCGGCGTCGACGAAGGCTCGGGAGTAGCTGCCCGAAGATGGGACGTAATGGTTGTAATACGTCGAGCCTTCGACCAGAGGGCCGGTTATCCACAGATTGGGCTGTGCTTTGCCTTCGCTGTCGACCAGCACGCCCTCTCCATTTTCGGTCAGGCTGTGGATAATTCCGTTGCTTTTTAACGAGCGAAGGATCGTTGGCAGCGACGATACGTCACAGGGGGTACTGACGTGGGCCTTGATAATTCTGTTTAAGGGAACAGTCAGATTGCCAGCGAGAAGCACTGCGGTCCGTGCTCCGTCATCACTGTGGATAACTTGAGAATGTCGCACCCAGTGGACAACCCCCGCGTCGGCCAAGGCTAGCAGCTCCTGATGACGTTCCTTCTGCGGCCCGGCCACCATTCTATTGACATGGGGCGCATACTTTTCGAAGAAGACACTGCGTGAAATGCTGGTCAGCCCGCGGTTATCCACAACCCGACGCAGCTGCTCACGACAACTTCTCCACACTTCAATCGCGGCTTTGATAGGGCTTGCATCGAGCCCTAAACAGCTCTGCGCAATGTCGCTTTCAATAAATGCGCGCATGACCTGGGGATAATCCAATGCGTCAATGCTTGGCACATGGGGGTTATACACAGCCTCGTCCAGTGGCGGCGCTTGAAAACGTGATGCCATTTCAGCGGACACCGCTTCAAGCTGGCCTGAGTCATACGCTCGCGCAATTTCCGCCTTGATCCTTACTGCCGATTCGCTCTTTTGAGAGGCGATCATTCCGAAGTATTCCGCGACCATTTCAGCTTTGATCAACGGAAGGACCTGCTGCTCGAAATCCAGTCCGGCAGGGTTTTCCGTTCGCAGATCAGCGACAGCCGACAGTGTAAAAATCAGCGCCGCATTCGAAGTCCGATGGGGCACGATGTCCGGTCGTGTGCGGTACGGCAGACCGCTGCGCGAGAACAAATAGATACGCGGCTCTTGTCCACTGGGCTCGTAGTGCAAGCCTTCCGCCCGTTTGCTGAATTGGCCTCCGCGTCCGACCGTCAGACCGGCCACAACGTCCATGGCGGTCAAGCCTACTCCTTCGATGCCAACCGCTTCTGTGGATAACTCAACACCGCGCGAATCAGAGTGTCGGTCTGTGGGCAGCTCTCTATGCTCATCCCGCAACTGACGCGCATGTCCTACTGTGATTGCCAGCCAATCCACAGAGCGCTCTGCCTCGGCTGTGGACAGAACAAACCGGCCCATATCTGTATGTTCAATGTTATCCACAGCGTGAAAATGATGAATGACGCGCACGTTTGTCGGCAGACTGCGAATGACTTCCTTGTAAGTCCACGCCAGATATTCCCCCAGCCAGCTCCGTGGCAGGAACTCATTGGGCTGTACGTTGCGTGCTGCAGATTTATAACGCAGACACCATTCGTAGAAGTCGGGTCCTTGGCGTCCCACTTTTCCGTCCAGTGCGGCCGTGTCCGGAAACATCGAGATCTGCGAGGCAACGGTGTTGAGCATCAGGTATTCAGGTTGATCGACGGCATGTAAGCCCGGCCCCGGTGCCTGGGGGTCAAATACGTTTACTTCGATGCGCCGGGCCGTATTGACCGCCAGCGCACAGATACGCTCCAGCACCGTAAGGCCGCGTGAGCCACACCCGACGATACCGATGCTGATACCAGGCTTTTCCGCACCTGGGGATAACTTTTCGGCCGCCAGCGCTGCGCTCAGTTCCATCTCAGGGTTTCTCCGAAGAACGATTCAATAGCCACGCCACGGGAGTCAGCCTGCGCGGTGTCAACGATGAATTTGCTCAGCGCCAGGTCGAGTACGCCCAAGCCGAACGGCGAGAAAATCGAGGGCTTTGCGGGATCAAGCTCGACCTCGCCGCGGATGAGGCCAGCCAGCGTGCCGTTCATGAAAGCGCGTCCGCCGGTGAGTTGCTCAGCCAGGTGCGGCGATGTATTGGCCTTCATACAGTGCTCGATGTCGTCACAGAGGTTGTTCGCCTCCAGCAGCAACTGCGGCGCGATGTCCCGCAACGAAATGTTCAGCACGACCTGCCCGGCGCGAAACGCCATTGGCGGTTTGACGTAGGGCTCGCCAGCCGTCGTGGCGAAGATCACCAGATTTGCCGCGAGCGCTTCCTCCAATGACCCGGTGCGGGCTGTGCATAAGTCGGTATTTTCGATGAAGCCAGTCAGAGCATCCGCAGACGCTAGGTCGAAATCATGCACAACGGCGTGGCCGATGTCCCACCCTTCGACGCAGAGCATTCGGGCGATGTTGCGGGCAATCACTCCGGCACCGATAAACCCTACGGACGCGGCCTTGCGTGACTGACCGTTGAGCCAGTAAGCGCCTGACACCGCCGACGCTGCCGTGCGCACCGCGCTGATTTGTGCCCCTTCCAGGCACGCATAGGGATAGCCGGTGTTAGGGTCGTTGAGGATGACCACGGCTGATGCCCTCGGTTTCTGCTGCGCGACGTTGCCGGGGAAGCTGGAGATCCACTTGATCCCGGCCACGGCGTCCTCTCCCTCCAGCGCCGCTGGCAGCGCGATGATCCGGTTGGCAGGTTGTTGAGGGAAACGCAGAAAGTAGCTGTCAGGGTTGAGCGTCTGGCCGTCATGGTGCTGCAGATACACCTGCTCAATGCGCCGCACCATGTCGTGGGCGTGGCTGTCGAGGATGTCTTTGATGACAGCGCCGGGGATCACATGGAAGTCAGACATTCAGCGCTTCTCCCTCGAAGGTGTGAACGTACTGCTTCAGATACCGAGTGATCGGCTGCGAACCCAGCGCGGTCAACTCTGCGCGCCCGAACTTCTGCATGACCCACTCATCGTTGTAGATGGTCTCCAGATAGCGCTCGCCGGCGTCCGGTGATATCGCCACGACAACGGCGTCTTTGGGAATTCCCAGCGAGGGTGCTGCCAGCCCGGCCACCACTGTCCCGGTAGAACCGCCCGCCAGCACGCCATTGGATTTCGCCAGCCAGCGACACATGGCGACGGTGGCGCGCTCATCCACCACTTGCTGCTTGTGCAGGTGGTGGGCGCGGAAGATCGGCGGCGTCTGGCTGGAGCCGAGTCCTGGAATGAAGCGCGGGCCGGTCGCCTGACCGAAAGTCACCGAACCAACGCTGTCTACCGCGATGATCTTGGTGCGCGGCGAATGCTTGCGGAAATACTGCACACAGCCCATCAAGGTGCCGGTCGTTCCGGCGCCGACCACCAAGTAATCCAATGCCGGAAAGGCGATATGAATCGACCGCGCCGTGGTGTGTTCATGGGTCTTGGCGTTGGCCGGATTGCTGTACTGGTTAAGCCACAGATGCCGGGGATCGCGGGCTACGGCATCGCGAATGTAACGAATGCGCGTGCCCAGATAGCCGTCGTTGTCATCGCGCTCGGTGACGATAACGATCTGCGCACCAAAGGCTTCCATCATCTTGATGTTGTGCAGGTTGGTGTTGGGGTCAACGACACAGCAGAAGGTGTAGCCGCGCTCGGCGCAGATCATTGCCAGCGCCACGCCGAGATTTCCGGACGAAGATTCGATCAGCACCGTGTCCTTGTGGATAAGTCGGCGCTCGGTAAAGGAGTCGATCAGGCCGATGGCTGTCTTCATCTTGATCGAGCCGGCAGGGTTGCAGGACTCGAGCTTCAGATGCAGGTTTTCAAAACCCAGGCCTTTTACCCTGACGAAGTTCGAATCGCCGACGATGTGGGAGATGAAATTCATGGCCGCGCCTCGACGGGTGCGGGCCGGGTGTAGCCCGGCATGGTCACCCGCGGCGCGTGCTGCCGGGGTTGGGTCGCCAGCAGCGCATCGGTCAGGTGCTGCGCCCGTAAGGCAACCATGGAAAACGACTGGGCGTCGCTGATGCCGTGGGTTTTTTCCGATGTGCCGTTCGCCAAAATCTGCACGCCCTCGCTGTGCTGCAGGGCAACCCGGTAATAACGGTCGACCGCCAGCGTGCCGTCCTCATCGCGGACCAGCCAGGGTTGCAGCAGGGTCAGCAGCGGTGGCACGGCGAGCTGCTCGTAGCCGGTACCCAGGACAATGCCGTCGACATACAGCACAGTTTCAACACCAGTATTGCTGTCACGCAGCACCACCGAATAGGCATCGCCCACTTTTTCCACCGAAGTCACTTCGGACCACGCATGCAGATTCAGACGTCGGTGTCCCGTCACCTCGCCTTCGTACAGGAAGGAGTAAAACGCCTGACTCTCGTCGACATCGATGCCTGCGTAATTGGTCGACCGGATCTCTTCGAATACCCGGCTGCGTCTGCCGGGCTCAAGGTCGTGGAAATAGTCGATGTGCTCCGGCAGAAACGCCATGTTGGGAAACTGCCCCAGTTGACCCACCTTGAAACCCACGCCGCGGTGCACCGAATGCACCTGCGTGGTGGGCGCGGCGCCGAGCAGGTGGGTGACCGCCTCCCCCGCGCTTTGACCCGAGCCCAGCACCAGCCACCGCTGCGCGATGGGACCGCCGCCGAGGTGGATGTTTTTCAGGTACCGGGACGTGTGAAAGACACGACCGCCGAGATGCGCGCTGAACGGCTCCGGTATCCGGGGCAGGCTGCCGTGGGAAAGCACCAGCCGCTTGGTGCGATAGGTGCCTTTTGCAGTGACGACATCAACGCCCTTCAAGATGCCCTTTTCCGCCACCGGCAACACGTCGAGCACGCCTTCGTCGTAGGCAACGTAGTCCTTGAGTTGTGCGGCGACCCAGGCGATGTAGTCAGACCATTCCACCCGGCTGGCCGGACGCCCGAGCAAGCCGAATTTATGCAGACGACCCTTTTCCTTCAGGTACATGGCGAAGGAAAAGCGGCTGCGCGGATTGCGCGGCGTCACCAGGTCTCGAAAGACATGGTGGTTGATGTCGGTGCCCGCCAGCAGAAACGCGCCATGCCAGGTTGAATCACGCCCTTTTTCGAAGAAGCGCACGCGCTGGAAAGGCTTTCGGCCGCAATCTTCCGCCTCATCCTCCAGCGCACAGGCCAGTGCGATACCGGCCGGGCCGAAGCCGATCGAGACGACGTCCAGCGTTTCACGCACACCTTCGATTTCATACTGGGTCATGGTCATTCTTCCTGAAAGTTGCAAAAGATGTGGCGAGCTTTTGGGCAGGCCGCTTCAACACAGCAGCCGCCGCTCATGGACGTGCTCGTCGGTGTAGACCCACAGCGACACCCGGGCGTAATCGTTCTCCCCGTCGCTGAAACTGACCGGGCCGGCAGGTGTGGCAAAGTGATCAAGGCGCAGTGCGTCCAGCAGTCCGCGCTCATCAGCGGCGGCTCGGTCCACCAGGGCAAACGCTGCAAGCGTCTCGACGGCGTATACCGGCGCCTGTTCGAAATAGATCTGTTGATAAGTCGCATCGAATGACTGCGCCTCGGCCAAGTCGCCCGCGATCGGAAAGCTGATGACGTACACCGTGCCGGTTTGCGCCATTCCATCCACCAGCGCAGGAGACGCGGCATCGTCGGTGAAGAAGATCGGCAATCCACAGCCAACAGCACGGTTACCCACAAGGAACTGCCGGCTTGCTTTCAATCGCCCGCAGAAAACCAGGGCGTCGGCGTTATTCACATCGCCCACCAGATCGACTGTGGATAACGTCGCCGCTGCGTGAAGTTCGTGCATCTGCTGGCGCCCGTGCAGGCTCGGATCAGTGAACACAGCGAGGCGGCGCAGCCCTTCAGATTCGGCGAATTCGATCAGGCGCGTTGCCAAGAGTCGATCAGAGGCGCAAAGGCGAAACGTGGTTTTCCCAACGCCGGTCAACGCTGCACAGGTGGATGCTGGCAAGATCAGCGGAATGCCGGCCTGTGCATAACTTTCTGCCGCAGCGGCGGCAGAGTCCGAGGCGAAGTGACCAATCACAGCATCCACCTTCGCGTCGATGAAATGCCTTGCCGCCGCACGGCCGCCCTCCGCGCTCGCGCCGTCATCAAAGTAAAAATGTCGCGCGCGTCGCACATGGGGGAACAGGTGGCTGGACAGGTACACGCTGCGCAAGAAACCGCGCGCGTGCAGCGTGGTGCCAACGTCGAGTGCCGCGCAGATACCCAGGCGCATCATGACAACGCCACCTCGGCGAACCGCGAAGGGCGGAACGCTTCCATGACCGATCGGTAAGCCTCGTCCATCGACACACCGGACATCAAACCACCCAGCTCGAGCGCCAGCATCTCGGCAACATTCGGTGCCATTTTGAAGCCGATGCCGCAAAACCCGGTGGCGAGAAACAGGTGGCTCTTAGCGCTGGAACGGCCAATCACGGGGCGGCCGTCTTCGGTGTACGCGTCCCAGCCCACCTGCGTGACCACCGGCAGACTGTGGTGCCTGTCGTAGCCGAGACGAGACACTCGGTCCATGACGTCTTGCTCGTTATCCAGCGGCGCCATGTTCAGCTGATCCGCATGTTCTGCGCGCTGGCGCCGCTGGCCGCCCACTTGCACGAGATTGCGTCCCAGCGGGAGCAGGTAGGTATTCAGGTGGTGAGTAATGATCGGCATGCTCGGGGCCTGGTCGCAGCCGAAGCGCGTGAACGGAATCGTCCGCGCGTGCACGGCGTTGTGCGGCCGGGGCATCGGGCCACTGGCACCGCAGGCATCGACGACCCATGTCGCTTCCAGGCACAGCTTGCCGGCATGAACCTGAACATAGCCGTCCAGTTCGACGCAGCGGTCGACGGCCAGGTGATCGAGGTACGTCGCTTTTTCACTGACGTAGCGGCATAGATTCGACACCGCGACGCGAGCATCGACCGTGCCGCCATTGCGTTCGATAAGCAGGCATTCGCCGACACAAAACGGCGAGAAACGCCCGTTATCCAGCGCGTCGACAGACGCGTGCAGCTCAATGCTTTCGCAGCCATCGCTGTCCACCGCTTCCAGGTATTGCCCACACACTTCGGCGCTGGCGATGTAAGCGACGCCACTGCGATTCAGTGCGCTCTCATAGAGGCCGTGGACGATGCCTGGATTGCCGTAAAGTGATCCGCGGCGAGTCAAGGGACGCAACGTGGCGTCCAGCTCCAGACCGCGAACGATGCCGCCCGTGTCCCGCGTTGCGCCCTGGGCGCCAGCGATGCCTTTCTCCATCAGCGCCACATCGAGGCCGCTTTCAACCAGTGCCGCTGCGATCGAAGCGCCCATGATGCCGGCTCCGATCACGATCACATCAAATGAAGTTTTCATCGTCGTCGCCCGCCTCTCGGTCAGATTTCGTACTCGACCGCACTGACATACACCAGCTGCTGCAGGACTTCGTTTTCAGTAAAACGGCAATAGCGCAGGATCTGTTTCGCCAAGTCCGGGAACACGGGTGCGCCGATGGCACCGATCAGGGCCATGTACGGCAGAATCCGCTTGCCGAGGGTCTGCCGATCACGGGCGGCGTTGATGATGTCCGACAGCAGCACCGCGAGGCCCTTCATGCTGAAGTGATCCACCGACGTCACTTCGAACCAGCGCGCAACCAGAATCTTGAGGGCCGCCGCGTCCGCCGCACTGACTTTCAGGCTGTCGCCGTCCACCCGTTCGCGCTCGGCCTGGGCGGCCAGCTTGACCAGCACCTCGTTGAAGGTTTGCTCACGCCAGGCGGAGAACTTCTCGACATCGAAATCATCCGTGTCCTGCTCCGGCGCGATCAGCGCCAGATAGAAGCGTGCGCTGTCGGTGCAGGCGTCTGCCACCAGGTCCCGCGCCCAGATCGCATAGTTGCGGCTGGTGGAAAGGTTCTTGCCGTTCAAGGTCAGAAACTGGTTGGTGTAGAAGGTCTGGCGCAGGCGATAGCCGTGCATGGTCTGCAGCAGCGAAGGGTAAACCATCATGTGGCTAAAGGCGCAGTCGTAACCCAGAAAGTGCACCAGCCGGCCTTTGCCGGAGCGGCAGTATTCGTCGTACTCCCACGGCGCAAGCTTGTGTTCATTGAGGTATTCGCGGAAGGCCGCCATGTAACCGGACAGGCCCATGACCCAGGTGTGTATGCGCCGGCTGCCATCGGGCTTGAGATCCAGTCCGCCGTCGTAGGGACGGGTTATGCCCCAGTCCGCCGGGCCGATGTCGAATTCTTCCTCCAGAAAGCGGCGAATGAAAGGCCGCAGCGGCGCATGTTCGAATGTGCTTTTGAGGTGGTTACGGAAGTTCGACAGCGCCAGAAACTCACGCTCTATCGGCCGCCAGATCATAGGCGCCGCGCATAATTTGCAGCGGAAGTTGCTCATCTTCGAGGCATTGGGGGTATGGGCGCATTCTTCGCACTGGCTGGCATCCGAGTCCGAGCCACAGTGATCACAATTGCCCCGCCCGAAGGCTTCGTAGCCCCACTTATCACAGTGCTCGCAATACGGTTCCGGGCTGACTTTTTTGTAAATGGCCCCCGCCTTCACCGCGTACTCGTACATCTCCTCCACGGCGTTCTTGAAGTAACTGTTGCCGAACGGGCGCATCCAGAAATCCACCTCGATGCCCATCTTCTCGAGCGTGTCGTTGATCTTGTCAGTGTTCTCCAGCGCCAGTGTTTGAGGCGCTTGGTCCAGCTCGATTCCTCGCCGCAGCATGTAGGACTGATAGTCATCAGAGTATGAGACGAGAGTGCAGTCGTGGCCGCGTTGGCGTTGGGCTCGCGTATAGATGTCCGCTGCCAGAAAAGGCCCCGCCATATGACCAATGTGTAAATCACCATTGGGGGTCGGCGGCGTGATCGTAACCAGCAACTTGCCCATCACGACGCCCTCTGATCGGACACGTCATGAACCGTCGCTTTGTGCAGGGCAAACTCATTGGCGGCCACGGCCTGCCGGGCATCTTCATCGAGAAAGCGGTTGGCGGAATCGCGATCCCACCATACGACGTAGAAGTGGAAGTCTTCGTCAGTGTCGTTGAATACATAGTGATCGGTGTGTTTGGGAATGGCAGCAATGTCGCCCATGGTGAACGGGTACGTTCGATCCCCGACGATCAGCTGTGCGGTCCCTTTGATGCCGATAAAGAATTCCTGGTCTATCTGCGTGTGGGACAAGGATTTGGTGTGGGGCCGCACGACACACCAGCCGCCGCCGATGGGCGTCGGATAGCCATTCCACGGCAGCAGCCTTGCGCCATCCAGGTCATATTCATGAACCAGTTTGTCCCACGCCATGGGACGAAAAATATCGAAATCAGTCATGGGTTTTCCTTCAGCCGGAGCATCCTGCTCGCTGTTTTATCGGCGCCAGGCTGAGCTGACGGGCGCGTATTAGCTAAGGAATAAACTGAAGAAAAGTGAGTGGCGGGGCAAACTAGAAATCCGCAATCAGCGGTTAAGTCTGACTTAACGGGTCTAGGCTTAATTGTTTTTATAATCAACACGTTGATCAGTTTTACCCGTACGGGTGTATCACCCACGGACACTGAAGCAGGACTTAACTGCCCTGATAACTAATCAACACTGTGTCGGGGAACGTGAACGCAAACTATCGCGTGGTGAATTCACGCTGACTGACGGTGGCCTGGGACACTAGCCAGTCACGAAACTGCTTGCTGGACTTGGGGAGAATGGCCGTCTCGTCGTAAACCAGGTAATAGGCAATCGGCGTGTCGATCGTCGCGCGAAACGGCACGACCAATCGGCCGGACGCCAGCTCTTCTCGAATCAGCGAACGGCGCACCAGCGCAATGCCCATCCCCGCCAGGGCAGCCTCGATGACCCCGTTGGAATCCACGAAAACCGAGCCCTTGTGAACGGCGGCCTCGCCGTCTTCGATACCCACCGCACGGAGCCATAACGCCCAGTCTTCGCGGTGTTCGTCGTGCAACAGGGTGTAGCTTTTCAGGTCGATGGGGGACGACAGGTACCGGGAGTCCGGCAGCAAGGAAGGGCTGCAGACAGGCTGCAGTCGGTCGTTGATCAGCATCTCCACTTCCAGACCGGGATAACGGCCGAGGCCATGGCGCACGGCGAAGTCAACGCCGTCGCCGAGCAAATCAACCAGCCGATTGGTGGTGCTGATCAGCACCTCGATGCCGGGGCAGATGGCTTGAAAATCAGGCAGCCGGGGCAGCAGCCACTGCATGGCAAAGCCGCTGGTGCAGCTAACGGTGATCGTATTGGGGCCGTTGTCGCTCATCAGACGCTGGGTGGCGTCGGATATCTGCCCGAGCGCGGGACGAATGGCCCGCAGGTAGATCTTGCCCTCGGCAGTCAGCTCCAGGCGTTTGGTGTTGCGGATGAACAGCGTGACGCCAACGGCTTTTTCGAGCTTGGCGATCTGTTGGCTAATGGCCGCAGGGGTCACAAACAGCTCACCGGCCGCGCCTTTCATGCTGGCGTGGCGCCCCGTCGCTTCAAAACACAACAGCGCGTGCAGGGGCGGGAATTTCATGCCTGACCTCGGTTAAGAAAATCTAATGTGCTTAAGAAAAGCTCGCTTGAGCACCACTTCAGACACTGCTCAAATCATCACACCCGAACTCGACGAGCGTCAATCAACAACGTTTCGGTCGGCGTATCAGTGATAGGGATCAAGAAAGGAAACACGATGAAAGTGTCCGACTGTGTTCGACTGATCGTTCTGGCCGCCATCTGGGGCGCCAGTTTTCTCTTCATGCGCGTTGCCGCCCCGGTACTGGGTGCGTTGCCGACCGCCTTCTTTCGGGTGTTGCTTGGCGCCATCGGGTTAATGGTTATTCTGACCATCTTCAGAACCCGCCATGAGTTCAACGGCAAGTTTAAATCCACCTTGATCCTCGGCATTATCAATTCCGGCATTCCCTTTTTGATGTACAGCATGGCGGCCCTGTTATTACCCGCGGGTTATTCCGCCATCCTGAACGCGACCACGCCATTGATGGGCGTGTTAATTGGCGCTGTGTTTTTCAATGATTCGCTGACACCCAAAAAAGCCGTCGGCGTGTTTCTCGGTTTGCTGGGGATAACGTTACTGACCACGACAGGTCCGGTGACTTTCACCACGTCGGTGGTCATGGGCGCACTCGCTTGCCTGGTCGCGACCAGTTGCTATGGCGCCGCAGGATTCATGACCCGTCGGTGGATCGGCGACCGGGGAGGACTGGACGCCAAGCTCGTAGCCTTCGGCAGCCAGATCGGCGCGACGCTGTTCCTGCTGCCCTTCTTCGCCGTCTCCGCGACGGTCAACCCGCCGGCCACGTGGGGCGACTCGACCGTTTGGCTGTCCCTGGCAGCCGTTGGTTTCGTGTGCACGGCGTGCGCTTACATTCTGTACTTCCGTCTGATCGCTGATATCGGCCCGGTGCGTTCGCTGACCGTCACCTTCCTCATTCCGCCGTTCGGCGTCCTGTGGGGAGTGATGTTCCTCGGTGAAAAGGTTTCTGCGGGACACCTTTACGGCGGCGGCCTTATCTGCCTGGCGGTCTGGTTCGTGCTGAGCCAAAGCAAGCCGAAGCCGGTACCGGTCGCTCGGGACAGCGCCGCAACCACCTGAAAACACATTATCCACAATTGACTTCCACGCCGGGTATGCACCCGCCCGGGCCCGGCTGCGCCTGACAATATCCAATGCCGGGTGATAAACACCCTTTTGGGATTCATCCGATGGCAACTTCAAGACGCTTTTCCGTCACCTGGCGCACGGGCAGCATTCTCACGACGAGGTATGCAGGATGAGCAGAGCGATCCCGTTGATAGCCCTCCGCACGTTCGTTGAGGTATGCAAGGCCGGAAGCATGAAACGTGCAGCGGATCAGCTGTGCGTGTCACCGGCGGCCATCAGTCAGCAGATCAAAGGGCTGGAAGACCAGATTGGCAGGCGCCTGTTCGAGCGAGACGCCAAGGGCATCCAGCTCACCCCTTGCGGACGCAGTCTGTTTGACGAACTCGCCGGCACTTTCGACGTGATCGAAAAAGCCTGGTCGCGCGCTGCACTCAAGGCGCCACGTCAGACGCGTCTGGTCATCAGCACAACGTCCACCATCGCAAGTTCGTGGCTGATCCCGGCACTGAGCGGCTTCAAGGAGCGCTGCCCCAACGTCGAAATCTCGATTCAGATCTGTAATGGTCTTTCCGAGCTCAAGCACGGCCACGTGGACATCTGCATTCAGCGTGAAACGGCAGCCAGTTGCGAAAACCACGCCACGCATTTGTGGTCGTCCTACCTGATACCCGTGTGCAGCCCACGCCTGCTCAGCACCCAGCGCAACATCGAGAGCCCGCAGGATTGCCTGACCTTCCCGCTGCTGCAGGACACCGAGCGCAACTACTGGAAAGTCTGGATGAACGCGTTCGGCATGAGCAATCGCAAGATGATTCAGGGCTCCAGTTATGGCGATGAGTCCCTGTTGATAAGTGCGGCCTGTGCGGGTCAAGGCATTGCACTGGTCAACAGCGTCTTTGCCTCCGAAGCCCTGCAAAGTAAACGCCTGGTGCAAGTCACCAACGCGACGGCGGAGCTCAAGTTCGACTATTTCGTGTACTGCGCGAAAGAACGGCGCGAAGAGTGGGCGATTGCGGAATTCATGAAGTGGGCCGTGCAGCAGGCGGGCAAGACCGCGAAGGGGCATGCGCGGGAGATTGAAAGCGCGGGCCAGGTGGCTTGATTCGGTTCGAGCAACCCTTTGAAAACATCTTTCAAATAAGCATGCGGCTCATGCCCACTGAGTCGCGCGATGGGACATTGGCCGAGGGGTTGCCCATGCGACGCTGACTTCCGCTGCGAAAGCACCTTGAACGTTCGTTACGGACATCATAGAACAGCTGCGTGGCCTGCTCGCCAGTCAGAGTCCCTTCTGTTCGTCCCTGCTCGATCCGAGTGAGCAGCGCGTCACACTCATCTTCCAGTCTGGGCCGGTCGACCTTATGCAGATCGTTTATGGATTGCTTGAGATCATCGAGCACAAGGATCACCTGGATCGCGCATTAACTGGGGGTCATTGAGACGTGCAGACATGACCCATTGCAACAGTCATTACTGTCCGGCTTGACCCGAGAACTGCTCAACGGCAACCACGACACTGTTGGCACCTTGCTGAATGTCCTTGATCACCTCGTCCGCCTCACTGGCCAAATCCAGCGCCGCCCCGGCCTGCTGCTTGCTTTTGCCAATCAAGGTCACCGCACTGGACGCCAGAACCTGGTTGTTTTTCACGACCTCGAAGATTTCCGCCGTCGCTTTAGTGGTTCGAAGGGCCAGGTTCCTCACCTCGTCGGCGACCACAGCGAATCCCCTGCCCTGCTCCCCGGCACGTGCCGCTTCGATCGCCGCGTTCAAGGCCAACAGGTTGGTCTGGTCCGCGATGCTGCCGATGGTTTTGACAATGGTGCCGATTTCCTGGCTCTGGGCATCCAGTGCTTCGATGCCATGGGCCGCATCCTCCATCAAGGCAGAAAGCGTATTGAGGGTCGTGACGGTGTTCTGAATGACTTCGCGACCTTGCTGTGCGCTGGTATTGGTTCGAACCGAGGTGCCGTGGGCCATGCCGGCCGCCTCGGAGACAGCGCGCTCGCGGATGACCTGGTCGGTAATAACGGTGGCTAACTTGGCAATTTTGTACAGCTTGCCATTGGCATCCACGATTGGGTTGTAGGAAGCCTCCAGCCATACCTCGTTGCCGAATTTATCCACTCGGCAGAACCTGCCGGCGACATAGGATGCCTGTCTAAGGGTCTGCCAAAACCGATCGTATTCCTCTGACTGAGCGTCGGATGGCACGCAAAAGATTCGGTGGTGCTTGCCCAGGATTTGGGGAAGCGTATAGCCCATAGCGCTCAGAAAATTCTGATTGGCTGTCAGCACGACTCCGTCCAGGGAGAACTCGATAACGGCAGTGGAGCGCATCAACGCTCCCACCAGCGCTTCGTTCTCCCTTGAGGCTTCAATGGTTCTTGTGAGCACGCTGGAATACATAACGATCCGTTCGACACGCCCACTCTCACCCGCGAAAGGTATAACCATTGCTCGTAGCCAGACGTGTCGACCGTCGTGGCTGCACAGGCGCAAGGTACCGCTGTAATGCTTGCCTTCGGCGATTGCATCCAATGCGCGCCGCTGATGGACGTCGCCCTGCAGTTCAGAGGGACTGAACTCACGCAGGGTACGCCCGGACAATTCAGCCTGGGTGAATCCCAACTCTTTCTCGAACTGAGCATTCACCTCCAGGATGACGCCTCCTGCATCCAGAGTGACGGACACGGTTTCGAGATCCAGAGTTGCCTTTACCTGCTCCAGGGCTCCCAGCTGTTTTTCCAATTGCTGGATTCTATTTTTCAACCGGGTATTGAACATGAGGGGCGCTCGCATTGACTTGAGAAGCTATCGACGCGGCGAGGGAAACCTTGAGGAGCATGGCCATCATACTGATGGCTGGTACAGATCAAGCATTTAATCCAGCGTGTAGGCCCTCCTTTGCCTACACGGTAACAACCTGCGACTGCTCTGAAGCTCAATATGATCCTACGGAATAAAGTCTGTCGGATCGAGCCCAGCAATTCTAGGGCCTAGTCAGTGGGCTCATCAGAAATAAAGTCTGTCGCAGCGCCATTTTTTTAGGCTTTGGAGCCAGACCTACTAAATAAAGTCTGTCGGAAGCATGCAAGCTATTAAAAATGGTTTTTCAATAAGCACCAGCAAATGTGCCGAGCGCAAGCGCAATAGCGGTACGACGGCCGAGAATGCCTCACGCCGTTGGGTGCCTGGCGGAGATTCTAACCAATAAGCCATTCGACTACTCTTTTTGGCCGATGTGAGCCTGTCATGACGGGCGGCGGTCGACCAGAAGCAGACGTTTAGAGCAGGAAAATAAATCTATCCCTTTCATGTTCAGGCTGCTCGCTCTAATGGCGACGCGGATGTTTTGCCGTGCAAAATACTGTTTAAAAACCCTGTCGAAGAAACTGGACGCGAACCTGATATTAATGGTGAGTAAGTAACGCACGGCCTGCGCGCCGCCAGTCCAGCGGCGTCGGGATTTGGATTCACGTCCTAAGTGCCCGAATTCTTGCAGTCAAATCCACCTCAAGCTGCGCTATTCCTTGGTCGTTTCCGAGATACCTGATGTGGCGTAGGTGTGCAATATCGAATGGGATGTCAGCAGCGTTTTGGGTAATGATGATCACCTCCTTGCCATAGGAATGAGCGATTCCCATTTCATAGAAAACGTTGGCATTCTTGCCGGTGCAGTCGCAAATCACTATCGCGGCTTCGTCAATCAAAGCAACAACATCCTGAATAATTGCTGGATGATCCCATCTGTTGTCGGCCCGCCCACTGTCCATCCCATTCGCTGTGGCAGCTCGTTGAATAGCGGCCCAGACAGGCTCAAATCCCGCGAAAGGCATCATTGCAGAGAGTAAATCGGGTCGAACGCGCGGAGGCGTAGCCAGATGAAAAACCGTAGGCTGCCGAACGGGGCGTCGCCACTCCGTCAACAAGACTTTGAACAGATCAGCGTCCTTGATGGCCCAATGACTGTGTTCAAATGGGCCAAAACCCCTGCGCGGGATCTGGATGCCTAAGGCGGGAGCAAGCGCCATTAATTCATCCAGCGGAATCGGGGAAATATCCGGGTCGTAGCGATACTCAACCACTACATCGCCGCCATGCAATCGCGTGCTGATAATCTCTCCGACACGAGCAACTTGATCAGGCTCAAACCTGGAGTTTTCCGGGGAAAAAACGGCAGGCAATTGCCTCATCAGATCAAAATTGGGGAGATCCCCTATTTTCCACTGTGCCCCCAAAGCAGCATCAATGTAGACACGTCCTAGAGAAAGCTCGTCGCGCCGACCGCTCCAGCCGTTTGCCATCACCAGCAAATTGAACATAGATAGCCTCCCTGCCTAAAGATCCCCCATTTAAATGCTTAGCCTTCTCACGTTGCAATCGAATTCGGTCGCAGCCTTCTGATCGGGCGTGAAAGCCTTTCCCAAGCAACAGCCGACTAGGGCGTAGCCCCGCTCACTTGCGCCAGGCTACTATCGCTGACAGAATATTTTCGCTAGCAGCGAATTTATTTTTTGACATTTCTCTCTATCAGGCATAGCCTGCGTCTGCGGTAAGGAGATTTACTCGCAGATGTGGGGGCTTCGGCCCTGTGGAGGTTCGCCTCTAACCCTTCCCCACGCGCGCCGAGGCCTCAGCACCACTGGCCACCGGGCCGCGAAGGGATACTGCTTCCGCGCGAGACGGAAGCAGGTGCTCAGAAGGGGGGAAAAGTGTTGCTTGCTCCAGCTTTCAATCCAGTTGCACGCGAGACCTCTCAATTCCGGGAGGGCAACGAGGATACAAAAATGAAAACTGATAAACCCGCCAAGCGACGCCCGACAGTGAAGAAACGACGTAAGGTGAAGTGGCTAAAGGTGATTTTCGGAGCTGTACGTTGGATCGGGTTCGCGTTATCCCTGGTCGACAAGCACTGGCCCAAGCTCTCGGAAAGCCTACGTGACCTGCTCTAACTGTCTTACCCCTGCTGTTGTCACCCGTAAAGGAGCCCTATGATGTTGAACCAGGCGCTGCGCTTGATTCGCACTTACCATGACTTGTCTCAGACCGAGCTTTGCAAAGAGCTTGGAGTCTCAAACTCATATTTATCAGAGATAGAGTCAGGAAAAAAGCAGCCTACGATGGAGCTGCTCACTAAATACAGCGATCACTTCGAGATACCGTTATCCTCCATACTTTTTTTCTCTGAAAATATAGACGCCCCCAAACCAACATCCAAACTGCGAACCAGCATTGCAAAAAAGGTAATAAACCTGTTGGAATGGGTGGAAAATAAAAATGAAGCAAAAGCGAAAAAAGTCAGTTAAGCGGGAGCGTAAATCTTACGACATTTGCCAAAGCGCATTATACAACACATCGACCAAATCGAAGTTGGCATCGCTATTTTCAATTGGACTCCACGAGTTAAGAGAGTGCATTGGCGACTACCGCCAGTTCCAGCTAATACCAGAGCCAGACCCCTTCAAGGCTGGCAAGCTACCCAAAGCTCGGCAGGTGCAGAAGCCATCGGCTCGCCTTTTGGTCATTCATGAGCGAATTTTAAAACTTCTAAGGTGTGTGCGTGTGCCTGAGTACATGCAGTTCGCGCTGAAGGGTACATCGTATAAAATAAACGCCGAATCGCATCTGAGTAAAAACACCGTCGCCACGCTAGACATTCGGAACTTTTTCGGCTCCACGTCAAAGTCAAAAGTATTCAACTTTTTCAAAGAAGATCTCAAAACACCTGGTGATGTCGCCAACTTGTACGCGGACCTGATTACATTTGAAAATTGCCTACCTACTGGCAGCCCGCTCAGCCCATTGATTTCATTCTACGCAAACAAGAATCTTTACGAAGATATAAACAACCTAGCAAAAGCCCACAACCTAAAGTTCACCTGTTACGTAGATGACTTAACTTTCTCAGGTGACAAAATCAGTAGTGGCTTTATGTGGCAGATTGAGGAGGCTATTGCTAAATATGGACACGTTGTTGCTCGGGATAAAACTAAGATATATAAAAATGGAAGACCTGCTCATATTACTGGCGTAATTGTCCACGATGGAGTTATTCGAGTACCGAACGCCCGACACAGGAAAATGAGGCTAATTAAAGCCGCCATTGCTCGCGGTAAAGGCACTCACGGCTTTTCAAAAAAGGAACTTGAGTACAAATTGGGCGGATTGCTTGGAGAAGCGGCCTATCTGGACCCTAGCCACCTGCCCGCAGCCATTGAGTTCAACAAGTCAGTTCAACGATACAGCTTATTGGCTACTGAGCATAAATCCAACCGTCCAGAGACGGGGAGCGAACAGCCGCTCGATAGCCCTGTTAATCTTCCTTGGGACTAGCATCACACGTGGCCAACCGACCCGTCACCACTGGCCTAGGGCCGGCCTAACTACACCGGCCTGGCCGAAGGGTACCAGCGACTGGCTGGTGTAGGGCTTGGGTTCGGGCTTCGGCTCCATGCAAGAGGGGATAATGATGCTCGCGCCGGTGAGACTAGTACTATTACGTGCACTGGCTCGGAAAAATTCTTCTTGAGTGAATAAGGACCGGCTAAATGAGCCAGTTAGGAATGAGTCATATCTTGTCTTAGCAGAAATAGGGAGCCAACATGAATCTTTGTGAGTGTTTTAGGTGTATCACCTGCGGGACTGAAATCGACTGTCGGATAGGAATGTCAAATCGTGACGTCCAACCTTTCCAGTTCGCCTGCCCCAAATGTGAGGAAAGGATTTCATTTGTATTCGGGCAAGCTGACGCCGAACTGCAGGGGGCTGAGAAGGTCGAGGGTTTTGAGGCTCCATTCAAGGGTGAAAAGCCTTTCGTAGACCTCCACCTAGATTTTCCTGTCTATGTTGGGAAGTACGAGATGGGGATGACTACTTTTCTTCGTGTGACTCAAGAGTTAGGTATGGGAGCGTACTCACATCTTAATCAGCGACTGCATATGCTGAATTACCTCCATCCAGTTCAACGAGATCTGTTCAGCCTCATTACGCAGTACAAAAGAGGTGATCTTGATAGTTTCGAAAAAGTTTGCGCAAGGATTCCAGGAGTAACTTTAACATCCAGAAAGAAACAAGATGTTTTGGCGGCACTATATTCTGCGACTTCAATAATGTCCTCGCCTTTCACAATACATGAACATAACGCTGAAATCAGTGACGTGGCTCCTAAAATTTATTACTGGCTACTTGACAATCACCGCGACAAAACCATTGAGTTCATCGACAGTATTTTGAGCAATAGCTTCCTTAAGAATTTACACAACGACTGCCTGTCTTTGTATCCAAAATTAGTTTCGATGGACCTCGCGTTTCGGCCCGCCCTCTTCTATGACTACGCAGATACAGAAGAGCTGGGTGATATTCCAGCCAGGATGTCGACTGCAGATTTCGAAACTTGCAATAATTTTTACAAAGACCTTGCTGAAGTATTCTCACGTCAAATAACACTCATTGCTGGTATCAACAATCTACTGAAACGTGGTGACTGCAACCAGTTCGAACCATCTTTAAAGCAAACCAAAAAGGGTACTAGGCCCGGGCTGGAAAGCCTTGATGCCTTTGCCAACGTCGACTTAGGCAACAAAATCGATTTTATAGACAAATCATTTTATGCAATACACCTTGGTGCCATCGATAACAAACTTAGGAATGCGATCGCTCACTACAAGTATGACTACAAGGAATCAAGTCAACGCGTCACGTATTATCCGAGTAAGGAAGGCATGAGCCGCGAGAAGTTTTATGAAATCCAATTCATGAGTTTCATTAGAAAGTCACTGCTTCTATTTAGAGAGGTTCATAGTGTGAACCATATTATCAAGGCGACGCTTTTTCTATGTGTCTTGGTATTGAAAAAGGACATATAAAAGGCTGGAGGTTATCTCGCATTACTGGCGAGAGTATAGTTCACTGTCGTAAGGGGTAGGTCGTGGGTATCCTCTGAACGTCATCTATAGGGGAGGCGAAATCCATTTGTAGCGCCTCGCCTATCTCTCAAGGAAAGCTGGCGGAGTGGCCAATCGCCTTACCCATCATAGATGACATCCAGCGAGCCGGGGAACTCGCCGTATGAATGCGTCGAAGATCGCATTACGCAGAAGGCTTAAGGATACCTACTGGAGAGGAATCACAGCGAATGTCGATCACTCTCAATTCTGCAATCGAACAGCAGTCATCTTGGCCTTTTGCTGCTCCCTGACCACAGCCTTCTGATCGATTCGAGTCTGGATTTGCGTGTAGAGCTGAGCCCGCTCGTTGTCGCGGTCGGCTACCGTAACTACCAGCGAATACTGTTCCTTTTCTGCAGCCGTGGGATTCCAGTCACGATCCTGCCTGACTACGACCACAAACCACTTCTCGGCGGGTTTCCCTTGTTTGAACGTCCAGCGAGAAGACTGAACCGTGCCATGGTTTCTCATTTGGGCGGTAATGTCGCGATTTTTGTCCCTAGTCTCTTTAAGTACCTCCGTATTTTTTTTCATCTCCTGGCTAAAGTGTTTCTGTACCTCCTCCAGCGAGGTGCCCGTGACCAAGCGGTAATAAATTTGGGTAGCCAGATATTCAATCCGGGTAGTCCGGACTACTGGCGAGTAAGCCAGTGTTATTGAAAGCTCTCGGGTCCCTCGAGCGGAGCGCAAATAATCCTCCGGCAACGGCAGTTCGAAGAACTGGCATCCGTCGTTCTCGATGGTTTCCTCTGACATCAACACCACGACGTTATCGGAAGACCTGAAAAGATCAGACTCACTCACCACACCATAGCCGGCCACATCCCTTTCTACGTCACGGCTCCAGGTGGCCTTCGCCTTCTTGTAGCTCTTTCGAAACTCCTTCGAAAACGTCGAGGTGACCGTATTCGGCAGATAAGCGTGATTGACCAGCATTGCGCGAAGCATGTTCGCAGACGCCGCTGGGTAAGCGTTCAGCAGGCGCCCGGCTAGGTGAGTGATGTACGGTGCCGCCAAGCTCGTCCCGCTGATTTCCTTGAAGACGGTATTCCCTCTCCACTGATGATTAAGCGTTAACACACCCAATCCGCGCATGTGTGGCGCCCATTGCGCGTTTGCTTGCCTCATAGGGCTGGCGAGATTGCCACCAGCCGCAACGAGCTCAGGCTTGATCGCCCCTTTTACCGACGGGCCGTGCCGAGTGAAGGGAGATGGTTGGTTTTCCGATGCAGGTGAAAGGTGGTAAACCTCCGGATACTTCTGGCTATCAATCGTAGAGTTGTGTCGGGAGATGCTCCCCACCGTCAACACCATCATTGCAGGTGCAGGGTCGATGATGGCGCTCTGGGCAGCGATTAGGTACTCCGGGTACTCGTCGCGCCAACTGTTGATTGGGACTGGCGGGCTTTCTGAGCCACAGAAATTGCCCGTGGAGACTACGAACAAGATGTTGTACCGCCGGGAAAGTACATCCAGGATATAGGCTAGCCCTCTGACATGCGCACCATCGTAGGGAGCATTATTGTTGCCCAGCGAGAGGTTGAAGATCCGGCAGCCGAGTTCGACGAAATGCTCTACAGCCTTCGTCAGCGATACCTCGAGTGTGAGTTCGTCGTAGACCGCATTACCTGTATGCGGACATTTCTTCATCACTTTTCCATTGAAGAGCCAGAACTCCGGCTTCCAGAAATTCGAATTGTTACAACCCTCGACGTCGCCATACAGGGCAACCCCGGCCACAGCGGTGCCGTGCCCCGCTTCATCTGCATCCCCCTCCTCATCGACAAACGAGGCGCTCTCAGCCATTGCAGGCTTCAGGAGGGGATGATTCCCGTTAATGCCGCTGTCTAGAATGCAAACGCGGGCTGCGTCATTAGGGGGTGGCGGGATGTTGAGAGGCAACTCATTGATGTCTCGGTTCAGCTGTTGAATGCTAATGCCAGTGGCTGGGATGAGATCCACCAGACGAACATCGCGCTGGTTGAGCAGCAACTGTGCTTGCTCGGGGGTGACCTCGACCCGGTACATGAGCAGGCTGTCCAGATTGATTCTGTCGAGCCTCTTGATGTGCTCTGCGGCTAGCCAGGTCTCAAAAGAGGTCGAGAGCTGAACACGGCTTGGGTGATGCGCAACCTGAACAGGCCAAAGTTCGACATCGAGCTTGAAAGTGGGGCTGTCTGGCAACCCTATATTCTTAAGAGCCCAACTCTTCCGATCTTCTGCGGACCAGGCATCTACACCCGCAATGGCCTCGAGAATCTGGCGATGCGTCAAATTAGCGTCCATGACACCCAGCTTTTGCAGATGGGCAGTAAATTTGGCCAAACCCTCTTCGCTCGCGAACACTACGCAAAGTTGCTTGCCTTCTTGGCTGATAAACTCCAACCCATGCGTATTCAGGTTGGCGAAGGTCAATGCGCCCTCATACTCCAGCTTCAGAACGTAAGGAGATTTTTCTGAAGAGCCGATTTGCTTCTTAGCCAGGCCTTGCGCTGTGGCGAAGTAACCGTTGAGCTTTTGGCCGTGACCAAGCCGATCTTCACGGGTGACGAAGTGAGGGGGGCTTTTGGTTCGACGCGAGTTATCCAGAACTTCACGTGTAATGCTCAGGTGCTTGTAGGTTGCCACGGATTCTTCCTTGAAAATTTATGTTTTAGGACTTTCTGAGGTCCTCCCGCAAAAGAGCGCTTTTAAGCTCCTTGATGGTCAGAAACTCTTGCTCTCGCAGGATCATCCGCTTGGCGGCGCGGCGAATAACGCGCTCAATGTCTGCGCCGCTCTTACCTTTAAACTCCTTCAATATCTCTTTGTCGTCAATCTCGAATTGACGACGTATTCCTCGTAGCTTCAGCGACAAAATTTCCTTCAGCTGCTTTTCATCCGGCAGTGGGAACTCAATCGACTCATCGAATCGTCGCCAAATGGCGGAATCTAAAATTTTCTCATGGTTGGTAGCCGCCAGGATCAAACTGCGACCTTCGTATGAGTCCATCATTTGAAGGACGGCGTTCACAACTCGTCTAAGCTCGCCATGATCGCTACCATCACCACGTTCTTTACCGATGGCATCGAACTCATCAAAGAGAACAACAAACGGATGCTGGGCAATAAAATCGAAGACCTTGCGAAGGTTGGCTGCTGTTTCGCCCAAGAACGAGGACATTAATGCATCCAAGCGGACGATAGCTAAAGGTCGATCAAGCTCGAAGGCCACGACCTCTGCAGCCAGCGTCTTTCCGCAGCCGGGTGGGCCGAAGAAAATCACCTTTCCAGCGGGTTTCATCCCGTAGCTGCGCAGCACATCAGCCCGCCGGTTCTCCTCAAGGATCTCCTCCAATGCAGCTGAACTGCTAGGGGGAAGTATCACTTCATCAAGGGACCGTTTTGGAGTTCTTATATCAAGCAGCGGTAGACCGCGCTCCTTGTCTACGGGAACGTCGTAGTGAACTCGGGCCGTATTGGAAGCCTTGAGATTCAAATCGCTGCCGTAGAGGATCTGCTCGAGATCGTTGGCCAGAAGATGATGCTGCTTCTGCCGCTCCTCCTCGATGACCGCTTTAGAGGCAAGACGAAACGCATCGGCATCGCCAGCGGTACCTGCCCGGAACAGCTGACGTAGAATTTTTCCATTTGCCATAGTCACCACCTTCTAAGTTATTGATTTATAGACTTATATAGACTTTGACAACCCTGTCGCGACTACATAATTTCCAATAACTTGCCTCGCATTTTGATTTTCATGATCAGGCACTCCATTCCCAATTCAACATCTGTACACACACGTACTATCACTTTGGAGCCGGGCAGCTGGCATGGCGGCGTAGCCTAGTTCATGTTGGAGGGGTCTTAAATGGCCCCTCACGAAATTCCGCCGAGCTGCAAGCTGTCACCCCATCTCTCGACCGATTGCAAGAGCCATCCAAGATGGCAGTACCGACCGAACTGAGCTCAACGCCTGCCAGTCGAGGGGAGTCAGCTGTTTACGCAGCGTTTCCATCACCTCACCTATACGCCGCTCTCCCAACCAAGCCAAGGCTCGAATTACAGCGCCGGCGGTCGTCGAACTGTAGTGGTCTAATGAAACCGGACACCCATTTAGGCGAGAATGCTCGCCAGAATGAGGTGTCAGATGACCAAAGAACGCCGCTCCTTTACTCCTGAATTCAAGCGCGAGGCTGCCGACCTCTTGCTCAAACCGCGTTCGGTTTATTTTGCCTGACGTATTCACCGACAAAAACAGGTTTTGCACGCCCGCATTACCCGTTGCGCACACGCTGTAGGTCTTCATACCGTCACGCTCAAGCTGCTGGGGGAAGCGTACTGTTCAGCAACATTCGTGGTGTAGATGTACGTCAGGCAGACGGTACCCGCTGCAGCCAAGTGTTCCAGCGTGCCGACATACATTTCGGTATTGGCCTGAGCATGGTTACCGGATTTAAGCCACATCAGATCGCCACGCCAGCCCCTCTTTAACACCAATGCGCAACACTGCTGTCTTATCAAATGCTTTACGGGCAGCCACTTAGAAAGCGCCTCCTCGGTTGTATTGGCCGTTGGCGAAGCCGCGGCCCGCACTGAAGGCGTCGCCCTGAACAAGGAAGCCGTCGCCAACTGCAATATTTTGTCGACCGAATAAAGCGTCGATACCGTGCTGGCCAATGACATCAAACAGATTACCCGACCGTCATCCCAGATAAGCATCCTCAATCTTGGTCGTGCGTTCAGAGCCATCAGTGTAGCCTGCAGCGCCTCCTTCCTCCAAAGTTGCCGAACCGACTTGCGAGAGGGCACCATAGGCAGTCCCTGCATCTCCTATTCCCTGTTCGGCACTCACGCCATACTTGATGTTACCATCCCGCCACGAGGACGATCTCTGTTCTAACCGGCTAAAGCCCGGGTAACTTTCACGACTTTGGAAACGCCAAACACCGCATCCGGTTAGCATTGAGATGGGTGTGTCTTGGGAAAAGCTCGTACTGCGTGTGCAACTAACCTATCGTCCTGTTATTCCCGAGTATTCCTCAGGTGTGAATATCAATTTCGATGTAACAGGGTATTGGGCGCAACCCCAAATGCCTTTCGAAACGCATGACTGAAGTGGGAGAAATCGGAAAAGCCGAAGTCCAGCGCCGCCTGGGAAACGCTGCGCACTTGACCACGCTCAATCGCTTCGCGACTGGCATTCAGGCGTTCTTTCCAGATCTCTGCGACCGGCGTTTTCTGATAGCGAGCGAAGGCGCGGGTGACGGTTCTGGTCGACACGTGGTGGGCCTGGGCAATGACTTCAATCGAAAGATCCGACTCGGTCAGGTGCCGCTGGATGTACTGCATTATACGGCCATAGAGATCCAGTTCCTCGTGAGTCGTCTTGAGGTCCTGGAGTTCAAGGCTGATAACGAGCAGATCGAGCATGGCACTTGAGTAACGGGTGGAGATATTCGCATCCTGCAACGAAGCCGGCGTATTTGAGGCCTGTCGCAGCATTTCACGCAATGGCATAACGCCGGGGCGCCGGTCATCAAGGACCATGGCCGTGTAGTCGGCGATTCGTGGCAGGCGCTCGGTGAGCAGTGCTCGCGGGATTCGGACCAGGTGATTTTCGGTACCACCAAAGCTGAATCGGAATGCCTGATTTGCGTCATAAAGAAATAAATTGCCAGGCGACAGGGTTGTTTTGCGCCCGCCCTGCTCAAGTTGGCCATAGCCGTTTCGAGAGAAACCCAGCCATATATCTTCAGCCGGACCGCTGCGCAAATGCCCGGCGGAGCGCTCCCAATAATGCAGGGGTGAGGACAAGGAACAGATATCCAGATCTCCCATGGGATTTACTGCGAGCGCACCGTCAAAACCGCTCTGGGACATGGGCTGGCTATCGGCCGCCAGGCAATGGCGGCATACCACTTCTTTCCAATAATCGAAGCGACGAGGTGCCGAAACGGCAAGGGTCGAATACTGAATGGTTGAGTTCATGGCACGTCCCTCGGTACCGGTGCAGTAAGCGCTCGAAAAATTTTCATTGGCTTTTGAACGCAATCAAGCAATTAACAGGCCAGGCGAAATCACCTAGCCCCGCAGAGCGTCAAGGGCGTCACTCCTCTGCAAGTCACCGCCACGCGGCATAGTTGGTGAAAAGCAAACCCTCCCCATTTGGACGCAAAGGTCTTCAGGCTTTGGCCGTGCACGCACCAAAACCGTTCGTGGCGAGCCGTCAATGCAGTGTTGTCCTTGCCAGCCAAACAGTTGTCCTGATGAACAAAGCGGCCTATCGCCAGCCAGCCTAATTTCTGCCTCACAGCCGCTCATACCCCCGCTGATGAGGCACACCATGCACCCACACTCTGCGCAACGATTGTCTGACTCATCCTGGCTTCTGCACCAACGCGACCTCGTGCCGGAAGAGTCGACCTGCTGGTGGATCGAATGGGGCGTCATGCAGCTGCTGCATCGCCGGCAGGTCACCGAGCGCGGACAACCGCGGGACCGCCAAGCCTGAACCGTATGCCTGAACGATAATAACCAGGAGCTCAACATGGAATCTGCAATCGACAAACATCTCAAATGTCCGCGCACCTTGTCTCGCCGCGTGCCCGAGGAGTACCAGCCACCGTTTCCGATGTGGGTGGCACGCGCTGACGAGCAGTTGCAACAAGTGGTGATGGCTTACCTGGGTGTGCAATATCGAGGCGAGGCGCAACGCGAGGCTGCATTGCAGGCCATGCGGCATATCGTGAGCAGCTTCAGCCTGCCCGATGGCCCGCAGACCCACGATTTGACCCACCACACCGACAACAGCGGCTTCGATAATCTGATTGTCGTGGGTTACTGGAAAGACCCGGCCGCCCACTGCCGCTGGCTGCGTTCAGCCGAGGTGAATGGCTGGTGGGCGGCGCCGGAGCGTCTCGGTGAGGGCCTGGGTTACTTCCGTGAGATCACCGCACCACGTGCCGAGCAGTTCGAAACCCTGTATGCCTTCCAGGAAAACCTGCCGGGTGTCGGCGCGGTCATGGACTCCACCAGCGGGGAAATCGAAGAGCATGGTTATTGGGGCTCGATGCGCGATCGTTTTCCGATCTCTCAAACGGACTGGATGAAGCCGTCCGATGAACTGCGCGTCGTCGCAGGCGACCCTGCCAAAGGCGGGCGCGTCGTGGTGCTGGGCCATGACAACATTGCGCTGATTCGTTCGGGCCAGGACTGGGCGGATGCCGAAGCGGACGAACGTTCACTGTACCTCGATGAAATCCTGCCGACGCTGCAGGACGGCATGGACTTCCTGCGCGACAACGGCCAACCCCTTGGCTGCTACAGCAATCGGTTCGTGCGCAATATCGGTATGGACGGCAATTTCCTCGACGTCAGCTACAACATCGGCCACTGGCGCTCACTCGAAAAACTCGAACGCTGGGCCGAATCCCACCCCACCCACCTGCGCATTTTCGTGACGTTTTTCCGCGTGGCCGCCGGTTTGAAAAAGTTGCGCCTGTACCACGAAGTGTCGGTGTCGGACGCCAAAAGCCAGGTGTTCGAGTACATCAACTGCCACCCGCATACCGGCATGCTGCGCGACGCGCAAGCGGCGTCAGCCTAAGCCCCCGCGGCGTTACAGCCCACCCGGACTTCAGCTCGCTTGCCGTTTTTTTCAGGCGGCACGGCCCCCCTTTGCAAGGAATACGCGATGAACAACAAGATCCGTCTGCTGACACTCACCACCGTATTGCCCGCGCTGCAGGCGCACGCCGTCGAGGTGGCCCCCGGCGATTACGAGCAATACCCCGTCGGCGCGACCATCGGTGCGATTTACTACCAGCACTCCACCACGAACTCGGCCTATACCAACGGCCATAAGGCCAGCTCGGACTTCAACCTGAACTCGGACGTCGGCATCCTGCGTCTGCTGCATGTTTACGCGTTGAGCGACACGCTCACCATCGACCCGCAATTCCTGTTGCCCTTCGGCCACGTGTCCACCGGCGGCGATGCGTCGGCACTGGGCAGCACGCGCGGCATCGGCGACCTGATCCTGACGGCGCCGCTCAAGTGGCGGCTGAACGACGCCCGCGACACCCTCAGCATCGCGCCCTATGTGTATGTACCCACTGGCACTTACGACAAGGACGACGCGCTGAACATCGGTGAGAACCGCTGGAAGTTCGAATTGCAGAGCGCCTACGTCAAGCACTTCACTGAACACTGGGCGATGGACCTGGTAGGCGGCGCGACCTGGTATGGCGATAACACCGATTTCGGTGCCAATGGCGACCGCCTCAAGCAGGACGTGTCCTACGCGGCGCAGGTGATGGGGCGCTACATGCCTGACGCCACGACCGCGTTCGGCATCGGCTTTGGGCGTACCTGGGCCGGCGAGACCAATATCGAACACGTCAACCAGGACAACGAAATGGGCACGACCAACTTTCGCGTGACGGCCACCAAATTCTTTACCGCCCAGGACCAGATCCAACTGCAGTTGGGCAAGGACCTTTCGGTGGAGAACGGCCCCAGGGAAAACTTTCGGATGAACCTGCGTTACGCGCGCGTGTTTTGAGACAGACAGAGAGCTGTCCGTTTCAACCAAGCCGCTGTCTTTTTCAGCCAAGCCCGAGTGGGTCGGCCGGGATTATCCTGGCTTCCAGGCCCACTGATTTTTTTGCCGAGCACGCCGTGCTCACAGGCCTTTAGGATAAGGAAAGCCTCACTATGGCAATCGTTCGCCCCACCCTGGAGCAGCTACTGGATATCGCCGGTAACCTGCACATGCAGCTCGACCACGCACAGGCCAGCGAATACCTGGCCTTGATGCAACCGAGCTTCGACGCCTACGATCTGATCGATTCGCTGCCTGACTGCATCCCGCCGATACGCTACGAGCGCACGCCGGGCTATCGCCCCTCGGCGGCGCACAACCCGCTCAATGCCTGGTATGTACGCACCGAAGTCAACGGTGCCCGCACCGGCAAGCTGGCGGGCAAAACGGTCGTCCTCAAGGACAATATCTCGCTGGCCGGCGTGCCCATGATGAATGGTGCCAAGCCGCTGGAGGGCTTCGTGCCGTCGTTCGACGCCACGGTCGTCACCCGTTTACTGGATGCGGGGGCAACCATCATTGGCAAAGCGACGTGCGAGCATTATTGCGTGTCCGGTGGCAGTCATACCTCCGACCCCGCGCCGGTGCATAACCCCTACCGCCAAGGCTTTTCGTCGGGCGGCTCCTCGTCCGGCAGCGCGGCGCTGGTTGCCACGGGCGAAGCCGATCTGGCGGTCGGCGGCGATCAGGGCGGGTCCATCCGGATTCCGTCGGCATTCTGCGGCACCTACGGGATGAAGCCGACCCATGGCCTGGTGCCTTACACCGGCATCATGGCCATCGAAGCGACGATCGACCATGCCGGCCCCATCACCGCCACGGTGCGCGACAACGCGTTGATGCTGGAGGTCATGGCCGGCGCGGATGGGCTCGATCCACGCCAGGCCGCGCCACGGGTCGACAGCTACAGCGACTATCTGCAGCGCGGGGTGCAAGGGCTGCGGATCGGCATTCTGCAGGAAGGCTTCGCACTGGCGAACCAGGACGCGCGCGTCGCCGCTTCGGTACGCAACGCCATCGCCCAACTTGCGCGGCTGGGCGCAGAGGTCGAAGAGGTGTCGGTGCCCGAACACGCCATCGCCGGTTCGCTGTGGCTGCCCATCGGCTGTGAAGGCCTGACCATGCAGATGATGCACGGCAATGGGGCCGGCTTTAACTGGCAAGGTCTGTATGACGTCGCGTTGCTCGACAAGCAGGTGCAATGGCGCGAGCAGGCCGATACGTTGTCGGCGTCCCTGAAGATGTGCATGTTCATCGGCCAATACGGCCTGGATCGCTACAACGGGCGTTTCTATGCCAAGTCGCAAAACCTGCGGCGCATGGCGCGGGCCGGTTATGACGCGGCACTGGCGCGCTATGACCTGCTGGTATTGCCGACCGTGCCTATCGTTGCCCAGCCCCATCCGCACGCCGATTGCTCGATTACCGAATACGTGGCCCGCGCGCTGGAAATGATCGGCAATGCCTCAGCCCAGGACATCACCGGCCATCCGGCCATGTCGATTCCCTGCGGCCTGGTGGACGGCCTGCCGGTCGGGATGATGCTGGTGGGCAAGCATTACGCCGAAGGCACGATCTACCAGGCAGCCGCCGCCTTCGAGGCGTCCGTCGACTGGAAAACCCTGTAATCGATTCGCCCCCGTGAAGCGCAAAAACAATAAAGCCATCAGTCGCTGCTTCGAAGCTCAATGATGAGGAGTCCAACGATGAAAACCCATGACCACACCACTTCGACCCCAGGCGAGCGAGCACAGGCGTTACTTCAGGTGCTCAAGCAAAAGGAGCTGATTCCCGACGGTTACATAGAACAGATGACACAGCTGATGGCACACGAATGGAGCCCGGAAAACGGCGCCCGGGTGGTGGCCCGGGCGTGGGTGGACCCGGCGTTTCGGGAGCTGCTGCTGCGCGACGGCACCGCCGCCTGCGCGCAGTTCGGCTACACCGGCCCACAGGGAGAATACATCGTTGCCCTGGAAGACACGCCGACACTCAAAAACGTCATCGTCTGCAGCCTGTGTTCATGCACCAACTGGCCCGTTCTCGGCCTGCCGCCGGAGTGGTACAAGGGCTTCGAATTCCGTGCCCGGCTGGTCCGTGAAGGCCGCACGGTCCTGCGCGAACTGGGCACCGAGCTGCCCAATGACGTCACCGTCAAGGTGTGGGACACCAGCGCCGAAACCCGCTACCTGGTATTGCCGGTGAGGCCCAAGGGCAGCGAGGCCATGGATGAAGAGGCGCTGCAAAAATTGATCACCAAGGATGTGCTGATCGGTGTGGCGCTGCCCCACGCAGCGTAGCCGAGGCGCGTTGTTTCTTAACTTTTCAGAGGCATGCACAATGGATGGCTTTCATGATCTTGGCGGTTTCCAGGGCTTTGGCAAAATCCCCCACACCATCAACAGCCTGAGCTACACACCGGTGTTCAAACAGGACTGGGAACACCTGGCCTACAGCTTGATGTTCATCGGCGTCGATCACTTGAAGAAGTTCAGCGTGGACGAAGTGCGTCACGCCGTCGAACGCCTGGACGTGCGTCAACACGTGGGCACGCAGTACTACGAACGCTATGTCATCGCCACCGCCACCCTGCTGGTCGAAACCGGCGTGATCACCCAGGCGGAGCTCGACGAGGCGCTGGGCTCGCACTTCAAGCTGGCCAACCCCGCCCATGCCAAAGGTCGCGCGGCACTGACCGGGAGGCCGCCGTTCGAAGTGGGCGACCGTGTGGTGGTTCGCGACGAGTACGTGGCAGGGCATGTGCGCATGCCGGCTTACGTGCGTGGCAAAGAGGGTGTGGTGCTGCACCGCACATCGGCGAAGTGGCCGTTTCCCGACGCGATTGGCCATGGCGATACGAGCGCGGCGCATCAGCCTACCTACCACGTCGAGTTCCGCGTGAAAGACCTGTGGGGGGAAGCGGCGGATGATGGGTTCGTGGTGGTCGACCTTTTCGAAGGCTACCTGGACAAGGCCAGCCCTGCACAAGCGGTGAACGCATGATAACCGGCGCCCAGTCGGGCCGACTACCGGTGACGGTACTTTCGGGCTTCCTCGGCGCCGGAAAAACCACCCTGCTCAACCATATTCTGCGCAATCGCGAAGGCCTGAGAGTAGCGGTGATCGTCAACGACATGAGCGACGTCAATATCGATGCCCAGGAAGTGCAGCGCGACGTATCGCTGCAGCGTGGCAGCGATGAACTTATCGAGATGAGCAATGGCTGTATCTGCTGCACGCTGCGCGCCGATTTGCTTGAGCAGATCAGCGCCCTGGCACGCCAGCAGCGTTTCGATTACTTGCTGATTGAGTCCACCGGGATTTCCGAGCCGATGCCGGTCGCGGAGACCTTCGCCTTCCTCGACACAGAAGGCTTCAGCCTGAGCGAACTGGCGCGGCTCGACACCCTGGTAACGGTAGTCGACGGCAGCCAGTTTCAGGCACTGCTGGAATCGTGCGACAGCGTTGCGCAAGACAATACCGAGGGCGCGCCTGCACGCCCGCTGGCAGACCTTCTGATCGAACAGGTGGAATACGCCAACGTCATTCTCGTCAACAAACTGGACCTGATCGGTGAGCAGGATTACCTGGCATTGCGTTCGATCCTCGCCAGCCTCAACCCGTCCGCACGCATCCTGCCGATGGCCCACGGTCGGGTGGCGTTGGCCGCCCTCCTCGGCACCCATCTGTTCGATTTGCCCAGCCTGGCGGCATCGCCGGGCTGGATGAAGAAAATGGACGCTGTCGACGCAGCGGCTTCCGAGGCGGAAACCTATGGCGTGACGTCCTGGGTGTACCGCGAGCGCGCGCCTTTTCATCCGCAGCGCTTGCTCGACTTTCTCCAGCGGCCTTGGTGCAACGGTCGCTTGCTGCGCAGCAAGGGCTATTTCTGGCTGGCCAGCCGTCACCTGGAAACCGGCCTGCTGGTGCAAAGCGCCAGGCAGTTCCAGTGGGGCTATGTCGGCCGTTGGTGGCACTTCGTCGAACCGGCGCAATGGCCGCGAGACGAATACCGCCTGCAGAGCCTCATGACCAAGTGGGACAGTATTGTCGGCGACTGCCGGCAGGAGTTGGTCTTCATTGGCCAGGGCATGGATACGGACAGGTTGCAGCGCGAACTCGACAACTGCCTGCTGAGCGTCGAAGAAATCGCCGCCGGCCCACCGGTCTGGCAGGCACTGCCGGGGGCGGCCGCATTTGATGCCGCTGCCATGTCCGCAGTCGCCCCGGCGGTGGATCCCATTCAAGGAGGTGCTGTATGATTTTTTTCAACCGGACCAGCCGCTTGGTATTGGCGCCGCTCGCCGACAGACTCGACCAGCCGGACCAGGCGAGCACACCTTTATCGTCGAGCAACCCGCTGTTGCGACGCATCCTGGAAGGCGTCGAGCACCTGCTGCGGGAACGGCGCGCCCTGAAGGAGCAGGCGCGCACGCTGACGCTGGATGTCGCCGAATTGAGCACAGGCCTTGCCGCGCGCGAAAAGCTGTTGCAGCAACTGGAAAACCGCCTGGCACTGATTACCCAAGGGGCTGATGCCTTGTTTTGGGAGCTTGAGCTGGACGGGAACACACTTGCACCGACCTGTACGGTGCGCTGGAGCGGATGCTGCTCGCCCGAGCACCCATCGATTGACTCATTGGCGCGGTGGATTGAACAGCTGCATCCGGCTGACCGGCAACGCTTTCCGGCAGCCCTGGAACTGCACCTGGCCGATCGCAGCGGGCGTACAGATTTTGCCTTGGACGTGCGCATGGCGCCCGTGCCGGGAGACGACTATCGCTGGCGCAGGCTGCGCGGTCATTCGCGCCGCGATGCACAAGGCGCGGCGGTCGCCGTGGGCGGAAGCCTGCAGGACATTCACGAACAGTACACCCGGCACGAGGAACTCGAGCTGACGGCTGCGCGTTTCGAGATCTCCCGCGAAATGCTGCATGACGGGCTGTGGGATATCGAGGTGGTGGCCGGCGATCCGGCGAACCCGAACAATGTCATTTGGTGGTCTTCGCAAATGCGCCGGCTGCTGGGCTGCTCCACGGTCGAGGAGTTTCCCAACACCCTGGAAAGCTGGACCTCGCGCCTGCATCCCGAGGATAGCGCACGGGCCATCGCGGCATTTGTGGCGCATGTCGAGGACCGCAGCGGCAAAACCCCGTTCGATGTGGACTATCGGCTCAAGCACCAAAACGGCACCTACCGCTGGTTTCGCGGACGTGGCCAGACGCGCCGCGCAGCGGATGGTTCACCGCAACGGGTGGTGGGCGCCATCACCGACATCCACGCCAGGCATGAAGAAAGTGCGATGCGCGAGGCCCAGGAGCAACAGCACCGGGTCATGCAGGAAACCCTCAGCAAGCTGACGCACATTGTTGCCACCATCCAGGGCATTGCCAGCCAGACCAACCTGCTGGCGCTCAACGCCGCCATCGAAGCGGCGCGGGCGGGTGACGCCGGGCGCGGGTTTGCGGTGGTCGCCGATGAAGTGCGCAAGCTGGCCACCCGCACCAGCCAGGCCACCCAGCAAGCCGCCGACATGATGGAGAGCTGAACCGCTGAAACCGCCTGCCAGGCCAATGTGTTTGCAGACCCTCTTCCAACAATAAAGACCAGATGTCGTTATGCGTGATTATGAATCCGTCGTTAGCTCTTTCGATTATCTGCAGCTCGCCGCTCGGGAGCTGCAGGGTGGGCTCACTGCCATGAATGCCTGTATCGAATGCTGCGACCGGCACGCCGAGGGCGATGCAGTGGCGCTGTATTGCGAAGCACAGGATGGCCGTGCCGCGCGCTATACGTTTCGCGAGCTGCAAGCCCACGCGGCAGGCTTCGGCAACTTTCTGCGCGAGCAAGGGGTCAAGCCCGGGGACCGCGTGGCGACCCGAATCGTCTGGAAAGTAGCCAGGCTGTCTTCCCCGAGTGCGTCCTTTTCTCCCATTTCATTCATGTAGGACCACGCGCGCATGTAGCGTCCTTGCATTACCCTAGCCACCACGAGGGTAGGAAAACGCTTGAAGTCATTCTGATAGGCAGGATCATGACCCGTTACGATTAGCTGAAACCGTCCCGCGATTTCCTGGATCCCGTCGAGGGTTTCGTCGATGAGCTCCTTCGAGGATAGATGCGAAAATGCACCGTCCAAAATGACGAAATTGGTTGCACGATTGCGCACTCGTTGTTGCTGCGCTCGGCTGACGGTCTGGCGGCGGATCTCTCTTTCGGCAATAAATTTCGAAAGACGCAGTATCCACAAGAAAGTGATGGCGATGCCTTGGCCCGAGCTTGCCATGCCGCGTTCCATCTTGAGCGGGATATTGCTCATCGCAGGTAACACCAGATTGATACGCGGATTGATGATCACCTTCTGGTAAAAATTTCGCCGAATATCCGCCCGCAATCCCTTTGCTTGATTTTCACGCAGCGAAGAATTTCTGAGCTCGTTGGTTGCTTCGTAATTTTCGACATTGAATCGCCCCGGGTTTCGTAGACACCTCCATGCCTTAAACTGAGGCCAATCAGGAGGTGCCATGAGCAACCCACGTTATCCCGAAGAATTCAAAATCCAAGCGGTCAATCAAGTGACCGAAAAGAAGCTGCCTGTCGCTGATGTGGCGGCGCGTCTTGGCGTGTCGACGCATAGTCTCTATGCCTGGATAAAGCGCTACAGCAAACCTCAGGCAGAACGGCAGCAAGACGATGATCAGCACGCTGAACTGCGTCGTCTGCGAGCGGAACTCAAGCGGGTCACTGAAGAGCGAGACATCTTAAAAAAGGCCGCCGCGTACTTTGCCAAGGAGTGCGGCTGAAGTACGCCTTTATCAAGCAGCGCGCGGGCGACTATTCCATTCGACGGCTTTGCCTGACGCTGAAAGTCCATCCCAGTGGTTATTACGCTTGGTTGTCTGAGCCACAATCTGCACGCGCTAAAGACGACCAGCGATTGCTGGGTTTGATCAAGCACTCGTGGCTGGAGAGCGGCGGAGTTTATGGCTATCGCAAAATCCATGACGACCTGCGCGAGGTCGGGGAAGATTGTGGTCGGCATCGTGTGGCGAGGTTGATGCGTCTTGAAGGTCTGCGCTCTCAGACAGGGTATCGACGTCGCCCTGGAAAGTACGGCGGTAAGCCAGCGGTCGTCTCACCCAATTTACTGAAGCGCGAGTTCGATGTCGTGGAACCCAACAAGGTTTGGGTCACCGACATCACCTACATTCGTACGTATGAAGGCTGGCTGTATTTGGCGGTGGTGCTGGATCTGTTTTCTCGTCAGGTCGTTGGCTGGTCAATGAAGTCGCAGATGACCAGTGATTTGGCCATTGATGCGTTATTGATGGCGGTTTGGAGGCGAAAACCGAAACAAGAGGTGATGGTTCACTCCGACCAGGGCAGCCAGTACAGCAGCTCCGATTGGCGCAGTTTTTTGAAGGCAAACAATTTGGTTGCCAGCATGAGCCGCCGAGGCAATTGTCATGACAACGCCGTGGCTGAGAGCTTTTTCCAGCTTCTGAAACGGGAACGAATCAAGCGGAGAATCTACACCTCACGGCAAGATGCTCGTAGTGATGTGTTCGATTACATCGAGATGTTCTACAACGCAAAACGCCGCCACGGTTTCAACAATCAGCTGTCACCGGTAGAGTTTGAAAAACGTTACGCAATGAGCTTGCAAGGTGTCTAGAGAATCCGGGGCGATTCATAGGTATTCAAGCAGGTAGATGCCGAGCTGTCCCGATGATGGTTAGAAATTTCGCTCCTCGGGTCATCGCGACGTACAAACCCTTCGCATCAAGCGAGTCTGCATCAAGAATAACGGCGTGATCATACTCAAGGCCTTTGACCAGCAATGTGGTTCCAATCAGCTTACGATGGCTGATCGGCCGCCCCGAATGACCTGTGTTCCACGCGGGCTCGCTTTCTCTCTCGTTCGGCTTTTCTTGCAGCTCGGCCCCTGCTCAACTCAACCTCTCTCATGGGATGGTTGATGAAGTGCTGTTCGTAGGTACGGATCAGTCCAGCATCGTGACTTGCCATAACCTGCTCAAAAACGTAATCCGCGTTCCTTGCGACGATTTCGTACTTATCGGTTTCAAGGTTTCTATTTGAAATCAGTAGCAGCGCCTCTGGAGTGAAATTACCGCTGCTCCAGATTTCAAACCGCTGCGGCAGATATCCCCATTCAGAATGATGCTTAGCCACTTCGCGGAGTACAGGAATGCGCTTGTCGAGCCATTTGGCGACTTCTGCGTCATCAACATTGCCCAGGGGATGTACTCCCTTGCACTCAATGAACACCACGTCTCGATGCCTCCTGATTACCAAGACGTCAATTTCGGCCTGCCGGCCAAGGCTGTCCTTAACCTTCCGGTTCACTTCAGGATCGCCGCCCGGGAACGTGGACTTGGCAATGTGAGCAACTGCGAACTCAAACAAACTTCCTCGCAAGGTGGACCCGGCGCCCTCTATTCGCGAAAGCACGCTAAAAACTTGATCCAGTGACTCAGGGCTGTCCAAGAGCTTGGCCGTGTTTTCGAGTAATGAGCATAGGCTCTTCAGGGCTCTGGCTACCTCTAGGCCGAAAAGACTTTCAGTAGTGGCAGGAATAATGCCCTCTGCTTTTAGGAGCGAGAATGCTTCGGTGGAAAACTCCTCAGCTACAAAAACCTGCAGACAGCGGCTTACCTTTGAAAGGCTTCGCAGCGTCACGCATTTCTTGACGAACGCACTCAGTTCCTCCGCAGTTACCCGTCCATCCAAAGCAATATCGCAGACAAAAAATCCGCCCTTAACGCCGGCAGCCTCAGAATACGAACGCATCGGAAACAGAAATGATGGACCCGCCATATCCCACTGAAACGTACCTACCTGAGGCATCCTCTCTAGCCCATCGTCCTCACGGGTTTTGACGGCCTCGTAGCTCACCAGCCCCAATTTTCGTGCCCAGTCCTTTACCGCGATCAGCGCCAATCGCTCTGCAATGTTTCGAGCCTTGAGTTTGGCCAGCGTGTTCCCGTCTTGGAGAGGCATTTCTTGATCGCACCTCACGACGCATGTATCCCCTCCCGGCAGCGCTACTTCCGTGACCAGACTCGCGCTGATCAGCCGTTCAAGCAGGCTTTCGGCCGAGACGTGTTTCAACTGAGCAACCGGCGCTCCACAGGCGATAAGGAAATGAGACCGCAGCATGAAGTTGGAGCGCATTTTCAAGGCTTGGAGGGCTGAGTAGTAGGCGCTATTCGTCTTCTGAAGAGCATCAATCAGATTGGAAAAAAACTTCGGCGAGCCGTAATCGGATCGTAGATACACAAAGCGGGCACGGTGAGGAAAGATCAGGTGGCTCAGCTTTCTCATATCTTCACAGCCCCGCTCGACCCGCTTGCGAGCGGCCGTAGGAGCCAGGTTGTATTGAGATTCCAGAATCTTCGCGAGCTCACTGCTCAGCATCGGGCCGTTCTTGGCCAGAATTTTCGCTATCGCATCCTGCGCCATTTTGCCTCCGTCATGCCAATGTCACACAGCGCTATTTATATAACTTGTAAACAAGTTCCGTTCTGTATGCTGTTTGTATTCTATGGAAGGCCTAATTTACAAGGGTTTCATGGGGCCGAGTCAGCGAAAAATCAGGAAAATGTCACAATAGTCGAATCTGGGACTCCTTAAAGGCGTTGCTTTAGAAGCCTGGAGCCGGGTGACGGGCCGACAGGTGGCCCGATGAATGTCGCCTTTCCATCGAGGCAGCAAAATGCCGATCGGCCTGTTTTGCTCTCAGACCACCTTAGAGAGCTAAACTGAAGATCTGCGGGGCAGGAGCCGCTGCGCCATGTTTCAGAGGGCCTCAATGTGACCATGCCAAATGAACGTACCCGGGCTGTCATCCAAACGGGAGAGTTTCTGCTCGAGCTATCTCGAGATTCCTCGTTACCAGAACGAATACGCCGTGACGCCAAATCTCTCCTGCGTCACTATCCAAATCCGTTTCAGATGCTGCTGGCGGGTCGGATCGAAGAGGCGTCAGGTCCTGACGTGTCCCCAATGGGTCCGGTTTTCAGCTCTTCTACCGAAAGCAGTTATCACTCTCCAATCGTGTACGCTGCAGACCCGAAAATCTCCAGATGAACGACTGGAATAGAGCCATCACAACTCTGTCCGCCGCTCGAAAGGTCGTACTTTTCACCGGCGCCGGCATCTCTGCTGCAAGTGGGATTCCAACATTTCGCGACAAGCTCACAGGCTTTTGGGAGAAACACGACCCTGAAAAGCTGGAAACGGCACGGGCTTTTCGAGAGAACCCTCAACTGGTTTGGGGTTGGTACCTGTGGCGGCGCTCCCAAGCTGGCCAAGCCCAACCAAACGCCGCTCATCTTTCGATTAGCTACCTGGCGAGCACCGGCATACAGGTTTCAGTTATCACTCAGAATATTGATGACCTGCACGAGCGCGCGGGATCTCAGAACGTCGTGCATTTGCATGGCAGTTTGATCAATCCGATCTGCTTTGCCTGCAAGCGTACGGCGGTACTCACGACTGATCAATTTCAGGTTTCTGCAGAAGGACAATGGGTAGAGCCGCCGCGGTGTACCCGGTGCAATGGGAAACTCCGACCTGGAGTTGTGTGGTTTGGAGAGGATCTGCCTGCCGGAGCTTGGAAAGCAGCATTGTCTGACGTCAAAAATTGCGACGTTCTGATCTCCGTCGGGACCTCAGGAGTCGTCAGGCCTGCGGCGGATATGCCGGAAATCGCGTCGACATCTGGCGCGACAGTCATCCACGTCAACATTGCAGACGTTTGCCTAGGGTCTCCAAACGAGCTGATGCTCACGGGCTCGGCCGAGCAAGTGTTGCCTGCGCTGTTGCAGGCCACACCCTCTTCACAGGACTGACAATGTCTTGGGTGGACCCGCGACCGCTGTCGTAGGGGTCTGGGGAGTAACGGAACAGAAAGTGCACTTAAGCCCAGCACCTTCCCGCAACCCCTTGCGACGTCTGGTGGTTCGGGAATAACCATCCATTGACTGATATCGCGTACAGGTCTTCACTGCTGCCCTATCCTAACGGGAACAGAGGATGGAACCCATGGCTGCATACTTTCACTATCTCAAAATTGAAAAATTCAGAGGCATTCGCTCGCTAAGATGGCACCCAAGTGCCGGGGTCAACGTGATTCTAGGGGGAGGTAATGTAGGGAAGTCGACGTTACTGGAGTCTATTGCACTCCTGCTCAGCCCTACCAACAGCTACACTTTGGCGGATACTGACTACTGGAGTCGGGACGTTGAAGCCGAATTCCTGATCGAAGCAGTTATATCATTACCCGGCGAAAGCGCTATCAATCAGCAGGGAGCGATGGCTTGGCCATGGGAATGGGACGGCCGCAATGCCGTCCTTCCTGAAGTCGCCGGAGATACGGAGCAAGCACCTAGACCGGCCGTTTACAAGATAAGAGTGAGAGGTACTGCCGAGCTGGAGTTGGCATATGAAATAGTGCAGCCCGATGGGAACTGCGCTTCATTGTCAGTGGCTCTGCGTCGATCCATCGGAGTCGTTAGGCTCTCCGGTGATGATCGCAGCGATCGGGATTTGCGTTTAGTGTACGGCGCCGGCTTAGACAGACTGCTGGCTGACCGGGGGCTGCGTGCACGCTTGGGCAGGGAGATTGCGGCAGATCAAATTGAGCAGCATCTGGATCAGCCGGCGAGACAAAAGCTGGATGCGCTGGATTTACTGTTCGGGCGTAGAGCGCTTCCAACCGAGTTGGGATTGGCATTTGTTGGCAATGCAGGGGTGTCGGTTAACGCGCTGGTCGGCTTGACCTCAGATAAAAACGGGGTTGCTCTCCCGCTAATCAGCTGGGGGTCGGGAACTCGACGATTAGCTGCACTGGCTATTGCGGACTCCTTACAGGACGGCCATCCGATCACAGTCGTAGACGAGTTGGAACGCGGACTAGAGCCCTACAGGCAGCGACAACTAATGAAAACGCTTATCGAAGGCGCTGGCCAGGCGTTCGTTACGACCCACAGCGCCACCGTCGTCAGCGCCTCTGAGCCAGCATCCCTTTGGTACATCGATTCGGCCGGCAGCATTGGCAATTTGCCCAAAAGTAAAATTGCGCGACACCAATCGGTTGACCCAGAAGCGTTCCTCTCCAGACTGACTATCGTTGCTGAGGGTGCAACAGAGGTAGGTTTTCTGGCTGCGCTACTGGACAGATACGTACCTGACTGGAGCGATCATGGTATTTACATCAGCGACGCGACTGGAAACGACAATGTTTTAAACCTGTTGGAAGCTCTGTCTACGGGCGGTTTGAAATTCGCGGGCTTCGCCGACTTTGAAGGGCGATTCGATGGGCGCTGGCGAGTACTGAGAGATCGAATTGGACATCTTCTTTTCCAATGGGAACGGGGTTGCTTGGAAGAAAACATCATTCCTCTAATCCCTCATGCTCGTATATTTCGATTCATCGAAGACCCGACCGCAGAAAAAACCACCATGCGCCTTAGGACGCTAGCCGACAGGCTTGGAATCGAGTCTGTCGATTTCAATGTAATCTCGGACCGCTCCGATGAAGAATTAAAGGCCTTGATCGTTGCTGCTGCTACCGGCCAGATCCCCGAACACTTGGTGGATGCTGAAAAAGCCGTAAAGAACCCCTACAAAGGACACTCATCCGTCTGGTTCAAGTCCGTAGTAGGCGGCCGTGAATTGGCTGAAAAGGTCCACGAGTTGGGGATCTGGCCACTTTTGCAGGCACGTATGGTTCCATTCCTAAACGCCATTCGAGCTAGCGTTGGACTTGAGCCTTTGCCAGAGGTGGAGCAATGAGTGATGCTTCCGTTGCAGCCGCTCTTCGTTCAGATGCCCGCTTAGTCGTAATAGAAGCTCCCGCTGGCTGCGGAAAAACCTTCCAGGCAGCTGAATATGCTAAAGAGGCTGCGAGTGCAGTCCGACAGGGACAGCGAATCTTGATTCTGACTCATACCCACGCCGCTTGTAGCGTGTTTACGGCCAGAACCAGAGGAGCAGGCCCCCGGGTGCAAATTGGCACCATTGACTCGCTCATTGTCCAAATCGCGACGGCTTATCACCGCGTACTCGATCTGCCATTCGATGTTTCTGCTTGGGCGTTCGCTCAGGGTGCTTCTGGCTTTGATCAGCTTGCTCATAAGGTCTCTACGCTATTAGGTCGCTCTTCTGCGATATGCGGTGCGCTGGCAAGTCGCTATCCCATTGTTATCTGCGATGAGCACCAAGACGCTAGCGAGGGACAGCATGGCGTCATCATGGCTATCGGTAGCGCCGGATCGCGGTTGCTAGTGTTTGCAGATCCGATGCAAGCTATCTACGGTTCTGACGCGGAAACGGCGGCCCGGTGGGCGCATCTCCAGGAAGCAAGCAACGCGGTAGAGCTTCTAGACTATCCACATCGATGGGATCGAGGGTCTCGCACGTTGGGCGAGTGGATTCTGGGGGCGCGTGAGACGCTACGACAGGGAAACGCTATCGATTTGCGAGGGAGGCTTCCGCAAGGCCTTTCAATAATCTACGCAGATAACCAAGCCCAGCGGCATGGGCAATACCAGGTCTCCACAGACGAAGGACGGCAGATCAGAAGCGTATTGCAAAGGGATGGTGGTCTTCTCATCCTTTCCGCTCACAACACGACAATTCGCGGCCTGAATGCTATGTGGTGGCGCACCATTCCTATTTGGGAAGGCTTTACCAGATCGGCGTTATCACTGCTCGCGATTCGTTGCCGTCAGCAGGTCGGAGACGCTCATGCGTTGGCGGAAACCTTTTGCGATTTCGTTGGAGAGGTTGGTATCGGCTTCACACCGTCTGGCTTTGGAAATAGGTTGAAGCAGGAAGTCCAAACAGGGTGCGAGGCTAAATGCCGTGGAAAGCCAGCGTTAATCCAACGACTCGCACGTTCTATTCTGGAAGCGCCTGACCATAAGGGGGTCGGAACAGCTCTAACCTTGTTACATGGATTTATCAAGGATGAAGAGGCCTTCAGCGGCGTGAAGATAGATCTTCGACGTGAGTTTTATGAGGCACTCCAGCTGGGAAGTTTCGATGATCCGGAGCAAGGCTACACCCAGCTAAGTAGCCGTAGAGCTCAAATGCAACCGTCCATACCGCCCCGCGCTATCAGTACCATCCACAAGGCAAAAGGTCTTGAATGCGCCAATGTGTTGCTGATGCCCTGTGATAGACATCACTTCTCTGCGGCAGAGAAAAATCGCTGCCTTCTTTACGTAGGTTTGAGTCGGGCTAGTAGCTCGTTGACGCTAGTCTTGTCGCCTACCACGCCGAGTCCGTGGCTTACGACATGAAGGTAAAGCGCGCCCCACCCGAAATGGGCTGTACATGCTGATAATGTACAGCCAACGTTCGGAACAAACCAAAGGCAGAGTAGGAGGCGGGAAGGTGCTGGGCTTAAGTGCACTTTCTGTTCCGTTACTCCCCAGCCCCCTTGTAGCGCTTACTTTGCAGGCCCTCTGGGCTTAGGTGACCCTTTGGACTCTGAGAGCAGTCGGCTGTACGCATCCTCTAAGCCTTCCCGAGTTTGCGCGGGCAATGCCGGTTTCTTCTCTCGCTTGGGCTTCGAAGGGAGATTGGACGGTGAACCCGGTGGATGGAGCTGCTCGAAAGTCTTGCGCTCCTCAGCTGTAAGGGATGAAACAAAAACCTTCTCGCTCACACGTAAAGCACGATCGTCCTTGGCAAAGCTCAAGACGTTTGATGGCATCGGCACCGGGAACGGGCAACGAAGGTCAGGCCTGACCCTGGTTTTGTTCTTATGAACGCTGAGGCGAATTAGCTCTTCAACGTCGTCCCTACTGCTGGAGTAAGCGGCTGAAAGGTATGCGTTGTTGACGTCCTCCAAAGTAATCGTATGGCGACGGGCTGCACGGGCTTCAAGATACGCCACCTTGATCAGTTGAACCGCCAGGCGCTTTATACCGAACGTCCAGCGATACAGCTCATGTGCCAAGGCACTCGGATCTGCAGATACGCGCCGCCCGCTTACCCGTATGCATTCTAGAACGTAATCCTTCCAGGCCTTCGAGTCAGGATGGTCCGGCAGCATGACCCGGGGTTCAGAGAGAAGCCGTTGCTTGTCCTCACTGTTCCTTGTCAGCAATTTGTGACCCAGGCTGTAGTTGGCCACATAGATCATAGGAACCCCAAGCCCGGCCATGGTGAGCAATATGTCCGTCACCCGGACTACGCCTTGCCCAGTGCTATGATGCTGCATTTCTTCGAGCACCATCAGTGATACACCATCACGATTGACCCTACGCCGGCACTCGGTCAGAAGCTTGGACGTGTTCGCTCTCACCCCTGTTGCGTCGCCGCCAAGGAAGTCTTCCAACAACTGTCTACCGCCAGCCTTCCCCCTTGCGCTGGCGTACCAATACGAAACGAGGTTATGTGGCTCATGGTAATGGGCAGATGTGTAGAGTGCAGGTCCAGGCATCACCTTCATCAGCGCACTGATAGTTTGGCTCTTACCAACGCCAGCGAGCCCGGTGAGACATATAGGAAATGCCTCATTTTCCGGGGGATGGTACAGCCGCCTCTGATATTGCTGGTCCGAGGAGAAACTCTCAGTTGAAAAGCTGCGTGCACGATCAATGCAGTCTTTGATGAAATCCAAAGAAAACTGATTGGGAAGGAAAATCGTCTTCAGTACCTCTGACAAACGCTCAGCAGCCAACGCTGGACTCAAATCCTCAAGTCCGGTCACCGGATCAGGTTGCGCTGTAATCAAACGCCGAATATCAGCCAGCGAATCCAATCCATCAAAGCGCGCAGAAAAGATGTTAGTCATTGCCTTTCCCCATCAACCGCTTCTGGTCGGCGGCATCACGCTCAGCCGCTCCGTCCTTCGCAGGACGCCCAGGCTTGCGGGTACCACTGTCCCAAGCTTTGCCTGTGGCATGAAGAAATTGGGCATTGCGATCCTGAAGGATTACAGGCTTCTCTTCACGACGCTGGGCATTGCCGCGCAGCCGATTCTCATTGAGCACTTGAAGATCCGACAGCGAAATGTCGACGCTGCTGGGATGTACACTCGCCGGCTTTACAAAGTCCAACTCGTACAAAACGCCTTCTAATTCAATCCAGATATGTCTGACACACATGGTCATCACATAAGCTGTGACCGGTATCTGGCCATTAAGCGCGATACGGTCAAAAACCCCGGTGTCAATCAGCTTTGATGAATTGTATTTACGACCATAAAAATAAACCCCACTCCTTTTGATGTGCGCCGGATGAGGTGTCAGGAATTCTCTCACGGCGTAGTCAAAGCTTACCTCCGTGCCGGAATCGTAACCAAGATCACTATAGAACTTGTAAATATTATGTGGGGTGGGACTGAAGCCCACCTCCAGCATCTCAGGTGTCATCCTTCCTTCAGCATCTGAAACATGATTATCGTAAATAGCTTGCAGAATATGCCGCTTGCATATCTCTACAAAGTTGAGCGAGCTATGAAAGTGTGTTGGCTGATCATTGTCAGATTTGGTCCTAGGATGTGACGACTCAACTGTTGCTTTCGACTGACCCGAGTGAGTAGGAGTTAACTCAAGTCTGGATAACCAGCTCATCATTTCGCCACGGGCCACTGCTTCTGAACGAATCGGTACGCCCATGGTAGAGCCTGGCCCACGGTCGAACACGATGTTTTGCGGCAGACCGTAAGTGGGCCAGTCTTCTTTTCTGATCGTCAGGCCGAACAACGACGCAAATTTGACCTTGCTAACGGCCATCGAGAACAGGGCCATGCGGTAGGCTTCCATGTTTTCTTTGTTTTCGGAAAAACCCAAGGCGACTACAGCACCAGACTGGCCACACACACCTCGAACTATGCAGGCCGAATCCATAGCGGATCCTTCGAGCAAGCCAGATATCTTATTTTTTGGATTATAGCCGTCAAACTCAACCAGTTGGTTTACATTAACCAAATGTTGAGCAAAACTTCCAACAAACCCGGACTTAGCTCTAGCTCCGCTGGGCCCCCTACGTGCCTTCCTATACGACTTCGTGCTTATCGACTGACCTAGGTAATAATCGTATTGTCCTTTGGTGGGGAAAGGCTTACCTTCGGGATGATAGAACGTCTTGTTACCTGTCGATGCTGTAAAAGGAACACAACCGAATTCACCCACCAGCACGGCACCAAAGATCTCAGCGTCAGATTTGGTTTTATCGTTGTATTTGATGAAGCCATCCAGTATCGAAGCCTGCATTTCGGGCGTAGCCGGAAACCGGGCTTTAGGTCCTGACTTAGGCGGTCTTCCCAAAATTTTCCCGTCTGCGGTCTGCTCCCTCTTGCCTCTCCCGCAGCGGTCAAACTTGGGCATAAGCGCCCACTTCGAGCGACCGAACACCAGATAGCTAAAAAACCAAAATCTCAACCGAACTGCATTCTGAGAGGGTGACTGATTGACAGCATGGGCGTTGATGATCGATTCGGGATTTTCGCTAGACAGTATCTCCTCGGAATCGTCTACCAAATCGGCTATGGCGAGGTAGCGCTTGTTAACCATTTCATCATAGCTTTTCGTTGCCCTTACCCGGTCTTTTTCCAATTGATCTACTGAAATATCCCTGATCGCCTTCAACCAAGGAGGTGTGGCGTCACTACCATGTTCCACAAGATCACCATTGGTCAGGGCCAAATCAAATTCAGGCCGGGAAAGCGTTAGCAAACTTGCAGTGGTTCCTTCATCATCAAAGAATACAAGGCGTGCCCTGTTTGCCCTGCCGTCACTTGCAAGGAAATAGTATTCGACATCCTTTTTAAGCCCTTTGAATCCTTCAGGCGCTTTCAGCCTGGAACCGGTGATCATTCGGGCAAACCGGCAAAAAGTGAGCTATAGACCTGCAGGACATCCGGCGCATCCGTCACCAATGGATGATCAATAAGGACCGGGTCAAACAAGCTGACCGAAAGCTTGCGCTCCCATATGTCTTTGTAGATCTTCGTCAGAAACAGATCACGCCGTCCCCACCGCTGTCCGTACATCAAGGCAACAGAAGCTACTGGTCTCCCATGAGCGACACAGTCTTCTATATCGTGTGAGAAATCCTCGAGAACATTCGATTCGAGGCTGATCTCGCGATCATGGTAGCCATACAGAAGATCTAAGTTGGCCACTAGCACTGGATCCAGCATATCCCTGGATACCCTCACAGTCCTGATGCCTGCACTGTGGTAATAAACCTCTTCCAAGGCATGGCGCAAGCGAGCCTTCTCGCGGTTTTCTTTCTGTTTCGCCAAGCTCTTTAAACTTCCCCGAGCGACCTCATCAAAATCCATTGCACTCAACTTTACTGTCCAGTTCACAGCATAGGGGGCCGAGCCTTGCGGGTGGATGTACAGAAGCAGATCGCCCAAGTAGGGGTGGGGAACCCTCTCGCGCTCACCATCATCGTAGGTCATGACTGCAGTAGCGTGCTTAAGACCGATTTCCTCTGCCACCAATGATGTTCCCTTCACTGGCAGAAGTTTCAGTCCAGCAGCTAAGGGGTTACCTTGAAGAGGGTGAACTTGCGGAATTGGGCTGAGTATTTTCTGCTCATGTAACTCGAACACGTCGGGATTATAAAGAGCCAGTTGTGCGAAGATTCTTTCAGGGGTAGAAAGAAGATGTAGTGCTCGTCCAAGCTTCCTGCTATTAAGCCGGCATATACGAGAGCCCTTGGGCGCTTCACCAGGGACTGCATAAATTCCGGCTAAGTAGTTATCTCCCCATTCGAAGCAGCCTTGTCGACCTGTTATGCGGAGTAACGATTTTTTTAGATCCACTTATCTTATCTACCATCCATTCAATCCATAGCAGGCGACGCATACCAGTCCACCTACATCGGATGAATAAGCCATCCAATAGCGCGGGCATGGCCATGACTACACCACGCGCAGTATACTTTTCTGGAGACGAGCGGAGCCGTGCAGGGCTTGACGCCCTACGCGAGGGGATAGACAATGGATTCGTCAGGAGTCGAAAGCTGACTTATCCTCAAAGGCCCAAGGTCACACTTGGGCCTTTGTCTGTCTGGCTCCTGGGTTTTCTAACCAGATTCCATGATTTTTTCCTCAGACCTAAGTAATAGGCCAGCAAACTATATCGTTTCAGCTAGCTGCACTTTTATAGGAGCCGCTACTCCCATAAGGCAAAACTTGCATCGGCTGTTGGTAATACACTTTCAGATTTGTGTATTGCCCTCAGTAACGCCGTTTAACGATGCATGGTACCGCCGAAAAATGGCAGTTGACAACTAGAATAAAGCAGCTAAGTTGCGCCTCCGCCGGCGCATTCGTGCTGCCTTTTCAGTGTATTCGGTGCTTTGAAGGCCAAAAACCGGCGTTCATAGATGGTCAGGTGATAAAAAATGAATGGTAAATTCCACCAGTTATGAGACCAAAGATTCACGAATAACCAGCCGCCTGTTTAGGCGAAATCGATCCGTAGGACTGATTTCCAGCCGCTACACTCGTCTCCTCTGATTCGACTCGGAGGTACCATGAGCGCCGCATCAGCTCAGAAATGGGTGATCGAGCCATTCCCTCGACTGGACTGGCTACCCGACGAAACCTTATTCAGCTTGTGCAGTCGACAGCACCTGGTAATGGGAAACCTAGACCATGCGACCACATCGACTGCCGTGCTGGGCCTATCTGAGAAATTTATAAAACATGATATTCCTTGCGGAATAGCGGCTTTAGAGCAAACTGGATTTCACTACTGGGGAAGCGCGGAATCGATTCTCTTATATCACACAATATTTTCACTATTTATTCCCTTTCAAAATCAAAATAAAATTGAAGATGCAATATTAACTATAAAAAGCGATCGGATTGATTCGCTTAAATATCGACTAGGCTTAGTATCAAGTGGCTTCGGCGCTGAACACCCGTTGAAGGCATGCCTGTGCTGCATGCGTGAAGATGTATATGATCATGGCGTAGCGTACTGGCACCTTACACACCAATATCCGGGTGTGATGATATGTCCACACCATCAAGCTTGGCTCATGGCATCCACCAAAAGTAGACGGTGGTCGGGACGGTTCGAATGGTCGCTGCCTACCAAGAACTGCCTAATCCAACAGGCGTCATCACAGAAACTCTGGTCCCGCGCAGCTTTTATGGCCTTGGCGAACAATGTCATCGATCTCGCGACCATAGGTCGAGTTACGTCTTTTGACCCTTGCACCGTCGCTGCGACCTATCGAACAGCTCTACTCCAAGGAGACAGATCTGCATCGCTTCTTGATCGCATAGAGCCTCTTCGCCGCTTTCATCTGTTTGAATCCTTGCCGCAAGACGAGAAAAGCACTGAGTCATTTATGGACCAGCTTACCCGTACCCCCCGCAGAAGCATTCACCCTCTGAAGCATCTGGTGCTTATTGATTGGCTATTCGATGACTTGCAGTCGTTTCTCAAAGCCTACGGCGCTGAAGTGACCAGAGTAGCTCAGCAAGTCGCAAGCACTCCATCGCAGAAACCTGATGGGCGTGTCTCGCTTTCAAACGCTGCGACTCCAGCCAAAAACACTCCAAGGCCCAAACGATTAAAAGGCCAGCTTAAAGAGGTTCTGCTCTCAAAACTGGGCAAGGGCATTCCGAAACAGGAGCTTTGTGAAGAGTTTCAGATCTCGGTCTCGACGATCAACAGGTTGTTGCGCGCCCATCCAGATACAAATGCACTGGCTATTGCTGCCACGAACAGCCGGGAGCTAGCTGAGCACAGAGCGCAGTGGCAAGACCTACACAATTTGCATCCTGAGCTAGGGGTCCAGGCTTTGAGAAACACTATTCCTTCTATCTATGCGTGGCTTTATAGAAACGACAAAGTATGGTTGATGGCCAACGAGCAGACCTTCGTGAAACCGGCCAAAGTGGAAAAATACCTCATTGACTGGGAGGCTCGAGATTCTCGGCTGCTCAGCATGATACGAACGGCGTGCGAGGCGATCACTGAGCTGCAGCGGGGCCCAGTCACCAAGGCCGAGCTGAACGCCAGGATTCCCATGCTCTCGTCTTGCTTGGAAAATCGGGACCGATACGCTATGTCGAGAGCATACTTATCCACGGTTCTGCACCTCAAAACCTACGGTTCTCCACGACAACGGGGCAATGCGGTCTGGCCAGCGGGTTAGCGCGGGAACCTATTTCTGCCTGTAAATACCCGGCGGCGCTTTCTTGACTAGCTCGGGTCGAGGTTGAGGACCTTTTCTTTTTGGTCGCTCAAAACTACAGCAGGGATAATACACTGGCCGCCAATCCCACATCCGTAAGAAGTCCCTAGCAGGGAACGGACAACACCAGACGCCAACACCTTGGTCATAATTTTCTTCGACGAAATGCGTTGATTCTTGATGTCCTGCGATATAAGTAGACCATAGTTTTTCCACTGGGCGAACTTCGTCCCCATATGCCTTCACGTCAATGAAAAAGTCAGAAAATCTTTCATAGACTCCCAATATAGCCTGAATAATAAAATCAGTAGTTTCTCCATGTGGTAGCCTGTTCATAAATCTCGCCTCTTGGACGATCTCTAGCCGCCGTTTGATTGTATATCCTAGAGGCTGGTTGTATCTGGAGTCCCAAATTCTAAGCTTTAGGTTTTCATTTTGATGGACTTTCTCATCCAAGACCGCAAGAACTGCCTCCTCAGAGAGGTGATGGGTGGCTGACAGAATCTCTGCAAAGAATTGAGCTTTCTTCAGCTCAAATTGGTCTGCGTTCAACATCACTGAGCTATCTTTAAGCTGCTGTCCCTCACAGGTAGTCCACATCACATTCAGATCATGGCCACCATGGCGGAACGGCTTGTCACAGTATGGGCAGTGTTTGACTAACTCTACATTATGCTCAGCGCAGACTTTCAGCTCACAACAGTGAGCACGTCGCCAAAAGGAAAATCCTAAGCGTTCAATATCTTCGGCAACACAAACGGGGCAAAACCCGGCCGCGGTACTATCGGAACCATAGACACTTGAACTACTTATGTATTCGTCTCTAGAGTAGGAAATATCTTGAATATTTTTAAAAACTTCTCTTAACGGGTACTCAGTATGTTTATGAAGTATTTTGTTGAAACCGTAGCAACCAATCCACCCGTGCATTCCGGCGATTAACAAGATATCCGCGCCAAAAAGGCTGTTTCTGGGAAAATTCCGAAATACATTTTCGGAGGAATTTTTTCCTTTAATTAGAAGAGTTCTCGCCACAAAGGAACGCACCGTCTCCTCAGGCTGAATAGCTAAGATCATTTGCTCGTCAAAACCTTGAAGTGCGTTCCGAGCACGGTGGCCCGGAAAATCGTCACCGGCTCCTCAATCGGGGAATTCGAAGGCGCCAGCGACAGACTTTATTTATTTCCGACAGACTTTATTTCGTAGCTTCAAATAAAAGTATGCTGTGGATAACTTATTCCACCGTCACAGACTTCGCCAAGTTACGCGGCTGATCCACGTCCGTCCCCTTCAGCACTGCCACGTAATACGAAAGCAGTTGCAGCGGGATGGTGTAGAGAATCGGCGTCAGTGCATCGAGGATATGGGGCATGGAAACCACATGGGTGCCCTCTCCGTTGACCAGCCCGGCCTGTTCGTCCGCGAAGACGATCAGCTCGCCGCCCCGGGCCCGCACTTCCTGCAGGTTGGATTTCAGCTTCTCCAGCAGCTCGTTGTTTGGTGCCACGGTGACAACAGGCATGTCGCTGTCCACCAAGGCCAACGGGCCGTGTTTCAGTTCGCCGGCCGGATAGGCTTCAGCGTGGATGTAGGAGATCTCCTTGAGCTTCAACGCCCCTTCCATCGCCACCGGGAATTGCGCGCCACGGCCCAGGAACAGGGTGTGATTTTTCTCGGCGAACAGTTCGGCAATTTTCTCCACCGTCGTGTCCATTGCCAGTGCTTCACCCAAGCGGGTCGGCAGGCGGCGCAGTTCTTCAACCAGTTCTGCTTCCACGCCAGCTTCCAGCGTGCCTTTGACCTGACCCAGTGACAACGTCAGCAACATCAGCGCGACCAACTGGGTGGTGAACGCCTTGGTCGACGCGACGCCGATTTCCGGGCCGGCCTGAGTGAGCAGGGTCAGATCGGACTCACGCACCAGCGAACTGATGCCCACGTTGCAGATCGCCAGGCTGGCAAGAAAACCCAGTTCCTTGGCGTTGCGCAGCGCGGCCAAGGTGTCAGCCGTCTCGCCGGACTGGGAGATCGAAACGAACAGCGTGTCCGGCTGGACCACGACTTTGCGGTAGCGGAATTCGCTGGCCACCTCGACCTGGCAGGGAATACCAGCCAAGCCTTCGAGCCAGTAACGCGCGACCATGCCGGCGTGATAGCTGGTGCCACAGGCGACGATTTGCACGTTGCGTACTTTAGCGAACAGCTCCGCCGCTTGCGGCCCGAATGCCTGCACCAGAACCTGCTGCTGACCGAGGCGGCCTTCCAGGGTGCGCTGCACGACTTTTGGCTGCTCGTGGATTTCCTTGAGCATAAAGTGGCGGTACTCGCCTTTGTCCGCCGCTTCTGCGCCCTCGTGGTACTGAACGGTCTCCCGCTCGACGGGCAGGCCGGAGGCGTCCCAGATCTGCACGCTGTCGCGGCGGATCTCGGCGATGTCGCCCTCTTCCAGGTACATGAAGCGATCGGTCACCTGACGCAACGCCAGTTGATCGGAGGCGAGGAAGTTTTCCCCAAGGCCCAGACCCACCACCAGCGGGCTGCCACTGCGAGCGGCAATCAGGCGATCCGGTTGCTGTGCGCTGATGACCGCAAGACCATACGCGCCGTGCAGTTCTTTGACCGTAGCCTTCAAGGCAGCGGCCAGGTCAGGGGTGTCCCGCAGTTTGTGGTGCAGCAGGTGGACAATGACCTCGGTGTCCGTGTCAGACGTGAACACGTAACCCAGACCCTTCAAGCGCTCGCGAAGCGGCTCATGGTTTTCGATGATGCCGTTGTGCACCACCGCCAGTTGCTCGTTGGAGAAATGCGGGTGCGCGTTGTGCTCCAGCGGCGCGCCATGGGTCGCCCAACGGGTGTGGGCAATGCCGAGGCGTCCTGTCACCGGTTCGCCGGCAAGAGCCCGCTCCAGTTCGTTCACCTTGCCGACTCGACGACGACGCTCGAGCACGCCGGCGTTGTTGAATAACGCTACGCCAGCGCTGTCGTAGCCCCGGTATTCCAGGCGCTTGAGGCCCTCCAGCAGGATCGCAGTCACATTCCGTTCAGCAACAGCGCCGACAATTCCACACATGGTCTTCTCCTAGGAAACAGCAGCGCAAATCAAGGTTACGCCGCGAGCCTGAATTTGTTCGCGTGCCTCTTGAGGCAGGCGGTCATCGGTAATGAGGGTATGGACGCTGCTCCAGGGCAGCTCCAGATTGGGAATCTTGCGCCCGACCTTGTCGGCCTCGACCATCACGATCACTTCCCGGGCGACTTCGGCCATCACCCGGCTGAGGCCGAGCAGTTCGTTGAATGTGGTTGTACCGCGGGTCAGATCAATGCCATCGGCACCGATAAACAGCTGATCAAAATCGTAGGAACGCAGCACCTGCTCTGCCACCTGGCCCTGAAACGACTCTGAATGCGGGTCCCACGTGCCGCCGGTCATCAGCAGGACCGGTTCGTGCTCCAGTTCACCCAGCGCGTTGGCGACATGCAGTGAATTGGTCATCACCACGAGGCCCGGCTGCAACCCCAGCTCCGGGATCATCGCAGCCGTTGTACTGCCGCTGTCGATGATGATCCGTGCGTGTTCCCGAATGCGGGCAACCGCCGCGCGTGCGATGGCTTGTTTGAACCTGGAAACGGGCTGGCCGGGTTCGCCGATCAATTCCTGGGGCATCGGGATGGCGCCGCCGTAACGACGAAGCAACAACCCGTTGCTTTCGAGCGCAGCCAGATCCTTCCGGACCGTCACCTCGGAGGTCTCAAAGCGCTTGGCCAACTCATCCACACTTACCTCGCCCCGCTCATTGAGCAAAGCAAGGATGTTATGGCGGCGCTGGGGCGTATTACGTTTCGACATGATGATCTTAAGTTTCGATTCGAAAGTTAACGATCGCAATGAAAGCTCAACGAAAGATATACGTCAAGGGGAGAGAGGCGTTTCTAGAGAAGGAATCAGGGATTTGCTTGAACGGATGCCATCCAAGACCCGGCATCGGCTGCTTGTCTGGCAAGCAGCCGAACAGACCTGTGGATAACTTAGTCTTTCTTGATTTTCACCGGACGCTTCCAGCCTTCTATGTTGCGTTGACGCGCACGGGCGACCGCAAGCTGTTCGGCGGGTACATCCTGATTGATGGCAGAGCCGGCGGCAGTGCTCGCGCCCGACGCGATATGCACAGGGGCCACCAGCGAATTGTTCGAGCCAATGAACACGTCTTCGCCCATCACCGTCTTGTGCTTGTTCGCGCCATCGTAGTTGCACGTAATGGTGCCTGCCCCGATGTTGGTACGCGCGCCGATGACCGCGTCACCCAGGTAGGTCAGATGACCCGCCTTCGCACCCTCGCCCAGATGAGCATTCTTCAATTCTACGAAGTTACCCACGTGGGCGCGGGCGTCGAGCACACTGCCTGGGCGCAGACGAGCGAAAGGCCCCGCATCCGCGCCTTCGCCCACGATTGCGCCTTCCAGGTGACTGTTTGCCTTGATGATTGCGCCTTTGCGCAAGGTGCTGTCCTTGATCACGCAGTTTGGCCCGATCGAAACGTCGTCTTCGATCACCACTCGCCCTTCAAGGATGACGTTCACGTCGATCATTACGTCGCGGCCCGTGGTGACGTCGCCACGAACGTCGAAACGCGCCGGGTCCCGAAGGGTGACGCCCAACGCCATGAGTCGGAGGGCTTCGCGCTGCTGGTAATGACGCTCGAGCTCGGCAAGCTGTTTACGATCATTGGCGCCCTGCACTTCCATCGCATCTTCAGGCTGTGCGGTGGCGACTACCAAGCCATCGCTGACGGCCATCGCGATAACATCGGTCAGGTAATACTCACCTTGAGCATTGTTGTTGGAAAGGCGGCCCAGCCAGTCGGCCAGGTGCTTGCCCGGTACTGCGAGTATTCCGGTGTTCCCTTCCTTGATAGCCTTCTGCGCTTCCGTTGCATCCTTGTGCTCGACGATGGCAGTGACGCGGTGCTCCGTGTCACGAACAATCCGACCGTAGCCGGTTGGGTCATCCAGCGTGACTGTCAGCAGGCCCAGTTGCTGATCGTTTACCAGGGCAAGCAAGCGGTGCAAGGTCTCCACGTTTATGAGCGGGACGTCGCCGTAAAGAATCAGGACAGTTTCGGCGGTCAATACCGGCAGCGCTTGCGCGACTGCATGGCCTGTCCCCAATTGTTTGTCCTGCAGAACAAAACTCAGATCATCGCTGGCCAGTTGCTCGCGGACCCGCTCGGCGCCATGCCCGATAACCACATGAATGCCTTGGGGTGAAAGCTGCCGTGCGCTATGGATAACATGACCGAGCATCGATTTACCGGCCACAGGATGCAACACCTTGGGCAGAGCAGAACGCATGCGAGTGCCCTGACCCGCAGCAAGAATGACGATATCGAGAGACATGAAGGGATTCCAGACGAGCAGGCCACATTAGCCAGGCTGATGATTCGGGCGAGAAAGCCGAAAAAAGAAAAAGGGTAGCCGAGGCTACCCTTTTACTCAATCGCGCAACGAGACTTCGGGGTTAGCCGCCGAACTTCTTGCGAATTTGCTGAACGGTGCGCAGCTGAGCCGCGGCCTCCGCCAGACGTGCAGCAGCAGATCCGTAATCGAAATCTGCGCCTTTTTCATTCAGAGCACGCTCGGCAGCCTTGACGGCTTCCTGAGCTGAGGCTTCGTCCAGATCAGCAGCGCGTTGCACGGTATCGGCAAGCACTTTGACCATGTTCGGTTGAACCTCAAGGAAACCACCGGAGATGTAAAACACCTCGGCTTCGCCACCCTGCTTGATCAGGCGGATCGGACCTGGCTTCAGATCGGTGATCAACGGTGCGTGACCTGGAGCAATACCGATATCACCCAGGTTACCGTGTGCAATCACCATCTCGACCAGACCGGAGAAAATCTCTCCTTCCGCGCTGACGATATCGCAATGGACTGTCATAGCCATTTGCCTGCCTCAACCTGATTAGCGCCCGTTGCCGGGCGCCTGGATTACAGTTTCTTGGCTTTCTCGATCGCTTCTTCGATGCCGCCGACCATGTAAAACGCCTGTTCAGGCAGATGGTCGTAGTCACCGGCGAGGATGCCTTTGAAGCCAGCAATGGTGTCTTTCAGGGAAACGTATTTACCCGAGGCACCGGTGAAGACTTCAGCCACGAAGAACGGCTGCGACAGGAAGCGCTGAATCTTACGAGCGCGGGATACCAACTGCTTGTCGGTTTCCGACAGCTCGTCCATACCCAGGATCGCGATGATGTCTTTCAGCTCTTTGTAACGCTGCAGAACATACTGAACGCCGCGAGCGGTGTCGTAATGCTCCTGACCGATGACGTTCGGGTCCAGCTGGCGCGAAGTCGAGTCCAGTGGATCGACCGCTGGGTAGATACCCAGGGATGCGATGTCACGGGACAGAACGACAGTGGCGTCCAAGTGAGCAAACGTTGTAGCTGGCGATGGGTCAGTCAAGTCATCCGCCGGTACGTATACCGCCTGGATCGAAGTGATCGAGCCTTCCTTGGTCGAAGTGATGCGCTCTTGAAGCACGCCCATCTCTTCAGCCAGCGTCGGCTGGTAACCTACTGCAGACGGCATACGGCCCAGCAGTGCGGATACTTCAGTACCGGCCAGTGTGTAACGGTAGATGTTGTCGACGAACAACAGAACGTCGTTACCTTCGTCACGGAACTTCTCAGCCATGGTCAGGCCAGTCAGGGCGACGCGCAGACGGTTACCCGGCGGCTCGTTCATCTGACCGTAGACCAGCGCTACTTTGTCCAGAACGTTGGAGTCCTTCATCTCGTGGTAGAAGTCGTTACCCTCACGGGTACGCTCGCCCACACCGGCGAACACGGAATAACCGCTGTGCTCGATGGCGATGTTACGGATCAGTTCCATCATGTTTACGGTCTTGCCGACACCGGCACCACCGAACAGACCGACTTTACCGCCTTTGGCAAACGGGCAAACCAGGTCGATGACCTTGATGCCGGTTTCCAGGAGGTCGTTGCCGCCAGCCTGATCAGCGAACGAAGGTGCAGGACGGTGAATGCCCCAGCGCTCTTCGGTCTCGATCGGGCCCGCTTCGTCGATCGGGTTGCCCAGTACGTCCATGATCCGGCCCAGCGTCGCTTTACCGACCGGTACGGAGATGGCTGCGCCGCTGTCGATAACGTCCAGACCGCGCTTCAAGCCTTCGGTGGAACCCATCGCAATGGTACGAACTACGCCGTCGCCCAGCTGCTGCTGAACTTCCAGAGTAGTTTCCGCGCCTTGTACTTTCAGCGCGTTGTAGATGCTCGGTACGCTGTCGCGTGGAAATTCCACGTCGATCACGGCGCCGATGATTTGAACGATACGTCCGCTACTCATTAGCTGGATCCTCTGAATATTTGAACCGTTAAACCGCGGCAGCGCCGCCGACGATTTCCGAGATCTCTTGGGTGATCGCTGCCTGACGCGCCTTGTTGTAGATCAGCTGCAAATCGCTGATCAGATCACCGGCGTTGTCAGTGGCGTTCTTCATCGCGATCATCCGCGCAGCCTGTTCAGCCGCGTTGTTCTCGACCACCGCCTGATAGACCTGCGACTCCACGTAACGGACCATCAAGCCGTCTAGCAGCTCTTTGGCGTCGGGTTCGTACAGGTAATCCCAGTGGTGCTTGAGTTCTTGATCCTGGGTCGCGACCAACGGAATCAACTGCTCGACCGTTGGCTGCTGAGTCATGGTGTTGATGAACTTGTTGGACACCACGGACAGGCGGTCAATACGGCCCTCCAGGTAAGCGTCCAGCATCACCTTGACGCTGCCGATCAAATCGTTGATCGACGGCTCTTCGCCCAAGTGGCTGATCGCAGCGACGACGTTACCGCCGAAGTTGCGGAAAAACGCCGCACCTTTGCTGCCGACCACGCACAGATCGATCTCTACGCCGTTTTCACGGTTCTTCGCCATGTCCTTGACCAAAGCCTTGAACAGGTTGGTATTCAAGCCACCACACAGACCACGGTCACTGCTCACCACGACGTAACCGACGCGCTTTACTTCGCGCTCGATCATGAAGGGATGACGGTATTCCGGGTTAGCGTTGGCGAGATGACCAATCACCTGGCGGATGCGCTCCGCGTAAGGACGGCTAGCAGCCATGCGCATTTGAGCCTTGCGCATTTTACTGACCGCCACTTTTTCCATGGCGCTGGTGATCTTTTGCGTGCTTTTGATGCTCGCAATCTTGCTGCGAATCTCTTTTGCGCCTGCCATGTAACACCTATCAGGTTAGCAAGCGGGAACCTCGCGGCTCCCGCTGCGGCTTACCAGGTTTGGGTGGCCTTGAACTTCTCGATACCGGCTTTCAGGCCAGAATCGATTTCGTCATTGAAGTCACCCTTCACGTTGATCTTCGCCATCAAATCGGCGTGATCTCGGTTGAAGTAAGCAATCAGCGCTTGTTCAAAGCTGCCAACCTTGGCGATTTCGACGTCAGTCAGGAACCCACGCTCAGCGGCATACAGCGACAGCGACATGTCAGCGATCGACATTGGCGCATATTGCTTCTGCTTCATCAGCTCGGTCACGCGCTGACCATGCTCAAGTTGCTTACGGGTCGCTTCGTCCAGATCAGAGGCGAACTGGGCAAATGCTGCCAGTTCACGGTACTGAGCCAGAGCGGTACGGATACCACCGGAGAGCTTCTTGATGATCTTGGTCTGAGCGGCACCACCCACACGGGATACCGAAACACCGGCGTTCACTGCCGGGCGGATGCCGGAGTTGAACATGGCCGATTCCAGGAAGATCTGACCGTCAGTGATGGAAATCACGTTGGTCGGAACGAACGCGGAAACGTCGCCAGCCTGGGTTTCGATGATCGGCAATGCGGTCAGGGAACCGGTTTTGCCGGTCACTGCGCCATTGGTGAACTTCTCTACGTACTCTTCCGAAACGCGGGATGCACGCTCCAGCAGACGGGAGTGGAGATAGAACACGTCGCCTGGGTAAGCTTCACGGCCTGGTGGACGGCGCAGGAGCAGGGAGATCTGGCGATAAGCCACGGCCTGCTTGGACAGATCGTCATAAACGATCAGTGCGTCTTCACCGCGGTCGCGGAAGTACTCGCCCATGGTGCAACCGGCATACGGAGCCAGGAATTGCAGCGCAGGAGATTCCGAAGCACTGGCCGCCACGATGATCGTGTTGGCCAGAGCGCCGTTTTCTTCCAGCTTGCGAACAACGTTGGCGATGGTCGATTGCTTCTGACCGATTGCTACGTAGACGCAGAAAATACCGCTGTTCTTCTGGTTGATGATCGCGTCGATCGCCAGAGCGGTTTTACCGATCTGACGGTCGCCGATGATCAGCTCACGCTGGCCACGGCCTACGGGGATCATCGCATCGACAGCCTTGTAGCCAGTCTGTACAGGCTGGTCTACCGACTTACGCCAGATCACGCCTGGAGCAACTTTCTCGACCGCATCGGTCTCGGTGTTGTTCAGCGGACCTTTGCCGTCGACAGGGTTGCCCAGTGCGTCGACCACGCGACCCAGGAGTTCCTTACCAACCGGAACTTCCAGGATGCGGCCGGTGCACTTGGCACTCATGCCTTCAGCCAGAGAGGTGTAAGCGCCCAGTACGACAGCACCCACGGAGTCTTGCTCCAGGTTCAGTGCCATACCGTAAACGCCGCCCGGGAACTCGATCATTTCGCCGTACATAGCGTCGGCGAGACCGTGAATCCGCACGATACCGTCAGACACGCTGACGACAGTGCCTTCGTTTCGGGCTTGGGAGGCTACATCGAGGTTCTCGATGCGGCCCTTGATGATTTCACTTATTTCGGAAGGATTGAGTTGCTGCATTGCTCTGCTGCCCCTTCAAACTCAAGATTTCAATGCTTCGGCTAGTTGCGCGAGTTTGCCGCGAACTGAGCCATCGATAACCAGGTCGCCGGCGCGGATGATGACACCACCTATCAGGGCAGCATCCTCCGCAGCGTGCAGGCGCACTTCCCGGCCGAGCCGTGCACTGAGAACCTTGGCGAGTTTGTCTTGCTGTTCTTGGTTCAATGCGAAGGCACTGGTTACATCCACATCTACCGATTTTTCCTGTTCGGCCTTGTAAAGCTCGAACAGTTCGGAGATCTCCGGCAGAAGCTGGAGACGGTCGTTTTCAGCAACGACGTGAATGAAATTCTGTGCCTTGGCATCGAACTTGTCGCCGCACACTTCAATAAAAGTGGCGGCCTTGTCTGCGCTCGTCAGTCGCGGGGCCTTGAGCATGCGCTGCATCGTGTCGTCTTGCGACACTGCAGCAGCCAGGCCGAGCATGGCTGACCAATTGGCCAGTTGCTGGTGCGCCTGTGCATGCTCGAAGGCTGCCTTAGCGTAAGGTCGGGCCAACGTGGTCAGTTCTGCCATGATCGCCCTCGCTTAAATTTCAGCAGCCAGTTTGTTTACCAGCTCCGCGTGCGCGTTTTGATCGATTGTGGCACCCAGGATCTTCTCTGCGCCGTTGACTGCCAGGCTACCCAGTTGGGCGCGCAGCGCGTCTTTGACGCCGTTCAGTTCCTGTTCGATCTCGGCCTGAGCCTGAGCCTTGATGCGGTCAGCTTCGACGCGAGCCTGTTCACGGGCTTCGTCGACAATCTGGGTACCGCGTTTCTTGGCTTGCTCAATGATCTCAGCTGCCTGAGCCTTAGCTTCGCGCAGTTGCTGACCCACTTTATCTTGGGCCAGCTCCAGGTCGCGAGCTGCTCGTGTAGCAGCGTCCAGTCCATCCGCAATCTTCTTCTGACGTTCGTGCAAAGCCGCGATGACCGGAGGCCACACGAACTTCATGCAGAACAGCACAAAAATGAAGAACGCAACGGACTGGCCAATCAGGGTTGCATTAATGTTCACGCCAACACCTCGCTCGTTCGTTGTCCATCACACCAATCAACTCGAAAATTCGAGTGATCAGCCAGCGAGTTGACCAACGAAGGGGTTCGCAAAAGTGAAGAACAGAGCGATACCAACACCGATCATGGTCACGGCGTCGAGCAGACCAGCCACGATGAACATTTTAACTTGCAGCATTGGAACCATTTCCGGTTGACGCGCAGCGCCTTCCAGGAATTTACCGCCCAGCAGGCCGAAACCGATTGCAGTACCCAGTGCGCCCAGGCCGATCAGCAGTGCAACAGCGATAGCAGTTAGACCAACTACAGTTTCCATCTTTCCTCCCGACTTTTACGTCGTATTGGTTAGGTTTTCTTAGATTAAAGCGGTAAAGCAAAATCGTTTCTTACATCAAGCCCTCGCGGGCACCCCCTCACCGAAGCAAGGGGATCATCAGACTCGCCAGGCGGGTCTCAATGGTTATCTTCGTGAGCCATCGACAGGTACACGATGGTCAGCATCATGAAGATGAACGCTTGCAGGGTGATGATCAGGATGTGGAACACAGCCCACGCCCATTGCAGGACCACGCCCAGACCGCTGAGCCACAGCAGGCCGCTGCCGAACATGACCGCGATCAGAATGAACACCAGCTCACCCGCGTACATGTTGCCGAACAGTCGCAGTGCCAGGGAGATCGGCTTGGCCACCAGAGTCACGAATTCAAGCAGGAAGTTCACCGGAATCAACAGAGCCTGAACGAAAATGTTCTTGCTGCCGAACGGGTGCAGGGTCAATTCGCCGATGAAGCCGCCGATACCCTTGATCTTGATGCTGTAAAAAATGATCAGCGCGAATACGGAGAGTGCCATACCCAGCGTCGCGTTCGGATCGGTTGTCGAGACGGCGCGGAAAGGAATGTGGTGATCACCGGTGACCATGATTGCCAACTGCGGGATCCAGTCGACAGGAATCAAGTCGACGGCGTTCATGAGGAACACCCAGGCAAAGATGGTCAATGCCAGAGGAGCGATCACGGCGCTACGGCCATGGAAGCTGTCTCGAACGCTGCCATCGACGAACTCGACGAGGACTTCAACGAAGTTTTGCAACGCGCCCGGCTGGCCGGAAGTCGCCTTTTTTGCGGCCATACGGAAGATAAGGACGAAAATCAGACCCAGTGCGACCGACCAGCCGAGGGTATCGACGTGGAAAGCCCAAAAGCCCATTTCTTTTGCTTCCGCCGCAGAATGCGCGAAGCCCCAACTGCCGTCAGGCAAATGACCAAAGGTCAAATTCTGCAAGTGGTGCTGGATATAGCCCGAAGCTGTCTGCTCTGCCATGGTTGCCTCAAACGCCCTAAGGTCTCGAAAGTCTTGTTTTCAGTAGCAGGGGCGCAAACCAACTGACCAGTTGGGTCAGTATGAATACGCCGAAAACCGCCAGCGGAGCCAGCGGCTTTACTCCTGCAAACGTCAGTGCAAAAAGCACTGCCGTAAAAATCAGCTTGCCTGCCTCGCCGGCGTAGAACGACCGAACGATGGCCTGCGCTGCCCTGGCCCCGGAGTACCGGAATGCCTTATGAGCAAAATACAAATTCGGCAGCCAGGCTATCAGGCCTCCGCAAAGCCCCGAATACCCGGCCACGACACCATGCCACTGCCAAATCGCCAGCGCAGCCCCGAGAAGGACAATCAACTGAGCCAGCAAGATCGGGAAAACAGCCAGGCGATGGAATGGCAAGCGGTTTGGCGTGCGTGTCTCCATCACATGGGCTCCTCGTGAGCCGGCCGCCAAAATCAATAACTTGGCATAAATTGTGCCGACAAAATGCGCGCAGAGTATAGGGGCGGTTCAGCCCCTATTCAACTGCCAGGTAGTGATTTCCGACTACGCGCTACGCATGATTTGTTTCAGCGAATGTGGGCGAGCACACCCTGCAGCTCATCCAGAGAGTTATAACGGATAACCAACTGACCTTTGCCCTTCTGTCCATGGCGGATTTGCACCGCGGAGCCCAGCCGCTCGGCGAGGCGCTGCTCCAGACGTGTGATGTCAGGATCGGCCTTCACTGGCTCCGCAGCGTCCTGCTTGCCGCTGAGCCACTGGCGAACCAGTGCCTCGGTCTGACGCACAGTCAGACCGCGTGCGACAACGTGTCGCGCCCCATCAACCTGCTGATCTTCGGGTAGACCCAGCAGCGCACGGGCGTGGCCCATCTCCAGATCACCATGGGAAAGCATTGTCTTGATCGCTTCCGGCAATGCGATCAGTCGCAGCAGATTCGCGACGCTGACTCGCGATTTACCCACCGCCTCGGCCACTTGCTGTTGGGTCAGCTGAAATTCCTGCTGCAGACGCTGCAGTGCAATCGCTTCCTCGATCGGATTCAAGTCTTCGCGCTGAATGTTCTCGATCAGCGCCATCGCGATGGCCGCTTCATCAGGCACGTCGCGCACCATGGCAGGGATGGTTTCGATCCCTGCCTGCTGGCTCGCGCGCCAGCGGCGCTCTCCTGCGATGATTTCGAAGCGGTTGTCAGCAATCGGACGGACCACGATCGGCTGCATCACCCCTTGCGCCTTGATCGAGTTCGCCAGTTCTTCCAATGCCTGGGGATCCATATCACGACGCGGCTGATATTTGCCTCGTTGAATAAGGTCCAGCGGAATGTGCTGAAGCTCGCGCTCACTGGCCTTCACCGCCTGTTCTTCCAGGGCGGTGACGGTGGGGCTGCTCAGCAGTGCGTCCAGCCCACGTCCGAGTCCACGTTTCTTGACGGCCATGGAATTTCCTTAAGTGGGCTGGGCCGCGGCACGACTGCCGCGACGTTGGCGACGCACCATCTCGCCCGCAAGCGCCAGGTAAGCCAGCGCGCCGCGAGATGTCTTGTCGTACGCCAATGCCGGCATGCCGAAGCTGGGCGCCTCAGCCAGTCGAATATTGCGCGGGATAACGGTGTCGTACAGCTGGTCGCCAAAGTGCTCTTTTAGCTGCGCCGAAACATCGTTGATCAGGCTGAGCCGCGGGTCGTACATGGTCCGTAGCAAGCCTTCGATCTTGAGTTGAGGGTTGAGTAACTCACCGATGCGCTTGATGTTATCCACAAGGTCGCTCAAACCTTCGAGCGCGAAATACTCGCACTGCATGGGGATAATGACGCCATCGGCCGCAACCAGTGCATTCAGCGTCAGCATCGAAAGCGATGGAGGGCAGTCGATGAGGATGTAATCGTAATTCTCACGGATGGGCGCCAGTGCCGAACGCAGACGCGATTCCTTCATCTGCATTTCGAGCAGGACCACCTCGGCAGCCGTCAAATCACGGTTTGCCGGCAGCAGCTGATAGCCCCCGTGTTCGGAAAAGTGCATGGCCTGATTCAGGTCGCATTCGCCAATCAGCAAATCGTAGACCGAATGCTCGAGCGCATGCTTATCCACACCGCTGCCCATGGTGGCATTGCCTTGCGGATCGAGATCGATCAACAGCACCCGACGCTTGGTAGCCACCAGCGAAGCCGCGAGGTTGATGCAGGTTGTGGTCTTACCCACCCCCCCTTTTTGGTTCGCTATCGCGAATACCTTAGCCATTCTTGCGTGTGTTCCCTGTCATGCCGTGCGGCGCAGTATCAGCAGATGCCGTTGACCTTGGCAACCGGGTACGGCCAAGGCTTGCGCGCTTTCCAGATGAAAATCTGCGGGCAATGCTACCAGTTCATCCACCGGATGCAGACCCTTCATTGCCAACCAGCGCGTTTCACCGTCGCCCATGTGCCGAGTCCACTGAGTAAAGTCTTCCAGGCTGCTGAAAGCGCGGGAGATGATGCCGTTGAACGGCAGCTCAGGCTGGAATGCTTCGGCACGGCTGTGGATAACTTCAAGATTGGCCAGCGCCAGCTCGAGTTTGACCTGCGTCAGAAACCGAGTCTTTTTGCCGTTGCTGTCCAGCACGGTGACTTTCATCTCTGGAAACAGGATGGCCAGCGGGATACCCGGCATCCCGCCGCCACTGCCGACATCCAGCTGACGCTCACCTTCGATGAAACGCACCACGCTCAAGCTGTCCAGCAGATGGCGAGAGACCATCTCATCCGGATCACGAACTGCGGTCAGGTTGTAGGCCTTGTTCCACTTGATCAGCAAGGCCAGATACGCCAGCAACTGACTATGTTGGCTCTCGCTCAAATCGACGCCGAGCTCTCGAGCGCCGAGCGTCAGCTCTTCTGCGTGCTGCGGGGAAACCATCGAACTCAAGCGCTTTGCTCCAACTGACGGCCCGCGCCGCGTTTTTTCAAATGAATCATCAACAGAGAAATCGCCGCCGGGGTAACGCCGGGAATCCGCGAGGCTTGGCCTAGGGTTTCCGGACGAGTTATCCCCAGCTTGCTCTGGATTTCTTTGGACAGACCGGAAATCCCGGTGTAGTCGATGTCAGCAGGGAGTCGAGTATTTTCGCTGGCACGCAGACGAGTGATTTCATCTTGCTGACGGTCGATGTAACCGGCGTACTTGGTCTTGATTTCGACCTGTTCAGCGACCTGCGGGTCAGGCGAGCCGTGGCCGGTCAGCGCAACCAGGCTGGCGTAATCCACTTCGGGGCGGCTCAGCAGATTCAGCAGATTGTATTCGTGGGTCAATGGCGTGCCGAAGTGCGCCGAGACCGCATCGCCCTGCTCGGTACCCGGACGAATCCAGGTGGACTTCAGGCGTTGTTCTTCCAGCTCGATGCCCTCACGCTTGGCACAGAACGCCGCCCAGCGGGCGTCGTCGACCAACCCCAGCGCCCGACCCTGTTCAGTCAGACGCAAGTCCGCGTTGTCTTCGCGCAAAATCAGCCGGTATTCGGCGCGCGAGGTGAACATCCGGTACGGCTCTTGTGTGCCCAGCGTAATCAGGTCATCCACCAGCACGCCGATGTAAGCTTCATCGCGACGCGGACACCAGCTGTCCTTGCCTTGAGCCCTGAGGGCCGCGTTGGCACCGGCGAGCAAACCTTGCGCACCGGCTTCTTCGTAACCGGTCGTGCCGTTGATCTGGCCTGCAAAGAACAAACCACCGATAACCTTGGTTTCAAGGCTGTACTTCAGGTCGCGCGGGTCGAAGTAGTCGTACTCGATGGCATAGCCAGGCCGAACAATGTGGGCGTTTTCCATCCCGCGAATAGACCGGACGATCTGGAGCTGTACATCGAACGGCAGCGAGGTCGATATACCGTTTGGATAAAGCTCATGGGTCGTCAAACCTTCCGGTTCGATAAACACCTGATGGCTTTCCTTGTCGGCAAAACGATGGATCTTGTCCTCAATCGACGGGCAATAGCGCGGGCCGACCCCTTCGATCTCCCCGGCAGCAGAATACATCGGCGACCGATCCAGATTCGCAGCGATGATTTCGTGGGTCCGAGCGTTGGTGTGGGTAATCCAGCAACTGACTTGGCTCGGGTGCTGGGCCTTGGAGCCCATGAACGACATCACGGGGATCGGCGTATCGCCCGGCTGTTCTGTCATCACCGAGAAATCCACAGATCGGCCATCGATGCGCGGAGGTGTGCCCGTTTTCAGACGGCCCACTCTCAGCGGGAGCTCACGGAGCCTGCGTGCAAGCGCAATGGATGGCGGATCACCGGCGCGACCGCCTGAATAGTTCTGTAGACCAATGTGGATAAGTCCGCCCAGAAAGGTACCTGTGGTGAGAACCACGGAGTCGGCCATAAACCGCAGGCCCATCTGAGTCACTACGCCGCGCACCTGGTCTTGCTCAACGATCAGGTCATCGCATGCCTGCTGGAATACCCAGAGGTTGGGCTGGTTTTCAATAATTTCCCTGACCGCCGCCTTGTACAACACCCGGTCAGCCTGGGCACGCGTTGCCCGGACAGCTGGGCCTTTGCGGCCATTGAGCACGCGGAACTGAATACCACTTTTGTCGGTGGCCGTTGCCATTGCTCCGCCAAGCGCATCGATCTCTTTGACCAGATGACTTTTACCGATGCCACCAATGGCCGGGTTGCAACTCATTTGGCCGAGGGTTTCCACGTTGTGCGTAAGCAGCAGGGTGGTAGCACCCATACGTGCGGACGCCAGTGCTGCCTCGGTACCGGCATGACCGCCGCCGATGACGATCACTTGAAAACGGGAAGGGAAATCCACCACGCACCTCGTGCCTGTTGATTGGGGGGAATAGGAATGGCGGCAAGTATAGGGACTTACCCCCCCTTAAGAAACCCGTTGCGCAAAATCTAACCAGCTGTGGATGAATAGCGGTTATAGAAATTAAAAAGAAAGAAATTTATAAGATCTTTGTTTTTATGTTTATTTCTACTGAGCACCCTTTCTGTGGATAAAGTCATGTGGGCCTTTATCTACGTGCTGTACAGAGAATCAAAACCCTGTGTCCATGTGACCAAGAGACCTTTGGATAACGGGTCTAAGCCTGTGGATTAAATGAACAGTTGTCCACAGGCACGATTATCCTCAGGTCAGACGCCTGTTTATCAACCGAGCTCAGTTGCGGTTATGCACAGGGCTTATCCGAGCATTCAGGTGCTGAACGGTTAAATTCGAGGTGCACTTATCCGCCGGCACGCTGATCGGAAGTCACGAAAAGTGGGATGAGTGAATCGATATGAGGCAGGTCCGGAGAGGTTGACCTGCCTGGGGATAGGGCGTGGTGCTATTTGCCGATGCAAAAGCTGGAGAAAATCCGCCCCAATAAGTCGTCCGAGCTGAAGGCGCCGGTAATTTCGCCAAGGGACTGCTGGGCTTGGCGCAGGTCCTCGGCAAGTAGCTCACCCGCGCCGGCTAAGGTCAGCTGCGAGCGTCCATGCTCGAGAGAAGCACTTGCCGTGTGCAACGCCTCAAGATGGCGCCGGCGTGCACTGAAGCTTCCCTCGGCTGTTTGCTGATACCCCATGCACGCCTTCAGATGCTCGCGCAAAAGCTCCACACCTTCCCCACCGGCCTTTGCACTCAGGCTGATGGTCACGTGGCCATCGACGCTGGTCACCAGTTCCACTGGTTCGTCGCTCAAGTCCACCTTGTTACGAATCAGGGTGACATGGGCCGGGTCAGGCCGTTGATCGAGGAACTCTGGCCACAGTGCAAAGGGATCGCTGGCCTCGGGCGCCGTTGCATCGACCACCAACAAAATGCGATCTGCCTGGCCTATCGCCTGAAGCGCGCGTTGAACGCCTATCTTTTCCACCTGATCGTCGGTATCACGCAGACCGGCAGTGTCCACAACATGAAGTGGCATCCCGTCAATGTGGATATGTTCACGGAGGACATCCCGGGTTGTGCCGGCAATCTCAGTTACGATCGCCGCTTCTTTACCCGCCAGTGCATTCAGGAGACTGGATTTACCGGCATTGGGCCTGCCGGCGATAACCACATTCATGCCATCCCTGAGTAAGGCTCCCTGATTGGCCTCATGCAACACTGTGGATAACTGATTGCGTACGTTATCCAACATGGTCAGCACGTGACCGTCCGCGAGAAAGTCGATTTCCTCCTCTGGAAAGTCGATGGCCGCTTCAACGTAAACGCGCAGGCTGATGAGTTTCTCAGTGAGCTCATGCACTCGCTGGGAAAATGCACCCTGCAGCGACCTTAAGGCGTTACGCGCAGCTTGCGCAGAACTCGCCTCAATGAGGTCCGCGATCGCCTCGGCTTGGGCCAGGTCAAGCTTGTCATTGAGAAATGCGCGTTCGCTGAATTCACCCGGCCGTGCCAGGCGGCACCCCAGCTGCACACAACGCTGCAGCAACATATCCAGAACCACAGGCCCACCATGCCCCTGAAGCTCGAGCACATCCTCCCCGGTGAACGAGTGAGGTCCTGAAAAATAAAGACCAATACCCTCGTCAATCACTTCGCCGCTTTCTCCCTTGAAAGCGCCGTAATGTGCGTAACGAGGCTGTGGCAATTTGCCAAGAATCATCTCGGCGCATTTGCAAGCTTTCGGGCCGGAAATACGGACGATACCCACGCCTCCTCGTCCTGGAGCCGTTGCAATGGCCGCAATGGTTTCTGACAGAACATTCATGGACCGACTCCTGGACAACCGACGGATAGCAAAACGCCCCACTAGGGGGCGTTTTGAATAACTTGTTAAAAGGATAGATCAGGCTTCAGCTTTCTTGGCTTTCGCTTCGATGCTGCGGGTGATGTACCACTGCTGGGTAATGGACAAGGTGTTGTTCACAACCCAGTACAGCACCAGACCAGCCGGGAACCACAGGAAGAAGAACGTGAAGATGATTGGCATCAGCTTCATGACCTTGGCCTGCATCGGGTCCGGCGGCGTCGGGTTCAAACGCTGCTGGATGAACATGGTAGCGCCCATGATGATCGGCAGAATAAAGAACGGGTCTTTGATCGACAGGTCGGTTATCCACAGCAGCCACGGCGCCTGGCGCATCTCGACGCTTTCAAGCAGTACCCAGTACAGCGACAGGAACACCGGCATCTGTACCAGAATCGGCAAGCATCCACCCAACGGGTTGATCTTCTCTTTCTTGTACAGCTCCATCATCGACTGAGAAAGCTTCTGACGATCGTCGCCATGCTGCTCTTTCAACGCGGCCAAGCGCGGAGCGACTGCACGCATGCGTGCCATCGACTTGTAACTGGCCGCCGACAGAGGGAAGAAAAGCCCTTTGATCAGCATGGTCAGGAAGATGATCGACCAGCCCCAGTTGCCCACGATGCTGTGGATATGTTGCAGTAGCCAGAAAATAGGCTGGGCAATAAACCACAGAATCCCGTAATCCACCGTCAATTCCAGACCTGGGGACAACTCCTTCAGGACTGCCTGACTCTTCGGCCCGGCGTAAAGCGTTGTAGTGGTCTCGGCTTTTGCGCCAGGTGCGACTGTCAGTGCCGGGCCGGTGAAGCCGATGATGTAATTGCCGGCACTGTCCTTACGGGTGGTGACGGTGTTGCTATCAGTTTTGTTCGGAATCCAGGCGGTCACGAAGTAATGCTGCAACCAGGCAACCCAACCACCCTGAACGGTGTCCTTCACCGAACCTTTGTCGATGTCCTTCATGGAAACCTTTTTGTAAGGTTCCGAAGGAGTCCACATCGCAGCACCCAGATAGGTGGCCGTGCCAGTGGCAGTCGTCGAGGATGGGTCAGCGCTCGAATCACGTTTCAGCTGTGCGAACAGGTTACCGTTCCAAGGCTGGGCGCTCTGGTTGTCAATCACGTAAGAAACGGTCAGGTCATACAGACCGCGTTTGAACGTAAAGCGCTTGATGTAGTTGACGCCGCCGTCGCTGAATTTCAGGTCGACGACCAAGTCGTTCTGACCATCAGTCAACTGGTAGCTTTTCTGCGTAGCCGAGTAGACCGGGCGACCAGTGGCTCGGGCATCAGGGCCGTTTGCGCCAGTCAGACCGCTCTGAGCGAGAAAGATCCGTTCGCCGCCGTTATCGAACAGCTGGAAAGGAATCTCGGGATGATCCTGACGGCGTGGATAAAGTGGCAAACGAAGCTGCACCACGTCGCCGCCGACCGGATCGATTTCCAGATTAAGGACGTCTGTCTTCACCTGGATCAGATCTTTGCTGGTAGCCACCGGCATTTCCGCCGGCGCAGCCACTTCGCCGGTAGCGCTAGGAACGTCTGCATTGGCAGTCGCTGAACCTTGCGGAGCATCAGGAATAGCGGATGTATTGGTGTTGGCAGCAACATTCTGACTCGGCAAGGCAGCCTGACCATAGTCCTGGTTCCATTTCAGGACACCGACATAGGTCACGATTGCCAGGGCGACGATCAGGATCGTGCGTTTAATATCCATGATTACTCGGCCATCGAAGAGGAACGGGAGGTGGGAGCAGGTGGAACCGGGTCATAACCACCGGGATTCCACGGATGACACCGACCTAAGCGACGTAAGGTCAGCCAGCCACCACGCACCAGACCATAATTCTCAATGGCCTCGTACGCGTAGCAGGAGCAACTGGGGTAGAAACGACAGTGACTGGCCATCAGAGGACTGATGGCATAGCGGTAAAACTGGATCGGAACGAGCGCCAGTTTACGCATCAGTACTGTCTACCCCCGCAGTTTCGGTTTTAAGTTCGGGATCGGGCCGGCTGCGCGCCAGACGTTTCCAGAGCTTGCCGAAATGCTGAATCAATTCGGGGTTTTCAATATCACCCAAGCCTTTGCGTGCAACGACGACGATATCCCATCCGACCAGGTTGTCCTGGTGAAGGCGAAACGACTCACGCATCAGGCGTTTCAAACGGTTGCGCTCGACGGAGAGCTTCACGCTCTTCTTTCCGATCACCAGCCCTAGACGGGGATGATCAAGGTCGTTGTTGCGCACAAGGAGCAGGAGATTTTTTCCCGGAACCTTGCCGGTGGGGGAGTCAAAGACTGCCTTGAAATGCCGGGGTGTCAGCAAACGCTTTTCCCGACTGAAGTCCTGACTCACCACCTGTGCCGATTAATCAAACTGCCAGACGCTTACGGCCTTTGGCGCGACGACGCGACAGAACTGCGCGACCGTTTTTGGTGGCCATACGAGCACGGAAACCGTGGGTGCGAGCGCGCTTGATAGTGCTGGGTTGGAAAGTACGTTTCATGGCGTGTTACCTGGTTCGTCCACAACGGGCCGGAATGGCCCCCGTTTTAAGAGACCGGGGATTCTAGAGAAAGCGGGCCCGCAGGTCAATTTCCAACCAATGTTTCTTGCATTTAGTTCCTGGGTCCATTTCGTCGACAGCGATCTATCCGTCGGTACATTCTTGGGACGTAGATATAGAAATAAAGAAGGAAGGTATTTAAAGCTTCTTTGTAAAGCTTATAAAAGCTTAGGGAGAGGATTTCTGTGGATAAACCGCTGCAGACCACGTACTGCTTGATGTACAGAGGAATGAAAGTCTGTCCACAAGCAGTGCCGCAGCTGTGCGACGGCTGGCGACAAGCTGTGCATAGAAGGGTTACTTATCCACAGCTGCTTTATCCACAGACTTCAACGCATCGTTATGCAGAGAGCTAACCCTCGGTTATCCACAGAGCTTAACTATCCACCGGCTGTCGTCTTTTTAGGCGCTTTGTGCAGGCTTTCGTGCGCTGGCGCTCTACCTTCGTGTGGATAAGTCAGCTACGGGTGGTTACAATGGCCGCTTGTTTTTGCCACGCCGGCTTCAGAATCTAGGGGATATTTGTGTCAGTGGAACTTTGGCAGCAATGCGTTGAGCTTTTGCGCGATGAGCTGCCTGCCCAGCAATTCAACACCTGGATCCGACCTTTACAAGTTGAAGCCGAAGGCGACGAATTGCGCGTGTATGCGCCCAACCGGTTTGTGCTGGACTGGGTGAATGAGAAGTACCTGGGTCGATTGCTCGAGTTGCTGGGCGAGCATGGCCAGGGAATTGCGCCGGCGCTGTCCTTATTAATAGGCAGCAAGCGCAGCTCTGCTCCACGCGCCGCTCCGAACGCTCCGCTTGCAGCAGCGGCTGCCGCTTCTCAGGCCGCCGAGTTGGCAGCCACCAGCGAAGCACCGGCTGTAGCACGAGCGCCGCAGTCCGTAGCGACGCCTGCTCCGATGATTCAGACCTCATTGAATGTCGAGGATGAGCCTTCCAGGGCGAGCTTCGATCCGATGGCTGGCGCCAGTTCTCAGCAAGCTCCTGCGCGCGCCGAGCAGCGTAATGTTCAGGTTGAGGGAGCGCTGAAGCACACCAGCTATCTGAACAGGACCTTCACGTTCGAGAACTTTGTCGAAGGTAAATCGAACCAACTGGCGCGGGCTGCTGCCTGGCAGGTAGCGGACAATCCTAAGCATGGGTACAACCCGCTCTTCCTTTACGGAGGTGTGGGTCTGGGTAAAACCCACTTGATGCATGCTGTGGGTAACCACCTGCTCAAGAAGAATCCGAACGCCAAAGTCGTGTATCTGCACTCCGAGCGATTCGTGGCGGATATGGTCAAGGCGCTACAGCTCAATGCCATTAATGAGTTCAAACGCTTCTATCGCTCCGTCGACGCACTATTGATTGATGACATTCAATTTTTTGCGCGCAAGGAACGTTCTCAGGAAGAGTTTTTCCACACCTTCAACGCCCTTCTCGAAGGCGGTCAGCAGGTTATTCTCACGAGTGACCGCTACCCCAAGGAAATCGAAGGCCTTGAAGAGCGACTCAAGTCACGCTTCGGCTGGGGTCTGACGGTGGCAGTCGAGCCACCGGAACTTGAAACACGCGTGGCGATTTTGATGAAGAAGGCGGATCAGGCGAAAGTCGATCTGCCTCACGACGCCGCATTTTTTATCGCGCAGCGAATCCGCTCCAATGTGCGTGAGCTTGAGGGTGCGCTGAAGCGCGTCATCGCTCACTCACACTTCATGGGTCGGGACATCACGATCGAGCTGATCCGTGAATCGCTGAAAGATTTGCTCGCGCTGCAGGACAAACTGGTGAGTGTGGATAACATTCAGCGGACTGTTGCTGAGTACTACAAGATAAAGATCTCCGACCTGCTTTCCAAACGCCGCTCCAGGTCTGTTGCGCGACCGCGACAAGTGGCGATGGCATTGTCAAAGGAGCTGACCAATCACAGCCTTCCTGAAATCGGCGATGTGTTTGGCGGCCGGGACCACACAACGGTCTTGCATGCATGCCGGAAGATCAATGAGCTTAAAGAATCCGATGCGGACATCCGCGAGGACTACAAGAACCTGCTGCGGACTTTGACAACGTAATGCCGACGCAGCTTATCAAGGCAAGGGACTAGACCATGCATTTCACCATTCAACGCGAAGCCCTGTTGAAACCCCTGCAACTGGTCGCGGGCGTCGTTGAACGCCGTCAGACCTTGCCGGTTCTTTCGAACGTGCTACTGGTCGTGGAGGGCCAGCAGCTGTCTTTGACTGGTACTGACCTCGAAGTCGAGCTGGTCGGCCGCGTGCAGTTGGAAGAGCCTGCAGAGCCTGGCGAGATCACGGTTCCTGCGCGCAAGCTGATGGACATCTGCAAAAGCATTCCGAATGACGCGCTCATCGACATCAAGCTCGACGAGCAAAAGCTGATCGTCAAAGCGGGCCGCAGCCGTTTCACGCTTTCGACCCTGCCTGCCAACGACTTTCCTACCGTCGAAGAAGGCCCGGGTTCGCTTACATTCAGCCTCGTTCAAAGCAAATTGCGCCGGTTAATCGAGCGCACCAGCTTTGCAATGGCCCAGCAGGACGTTCGCTACTACCTTAACGGTATGCTGCTTGAGGTTCAGTCGGGCATTCTGCGCGCGGTTGCAACCGACGGGCACCGTCTTGCGATGTGTTCCATGGCCGCCGAGATCGAGCAGGCTGACCGTCATCAGGTAATCGTGCCGCGTAAGGGCATCCTGGAATTGGCCCGGTTACTGACCGAGCAAGATGGCCTGGTCAGTATCGTATTGGGTCAACATCACATTCGTGCAACCACGGGTGAGTTCACGTTCACGTCCAAGCTGGTTGACGGTAAATTCCCGGACTATGAGCGAGTACTTCCCAAGGGCGGCGACAAGCTCGTCGTGGGTGATCGTCAGGCATTGCGGGAAGCGTTCAGCCGTACCGCGATTCTCTCGAACGAGAAGTACCGGGGCATTCGCCTTCAACTGGCCAACGGTCAGTTGAAGATTCAAGCGAATAACCCGGAGCAGGAAGAGGCCGAGGAAGAAATCAGCGTCGACTACAATGGCAGCTCTCTCGAGATCGGATTCAACGTGAGCTATCTGCTCGACGTACTGGGTGTCATGACCACGGAGCAAGTCCGTCTGATTCTCTCTGATTCCAACAGCAGTGCTTTGGTGCAGGAATCCGGTAATGACGACTCGGCCTATGTCGTTATGCCGATGCGTCTGTAACAGCAGTTGATCAATGTCTCTTAGCCGCGTCTCGGTCACCGGGGTGCGCAATCTGCACCCGGTGACCTTCTCTCCTTCTCCCCGCATCAACATCCTGTATGGCGCCAACGGCAGTGGGAAAACCAGTGTCCTTGAAGCGATTTATCTTCTCGGCTTGGCGCGCTCATTCCGCAGTGTACGGCTGCAGCCGGTCATTCAATATGAGCAACCTGCGTGCACAGTCTTTGGCCAGGTAGAACTCGCCGAAGGCGGCCACAGCAGCCTTGGCATTTCCCGCGATCGTCAGGGAGATTTCCAGATTCGTATCGACGGCCAAAACGCCAAAAGCGCCGCGCAACTTGCCGAGACTCTGCCGCTGCAACTGATCAACCCCGACAGCTTTCGTCTCCTTGAAGGCGCTCCTAAAATTCGTCGTCAGTTCCTGGATTGGGGAGTGTTCCACGTGGAACCTCGTTTCATGTCGACTTGGCAGCGGCTCCAGAAGGCCCTGAGGCAGCGGAACTCGTGGCTTCGGCATGGTACACTTGACGCCGCTTCGCAGGCCGCTTGGGACCGTGAGCTGTGTCTTGCTAGCGATGAAATTGATGAGTTTCGGCGCGCTTATATCAAAGCGTTGAAACCTGTGTTCGAGCAAACTCTGAGTGAGCTTGTTCAGATCGATGGGCTGACGCTTAGTTACTATCGAGGATGGGACAAGGAAAAAAACCTGAGTGACGTGCTGGCATCTTCGCTTTACCGCGATCAGCAGATGGGTCACACGCAAGCGGGACCCCAACGTGCAGATCTACGCCTGCGGCTAGGCGGACACAACGCGGCGGATATCCTTTCCCGTGGGCAGCAGAAACTTGTGGTCTGCGCCCTTCGCATTGCGCAGGGACATTTAGTCAGCACGGCTCGTCGTGGCCAATGTATTTACCTCGTCGACGATCTGCCATCGGAGCTCGATGAGAATCACCGCGGTGCGCTATGTCGCCTGCTGGAAGAATTACGCTGCCAGGTATTTATCACCTGCGTAGATCATGAATTGTTGAGGGAAGGCTGGCAGACGGAAACGCCAGTTGCTTTGTTCCACGTGGAACACGGCAATATCACCCAGACCCACGACCACCGGGAGTGAAGGCATGAGCGAAAACCAAACGTACGACTCGACCAGCATCAAAGTGCTGAAAGGGCTCGATGCCGTACGCAAGCGTCCTGGTATGTATATCGGCGACACAGACGATGGCAGCGGCCTCCACCATATGGTGTTTGAGGTTGTAGACAACTCGATCGATGAGGCATTGGCCGGTCACTGTGACGACATCAGCATCATCATTCACCCGGATGAATCGATCACTGTTCGCGATAACGGTCGTGGCATTCCGGTCGATGTGCATAAAGAAGAAGGCGTTTCCGCAGCCGAAGTCATCATGACTGTGTTGCACGCCGGCGGTAAGTTTGACGATAACTCCTACAAAGTATCCGGCGGTCTGCACGGTGTGGGCGTTTCAGTGGTGAACGCGCTGTCTGAGGTGTTGAACCTGACTGTTCGCCGCAGTGGAAAAGTCTGGGAACAGACGTACGTCCACGGTGTTCCACAAGAGCCAATGCAAATCGTTGGTGAAAGTGATACCACGGGGACAGAGATTCACTTCAAGCCCTCCTCTGAAACCTTCAAGAACATTCACTTTAGCTGGGACATTCTCGCCAAGCGCATTCGTGAGCTGTCGTTCCTCAACTCCGGTGTGGGTATCGTTCTTAAAGACGAGCGCAGCGGCAAAGAAGAGCTGTTCAAGTATGAAGGCGGTCTGCGCGCATTCGTCGAGTACCTGAATACCAACAAGACGCCTGTGAATCAGGTCTTCCACTTCAACATCCAGCGTGAAGATGGCATAGGCGTTGAAATTGCCCTGCAGTGGAATGACAGCTTCAACGAGAACCTGTTGTGCTTCACCAACAACATTCCACAGCGCGACGGTGGTACCCACCTCGTCGGCTTCCGCTCTGCGCTGACTCGGAACCTGAACAACTACATTGAGCAGGAAGGTCTGGCCAAGAAGCATAAGGTCGCCACCACCGGTGACGATGCGCGTGAAGGCCTGACAGCGATCATTTCCGTCAAAGTCCCCGACCCTAAGTTCAGCTCCCAAACGAAAGACAAGCTGGTGTCTTCAGAAGTGAAGACTGCGGTTGAGCAGGAGATGGGCAAGTATTTCTCTGACTTCCTGCTCGAGAACCCGAACGAAGCAAAAGCCGTCGTCGGCAAGATGATCGATGCAGCGCGTGCCCGTGAAGCTGCGCGTAAAGCACGTGAAATGACCCGTCGCAAGGGCGCGCTGGATATCGCAGGCCTGCCCGGCAAACTGGCCGACTGCCAGGAAAAGGACCCTGCCCTTTCCGAGTTGTACCTCGTGGAAGGTGACTCTGCTGGCGGTTCCGCCAAGCAGGGACGTAACCGTAAGACCCAGGCCATCCTGCCACTCAAGGGCAAGATCCTGAACGTGGAGAAGGCGCGCTTCGACAAGATGATCTCATCTCAGGAAGTGGGCACGTTGATCACGGCGCTGGGCTGCGGCATTGGCCGTGACGAGTACAACATCGAAAAGCTGCGCTACCACAACATCATCATCATGACCGATGCTGACGTCGACGGTTCGCACATCCGTACCCTGTTGCTGACTTTCTTCTTCCGTCAGTTGCCGGAGCTGGTTGAACGCGGTTACATCTACATTGCTCAACCGCCGTTGTACAAGGTGAAGAAAGGCAAGCAAGAGCAGTACATCAAAGACGACGATGCCATGGAAGAGTACATGACTCAGTCGGCCCTTGAAGATGCGAGCCTGCACCTGAACGAATCGGCGCCTGGCATTTCTGGCGCAGCGTTGGAGAAACTGGTTCACGACTTCCGCATGGTCATGAAGACCCTGAAGCGTCTGTCCCGTTTGTACCCGCAAGAGCTGACCGAGCACTTCGTTTATCTGCCGGCTGTGCCAATGGAGCAGTTGTCGGATCATGCGGCCATGCAAGAGTGGCTGGCGAAGTTTGATGAGCGCCTGCGGGTGGGTGAGAAGTCCGGGTTGGTCTACAAGGCCAGCTTGCGTGAAGACCGCGAGCGTAACGTATGGCTGCCAGAGGTCGAGCTGATCTCCCACGGCCTGTCCAACTACGTGACGTTCAACCGCGATTTCTTCGGCAGCAATGACTACAAGACAGTCACTGCACTCGGTGCTCAGATCAGCACGTTGCTGGAAGAAGGCGCTTACGTTCAACGTGGTGAACGCAAGAAAGCGGTTACCGAGTTCAAGGAAGCACTGGCCTGGTTAATGGCAGAGAGCACCAAGCGCCATACCATTCAGCGCTATAAAGGTCTCGGTGAGATGAACCCTGATCAGTTGTGGGAAACCACGATGGACCCAAGCGTGCGACGCATGCTCAAGGTGACGATCGAAGACGCCATCGGCGCTGATCAGATTTTCAACACACTGATGGGTGACGCCGTCGAACCGCGCCGTGACTTCATCGAAGCCAACGCACTGGCAGTGTCGAACCTGGACTTCTAAGGTTCACCCGTAAATAAAACAGCCCCAACGATGTGAATCGATTGGGGCTGTTTTCGTTTAGGCATTCAGCTCACTGTTTTAATCGGACTGATCGGCGCTGGGTTCCGCCCTCTCCTGCTCAACCGTTTGCCCCATTCGATACCGCGCAGTTCAATGAACCGATGGCTGATAGCGGATATACCCACGATGACGATTAACAGACCGATGAGCACGGAGTGGTCAGCTGCTGCATTGTGAAAGGAAAGCAATGGACCTGGGGCGGCAGCAGCATAAGTCACGATCGTGAAGCCGGTGACTTTCCCTATTAGAAGCATGGCGAGGGTGAAGGCGAAGAGAACCATCGCATGAGTCATGTAGATCGAGTACGACAGCGTGCCCAATTTCTCGAATGGGCTAGCCTTCAGCAACGTCGAGATCACCCCCCCTCAAAGGAGAAAATCAACATAAGCACGCAGAACACTACCATCAGGATGATCTGCTTATGATCAATGTCACTCACCAGCAAGCTCACTGCCAAACAGATGCCGACAAGTTCCAGGACGGTGTGCAGCCAGCGCGCCATGGTTTTGTTGTGGATAACTTGATAGAGCTGGTAAGTCATCAGACCTGCAAAGAAACAAGACAGCCCCTGCAGTGCGGGCTCCATCAGATAGGCAAGTCCCAACGACAAGCACACACTAGCGATCAATGAAGTCATGAGAAATATCGCCATGGCGAAGCGCGGGGTACACAGAAGTATCCCCGCGAATATCATGTAGATGTAGTACTCGACACTGATGCTCCACGCCGGAAAGTTGAACGACTGAGGGTTGAATCCCGGCCACCAGGATTGCAACAGCAGCAGATTGGGGATGATTTCCTGAGGCGCTCGCTGCCCGGTGAAGCTGGCTTGATTGAAAGTTATACCGGCATGCTCGGCGCCCATCTTCACGACCTCCAATGCGATGGCAAACAGGAGCACGAAGACGTGCAGTGGATACAGCCGGAAGGTGCGAGTAATGAAGAACTGCCTGAACTGATCGGTCGTGGCCAGTCGCTGGCCGTAGGTGTGGACCATGACAAAGCCGCTCAGGACGAAGAAGAAGCTCACCAGGTAATGAGCATTTCTGAAGAACGCCCATTCGCCAAAGCTCAGTGGCATGTGGATGTGATAGACCGCAACGCTGAGTGCACAGATGCCCCTGAATCCGTCCAGCACTTGAAATCTCTTCATCGCGAACTCCCTGTTGAATCCATGCTGAATGCGTTTAGATCCGCCCTCTGGGCGTAGGTCATCATGCGTTACCTTTCCCGGTCGTGTTCCAACGAGTTTTCATGTGGTCCAAGCGACTGCTTAAGCGCTTGGCAAGCTCACGGCGCCGGGCCATGGATGGCCTTTCGATGAAGTGCCAAGAGAATATGGCCGCCAGTAACACCAGTGGGAAGGCGAGCAGCATCAGACTGCCAGGGCCGAGGCCTTTGAACAGGTGGGCAATTATTTCCTGAATCGGGAAGGCATAGATATAAACCCCGTACGAGTAATCGCCCAGCTGGTTGTAACGGTCTATCGCGGGCTGGGCTGCATACCCGAGGTAGAAGATCAGATACGTCCAGGCCAGTACAAAGCACTCGAAGAAATATCCTGTGCGCCACGTGCAGGCGGCTAATACGACAAAAGGCAGGAGGCCGATAAATCGATGCTCGATGTGCTGACGATAGCGGTAGAAGGACATGCCGAGCACAAACGGCAAGCTCCACGTGAAGAAAGATTCGGTGCCGTAGAAGTCACTGACCAGAGCGCTGTTCAGCATCAAGGCTTTGAACGAGACGTAAAGGGCGGCATAGCACATGACAAAGCCGGCGAATTTCCGGCCTTCACTGAAGAGGGAGAATGTCCCAAGCGCGCCGACCAGAAGGTAGAGGGCCACCTCATAAAAGAGTGTCCACAGCGAGCCGTTGATGCCGGGCCAAGGGTTGTTCTGGAACAGACCAGGCAGCTGAAACTTCATGCTGAACAGCGTCAGGTTGTGGGCGAGATAGCCGTATGTTTCCCCTGACCTGAAATATTCTGACGCACTCAGTGTCGTAAGCAGGGGGCCGATCAGAAATACGCTCAGCAGCAGCACAAGTATCAATCCAGGAAAGATGCGCAGAAACCGGGCGGTGAAAAAATCCATCGTGCTGTCCGCCCGATCGCGGCTAAGCGAAATAAAAAAGCCGGAGATGCAGAAGAACGTAATCACCGCCACGTCACCAAGGGACAGTCCGATCCAGTCAGAGAGCGGCTCAACCGCATCATGCCCAAGTGCAAGAGGGTAACTGTGGGAAATCAATACCGCCGTGGCGGCAAGCATTCTGATCAGGTTGAAGTGGTTGTTTCGTCTGGACGCCAGGTCACCCAACGTATTCATACTGCCTCCGCGCTCGGTCAGGGTCGTACCGGTTCGATCCATTCACCGCTGTGACGCTCACGCCGTCGGGGACGCGCGATACCGAGAGGGTTGGAAATGGTTTTTGAGCTTGAACGATACACTGGGGGCGCTGCACGTCTAATTGGCATCTCCAATCGGGACGCGGATTACCTGCATGCCTTGTCAGCCAATAATTTGGCCATGAAACTCGATCGATAGCTTTTGTTGGGCGAGACTGTGTCGTTGCGCGCTAATTGACCGATGACTGCCCAAAACACCCGGATACCTGTCGATCAAACCGTTGCATCAGGACAGATGTAAGACAAAGGAGCCTCATTCATATGTCGATTCGTAAATACCAAAGAGTGCTGGCTATCCCTCGAGTGTTGCCTGCCACATTGTTCATGTTCGTCGCAGGCCTGCCGCTGACCATCATGGGCCTCACCCTGAGCCTGCATGTGCTCAACGAAATGGGTGGCAGTTATTTTGATGCAGGCGTGGTGGGGACGGCGACCGCACTTGGCTTCGCGGTGGGCTCTCCCCTCCTCGGTCGAATGATTGACCGTCACGGCCTGCGCCCGGTGGTGGCCGTATGCGGAACACTGTCGACTCTCGCCTGGATACTGCTGCCCATGGTGAGCTATTGGCTTTACGTGCTTCTGGCGTTTGTGGCCGGGCTGTTTACCGTGCCGACAGGATCGCTAGCCCGGCAGTTCGTCGCCAGCCTGGTTCCGGAAGATCAGCGCCGGCCTGCGTACTCGCTCAACATGATGCTTATGGAGCTTTCATTCGTCATCGGGCCCGCCAGCGGTATTCTGTTGATCACTACCTATTCGGCGACAGCCACTCTGGCGGGCATAGGCCTTTGGCGAGCGCTCTCCTACGTCGTGCTCTATGTGTTGAATTGGCCCACGCGCAATGTGGACGAGGTTGCAGCGAATCCGGATCGTGTCCGACCCAAACTCCGCACATGGATGAGCGGCCGCTTATTGGCCGTCATGTTTGTCAGTGCGGGGGCGTTATTCGTGCTGTATGGCACCGAGTTGGCACTCATTGCTGTGCTGCGCGCCAGCGATCAGCTCGCCTTTACCGGGTATGTCATCGCCGCAATGTCTATCGCGTCCATCGTGGGCGGGTATGTCCACGGTGTTGTCCACCTGTCGTGGTCACAGATGAAACTTGCCCTGGCAATGAGCCTGCTGCTGCTTCCCGTGGTGTTCTTTGATGACGTCTGGTGGTGGCTGATGCTCGCGCTGTTGCCCACTAATCTGCTGTGCACGCCGACGCTGGCTGCAGGCTCGGAAGCGGTTGCCAAGCTGGCGCCTTCCAGCGTGAGAGGTGAAGTGATGGGGCTGCACGATTCGGCTTATCGAATAGGCCAGACACTGTCCGCGCCGATGGTGGGATTCGCGATCGACAGTGTTTCCCCCGCCATGGGATTCGTCGCAGCCGCGTGCGGAGGGATTGTATTGGTGGGTATGGGGGCGCTCTGCAACCTGAGAATATCGGCGCCGGCCAGAACGGCTTGATTCACACCACGGTCTTGGCTGCACAGGCTCAAGACCGGGTTTTTTCAAGTCAGTGGGGAACGGTAAAGAAAAAACTTATGCACGCATCGGCCGCGCTAAGTGCTGGAAGAAATAAGTATTTAAATTAACGAGTTAGCACCGAATTTTTCGAATTTCGATTTATTCGTGCACAGGTTATCCACAATTCATGCCGGTGATTTCTCTGGGGTTGGCGCAGGTACTGCGGGCGACCCCAAATCACGCTGGGTTTGCTCGTTCCACGCCGACACGCGATCGTTCAGCGCAGCGATTGCGCGTGGGCCAGTGCCCTCTGCGTACATCGGTTTGCCAATCACGACTTCAATGGTGCCCGGCTTCTTACCCCACCCCTCTTTCGGCCAATAGCGGCCGGCATTATGGGAGATAGGCAGGACGGGCAAGTCCGCGTTTACTGCCAGCGCCGAACCGCTGCGCGAGAACTTTCCGATCTGGCCGTAAGGTACGCGTGTGCCTTCAGGGAAGATCAGCACCCAGACCCGATCTTTAAGCAGCTCATCGCCTTTCTTCGCGACAACCTTCAGCGCCGCCTTGGGATTGTTGCGATCAATGGCGATGGGACGCAGCATCGCCATGGCCCAGCCGAAGAACGGCACGTACAGCAGCTCCCGCTTGAGCACCTGGCTCAAAGGCTGAAAGTGGGCCGAGAGAAAAAACGTCTCCCACGTGCTCTGGTGATTAGAGACGATCACGCAGGGTGTGTCGGGGATGTTTTCCTGGCCGGTGATGCTGACCTTGATGTTGAGGAACACGCGAGTCAGCCATAGGGCGCAGCGGCACCAGTAAACATTGATGAAACGATAGCGGAGACGGAACGGCAGGAAAGGTGCAATAAAGAAACTCAGCGAACACCACAGCAGGGCGGTAGTGCCCAGCAGCAGGTAAAAGAAGAAAATCCTGATGGCCTGCACAATCGACATAGCTGCTTTTACCGTTACGGGGCAATTGCCCGAATTGAGCGAGCCGTTGAAGAGCTGTCAGCCGTTCAACGGGGCGCTGTTGTGAATAAGTTCGGCGGCGACCGCCGCCAGATCGTCAAAAACCAACGTGCCTGCGGGTAATGCACCGCTTCGCGTCTTCTGACCTTTGCCAGTCATGACCAGAACAGGTTGTGAATCGACGGCCACCGCCGCCTCCAGGTCACCCTTGCTGTCGCCCACAAACCACACGCCGCGTAAATCCACGGCGTAATGGCGGGCAATGGTCTTCAGCATGCCCGGTTTTGGCTTGCGGCAATCGCAGCCCGCGTCCGGGCCGTGAGGGCAATAAACAACCAGTCCGACCTCGCCGCCCTCCTCCGCCACGAGTTCACGCAAGCGTGCGTGCATGGCATCGAGGGTGGCCAGATCGTAGTAACCGCGAGCGATGCCGGACTGGTTGGTGGCCACTGCCACCGTCCAGCCGGCCTTGCTCAGTTGCGCAATAGCCTCGATAGAGCCAGGAATCGGAACCCACTCTTCGACCGACTTGATGTAGGCGTCGGAATCCTGGTTGATCACCCCGTCCCTATCGAGAATCAGCAACTTCACTGGCATGCGCTCCGCCGTCAGCTCAACAAGGAGATGTCGGCAACGCCGAGGAAGAGATTGCGCAGACGGGCGAGCAAGGCGTAACGGTTGGCTCGCACGCCAGCGTCTTCCGCATTGACCATCACTGCCTCGAAAAAGGCATCTACAGGCTCGCGAAGTGCCGCAAGACGCGTCAGCGCTTCGTTGTACTGACGGCTCGCAGACATCGGCGCTACCGCCTGATCTGCCTGCTGAATGGCCGAGTACAGCGAGAACTCGTTGGCGTTATCGAAGTACTTCGGCTCGACGGTCTGGGCGATGTTGCCGTCCGCCTTGCTCAGCAGATTGGAAACCCGCTTGTTCACGGCGGCCAGTGCTGCAGCCTCAGGCAATTTGCGGAAGGCCTGGACAGCCTGAACACGTTGATCGAAGTCCAGAGCCGAAGCGGGCTGCAAGGCGCGCACCGACAGGTAGACCGAAACGTCGACGCCTTCGTCTTCATAGCGCGCGCGCAGACGATCGAAGATGAATTCGAGCACCTGTTCCGGCAGACCGGCAGGTTTGATCTTCACACCGAACTGAGCGACGGCAAACTGCACGGTTTTGACCAGATCGAGATCCAGCTTCTTCTCGATCAGGATGCGCAGGATGCCGAGGGCAGCCCGGCGCAGTGCGTACGGGTCTTTGCTGCCGGTCGGCAGCATGCCGATGCCGAAGATGCCCACAAGTGTGTCGAGCTTGTCAGCGATGGCAACTGCGGCGCCGGTCAACGTGCCTGGCAATTCAGCGCCAGCCCCGCGCGGCATGTATTGCTCGTTCAACGCCAGTGCGACGTCTTCGGGTTCGCCGTCGGCCAAGGCGTAGTAGTAGCCTGCAACGCCCTGCATCTCCGGGAACTCGCCGACCATCTCGGTCGCCAGGTCGCACTTGGACAGCAAACCTGCACGCGCGGCGCGCTGGGCATCGCCGCCAATGCGGGGCGCGATGAACGCGGCCAGCTTGGAAACGCGCTCGGCCTTGTCGAACACCGTGCCCAATTGCGCCTGGAACACCACGTTCTGCAGGCGCTGGTTGAAGGTCTCCAGCTTTTGCTTCTTGTCCTGCTTGAAGAAGAACTCGGCGTCGGTCAGACGCGGGCGAACGACCTTCTCGTTACCGTGGACGATCTGGGACGGGTCCTTGCTGTCGATGTTAGCGACCGTAATGAAGCGCGGCAGCAGCTTGCCGTCGGCATCCAGCAGGCAGAAGTACTTCTGGTTGTCCTGCATCGTGGTGATGAGGGCTTCCTGCGGCACTTCAAGGAAACGTTCCTCGAACGAGCACACCAGCGGCACCGGCCACTCGACCAGCGCAGTCACTTCATCAAGCAATGCCGGCGGCACGATGGCGGTGCCTTCGTGTTGCGTGGCGAGCTCTTCGACGCGCTTGCTGATCAACTGACGACGCTCGTTGAAATCCGCGAGCACGTGGGCCGCGCGCAAGTCGCTGGCGTAATTGGCAGGGGACGAAATGCGCACGCTGTCCGGATGATGGAAGCGATGGCCACGGGATTCACGGCCGGACGTCTGGGCAAGAATGGTGCAGTCGACGACTTGATCGCCGAACAGCATCACCAGCCACTGGGTCGGACGCACGAACTCTTCCTTGCGCGCCCCCCAGCGCATGCGCTTCGGAATCGGCAGGTCGTTCAGCGAATCTTCAATGATCGTCGGCAGCAGGCTCAACGTTGGCTTGCCAGGGATGCTCTGGCTGTAGCGCAGCTTCGGGCCGCTCTGATCGATTTCGCTCAGGTCAACACCGCACTTCTTGGCGAAACCCAGGGCAGCCTGGGTCGGATTGCCTTCGGCATCGAACGCTGCCTGGCGTGGCGGGCCGTCCAGGTTGACGCTGCGATCCGGCTGCTCGGTGGCGAGCTGAGTAATCAGCACGGCGAGACGGCGTGGCGCGGCATAGACCTGCTTGGCGCTGTAGGTCAGACCGGCAGCCTGCAGGCCTTTTTCGATACCGGCCATGAACGCATCAGCCAGGGTATTCAATGCTTTGGGTGGCAGTTCTTCGGTGCCCAGTTCAACCAGAAAATCTTGAGCACTCATTGCGCAGCCTCCAGCTTGGCCAACACTTCATCGCGAATATCGGGTGCGGCCATCGGGAAGCCGAGCTTGGCCCGGGCCATCAGGTACGCCTGGGCCACGGAGCGAGCCAGGGTGCGGACGCGCAGAATGTACTGCTGACGCGCCGTCACGGAAATCGCGCGACGGGCATCCAGCAAGTTAAAGGTGTGAGAGGCTTTGAGGACCATTTCGTAGCTCGGCAATGGCAGCTCCACTTCGATCAGGCGCACGGCTTCGCTTTCATAGAAATCGAACAGCTCGAACAGTTTGTCGACGTTGGCGTGCTCGAAGTTGTAGGTCGATTGCTCCACTTCGTTCTGATGGAACACATCGCCGTAGGTGACTTTGCCGAACGGGCCGTCAGTCCAGACCAGGTCGTAGACCGACTCGACGCCTTGGAGGTACATCGCCAAACGCTCGAGGCCGTAGGTGATTTCACCCGTGACCGGGTAGCACTCGATGCCGCCGACTTGTTGGAAATAGGTGAATTGCGACACTTCCATGCCGTTCAGCCAGATCTCCCAACCCAGGCCCCAGGCGCCGAGGGTGGGTGACTCCCAGTTGTCTTCGACAAAGCGGACGTCGTGCACGAGCGGGTCAAGGCCCACGTGCTTCAGCGAGCCAAGGTACAGCTCCTGGAAGTTGTCCGGGTTGGGCTTGAGGACGACCTGGAATTGATAGTAGTGCTGCAGGCGATTCGGGTTCTCGCCATAACGGCCATCGGTAGGACGACGGCTCGGTTGTACGTAGGCGGCGTTCCAGGTTTCCGGGCCGATGGCGCGCAGAAACGTAGCGGTGTGGAAAGTGCCGGCGCCCACTTCCATATCGTAGGGCTGAAGTACCACACAACCTTGCTCAGCCCAGTATTGCTGGAGGGCGAGGATCAAGTCTTGGAAGGTACGCACGGCTGGCGTAGGCTGGCTCACGAAATTCACCTGTACTGGGGGGCTGCGATTTAAAGAGCGGGAGTATACCCGATTCGGCCGCGCCTCCACCCTTGGGAGCCCTATGCCACGCTGCTTTTGGTGCAACGAAGATCCGCTTTACATGGACTACCACGATCAAGAGTGGGGTGTGCCGTTGCGCGATGCGCAGATGCTGTTCGAGTTCCTGTTGCTCGAAGGGTTCCAGGCCGGACTGTCGTGGATCACCATCCTGAAAAAGCGTGAGCGCTACCGCGAAGTGATGTTCGGCTTCGACGTCCAGCGCATCGCTGCGATGACCGATGCTGAAGTCGAAGCGCTGATGCTGGAGCCCGGCATTGTGCGCAACCGTCTCAAACTCAATGCCGCGCGCAAGAACGCCCTGGCCTGGCTACGGCTGGAGGACCCGGTTGCGTTCGTCTGGTCATTCGTCGGCGGCAAGCCAAAGGTCAATCACTTCAAGGACCGCAGCGAAGTCCCGGCCATTACGCCCGAGGCCGAAGCGATGAGCAAAGCGCTGAAGAAAGCCGGCTTCACCTTCGTCGGCCCGACGATCTGTTACGCCTACATGCAGGCCACCGGAATGGTGATGGATCATACGGTTGACTGTGATCGATACGCCGAGCTGGCGGGTGATGTGGATAATCGGCTCCCATGAACGGTTACAATGGCCGCCTCATGTATTCGGGAGTGATCTGTGGATAAGTTCAAAGGCGCCTTGATGGTTGGGGCATTGCGCCTGTTTGCCCTGTTGCCGTGGCGCGCAGTGCAATGGGTCGGCACCTGCATCGGCTGGCTGATGTGGAAGTTGCCTAACCGGTCCCGCGACGTCGCGCGCATCAACCTGTCCAAGTGCTTCCCCGAACTGAGCCCTGAAGAGCTCGAAGCACTGGTCGGCCGCAGTCTGATGGACATCGGCAAGACCCTGACCGAGAGCGCCTGCGCGTGGATCTGGCCGGCGCAGAAGTCGATCAATCTGGTTCGCGAAGTCGAAGGGCTTCAGGTGTTGAAAGATGCCCTGGCGTCGGGCAAGGGCGTCGTCGGTATCACCAGCCATCTGGGCAACTGGGAAGTGCTCAACCACTTCTACTGCAGCCAGTGCAAACCGATCATTTTCTACCGGCCACCCAAGCTCAAGGCCGTGGACGATCTGCTGCGCAAGCAGCGCGTCCAGTTGGGTAACCGCGTTGCAGCCTCGACCAAGGAAGGCATTCTCAGCGTCATCAAGGAAGTGCGCAAAGGCGGCGCCGTCGGCATTCCGGCGGACCCGGAACCCGCTGAGTCGGCAGGCATATTCGTGCCCTTCTGCGGAACAATGGCGCTGACCAGCAAGTTCGTACCGAACATGCTGGCGGGCGGCAAAGCCGTTGGCGTGTTCCTCCACGCGATGCGTCTGGAGGATGGTTCTGGCTACAAAGTCGTACTCGAAGCCGCGCCGGACGACATGTACAGCACCGACACCGCAACGTCGGCAGCTGCCATGAGCAAGGTGGTTGAAAAGTACGTGCGAGCCTACCCAAGCCAATACATGTGGACCATGAAGCGCTTCAAGAAACGCCCCGAAGGTGAGAAGCGCTGGTATTGAGCCTCTAGAAAAAGCTCAAGCCCACCTGAAACAGCCGCTCCACGTCGCGGATGTACTTTTTATCCACAAGGAACATGACCACGTGGTCGCCCGATTCGATCACGGTGCTGTCATGGGCGATGATCACTTGGTCGGCGCGTGTGATGGCGCCGATGGTCGTGCCGGGCGGCAAGTTGATGTGCATGATGGCTTTGCCAATCACCTTGCTGGATTTGGCATCGCCATGGGCGACGATCTCGATGGCTTCCGCCGCGCCCCGACGCAATGAATGCACGCTGACGATATCGCCGCGCCGTACGTGGGCCAGCAACGTACCGATGGTGGCGAGCTGAGGGCTGACGGCGACATCAATCTCTCCCCCTTGCACCAGATCGACATACGCCGGGTTGTTGATGATCGTCATCACCTTCTTCGCACCGAGACGTTTGGCCAGCAACGACGACATGATGTTTGCCTCGTCGTCGTTGGTCAGCGCCAGAAACAGGTCGGCGTTATCGATGTTCTCTTCCACGAGCAGGTCGCGATCCGAAGAGCTGCCTTGCAGGATGACCGTGTTGTTCAGCGTGTCTGAGAGGTGACGGCATCGGGCGGGGTTCATCTCGATGATCTTGACTTGGTAGCGGTTCTCGATGGCTTCCGCCAGCCGCTCGCCAATCTGACCGCCGCCGGCAATCACGATGCGCTTGTAGCTCACATCCAGGCGACGCATCTCGCCCATGACGGCGCGAATATCCGCCTTGGCAGCGATGAAAAAGACCTCGTCGTCAGCCTCGATAACCGTATCGCCCTGGGGAATGATCGGGCGGTCGCGACGGAAAATAGCCGCAACGCGAGTCTCCACATTCGGCATGTGCGTGCGCAGTTGACGCAGCTGCTGGCCCACCAGAGGCCCGCCGTAGTACGCCTTGACCGCCACCATCTGCACCTTGCCGCCGGCGAAGTCGATGACTTGCAGGGCACTGGGGTATTCGATGAGCCGTTTGATGTAATGGGTCACCACTTGCTCAGGGCTGATCAGCACGTCCACGGGAATGGCGCCGTTGGCGAACAGGCCTGAGCGGGTCAGGTACGCCGACTCGCGAACACGGGCAATCTTGGTCGGGGTCTGAAACAGCGTGTAGGCGACTTGGCAGGCGACCATGTTGGTCTCGTCGCTGCTGGTCACGGCCACCAGCATGTCGGCGTCATCGGCGCCGGCCTGACGCAGTACGGTCGGGAACGAGCCGCGACCATGGACGGTACGGATATCGAGACGATCACCCAACGCTCGCAGACGATCCTGATCGGTGTCCACGACGGTGATGTCGTTGGCTTCGCTCGCCAAGTGCTCAGCCAGCGTACCGCCGACCTGCCCTGCGCCGAGAATGATGATCTTCAATCAGTCTCTCCTTGAAATGATGATTCCGTCATACCGGGCAATCGTCTTCACGCCGCCGCAATCTTGATCAGTTTGGCGTAGTAAAACCCGTCATGCCCGCCTTCCTGCGCCAGCAGCTGACGGCCGTGGGGCTGTTTCAGACCGGGCGGTGGCTTGCCTTGCTGACCGGCAATGTCCAGCTCCCGAGCACCCGACGTACGCGCCAGGAATGCAGCGATGACTTCGGTATTTTCAGTGGGCAGCGTCGAGCATGTGGCGTACAGCAAGATCCCGCCAACCTGCAGCGTCGGCCACAGCGCGTCGAGCAATTCGCCTTGCAGCGTTGCGAGGGGGGGAATGTCATCCGCCTGACGGGTCAGCTTGATGTCGGGGTGGCGACGAATCACGCCGGTTGCCGAGCACGGCGCGTCGAGCAGAATGCGCTGGAACGGTTTGCCGTCCCACCATAGGTCGGTGGCGCGGGCATCGGCGGCGATGAGTTCGGCACTCAGGCCCAGGCGATCAAGGTTCTCTTTGACCCGCACCATGCGCTTGGCTTCAAGATCCACTGCGACCACGCCCGCCAGGCCCGGTTGTACTTCCAGCAGATGGCAAGTTTTGCCACCCGGCGCGCAACAGGCGTCCAGCACACGTTGACCCGGCGCCAGCTCCAGCAAGTCGGCGGCCAGTTGCGCTGCCTCATCCTGAACGCTGATCCAGCCCTCGGCGAAACCCGGCAGTGAGCGAACATCGCCCGGTTCGGTGAGCACGATGCCGTCCTGGCTGAACGTGCTGGACGTTGCGCCGATGCCTGCGTCCAGCAACAGCTGAAGGTACTGCTCACGGGTTTTATGCCGGCGGTTGACCCGCAAAATCATCGGCGGGTGGGCGTTGTTCGCCGCACAAATCGCTTCCCAATGCTCAGGCCACGCGGCTTTCAACGCTTTTTGCAGCCAGCGTGGATGAGCGGTACGCACCACCGGATCGTGTTCCAGCTCCGTCAGCAATGCCTCGCCTTCCCGTTGAGCACGACGCAGCACAGCGTTGAGCAACGCTTTTGCCCACGGTTTTTTTAGCTTGTCAGCGCAGCCCACGGTTTCGCCGATAGCGGCGTGGGCAGGAATTCGCGAATAGAACAGCTGATACAGACCCACCAGCAATAAGGCCTGCACGTCGTTATCAGCGGTTTTAAATGGTTTCTGCAGCAGCTTGGCCGCCAGCGCGGACAGCCTTGGCTCCCAGCGCGCGGTGCCAAATGCCAGGTCCTGGGTCAGCCCGCGGTCGCGGTCTTCAACCTTGTCCAGTTGCGTGGGCAGAGAGCTGTTCAGAGATGCCTTGCCGCTCAGTACGGCAGCCAGTGCCTTGGCCGCGGCCAGACGCGGGTTCATTGCGCATCCACCGCTTGGCCGAGGACGGTGCCAACGGCGAACTTCTCGCGACGGCTGTTGAACAGGTCAGCGAAGCCCATAGGTTTGCCGCCCGGTAGTTGCAGACGGGTCAGACGCAGCGCGCCTTCACCGCACGCGACCAGCAGGCCGTCTTTGCTTGCGTCGATGATGCTGCCGGGCGTGCCCTCCCCGTCGGCGATCTGCGCGGCCAGCACTTTCAGTGATTCGCCCTTGAGCGTGGTGTGGCAGATCGGCCATGGGTTGAAGGCGCGTACCAGTCGCTCCAGCTCAACGGCCGGGCGGGTCCAGTCGATGCGTGCTTCGTCTTTGTTCAGTTTGTGCGCGTAAGTGGCGAGGCTGTCGTTCTGCACTTCGCCAACCAGCGTGCCGTCCGCCAGCCCTGCAATGGCTTGAATCACTGCAGGTGGGCCGAGCTCGGCAAGTCGATCGTGCAGCGTACCGCCGGTGTCGTCGCCTGTGATCGGGGTCGTCACCTTGAGCAGCATCGGGCCGGTGTCCAGGCCCGCTTCCATGCGCATGACCGTCACGCCGCTTTCGGCATCGCCCGCCTGCACCGCGCGCTGAATCGGCGCAGCACCGCGCCAGCGTGGCAGCAACGAGGCGTGACTGTTGATGCAGCCCAGACGCGGGATATCCAGCACGGTCTGCGGCAGGATCAAGCCATAGGCGACTACGACCAGCAGGTCCGGCTTTAACCCAGCCAGCTCGGCCTGGGCTTCGGGTGCGCGCAAGGTAGGCGGCTGCATGACAGGAATATTGTGCTGGAGGGCAAGCTGCTTGACCGGGCTGGGCATCAGCTTCTGACCACGACCGGCCGGGCGATCTGGCTGGGTGTACACCGCAATGACGTCATGGGGACTGTCGAGCAGGGCTTTCAAATGCTCGGCGGCGAATTCCGGGGTGCCGGCGAACACGATGCGCAGTGGCTCAGTCATGGGCTTCTCTTGAAGTAAGGCTGTAGAAACGCACTTGCCCGCGATGGCGTGGTGTCGGCCGACAAATGCGGCGGAGGACAGGTCGCTATCGCGGGCACTCGGGCTCCTACGGTAGAAAGTAGGATGGCGGGATCAGGCGTTTTGCTTGTGGAGTTTTTCCAGCTTTTTCTTGATCCGGTCGCGCTTGAGATTGGACAGGTAATCAACGAAGAGCTTGCCGTTCAGGTGGTCGCATTCGTGCTGGATGCACACGGCGAGCAGGCCCTCGGCGATGAATTCATAGGGCTGGCCATCACGGTCCAGCGCCTTGACCTTGACCCGTTGCGGGCGATCCACGTTCTCGTAGAAACCTGGAACAGACAGACAGCCTTCCTGGTACTGGTCCATCTCGTCGGTCAGCGGCTCGATCTCGGGGTTGATGAACACCCGCGGCTCGCTGCGATCTTCGGAGAGATCCATCACCACCACGCGCTTGTGTACGTTAACCTGCGACGCGGCCAGACCGATGCCGGGGGCTTCGTACATGGTTTCAAACATGTCGTCGACCAACTGGCGAATGCCGTCGTCCACTTCAGCCACCGGCTTGGCGATGGTGCGCAGGCGCGAATCGGGAAATTCGAGGATGTTTAGAATGGCCATATGCGTAAGGGATGCACTGTAGGGTAAAGTCAAAATCGGCTGCTAGGCTTGGGACGTCACAAGCTGCAGCCCTAGTAAAACGGGAAGTCTCGCAAGACTCAGCGTTTCACGCGAAGCCAACATGATAAAGGGATTCACCGCATGAGGAAATCACTACTCGCCCTGCTGCTGTTGGCCGCGACCGGCCTTGTCCAGGCGCAAGTACAGCTCAGGGATGGCCATCCACAGAGTTACACCGTCGTCGCCGGTGACACACTTTGGGACATTTCCGGAAAATTTCTCAATCAGCCCTGGAAGTGGCCGCAGCTCTGGCGCGCCAATCCACAGGTTCACGACCCTGATCTGATCTACCCCGGCGATACGCTCAATCTGATTTACGTCGATGGTCAGCCACGCATCGTGGTCAATCGCGGCGCGTCCCGGGGCACCATCAAATTGTCCCCGCGCGTGCGCAGTACGCCGATTGCCGAGGCGATTCCGACCATACCGCTGGGCGCAATCAATGCCTTTCTGTTGAACAACCGAATCATCGATAACGCCAGCCAGTTCGAAACCGCGCCCCATGTCGTGGCCGGTCCTGGCGAGCGGGTGCTCAGTGGCGCGGGTGACCGCATCTATGCGCGCGGACAGTTCGAGCCGAGCCATGTGGCGTACGGCATCTATCGCAAGGGCAAGACCTACGTCGATCCGGTCACCGGCGTGGTGCTGGGCATCAATGCCGATGACATCGGCAGCGGCGAAGTCATCGCCACGGAAGGTGATGTGGCGACGTTGCAAATGCAGCGTTCGACCCAGGAGGTGCGCCTTGGCGACCGCCTTTTTGTCAGCGAAGAGCGCCGAATCAATTCCACCTTTGTCCCCAGCGAACCTCAGCAGCCAGTCGACGGCAACATCATCGACGTGCCTCGGGGCGTGACCCAGATCGGCGAGTTCGACGTGGTGACCATCGACCGTGGCCGGCTCGATGGCTTGGCCGAAGGCAACGTGTTGGCGATCTACAAGACCGGTGAGACGGTGCGCGACCGGGTCAACGGTGATCAAGTCAAAATTCCCGACGAGCGTTCAGGACTGCTGATGGTCTTTCGCACGTACGAGCGATTGAGCTACGGCATGGTGCTGCACGCAACTCGATCTCTGGCGGTGCAGGACAAAGTCCGCAATCCGTAATGCTATGTATCAGCTGTAACTCACTTTTCTCCACCGGCATGCTTCACTTATCAAATTGTTGTTAACAGACTTATCCACAGCTTGGTTCACTGAATAGGGTGGACCACGGATCAAGGAAGATCACATGCCGTTGTTGGAAAAGGCCGTTCAGTCGCCGGCCGAGCTGGAAGCACGCTTGCGTTTGCATCGGCTGCCGGAAGTCGGTCCAAAACGTTTCCACACCCTCATCGATGCGTTCGGCAGCGCCGGCGCGGCATTGAGTGCGCCGGCTTCAGCGTGGCGATCTTTACGTCTGCCGGCGGCCAGTGCCGAGGCCCGTCGCAGCCCCGAAGTACGCGACGGCGCCAGCGCGGCACTGGCCTGGTTAGAGCGTCCGGGCCAGCATTTGCTGATGTGGGACGACCCTGACTACCCCGCGTTGCTGGCAGAAATCCCTGATCCGCCGCCCCTGCTTTTCATCGCCGGAAACCGCGCTTTGCTTGATCGTCCGCAGCTGGGAATGGTGGGCAGTCGACGCGCGTCCAAGCCCGGACTCGACACCGCTGCAGCGTTCGCGCGGAGCCTGGCAGGTGCCGGTTTTGTCATCACCAGCGGGTTGGCGCTGGGTATCGACGGCGCCGCGCATCAAGGTGCGCTGGACGTAAAAGGCGGGACAATCGGCGTGCTGGGCACGGGCATCGAAAAACTTTATCCACAGCGGCATCGCCAGCTTGCAGCGCGCATGGTGGCCGACGGCGGCGCGGTGATTTCCGAGCTGCCACTGGACGCAGGTCCCCACGCCAGCAACTTTCCCCGGCGCAATCGAATCATCAGCGGTTTGTCCCTAGGTGTGCTGGTGGTCGAGGCCAGCGTCGCCAGCGGATCGCTGATCACGGCACGTCTTGCCGCCGAGCAGGGCCGTGAGGTCTACGCCATTCCCGGCTCGATCCATCATCCGGGTGCCAGGGGGTGTCACCAGTTGATCCGTGAAGGGGCGGTGCTAGTGGAAACCATCGACCACATTCTTGAAGCGCTGCAGGGCTGGAAAAACATTGCGCCGAGCCATGAGGTCGTTGATAAGCCGTCGACGCCGCTCCATCCGCTGCTCGCCCTATTGCACGCAGCGCCGCAAACCGGCGAGGCGCTGGCCCACAACAGCGGTTGGCCTTTGCCCAAAGTCCTGGCGGCGCTGACCGAGCTGGAACTCGACAGCAGCGTGGCTTGCGAAGCCGGGCGATGGTTTGCCCGGGCACGCTGAGGTTAAACTGCCCGCCTGCGTAATTTGGGAGAACGGACGATGGTCAGCAGTTGGCGAGTGCAGCAAGCCGCACGAGAAATTCGGGCCGGGGCGGTGATTGCCTATCCAACCGAAGCGGTGTGGGGGTTGGGCTGTGACCCTTGGGATGCGGAGGCGGTGTATCGCCTGCTGGCAATCAAGGCGCGGCCGGTTGATAAGGGCTTGATCCTGATCGCAGACAACATCCGTCAGTTTCATTTCCTTTTCGAGGACTTCCCCGAGCTGTGGATCGATCGCATGGCCAGCACCTGGCCGGGGCCGAACACCTGGCTGGTGCCCCATCAAGGCCTGTTGCCGGACTGGATCACCGGAAAGCACGACACCGTCGCCCTTCGCGTCAGCGATCACCCCATCGTCCGGGAGCTGTGCGCCTTGACCGGCCCGCTGGTGTCGACTTCCGCAAACCCCACCGGCCGCCCTGCCGCCCGCTCGCGGCTGCGGGTCGAGCAGTATTTCCACGAGCAGTTGGACTTGGTTCTGGGGGGAAGTCTCGGCGGGCGCCGCAATCCGAGTGTGATACGGGATCTGGTCACGGCTGAGGTGGTAAGGGCGGGGTAATGCCCTTCCACCGTCTGGCCGGGTGTGATCAAGGCACCAGAATGATCGACCCCACCGTTCTGCGACCGGAGAGTTCGGTGTGGGCCTTCGCGGCATCCTTGAGGGCAAACTTCTGGATGTCGTCGACCTTCACCTTGCCGGTGGCGACCATTTCGAACACTTCATCCGCCATTGCCTGCAAGGCTTCCGGGGTGTTCGCGTAGGAGCCCAATGTCGGGCGCGTGACGTAGAGCGAGCCTTTCTGAGCGAGAACCCCCAGGTTCACGCCGGTCACTGCGCCTGACGCATTGCCGAAGCTGACCAGCAGGCCGCGTAATTCCAGGCAATTCAGAGAGGTTTCCCACGTGTCTTTGCCCACGCCGTCATAGACCACCGGGACCTTCTTGCCATCGGTCAATTCCAGTACACGTTGAACGACGTCCTCCTTGCTGTAATCGATCACCTCCCATGCGCCGTGGGCCTTAGCGTGTGCGGCCTTTTCTGCCGAGCTGACCGTGCCGATGAGCTTGACGCCCAAGGCGTTGGCCCACTGGCAGGCGATCGATCCCACGCCGCCGGCAGCGGCATGGAACAGGATGGTTTCTTCAGGACGGATCTCGTAAGTCTGGCGAAACAGGTACTGCACGGTCAGGCCTTTGAGCATGACGGCGGCGCCCTGCTCGAAGCTGATACCGTCAGGCAGCTTGGCAATGTTCGCGGCCGGCGTCAGGTGAACGTCCCCGTATGCACCCAACGGACCTGTGCCGTACACCACCCGGTCGCCAACTTTGACGTGGGTGACTTCACTGCCGACCGCTTCAACCAGGCCCGCGCCTTCGTTGCCCAACCCCGACGGGAACGAAGGTGCCGGGTACAGGCCGCTGCGAAAGTAGGTCTCGATGAAGTTAACGCCAATCGCCTTGTTACGCACGAGCACGTCTTTCGGGCCTGGTGCCGGGGGTTCGAAGTCCACGTACTCGAGCACTTCGGGACCGCCATAAGCCTTGAACTGGATACGTTTTGCCATTTGCTTTCTCCGTCATGGATCGGACTTGCAGGGGATGACTGTCGATGCGAAAGGGCTCTATCGGACTCCTTCGTCGTCGCTTCGTCAACTGCGGCATCCGCCAAGCCGGTGATATGCTACGGGCCGAATTTCGCCGACGGGATTTGCTCAGCGAGGCGTGTCATTAACGCCAAGGCCGATCCAATCCCGCTCCCGACGCACGTTTCAGTTTATGCAGGTACCGCCATGTCCTTTCGCACCGATGCCGTCAAAGCCTACTTGCTCGATCTTCAAGACCGCATTTGCGCCGCCCTGGAAACCGAAGATGGCAGCGCCCGTTTCGTCGAAGACGCCTGGGAACGGCCTGCGGGCGGGGGCGGAAGAACCCGGGTGATCGAGAACGGCCACATCCTCGAAAAAGGCGGCGTTAACTTTTCCCATGTCTTCGGCGCCGGCCTCCCACCGTCGGCCAGCGCACATCGACCGGAACTGGCAGGGCGTGGTTTCGAAGCCCTCGGCGTGTCGCTGGTGATGCACCCGCACAACCCTCACGTGCCAACTGCCCACGCCAATGTGCGGTTCTTCATCGCAGAGAAAGAAGGCGAAGAACCGGTGTGGTGGTTCGGCGGCGGCTTTGACCTGACGCCTTACTACGGTGTCGAGGAAGACTGCGTTCATTGGCACCGCGTCGCCGAACAGGCCTGCGCGCCGTTCGGGGCTGACGTCTATCCCCGCTACAAGGCGTGGTGCGATCGCTACTTCCATATCAAGCACCGCAATGAGCCGCGCGGCGTCGGCGGACTGTTTTTCGACGACTTGAACGAGTGGGATTTCGACACCAGCTTCGCGTTCATCCGTGCCATCGGAGATGCGTTCGTCGAGGCGTATCTGCCCATCGTTCAGCGCCGCAAGGACACGCCGTACACGCCGCAGCAGCGTGAGTTTCAGGAGTTCCGCCGTGGGCGTTACGTGGAATTCAATCTGGTGTACGACCGCGGCACCTTGTTTGGGCTGCAATCGGGTGGCCGCACTGAATCGATCCTCATGTCGCTGCCGCCGCAAGTGCGCTGGGGCTATGACTGGAAAGCCGAGCCGGGCAGTGAGGAAGCACGCCTGACGGAATATTTTCTGCAGGATCGCGACTGGCTGGCTGAGGCGGCCCAGTGATGACTGACCAGTACGTTGTCTTCGGCAATCCCATTGGCCACAGCAAATCCCCGCTGATCCATCGCCTGTTCGCCGAGCAGACCGGTCAGGCGCTCGACTACCAGACCTCACTCGCGCCGCTGGACGGCTTCACCGCCTTCGCCAGGGCGTTTTTCGAGACAGGCCGTGGCGCCAACGTCACCGTGCCCTTCAAGGAAGAAGCGTACCGGATGGCCGATCAGTTGACCGAGCGCGGCCGTCGTGCCGGCGCGGTCAATACCCTCGCCGTTCAAGCGGATGGCAGCCTGCTCGGCGACAACACGGACGGAGCAGGCCTGGTTCGGGACCTGAAGGTCAGTCATGGCGTCACGCTCAAGGACAAACGCATTCTCGTGCTAGGGGCTGGCGGTGCAGTGCGTGGCGCACTTGAGCCCTTGCTGGCGGAAGATCCCTACGTGCTGGTGGTCGCCAACCGCACCTTGGAAAAGGCTGAACAGCTGGCTCAGGAATTCGCCGACGTCGGTCCGGTGCTGCCCGCAGGCTACGACTGGCTGGAGGAACCGGTGGACATCATCATCAATGCCACGTCGGCCAGCCTTTCGGGGGAAGTGCCGCCGATTTCGCCCAGTCTGATTCAGCCGGGCGTGACATTCTGCTACGACATGATGTACGCCAAGGAGCCAACCGCATTCTGCCGCTGGGCCTCTGAACACAGCGCCGGGCAGGCAGTGGATGGGTTGGGGATGTTGGTCGAGCAGGCTGCCGAGGCGTTTTACCTGTGGCGCGGCGTGCGACCGGAATCGGCGCCAGTGCTGGCGGAACTGCGACGGCTGATGGCGCAGAACGAATAAAGCTCCACTCCTACAGACTGATATTAGCCCTGTAGGAGTGTGCTTCTCGTCGGCGCTTACAACTTGGCTTTCACCGCTGGCAGCGCATCTTTGTCGTCAACGGTTTTCACGCCGCTCAGCCATTTGTCCAGCACCGCCGGGTTGGCTTTCAGCCACGCTTTCACCGCTTCGGTGTTGCTGACCTTCTTATCCACCACGGTTTGCATGATCGAGTTTTCCATGTCCTGGGTGAAGACCAGGTTGGAAAGCAGCTTGGCCACGTTCGGGCAGGCGTCGGCGTAACCTTTGCGGGTCACGGTGTAGACGCTGCCGGCATCGCCGAAGTATTTCTCGCCGCCTTTGAGGTAGTGCATGCCTTTGACCTGCACGTTCATCGGGTGCGGCGTCCAGCCGAGGAATACCACGAACTCCCCCTTCTTCACGTTGCGCTGCACTTCGGCCAGCATCGCCTGCTCGCTGGACTCCACCAGCTTCCAGTCCCCCAGTTCGAACTCGTTCTTTTTGATGATTTCCTGAATCGACGCGTTGGCCGGAGCCCCCGAACCGATGCCGTAGATTTTCTTGTGGAATTTGTCGGCGAATTTGTTGAGGTCGGCGAAGTTGTGGACGCCTGCGTCATACACGTAATCAGGGACGGCGAGGGTGAACTCCGTGCCTTCCAGATTTTTCGCGTATTGCGTCACGTCACCCGTGGCGATGAACTTGTCGTAGAAACCCTGCTGCGCCGGCATCCAGTTGCCCAGGAAAACGTCGAGTTGCCCATCCTTCAGGCCGCCATAGGCGATCGGCACCGCGAGGGTGTCGATCTTGGTTTTGTAGCCCATGCCATTGAGCAAAAAGCCTGCAGTGGCGTTGGTCGCGGCGATATCGCTCCAGCCTGGATCGGCCATCCGCACGGTGCTGCAGCTAGCGTCGGCGGCATAGGCCACGACGCTGCTCAAACTCAAGACCCCAACCGCCAGCGTGGTGAACAGCTTATTCATGGTGTGCCCCTTTTTGGTTTTCTAAGTATTGGCAGGGTTCAAGGTTGCGGATAACGGGCCTTGCGCTCCAGATCGTCCAGATCAATATGGTTGCGCATGTACTGCTGACTGGCGTCGACCAGCGGCTGGTGATCCCAACTCTTCAGCTTGCCGATGGCCAGCGACTCGGCGACGAAACGCCGACGACGCTGGCTGGCGAGCACCTGGTGGTGTATCGCCGGAATGTCCCACTTGGCCTTTGCTTCGGCCAGGAACGCAGCGAACAGGTCGCGATGAGCCTCGGATCGACTCAGCTCTTCCTGCTCCTTCGGATCGTTGCGCACGTCATACAGCAGACAGGGGTCCCGTTCCGAATAAATAAATTTGTACGCGCCGCGACGAATCATCATCAGCGGACTGTTGGTGCCCTCGGCCATGTACTCGCCGAAGACCTCGTCGTGACCACCCTCGCCTTGCAGATGCGGCAGCAGTGAGCGCCCATCGAGCGGCAAGCCAGCGTCCAGCTGACCATCCGCCAACGCAACAAACGTCGGCAACAGGTCGGCGGTGGACACTGCAGCCTGCACGCGGCCGGCCTTGAACTGCCCCGGAGCGTAGACCAGCAGCGGCACCCGCGCCGACATCTCGAACCAGTGCATTTTGTACCAGAGCCCGCGCTCACCCAGCATGTCGCCATGGTCGCCGGAGAACACGATGATGGTGTCGTCGGCCAGGCCGGTTTCCTCCAGGGTTTTCATCAGTTTGCCGACGTTGTCATCAATGTAGCTGCAGGCACCGAAATAGGCGCGGCGCGCATCACGAATCTTTTGCTCGGGCAGCGGTTTGTCCCACAGGTCATAGACCTTCAGCAGGCGCTGGGAATGGGGGTCCAGTTCGGACTGGGCCAACGGCGCATGGGGCATCGGGATTTCTTCGTCGCTGTACAGATTCCAGTAAGGCTTGGGGATTGTGTACGGATCGTGGGGATGGGTCATCGACACCGTCAGGCAAAACGGCTGATCGCCGTCTTCGCGCACATGGTCGAACAGATACTGCTGAGCCTTGAACACCACTTCTTCGTCGAAATCGAGCTGATTGGTGCGTACGCAAGGTCCCGCTTGCAGCACCGATGACATGTTGTGGTACCAGGTCGGGCGCACGTCCGGTTCGTCCCAGTTCACGGCCCAACCGTAGTCGGCCGGATAGATGTCGCTGGTCAGGCGTTCTTCGTAGCCGTGCAATTGATCAGGCCCGCAGAAATGCATCTTGCCGGACAGTGCGGTGCGATAGCCAAGACGCCGCAGGTAGTGGGCGTAGGTCGGCACATCAGCGGGGAAATCAGCCGCATTGTCATAGGCGCCGATCTTGCTCGGCAGCTGCCCGCTGACCAGCGTGAAACGCGACGGTGCGCACAGCGGACTGTTGCAATAGGCAGCATCAAACACCACACCTTCAGCAGCGAGGCGACTCAAGTGGGGCATCTTGATGGGAGAAGAGGCGTACATCGGCAACATGGGCGCGGCCATCTGATCGGCCATGATGAAAAGAATGTTCTTGCGCTTCATGTATTCGCGGCATCCCATAGTCATTATTTATGCGAAAGTGCTCCGACCGAGGATGGTGCCCATGCCGTCTGCGGTAAAGCCCATGAGAGGCAATGCCTAGGATAAGTGCAGCTTATGTTTGAAGCCCTTGGTGTCATGTCGCTGGATTTACTTCGCGGCTTCGAAGCCGCCGCACGGTTGCGCAGTTTTACCGCTGCGGCCATCGAGCTCGGTACCACTCAGCCGGCCATCAGCCAGCAAATCAAGCGGCTGGAGGAGCAACTGGCGACGCGGCTGTTTGATCGCATCTACCGCGGCATCGAGCTGACGGACGCCGGGCAGATCCTGTTCAATCACGTACAGACCGGGCTGGAGTCGATGGACGCTGGCCTCAGCGCAATCACCGAGCAGCATCAGCATGAGGTGCTGCAAGTGGCGACCGACTTCGCCTTCGCTGCCTATTGGCTAATGCCGCGCCTGCACCGTTTCCACAAGGACAACCCCGACGTCGACGTCAGCCTGGTCACCAGCGAACGCAGTCACAGCATGCTGCGCGCGGATATCGATGTGGCCGTGTTGTTCGGTGACGGGCGATTCAAGCAGGGTGAAAGCCACTGGTTATTCAGCGAGGAGGTGTTCCCGGTGTGCAGTCCGCAATTGCTGAAGGGGCGCGACCTGCCCCTGCCCACTGAGGCGCTGAAAGACTTCGCGCTGCTGCACCTTCGTGGCGAAGGCGGCAACAACTGGTTTGACTGGAGTGGCGTGTTCCGCGCCCTGAATATCCTCCAGGCACCCGCGCCGGGACAGCTGCGATTCGACAACTACACGCTGATGATTCAAGCGGCGATCGGCGGCCAGGGCGTGGCCATCGGCTGGCGACACTTGGTGGATGATTTGCTGGAGCAGGGCTTGTTGTGCCGCCCGATCGAAGCCAGCGCCGTCTCCGGATACGGTTATTACATCGTCCTGCCGCAACGCAAACGCCGCGTGCAGATCGTCCAAAGATTTGTGGATTGGTTAAGAAGTGAGCAGGCGTTAAGCGGGGATTTGTTGAAGGGCAAGGCCCTGCCGTCGATTGCGGTTTAGCACCTGGCATCAGCATTCTGTTGGACGTCGCTACGAGCATGGCGACGACGCCGACTTTCACGCAGATGGATAACCTGTGGGAGCGAGCTTGCTCGCGAAAATCCGGCACATCCGCTAGAAACTCTGCGTCGGAACGCCGTCCCAGCGAGCAGGGTGGACCGCCACCCCACTCACTCCTACATGGGCCTGCCTTAATTCAGCACGCCATCCAGAATTTCATAAACAATCCCGCTGCCGATTGCGATCAGCACAACGTCCGGGCCCAGGCGGCGCCATTCGTAGCCATCGTATTGCGGCAGGTATTGCAGCGAGCGTTGGTCCAGTCGACGGCCATAACCGCGTGGCAGCGGGTGGCCTTTGACGATGTGGACGCCGGGAGGCAGTGGCTGACCGCGACCGATGACTTCCCGGTGCTCGGTGATGGTCCGGCGTACGTCGCCGAAGTCGGCAGGAGGACGCCCGCCACGCTGGTTGTTGCCACGGTTATCGGCGCGCGGTTCGTTGCGATGGTCGTTGCCGTTGCCGTTGCCGTTGCCGTTGCCGTTGCCGCGGTCGCCCTGCGGACCGCCCTGCGGACCATTGGGTTGGCCGTGGTCCTGATGCTGGCCGGGGCCATTGTCATCGCCGCCGCGTTGATCCGGTGGTGCAGCCTGAACCAGCGCGCTGGCGCTGAGCATCAACACACCCAACCCGGCGATCAAACGATTCGAGACTTTCATGTAGCGCGCTCCTGAGCCAATACGGGCAGCAAAAAGGGGTTCAGAACGTGGTCCTGAACCCCTTCGCTGTACGGCTTAGTGTGCTGCCAGAGAACGAGATTCCTCTGTATCAGAAACTTTACCTTCGGCTACGCGGGCTTTACGCACCCCTTCCGACAACTGCGCGCACAAATCCAGCACGCCGCTGACTGCTTGTTCTGGGGAAGACGCATTGGCGATCTGGTCGATCAACGCCGAACCGACGACCACACCGTCGGCAACGCGTGCAATGGCTGCTGCTTGCTCAGCCGTGCGAATCCCGAAGCCGACACTGATGGGCAGATCGGTATGGCGGCGCAGGCGTTGCACGGCGTCTTTAACGTGATCGATCGTCGCCGAACCTGCACCCGTTACGCCCGCTACCGACACGTAGTAGACGAAGCCTGAGCTACCGTTGAGCACCGTAGGCAAACGAACGTCATCGGTGGTCGGTGTGGTCAGACGAATGAAATCCAGGCCAGCGTCCTGCGCAGGGTCGCACAGCTCGGCGTTGTGCTCTGGCGGCAGATCCACCACGATCAATCCGTCAACGCCCGAGGTATGGGCTTCGGAGATGAAGCGCTCAATCCCGTAATTATGAATCGGGTTGTAGTAACCCATCAGTACCAGTGGCGTCGTGCTGTCCTCTTCGCGAAACTCACGCACCATCTGCAGCGTTTTTGCGAGATTTTGCTTGGCGTTGAGTGCGCGAATATTGGCCAGCTGAATCGCCGGGCCGTCGGCCATCGGGTCAGTGAATGGCATGCCCAGTTCGATCACATCTGCACCTGCCTTCGGCAATCCCTTGAGAATAGCCAGCGAGGTGTCATAGCCCGGATCGCCTGCGGTGACGAAGGTCACCAAGGCTGCGCGATTTTGTTCTTTCAGTTCGGCAAAACGTGTTTGCAGGCGGCTCATCAGTGTTTCTCCTGCTGGGACAAATCAAGGTGGTGCATCACGGTTTGCATGTCTTTGTCACCACGACCGGACAGATTGACCACCATCAGGTGATCCTCTGGCAGCGATGGTGCGCGTTTGAAGACTTCAGCCAGGGCGTGAGCGGTTTCCAGCGCCGGGATGATGCCCTCGAGGCGGCAGCATCGGTGGAAGGCAGCCAGCGCTTCGTCGTCAGTGACGGAGGTGTATTCGACCCGGCCAACGTCGTGCAACCAGGCGTGCTCAGGACCAATGCCTGGGTAATCGAGGCCGGCTGAAATCGAGTGGGCGTCGGTGATCTGGCCATCGTCGTCCTGCAGCAGGAAAGTGCGGTTGCCATGCAGTACGCCCGGAACGCCGCCGTTCAGGCTGGCGGCGTGCTTGCCGGTTTCGATGCCGTGACCAGCCGCCTCCACGCCGATGATGCGCACACTCTTGTCATCCAGAAACGGGTAAAACAGGCCCATGGCATTGGAGCCACCGCCAACGCACGCCACCAGACTGTCCGGCAGGCGACCTTCATGCTCCTGCATCTGTACACGTGTTTCCTTGCCGATGACGGCCTGGAAATCGCGGACCATGGCCGGGTAAGGATGAGGGCCGGCGACGGTGCCGATCAGGTAGAAGGTGCTGTCGACATTGGTGACCCAGTCACGCAGCGCCTCGTTCATGGCGTCTTTCAGCGTGCCGGTGCCGGAGACTACCGGAATGATCGTGGCACCCAGCAGCTTCATGCGAAATACGTTGGCCTGCTGACGTTCGATGTCAGTGGTGCCCATGTAGATGACGCATTCCAGCCCGAAGCGCGCGGCGACCGTCGCCGTTGCAACGCCGTGCATGCCGGCGCCGGTCTCGGCAATGATGCGTTTTTTGCCCATGCGCCGCGCCAGCAGAATCTGGCCGATGCAATTGTTGATCTTATGCGCGCCGGTGTGGTTGAGCTCTTCGCGCTTCAAGTAAATCTTCGCGCCGCCACAGTATTCGGTCAGGCGTTCGGCGAAATACAGCGGGTTGGGACGGCCCACGTAGTCGCGCTGGAAGTAGGCAATATCGTTGAGAAATGCTGGATCAGTCTTCGCGATTTCATACTCGCGGCTCAGATCAAGAATCAGCGGCATCAGCGTTTCAGCGACATATCGGCCGCCGAACCCGCCAAACATACCGCGGTCGTCCGGGCCGCTGCTGTAGGCATTTTGTGTCTGGGTCTGGGTCATGTGGACCTCCGGGGATGCGAATTGGATGAGCCGTCAGGCAGTGATCACACTCTAACCAGCGCCAGCGACGATGAAAACCGATAAGATCGGCGCAACCTGTCAGGAAAACTCACCTATCCCATGAGCCGAGATCTTCCGCCCCTCAACGCCCTGCGTGCGTTTGAAGCCACCGCCCGGCTGAACAGCGTCAGTCAGGCGGCCGAGCAATTGCACGTAACCCATGGTGCCGTGAGTCGTCAGCTGAAAGTGCTGGAAGAGCACTTGGGCGTTGGCCTGTTCATCAAGGAAGGACGTGGCCTGAAACTCACAGATGCAGGGATCCGTCTGCGCGACGCGAGCGCTGAAGCGTTCGACCGTCTGCGCACTGTCTGTGCCGAACTTAGCCAGGGCAGCGCAGATGCGCCGTTCGTACTGGGTTGTTCAGGAAGCTTGCTGGCGCGCTGGTTCATCCCGCGGCTGGGGCGCCTGAATGCCGACCTCCCCGACCTGCGCCTGCATTTGTCCGCGGGAGAAGGAGACCTCGACCCACGGCGCCCGGGGCTGGACGCGTTGCTGATATTCGCCGAGCCGCCGTGGCCTGCGGACATGCAGGTCTTCGAGCTTGCCAGCGAGCGCATAGGGCCGGTGATGAGTCCACGATTCGCACGGTTCGACGAGCTACGGCACGCACCGGTCCACGCGCTGTTGGGTGAGCCCTTGCTACAGACCACATCGCGGCTGCAAGCCTGGCCGACATGGGCGACGCAAAACGGCATCGAGCCCGACGCGCTGAGCTACGGACAGGATTTCGAGCATTTGTATTATTTACTGGAGGCGGCCGTCGCGGGCCTGGGGGTTGCGATCGCACCAGAGCCATTGGTGGCTGAGGACTTGAAGGCCGGACGCCTGGCTGCGCCATGGGGGTTCAGTGAAACCCCGGCGCAGCTGGCGCTATGGGTACCAAAGCGCGCCGCTGATGGGCGCGCTCAGCACCTGGCTCGATGGCTCAAACAGGAACTCGAGCGATCGGGGCGGGCTTGATCAGCCGCGCTTGCACAGCAGGTAGGCTGCCAGCAGGCCGATTGCGCCGACGGCGACGCCTGCGGTGGTCCAAGGGTGCTCTTGGGCGTAATCACGAGTCGCAACGCTGGTTTCGCGAGTTTTGACTTTGACGTCTTCGTAGACATCGCTCAACAGGCTGCGCGAATGGCTCAGCGCGCTTTCAGCGTTGGCCTTCAGGTTTTTCAGGGTCTTGCGCGACTCGTCGGAAGCGTCGGACTTCAAGCCTTCCAGCGACTTGAGCAGACTCTCGATCTCGGCTTCCATGCTTTGCAACGACGCTTTACGGGATGACGTGAATGCCATGATTTGACTCTCCTGCTGTGATGAGTGGCGTGTGTTGTTTCCGACTACAGGGTTTCGAGAAAGTGCAGTGCGTGATGTGAAGTACCGTTTCTTCTGAACTTTTAGGGCGCATTTCGGCACAGAGGTAGTGAACACAATCACTGCGGCGCTGCCACCGCGCAACACCCTTCAGGAGAACTGCCATGTCTGATCATCACACTTACAAAATGCTGGAACTGGTTGGCTCATCGACTGTGAGCACCGACGACGCGATTCAGAACGCAATTGCCCAGGCGGCCAAATCCGTGAAACTCATGGAATGGTTCGAAGTGCTGGAAACCCGCGGTCACATAGAAGACGGCAAAGTGGGCCACTTCCAGGTCACCATCAAGGTCGGCTTCCGCATCGACAACAGCTGAGTCGCTGAACTTTTGCAGTGGCCGAGTGCCACAACCTTCGCTATACATACCGCGCAGTCGTGACTTTTCCAAGGTGACGACGCAGGTTCATGTAGTCAGGCCGCTCGATTGGAGCGGCCTTGTTGATCCGAAAATTGCGCCTGACGAGGGGATGTACCGATGAAAAAAGTTCTGTTGGCCATAGGCTTGTTGAGCATCGCGGGCACTACCATGGCCGCTGGCAAATCGTGCGATGACGTGAAAGCCGATATCGACGCGAAGATCAAAGCCAAAGGCGTTTCTTCCTACACGCTGGAAGCTGTTGAAAAAGGCAGCTCGGCGGACGGCAAAGTCGTCGGCACCTGCGAAGGCGGCAGCATGGAAATCGTTTACAAGCGCGGCTGATACCGGCCCGCTGACATAAAAAAACCGACGCATCTGGCGTCGGTTTTTTTTGGCAGACCGTTTTAGCGCATGGCCCTGTATCAGCCCCTCGCTGCTTGCGCCAGGATCTCGTAAGAGCGAAGGCGATCGGCATGTTCGTACATGTCGCAGGTGAAGATCAGCTCGTCCGCGTCGGTCTGTTCAAGCAGCACGTCCAGCTTCGCGCGAATCTTCTCCGGGCCGCCGACGACCGCCAGCCCCAGGAAATCCATCACTGCGTCGCGTTCACGGGGCAGCCACAGGCCATTCATGCTCTCGACGGGCGGCTTCTGCATCAAGCTCTGCCCACGCATCAGGCTCAGAATCCGTTGATACACCGACGTCACCAGATACTCGGCTTGCTCGTCGGTTTCTGCGGCGGCCAGCGGCACGCCGAGCATCACGTAGGGCTTGTCGAGCACCTCGGAAGGTTTGAAGTGGCTGCGGTAGACGCGAATCGCTTCGTGCATGAAACGCGGCGCGAAGTGTGACGCGAATGCATACGGCAGCCCTCGCTCACCGGCCAGTTGAGCGCTGAACAGGCTCGAACCCAGCAACCAGATCGGCACGTTGGTATTGGTACCGGGCACAGCGAGAACCCGCTGATGAGGCTGACGCGGTCCGAGGTAGTTGACCAGTTCAGTCACGTCATCCGGGAAATCATCGGAACTGCCGGAGCGCTCGCGACGCAGGGCCCTGGCGGTCATCTGATCGGAACCTGGCGCGCGGCCGAGGCCAAGGTCGATACGCCCCGGGAACAGGCTTTCCAGCGTGCCGAACTGCTCGGCGACCACCAGCGGCGCGTGGTTGGGCAGCATGATCCCGCCCGACCCAACCCGGATGGTCGATGTCCCACCGGCCAGGTAGGCCAGCAGAACAGAAGTCGCCGAACTGGCGATGCCATCCATGTTGTGGTGCTCGGCCACCCAGAAACGGTTGTAGCCCCATTTCTCGACGTGTTGCGCCAGATCCAGCGCGTTACGCAGCGATTCCGCCGGGCCTTTGTCTTCGCGGACGGGCACCAGATCGAGCGTCGAAATCTTCACATCAGCTAATCGTTTCATAGGCCGTTGTTGATCCTCTTGAGGCTTGAATCGGCGCATCCGTCGGGGGACATCACGCGAGAAAACCGGCATTAAGACTAAATATTTGCGTTAAGCCATAGGATAAGGGCGGATTTCAGAGTTGCAATGGGCAATGCGAAATTTCCTACTAATTTGGTCGGATTTTGACGGTGCGACCGTCCGCAAAAAAGCACGTGCGGCACAAGCGTTGAACTAAGTCCCGCCTACACTCCTCAGAACTTTGGTCCGCGTGCGAGCGAAATCGCACTTTTTCATGAGGAGACACCATGAGCATCGTCAAGAAAGCATCCGCCCACTGGGAAGGTGACCTGAAGTCGGGTATCGGCAGCATCTCTACTGAAACCGGCGTCCTGCGCGAAGCGCCGTACGGCTTCAAGGCCCGTTTTGAAGGCGGCAAGGGCACCAATCCGGAAGAACTGATCGGCGCAGCCCACGCTGGCTGCTTCTCGATGGCCCTGTCGATGATCCTCGGCAATGCCAACCTGAAAGCTGACAGCATCGACACCACTGCTGACGTCACCCTGGATCAAGTCGATGGCGGTTTCGCAATCACCGCAGTGCACCTGACACTGAAAGCCAAGATCCCTGGCGCGACTCAGGAGCAGTTCGAAAAGCTGACCAACGATGCGAAGGAAGGCTGCCCGGTTTCGAAAGTGCTGAACGCCAAAATCACGCTCGATGCCACGCTCGTGAGCTGATTTGCTTCACCGCTGTACTCGATGGCCCGCAATTGCGGGCCATCTTCGTTATGGACGCGCGCCAGAACCGGCGTGCGCCCCCACGGTCACATGCAAGGCCGATGCGTATCGCACGGTGTCGAAGGAGTCGATCATGAAACGTATCGCCGCAATACTGATTCTCGGTGCACTGACCACCAGTGCCTTCGCAGCGCCCAAGCCCTGCGATGAGCTCAAGGACGAAATCGAGGCCAAAATCCAGGCTCAGAATGTCAGCTCTTACACGCTGGAAGTGGTGACCAATGAAGAGGTCCATGACCAGAACATGGTCGTCGGCACCTGCGAAAACGGCACGAAAAAGATCATCTATCAGAACAACGATCGGTAGCCCGGGCGTTGAGCGAAGTGTTTCGTGAGCCTTGAATGAGCGAGTCCCTGTGCGCGTTGCCGTCGCGATCACGGGTCACGGAATTCAGCAGCGTCGTGGGACACAGAAGCCTTATGGAATACAGAAGATGTCCCCCTCCTCCGCGAGCACGTTGCGTTGCTCGTCCCGCAACTGTGCGTCGATGCTGTTGGTGATATTGCGCACATCCAGACGGTAGCGGTGGCCGGCCTCGAAGCGGTCGTAGTTGATCGTCACGTAGCAGGTTCGCTCGTTGTAGATGTCCATGGACAAGCCCATCGCGCCGGGCGCGTAGTCGTAGTCGTAACGCACTTCGAGCTTGTGTTTGCCGGGCGTCACCTGAAAGAAGCGACCGTCGTAGGTGCGCACGCCGTCCAGTTTGTCGGCCATCAGGGTTTTGCCGGTGAAGGTGTGCAGGTCGACCCACGCCTGTTGGGGATCGACCGCAGGCAGCGGTCCCGCGCATCCAGCCAGAAGACTCAGGGCAACGAGGGACAGAGGCAAGCGCATGATGAACTCCGCAGCAGGACAAATGGCGATGATGGTTGCGTCAGCGGCGGGCTGTCCGGCATAACGCTGGTGTTTGGACTTCATGAATATCGACGTTAAGGCTGCTGCATGATTCGATCGAAAAAGGCCTGGCTGCAACGCGGCCTGCCGGTGCTGGCGACTTTACTCCTCAGCGGCTGTTCCAGTCTTTCCTATTACTCACAGCTGGCCAGCGGTCAGATGGCCCTGTTGCGGGCGCGTGAACCGGTTGCGGACGTCATCGCTGACCCGAAGCGCGAGCCTACGCTGCGGGATCATCTGCGCACATCTCAGCAGGCCCGTGCGTTTGCGACCGAGCATCTGCATCTGCCGGATAACCGCAGCTACCGCCTGTACGCCGACATCCATCGCCCGTTTGTCGTCTGGAACGTCTTCGCGACCGGCGAATTTTCCCTTGATCCTGTCACCCATTGCTTCCCCATCGCCGGGTGCGTGGCCTATCGCGGCTATTACACCCAGGGCGCAGCGCGCGGGGATGCGGCCGTTCAGAAGCTTGCGGGCAAGGACGTGTATGTCAGCGGCGTTGAGGCGTATTCGACGCTCGGCTGGTTCGATGACCCGATCATGAGCTCGATGATGAACTGGGGCGATGAGCGACTGGCCACGCTGATCTTCCACGAGCTGGCGCACCAGCGGTTTTACGTGAAGGACGACAGTGAATTCAACGAGTCCTACGCCAGTTTCGTGGAGCAGGAAGGCACGCGTCAGTGGCGCGCGGCGCGGGGATTGCCTGCCGAAGGTGGGTCTTCGGAAGCGCGGCGACGGGATCAGCTGACTCAACTGGCCCTCGACACCCGGGATCGGCTGAAAGCGCTGTACGCCGAGCCGCTGAGCGCCCAGGTGATGCGCGAACGTAAGGCCGCTGAGTTCGAGCGTCTGCGCAGGGAGTATCGGCAGTTGCGCGACAGCCAGTGGGGCGGCGACAAGCGTTTCGACGGCTGGGTGTACGCACCGATGAACAACGCACGCCTGCTGCCCATCGGTTTGTACGATCAGTGGGTGCCGGCGTTCGAGGCGTTGTTCAGGCAGGTCAACGGCGATTGGCCCGCGTTCTATTCAGCGGTGGAAAAGCTGGGCAAATTGCCCATGGAGGAACGCAAGGTGGCGCTGCAGCGGCTGGCCCAAAAAGCCTGAGCGGGATGATCGTTCCTACAGATTGACTGGCCTCAGGTATCGAGAAACGCCTGATGCAGCGCGCTGACAGACTCAAAGCGATACGTCGGCGCCTCGGCTTCCAGCTCGTCACGACTGCCAAACCCGTACCCCACCGCTGCCACGTCCAAGCCGTTGCGCTTGCCGCCAATCAAATCGTGTTTGCGGTCCCCGATCATCAGCGTCTGTTTTGGGTCGAGCTGCTCTTCGTCCAGCAAGTGCCGGATCAGCTCGACCTTGTCAGTGCGGGTGCCGTCCAGCTCGCTGCCGTAGATCACCTTGAAATGGCGCGCGAAGTCGAAATGCCGGGCGATTTCATGGGCGAATACCCAAGGCTTGGATGTCGCGATGAACAGCGTACGGCCCTGATCCGAAAGCATGTCGAGCAGTTCGAAGATGCCGTCGAACACCAGATTCTCGTACAGGCCCGTCACCTTGAAACGCTCGCGGTAAAAGCCCACCGCGTCCCAGGCCTTCGCTTCGTCGAAATCGTAGGCGCGCATGAATTGCTGCAACAGCGGCGGGCCGATGAAATGCTCGAGCCGGGTGATGTCGGGTTCGTCGATACCCAGCTTGCTCAAGGCAAACTGGATGGACCGGGTGATGCCTTCGCGCGGATCGGTCAGGGTGCCGTCCAGGTCGAACAAAATATTCTGGTAATGCATGTGTGCTCTCAGCAGGGTTTGTCGAAGCCTTCGGCCAGGTGCTGGTCTTTCAACTTCACGTAATTGGTCGCGCTGTAGGGGAAGAAAGCGATCTCTTTCTCGGTCAGCGGGCGCATCTGCTTCACCGGACGTCCGACGTAGAGAAACCCGCTCTCGAGGCGTTTGCCGGGCGGCACTAGACTCCCCGCGCCGATGATCACCTCGTCCTCCACCACCGCACCGTCCATGATCGTGGTGCCCATGCCGATCAGAATGCGATTGCCGACGGCGCATCCGTGCAGCATGACCTTGTGGCCGATGGTCACTTCATCGCCGATCAACAGCGGGAAACCGTCGGGGTTGAACGGCCCGGCATGGGTGATGTGCAGCACACTGCCGTCCTGCACGCTGGTGCGCGCGCCGATGCGGATGCGGTGCATGTCGCCGCGGATGACCGTCAGCGGCCAGACCGAACTGTCGGCGCCGATTTCGACATCGCCGATCACAACCGCCGAATGATCGACAAACGCCCGCTCGCCAAGGGCCGGGGTGTGGTTCTGGAATGTGCGAATGGCCACGATAGGCTCCTTCTCTGGCGCCGATAGCTGCGGTCGGCGCCGATTCTAATTAAGATGCGTGGGTGTTTCTTTTAGCCAAGGTGCCAAACCGTGAGCGCGAACAACCCTCTGTTGCAATCCTACGACCTGCCACCTTTCTCGGCGATTCGTGCCGAGCATGTAAAACCTGCCATCGAACAGATTCTCGCCGACAATCGCGCCGCGATTGCCGACATCCTCGCCAAGCAAGGTTCGCAGCCTACATGGGCTGGCCTGGTGCTGGCGATGGACGAACTCAACGATCGCCTGGGCGCCGCCTGGAGCCCGGTCAGTCACCTTAACGCCGTGTGCAACAGCGCGGAACTGCGCGAAGCCTATGAGTCTTGTCTGCCGGCCCTGAGCGCCTATTCGACAGAAATGGGCCAGAACCGCGAGCTGTTCCAGGCCTTCGAAGCCTTGGCCAACAGCCCGGAAGCGGCGAACTTCGACGTCGCCCAGAAGACCATTCTCGAGCAATCGCTGCGCGACTTCCGCCTGTCGGGCATTGATCTGCCGCCGGAGCAGCAAAAACGCTACGCCGAGGTGCAGAGCAAGCTGTCCGAGCTGGGCAGCCAGTTCTCCAACCAATTGCTCGACGCGACTCAAGCCTGGAGCAAGCACGTCACTGATGACGCCGCCCTCGCCGGCCTGACCGATTCGGCCAAAGCCCAAATGGCCGCCGCTGCCCAGGCGAAAGACCTGGAAGGCTACCTGATCACCCTCGAGTTCCCGAGCTACTACGCCGTCATGACCTACGCCGAAGACCGCGCGCTGCGTGAAGAAGTCTACGCGGCGTATTGCACCCGCGCGTCTGACCAGGGGCCGAACGCAGGCAAAAACGACAACGGTCCGATCATGGAGCAGATTCTCGATCTGCGTCAGGAACTGGCCAAACTGCTGGGTTTCGCCAGCTTCTCCGAGCTGAGTCTGGCCACCAAGATGGCTGAGTCGAGCGATCACGTTCTTAGCTTCCTCCGTGATCTGGCCAAGCGCAGCAAGCCGTTTGCCGTTCAGGATTTGCAGCAGTTGAAAGCCTATGCCGCCGAGCAAGGCTGCCCGGACCTGCAAAGCTGGGACAGCGGTTTCTATGGCGAGAAACTGCGTGAACAGCGCTACAGCGTTTCCCAGGAAGCCCTGCGCGCCTATTTCCCGGTCGACAAAGTGCTGACCGGCCTGTTCGCGATCGTACAAAAACTGTACGGCATTGAAATCGCCGAGCAGAAGGGCTTCGACACCTGGCACCCGGACGTTCGCCTGTTCGAAATCAAGGAAACCGGCCAGCACGTCGGCCGCTTCTTTTTTGATCTCTACGCCCGCGCCAACAAGCGTGGCGGCGCGTGGATGGACGGCGCCCGCGATCGTCGTCGCACCGCTGAAGGCACATTGCAAAGCCCGGTGGCCAATCTGGTCTGTAACTTCACCCCGGCGGTCAGCGGCAAGCCTGCGCTGCTTACCCACGATGAAGTCACCACCCTGTTCCACGAATTCGGCCACGGCCTGCATCACCTGCTGACCCGCGTCGAGCATGCGGGCGCGTCGGGCATCAATGGCGTGGCGTGGGATGCGGTCGAACTGCCGAGCCAGTTCATGGAAAACTGGTGCTGGGAGCCGGACGGCCTGGCGCTGATCTCCGGTCATTACGAAACCGGTGAACCGCTGCCTCAGGACCTGCTGCAGAAAATGCTCGCGGCGAAGAATTTTCAGTCCGGCCTGATGATGGTCCGCCAACTGGAATTCTCACTATTCGACTTCGAGCTGCACGCCACCCACGGCGATGGCCGCACCACGCTGCAAGTGCTCGAAGCCGTGCGTGACGAGGTGTCGGTCATGCGTCCGCCCTCGTACAACCGCTTCCCGAACAGCTTCGCACACATCTTTGCGGGCGGTTACGCGGCGGGCTACTACAGCTACAAGTGGGCCGAAGTGCTATCTGCCGATGCGTTCTCCAAGTTCGAGGAAGAAGGCGTATTCAACGAGCAGACCGGCCGGGCTTTCCGTGAGGCCATTCTGGCGCGGGGCGGGTCCCAGGCGCCGATGGTGCTGTTCGTCGACTTCCGCGGACGCGAGCCTTCGATTGACGCAATCTTGCGCCATTCGGGCTTGAGTGAGGAAGCGGCAGCATGACCGAGACACCGCAGGTGATTACCAAGAAACGCTTCATCGCCGGGGCTGTCTGCCCGGCGTGCAGCGAGCCTGACAAGTTGATGATGTGGAACGAAGACGACGTGCCGCACCGTCAATGCGTGCACTGCGGTTATTCCGACACTCTTAATGCCCAGGGGCAATCGATCCCGACAGAACTTGGCACGCGAGTGAACAAGCCTGTGGTGAAGCCGGCCGATCCCAAGGTGCAGGGCGTGCAGTTCTTCCCGAATCCGAAGCTGAAGAAGCCGGTTGATCCGAGTTGACGTGATCTCTGATAAAGAAAGGGATACCTGTAATGGGTACCCCTTTTTTTTTGCGTTTGCGGATTACCGGGCGCCGTTGATATAGGCGAAGGAGATTTTGCCACCGACGGCCTTGGTGTAATTCGTGACTTTAATATCGGCGTTTGAATAGCTGCTGTTGAACCCCGGGATGACTACAGGAAGAGTAATGTCGCGCAGGACCTCCACCGTCGTGCGACCCTCGTTGAAATTACCCTCGGGATGGCCCGTGAGCGTGAAAGACGTACCCGCTTTGGCTTTGATGATGCGCGCCGACTTGATTTCGTCGTTGGAGCAGCCAAAGCTGTTGCTCTTCATCTTCATGGTGTAGCTCGAACTGAAAGGAATCACGCAGTCCAGATTCTGACTGGCGTTAGTGCCCTCGTAGAACGCCACGGATGCGTCCGAAAAGTCGGTGGGGGTCCGGCCAATGACAATGCGTGAAGTCTTGCCATCAAGCCCGTTGTTGCGGTTATAAACTGCCTGAAAGTTGCTGTTGCTCGCGTCGGACTCGAAGCTCGGGATGACCACACGCTCGCCAATTCCGATGTTGCGCTTCACGTCGATGGTGATGTGGTCGTCCTGGGTATTGCCACTGCCACTGTCGAACAACTGAATGCGGGTTCCACTGGCAACACCCGACAAGGACATCGACCTTGCCTCATCATTTTCACAACCATGAACCTTGCGATTAACCACCCCGGGGCGAACGGGAACCACGCACACAATGTCCTGGGACCGACTGGCATTTGGACCTTCATGCAGAAAGATGCCGCCGTTGTTGAGCGCAGCGGTATAACGCTCCGCCTCACCGCTCTTGTAATTGTTGATACCAACGTAGTTGGGGACAACACCACAGTTGTCCTGGCGGCGCTTGAGGTAGGTCAGATTGTTGTCGTAGCTGGCTGAATCGAAGACGGTCGATGTGCCCGGGTGAAACTGGTTCATGAGGAACAACCGTTTCCACTGCTTGCCCGTCGAGGTGGCAACCTTTGCGGTGTTGAGGGGTAAACCGCCCCATCGCGTTGGACATGCCCAGTCATGAGTACTTTCGATGCTGCTGGCGATGTTCCCCAAGGTGTCCCAATGGTTCTGCAGCATCCAGTCCTGATCAAACATGACCGTGATCTTTTTGCCCTGAACCCAGTAGTCGCCTGCGACCTCGCGTTTGTCCGTGAACAGGAGCAAGCGGTTATTGCGTGCCGCCATCTGGTTGATCGTCGGCCAACGGTCCGCCGCGAAGTTTGCAGGGTCGAATGAAATACTCGCCAGTTCCGGCAACGTATTGAACACCTCCTGCAAATGCTCCCGCTTAACGTACGTTTCAAGGAACAGCGTCACCACCTCCCCTGGATTCCTCTGGAGGAAAGGCAGAAACTCTTTTTTTAATTGGGCAGATAACGGTCCATAGCAGGCAATTTGCTGATGGCACACTTTGATACGTTCTTCGGGGCGAGGGTTTGAACCTTCCACATAGAGATCAAGCATGAAACCCCGGACACCATCATTGAGCTGGGCCGGCATCTCCTTCAGGTTCTGGTTGATCTTTTCATAGGAATTGTGGGTGGTGACCCAGCTGTATTCGTTGAATGGTTTGTTTCGTGAGTCGAGCGTCGTCGCGTATGCGTCAAGTGTGCCGATGCTCAAGAGCGTCGCCAGCGCGCACGTCGAGTAATTGAATGTCATTGTCGAAATCCTTTTCGATAGGGTGTTTCCGGTAAGCGTTGATTGCCTCCATGCCGTGATTGGCACCTGCTGAGTAGTAGTTGTGTTTTGCGTCAGTGCAAACTTTGCGCTGTTCAGGTGTATTGCAAGATGCAAAGGCGTTGAGAGCAATCAGGCACCGTTGATTGCCAACGGAGGGGGCATACCCTTAGTTGATCATGCCCACTTTGTGAGACAACCCTTTGATGGCACAAAGGGCAAATACGCTCGTGCTGCACGCACCGCTGTCCATCGCTGACTTCAACGCCGCCACGTCGACAGTGTTGATGTAGGCAATTCCCCGCTTGAGGCTGTCTTGGTCGCCGTAGCCGCCGTGTTGCATCTCATCGAGGGCTGCCTGCTTGCTCCAGCCCTGAGCAACGATGCGGTACATCGCTGCCACCAGACCGGTCCGGTCCAGGCCATGCTTGCAGTGAATCAGTACCGGCCCTTTTTGCTGCGCGGCCTGGATAGCCCTCAGGCTTTCAATCACATCGGCATCGTCGATGTGCACCACCTGCAGCGGAATCTGCACCTGCTCGACGGACGTGTCGGACAGCCATTTACTGTCACTTTCCTTGAGGAAGTTGATCACTGTGTGCACGCCAAGCTGCTGCAGAAGCGGCTGTACTGCAGCGTCCGGCTGGCGACTGCGATAAAGCGTTGGCGTGATCTGGTAGAGGTTGTAGTGCGCATCCACGAGTTGCGCCCACTGCGCCGGGCGTGATGATTGCGCCGGTGAAGCATCGTCGGCTCGAGCGAGGGAGGCAGATGATACCGCCAGTAGCAGGGCGAGTTGAACAGCAAGCGGGCGAAGGCGCATGGAAGACGTACCGTGGAAACCAGCCATTTATCGATGGGGCAAGTTTTCGCTGCCTTGGGTCAAGGCGCTGTGAGGCGCGCGTCAAAAGTTGGTGAAAGCCGTTGATCGGTGCCGGGGTTTTTTTCAGGGTCTGAGCGTGAGGGAAATAGGTATTTCGCGATACTGTATGCATAACCAGTTATCGAGGAGCCGTCATGTCCATTCAGTTGCCCCCACGCGGGCGCGGCACCGCGACCAACCCGCATAACCGCTTCGCGCCCAACCGATCCGTGGTCGAAGACGACGGCTGGTATCAGGAAGTGCCGCTGACCCAGGGCACCACCGTTACGCTGGAAACCGCCAAGAGCATCATCGCGCGCAACTCATCGCCCGACATCCCTTTCGACCGCTCGATCAATCCGTATCGGGGATGTGAACACGGTTGTATTTACTGCTACGCCCGGCCGAGCCACGCCTACTGGGACATGTCGCCGGGGCTGGACTTCGAAACCAGACTGATCGCCAAAACCAATGCGGCTGCCCTGCTGGAGCAGCAGCTGTCCAAGCCAGGCTATAGCGTCGCACCGATCACCCTGGGCGCGAATACCGATCCGTATCAGCCCATCGAGCGCGAATACACATTGAGCCGGGCGACGCTGGAAGTGCTGCTGCGCTATCGCCATCCGGTGACGATCATCACCAAGGGCTCGCTGATTCTGCGGGATCTGGACCTGCTGGCCGAGCTGGCGAAGCTGCGGCTGGTATCAGTGTTCATCAGCCTCACGACGCTGGACGATGAGCTCAAGCGCATCCTTGAACCCCGTGCTGCGGCGCCCAGGGCCAGGCTGCGGGCGATTCGGGTCTTGCGCGACGCCGGTATTCCGGTGGGCGTCTTGCTGGCGCCGATGATCCCGATGATCAATGACATGGAGCTGGAGAAGTTGATGGCCGAGGCCAAGGCCGCCGGTGCATTGAGTGCGAGCTACGTAATGCTGCGTCTGCCGCTGGAGGTCGCCCCGCTGTTCGAAGAGTGGCTGCAGGCGCATTATCCGCAAAGGGCCGAACATGTGATGAGCCTGGTTCGACAAAGCCGCGGCGGTGAGGTGTACGACAGCCGCTTTGGCTCGCGAATGCGCGGTGAGGGGGTGTTCGCCGAACTGCTGGCGCAGCGTTACAGCCTGGCCATCAAGAAGTACGGCTTGAACCGGCGGGAAAGTTTTCAGCTGGACTGCAGCGCGTTTTGCCCGCTCGGTGGTCAGATGTCGCTGTTGTGACTCGGGTGGCGTCCTAACTGGGTTTCAACACGACAGGCGCTTGCGGTTTAGATTTTCTAACGCAAGACCCGCGATCTAGAGCCACGCATTCAGTTTCAATTAAGTTTGCGTCGTTAAGGTGAGTCGGAAGTGACCGATTGGTCTTGTAGGAAACGAGTCGTAAGAAGGCCAGAAAAGAGTGGGTCATCCACAGGATTCGCCGGAAAATTCACTTAAATCCGTCAGAGAGGATGAAACATGAGTGACCAGGATAAGCAGCCTCAGGCTGCGACGACAGGCGTTACGCCTCAGGTGGAAACCGCCGAGATGGCACTGAAGCAAATCGTTGATGGCTTCAAGCAATTTCGCCATGACGTCTTCCCTCAGCAGGAAGAACTGTTCAAGAAGCTCGCCACCGCCCAGCATCCCCGGGCCATGTTCATCACCTGCGCCGATTCGCGCATCGTCCCGGAACTCATCACCCAGAGCTCGCCAGGCGACCTGTTCGTCACTCGCAACGTGGGTAACGTCGTCCCGCCTTATGGCCCCATGAATGGCGGCGTGTCGACGGCGATCGAGTACGCCGTTCTGGCCTTGGGCGTTCAGCACATCATCGTCTGCGGCCACTCCGATTGCGGGGCCATGCGCGCCGTTCTCAACCCCGACACCCTGGAAAAAATGCCGACGGTCAAAGCCTGGCTGCGTCACGCCGAGGTCGCCAAGACCGTTGTGCAAGACAACTGCAATTGCACCGGCGAGCATGAAACCATGCACGTGCTCACCGAAGAAAACGTCATCGCACAGCTGCAACACCTGCGCACGCACCCCTCCGTGGCGTCCAAGCTGGCCAGCGGCCAATTGTTTATCCACGGTTGGGTTTACGACATCGAGACAAGCGAGATCCGCGCCTACGATGCCGAGCAGGATTGCTTCCTGCCTCTGGATGGCGACCATCCGGTGCCCATGGCGTCGATTCCCCGCGGGCGATATTGATCGCTGGCTGACCCGCTGCGCCTGAGCGCAGCGGCGTCGGCCCTGACGGTTCCACCCCCATACAAGCTCGTAGCGGCCGCGCATAGCGCGTGCCGCCGGGCGTTGTCACGTCTGAATTCCGGAGAGTCGTCATGGCTACTACTGATCTGAAAGCGTTGTTACCACGGGAGCTGCTGGCTTCCGTGGTGGTTTTTCTGGTGGCCCTGCCGCTGTGCATGGGTATCGCCATCGCTTCCGGCATGCCTCCTTCCAAGGGTCTGATCACCGGCATCATCGGCGGTCTGGTGGTGGGCTGGCTGGCCGGTTCGCCGCTTCAGGTCAGCGGCCCGGCGGCAGGTCTGGCAGTGCTGGTGTTCGAGCTGGTCCGTGAACACGGTATGGCCATGCTCGGGCCGATTCTGCTACTCGCCGGTGCGCTGCAATTGCTGGCTGGACGCTTGAAGCTCGGTTGCTGGTTTCGTGTGACGGCGCCTGCGGTGGTGTACGGCATGCTCGCGGGCATCGGCGTGCTGATCGTGCTCTCCCAGGTCCACGTTATGTTCGACAGTGGGCCCAAGCCTTCCGGGCTCGATAATCTCGTGGCGTTCCCGCAGACCCTCATGGGTGCGATGGGAATGGGCAGCGCCATGCAGGCCGGCCTGCTCGGGCTGGGCACCATCGCCGTGATGTGGCTGTGGGAAAAGCGTCGGCCCCATGCACTTCGGTTCGTACCGGGCGCGTTGCTCGGCGTCGGCATTGCGACGGTGGTGAGTCTGGTGATGAGCTTGCAGGTCAAGCGCGTCGAGGTTCCAGCCAATCTTGCAGAGGCCATCGACTGGCTGCGCCCCGCAGACCTGCTGAACCTCGCTGACCCTGCCATCCTGATCGCGGCGATTGCCGTGGCTTTCATTGCCAGCGCTGAAACCCTGTTGTCGGCAGCGGCGGTGGATCGGATGCATGACGGCCAGCGGTCGGACTTCGACAAAGAACTCAGCGCCCAGGGTGTGGGTAACATGTTGTGCGGTCTGGTCGGTGCGCTGCCGATGACGGGCGTGATCGTGCGCAGTTCGGCCAACGTCCAGGCCGGTGCCAAGACGCGGCTGTCGGCAATGTTCCACGGTTTGTGGCTGCTGGCGTTCGTGCTGTTGCTGTCCAGTGTGCTGCAAAGCATTCCTGTGGCGAGCCTGGCAGGCGTGCTGGTCTACACCGGCGTGAAGCTGGTGAATGTTCAAGCGCTCAAAGGGCTGGGGCGCTATGGCCGCATGCCGATGTTCATCTATGGCGCGACCGCCAGCGCGATTGTCCTGACCGACCTGCTGACGGGTGTGTTGATCGGCTTTGGCCTGACCCTGGTGAAGCTGGCGCTGAATGCATCGCGATTGAAGATCAATCTCGTCGATCTGCCAGCCGAGGGGGAGATGGAGCTGCGCCTGAATGGTTCGGCCACGTTCCTCAAGGTGCCGGCCCTGACCCAGACGCTGGAAACCGTGCCCCCTGGCACCACGCTGCATGTCCCGCTGGGCAACCTGACCTACATCGACCATTCCTGCCTGGAGCTGCTGGAAGAGTGGGGCCGCGCCAATGCAGCACAGGGTTCGCGTTTACTGCTGGAGCAGCGGCTGCTCAAGCGTCGCGTGGAGGGAAGGATCCGCACGTCGATTGGAGGAACAGCGCTGCATTAAGGTCCGCGTGAGGGGCGTGCGGGATCAGTCTTTCCCGCATTCCATCTCCAGCCCCACGCCCAGCTGGCGTGACAGGCTGGGCCAGCGTTTCCATGCTGCGTCGGTGTCCGGGCTGGCGAGGCGCTCGCGGTAGGCTTCCACTGACTCCAGGGAGAAGCTGTCGTCGTCGAGCATCTCGTCGATGGCGTGATGCACCACTTCGTCGAGCTGATTGGCGAAGGCCTCGCCGATCAGTTGGTGGGCGATGACGCTGGCCACGGTGGTATTCATGGGTATCAGCGGCTGGCCGAAGTGCTTGATGTACAGATCGTTCACTTCTTCCACCAGCCGGTGAGCCAGGTAAGCTTCGTCCAGCAACCCATCCAGCCCTTCGTGGCCCGCCATGATGGCCGGCGGCGCCGTGAAGAATTGCTCGGCGATTTTCAGGACTGGTCTGATCTGGCTTTCGATTCCGGCCTGCAACGCGACGTCATGGGCAGCGTCCAGCAAGTCCGGAACCTGACCAATGTAGGCAATGACAAAGCGCGTCAGTACGCCTCGCGCGTCTACGTCAGGCAGGTGAATGGACGGGTGGAGATGAGGAAGTTGCGACTCCAACTGGCGCGAGAGCTGACCGGATTGGGCTTCGTGTTCCTGAGCTCGGGTGATCTGCTCGCGCAATGCGGCGGTGTTCATGGATGCTCCATAGGCAGTGAAACCAGGCGGTCATTATAGGGAATTCATACATTAGCCTGCTCACGAATGGCCCTAAGACGTAATTGTCATAACAGCTTCATGCTTATGTGCATAATCGCGCGCTCGTGGACTATCAATGTGCTGAACTCATGACCCGAACCCAACAAATCGTTTTCATCCTTGCCGCCACCGTGGCGCTGGTGCTGGGTCTGACCGTCTTCCGGGTGTTGTCCGGAACGGAACAGGGCGATCAGACCGCGCTTAACGACGCGGGCATCATCCTTCTCCCGCAGAGCCGCACTGTGCCTGATCTCTCGTTCACCGATCAGGACGGTCAACCCTTTCCATTGAGCCAGTTGAAGGGTCAATGGACGGTGCTGTTCTTCGGCTACACCTTCTGCCCGGACATCTGCCCGACCACCCTCGCCCAGCTTCGTCAGATCAAAAGCGAGCTGCCCCCTGAGACCGTCGACGAGCTGCGCATCGTGCTGGTCAGCGTTGATCCTGATCGCGACACGCCGCAACAGCTCAAGCAATACCTGGGTTATTTCGACAAGGGGTTCGTCGGCTTGAGGGCGCCGGTCGATACGCTGAAGAACCTGGCGAATGCGGTGAGCATCCCGTACATCCCGGCGGACACCAGTAAGCCGGGCTATACGGTCGACCACAGCGGCAACCTCGCCCTCCTCGGCCCTGACGGCACCCAGCGCGGGTTCATCCGCGCGCCGCTGAACAGCCAGAAGCTGGTAGCGCAGTTGCCGGGGCTGGTTGAGAGGAAGTAAGGACTGATCTCGGCATTGCGCCGAGATCATGGGCGTGTGGCGATCAGAACGCCGGGACCACGGCGCCTTTGTACTTCTCAACGATGAACGCCTTGGTTTCCGGGCTGTGCAGCGCGGCGACCAGTTTCTGGATGGCCGGGGCATCCTTGTTGTCCTCGCGGGTCACCAGGATGTTCGCGTAAGGCGACTCCGCCCCTTCGATGATCAGCGCATCCTTGGTCGGATCAAGTTTGGCAGTCAGGGCGTAGTTGGTGTTGATCAGCGCCAGGTCCACCTGCGTCAGTACGCGTGGCAGGGTCGCCGCTTCCAGCTCGCGGAACTTCAGGTTCTTCGGGTTCTGCTGCACGTCGCTTGGCTTGGCGGTGATGCTGGTCGGATCCTTCAGGGTGATCAGACCGGCCTTGACCAGCAGCAACAGGGCACGGCCCTCGTTTGTGGCGTCATTCGGGATGGCCACGTTGGCGCCATCCGGCAGCTCGGCCAGACTCTTGAGCTTGTCCGAGTAAGCGCCAAACGGCTCGATGTGAACCTTGGCCACACTCACCAGATGAGTGCCCTTGCCCTTGTTGAACTCATCCAGATACGGCTGATGCTGGAAGAAGTTGGCGTCCATGCGGTTCTGATCGACCTGCACGTTTGGCTGAATGTAATCGTTGAAGACCTTCACGTTCAGCGTCACGCCCTCTTTCGCCAGCATCGGCTTCACGAACTCGAGAATCTCGGCATGGGGCACGGCGGAGGCCGCAACGGTCAAGGTCTCATCGGCATGGGCAGACAGCGCCGCCACGGCAGCGAATACAGCCAACAACTTCTTCATTTCTACTACTCCTGAAATGCACGCGCAGTCGCATGCATCTGCCGGTCAGTGACCGGCGAATTCGGTTAACGGTGTGAAAAATGCGCGACCAGTCTGTCGCCGACGGTTTGCAGGATCTGCACAAGCACCAGCAGCAATACGACCGTTACAAACATCACATCGTTCTGGAAGCGTTGGTAACCATAGCGAATCGCCAGATCGCCCAGGCCACCGGCACCGACCGCACCGGCCATGGCCGTGAACGACACCAGCGCAATTGCGGTCACGGTGATTGCCGCGAGAATGCCGGGTCGTGCTTCAGGCAACAGCGCTTTGATCACGATCTGCCGGGTCGTCGCGCCCATCGCCTGAGTGGCCTCGATGATCCCGCGGTCCACTTCCCGCAGCGCGGTTTCCACCAGGCGCGCGAAGAATGGCGTGGCGCCTGCGATCAACGGTGGCAGCGTGCCAAGAATGCCCAGCGAGGTGCCGGTGATGATTTCCGTCAGCGGCATCATCACGATCAGCAGGATGATGAACGGCAACGCCCGCAGCATGTTCACGATCAAGCCGACGGTGGTGTAGACCGGCTTGTTCTCGAGCAACTGACGCGGCGAGGTCAGGAACATCAGCACGCCGAGGGGCAAGCCCAGCAGGACGGTGAAGGCGAGCGAGACGCCGAGCATGATCAGGGTGTCGCCGGTCGCCAGCCAGATTTCGTACCAGTCGACGTTGGAAAACAGGTTGAGAAAAGTGTCCATCAGCGCAGGACCTCCATATGAACGTCGGCTGCGGTGAAGCGGGCAAACGCGGCGTCCATGTCACCACCGGTGATGGCCAGCGTCAGTTGCCCGTAAGGCGTGTCTTTGATGCGGTCGATACGACCGGCCAGAATGCTGTAGTCCACGCCGGTTTCCCGCGCGACCGTGCCCAGCAATGGCGCGTAGGTCGCTTCGCCCTGAAACGTCAGGCGCACGATGCGGCCCTGAACATGGGCGAAATCACTGTTCACCTGGTTTTCGTCGACCTCTTCGTCTTCCTGCACAAAGCGGCGAGTGGTCGGGTGCTTGGGGTGCAGAAACACATCGGCCACGGCGCCCTGTTCGACGATCACGCCCGCATCCATGACCGCCACCTGATCGCAGACGCGACGGATCACGTCCATTTCGTGGGTGATCAGCACGATGGTCAGCTTCAGTTCGCGATTGATCTCGGCCAATAGCTGCAACACCGAGGCCGTGGTTTGCGGGTCAAGGGCGCTGGTGGCCTCGTCGCACAGCAGAATCTTCGGCTTGGTCGCCAGCGCGCGGGCGATGCCGACGCGTTGCTTCTGACCGCCGGACAATTGTGCCGGGTATTTCCTGGCGTGATCGGAAAGCCCCACGCGGGCGAGCAGCTCGGCCACGCGCTGATCGATCTGCCCGCGGGACATGTCCCCGGCCAGCGTCAGCGGCATGGCGACGTTGTCGGCGACCGTCTTGGACGACAGCAGATTGAAGTGCTGGAAGATCATGCCGACCTGACGGCGGAAGCCGCGCAATCCATCGGCGTCCAGCGCGGTGACATCGACGTCATCGACCAGAATCTTGCCGCCGCTCGGTGCTTCAAGGCGGTTGATCAGGCGCAGCATGGTGCTCTTGCCAGCGCCGGAGTGGCCAATCAGGCCAAACACCTGGCCATTTTCGATGCGCAGGCTGGTGGGGTGCAGCGCGGGAATTTCCCGGTCGGCAACCCGATAGGTTTTGTGGACGTTCTGGAACTCGATCACGGAGCGAACCTTGTGGGGCGCGTTGAAAAATCAGCGTGGAGACTTATGCCTTCATCACGCTGCTGAGCGATGCCATTTCGGCTTCGGCTGGGTAAACCGGGCGCGCATTTTAGCCTGTCGAATCCGGATTGGGCCCAGCCTTCTTATCATTTATTTCACACTGCACCTGCCGAACGGTCATATGCACAGCCGACTGTCGGGCTGACGAAGGAAATCGATGAATCCGAAAAACAAACGGAACGGCTGATTTCATCGTCAGTCACTTACTTAGCGCCTGAATAATGCCTGACCTCGTGTCAGGCGTTGCCGCCTGCGAGCTCCTGCTGCCTCCACACCATGGAACGCCGAACAGGGAGCCGTCCGAACCGAGGAGTTTTGTCTGATGAGTAAGAACACCAATCCACCTGTTAGCGCCACCGCCAACAGTGAACTGGCTGGCACTGACACGCTGGATCGTGGCAATACCAACGCCAAGATCGAAAGCCTTGAAACCTTCCGCTCCGACGCCACCGGCGAGGCTTTGCGTACCAATCAGGGCGTAAAGATCTCCGACAACCAAAACACGCTGAAAGTCGGCTCGCGCGGCCCGTCGCTGCTTGAAGACTTCATCATGCGCGAGAAGATTACCCACTTCGACCACGAACGTATCCCGGAGCGTATCGTCCACGCACGCGGCACGGCGGCTCACGGTTACTTCCAGACCTACGAGAACCATTCGGCGCTGTCAAAAGCTGAGTTCCTGCGCGACCCGGGCAAGAAAACCCCCGTCTTCACGCGCTTTTCCACCGTCCAGGGCCCACGCGGCTCTGGTGACACGGTCCGTGACGTACGCGGTTTCGCGGTCAAGTTCTATACCGGCGAAGGCAACTACGACCTGGTCGGCAACAACATGCCAGTGTTCTTCATTCAGGACGCCATCAAGTTTCCCGATTTTGTACACGCGGTGAAGCCAGAGCCTCATAACGAGATCCCTACGGGCGGCTCGGCCCACGACACCTTCTGGGACTTCGTTTCCCTGGTGCCGGAGTCCGCGCACATGGTGCTGTGGACCATGTCCGACCGTGCGATTCCGAAAAGCCTGCGCTCCATGCAGGGTTTCGGCATTCACACGTTCCGCATGATCAACACCGAGGGCAAATCCTCGTTCGTCAAATTCCACTGGAAGCCTAAGTACGGTACGTGCTCTCTGGTGTGGGACGAAGCGCAGAAGCTTGCGGGCAAGGACACCGATTTCCACCGCCGCGACCTGTGGGAGTCCATCGAGATGGGCGACTACCCGGAATGGGAACTGGGCGTTCAGATCGTTGCCGAGGAAGACGAGCACAAGTTCGACTTTGACATTCTGGACCCGACCAAAATCATTCCGGAAGAGCTGGTGCCGGTAACACCGCTGGGCAAGATGGTGCTCAACCGTAACCCGGACAACTACTTCGCCGAGACCGAGCAGGTTGCGTTCTGCCCAGGCCACGTCGTGCCGGGTATCGACTTCTCCAATGATCCGCTGCTGCAAGGTCGGCTGTTTTCCTACACCGATACGCAGATCAGCCGACTGGGTGGGCCGAACTTCCACGAGATCCCGATCAACCGTCCGGTCTCGCCGAACCACAACAACCAGCGTGATGCTCAGCATCGCACTACCATCGACAAGGGTCGCGCTTCCTACGAGCCGAACTCGATCGACGGCGGCTGGCCGAAAGAAACCCCTGCAGGTCCGGAGGATGGCGGTTTCGAGACGTATCCAGAACGCATCGAAGCGCACAAAGTGCGTGAGCGCAGCCCGTCGTTTGGCGATCACTTCACCCAAGCCACGCTGTTCTTCAACAGCATGAGCGAGCACGAGAAAGAGCACATCATCGCGGCGTACAGCTTCGAGTTGGGCAAGGTGGAGCGTGAGCACATTCGCGCCCGTCAGGTGAACGAGATTCTCGCGAATATCGACCTCACACTGGCTGCGCGTGTGGCTGAAAATCTTGGCTTGCCCGCCCCGAAAGCGGCTACCGTCAAGGCGCAAGGCAACGGCAAGTTGAGCGTCGACAGCTCGCCTCTGCTGAGCCAGGCGAACCTGCTGCCTGCTGACATTGCTTCGCGCAAAGTCGCTATCCTCGTCGCGAACGGTGTTGACGACAAAGCTGTAGCGACGATGAAATCGGCGCTGGAAGCCAAAGGCGCACACGCCAAGGTGCTGGGTCCTACCTCCGCGCCGGTCAAAACCGCGAGTGGCGCGTCCCTGGCAGTGGATGCTTCGATGGAAGGTTTGCCATCGGTCGCGTTCGACGCTGTGTTCATCCCGGGCGGCGAAGCTTCGATCAAGGCCCTGAGCGGCGACGGCGTGGCACTGCACTACGTGCTTGAGGCGTACAAGCACCTCAAAGCCATCGCCTACGCGGGCGACGCGCAGAAATTGATCGACCTGCTGCGACTGGAAGCCGATGCCGGCTTGCTGACCGTTTCGGACGAAGCCTCCTTCAAGGCGTTCTTCGATGCGATCCAGCAGCACCGCGTCTGGGCTCGTGAGCCGAAAGCGAAAGCGATTCCTGCGTAATCTGCAGGGCTGGCAGTAACAAAAAAGGCGTTGCCCGCGAGGGCAACGCCTTTTCTTTTGATCAAAGACCGATCAGGGCTGAGCGGGCTTCAACACGATCTTCGCAGGTTCGGTACGCTCGATTTCACGCTGCATCTGCAACTCGAAGTCCGGGTTGATCTTCGTCACGCGCTTGGTCAGCAGCGTTGCCAGCCAAGGGTAGTCGTCGGTACGCGGCACCTGCACGGTGACGTCGCAGTTGAAGGCAGTCACGTCCTCAGCGATGTCACTCAACTGACGGCGCAGTTGCTTCATGTCCCCCAGCTTCAACTCGATGGTCGTGCTCTCGGCGCTCGGATCAATCACTTTCGCCTTGCGCCTGGCCTCCGCAGCCCGCAGATCAGCCTCGGCCTTTTCCAGCTCGGCCTTACGCGCGTGGGCGATGGCACCGTTGACGCCACTGGTCAGCGCCGGGGCCTTTGGCATCAGGGCACGAGCACGACTGAGCGCGGTCGCGGCGGCATTCATGTCGCCTTTTTGCAGCACGATCTGACTGCGGCTCAAATAGGCCTCAGCCAATTGACGCTGGTACTGCTCGAGTCGGGGATCGTCCGGAGATTTGCTTTGCAGCGCCGCCAATTGATCTTCGGCGGTTGCCAACTCGCTGCTGGCGATGTTCTGTTCCAGCTGCTGATAGGCATCGGGCGCAGCCACAGATGCGGGCTGCTCGACGGGCTTGCTCTGGCAAGCACCCAACAGGATGGAAAATGCAGCAAGCAGCAGATAACGGGATGCGAACGGCTTCATTCCTGCGATTCTCTATTTGCGCAAAAAACGAGCAAGTCTACACACAACTGACTTGCACCGAAAATAACTGATCACTATCGGTGGCCGCGCAAGGAGTCATTGCACATTGCCGCCATTGGATTATTGCGGAGTATGACTCTGCCTGCTACCCAAGGTTCTACCGCTTGGGCAAAAGGAAGCTGAGCAGAAACAGCGCCGCCGCCGAGACCACGATAGACGGGCCTGCCGGGGTGTCCTTGAACCAGGACAGCGCCAGACCCGCGCACACCGCAATCACGCCAATGATGCTCGCACCCACAGCCATTTGCTCCGGCGAACGGGCGTGACGTTGTGCCGCAGCGGCGGGGATGATCAGCAGTGAGGTAATCAGCAAAACGCCGACGATCTTCATGGCCACCGCAATGACCACGGCGATCAGCAGCATCAACGTCATGCGCAGGGCCGCCACCGGCAGCCCTTCGACCGTCGCCAGCTCTTCATGCACGGTGATGGCCAGAAGCGGCCGCCACAGCGCACAGATCAGCACCAGCACCAACGCACTGCCCGCGAGAATCCACACCAGATCGTTCGGACTGATAGCCAGCAGGTCGCCGAACAGATAGCCCATCAGGTCGATACGCACGTCACGCATGAAGCTCAGCACCACCAGACCCAGCGACAAAGTGCTTGGTGCGAGAATCCCCAGCAGTGTGTCGGACGCCAGCGGTTGGCGCTGCTGCAGGGTCACCAGCAACACCGCCAGCAGCAGGCAGCCTACGGTCACGGCGATCGTCGGGCTGATGTCCAGCAGAAAGCCCAAGGCCACGCCGAGCAACGCGGCATGGGAGAGCGTGTCGCCAAAATAGGCCATGCGCCGCCAGACCACGAAAGACCCCAGAGGACCTGCCACTACCGCTAACGCGAGGCCTGCGAGCAAGGCGTAAAGAAGAAAATCAGCCATGCTTGCAGCTGTCCCCGTGGTCGTGATTGTGGGTGTGGACGTGAGCCTGCGCGGGTTGGCAGACTTCGCCATGCAGGTCGTGGGCGTGATCGTGGTGATGGTGATAGATCGCCAGATTCGGGGCGTTCAGGCCGAACAGCTCCACGAAGGCGGGATCATTACTCACCTGCTCGGGGTGACCGGAGCAGCACACGTGGCGATTGAGGCAGACCACCTGATCGGTGGTGCTCATGACCAGATGCAGGTCATGGGAAACCATCAGCACGCCGCATTGATGCCGGTCGCGCAGCTGAGTGATCAGCGCGTACAGCTCGGCCTGCCCGGCGACATCAACGCCTTGCACCGGCTCGTCGAGCACCAGCAGCTCTGGCTTGCGCAACAGCGCTCGCGCCAGCAACACCCGCTGCATCTCGCCGCCGGAAATCCCTTGCAGCGGGCTGTCGATGACCTTCTCTGCGCCGACCTCGATCAGCGCTGACCGCGCGGTGTCCCGATCAACGCCGGGGACCAGACGCAGGAAACGCAGGACCGACAGCGGCAGCGTGGCGTCGATGTGCAGCTTCTGCGGCATGTAACCGACGCGCAGTTTCGGTTTGCGCCAAATTTCGCCCGAGTCTGCCTTGAGCAGCCCCAGAACGGCGCGCACCAGAGTGGTCTTGCCCGCGCCGTTGGGGCCGATCAGGGTGACGATTTCGCCTGAATTGACGCTCAGCTGGATATGTTCCAGCACGCTCTGGCCGGCGCGCGTCACGCTGACGTCCTTCAGGCGGATCAGTGCATCGCTCATCAGGCGGCCTTGCACCCGGCACAGACGCCGACCACTTCAACAGTCTGGGTCTCGACGTCAAAGCCGACCTCATTGGCAGCGTCGACGATGGCCGAGCTGATGCTGCCGTGCTGCAGCTCAATGGCGGCGTGGCACTCGCGGCAGATCAGAAATTGGCCCTGATGCGCGTGGGTCGGATGGTTACAGCCGGCGAAGGCGTTCAGCGACGCAATGCGGTGCACCAGGCCGTTTTCCAACAGGAAGTCCAACGCGCGGTACACCGTAGGTGGTGCGGCGCGGCGGCCATCTTCTTCGCTGAGAACGGCGAGGATGTCGTAGGCGCCCAGCGGCTTGTGGCTCTGCCAGACCAGTTCCAGCACGCGACGACGCAGGGCCGTCAGCCGCAGGCCTTTGCCCGCGCACAGCGTGTCGGCTTCAGTGAGCGCACTGTGCACGCAGTGAGAGTGATCGTGGGGGCGACTGGCCAGGGGTGTTTTAGACATGAGCGGCGACGGCCTTTGAGAGAGACGTTATTATGTTACCCGTTCCTGCCCCCATGAGTGGTTATCGTGTCCCGACTTTTTTTACTTTTTGTCGTATTTATTACCGGTTTTTCAACCGTCACTGCCGCCGAAGCCAGCGTCCGCGTACTGACCAGCATAAAGCCGCTGCAGTTGATCGCTGCTGCCGTACAGGACGGGATTGCTGTGCCGGAAGTCCTGCTTCCGCCGGGCGCCTCACCGCATAACTATGCGCTGCGCCCGTCCGACGTACGGCGCGTGCAGGAAGCCGATCTGCTCTACTGGATCGGCCCTGATATGGAGACATTCCTGCCTCGCGTGCTGTCCGGGCGCAGCAAGGCATCGGTCCCGGTCGAGTCGTTGCCCGGTATGCACCTGCGCCATTTCACCGCCAGCGCCGAGCACCACGATGATGACGAAGACGAGCATGACCACGATCACCGCCCGGGCAGCGTTGACGCGCATTTGTGGCTGTCTTCGGTCAATGCTCGGGTGATTGCGGCAAAGATGGCCGCTGACTTGAGTCAGGCAGATCCCGCCAATGCGGCACGTTATGAGAGCAACGCGAAGGCCTTCGACGCACGCCTTGACGCATTGGACGCCAAGATCAAACAGCGTGTCGCCGGCATTTCAGGCAAGCAGTATTTCGTCTTCCACGAGGCGTTTGATTATTTCGAAGAAGCCTACGGGCTCAAGCATGCGGGCGTATTTGCCGTCAGCAGCGAGGTTCAGCCGGGCGCCCAGCACGTCGCCGCCATGCGTGCGCGGCTGACCGAATTCGGCAAGACCTGCGTGTTCAGCGAACCGCCCCTTCGCCCGCGTCTGGCCGACACGTTGAGTGCGGGCTTGCCGGTCAAACTGGCTGAACTGGACGGATTGGGCGGCTACACACCCGCCACTGCCGAGGGTTACGAGCAATTGCTGAGCAAGCTGGCGGATGACCTGGCGGGGTGTCTGGAGAGTCTTTAACTCCTGTGCCAACGCCTTCGCGAGCAAGCTCACTCCTACAGTTGAACCACGGTCCCTGTGGGAGTGAGCTTGCTCACGAAGCGTTTATGATGTCTACAACGCAAACGGCAACGGAATGTGGGTTTCCTGCCGCTGTTCCAGGCGTTTGCGGAATTCGTCCGGATCATGGATCAGCACGTCCTGACCGGCGAATGTTTCGGCGGCGATCAGGCGTGACAGCCAGAAGCGCACGCAACCCACACGCAGCATCGTCGACCACAGCTCGGCTTCGGCGGCTGTGAATGGCCTCAGAGCAGCGTAAGCACCCAGAAACGCCCGGGCGCGCGGCGCATCAATGGTGCCGTTCTCAAACGAGCACCAGTCATTCACGGCAATCGCCACGTCGTACAGCATCGGTCCGGAACAAGCATTGTAGAAATCGATCACGCCCGTCAGGTGGGTGCCTTCGAACAGCGTGTTGTCGCGGAACAGGTCGGCGTGCAGATTGGCCCGCGGCAGCGCCATGATTGCCGCCTTGCGACGCTGAATTTCCTCGATCGCCTTGGTCAGCAGCGCGCCCTGGGCCTCGTCTAGGTGAGAGATGAAATTACCGCCCTCCTCCAGCATCCAGTCCAGACCACGATCTGTTTTGCGCTCGACAGTCTCGCTGCGCGTCGCCACGTGCATGTGCGCCATGAATTCGCCGATCTGCACGCAGTGCTGGGTGTTGGGCTGGGCCGGGTGCTTGCCGGACAGACGCGGTTGCAGCAGCGCCGGTTTGCCTTTCAGCTCGCGCAGGGCCTGCCCGTCGGTGGTGCGCAGCGCGTAGGGTACGGGCAAGTTGGCGTCGTGGAGAACGTCCAGCAGTTCGATGAAGAACGGCATCTCCTGAACCGGACCGCGCTCGACCAGGGTCAGCACGAATTCGCCCTGCTCCAGGCTGATGAAGAAATTGGTGTTTTCACTTCCAGCGGCAATGCCCTGAAAATCACGCAGGGCGCCAAGCCCGTACGGGGCGAGAAAAGCTTCCAGCTCGGGCCGAGCCAGGGGAGTAAAAACGGACATAGAAGACTGCCAGCAAGAGAGTGAATGTAGGGCGTTACCAGCTGAATAGTACCCATTGGGGTATCAGCATGTCCGGTTGATCCGAACGGATGAATTGACCACTTGTGCCATCGGCGCGCACCAGATAATACGGCTTGCCGTGTTTGGGCGTGATCTTCACGGCGTACACGAATCCGTTCGCACGATACTCCTTGATGAAGCCATCGCTGTCCTGACGAATCGTCACATCAGGCTCTGCCGACGGCGCTTCATCGTCCGCCGCGACCGCCAGCCACGGACAGGCGATCAACCCGCCGAGCAGTAACAGGCGATTCAGCGCGCGCATGATAACCTTGTGCCTTTGTCGTCAACGGTCCGCGCATTCTAGCGCCGACCCCGCCGAAAAGGTTGATCTTGCACATGAGTCTTGCGCCCCTCGTCCTGGTGGACGGTTCTTCTTATCTATACCGCGCGTTCCATGCGCTGCCGCCGCTCATGACCTCCAAAGGCCTGCCCACCGGTGCGGTCAAGGGCGTACTGAACATGCTCAAAAGCCTGCGCAGGCAGTACCCCGAAAGCCCGTTTGCCGTGGTTTTCGATGCCAAGGGCGGAACGTTCCGCGACGCGCTGTACGGCGAATACAAAGCCAACCGCCCCAGCATGCCGGACGACATGCGCGTGCAGATCGACTTCCTGCACAACTGCGTGCGAGGCCTCGGCTATCCGCTGTTGTGCGTTGAGGGCGTGGAGGCCGATGACGTGATCGGCACCTTGGCGCGCAGCAGCGCGGCCGCCGACCGTCCGGTGGTCATCTCTACCGGTGACAAGGACATGGCGCAGCTGGTCGATGGCCACATCACGCTGGTCAACACCATGACCGGCAGTGTGCTGGACGTCGCCGGCGTGAAGGAGAAGTTCGGTGTTGGCCCGGAACACATCATCGATTACCTGGCGCTGATGGGCGACAAGGTCGACAACATCCCCGGCGTACCCGGTGTCGGTGAGAAAACCGCAGCGGGCCTGTTGGTGGGCATCAACGGTGGCCTGAAAGAGCTTTACGCGAACCTCGACAAAGTGGCAGCGCTGCCGCTTCGGGGCGCTAAATCCCTGCCGGCCAAGCTCGAAGAACACAAGGAAATGGCCTTCCTGTCCTACGAGCTGGCGACCATCAAGATCGACGTGCCGCTAGACATAGAGCTCGACGCCCTGCACTGCGGCGAGCCTGACCGTGAGGCGCTGATGGCGCTCTACACCGAGCTGGAATTCAAGAGCTGGATCACTGATCTGCAGCGTGACGCTCGCCAGGAAGGCGCGGAAGTCGTCCCTGCTGCCGAGCCAGCGCCTGTCATCGAGGCCAACTACGAACTCATTCTCGAGCAAACCCAATTCGACGACTGGCTGAAGAAGTTGAAAGCCGCTCAGTTGTTCGCTTTTGTGGTGCAGAGCAACGGCACCGATGCCCAACGCGCGCAAATCGTCGGCCTGTCGTTTGCGATCAAGACCCACGAAGCCTGTTACATCCCGCTCACCCATTCCTATATGGGCGTGCAGCAGCAACTGGATCGCGACGCGGTACTGAAAGCGGTCAAGCCCATGCTGGAGGACGCGAGCAAAATCAAGGTCGGCCAGCACGCCAAGTTTGCGATCAACCTGCTGGCCAACTGCGCCATTGATGGTGACCAGAGCCAGGGCATCAACGTGCAGGGCGTCAAGTTCGACACGATGCTCGAATCCTACGTGCTCGACTCCACTGCGACGCGTCACGACCGTGACAGCCTGGTCGCCAAGTACCTGGATCACACACCGGTCAATTTTCAGGACATCGCGGGCAAGGGCGTAAAACAGCTGACTTTCGACCAGATCGCGCTGGAGCAGGCGGGTACGTATGCGGCTGAAGAGGCTGACCTGACGCTGCGCCTGCATGAGGTGCTGCAGGACAGATTGGCCAAGACCCCGAGTCTGGCGCCAGTGCTGAACGACATCGAGATGCCACTTATGCCTGTGCTGGCGCGTATCGAGCGTCAAGGCGCTCTGGTCGATGCCAATCTGCTGGGCAATCAGAGCGTCGAGCTGGGCAACAAAATGACCGAGCTTGAGCGCGAAGCGTTCGCCATCGCCGGTGAAGAATTCAATCTCGGCTCGCCCAAGCAGCTCGGTGTGATTCTCTACGAAAAGCTCGGCATGCCGATCATCAGCAAGACCGCCACCGGCCAGCCGTCCACGGCTGAAGCGGTGCTCGCGGAACTGGCCGAGCAGGAATATCCGCTGCCGAAAGTGCTGATGCAGTACCGCTCGATGAGCAAGCTGAAGAGCACGTACACCGACCGCCTGCCGGAGCAAATCAACCCGCGCACCGGGCGAATTCACACCTCCTACCATCAGGCGGTGGCGGTGACCGGGCGTCTGTCCTCCAGCGACCCGAACCTGCAGAACATCCCGATCCGGACCGCCGAGGGTCGTCGCATTCGTCAGGCGTTTGTTGCCCCCCAGGGCTACAAACTGCTGGCGGCGGACTACTCGCAGATTGAACTGCGGATCATGGCGCATCTGGCCAAAGACGAAGGCTTATTGCACGCCTTCCGTAATGACCTGGACGTCCACCGTGCAACGGCGGGCGAGGTGTTCGGTGTCGAACTGACGGACGTTACCAATGACATGCGCCGCAGCGCCAAGGCGATCAACTTCGGTCTGATCTACGGCATGAGCGCATTCGGGCTGGCCAAGCAGATCGGTGTCGATCGCAAGCAATCCCAGGCGTACGTGGATCGCTATTTCGCGCGCTATCCGGGCGTGTTGGATTACATGGAGCGCACCCGTGCTCAGGCGGCGGAACAAGGGTACGTGGAGACCATCTTCGGTCGTCGCCTTTACCTGCCGGACATCAACGCGAAGAACCAGGCGCTGCGCAAAGGTGCCGAACGCATGGCGATCAACGCGCCGATGCAAGGTACGGCGGCGGACATCATCAAGCGAGCGATGGTGGCGGTGAATGGCTGGCTGGAAGCGTCAGGTCTGGATGCTCGCGTCATCCTGCAGGTTCACGATGAACTGGTGCTGGAAGTGCGTGAAGATCTGGTCGAGCAGATCAGCAAAGACATCCGCGTGCACATGAGCGGCGCGGCCGAGCTGGATGTTCCGCTGCTGGTCGAAGTGGGTGTGGGGAATAACTGGGACGAGGCGCATTAATACGGCCTGGTCGTTCCGATTCTGTTCGGAATCGGAACTGCGGCATCCATAAAATTTCCGCCGGTTTTGAACTTCGGCGGACAAACTCCGGTCTGAGTTTGCGAATGGCTGACGTAGCCATTCATGCTCCTATGTTGTGTTAAGTGTTGGCAGATATCCGGATCCCTCCCGAGAGGTCTGGACTTGGACCCCGAACTTCCCCTCCCCACATGAAGTCCGGGGTTTTTTTTGCCTGCGATTCAGGCCGCCGGTGCCTTGTCTTCCAGCTGCATCCAGTCGGCCAGCACGGTATAAGCCTCTTCCAGGCCCATGCGCTTGGGTGCCGAAAACAGCTGGATGCTAATGGCGTCACCCCAACCCCGATGGATTTCCGACTGGACCTTGAGCAGGGTGTTCTTCGCCGCGCCGAAGGTCAGCTTGTCGGCTTTGGTCAGCAAAATGTGCATCGGCATGCCGCTGGCGATGGCCCAATCCAGCATCAGCAGATCGAAGTCCGTCATCGGGTGGCGGATGTCCATCATCAGGATCAACCCCTTCAGACTTTCACGGCCGCCCAGATAGGCTTCCAGGTGGCGCTGCCAATGCAGCTTCAGCGGAATCGGCACCTTCGCGTAACCGTAGCCCGGCAAGTCGACCAGGCGGCGGTCGTCATCCAGGCTGAAGAAGTTCAGCAACTGGGTACGCCCCGGGGTTTTCGAGGTGCGCGCCAGACTTGCATGGGTCAGGGTGTTCAACGCGCTGGATTTGCCAGCGTTGGAGCGGCCGGCGAAGGCGACTTCAAAGCCTTCGTCATCCGGGCATTGGTCGACTTTGGCAGCGCTGAGCATGAACTTGGCTTGTTGGCACAGGCCGAGAATTGGGTTCTTGAGTTGCATGGGATATCCGGTGAGGGCGTTGCGGCGTGCGCGGCAACGGGGTGTCGTTTTCCGTTCAATGGGCGCGAGTATATAATGCCGCAGATTTCATGTGTGCCTTGTCCGACCCCGGTGAGGGCATTGCCGAAGCGAAACCCCCATGGCGCGTAACCTCAGACCCACAAATACAGGCCGCCCCCTCAAGACAGTTAGCCCTGAAGGCGACACTCTCAGCCGCATCGGATCAACCCATGAACGCATTTCTCTCGAGTCTGCTGTTGACCCTGAGCCTGAATGGCTTGGCGCAGGCCGCTGACTCGCCAGTGGGCGACCCGGTCGCCGGGCAAGCAAAGACGGCTGTCTGCGGCGCTTGTCACGGACCCGATGGCAATAGCCTGGTGCCCATCTTCCCGAAGCTCGCCAGCCAGGGCGAGCGGTATCTGCTCAAGCAACTGCACGACATCAAGGACGGGAATCGGGTTGTGCTGGAAATGACCGGCCAGCTGAACCCGCTCACCGATCAGGACCTGGCCGACATCGCCGCTTATTACGCCGGTCAGAAAGGCAGCGTCGGCACTGCCGATCCCGATCTCGTCGCGCCTGGTGAAGCGCTGTTTCGCGGCGGCAAGCTCGATCAGGGCATGCCGGCCTGCATCGGCTGCCATTCACCAAACGGCGCGGGCATTGCAACGGCAGGCTTTCCGCACCTGAGCGGGCAGCACGCCGAGTACATCAAGAAACAGCTCACAGCGTTCCGCAAAGGTGACCGCATCAATGACGGCGACACCCTGGTCATGCGCACCATCGCCGCAAAGCTCAACGATAAGGATATCGAGGCGCTGGCGGCGTACATTCAAGGGCTGCATTGAGCGTCTGGCGCGCGATCCTGACGGACACGGCTGGTAAAACAAATTGCCGGCAGACCTGCTCGGACGGGCCAAAAAGGGTAGCGAACGGCTGCCCTTTTTTGTGGCCGCAGGCGTTACACTTGCGAACTCATATCACCTCGGCCGGTCGAACCGCGGCCACCGAAGTGACCTTCCATGCCCAGGAGTTAAGCATGCGTAATCTGATTCTCAGCGCCGCTCTGATTTTTACCAGCCTGTTCGGTTTGACCGCTCAAGCAGCAGAGCCCATCGAAGCCGGCAAGCAATACGTCGAGCTGAAAAGCGCTGTTCCTGTTTCCGAGCCGGGCAAGATCGAAGTCGTCGAAATGTTCTGGTACGGCTGCCCGCACTGCTACGCCTTCGAGCCCGTCATCAATCCATGGGCTGAAAAACTTCCCGCTGACGTGCACTTCATCCGCGTCCCCGCCATGTTCGGCGGCCCTTGGGACGCTCATGGCCAGCTATTCATTACCCTCGACACCATGGGCGTGGAAAAGAAAGTCCATACCGCCGTGTTCGACGCCATTCAGAAAGGCGGCAAGCGTCTGACAGACCCGAATGACATGGCCGAGTTCGTCGCCACCCAGGGCGTCGACAAGACCAAGTTCCTCGAAACCTTCAACTCGTTCGCTGTGAAGGGCAAGATCGCCCAATACAAGGAACTGGCCAAGAAGTACGAAATCACGGGCGTCCCGACCATGATCGTCAACGGCAAGTACCGCTTTGACCTCGGCACTGCCGGTGGTCCGGAGCAGGCGCTGCAAGTGGCCGATCAGCTGATCGCCAAAGAACGCGCGACGCTGACCGCCAAGTAAGGGCTGACCATGGCGCGCTGGGGAACTACTGAACGGGTCGTTGCCCGGCACACGCCGAAGGTCAACGAGCATCATCTTCACGAGACGGGCCTGCCGGCCGACGGTCGGCTTCGCCTGCTCAGCTTCAACATCCAGGTGGGCAACAGCACCGAACGCTACCGGCACTACCTGACCCGGGGCTGGCAGCATCTGCTGCCCCACAACGGTCGAGCCGGGAACCTGCAGAAAATCGGCGATCTGCTGCGTGACTATGATCTGGTCGCGTTGCAGGAAGCCGACGGTGGCAGCCTGCGCTCTGGCTACATCAATCAGGTCGAACACCTCGCCCAGCTCGGTTCGTTTCCGTACTGGCATCAGCAACTCAATCGAAACCTCGGGCGCCTCGCCCAGCACAGCAATGGCGTGCTCAGCCGTTTGCGTCCATGGGACATCGAAGACCATCCGCTACCGGGCCCGGCCGGGCGTGGCGCCATTCTCGTTCGTTTCGGCGAAGGCCCGGATGCACTGGTCGTGGTGGTGATGCATCTGGCACTGGGCGCACGGACCCGCACACGGCAGCTGGCGTACATTCGCGAGCTGATTGGCGGCTATCGGCATCAGGTGCTGATGGGCGACATGAACACCCACGCCAATGACCTGCTGCAAACCTCGCCACTGCGCGATCTCGGCTTGCTTGCACCCCAGGTTGAGGCGACTTTCCCCAGCTGGCGTCCCCAACGATGCCTGGACCACATCCTCCTGAGCCCGACCCTGACCCTTGAAAAAGTGCAGGTGCTGGCCCAGCCCATTTCCGATCATCTGCCCGTCGCGGTGGAGATTCGCTTGCCGGCCTCATTAATCGGTGACTCGCTGCCGATAACAAGCACATCTCCTCGCGGACCTGTGGAATGACCGACGAAGCGCAGCGCTGGAAAGAAAAGTACCTCAAGAGCATCGAGCAGCAAGACAAACTGGAGCGGCGCTGGAATGCGCGGCTCGACTTGCTGCGTCGAGGCCTCGTGCGCAGCAGCCTGGCGGCCGAAGGTGCCGACAAGGCCGTTGATGCATGCATGAAGGAAATGCGTGAGATTGTTCGCAAGGACGACATGGACGCAGGCCTGGCCGCCTTGATTCCGCGCCTGGAAAAAGCGGTGCTGGAATCCGAGCAGCGTCGCGAGCAGCGCGTCGAGCAAATGGGCACGGCGTTGACGTCGTTGGTCGCGCAACTGCAGGCATTGCCGTTGCCGAAGGACGTCAGCAAGCCGCTCAAGCGATTCGCCAAGGGCCTGGAAGATCGCATCAATCAGGCCCGTGAGCTGCCGCTGCTGTTAAGCGAGTTGAGCGGACTTCAAGGGCAGGCGCTGTCGCAGATCGAACACCCGGATGAAGCGTCCCGTCCGGGTTTTCTGCAGCGATTGTTCGGCAGTCACCGTGAGGCTGGCAGCGAAGGTGATGATTCAGCCCCGTTGGCCCATCCAGTTAACGAACCGGCCGGGGTGCAGGTTTCTGATGATGCGCTGCAGCATTCATCCGCCATGCCGGAGGCTGCCCCAGAGAACACCGAACTGGAGGCGGAACTTCGCAGCACCGTCCCGCCGGTTCCCCAGCCTGTCGCCCAAGAGCCTGAGCGCGCCATCCCGGAGTCCCACCCGGAAGTTGCAGTCGAGCGGGTAATGTCCGAGTCCGAGCCGGCCCAGTCAGACGAAGAGCCCGAGGCGCCGCTCCACACCGCTGACGTCCCGCAGCCCTCCGCCGCCGAGTCTTCACACGCCGAAGCTTCCGAGCCTGCGGCTGAAGCGCCCTCTCCCGACCCTGAAGAGACCGACGAAACCGTCGCTATTACCGACGACATCGATATCCTCGCTGAAGACGACGAGCCTGATGAGACCGCCGCCGAAGAAGACAGCCCCTACGCGCTGCCCTCCTCGCCCGAACCAAGTTACAGCTCGGTCGCCGCCCACATCGAAGAAACGCTGCTGGGTCTGCTCGATGAACTGACGCTGCCCGAACACCATCGTGCGCAAGCCGATGCCATGCGCGTCCGGCTGGAGCATGGGCTGAACTGGTACGAACTGCTGCCGATCCTCGACGACCTTGCTGTGCTGATGCTCGCCGTCACTGACAGCGGCCAGCATGAATTCGGGGCCTATCTCAAACAGCTCAATGAGCGGCTGGAGTCGTTCCAGAGTGGCCTGCTCGCAGCCAGCGAAAACCATGCCGATCAGCAATCGGCGTCACGGCAACTGGACCATCAACTGCGCGAGCACGTCGATGACCTGCAAATCAGCGTGCAGCAGGCGGCCGATCTCGACAGCTTGAAGCAGGTGCTGGAGAGGCGCCTCGAAGGGCTGATTGGCACCATGGATCATCATCAGCAGCAACGCGATCAACGCGAGCAGGAAGTCGCTACCCGCCTGCAAGCCCTCTCCAGTCGCGTGGCCACCATGGAGCAGGAGGCGCTGGGCTTCCGGGTTCATCTGGAAGAGCAACGGCAAAAGGCCCTGATCGATACGTTGACAGGCCTGCCAAACCGCGCGGCATGGAACGAGCGGCTGGAGCAAGAGATCGACCAGCTGCAGCGTAAGCAATCAAGCCTGCTGCTCGGCATCCTCGACCTGGATCACTTCAAGCGTATCAACGACGGCTACGGGCATCTGGCGGGTGACAAGGTGCTGAAGATCATCGCCGGTCAGCTGCGAAAGCGATTGCGGGCTTCGGACTTCATTGCGCGATTTGGCGGGGAAGAGTTCGTGCTCCTGCTGCCGACCACGCCGATGGATGAGGGGTTGGCGCTGCTGGAGCGTCTGCGCGAAGGCATCGAACAGTGCCCGTTTCACTTCAAGGGCGAGCGGGTGACGGTCACGGTGTCCATGGGCATCACGGCGTTCTCCCAGGGTGAGCGCAGTGATGTTGTGCTCAAGCGTGCTGACCAGGCGCTGTACCGCGCCAAGGACGAGGGGCGAAACCGCATCGAGCAGGGCTGAGACGGTTCGTCTGGTTGGCTGCGTGGGGATGATGCATTTTTGAATGCGTCACCGACGTTACGTTACACTGTTGCATTATTTGCCTACACGTCGTGCCCCCATGAAGTCTATTTCTGCCCTGTTTCTGTTGTTGCTGCTGAGCGCTTGCAGCAGCGGTCCGAAGATCGATACCAGCCATCCTTCCGTCAATTTCGACAGTCGCGTGCAGTTTGTGGTGGTCCATTACACCTCTGCCTCCCTTGATCGGTCGTTGGCATTGCTGACCCACGGTGAGGTCAGCGCGCATTACCTGATCGGCGACGGTCCAGCCACCACCTACAAGCTGGTCGACGAATCCCAGCGCGCGTGGCATGCCGGCGAAAGCGAATGGGACGGGCGCACCTGGCTCAACTCAAGCAGCATAGGCATCGAGATCGTCAACCCGGGCTACCGCGACACGCCCACCGGCCGGCTTTGGTATCCCTACAGCGAGGCGCAGATTCAAGCGCTGATCGTGCTGCTCAAAGACATCGTCAAACGCAATCACATCGAACCGCGCCACGTCATTGGCCACAGTGACATCGCGCCCCTGCGCAAGCTCGATCCGGGCCCGTTGTTCCCTTGGAAGCGGCTGGCCCAGGAAGGTCTAGGAATCTGGCCGGATGAACAGCAAGTCGCACAGCGTCAGACGCAACTGATGGGCGTCGTGCCAAATATCGTGTGGTTTCAGCAGCAATTGGCGCTGCTGGGTTACCCGACGCCGCAGACCGGAGAGCTGGACATTGCGACACGTCACACGCTGGCTGCGTTCCAGATGCACTACCGACCACAGAAATTTGACGGTGAGCCGGATCTGCAAAGTGCGGCTATTCTGCAAGTACTTAACTTCAAGCACTAAATTCCGCTAATGTCGCTTTTTTCCGGGCTATTGCTGCGCTTGTTGCTATACCTCAGTGGTTATGGAAATCCCACCCTCTGGATGACTGTCGATGCTCACGGCGACGCCGCGACTGCGCTCTTTCCTTTATCGTCCCTGGCTTCTGGCATTAATGGCCGCGCTGTTAAGCGCGGCCATCCTGCTGGCGGGCAGCTTCGGGCTGGCGATGCATCAGGCCCGGCAGGACGAACGTGCGCAGATGAATGCTCAGGGCGAGCGCTTTCTGGTGCGGCTGGAGCAGTTGTTTGGCCAGTTGAGGGCCGGGCTCGATCAGCTTGAAGCGCAATCGTTGCGCGGATGCAGCCCTGAGATGATCGGGCAGTTGCGTCAGGTGAACTCGCGCTACCGTTTTATCTACGAAGCGGCGTACGTCAGCGAAAGCCAGTTCTGCTCCAGCTGGACGCGGCAGAGCCTGATTGGCAAGCCCAGGCCACCGGACATTCGCGGCCCTACCTACGACTACTGGCTCAACACCTCCACCCAGCCTGACGACAACCTGGCTTCATTGATGCTTGGGCGCGGGGAGTTTCGTGTGTCCACCTCCCGCGGCCATTTGACTGACGTCGTCGACCTGCCGGCGGGCGGCAGTCTGGTGGTGGTGCTCGATCGCGGGTCCAAAGCAGTCCCGGTCCTGGGCCCCGCTCAGGCATGGCCGCCCACACCGGAATGGTCGCCGACCTCCACCGAAACGCTGATGACCACTCAGGACAAACTCGTCTACCGGATGCCGACCCAGAGCCCGGAGTATCAACTGGTCTTGATAACGCCGCGCAGTGCCTTGCAACAGAAGATCACCGGTGCGTGGTGGCTGCTGGTCCCGGCCAGTCTGTTGATTTCGTTGTTCATCGGCATTCTCGTTCTGCAACTGGTGCGTCAGCGTCAGTCGCTGGGCGGTGAGCTGCATGGAGCACTGCGCCGCGGCGAGCTGAAGGTTTTGTATCAGCCCATTTTCGACCTTAATACCCGGCTGTGCGTGGGCGCTGAGGCCCTGGTGCGCTGGCGTCGACCGGACGGCACGCTGACCAGCCCTGACCTCTTTATCCCGCTGGCGGAAAACACCGGGCAGATCCGCCAGATCACCGACTTCGTGCTTCAGCAGTTGCTTGAACAGCTGGGCCATCTGTTACGCGCCAATCCGCACCTGTACGTATCGGTCAATCTGGCGGCGTGCGACGTCATGGCCCCACGCATCGGTCGGGTGACGGCGAAGCTTCTGGCGTTGCACCGGGTAGCGCCTCGGCAGATCGCGTTTGAAGTCACCGAGCGCGGTTTGGTGGACGTGGTGGTCGCCCGCAACCATCTTCAGGCGCTGCGCGATCGGGGCCATCAGGTGCTGATCGATGATTTCGGCACCGGCTATTGCAGCCTGGCCTATCTGCAGACGTTGCCGGTGGATTGCCTGAAAATCGACAAAGCGTTCATTGACGCCCTCGGTCACGATGCCGCCAGCAGTGGCGTGGCGCCGCACATCATTCGCATGGCCCATGCGCTGCAACTGCGGGTGATCGCCGAAGGCATCGAGTTTGAGTCCCAGGCGATGCTGCTGAAAAGCGAAGGGGTGATTTACGGCCAGGGCTGGCTGTTCGCACGGCCGCTGAGCGCGACCAAGTTCACCGAACTGGTCACCGGGGGCAGGCGCAGCGCCGGGCGTCGTGCGGATGATGTGGCGTAGTCCAGCGAGACCGTATTACAGCGGCAGCGCCATGTAGAACTGCGTGCCCTGCCCCGGTCGGGAGTAGACGCCCATGCGTCCGCCGTGCAACTGAACGATTTCCTTGCACAACGCCAGCCCCAGGCCTGCGCCGCCTTTCTTGCGTCCAACCTGAACGAACGGCTCGAAGATCCGGGCCTGCTGGCCGTAGGCAATGCCCTCGCCGTTGTCTTCCACGCTGATGATCAAGCGCTCGCCATGACGCCTTGCCTGCAGGCGGATCAGGCCGGATTTCGGGGTATGGCGCAGGGCGTTATCAAGCAGATTGTCGAGCACTCGGTCGAGCTGCGCTTTGTCCGCCTGTACCCGTGGCAGCGGCTCTTGGGTTTCCAATAGCACCATGACGTCCTGGTCGTGGGCGGTGTCGGCAAAGCGCTGACGCGCCGATTCGAGCAATTCACTGATATCACAGGGCTCGAGTGCCAGCTTTTGCAGGCCGTTCTGATAGCGCGAGAAGTTGAGCAGGTCGTTGATCAGCTGCATCAGCCGCTGCATTTCTTCGTTAACGGTGTCGAGCAGGTCCTTCTCGCGCGAGTCCGGCGGGAAATGCACGCGTTCCTGAAGCAGGCCGAAGGCCATGTGCATGCCGGTGACGGGCGTGCGCAACTCATGGGAGGCCCGTAGCACGAACTCACTGCGCACGCGCTCGAACGCCCGCTGTTCGGTGACGTCGTGCAGCACCATCACGGCGCCGACGATGTGCCCTTTGGTGTGGCTGACCGGCGTGAGGCTATAGGTGAGCAGACGAACTTCGCCGTCGATCTCGATGGATAGGTCATCGGGCGCCCGTTCCAGCGTGCCACCGCGCAATACCAGGTATAGCTGTTCGTCCAGTTCGGGACGTTGCAGCGCTTCGCCAAGACCCTGGCCCAGACGACTTTCTTCCCAGCCCAGCTGCCGTTGCGCGACGGGGTTCAGGTGTTCAAGCCGCCCCTGGCGGTCGATCATCAGCAAACCGTCGTCGATGCTGTCCAGCACCGCCTGCAGACGCTGCTGACCGGCGAGCAACTCATCGACGTTGGTTTTCTGATGTTGGCGCAGGGCGTCGGCCATCATGCCGAAACGGTGGGTCAGCAGGTTCATTTCGTCAGATGAGGACGTGGGCAGCGTGACGTCGAAATCACCCTGGGCAATCCGGTCCGCCGCCTTGGCCAACTGCTCGATGGGGCCGCCGAAACGCCGGGCGATGCCGTGGGCGGTGACGAAGCCGATAACCAGCACCGCCAGCCCCACCAATCCCAGCAACGCCGAGACCCAGAGCGCTCGCGATCTTGAGGCGCTTTCTGCCTGGCTGATGTTCTCAAGCGCCTGGCGGTGGGCGTCGAGCAGACCATTGCGCAACGTGTTGAACGCCTCGGTCACGGCCTCATCGTCGCGGATCGCGTCACCATGTGCGCTGGACTGCTCGATGGTTTTGACGAAGCGGGCATAGTTCACCCGGGCCGTTTCGAACCCGCTGGGAACGCCGGTTTGCTGATCATGTTCGATGCCCTGATCAAGCAGGTTCTGGAACTGTTCCTGATTGCGCTTGATATCCGCCTGATCAGGGCTTTCCTGAAGCAGCAGGACCAACTGATCGCCCAGGTTCTGTCGCAGCTTCAGGCCGATATCGAGTGTGGTGAAGTTGTGCCGAATCGACGATTCCTGAGATTTGGCCATCTGCATAACGCTGACGAGCCCCAGCACCAACCCTAAGAGGGCGACGGTGATGAGGGCCGAAATACTCAGAAAGAGTCGGGTGCGCAACTTCATCGCAAACATCATCGGCGCCCTGTCACAGGTTGTACTGCTTACGTTTTCGGTACAGCGTCGATGCGTCGATGCCCAGTGTGCGTGCGGCTTGATCCAACGTATCGCTGGTGGCCAGTACCGCGCCGATGTGGGCTTTCTCCAGCTCATCAAGGCTCAACGCTGCGCCGACGCGCGGGGCATTGTTGGCTGGCTGTTCGGCCATGCCGAGGTGGGTGATTTCGACTTTTTCCTGCGGGCAGATAATGCTCGCCCGCTCGATCACGTTGCGCAGCTCGCGGATGTTGCCGGGCCAGCGGTAGTTGAGCAGCGCGCTGCGAGCCTGCTCGCTGAAGCCGCGCGCCGGGCGGCTGTATTCCTTGACGAAGCGCGCCAGGAAGCGGTCTGCCAGCGTCAGGATGTCTTCGCTTCGCTCGCGCAAAGGGGGCAGATTCAGGGTAATCACGTTCAGGCGATACAACAGATCCTCGCGGAAGCGCCCTTCGCGGACCATGTCTTCGAGGTTCAGGTTAGTCGCCGCCAAAATGCGCACGTCAGCGCGACGGGTGACCGGGTCACCGACGCGTTCATATTCTTTGTCTTGAATGAAGCGGAGCAGTTTTGGCTGCAGCGTGAGCGGGAAGTCGCCGATTTCATCAAGGAACAATGTGCCGCCGTCTGCCTGATTCACCCGGCCGAGTGTGCTCTCGCTGGCACCGGTGAAGGCGCCGCGGCTATGGCCGAACAGCTCGCTTTCCATCAGCTCGGCAGTGAGGGATGGGCAGTTGATGGTCACGCAGGCCTTTTTGGCGCGTTTGCTCCAGCCGTGAATCGCCCGGGCCAATTCGCCCTTACCCGTACCGGATTCACCGAGGATAAGGATGTTGGCGTCGGTGTTGGCGACCTGGCGGGCGGTTTCGAGGATCGCCATCATCGACGGGCTGTGGGAATCCAGGCCGTCTTTTGGTTTGCGAACTTCGCCTTCAAGGGCTTCAAGTCGCGCGGACAACTGGCGGACTTCGAGCTGCTTGGCGGTGGCGAGGCGCAGTTGATCCGGACTGCAGGGCTTGACCAGATAATCGGCAGCGCCGGCCTGGATCGCATCCACGGCGGTGTCGACGGCCGAGTGCGCGGTGACAATCACCACGCGCATCCAGGGCGCCTGCACGCGCATTTGCGCCAGAACATCCAGCCCGTTGTCCTCACCCAGACGCAGGTCGAGGAAACATACGTCGAATACCTGACGCTGCAACAGCGATTCTGCCTGCGCCGCGCTGTTGGCGGTGGCTACGCTGTAGCCTTCATCTTCCAGGCAATAACGGAAGGTGCGAAGGATGGCGGACTCATCATCCACGAGCAGAATACGGCCCTGATTCTCAGCGGCTGCTTCCATGTTTCCTACGCTCCTCAATGAATAGTCTGTGTTAGTCCCGGAAACATCGGGCAAGTTGCATGGTTCATTCTGATTGATTCTTTGCGCTGCATGGTAGCGATCTTCTGAAAAAGCCGTCATGCGCTGATCCATGACAGCTCATGTCCCCAGTGGTCGGCACGGATCCTTGTCCAGGCAAAATCAGGCCGCGCCGAACATCTGGGCGAAAGACCAGTCTGTCCAGGGGTACCTTTTTGCAATTGTCTGGAGATTCCCATGCCCACGTTGAAGAAGATCGCCCTGGCCATTACCACTGCCAGCCTGCTCGGACTGACGCCCGTCATCGCCCACGCGGCAGCCGCCGATCTGCAGACCCAGCTGGCCGAGGCGCGCCAGGAGGGTTCGATCTGGACCGCCTTTGCCCTTAACCGGCATTTGAGCCCGTTCAAGATCAGCGTGGACGTGGAACAAGGCACTGCGACCCTCAAGGGAAAGGTCGAGAACCAAGTCGATAAGGATCTGGCGGCGCAGATAGCGGGCGACATTCAGGGAATCAACAAGGTTGATAACCAGCTTGAGATCGACCCGCAGGTCGCTGCCGATCCGGGCACCAAAGCCACCATGGCTCAGCGCTTCGATGACGCGACGCTGACTGCAACCATCAAATCCAAGCTGCTATGGAACAGCGTGACAGAGGCGTTGAATATCGACGTCAGCGCCGCCCAGGGGGTCGTCACCCTCAAGGGCCAGGCGAAAGACGCGGAGGCCAAGCTGTTGGCCGGAAGCCTGGCCACCAACACGGACGGCGTGACGGAGGTGAACAACCTTATCAGCGTCAGCGCGCGGGATACTCAGGCGATCAAGGAGCAAAGCGAGCAGCAGGCCAACAGTGTTCGCGAAGAGTTCAGCGACGCATGGATCACCAGCAAGGTGAAATCCAGTCTTATATATAGCCGCACCCTCGACGGTTTGAACATCAAGGTTGAGACCAAAAACGGTGTAGTGACGCTGGACGGTGTGGTGGCTAACTACGCCGAGAAGGAATTGGCGGTCGAGATCGCGCGCAACATCCGCGGGGTCAAAGGCGTAGACGCCGACACTCTGCGCGTGACAACGCGCAGTGCGGGTTAGAGCGTTGCACGGCGGCCGAACGACGGATGTCAGAACATAATTCGCATCCGGAATGAATTCGGTCGCACACGTGGTGTCGGGACATTCGTGCATTCCGCACGATGGCAAATGTTCAATCGTGCAGCTTGCGTGTACGACACTTCTGAGTAGGCAATTTAACTCATTGATTTATAAGGATTAATTGGTTATCTGAAAGCTGGCACACAGCGTGCAATATCCCTGATAACAACGGCCCGGACAGACGGCCGACAAGATTGCCAGGAGTCAGCTGAATGAACGCTCAACATCTCGCCAACAAACTGCGTATCTCCCCTCTGCATTTGCAGCAAGGTCTGTTTGCCAGTCTGGCGTTGATGATTACGCTCATTGTTGTGCAGCAGTTCAATCACTGGAGTCAGAATCATGAAGTGACTCAGGCGCACTATCCTCACGCCTACACCGTACCCTTTGCCAAGGCAAGTGCGTTGAAGGCCTCGGATGTGGCCCTGAGCATGCAAGTTGATGACGCGGCCGCTACTACTGATGAAGCGCCACGTCAGCAAAGCTGGGTTTTCTGATCCTCCGGGTCGAAGACGCGATCTACCCCGAGGGTCATCCCGACGCCTCGACGTAGCAAAAAATCAATAAACAGTAAGGAGATTCACCATGTTGAGTTGGGCAATCACATTTCTGATCATCGCTATCGTTGCAGCCGTCCTTGGTTTTGGTGGTATTGCAGGTACTGCTACCGGTATTGCCAAGATCCTGTTCGTGGTCTTCCTGGTTATGTTCGTGGTGTCGTTCTTCTTTGGCCGTCGCGGCCGAGGCTGAATATGGGCTTCAAGCATTTCCATGCACTAATACTGGCGCTCCTTGGGAGCGCCAGTATTACAGCTATGGCGGCCAACGACGGTCAATCTCGGGTGAGCGAGCTTTTGAGCTCGGATTCCGAGTACCGCGAAACGTGGTCGAGCGTAGTGAAGAAGGAAGAGCGACTGCCCGATTGGGTGATCAATCTCTCCGGCGCCGCTGAGCAGATGAATGCCGTGACCGAAGACGGCGACAAGTACTTGGTAGGGCCGCTCTGCGAAACCCAGGACACTTGCCGCACCAAGCGACTCATTGTGGCGTTCAGCCTGAACAAGTCCCATGCGTACGCGATGTTGGTCGAAGTGCCTGCGGGACTTCCCGCAGACAAATCACCCACGCGCCATGCGGACTACCGGTTTTTGGGCAAGCCGGATGAAGGCATGCAAGGCCTTCTGAAAGAACAGCTCAAGAAAGATCCGAACTGGTATTGATTCGAATGACGGGAGACCTGTCCCTGACAGACCTTCCTGATAGACGCGCAGCCCGAAGACGGTGCGCGTATGACCAAGGGGCCGGGGCGTTACGATCAACGGAGTGATTGAAGCGTCCTAGGTGTACAAGGAGTACTCCCACGCGTGGGCCGGGTCAGGCAAGCCGCAACACAGGTCCATCGTCCGATACGGTCTTAGCCTCTATCGACCGTGGACTTGTGAGGCGCAAACGATCGCTATTCCCTCCAAAGTCGCCCGCCCTCAAGCGTCCTACATAGCCTCTTCCACGTTTCCTACGACCGTATATCGCCCGGAAATCCCTCTTTTGAACGGCTGTCTGCCGTCCGTGCGCAATCCCTACCCTCGCCACAAAACCGTAAGCGAATCCGCTGCAGGCGACGTATTAGCCACTTCTCAGCATTCCTGTGTCAGGCAAATCCGCCCTCTTTTGGCGCAATGCAGCGTAAGTGATTGATTTTCATCATGCCGATTCGGCATGGGGTAGTCGTTTACGGCATTAGACGATGGCGGTCACCGTGGGAATAGTTGCGCCTTTTTCGCCTGCTCAGAGCTCGGATGCTCGCCTGCGGCCACTCACGAGACAGTCCTGACGGCGACCGCGGCGTCGCGCTTGCTGGCAAGCGCAATGATGAACGTGTGGTTGGGGGATGTCCCGGCATCGACAACAAGGTAATGACATGAAGAAGGCAAAACTGAGCCTCGCCTGGCAGATCCTCATCGGCTTGGTACTCGGCATCGCCATTGGCGCCGTTCTGAACCATTTCAGCACCGAGAAAGCCTGGTGGATCAGCAATGTGCTGCAGCCAGCGGGCGACATCTTTATCCGCCTGATCAAGATGATCGTTATCCCGATTGTGATCTCATCCCTGGTCGTCGGTATCGCAGGCGTTGGCGACGCCAAGAAGCTCGGCCGTATCGGTCTGAAGACCATTCTCTATTTTGAAATCGTCACCACGATTGCCATTGTCGTCGGTCTGCTGCTGGCCAACGTCTTCCATCCCGGCACTGGCATCGACATGAGCACTCTGGGCACGGTGGACATCTCGCAGTACCAGAAGACCACCGCTGAAGTGCAGCATGACCATGCCTTCGTTGCGACGATCCTCAACCTCATTCCGTCGAACATTTTCGCGGCGGTTGCCCGTGGCGACATGCTGCCGATCATCTTCTTCTCGGTGTTCTTCGGGCTGGGTCTGTCGAGCCTGAATGCCGAAGTGCGTGATCCGCTGGTGAAGGTCTTCCAGGGCGTTTCGGAGACCATGTTCAAGGTCACCCACATGATCATGAACTACGCGCCAATCGGCGTATTCGCACTGATCGCCGTGACCGTCGCCAACTTTGGCTTCGCCTCGCTGCTGCCGTTGGCCAAGCTGGTGATTCTGGTGTACGTCGCCATCGCCTTCTTTGCCTTCGTGGTGCTGGGCCTGATTGCGCGCCTGTTCGGCTTCTCGGTGCTCAAGCTGATGCGCATCTTCAAAGACGAACTGGTGCTGGCCTACTCCACCGCCAGCTCCGAAACCGTGCTGCCGCGCGTGATCGAGAAGATGGAGGCGTACGGCGCGCCCAAAGCCATCAGCAGCTTCGTGGTGCCCACCGGCTACTCGTTCAACCTCGACGGTTCGACGCTGTATCAAAGCATCGCAGCGCTGTTCATCGCGCAGCTGTACGGCATTGATCTGTCGATCGGCCAGCAGTTGATGCTCGTCCTGACCCTGATGGTGACCTCCAAAGGCATCGCCGGTGTGCCGGGCGTATCGTTTGTCGTGCTCCTGGCAACCTTGGGTAGCGTGGGCATTCCGCTGGAAGGCCTGGCGTTCATTGCCGGCGTCGACCGCATCATGGACATGGCGCGCACAGCGCTGAACGTGATCGGCAACGCACTGGCTGTGTTGGTGATCTCGCGATGGGAAGGCATGTACGACGACGCCAAAGGCGAGCGCTACTGGAACTCCCTGCCGCACTGGCGTGGCAAGGACCCTCTGCCGGCGGGTCAATCGACGGTCGAGTAATCACTGTCTGGCGTGAATCATCAAACCCTGGCCCCGGCCGGGGTTTGTTGTTTCTGCCCCCGCCGTTATCATCGCCGCATCTTGCGAGGGGATTTGTATGCTGAACGGCCTATGGCTTGGGTTTTTCGTGGTCGCAGCGATATCTGCGCTGGCGCAATGGCTGGTAGGGGGCAATGCCGGCGTTTTTGCCGCCATGGTCGAGAGCATCTTCGCCATGGCCAAGTTGTCGGTGGAAGTCATGGTGCTGTTGTTCGGCACCCTGACCCTGTGGCTGGGCTTTCTCAACATCGCCGAAAAGGCCGGGATCGTCGACTGGCTGGGCAAGGTCCTGGCGCCGCTGTTTCATCGCCTGATGCCCGAAGTGCCGCGCGGCCACCCGGCGCTGGGCCTGATCACCCTCAACTTCGCCGCCAACGCGCTGGGTCTGGACAACGCCGCCACGCCCATCGGCCTCAAGGCCATGCGCTCGCTGCAAGAGCTCAATCCCAGCAAGACCATCGCCAGCAATGCGCAGATCCTCTTTCTGGTGCTCAACGCCTCTTCGCTGACGCTGCTGCCCGTGACCATCTTCATGTACCGCGCTCAGCAAGGCGCTGCTGACCCCACCATGGTGTTCTTGCCCATCCTGCTCGCCACCAGCGCCTCGACGCTGGTCGGCCTGCTGTCAGTGGCGTTCATGCAGCGCCTCAAGTTGTGGGACCCGGTGGTGCTCGCTTACCTGATTCCCGGCGCCTTGCTGCTGGGCGGCTTCATGGCAGTACTGGCCGGGTTGTCCGCTGCTGCGCTGTCGAGCCTGTCATCGGTACTGGGCAATGTGACGCTGTTCGGCATCATCATGCTGTTCCTGGTGATTGGCGCGTTTCGCAAGGTCAAGGTGTACGAGACTTTCGTGGAGGGCGCGAAAGAGGGCTTCGACGTCGCCAAGAACCTGCTGCCTTATTTGGTCGCGATGCTCTGCGCCGTCGGCGTGCTGCGCGCATCGGGCGCGCTGGATTTGATTCTTGAGGGGATTCGTCACGGGATTCAATGGATGGGCATGGACACCCGATTCGTCGATGCGCTGCCAACTGCTCTGGTCAAGCCGTTCTCCGGCAGTGCGGCACGGGCGATGCTGATCGAGACCATGAAAACCCAAGGTGTCGATAGCTTCCCGGCCCTCGTCGCGGCGACCATTCAAGGCAGCACGGAAACCACGTTCTATGTGCTGGCGGTGTATTTCGGCGCCGTGGGCATCCAGCGCGCGCGACACGCAGTGGGCTGCGCGCTGCTGGCGGAATTCGCCGGTGTGGTCGCTGCGATTGCCGTCTGCTATTGGTTCTTCGGCTCGGCGGTGTAACGCCTCTCGCCCTGCTCGACGGTCCACTGCAACACTTGGGCGGCCAGGGTATCGCTGGCCTGGCCGAACGCCGAGACCACCGCCGACACCTGCTTGTCAGCCACCGGCTGATGCACTTCAAAGCGCCGACTCGCCACAATCCGCTGGCGATCGTCGACCAGTCGCGCATCAAGGCGGATCACCACTTCAATGGCGGTTCCCCGATACTCGCTCTGGAACGCCTGCAACTCCCCGCCCAATTCATAATCAGCCTGCAGATTGCTGTCGTCAGTGCTGATCGACTGCACTCGCCCATCGCGATAGAAAGCATCGGTCAGTCGGTTGCGCAACAGGACCGGCGCCGGATCACTCCAGCGCGCGCCCTTGTAGTTGCTGATCACATTGCCCTGGGGGATGACGGCGATGCTCGGGCTGTCCAGTGTCTCGCTGGACTTGGGCCGTACCACCCGCAAGGACCACGCCACGGGGGAGGTCCCTTTGCTGGCAGGCAATGCCGTTGGCAACCGGTAGACGTCTGAAGGCGCTTGCTCGGGGAGGATCGAGCAAGCGCCGAGCGACAGCAGCATTGCCACCAACCACAGCCGAGTAATGGATTGACCGACACGCCTCATGGCTCGAACTCCTTATTCTTCTCGTTGCCCAGCAAGTAGCCGCTCGGGTTGGCATTCAGGCTGCGCGAGATGGTTTTCAATGAGCTGAGGGTCTCACGCAGCTCGCGGATTGCCGGGCCCAGTTCGCCCAGCCCTTGCAGCCCCTCGTTCACCGAATTCTGGTTGTTCTTGAGCAACACATTGATGGCTTTGCTGCTCTGTTCGAGGGACTTCATCGCCTCTTGTGCGCTGGCGATGGTTTGCCTGCCATCGCTGGTCAGCAGCTGGTTGGCGTTGCGCATCAGCGTAGAGGTTTGCTCCAGGGTCTCGCCGGCCTGCTTGCTCAGCAGCGTCATCTGCTTCAAGGCCTGACGAATGTCGTCGCGCTGATCGGAGATCGCTCCAGTGGTTTGCTCCAGATGCTGCAACGTGCGCGACAGCGTCTCCACGTTATTCGAAGAAAACATCGCGTTGGCGTTATGCAGCAATGTGTTGGTGCCGCTGAGCAAGTCGTCGCTGTCGTTCAACAGGCGGGAGATGGGCGACGGCGAGGCGATGATCACTGGCAGGTTGCCGCCCTCGCCTTTCAGCGCCTCGCTTTGCGGTGTGCCGCCGCTGAGCTGGATAAGCGATGTACCGGTGATGCCGGCCAGTGCCAGTTTTGCGTAGGTGTCACGCTTGATCGGGGTTTCCCCGGCAACACGGATCTGCGCCAGCACCCGGCGCGGGTCCTGGGGATCGAGGCGCAACTGCACAACGTCACCGACCTTGATACCGCTGTACTGCACCGGACTGCCGCGAGACAAACCGGTCACCGCCTCGTTGAAGACAACCTGATAGTCCTTGAAGGCCGAGTCGACGCTGGATTTCGCCAGCCACAGACCGAACAGCAGTGCGGCGGCGACCACGATGACCGTGAACAGACCGATCAGAACGTGATGGGCGCGGGTTTCCATCATGAGACCTCGTGTGGGTAAGTGGCCGCTGAATAGGCCGAGCGGCCGCGCGGGCCATGGAAGTATTCGTGAATCCACGGGTCTTTGGTCGCAGACACCCTGTCGATGCTGTCCGCGACCAGTACACGCTTCTGCGCCAGCACGGCGACGCGGTCGGTGATTGTATAAAGCGTGTCGAGGTCGTGGGTGACCATGAACACGCTCAGTCCCAAGGCGTCGCGCAGCGTCAGGATCAACTGGTCAAACGCGCCGGCGCCGATCGGATCGAGCCCGGCAGTGGGTTCGTCCAGAAACAGAATGTCCGGATCCAGTGCCAGTGCTCGCGCCAGCGCCGCGCGCTTGATCATGCCACCGGAGAGCGACGCGGGGTATTTATGAGCCGCTGACAGCGGCAGTCCGGCCAGCGCCATTTTGATCCCGGCCAGATGCTCGGCTTCCTCGCGGCTCAGCCCGGCGTGTTCAATCAGGGGCAGCGCGACGTTCTCGGTGATGGTCAGCGACGAGAACAGCGCGCCTTTCTGGAACAGGACACCGAAACTTCTTTCAACCTGAGAGCGCGCCTTGTCGGACAGATTCAGCAAATCCTGACCCAGCACACGGACGCTTCCTGCGGCAGGCCTTTGCAGCCCGACAATGCTGCGCAGTAACACCGACTTGCCGGCGCCGGAGCCGCCCACCACGCCAAGGATCTCTCCGCGATACAGATCCAGATCGAGGTTCTCGTGCACCACTTGCGGGCCGAAGCGATTGCTCAGGCCGCGAACCTCAATCACCGTCTCGACGGGTTGTACGCAGCGGCGGGTCACCAGCCAATCTCCATGCAGAACATCGCGACCAAGGCGTCCAGCATGATGACCACGAAAATGGACTGGACCACGCTCGATGTCGTGTGAGCCCCGACCGATTCGGCGCTGCCCTCGACCTTGAAGCCTTCCAGGCAGCCAATGGCGGCGATGAAGAACGCAAATATCGGCGCTTTGGCGATACCCACGAGGAAGTGCTGCACGCCGATGTCGGCCTGCATCAACGACAGAAACATCGCCGGCGAGATGCCCAGCGACAACGCGCAGACCACGCCGCCACCGACAATGCCGCAGATCATCGCGAGGAAGGTCAGCATGGGCAGTGAGATCAGCAGCGCGAGCACGCGGGGCAGCACCAGCAGCTCTGTAGGACTCAGCCCCAGGGTTTGCAGCGCATCCAGCTCTTCGTTGGCTTTCATCGAGCCGATCTGCGCGGTGAATGCGCTGGCCGTACGACCGGCGAGCAGGATGGCGGTCAGCAACACGGCGAATTCCCGCAGGAATGAGAAGCCGATCAGGTCAACGGTGAAAATCGTCGCGCCAAAAGCCTTTAGCACCGTGGCGCCGAGAAAGGCCACCACGGCGCCAACCATGAACGTCAGCAGCGCCACAATGGGCGCTGCGTCCAGACCGATTTGCTCGATTTGGGCGATAACGGATGTGGTGCGCCAGCGCCGAGGGCGAAACAGCGTGGAAGCGAAGGTCTGCAGGATGAGCCCGATGAAGCCGAGCAGTTGCAGCGTATCCTTCCAGATCACCTCCACCGCCGCGCCAATTCGCGCCAGCAGTTGCATGCCCACGGCCGCTTCTGGCTCTCGGACGGGCTGGCAGTAGTCAGCCAGTGCGCTCTGGATAGTCTGCATCAGCGCGCGGCTGGACTCTGGCAGATTGGGCGCTTGCACGGCCAGCAAACGCAGGCGCTGCACGCCGAGCAGCTCTACCAGCAACGACGCGCCAGCGGTGTCTAGCGCGCCGAGCTCGTCCATGTCCACGAGGGTGGTTGGGCCGAATCCGGCGCTTAATGCGTCGGTCTGGCGCTTGAGTTCGCGGTAATGCGCGAGCGTCCAGTCTCCGGCGATCCGCAGCTGAGCCGGATTGCTCGAAGTGTCCATCAACACGCGCCCTGGATCCTTGGGCGCAGAGGAAGCCTGCGTGGTCAGTGGGGTCATAGCGACGAGCTTAGTGGGTTTTGGCCGGGGCAGACGTGCTCTCGGCTGGCGCGCTGTCCGCGGGTTTTTTCGCGTCCGAGTCATCCGGAGCTGCAGCGTCGGTGCCTGGCTTCAGGCCTGCCGGCTTAATCTTGTTTCGAGTGACGGCCGGCTGGTCGCGCTCAGTGACGTCAAAGCGCAGCACACCGATCATCTGCCCGTCCTCAATGAGCACCCTCACCTGCCATTTGCCGAGCACGTCTGGCGGGAAATTCTGCTTATGCGTCCAGGCCCGATAGCCTTCCTCACGGCCGCCCTTGATGTCTAGAGCAATACGCTCCACTTCCTCGCCGTTGTGGCGCCACACGTGATAGATCCGCTCGTTCAGGCCGCGCGGGGCGTTGATCGATGTGTAGGCGTAGAGCCCGGCGCTGCGCAGCTGGTTGACGCCGATCTCCTGAATGCTCTCGCCAGGGGTTCGATTCTGGTTATCGAAGCGCGTGCTGATCGCCGCCTCGGTCAGCCAGAGGGTCGCCGGCGGCACCCAGAATCGCGCCATCCAGCCCGCGCCGCCAATTGCCAGCGTCATGGCCACCACGCCGAGGCCGCGCTTCCAGCTGTTGATCGGATAGCCCGATGCCAGGCTCGGGAACGACAGCAGCATCGCAATGCCCAGCGCCAGCTTGTAGCTCTGGGCCGTGGTCAGGTGAACGATGATTGGCAGCGCCGTGAGCAGTGCGGCGAACAGCGTCAGGGTGTGCAGGGCCATGAACAGCCAGCGGCGCGGGGCCAGCCACTTGTAGTACAGCGGGTCGATGATCGAAATCAGTCCTGCAGCCCCGAGCAGCCCCGTGAACGCCAGCTGTCCGCTGTACCACGTGGTCGTCACGAAAAAGAACGGCAGCACGAAAAACAGGCTTTCCTGGTGGATCATCTGGGTGGCGTAGCGCAACAGCGGCTGCGGTATCTCTCGCTTGAACATCTTCGCGAACAGGGCGACGGCGCTGTTTTCCACCATCAGCCAGATCCAGCTCACCAGCAGAATGACCGCAATCCATGTGGCCAGCTTCGCCTGTCGATCCACCAGAATGAAGCTGCCAATGCCTGAACAGAACCCGAAGAACGCAATCAGCCCGGGGTAGCGCTTGATGAATTCCAGCACGCGCTGGACCAGCGAGTGGTGAATGATTGCGTTAATGTCCGGCATCGTGGCGCGTCGCTCTTAGGTATGGGTCTGGATCTGGGTGAATAAAAATAACCAAAATTGGACGGCGCCCACCGCGACGAAATCTTTGAACGCCACGCGCCTCGCTTATAGTGGCCGCTTCTTGTAAACCCGCCACCGCCAGAGAATCAGCAGCGCCACCAGCGCCGTCAGCAGGCATCCGACAGCGTACAGCTCATCGTAGCTGAGCAGTGGCTCCTCAACGCGAAGATACCCGGGTTGCGCCAGCAGTTGACGCATCGCCTGATTGGCCAGATCCAGGCTTACACCACGGGTCCGCCTGGCCGGGTCCTGGAATCGACCATCGTCGTAATCATTCAACGCACCCCAGTAGTAGTCGGCCAGCGCGCTATTGCCCTGAACCGCCCAGGCCTGCCTGGCAATGGATGCCTGCTGCAGCCGCGCAAAGGTCGCCGGGTCCATGCCTTCCTTGCGCAGCCGCTGGAGCATCGAACGCACGGCGGCGGTGGCCGAATCGACGTCTTCGCGGTTCAGGTCGGCGTTGAGGCTGAGAAAACCGGTGTCCCCGAACGCTTCGCGATCAGCCCATGGACCGTAGGAATAACCCTTGTCCAGACGCAGTTCGCTGTACAGCGCCCAGTCCAGATAAGCCTTCACCAGATCCCAGGTTTCATCGTGCTGCTCGCCCATGTCCGGCTCGGGGAACAGCAGATGCAGCTTCGCGCCATCGCCCAACGCGCCGCGGATCAGTGTGCGCTCAGGATCGGCCTTTTCGGTCATCGAGCGGAGCGGCGGATGTTCGGTCGGATCGACCGCATTAAGCTGGCCGAAGGTGCGCTCCAAATACGCCGGCAGCAACTTGTCGAGTTCGCCCACGATGATCAGCGTCATGTTGTTGGAGGCGTACCAGTTGTCGTGGATATGCTCGACTTGCTCCAGCGTGAGGTGATCAACCTCGGCCCGCTCCGGGCATTTGAGGCCAAGCTCCACGGCAAGCTGGCTGCTGGCACCGTGGCCCAGATCGCGTTTGTCCAGCCAGCGTTGCAAATGCGAATAATGGCCACCGTCTTCACGGGCGACGATGCGCTTGGCAGTGTCCAGATTGGCCTGATTGATTTGCGTGTGGGTCAGCAGATTGAGCAGAAGATCGAGCACCTTGCGCTGGTTTTGCGCCGGCGCCTCGATGACAAACGTGGTGTCGGTGTTGCTGGTGAACGCGTTCCACTCGCCGCCCAGTGCCTGCATCTGCTGCTCAAGGCCGCCCTCACCGCTGTTGTCGATCCCGCTGAAAAGCAGATGCTCAAGCAAGTGCGGCAACTCTTTGTCTTCGCATTTGAAGTCATCGAAGCCAATACCCACAACGAGACGAATAGAGACGTGACCTTTGTCCGCAGGCTTTAGCAGCAACTGCAAACCGTTGGGCAGCACGTAGCCCTCGACCTGAAACCGGTCAAGGGCCATGGAAGAAAGGGATGTCAGAACCAGACAAACGAACAGCAGGCAACGCATAAAAACGGGCTTCCTTGCGGGCCGGTATGTGTAACAGACTTCGCAGCGGCCCCTGCGTTCACCACGATTAATCCGCGTTGCCCTCGCTGGACAAGGCGCCTGTGTCAGTGGTTTCAAGGACCGCGTAGGCGCTGCTGCAGAACAGTGAATTCAAGCGTTTCATGTCGGAAATCAGCTCCAGGTGCAGGGAACTGGTCTCGATGCTCTGCACGATCTTGCGTTGCAGCCTGCTGACATGGGCGTGGGCCAGGCGCCGCTCCTGTGCCCTGAAACGACGTTTCTCGCGCAACAACTGGCGCGCGCTTTCCGGGTCGCCGCTGAGGAAGACCGACAGGCCAAGACGCAGATTTGCCATCAGTTGCTCGTGCAGCCCGGACAGTTCTTCCAGGCCGACATCGGAAAACGACCGGCGCTGCGACGTCTTCTGCTGCTGGACCTTGCGCAGCATGCGCTCGATCAGCCCGCTGGCCAGCTCCAGGTTGATCGCCAACTCGATAATCTCGGCCCAGCGGCGATTGTCCTGATCGCTGAGGTCATCGCGTGGCATCTGCGCCAGGTACAACTTGATGGCGTTGTAGAGCACCTCGACATCATCGTTGAGCCGACGCACTTCCTGAGTGACCGCCGTCTGGTTGCCACGCAGCACCTCTTGCATGGCATTGAGCATGCTGTCGATCAGATCGCCCATGCGCAGGGTTTCGCGCACGGCATTGGCCAGCGCCAGGCTCGGCGTGGCGAGTGCGGTCAGGTCCAGATGGCGAGGCTTGGTCTGACCGTTGATCTCGGTCTGCTGCGGCAGAATCGACGCGCACAGGCGCCCCATCGGTCCCACCGTCGGCAGCATGATCAGGCAACGCAGCGAGTTGTAAATCACGTGGAAGCTGATGACCAGGCTCGACGGGCTGACGTTCAGCGTGTCCATCCAGGCCACCAGCGGGGTCAACACCGGAGTGATCAGCAACAGGCCGATCAGCTTGTACAACAGGCTGCCCAGCGCCACTTGCCGGCCGGCCACGTTTTGCATGCTGGTGCTGAGAAATGCCAACAGGCCGCTGCCGATGTTGGCGCCGATCACCAGGCCGATTGCCACCGGCAGGCTGATGATCTCCGCGCCTGCAAGCGTCGCGGTCAGCAGCACCGCCGCAAGGCTTGAATACGAGATCAGCGCGAACATGGCCCCGACCAGTGCGTCCAGCAGAAGGTCGCCCGTCAGTGACGCGAAAAGCACTTTCACCCCGGCGGCCTGGGTAATCGGCGCGGCGGCAGTGACGATCAACTGCAAGGCGAGAATGATCAGGCCCAGCCCGATGCCGACACGGCCCAGTTGGCCCACACGGGTTTGTTTGCGCGACAGAAAGAAGACCACGCCCAGAAAAATGAGCAGTGGCGACAGCCACGACAGGTCGAATGTCAGGATTCGCGACATCACCGCAGTACCGACGTCGGCACCGAGCATAATGGCCAGCGCTGGCGTCAGGCCCATCAAGCCCTGGCCGACAAAGGACGTCACCAGCATCGCAGTGGCGTTACTGCTTTGCACCACGGCGGTGACCAAAATCCCCGCGACAAAGGCCAGCGGGCGTTTGGACATGTTCTGGCCAATGACCCGGCGCAGCTGCGAGCCATAGACGCGCAGAATGCCGGTCCGAACGATGTGTGTGCCCCAGATCAATAGCGCGACGGCGGAAAGCAAATCGAGCAGGGTCAGCATATGGAGAGCCCCCTGTAGGTTGCCCATCGGGCAAAGTTAAAAGGTCCAGCGTGTAGCGAGCGTAAGCGCTTGAGGTGCATCAACAGCGCGCTCAACTAAGCTTTAGTCGGCCTGTGGCCTTAATGCCAGCATGGCACAGCGGATTATTTCTTGAAACAAATCTGTAATAAATCAGGTGTTTGGACGCAGCACCTTCACGCCTTGCCAATAAAAAACGGGGCATTCACAGCCCCGTTGCTTTGACGTCTGTGCGGCGGACGTTATTGACCCGGCACGTCTTTGTGAAGTTTCACCGGGTCCTGCATCTTGCGCTTCTTCGCCATCGACGTGCGCATCTTGATGTTGATCGCTTCGACCGCCAGCGAGAACGCCATGGCGAAGTAGACGTAGCCCTTCGGCACATGCACATCGAACGACTCGGCAATCAGCACGGTACCCACGACGATCAGGAACGACAGTGCCAGCATCTTCAGCGATGGGTGCTTCTCGATGAAGTCGCTGATGACGCCCGCGCACAGCATCATGATCAATACCGCCACGATGATCGCCGCGACCATCACCGGTACATGGGAAACCATGCCGACAGCGGTGATGACCGAATCCAGCGAGAATACGATGTCGATGATTGCAATCTGAAGGATGGTGTACAGGAACATGCCGCCCTTGCCTTTCGGCTCGTCCAGCGACTCTTCCTCGCCTTCCATGCCGTGATAGATCTCCTGCGAGCTCTTCCACAACAGAAACAGACCACCGAAGAACAGGATCAGGTCGCGTCCGGAAATGCCCTGCCCCCATACCACGAACAGGTCGTCGGTGAGGCGCATGACCCAGGTGATCGACAGCAGCAGCAGAATCCGCGTCACCATCGCCAGCGCCAGACCGAAGATACGGGTGCGCGGCTGCATCGCCTTGGGCATGCGGCTGACCAGGATCGAGATCATGATGATGTTGTCGATGCCCAGCACGATTTCCAGGGCAGTCAGCGTGAAGAAAGCAACCCAGATCTCAGGGTTGGTCAGCCATTCCATTACGTATTCCTTTAAGCGTTCGTATTCCCGCTGGCGCGGCGGCGCCAGAGGGAGCGTTGAGTTGCGTTATAGACTGCTGAAGAACGGGAAAATCCCCATCAGCAGCGCAGCGATCAGAATGCACACGCACACCAGCACGGCCCATTTGAGGGTAAAGCGCTGGTGATCACCGAACTCGATGCCCGCCAGCGCCACCAGCAGATACGTCGACGGCACCAGCGGACTCAACAGGTGGACGGGCTGGCCGACGATCGAGGCACGTGCCATTTCCACCGGGCTGATGCCGTAATGCGAAGCAGCTTCGGCGAGGACCGGCAGCACGCCGTAGTAGAACGCATCATTGGACATGAAGAAGGTGAACGGCATGCTGACAACGGCAGTGATCACGGCCAGGTAAGGGCCCATCGCGTCCGGGATCACTGCCAGCAGGCTCTTCGACATCGCGTCGACCATTCCGGTGCCGGACAGGATACCGGTAAAGATCCCCGCAGCAAAAATCAGTCCGACCACCGCCAGCACGCTGCCGGCGTGGGCCGCTACGCGGTCTTTCTGCGCTTGCAGGCACGGGTAGTTGACGATCATGGCGATACTGAATGCGATCATGAACAGCACCGGCAGTGGCAGCAAGCCCATGATCAGCGCGACCATCAATACCAGCGTCAGAGCAGCGTTGAACCAGATCAGCTTGGGACGACGGGCTTCGGGAAACTGCGAAACGCTGATGTCGCTGTGGTCGACTTCGTCACCGGGCAGGTGCAGTTCACCCAGGCGCGCACGCTCGCGTTTGCCGTAGAAGTAGGCGATCACCAGGATTGCCACGACGCCCGCCAGCATTGCCGGAATCATTGGCACGAAGATGTCGGATGGATCGACATGCAGGGCGCTCGCCGCACGCGCGGTCGGGCCGCCCCATGGCGTCATGTTCATCACGCCGCCGGCCAGAATGATCAAGCCGGCCATGATGCGCGGGCTCATGCCCAGACGGCTGTACAGCGGCAACATGGCGGCCACGCAGATCATGTACGTCGTGGCGCCGTCACCGTCCAGCGAGACAACCAGCGCCAGCACCGCCGTACCGACCGACACTTTTACCGGGTCGCCCTTCACCAGCTTGAGGATCTTGCGCACGGCCGGGTCGAACAGCCCGGAGTCGATCATCAGTGCGAAATAAAGGATGGCGAACATCAGCATCACGCCCGTTGGCGCAAGCTTGGTGATGCCCGCAAGCATCATTGGGCCGATTTCCGAGGCGAAGCCTCCGAACAGGGCAAATACGATAGGAACGATGATCAAGGCAATCAGCGCTGACAGGCGCTTGCTCATGATCAGGTACATGAAGGCGACGACCATGGCGAAGCCGAGGAAGGTCAACATAGCAATACTCCAGCGTTACGCGGCGGGGAACAGACGAGACGAATCGATCAGCTCAAAACGAGCGGCGCGTGGAGTCGGGGGTTACGGAGGGGGTACTGCAGGGCACATGCAAGCATCGGGAATCACCTAATTGTTGTTGTAGATGGGCCGGAGAACGTCAAGCGCGTTCGTCCTGGCCGACCGGTCTGTCGCCGGCGGTGAGGTGATGCTAAACGGGGAAGCTTTCAGCCAGCTTTCGCTGCACTCCGCGAGTTGACGATCGGGAATTTGAGTTATCGACCTCGGATGCGGTCAGACCCCTACATAACCTGGAGAATGCTCATGAGTGAATTGCATACCGGTGGATGCCATTGCGGCAATCTGCGTTACCAGCTCGATGGCCCCGTGGATGACGTTGCCCACTGCCACTGTTCGATTTGTCGGCGCACGTCAGGCGGCATCGTGATGACGTGGACCAGCGTGCCGGTCGAAGCCTTCAAATGGCTGGCGGGCAGTCCCACTACTTATTATTCAGGTGCGACGTGTGTGAGGTATTTCTGCAATAACTGTGGGGCGCAGGTCGCACTGTTCAGCCGCAACAGTCCGGAGACCATGGACGTGACCATCGCGACTCTTGATCATCCGGAGCTGACGCCTGCCGATCGACACATATGGACCGACAGCCGCCTGCCCTGGCTGCACCTGGACGAGCATCTGCCGGGTGAGCCCGGGGAAACTCCCTGAATCATTGCGGGCCGTGCAGCTGCGCAACGATCAAGGCAGCTCCAGCCCGCCCGCTGCCTTGTGCAAAGCCCGCAGGTGCTCGCCGACCTGCTTGAGGTTGTCTTCGGTCGCGGCAATCTCGGCGGCGCGGTCGGGATCAAGCAGCGCCCTCACCTCTGTGTCCAGATCGCCGCTGAGCCGTTGCAGCTGTTTCTGCCGCTGGCTGCTCTCGTTTTCCAGACGCTCCCACTCGCCTTCCTGCGGCAGACCGTAGCCGCCGCTGCCGAGCAATTCTGCGGGGCGACTCAAAAATCCGCTGTTGGCCAGAATGTCCTGCAGCGTGCCGGTCGCTTTGGACACGCCGTTGTCCTTCTGCTCCACGGCACTGAGGTATCGCTGCTTGACCTCATCCTGCGCCAGCAATAATTGACGACGCAGCCCGGCCTGCTCCAACAGCAACATTGCAGCGCTGGTGCGCAAATCGGCCTGGGCAAAGTAAGGGCGTCGCTCTTGCGGTGTCAGAGCCAGCCAGTCTTCCACTGTGGTTTGCTTGACGCTGGTGGTCTTGCGCAGCACATCGAACATCGCCTGATAACGGTCGCGGTACGAGTCGAAGCGGTAGCCCATGCGCAGCGCTTTCTTGGGATCGTCCAGCACGCTGGTGTCCGCCAGCCCCCTGCCCTTCAGCACTTCCAGAAGTCCGTTGGGCATGATGCTGTCCAGCCCGACAAGCCGCGGATCGTTAGTGCCACTGCGCAGCAACTTCAGGTTTTCCACCGCGCAGTTATTGGACAGGAACCAGTAATCCCCGTCATAGGCCCAGTGCATCTCCGCAGCGTGCTGAACCAGACCGTTGATCTCTTCACGGGACAGTTTCAGCGGGACCGAGGCCAGGCCGCGCAGTTCGGTCTTGGTGTACTCATCGATCACCTGACCCAGCGGCAGGACAAACAGGCGCGACGGATACTTGCCGGTCAGGCCGCTCCAGCTGGACAGTTGCAGGTCGTTGACAAAAGCGCGATACGACAGCACCAAATGCTGATCAAGGTCGAGTCGGCAGTCGGGGCCACGCGGGCGACCGGGCTTGCAGATCACCAGCCGCAACATGCTATGGCCCCAACGGCTCGCCAGATTCTGGTTGGCCTCGGCCAGCAGGTAATCGACTTCGTACACCCGCTCGGGGTCGAGCTTGCCCAACGGCTGTCGGGCGAAGTCGTTTCCGGCGTTGAGGTAAGGATAGGACGTCGGACATTGATCCTTCGTCGCGGGCGCCCAGTCGAAACGAGCCTTGTAATAGTCGTACAGCGCCGGACGGCGACAGGCGTAGGCGGGATCGAGGAGGAAATACTCCATGTTCACCGCAACGAATTCCAGAGGGCTGCTGATTTCGTAGATGTCCGGGCTGCGCGCGACCTGGCCATTGCGCTCTTCTCTGTCACCGCGGCGGCCGACGTACTGCGGCCATCCCGCCAGGTCCAGAAGGCGCGGATCATCACTCAACGTGAAGCGTCGGTCGGTCTGTCCCCGGCAACTGTCACGCAGGCCGACTTTGCCCACGCTCTTGCCCTGCCGGGTACACGCGACAATCAGCTTGCGGTCTTCAGCGGACCAGAGCTGCGCGTGATCATAAATGTGGGTCAGCTCATGCAGCACCGTGGCGAGCATTTCTTCGCGCACGGTGCCATGAGGACGGTTGGTTCGGGTCGTTGCAGCGCTGCCGTCGGTCAGGCCTGCGAGCAGGTGCTGATTCAGGTCCAGACGGTAAGGGCCGTCTGCACGACCGTAGGCATTGGACGGCATGTCGTCGGTCCAATGCACTTCGACCTTTCTATCAAGCTTGCTGACAAACAGTGGCGGCAGGTGCGCCATGGCTTCGTCGAGCAATGTCTGGCTGGCCTTTTGTTGAGCAGGACTGAGCCCGTCGGTATGCAGCGACAGGCTGAGGTCGGCGAAGGCGCTCGTGCAGATCAGCGAGAGCGCCGACGTCAGCAGCCAGACAGCGAGGTGTTTCACAGTGCGAGGATGGCCTCGGCGAGGTCCTGATCGCTGGCGTTGCGCGCTTCAGGCAAACGATCGCGCAATGTCATGAAGGCTGCGTCGAGCAGTGCGCCATGGATATCACCGTTGCTGGCGACGTAGCTGGCGGCGTCGTCACGGGCTTCAAGCACGAGTTTCCAGTTGCGCACGGATGAGGTGGTGTCGGAGGTGAAATCGATGCTGCGGCCGAGGGCGCGAACGACGATGTTACTGGTGGCCTTCAGGGTTTGCGCCTGTGCCATGTCAGTCAGCAAGAGCAGGCCGAGGGCGGCAGCGATCAACGGGGTACGCATGGAACGTCTCCAAAATACGGAAGTTACAAAAAAGTGACTATTGGACGAGGATTGCCTGCGCCAGTTCAAGGTCGCTTGCATGAAGTTTTGGATGGGATTGACGCAGGTACGCCAGCGCCGATTCCAGTCGTGCTCCTCGCAGTTGGCCGTCACTGGCGACAAACACTGCAGCATCATCCTGGGCGGCAATTATCAACTTGCCATCGAACGGCCCTGTCGTCACCTGGCTGGTGGCGTATCCGGTTTTGACCAGGCTCTGTGTGGTCACGTCAAACGCCAGAACCTGAGTGGAAATACTCAAGGTGGCGATGACAGCAAGCACTGGGCGAGACAACGGATGCATGGCTATTCAGGGCTGTTCGGGGTCTGCGGTATGGGTTGCAAGGCTAGCGCAACACCCGGGCCAGAGCTAGTGCAAAGGCCCGGGCGTGGGCTGGATAAATCTGTCGCGGTACTGAATCAGATGGCAAGAATCGCCTGCGCCAGTTGCGCATCCGACGCTTGCAGGCCCGGTGCAACCTCGCGGATGTGTTGCAAGGCGCCCTGAAGCTTCACGCCACGGATCTCGCCTTCGCTGGCAACGAAGCTTGCAGCGTCGTCGCGGGCGGCCAGGACGATCTTGTCGTCATGAAAGGAGGAGGAAATTTTTGACGTGGCATTGGACGAAGCATCGAGTGCACGGACAATGGTGTCGGTGGTGACCACGAAACTGGAAGCCTGGGCTCCAGTGGAGGCAACGATCAGGAAAGCGGCACTTAACAGACGAACGCGGGACATCATGTAGGCACTCCAAAATAACGGGATTCGAAAACCACTGACGCTTAAATCGGAAGCTCAGCGATAGCTGTCTCGCGAGTGCGTGCTCAAGGTGGCGCAAGATTAGCTTATAAGCGGGCGCGCGAACCATCCCGGCCTTATGCCAGTCGCCGCGATACGGCCCATACCCGCTAAAATCCCACGTAACTATTAGGCTGTATGGGTGTGTTGAAAAGGTTATGGAAACTGTACGGGTTGGGGTTGCTTGGCTATTTCTCCCGGCCTGAAGCGACAAAACCCGTCAGCAGTAACCTGCTGACGGGTTTTGTTTGAACAATTCAGGATGCTGGTGAGAGGCACGTAGCCTGCGACCAGCAGACGCTAGATTAGCGCCAGAACGGCTTGCTCAGCTCTTCGTAACGCTGGGATTCGCTGATACCGGCGTCAGCCAGCAAGCGTGCATCCAGACGAGCCAGCTGATGACGGCTGGACAGGCGACGCTGCCAAAGCATCAGGTTGGCGAACATGCGCAGCGGCAACGAGGCTTGTGCGGTTTTTGCGGTGTCTTCGTAGAACAGTTCGGAACTGACGGTGCGTTCCATGATGCTTCTTCCTTCCGCTTGTGGCGGGATTAGAGAGTGACTTGATTGGTGACAATATTCCTCTCATTGCCCTTCTCTCTCTAGACACAGTTCATTTGTATTGTGCTGCTCCAGTTAACTGTTAAAGACCACTGTTTTGTTCGGAAGTGGGGCAACTGTACGGGTCTGCACCAGAAGTGTGCTTTTTGGATACTCGCACGGATGATTTGCGGTTTTACATCAGCCAAATCACCCGTACAGCAGTACAGTTTTTGCCGGATTTGCGTTCAGTTCGCGAACTGTGACGACGAAAGGTCGCCGCCACGTTGAAACTGTGTGTTCAGATCGCCAACATGCGGCCGGTTTCTTCCAGGTTCAGGTGCCAACTGAGTGCGTCGCGCAGAACGTGCGGAGTGTGACCGCCAATTGCGCAGGCGCGGCGGAAGTAGTCATTCAGCGCCTCGCGATAGGCCGGGTGCACACAGTTGTCGATGATGACCCGGGCGCGTTCGCGGGGCGCCAGGCCGCGCAGGTCTGCCAGTCCGATCTCAGTCACCAGAATGTCCACGTCGTGCTCGGTGTGGTCTACATGGCTGACCATAGGCACCACACTTGAGATCGCCCCGGCTTTGGCGATGGACTTGGTCACGAAAATGGCGAGATGGGCGTTACGCGCGAAATCCCCCGAACCCCCGATCCCGTTCATCATCCGCGTGCCACCCACGTGTGTGGAGTTGACGTTGCCGTACAGGTCGAACTCCAGGGCGGTGTTGATACCAATGATGCCCAAGCGGCGGACAACCTCTGGATGGTTCGAGATTTCCTGAGGCCGCAATAACAGTCTGGATCTGTACTGCTCGAGGTTTTCATAGACCGCAGCATGCTTACGTTCCGACAGCGTCATGGAGCAGCCCGAAGCAAAATCCAGCTTGCCCGCCTCGAACAGGTCGAACGTTGAGTCCTGCAGCACTTCCGAATACATGGTCATGCCATGAAAGGGCGAATCGATCAGCCCTGTCATGACGGCATTGGCGATCGTGCCTACCCCGGCCTGCAGCGGCATCAGCTGATTGGTCAGGCGGTTCAGCCGCACTTCGTTCTTGAAAAACTCGACCAAGTGGCCCGCGATAGCCTGAGTGTCGGTGTCTGCCGGCAATACCGTCGACGGCGAGTCCGGTTGATTGCTGATCACGATCCCCACGATCTTGGCCGGATCGATCTTCACGGCCTGGCTGCCGATTCGGGTGTCCGTCTTCAGCACCGGGATCGGCAGGCGTGTTGGTCGGTAAGTGGGTATATAGATGTCATGCAGTCCCTCGAGCTCCAGAGGCTGGGCGAGGTTGATCTCGATGATCACGTGTTCAGCAAGGATGGCGAAACTCGCCGAGTTGCCAACGGACGTGCTGAGCACCAGGTGCCCTTCCTCGGTGATCGCCACACATTCAATCACGGCGATATCCACGGCCTTGATCTGGCGATTGCGCAACTGCTCGACGGTGTCCGACAGATGCTGGTCGATGAACATCACGGTGCCGTCGTTGATGGCCTTGCGCAGGGTGCTGTCGACCTGAAACGGCATGCGCCGGGAGAGCACGCCGGCTTCGGTGAGTTGCTTGTCCAAATCGTTGCCCAGGCTGGCGCCCGTCATCAGGCTGATCTTCAGCGGAACTGTCTTGGCGCGTTCAGCCAGCGCCTGGGGTACGGCCTTGGCTTCGCCGGCGCGGGTGAAGCCGCTCATGCCGACGGTCATGCCGTCCTTGATCAAGGAAGCGGCGTCGGCTGCGCTCATTATCTTGCTCATCAGCGAGGGCAGACGGATTCGTTCACGGTGCATGTTGTTTGATCTCATGACAAAGATGCGTGAGCGAAGTCTAGAGAGTTGAAGCTTGTTCGTCCCGCTACCAAGGTCGCAATAAAGGCTCTAATTGGCACCTCTGCGCGAGAAACACTTTTACCCAGGCTGTAAAAAACCCTCGACCACTGCCTGCGCCGAGGGTTGTTTTATTGCGGTTTGCAGCGGTTATTCGATCGCTTTGACCATGTCCTCAATAACCTTTTTGGCGTCACCAAAAACCATCATGGTTTTGTCCAGATAGAACAGTTCGTTATCCAGGCCTGCATAGCCGCTGGCCATGGAGCGCTTGTTGACGATGATGGTCTTGGCCTTGTACGCCTCAAGGATCGGCATGCCGGCAATCGGCGACTTTGGATCGTTCTTGGCCGCCGGATTGACCACATCGTTGGCGCCAAGCACCAGGACGACATCCGCCTGACCGAATTCGGAGTTGATGTCCTCCATCTCGAACACCTGATCGTAAGGCACCTCGGCCTCCGCCAGCAGTACGTTCATGTGCCCCGGCATCCGACCGGCCACCGGATGGATCGCGTACTTCACCGTGACGCCCGCGTGGGTCAGCTTTTCGGTCAGCTCTTTAAGCGCGTGTTGGGCTCGAGCGACTGCCAGCCCGTAGCCCGGCACGATGATCACGGTATCAGCGTTGGTCAGCAGGAAGGTCGCGTCGTCAGCCGATCCCGATTTGACCGGGCGGGCTTCCTTGGTGCCGCTCGCGGCACCGGCATCTGCTGCGCCACCAAAGCCGCCACCGATCACGTTGAAGAACGAGCGGTTCATCGCCTTGCACATGATGTACGACAGAATCGCGCCGGAGGAGCCAACCAGCGAGCCGGCGATGATCAGCATCGAGTTGTTCAGCGAGAAGCCAATACCCGCTGCTGCCCAGCCTGAGTAACTGTTGAGCATCGACACCACGACGGGCATGTCTGCGCCACCAATCGGAATGATCAGCAGCACGCCGATCACGAACGCGAGGATCAGCATGATGCTGAACGCGAACAGGCTGCCCGTCAGCATGAACGTGATGCCGAACAGCAGTGTTGCCAAGCCCAGAATCAGATTGAGTTTGTGCTGACCGGCAAACTGCACCGGCGCGCCCTGAAACAAGCGGAACTTGTACTTGCCCGACAACTTGCCAAAGGCGATGACCGAACCGGAAAACGTGATCGCCCCGATCGCCGCGCCAAGGAACAGCTCCAGGCGGTTGCCCGCAGGAATCGGATCGCCCAGGTGGTGAACGATGCCCAGCGACTGTGGCTCGACCACGGCAGCGATGGCGATAAACACGGCTGCCAGACCAATCATGCTGTGCATGAAGGCGACCAGCTCCGGCATCTTGGTCATCTCGACGCGCTTGGCCATGATCGAACCGGCAGTGCCACCGACCAGCAGACCGATAAGGATGTAGCCGATGCCTGCGCTGGCACCGTCGGTGGACAACGCGGCCAGTTTGAACACGAGTCCGATCGTGGTGAGAACAGCCAGCCCCATACCGAGCATGCCGAACAGGTTGCCTCGACGCGATGTGGTCGGGTGAGACAAGCCCTTCAGCGCCTGGATGAAGCAAATGGCCGAGACCAGGTACAGCAATGTGACGAGGTTCATGCTCATTACTTGGCTACCTCGTCTTTTGCCTTGGGCGCTTTCTTTTTGAACATCTCCAGCATCCGCCGGGTGACCAGAAAACCGCCGAAGACGTTAACGGCGGCCAGCGCGACGGCCAGTGTGCCCATGGTTTTGCCCAGTGGCGTTACTGTCAGCGCTGCGGCCAGCATGGCGCCGACGATGACGATGGCCGAGATAGCGTTAGTAACCGCCATCAACGGGGTATGCAGCGCAGGCGTCACGTTCCAGACCACGTGGTAGCCGACATAAATGGCCAGCACGAAAATGATCAGGTTGTAGATCCCGGGTGAGATGAACTCTTCCATTATTTTTATCCTCAGCCGTTCTTGCGGATGACTTGGCCATCGCGGCACATAAGGCACGCGGCAACGATGTCGTCTTCGAGGTTGATCTGGAACTGTCCTTCCTGGTTGAAGAGCAGCTTCATGAAGTCCAGCAGGTTGCGTGCATAAAGAGCAGACGCATCCGCCGCGACCATGGCAGGCAGATTCGTGTGGCCGACGATGGTTACGCCGTGCTCGACTACCACTTGGTCTGCTACTGTCAGCGGGCAGTTGCCGCCCTGCGCTGCAGCCAGATCAATCACCACCGAGCCGGGTTTCATCTGCGCGACCGTTTCAGCGCTCAACAGCACCGGCGCTTTGCGACCGGGAATCAGCGCCGTGGTGATCACGATGTCCGCCTGCCTGGCGCGCTCATGCACGGCCACTGCCTGACGCTGCATCCAACTGGCCGGCATCGGGCGGGCGTAACCGCCGACGCCCACGGCAGCCTCGCGCTCTTCGTCTGTCTCGTACGGCACGTCGACGAACTTGGCCCCTAGCGACTCGATCTGCTCCTTGACGGCCGGACGTACGTCGGAAGCCTCAATGACCGCACCCAGACGTTTGGCAGTGGCGATGGCCTGGAGCCCCGCAACGCCCGCGCCGAGAATCAGCACGCGCGCTGCTTTCACCGTACCGGCCGCTGTCATCAGCATGGGCATGAAGCGTGGGTAGTGATGCGCTGCCAACAGGACAGCCTTATAGCCGGCAATGTTGGCTTGGGAAGACAGCACGTCGAGGCTTTGCGCGCGCGAGGTGCGTGGCGCCGCTTCGAGGGCAAAGGCGGTGATCCCGCGCTCGACCAGCCTGGTGATCATGTCGTTATTGAAAGGATTGAGCATCCCGACAACTACTGCGCCGCTTTTGATCAGCGGGAGTTCAGCGTCGCTGGGAGCGCAGACCTTGAGAATGAGTTCGGCACCGAATGCATCGGCGGCGCTGCCCACCAAGGCGCCTGCTGCCTCATAGGCACTGTCGGTCACGCTCGCCGCAATGCCCGCGCCGTTCTGAACAGTTACTGTGTGGCCTTGGGCGATGAGCTTTTTGATGGTCTCGGGAGTGGCGGCGACCCGGGTTTCACCAAGCTGGGTTTCGAGGGGGACTCCAATGTGCACGTCAAATCTCCTGCGTGATCTTATTGTCTTTAATGAGGCCAGCGCGCTACGGCCCGGGGGCTGGAATTGCGATCACTATGCCCGTTAAAGCAGCCGGGCGCGGCATTTTGCAGGGGATGTCAGAGGCCTTCAAGGGTTTCTGTAACTGAACGAAAAATGTACTACAAGTCACCCTGTGACCGATTGACGCACTAAATCGCACAAGTGCCTGATGCTAATGATCTTTTATGAATTTTGAGTCTGCAGATAGCTTCCGACGACGAGGTTATCAAATGACCTAAAAACAGGCTGGAGGGCTCTATTCGTATGACTATTGGGGCGTTAGGGTCTGAGCTGAGAAGTGTGTCGTAAATGCGACAAATCAGGATATCTGTAGGTTTTGAGGTGTGAGCACTACATGAAATCTTCAAGACGCAGATGAGCGTTTAAGGCAGCGAGTAAGTGTCGGCCTGTTGAATCAGCCAGTCGCGAAACGCTTTCAGGGACGCCGATTCCGTTTTGCGCTCCGGAATCATCAAGTAGTACGCCTTGGTGCTCGAGAGATGGTGCGGGTTGGCAATCACCAGGCGCTTCTCGGCCAGTTCATGCTGAATAAGAAACGGCGGGATGAGCGCCACACCCATGTCGTGCATGGCGGCCTGCGCGAGCATTGAGAATAGCTCGTAACGGGGGCCTGTCATGTCGCGGGCCACGCCCATGTCCAGCGAGTTGAACCATTGCCTCCAGGCGTACGGCCGAGTGGTCTGTTGCAGCAGCGGCATCTCAGCCAGTTCTTGAGCGCTGATGCTGTGGCGTCCCCCAAGCAGCACGGGGCTGCAGACTGGCATCGGGTTTTCGCCCATCAGTCTGTGGGATTCGGTACCGGACCAGTCAGCATCCCCAAAATAGATCGCCGCGTCGAATTCGGTGTCCGCGAACAAAAAGGGGCGCGTGCGGTTGGTCAGGTTAATAGTGACGTCAGGGTGTTTCTTCTGAAAATCCTTCAGGCGCGGCAGCAGCCACTGCGTGCCGAATGTGGGTACCACCGCGAGTTCGATCACATTGACGCCCTGATGACCCATCACTGACAGGGTGTCGCGTTCAACGGCATCGAGTTGCGTCGCAATGCGTCGGCTGTAGGAAAGGCCCGCCTCTGTGAGCTTTACGCCCCGTCGCGAGCGTCGGAACAGGCCGACATTCAAGAACTCTTCCAGGCTGGCGATCTGTCGGCAGATCGCGCTCTGGGTCAGCGAAAGCTCTTCGGCCGCCTTGGTGAAGCTTTCGTGCCGCGCCGCTGCCTCGAAGCTTACCAACGCAGCGGTGCTAGGGATTTTACGGCGCATGTACCTTTGCCTCACACGGAAGGGCGGACAGACTGCTAATTGGTGTGCTTCGGAGTGAGAAATTAGCACAAGATGATGCGAAATCGTCGTTTGCTCCTTTGAAGGGTTCAGGCCTAGGCTCGCTCCATTACTTTTCCGGCAGGTCCGGAAGCGCATTGGGTGAGGAGAGAATCATGAGCGGCAAGGCAAGTTTCAGTTGGATCGATCCCCTGTTGCTGGACCAGCAACTCACCGAAGAAGAGCGCATGGTCCGCGACAGCGCCGAGCAGTTCGCCAGCGACAAACTGGCGCCGCGTGTGCTTGAGGCCTTCCGGCATGAAAAGACAGATCCAGCGATCTTCCGCGAGATGGGTGAGATAGGTCTTCTCGGAGCCATGATCCCGGAGCAGTACGGCGGTAGCGGTCTGAACTACGTGTGTTACGGCTTGATCGCTCGCGAGGTCGAGCGCGTTGATTCCGGCTACCGCTCGATGATGAGCGTGCAGTCCTCCCTGGTCATGGTGCCTATCAACGAATTCGGCACTGAAGCGCAAAAACAGAAGTACCTGCCAAAACTCGCCTCCGGTGAATGGATCGGTTGCTTCGGCCTCACCGAACCCAATCATGGTTCGGATCCGGGCGCGATGATCACCCGCGCGAGGACCGTTGAAGGCGGCTATCGACTGACCGGTAGCAAAATGTGGATCACCAATAGCCCGATCGCCGACGTGTTCGTTGTCTGGGGCAAAGATGACGCTGGCGACATCCGCGGCTTCGTATTGGAAAAAGGCTGGCAAGGCCTGACTGCTCCAGCGATTCACGGCAAAGTCGGCCTTCGCGCTTCGATCACCGGCGAGATCGTGATGGACAACGTGTTCGTGCCGGAAGAGAACATCTTCCCGGACGTCCGTGGTCTAAAAGGGCCCTTCACGTGCCTGAACTCCGCCCGCTACGGCATCTCTTGGGGCGCCTTGGGGGCTGCCGAGTTTTGCTGGCACACCGCGCGTCAATACACGCTGGACCGCCAACAGTTCGGCCGTCCGCTCGCAGCTAATCAGCTGATTCAGAAAAAGCTCGCAGACATGCAGACCGAGATCACGTTGGCGCTTCAAGGCTGCCTGCGTCTTGGCCGGATGAAGGACGAGGGCACCGCAGCCGTGGAAATCACCTCCATCATGAAACGCAACTCCTGCGGCAAGTCGCTGGACATCGCGCGTATGGCCCGTGACATGCTGGGCGGCAACGGCATTTCTGATGAGTTCGGTATCGCCAGGCATCTGGTCAACCTGGAAGTGGTCAATACCTACGAAGGTACTCATGATGTCCATGCGCTCATCCTGGGGCGCGCGCAGACCGGCATCCAGGCCTTCTATTAAGGAGCCTGCAATGGGCGCGTTATCGCATTTGCGTGTGCTGGACTTGTCTAGGGTGCTCGCCGGCCCGTGGGCAGGACAGATTCTGGCTGACCTGGGTGCGGAGGTGATCAAGGTCGAGCGCCCGGGCAATGGCGACGACACGCGCGCCTGGGGACCGCCCTTTCTGAAGGATCCGCGCGGAGAAAACACGTCCGAAGCTGCCTACTACCTGTCTGCCAACCGTAACAAACAGTCCGTCACCATAGACTTCACTCAGCCTGAAGGGCAGAGGCTGGTTCGGGAGCTGGCGGCGAAGTCCGATATCGTCATCGAGAACTTCAAGGTTGGCGGATTGAAGGCTTACGGTCTGGACTACGATTCGCTGCAGTTGGAAAATCCCAGGCTTATCTATTGCTCGATTACCGGGTTCGGTCAGACGGGGCCCTACGCCAAGCGGGCAGGTTACGACTTCATGATCCAAGGGCTCGGTGGGCTAATGAGCCTTACCGGCCGGGCCGAGGGTGAAGATGGCGGGGGGCCGGTCAAGGTCGGCGTGGCGCTGACGGATATTCTGACAGGGCTGTATTCGACCTCCGCGATTCTTGCTGCTCTGGCGCATCGGGATCAGGGAGGGGTTGGTCAGCACATCGATATGGCATTGCTGGATGTGCAGGTCGCCTGCCTCGCGAATCAGGCGATGAATTACCTGACGACAGGCGTCTCCCCAAGGCGACTGGGTAATGCTCATCCGAACATCGTGCCCTACCAGGATTTTCCCACTGCCGACGGCGATTTCATTCTCACGGTTGGGAACGACAGCCAGTTCCGCAAATTCGCAGAAGTGGCCGGGCAACCGCAGTGGGCCGTCGATCCGCGATTTGCGACTAATAAGCAGCGCGTGGCGCATCGTGCCGAACTGATCCCGCTGATTCGGCAGGCCACCGTCTTCAAGACCACGGCCGAATGGGTCATGGCGTTGGAGGGGGCTGGCGTACCGTGTGGGCCTATTAATGATGTCGCCCAGGTATTCGCAGATCCGCAGGTGCAGTTCCGCGGTTTGCAGGTGCACTTGCCGCATGCGTTGGGCGGGACGGTTCCTCAAGTCGCCAGCCCTATCCGTTTATCAGCGACGCCTGTTGAATATCGGCGTGCGCCGCCGTTGTTGGGAGAGCATACGTGGGAGGTTCTCACCGGCGTACTGGGCTTATTAGGCGCTGATGTGATGAAGCTGCGCGAAGCGGGTGTTGTTTAAGAGCTAATGCTCTGGCGGGTCTGATTGGCTGGTCTCTATATAAACAGAAGGAAGTACAGGATTTCATTGGAGTTTTAGCTTTTTCAGTAAAAGTTCAAATTAGGTGTTGACGCCCCTCTGGATCTGTCTATAATTCGCCCCACTTCCGGCGCAGACGAAACGGAAAACTCCTTGATAATCAAAGAGTTGGACGAAGTAAGCAGCGAGGAATGCTTCGGTTCAGATGCTTGAATCGACAGCGGTGAAAAAGGCAGTTGACAGCAGGTTGTAACGCTGTAGAATTCGCCTCCCGCTGA
>NZ_JAXCIP010000006.1:0-390424 GCF_046540435.1 Pseudomonas sp. W5-01
GCTTCGTTCGACTTGGCGTCTCACGTCAGCGGGAGGCGAATTCTACAGCGTTACAACCTGCTGTCAACTGCCTTTTTCACCGCTGTCGATTCAAGCATCTGAACCGAAGCATTCCTCGCTGCTTACTTCGTCCAACCCTTTGATTATCAAGGAGTTTTCCGTTTCGTCTGCGCCGGAAGTGGGGCGAATTATAGACAGATCCAGAGGGGCGTCAAGCACTTATTTGAACTTTATTCCGAACGAAGTGTAATCCGGCCGAACGCCTTCTTGCCGGCCTGACATACATGGGTCGCGCCCAGCCTGAATACAAACCCGCGATCCACAACTTCACCATCTATACGCACGCCGCCAGATGCCAACAGGTCGCGAGCGACCGCAGCGTTCTTAACCAGCCCCGCCTTATTAAGGACGGCAGCAATCGGCATGTCTTCGACTGCAGCGACATCAATCTCCGGGAGATCCTCCGGAAGCTCTCCATCCTTCATACGGTTTCCAGCAGAACGATGGGCAGAAGCCGCAGCTTCCTCACCGTGGAAGCGCGCAACAATCTCTTCGGCCAGCTTGATCTTGATGTCACGTGGATTGGCGCCCGCTTCGCAATCCGCTTTAAAAGCAGCGATCTCTTCCATGGAGCGGAAGCTCAGCAGCTCAAAGTAACGCCACATCAGCGCATCAGGGATGGAGACGAGCTTGCTGTACATAATGCCGGGCGCTTCTTGGATACCTACGTAGTTACCCAACGACTTGGACATCTTCTTGACGCCGTCCAATCCTTCCAGCAATGGCATCGTGAGAACACACTGAGCCTCCTGACCATATGCACGCTGCAGCTCGCGCCCCATCAGCAAGTTGAATTTCTGATCGGTCCCGCCCAGCTCAACGTCGGCGCGCAAAGCAACCGAGTCGTAACCCTGGACCAGCGGATAAAGGAATTCGTGGATGGCGATGGACTGGTTCGACTTGTAACGCTTGTCGAAGTCATCACGCTCCAGCATGCGCGCTACGGTGTACTGGGAAGAGAGTCGGATGAAGTCTGCAGGACTGAGTTGATCCATCCAGGTGGAATTGAACGCCACCTCGGTTTTGGCCGGATCAAGAATCTTGAACACCTGAGCCTTGTAGGTCTCGGCGTAGTCGAGCACTTGCTCGCGGGTAAGCGGGGGACGGGTGGCACTCTTGCCACTCGGATCACCAATCATGCCGGTGAAGTCGCCGATCAGGAAAATCACCTGATGACCAAGATCCTGGAATTGACGCAGCTTATTAATAAGCACCGTGTGCCCGAGGTGAAGGTCGGGCGCGGTCGGATCAAAACCGGCCTTGATGCGAAGTGGCTGCCCACGCTTGAGCTTTGTGACCAGCTCGGCCTCGACCAGGAGTTCATCTGCACCACGCTTGATCAGCGCTAGCTGCTCTTCAACCGACTTCATAACCGCCCCGTAATGCCGTATTTCAAAGGGAAACAACCATACAAGATCAGCGCCCAAATACAAGTTCTGACAATAGGAGCGCGACGAATCGCGGAGCGAGCCGATCGCAAGCTTGCCTCAGGCGAGATTTGGTTATATTTTATACAGTTATTTCATCTTCATCATGTCATTCATCTTTTCCATTTCATCTTTTTCAAAGTCAAAATTACCTATGACCGACACTCCGCCTAAAGCGCCACCGCTTTATCCGAAGAGCCACCTGCTCGCAGCCAGCGGCATCGCCGCACTGCTTAGCCTGGCTCTCCTCGTATTCCCATCCAGCGACGTCGAAGCCAAACGAACCAACCTTGCTCTGGAACTGGACACACCTGCCGACCAGATCAACCAAGAACAAGACGCTCAAGAACAGACTCAAGCCACAGAGGCACCCGTAGATTCTCCCTTCGCCCAGATCGAAGGTGATGCGGCTGAACCGGCTGATGCCGCGAAGACAGCAAGTGACACCAAGGCCGCTCCGAAAGAGGTTGCTACTGCCAAAGGCCCGACCCACCGGGAAGTGGTGGTCTCAAAGGGCGATACGCTGTCGACGTTGTTCAGCAAAGTCGGCCTGCCTGCGACGGCGGTGCACGACGTTATTGCCAGCGACAAACAAGCCAAGCAGTTCAGTCAGCTGAAAAATGGCCAGGTGCTACAATTCGAGCTCTCGCCTGAGGGCAATCTCAAGCAGTTGCACAGCAAGCTGAGCGAGACAGAAAGCATCAGTTTGTCTCGCACGGACAAGGGCTATACGTTTACCCGTGACGTGAGCAAACCTAATGTACGCACGGCCTATGTGCATGGCACGATCAACAACTCACTGTCGCAATCCGCCCAGCGCGCAGGCCTCAGCCATACGATGACAATGGAGATGGCAAACATCTTCGGGTACGACGTCGACTTCACCCAGGATATCCGCAAGGGCGACGAATTCGATGTGATTTACGAGCAGAAGGTTGTCAACGGCAAGACGGTCAGTACAGGGAATATCCTTTCGGCTCGCTTCGTAAACCGTGGCAAAACCTACACCGCTGTGCGGTATACGAACAAACAGGGCAACACCAACTATTACACTGCGGACGGCAACAGCATGCGTAAGGCGTTCATCCGTACGCCGGTCGAATTCGCCCGCATCAGCTCACTGTTCTCATCCGGTCGCAAACACCCGATCCTGAACAAGATTCGCGCCCACCAAGGCATCGACTACGCTGCACCTCGTGGCACCCCAATCAAGGCCACTGGCGATGGTAAAGTCATCCTTGCCGGTCGGCGCGGCGGTTACGGCAACACTGTGATCATTCAGCACGGTGAAACCTACCGGACGCTGTACGGCCACATGCAGGGTTTTGCCAAGGGCATTCAGTCCGGATCCAGCGTCAAGCAGGGCCAGGTCATTGGCTATATTGGAACCACCGGCCTGTCCACGGGTCCTCATGTTCATTACGAGTTCCAGGTAAATGGCGTTCATGTCGACCCGCTGGGGCAGAAGCTGCCGATGGCTGATCCGATCGCCAAGTCCGAAAAACAGCGGTTCATGCAGGAGAGCCAACCTTTGATGGCTCGCATGGACCAGGAAAAGGCCACCATGCTGGCCTCGAGTAAGCGCTGACCCATGACTTTATATGTAGGTGTAATGTCCGGAAGCAGTCTGGACGGACTCGACTTCGCGCTGGTAGAACAGGATGACCGACCACGTTTGCTCGGCACCTACTACATTCCCATGCCGGACGACCTTCGCGCCGAACTGCTGGGGCTCTGCGCCAGCGGCCCGGACGAGTTGGCCCGTGCCGGCATCGCCGAGCAGAAATGGGTTCGTCTCGCTGCTCAAGGCGTGCTGGCCCTGCTGGACCAGCAGAGCGTGTCAGCCGGTGAAATCCGCGCGATCGGCAGCCACGGCCAGACGATTCGTCATGAACCGGCCCGCGGCTTCACCATCCAGATTGGCAACCCTGCCCTGCTCGCCGAGCTAACGGGCATTACCGTGGTCAGCGACTTCCGCAAGCGCGATATCGCTGCGGGTGGCCAGGGGGCGCCGCTGGTTCCCGCCTTCCATGAAGCGTTGTTCGACGATAACAAAGACTACCGCGCCGTGCTCAATGTCGGTGGTTTCAGCAACCTCAGCCTGATCGAAATCGACAAACCGGTTTCCGGCTTCGACTCAGGGCCAGGCAATGTGCTGCTGGACGCCTGGATTCAGGCACAGCGGGGCGTGAGCTATGACCGCGATGGCGCGTGGGGCGCGAGCGGGACAGTCAATGATGCGCTGCTGAAGTCCATGCTCAGTGATCAGTTCTTTCAAACGAAGGGGCCTAAGAGCACGGGTCGTGAAGTATTCAACCTTGGCTGGGTTCACCACCATCTGTTCCAGATGCCAACGCTGAGACCCGAAGATGTGCAAGCAACACTGCTCGAAGTCACCGCATTGAGCATTACCGAGTCCCTGCAATCGGCACAGGCGCAGACCAAAGAACTGCTGGTCTGCGGCGGCGGCGCTCACAACAAGGCGTTGATGGATCGGCTGGCGGCGCTACTGCCGGCAACAAAGGTTTCTAGCACTGCAGAGTTCGGCGTTGATCCTGATTGGGTCGAAGCGATGGCGTTTGCCTGGCTTGCCCATTGCGCGCTGGAGAGCGTACCCGCCAACCGTCCAAGCGTGACGGGGGCCAAAGGCCTGCGAGTGCTGGGCGCGATCTACCCGGCCTGACCCAACGCCCACCATGCAAAACGCCGCGCAAATGCGCGGCGTTTTTGTGTGTATCGCCTGGATCAGATCGAGAACGAAGAGCCACAGCCACAGGTAGTCGCGGCATTGGGGTTCTTGATCACGAAGCGAGAGCCTTCCAGCCCCTCCTGATAATCCACCTCCGCACCTGCCAGGTACTGGAAGCTCATAGGGTCGACCACCAGACTGACGCCCTCGCGCTCGACAATGGTGTCATCATCGGCGACGTCTTCGTCAAAGGTGAAGCCGTACTGGAAACCGGAACAACCGCCACCGGTCACGAAGACACGGAGCTTCAGGCGATCATTACCCTCTTCATCGACCAGAGTTTTCACCTTGTGCGCGGCACCGTGGGTGAATTCCAAAGCCACTGGGGTAAAGGATTCAACGCTCATGTTCAAAATCTCCCGGCGCTAAGCCGTCATAATGCGTAATGACGCGCATTATCCGCTTCTCCTAGAAAATTGGTCAACTATTGTGACGGCAGCCACAGGTCGCAAGCGACAAGCCGCAAAAAACAGCCGCTATCACCAGCGAGTTGAGACTTGCCGCTTGAGGCCTGAAGCCGCTATTACGGCAACATCCCCGCATGGGACAGGCCTAGGCGTTCATCAAGGCCAAACATGATGTTCATGTTCTGCACGGCCTGGCCCGAAGCGCCTTTGACCAGATTGTCGATGACCGACAGCACCACCACCAAATCCCCGTCCTGAGGCCGATGCACGGCCATGCGGCACACATTGGCGCCACGTACGCTCCGGGTTTCCGGATGGCTTCCGGCGGGCATCACGTCGACGAAAGGCTCATTGGCATAGCGCTTTTCGAACAACGCCTGCAGATCGACCGACTTGTCCACGACGGTTGCGTACAACGTGGCGTGAATCCCACGGATCATCGGCGTCAGGTGCGGCACGAACGTCAGCCCGATATCGCCACCTGCAGCACGGCGTAGCCCTTGAGTGATTTCGGGGAGATGGCGATGGCCTTTAACGGCATAGGCCTTGAAGCTCTCGCTGGTTTCGGAATACAGCGAGCCCACACTGGCGCCGCGACCTGCACCACTGACACCCGATTTGCAGTCCGCGATCAGGCGCAATGGATCAGCGAGGCCCGCTTCGAGCAGTGGCAGAAAACCCAACTGAGTGGCGGTCGGATAGCAGCCAGGCACTGCAATCAGGCGCGCGCCCTTGATTTGCTCGCGATTGACTTCCGGCAGGCCGTAAACCGCTTCGTCGAGCAATTCGGGCGCGCCGTGGGGCTGGTTGTACCACTTGGCCCACTCGACCGGGTCTTGCAGACGGAAGTCAGCGGAGAGGTCGATGACCTTGGTGCCCGCGGCGAGCAACTCGCCCGCCAGCGCATGTGCGACACCGTGGGGCGTTGCGAAGAACACCACATCGCACGCGCCCAGCACTTTGACGTCCGGCACGCTGAACGCCAGGCCGTCATAGTGACCACGCAGGTTGGGATACATGTCAGCGACAGGCAAACCTGCTTCGGAGCGCGAGGTGATCGCAACCACTTCAGCCTCTGGGTGTTGCGCCAGAAGACGCAGCAACTCGACGCCGGTGTAACCCGTACCGCCGACGATACCGACCTTGACCATAACCTGCCCCTCAACCAAACCAGTGGAAAGCCGCTGATCATATGGGTCGATTGCCGATGGGACAACCGCGAACGTGACGTACGGGCGCGGAAGCCACTACTATTTGGCACCGTGTCCCTGGAAACAAACCAAAATGCTCTATCTCTGGATTAAAGCGCTGCACATCATTGCAATGGTGTGCTGGTTCGCCGCCCTGTTCTATCTGCCGCGATTGTTCGTCTATCACGCCATGAGCGAAGACTCCGTAAGCCGCGAGCGTTTCTGCACCATGGAACGCAAGTTGTACCGCGGGATCATGATGCCCTCGATGATCGCTACCCTGGTATTCGGTATCTGGCTGATCGTTCTCGCACCGGGTTTCCTGCAGCAAGGCTGGTTGCATGCCAAGCTCACCCTCGTTGTCCTGTTGATTGGTTACCACCACGTGTGCGGCGCGCAGGTCAAACGCTTCGCGCGCGGCGAACCTGGTCGCAGCCATGTGTTCTATCGCTGGTTCAACGAGGTACCCGTGTTGATCTTGCTGGCGGTGGTCATTCTGGTCGTCGTCAAACCGTTCTGACGCGCATTGCTCATATCGTATGAACTCAAGACAAGGAAGCCAGCATGGCGGAGCACTTCAAGATCGTTTTCGAGGGACAGCTGCGAACAGGCGTTGAGCTGGAGACAGCGCGCCAGAACCTGGCGCAGCTGTTCAAGACTGAGGTGTCCGGCGTTGATCGTCTCTTCACCGGCAAACCCGTGACCATCAAGCGAAGCCTGACGCGGGACGACGCGCAGCGTTATCTCGCGGCGTTGAACGATGCAGGTGTCGAGGGCCGTATCGAGCCCGAGGAGCCCGTGTCATTGAGGCTTGAGGACGTGGTCGAAGACACTCCACAGCGTCCGGCTTTCGAACCTGCGGCCTCGCCCTACGCACCGCCGCGCACGCCGGCCAGACAAGACTGGCCCGCCGTGGGCGAATTGAAGGTGTTCTCCATTCAGGGGCGAATCGGCCGTTTGCGCTACCTGGCGTGGAGTCTGGCGCTGGTGGCCGTCGGCCTCCTGGTCGCTGCCGTGTGCGTCGGCGTTCTCAGCGTTTCGCTGGTGGCGGGCGGACTGCTCGGCACCGTTGCCCTCGTCGCGTTCGTGGTTGTCAGCATCCAGATCGGCGCCCAGCGGTTGCACGACGCCGGTTGGTCAGCCTGGTTGCTGTTGCTGAATCTGGTGCCGGTGGTGGGCAGCTTCTTTCCGATCCTGATGATGGCAGTCCCTGGCAACACGGGCCCGAATCGGTATGGTCCGCCGCCGCCCGGCAACACACCGCGCGTCAAGGTCCTCGCCATTCTGTGGCTCGCGGTGCTGGCGCTGGCCTTAGTGGCCGGGATGATGGGTGGTCTGAACACTGTTCAGGAGCAGGTCGAAGCCACCACCAGCGAATACGAGCAAGCGCTGCCTTACGACGATGACGCGGAACAACCGGTCGTTCCCGTTGATCCTGTCGATAGTGGTGACTCGTCCGACAGCAACGACGACCAATAACTATCTGGCAGCAAGGACGCTGTCTCAATACAAGCTGCAAACACTGGAGAATTGCATGACCCGTTATGCCATGGTCACAGGTGCATCCAGCGGTATTGGCCTGGCGATGGCCGAAGCCCTCGCACGCCGGGGTCGCAACCTTATTCTGGTGGCCAGGCACCGGGAGATGCTCGAGAGCATCGCCATCGAGTTCACCCAACGCTTTGGTGTCGAGGTGCTGTTCCGCGCCTGCGATCTGGGTGAGCCGCTGCGCCTCTCGGGCTTTCTGCTTGAACTCGAGGAAGGCTCGCGAAGCATCGACTTGCTGGTTAACTGCGCTGGCATCGGCAACAGCGGGCCCTTTCTCGCTCAAGAGTGGGCGCAAGAGCAAGATCTGCTCGACCTTAATGTGCTCGCGTTGACGCGTCTCTGTCACACGGTTGGCAACCTGATGGCGGTGCAAGGCGGCGGCCAGATCCTCAACGTTGCGTCGATCATGGGCTTTCAGCCGGGACCATGGATGAGCACCTATGCGGCGAGCAAAGCGTACGTCCTGCATTTTTCCGAAGGGCTTCGCGAGGAGCTGCACAAGACCGGCGTGAAGATTTCGGTGTTGTGCCCCGGGCCGACGCGCACAGCGTTTTTCCGCACCGCACAACTGGATGCCGGCAAGTTTACGCACGACGACCACATGACCGCCGAGGAGGTCGCGCTGTACACGGTTCGCGCGCTCGACAAGAACCGTGCGGTGATCATCCCGGGTTGGCGAAACAGGCTACTGACACGCCTGCCGCGCTTTGCCAGTCGCTGGATGACGCGAAAGCTCTGGGGCTCGATGCTCAAATCTCGTACGTCAGTCTGACGGGGCACATCGCAACAAACGTCTGGGCGTGAACCGGGACGCTCAGTACACTGCCTTCATCCCCCTCGAAACGGAGCAAGAAGGCTGTGGATACTTTGTTTACCAAGATCATCAATCGGGAAATCCCGGCGAAGATCATCTACGAAGATGATCAAGTGCTGGCCTTTCACGACATCGCCCCCCAGGCGCCTGTGCATTTTCTGGTTATCCCGAAGAAGCCGATTGCCACCCTCAACGACGTGACTGAAGACGATAAGGGCCTGCTGGGCCACATTCTGTTCACAGCCCAGCGCCTGGCAAAAGAACTGGGTTGCGAGGACGGCTTCCGCGTGGTCATGAACACCAACGAAAAAGGCGGACAGACCGTCTATCACATCCACATGCACGTGCTGGGTCAGCGCCAGATGAACTGGCCGCCGGGCTGAGTCATCCTCTCCGGTCTTCGTAGACCTGCCGGATGCGCGCCAACGCCCCGGCGGGCTGACACCGGACAAGCCCGGTTACACCGTTTGAGGTAGACTGACCGCCGTGGATTTACCCGGAGGCGCCCATGGCTACCGAACGTCACTACTCCCCTATCGACCGTTTCCTGCTTCAAGCCGACGCAGCGATGAAGACGCTGCTGCCCGTCAGCGCGCACGCACATCGTCCTTCGCCTGCCATCGTTCAACCCGACGTCAAGATGAATGAGTCCGACACCCGGCATGTCGCAGGGCTCATGCGCATCAATCACACTGGCGAAGTCTGTGCTCAGGCGTTGTATCAGGGGCAGGCACTCACCGCGAAACTGCCTCAGGTGCGCAAAGCCATGGAGCACGCCGCCGAGGAAGAAATCGACCATCTGGTGTGGTGCGAGCAACGCATTCATCAGTTGGGCAGTCATACCAGTGTGCTCAACCCATTGTTCTACGGTGCTTCGTTTGGCATCGGCGCAGTGGCTGGCTTGATCAGCGATCGAATCAGCCTGGGCTTCGTTGCCGCGACGGAAGATCAGGTGTGCAAACACTTGAATGAGCATTTGGAGCAATTGCCAGTCGAGGATGAGAAGTCGCGGGCGATTCTCAAACAGATGCGCGCCGACGAAGAGCATCACGCAGAAAGCGCGATCGAGGCAGGCGGTTTCCGCTTCCCGGCGCCGGTGAAGTTCGGCATGAGCCTGTTGGCAAAAATCATGACCAAAACCACCTACAGGATCTGATCGAATCTGCGGTCGGCCGGCCTTTATCAGCGAACAAAGCTGCCACGAAAGACCGGAAACAAAGAAGGCGCCTGAACAGGCGCCTTTTTTGTATCACTGAGACCTTAGACCGGCATGTTGCGGCCGTAGAAGATTTCGAGCATCTCGTGCTTCACGCGGCCGGTCACCTGCTCGCGCTGTTCAGCGGAGAGATTGCTGGTGGCGTCGCCGAACAGGTAGTTGTCCAGCTCGAACTGCTTGAGCAGCATTTTGGTGTGGAACAGGTTTTCCTGATACACGTTCACGTCAGTCATCTGGTAGCTGTCGCGCGTGTCGTCGGAAAGGTAATTCTGGATCGAGTTGATCTCGTGGTCGATGAAATGCTTCTTGCCTTCAACGTCACGGGTGAAGCCGCGCACGCGATAGTCGACGGTCACGATGTCGGACTCAAACTTGTGGATCAGGTAATTCAGCGCTTTCAACGGGGAAATCACGCCGCAGGTCGACACATCGATGTCCACACGGAACGTGGCGATGCCGTCAACGGGGTGGATTTCAGGGTAGGTATGAACCGTGATGTGGCTCTTGTCCAGGTGCGCGAGAATGGTTTCCGGCAGCGGACCCGGCGATTCTTCGATCTGGCTGTCAGTCGGCGTGACCGGCTGCTCGGAGATCAGAATGGTCACACTGGCGCCTTGTGGATCGTAGTCCTGACGCGCGATGTTCAGGATGTTCGCGCCAATGATATCGACGACATCGGTGAGAATCCGCGTCAGGCGTTCGGCATCGTACACACTGTTGATGTACTCGACGTAGGCCTGCTGGTCCTGCGGGGTTTCCGCATAGCAGATGTCATAGATGTTGAAGCTCAAGGTCTTGGTCAGGTTATTGAACCCGTGGAGCTTGAGTTTGCTTTTCACCGTTAAAAACTCTCTATATGGGTGCGGCGCTGGCCGCGTGATCAAGCATGCCCGTCAACTGAGCCCGGCTCAGCTGCGTAGGACGGTTAACACCTCTTCGCGTTGGCGATTTTGGTTGTCTGGTCGGAGGCGAGCCGGCTACCCGGCGGTCGCGCCCTGAAAAAGGGGCGCATTATGCAGACGTCAGAAGTCGCATGCCATAGCCTGCACCGCTTTTGTGAAAATTGAGCGTTGCTCAACCCAGTTCGATGATCTCGTAGTCGTGGGTGATTTCGACGCCGGCATTACCCAGCATGATCGACGCCGAGCAGTATTTCTCGGCGGACAGCTCGATCGCACGTTTGACCTGCGTCTCTTTGAGGCCGCGCCCTTTAACCACGAAGTGCAAATGGATCTTGGTGAACACCTTGGGATCTTCGTTGGCGCGCTCGGCTTCCAGGAACGCCTCACAACTCTCGATGGGCTGACGGGCTTTCTTGAGAATGCTGACCACGTCGTAATTGCTGCAGCCACCCAGGCCAATCAGCACCATTTCCATCGGGCGAACACCCAGATTGCGACCGCCGCTTTCTGGCGGGCCATCCATCACAACCACATGGCCGCTGCCGGACTCACCGAGGAACATCGCCTCACCCGCCCATTGAATACGCGCTTTCATCACCGGACTCCAATGCTTGAAAAATGGCGGCCAGCTTAGCACAGGGCCCTGCCGTCGCTGAGTGGACGGGACATGCCCGGCAACGACCGAAATGTAGGAAGTGTCTGAAAAATTGGCTAATTGCCGCTGTTGAACTGCGTCAAATGGCAACTACTGCCGATACCTCTAAGAATGCCTAAGGGCGCAGTTTTTTACGGGATACAGCCATGCTCGCCGTGCAGCCTCCGAACAAGATGAAAATCGCCGACAAACTGCTGCCGCACGCCCAGCGGCGACGATGCCTGGCGAAGACCAATATCCTCTGCGCAGGCGAAGAATCGGATTCGCTGTACCTGCTCATCAAGGGCTCGGTGACGATCCTGATCGAAGACAACGAAGGTCGCGAGATGATCGTGGCCTATCTCAATACAGGGGACTTTTTTGGCGAACTGGGACTTTTCGAGCAGACGGCCGCCGGTGCCCACCGCAGCGCCTGGGTGCGCGCCAAAACCGAATGTGAAGTGGCCGAGATCAGCTACGCCAAGTTCCGCGAACTCAGTCAGCAGGATCCCGAATTGATGTACGCCATCGGTGCGCAAATCGCCGAGCGTCTGCGCAACACCACCCGCAAGGTCGGCGATCTGGCCTTTCTGGACGTCACTGGCCGCGTTGCCCGCAGCCTGCTCGATCTGTGCAAGCAGCCTGACGCGATGACCCACCCCGATGGCATGCAGATCAAAATCACCCGCCAGGAGATTGGCCGTATCGTGGGGTGTTCGCGGGAGATGGTTGGTCGTGTGCTCAAATCGCTCGAAGAGCAAAACCTGGTGCATGTCCGGGGCAAAACCATGGTGGTTTTCGGCACCCGTTAACACACGCACCGGGTATTGGCAGGTGAGTCAGATTCCGGCCAAAAGGCGTATATAGCGCTCACTCAAACGGCCAAGAAAATCCGGCGCGTCGAACAGCTCATGCAGAGCGATATGGCTTTGCGCTTCGCACCGCGCATCGAGTTCACAGGTTTCATTGAAGCGATTGACTGCGTTGACCATCTCAACGCGCTCGTCATCCAGCAGCATCGCGGCATGGGCCAACACCACCGGCCGCTTGCCACCCTGACTCTGCCGCCAGCGCTGCGCAGTACCCACCATCTTGCGAGCGTTGAGGTTGACGTTGAAACGGCCATCGCAGAAGGCCCCTTCGACTTCGCCCAAGGATGCAGCGCCACCCAGCTCACTCAGCGTATCGAGGATCGGCTGACACAGGCGCATGTAGGCGTTCTCGATGCGGTCGCGATCCAGATCGGTGTCCGGCTGCACATACACAAGCGCCACGTTGACCGTCGAGGGCGATTGCGGCACGGGCTCGCCGCCACTTTCACGCAACAGCACAGGCCAGCCACTGTCGGCGAGCGTTTCGCTGGCTTCAGTGAAGCCAGGAAGACGGCTCAACCGCCTTGGCATGACCAGCGCGCGGTCGGTAGGCCGCCAGAACAGCAACCCGCTCTCGGCGTGCCCATCACACACTGACGCCAGCAGATCCTGCTCGGCCTTGAGGCCGGCTTCAACGCACGTTGCCAAGAGCTGAAGGGTCATGCTGCCTCCTGACGTGAGTGGCGACGGCTTTCTGGCCTACACCGGTGGATCAGTCCAAACCGCCGGACTTGATCGCGGTGCCTTTCTCCGGGAAGAACAGTCGCTGCAATTCCACACCCGGCTTCTCGGCGCGCATGAATGCCTCACCCACCAAGAAGGAATAAACGTCGTTGATCTCCATCAGCTCGACATCCGCGCGGTTGAGAATCCCGCTTTCCGTGATGACCAGGCGATCACGAGGGATGCGCGGCAGCAGATCGAGCGTGGTTTCCAGACTGACGTCGAACGTGTGCAGATTGCGGTTGTTGACGCCCACCAGCGGAGTGTCGAGGGTTTTCAATGCCCGCTCCAGCTCGTCGCCATCGTGGACTTCTACCAGCACATCCAGGCCGACACCTTTGGCGACTGAGGCCAGCTCGGCCATCTTCACATCATCCAGCGCCGAAACGATCAGCAGGATGCAGTCGGCCCCCAATGCCCGCGCTTCGACGATCTGATACGGGTCGATCATGAAGTCCTTGCGGATAACCGGCAGCGAACACGTCGCCCGGGCCTGCTTCAAATACTCATCAGCGCCCTGGAAGAAATCGACGTCGGTCAGCACAGAAAGACAGGTGGCCCCGCCTGCTTCGTAGCTAGTGGCAATCTCCGCAGGATGAAAGTTTTCGCGGATCACGCCCTTGCTCGGCGACGCCTTCTTGATCTCTGCAATGACGGCCGGCTGCTTGCGCTTGGCCTGGGCAATCATCGCGGCAGCAAACCCACGCGGTGCATCGGCTGCTTTCGCCAGAGTTTCCAATTCGGCGAGGCTGACACTGGCACGGCGCGCAGCGACTTCCTCGACCTTTCGGGCCAGAATCTTTTCCAAAACCGTCGGCACACTCATTCTTCATTCTCCTGCTTGAATACCGCGGTAAAGGCACCCAGTTCTTCCAGCTTTTCGCGGGCCAGGCCCGTGTGTAATGCGTCGTGGGCCAACGCCACGCCTTCTTTCAATGACGAAGCATGATCAGCCGCGTAAAGCGCGGCGCCGGCGTTCAGCACGATCATTTCGGCGGCTTTCTGGCCGTGCTCGGACTTGCGCCGACCCAGCGCGTCACGAATCAATTCCAGCGACTGCGCCGGGCTGTCGACCACCAGACCGAACAGGCTCTGGCTTTTCATGCCCAGATCTTCCGGCTGTACCCAGTATTCGGTCACTTCGCCGTTCTTCAGTTCCGCGACAAAGGTCGGCGCGGCGATGCTGAATTCGTCCAGGCCGTCCTGGGAATGCACCACCAGCACGTGTTTGCTGCCCATGCGCAGCAGCACCTCGGCCAATGGCCGGCACAGCGCCTGACTGAATACGCCGACCACCTGGTGCTTGACGCCGGCCGGGTTAGTCAGTGGACCGAGCATGTTGAACAGTGTACGCAGGCCCAGTTCCTTGCGTGGCCCTGCGGCGTGTTTCATCGCGCCGTGGTGGGTTTGCGCGAACATAAAACCGATGCCGACGCTGTCAATGCAGCGCGCCACTTGCACCGGGGTCAGGTTCAGGTAGACGCCTGCGGCTTCCAGCAGATCGGCGCTGCCACTCTTGCCGGAGACCGCGCGATTGCCGTGCTTGGCGACTGTGCAACCGGCCGCCGCGATCACGAACGAGGCAGCGGTCGAGACATTGAATATGTTGGCACCATCGCCACCGGTACCGACGATGTCGACCACGCCGTCGAGGGTTTTGAGTTGAACCTGATCCGCCAGCTCACGCATGACCGACACTGCACCAACGATCTCGTCAATGCTTTCGCTTTTCATGCGCATGCCCATCAGAAATGCGCCGATCTGCGCCTGGGTGCACTGGCCTGTCATGATTTCGCGCATGACCTCGCGCATTTCATCGGTGCTCAGGTCCAGTTGATTCACAACCCGGCCCAGCGCCGTTTTGATATCCATTGCCATGTCGATGTGTCCTTAACCCTGACGGGTGCCGCCGGTCTGCTTGAGGAAGTTGGCGAACAGCTCGTGGCCCTGCTCGGAAAGAATCGACTCAGGGTGAAACTGTACGCCCTCGACGTTAAGGGTTTTGTGACGCAGGCCCATGATTTCATCAACGGAGCCATCTTCGCGCTGGGTCCAGGCGGTCAACTCCAGGCACTCCGGGAGTGTTTCGCGCTTGACCACCAGCGAGTGATAGCGGGTCACGGTCAGCGGATGCTTGAGGCCTTCGAACACGCCTTTGTCTTCGTGGATCAGCTCGCTGGTCTTGCCGTGCATGACCTGGCGCGCACGCACCACGTCGCCGCCAAACGCCTGGCCAATCGACTGATGACCCAGGCAGACGCCGAGCACGGGCAGCTTGCCAGCGAAGTGTTTGATCACGTCGATGGACACACCTGCTTCGTTCGGCGTGCACGGGCCGGGGGAAACGACGATACGTTCGGGGTTCAGGGCTTCGATTTCGGCGATGGTCATTTCGTCGTTGCGAATCACTTTGACGTCGGCACCCAGCTCGCCCAGGTACTGCACGACGTTGTAGGTGAAGGAGTCGTAGTTATCGATCATCAGCAGCATGGTGCTCAACCTTTTGAATGACTGACTTTTAACGTGGCCTTCCGTTTTCTGACCGCAGTTGCGCGCAGAGGGTCGCGGGAGGGATTCCGGCGAGTCACTGCAAAACCGAGGCATCAGAAGGCATATCAATGCAGATCCGGCGGAGCCGGCGGGGGAAATAGTCAGGCGCGCCAACGCCAACGGGCGTGGCCCTTGATAACGCGCATCAAGAAGCTGCTGACAATCGACACAGGAAAGGTCTCGTTCATACGTTGCCGCACAGTAGCGTACCGCCGCAGGGCGCGCAATATCGCAGTGCCCGGATGGCGCGGGGCAGCGGCCGATTGGCAGGATTTGAATGCCCGCAAGGTGCAGATCGCAGCCTGAAGGCCGGTACAGAATATTTGCCGTGAATGCCACGGCATCGTGGGCGATTTGTGTCGCGGCTGCTACCTTCTCGTACAGCACTAAAACAATAAGGGATGCCCCCATGATCAAAGCCACACTGCGCTGGCCGTTCGCGGCTTGCCTGCTCTCGCTCGCCTGTTCCTCGGCCCTGGCCGCCTCCTCCCCCTATTCAACGATGATCGTGTTTGGCGACAGCCTCGCCGACGCCGGGCAGTTTCCCGATGCCGGCGGACCACCCGGCGCCACCTTGCGTTTCACTAACCGCACCGGCCCGACATACCTGAACGGCAGCGGCGAGGCATTCGGTCTGAACTCATCGACGCTGCTGGGCGAAATGCTTGGCGTGGCGCCCGGGGATTTGCAGGCATCGACCTCCCCCGTCCGCGCGGCGCAAGGGTTGCCGGATGGCAACAACTGGGCTGTGGGTGGCGACCGGACCGATCAGATTCTCGCGGCGATCACCACCCAATCTCAGATTGCCAATACTGACGCCTCGACCGGCGTGACAACGGTGTTCCGGACGCGACCCGGTTATCTGGTTGAAAACAGCTCGCGGGCTGACCCCAACGCCCTTTACTACCTGACCGGGGGCGGCAATGACTTCCTTCAGGGCCGGGTGCTGAGTGCGGGACAGGCCGTCAATGCGGCGAACAACCTGGCGAACGGCGCACAAATCCTGTCCCAGAGCGGCGCGCGTTACATCATGGTCTGGCTGCTGCCTGACATCGGCCGCACACCCGCTGTATTCGGCACGCCATTGCAGGGGCCATCGTCGTTGCTGAGCGGGGTGTTCAACCAGCAGTTGGTCAATCGGCTGGGGCAAATCGATGCCGAGGTCATTCCGCTCAATGTGCCGGGGCTCATACGTGATGTCCTGACCGACCCGGCGCGCTACGGGCTGGCGGCCGATCAGAACCTGGTCGGCACCTGTTTCAACGGCAACAACTGCACCGCCAACAGCGTTTACGGGATTGGCGGCCTGACGCCTGATCCGACCAAACTGCTGTTCAACGACGGCGTGCACCCGACCGTCGCGGGTCAGCGTCTGATCGCTGACTACGGGTATTCGATTCTGTCCGCACCGTGGGAAATCACGCTGCTGCCGGAAATGGCCAACGGAACGTTGCGCGCGCAGCAGGATGAACTGCGCAGTCAGTGGCTGGCGGATTGGGGCAATTGGCAGAACGTCGGTGAATGGCGCGCCATCGTCGCCGGTGGCGGTCAGAAACTGGATTTCGACGCGCAAGGCAATTCCGCCAGCGGGGACGGTCACGGCTACAACCTCACGGTGGGCGGCAGCTATCGCTTCGCTGAAGACTGGAGAGCCGGGCTGGTTGCAGGTGCTTACCGGCAAACACTCGAAGCCGGCGCCAAGGATTCGGACTACAAACTCAACAGCTATATCGCGACCGCATTCGTGCAGTATCAGGCGCAGCACTGGTGGGCAGACCTGGCGGCCTCAGGCGGAAAACTCGACTACGACAACCTCAAGCGCAAGTTCGCGCTGGGCATCAGCGAAGGCGCGGAGAAAGGCGACACCGACGGCGACCTGTGGGCGGTCAGTGGGCGCGTGGGCTTCGACCTGGCCGAACAGAGCAGTCGCTGGCATTTCTCGCCGTTCATCAGCGCCGACTATTCCCACGTCAACGTCGATGGCTACTCGGAGGACAGTGCTCGCGCGACCGCACTCAATTACGACGACCAGACGCGCAAGTCAAAGCGGCTAGGCGCGGGGCTTCAAGGGAAGTTGGACGTCACGCCGCAGACCCAGGTGTTTGGCGAAGTGGCCCATGAGCGGGAGTTCGAGACTGACCAGCAGGACGTGACCATCGCGCTGAACAGCGTGCCCGGCCTGGATTTTGATCTGAAAGGCTATGACCCCCAGCGCAGTTTGAATCGCGCAAGCGTGGGCCTGAGCCAGAAGCTGGCGCCCGACCTCACACTTCGTGCCGGCTATAACTGGCGCAAGAATGATGACGTGACCCAGCAAGGGGTGAATCTGGCGGTGAGTCTGGATTTCTGAAGCTACCAGGCATGTGGGAGCGACCGGGGTGGCGCTCCCACAGGGACGTCTAAATCTTCAAGCCTCTGGCGTCTGCTGCGCCAGCGCCACGGCGCGGAACATCGCGCGGCGCTTGTTGAGGGTTTCTTCCCACTCCAGCGCCGGCACAGAATCCGCGACAATGCCGCCACCAGCCTGCACGTGCAGCTCGCCGTTCTTGATCACCGCGGTACGAATAGCGATCGCGGTGTCCATGTTGCCGTTCCAGGCAAAGTAGCCCACTGCGCCGCCGTACACACCGCGCTTGACCGGCTCCAGTTCGTCGATGATTTCCATCGCACGAATCTTCGGCGCGCCCGACAAAGTGCCCGCCGGCAGGATGGCCCGCAGCGCATCCATCGCCGTCAGACCACTCTTCAGTTGACCGGTGACGTTCGACACGATGTGCATGACGTTTGAATAACGCTCGATGACCATCTTCTCGGTGAGCTTCACCGAACCGACCTCCGAAACCCGCCCGGTGTCGTTGCGTCCCAGATCGATGAGCATCAGGTGCTCGGCGATCTCTTTGTCGTCAGACAGCAAATCGACTTCCAGCGCGTAGTCTTCTTCCTCGGTGGCGCCGCGAGGACGCGTCCCGGCAATCGGGCGTACGGTGATCAAGTTATCTTCGACCCGTACCAGCACTTCCGGCGAACTGCCGACGACGTGGAAGTCGCCGAAGTTGAAGAAGTACATATAAGGCGTCGGATTGAAACACCGCAACGCGCGGTACAGGTCGATCGGTGCGGCCTTGAAGTCGATGGACATGCGCTGCGACGGCACGACCTGCATGCAGTCGCCCGCGAGGATGTATTCCTTGATCGTGTCGACGGCTTTTTCATAATCCGACTGGGTGAAGCTTGAACGGAACACCGGGTCCGCCGCCTGCGGACGGGTCAGGTCCAGACCACGGCGGGGCGTGATCGGCTGACGCAGTTTCTCCATCAACGCTTCGAGTCGCGCCAGGCCATCTTCATAGGCTTCAGGCTGAGCCGGATCGACCAGCACGATCGCGTGCATCTTGCCGGCCAGGTTATCGAACACCACGACGGCATCCGACACCATCAACAGAATATCCGGCACGCCCAGTGGATCAGGATTCGGGCATGCGCCCAGACGCGGCTCTACATAACGCACGCAGTCATAACCGAAATACCCCACCAGACCGCCGTTGAAGCGTGGCAGACCGGCGATGGTCGGGACGTTGTAGCGGGCCTTGAAGCTCTCGACGAAGTCCAGCGGGTCTTCAGCTTCCAGGCGCTCGATCTCGACACCGTCGTGGGTCACGCTGACGGTGTGGTCATGCACACGCATGACCGTGCGGCACGGCAGTCCGATGATCGAGTAACGCCCCCACTTCTCCCCGCCCTGCACCGACTCAAGCAGGTAGGAATTGGGCTCGTCAGCAAGCTTCAGATAGATCGACAGCGGCGTGTCGAAGTCAGCCAGGGTTTCGTAGGCAAGGGGAATGCGGTTGTAGCCTTCAGCGGCCAAACGCAAGAATTCTTCGCGGGTCATATCAGCCTCGTGGTCTGAGGTAAAACGGTCAGGGATGCAAACGCGCCGGGGCTCCGGCCAGGTTCAAGTCAGGCGCGCCAACGCCAGCGGGCCAGGGCCTTGATGACTTTCATCCAGAGTTTGCGAGTGACCACCACGATGGATTCTCTAAAGGAGGGAGACTTGATGTCGGGCAACGTTATCTCAGCGCCCTGCGCTAAGCAACCGGCAGAACTGCCCGGAATCAGCATGCGCAAATCATCGATCACCAGCGCCGGTGACTCTTCTGCGATAGGACGGCCGTGGTTGTAGCCGTAACTCAATGCCACACAGGCGACACCCGCCGCTTTGGCCGCCAGCACGTCGTTGCGCGAGTCACCCACGAACAGCGACTGAGACCCCGGTATACCGGCCATTTTCATGACAAAAAACAGCGCGGCCGGGTCGGGCTTCTGCTGCGGCAGCGTGTCGCCGCCGACGATCCAGCGAAAGAATCGCCCGAGCTTGAGGTCATCCAGCAAGGGGGCAACGAAGCGTTCCGGCTTGTTGGTGATCAGCGCCATCTCGACGCCCATCTTCTGCAGCCATTTCAGGGTTTCGCGCACGCCGGGGTAGACCTTGGTCAGGGCATGGCTGCCGCTGTAGGCCTCCATGAAAATCGCCAGCGCAGCCTCGGTGGACTCTTCGTCCACGGCGGTGTGATCCATGCCGTTCGCCAAGGCGCGGCGAACCAGCACGCGTACGCCGTTGCCGATCCAGTCACGTACCCGTTCGATGCCCGCCGGCGGCCGGCCGAGCTGGATCAGGGTCTTGTCCACCGCTGCGGCCAGATCCGGCACCGAGTCGATCAGTGTGCCGTCGAGGTCGAACATGATCAGCCTGGGCAGACGTCCCGGAAACAGCTGTTCGAAGCCGCTGGTCAACGGGCCAACGCCAGTTCTGCGTGCATCTTCGCAATGACTTCGCGGTAATCAGGCGCATTGAAAATGGCCGAGCCCGCGACGAAGGTGTCAGCACCGGCTGCGGCGATCTCACGGATGTTGTTGACGTTGACGCCGCCGTCGATCTCCAGACGGATGTCGCGACCGGACGCATCGATCAGCGCACGAGCCTCGCGCAGCTTGTTGAGCGTGCCGGGGATGAATTTCTGGCCACCGAAGCCTGGGTTGACGCTCATGAGCAGGATCATGTCGACCTTGTCCATGACGTATTCGAGCAGGTTCAGCGGGGTCGCCGGGTTGAACACCAGACCTGCCTTGCAGCCGCCTTCGCGGATCAGTTGCAGGGAGCGGTCGATGTGCTGGGTCGCTTCCGGGTGGAAGGTGATGTAAGTGGCGCCGGCTTCGATGAAGTCGCCGATGATGCGATCCACCGGGCTGACCATCAGGTGAACGTCGATAGGCGCGGTGATGCCGTATTTGCGCAACGCCGCGCAGACCATCGGTCCGATCGTCAGGTTGGGGACGTAGTGGTTGTCCATGACGTCGAAGTGGACGATGTCGGCGCCAGCGGCCAGGACGTTGTCGACTTCCTCTCCCAGGCGGGCGAAATCGGCGGACAGAATGGAAGGAGCAATAGCGAAGGGCTGCATGACGCACCTTTTATGAGCGAAATCACGGTGGCGCGCATTGTACTCCAAGAGTTTGAAACGTGCGTTGGGTCGCAAGCGTGTTGGTCGAGAGGCTCGATTCCGGTGGCGTGAACGGCGCCGTTAAAGGCACAACGCCCGGTGCCACAGAATTGCGCACCGGGCCTTGGCTTGGTTCAGCGGTTGAGAATCGGCAACGCCAGCCGATTGCTGCCCCCTTAAACGGTCTCGAGCAGCAGACGAGGACGTGAGCTCAGGGCGTACCGAGCCAGACCAAAGCTCAACGCAGCACCGATGATCAGCATGAAGAACGTGCCCCACGCCGCTTTGGAGACCTGTTTGGCCGCGACATCCGCCGCTTCACGGGCTTGTTGCTCAGCCTGCGCCTTCAGCTCTGCGACTTTCGCAGCTGCTTGCTGATAGGCCTGGGCATAGTTGTCGACGATCTGCTGCGCCTCAGCTTTGCTCTTACCGGTGCGGGCCGCCACAATGTTGACCAGCGCGTCTTTGTCGGCGGCATTCAAGGCCGGTTCGCCCGCTTTCTGGACGCGATCAAACCATTGCTTCAACTGATCGCCGGCCTGGGTTGGATCGGTGGAGGCCTGCTCTGCCGTTTGCCTGGCATCGGCGCCCGCCACGTCAGCTTTCTGATCCAGCTTCGAGGGATCCAGCTCTGGCTTGCCGGACTGCTTCAGGGTGGTGTCCAGCTGTGATTTCAGGCTGTCCCAATCCAGGCTGATGCCGTTCTTATCCAGCTGTTGCTTGATGCTCTGACCCACACCCGGTGCGGCAGCGGCCACGCCATCGGCCGCCAGGGAAAGGCCCTTGCCTGCGATGTTGCCGGCAGTGCCGACCAGCGATCCCGCCAGCGACGCGATGAGCCAGGTGGTCAGCAACGTGCTGACCGTCCAGCTGAGCAAACCATGCAGACCGCCGCGGTCCGGCGCGGTGCGCCCCGACACCCAGGCACCGGCGGCAATGGCCACCAGGGTACTGATGAACAACCAGGCGCCGGCGCCCCTGCCGAAGCCGCTCAGCGGGTTGCCCTGGGCCATCGGATCCAGCGCGCCCGCGCCGATCGCCGTGCCAAGCACGCTCAGCACCAGGTAGGTCACCAACGTGATTGCCGCACCGGCAAACACCGATCCCCACGACACACGGAATGGCGAAGCGTTGCCCAATGCGGCAGATGTTGCGTAGGTCGAAGCCATGAAAATTTCCTCTGGTGCAGGGGATGCAGATCAAGCGTGCAATCGAGGTGTCAGTGCAAATGCACCACCTGCGTTGATAAGGGCGAGCCTGCGAGGGCTGACTCGCCGCGTCTCATGCGACGTGGCATCAGTTTGATCAGCGCGCGAAGGGCTGTGATGGCGCATTTGCACCGCTTCATCTGGTGCATTCGCACCGACCCTCGCCGACACGGCTGCACTAAGCTGCAGCACTAAGCTTTTGCCAGCCGGTCGGATAGCGTGGAGCGCCCGGCTGACCGAAGCCCGACCGCATTGAGACGTCAGGAGAGCAAGCATGTCAGAGGCCATCCTCGCCAGAGAAACCAACCGCCGCCAGTTGCAGCAGATCATCTCGGGTCTGTCGGATGGGGTGATGCTGGTGGAGGTCGATCAGACCATCATCTGGGCCAACGAAGCGGCGCTGCTGATGCACGGCGTCGAAGAGATCAGCGATCTGGGCGCCAACGGCGAGGCCTATCGCGAAAAGTTTTCCCTGCGTTATCGCAACAATCATCCGCTGGACGTTGACCAATATCCGATCAGCCGCGTGGCGGCAGGCGAGGTGTTCAGCGACGTGCTCATCGAGGTCAGCAAGATCGGTGAAGAAGAGGAGCGCAGCTGGGTCCATCGCGTCCGCAGCATGGTGCTCGAAGACAGCACCGGCACGCCCGAATCGCTGGTGCTGATCCTCGCTGACGCAACGGAGTGGGCCGGCGCCGAGCAGCGTTTCGAGAAGACCTTCAATGCCAATCCCGCTCCCGCCGTCATCTGCCGCCTGAGCGACCTGCGCTTCATCAAGGTCAATCAGGGCTTTCTGGAAATGACCGGGCACTCGCGGGAGGACGTCATTGGCCGCTCGGTCTACGAGGTGGACGTGCTGGAAAACGCCGAGCGCAAGGACCTCGCCATCGAGCGACTGAATCAGGGCGCGACCATCCCGCAGATGCAGGCCGAGCTGAAGCTGCCGGAGGGCGGTACCAAACTGGTCATCGTCGCCGGGCAGCCACTGGACATGAACGAAGAAGATTGCATGCTGTTCTCGTTCACTGACCTTGAGCCCAGACGCAAAGCCGAAACCGCACTGCGCCAGAGCGAAGAGCGGTTTGCCAAGGCATTCAGGCTGACACCGGTGCCCACGCTGGTGTGCACGGCGGATCGGCAACAGATCGTCGAAGCCAACGAGGCTTTCTTCAGCACCTTGGGCTACACACCCCAGGAGCTGATCGGCCGGACAGTCGCCGAGCTGGGCTTCATCGAAGATGGCGCTGTGATGGACGGGCTGTTCAACGTTCTGGAAACCAACGGTCGCGTCGACGGGCTCGATCTGAAGGTCCGCAAGAAAGGCAGCGAGTCGATGGATTGCGTGCTGGCCGCTGACACCGTGACGATTCAAGACAATGCCTGCTACCTCTTCGTGCTGATGGACATCACCGAGCGCAAGCGATCCGAGCTTGAGCTGGTCGAGGCCATTGAGACGGTGATGCAGGACGCCTCGTGGTTCAGTCAGACGCTGATCGAAAAGCTGGCCAATGCCAAGCGCGTCAATACCCGGCATCTGCCCAGCGCCTCGTTCACCGACCTCACCGCTCGCGAGCGGGATGTACTGGGGCTGATCTGTGAAGGGCTGGCGGACAAGGAAATCGCGGCGCGATTGAACCTGGCGCTCAACACCATTCGTAACCACGTCGCGACGGTGTATTCAAAGCTCGACGTGCACAGCCGGGCGGAAGCCATCGTCTGGGCGAGGGAGCGAAACCTGTTCGCCAGTCAGGGCAACAGCAAACGCTGAGTGGTGCAAATGCGCCAGTGGGGCGGGTGCGTAGTCACCTTCATGGGTGACGGCCGGGTTTTACGCTAGGGGTGTGGCTGACCCATACGGCTCAGCGAGAATCACTGAAACTCATCCCTAGGGGCAAGAGAGGTTCATGGCCTGACCAGCCTGATCAATACGCCGCGCGATAGATTTTCTCGATGTCGGCGGCGGTCAGCTTCCGTGGATTGTTGCGCATCAGGCGTTCGATCCTGCTGGCCTCCTCGGCCATCGCGGGAATGGCGTCTTCGGGCACGTTGAAGCTGCGCAGCCCGGACGGGATTTCCACCGCGGCGCACAAGTCGGCCATTGCTTTGACTGCCAGGTCTGCGGCGTCCCTGTCGCTCAAGTGCGCGACGCGGACGCCCATCGCATCGGCGATGTCGCGCATCCGTTCGACGCAGGCCAGCTTGTTCCACTCCATCACATAAGGCAGCAACAGCGCGTTGCTCACGCCATGAGCGATGTTGAACCGCCCTCCCAATGGATACGCCAACGCATGCACTGCGCCAACCCCGGCATTGCCGAACGCCATGCCGGCCATGAGGCTGGCGGTGGCCATGTCTTCTCGCGCTTGCAGGCTTGAAGGATTGGCGTAGGCCTTGGGCAACGCCTTGACGATCAGTTTGATGGCGCCCAACGCGATGGCGTCGGTGATCGGCGAGGCATTGACTGAAAGGTAGGCTTCGATGGCATGAACCAGGGCGTCCACCCCACTGGCAGCCGTGACGCTGCGCGGACAGGTCAGGGTCATCAATGGGCTGACCAGCGCAACGTCGGGTAACAGGTAATCGCTGACGATGCCTTTTTTCAGCTGTGCCTGCTTGTCTGAAAAGATCGCCACGTTGGTGACTTCCGAACCGGTGCCTGCGGTGGTCGGGATGGCAATCAGCGGGGGGCCTTTGCGCTTAACCAGATCAACGCCGAACAACTCGGCCAGAGGCCCTTCGTGACTCGCGAACGCCGCGACGCCTTTGGCGATGTCGATGGCACTGCCGCCGCCCACGCCGATCAGGCCATCGTGACCGCCCTCTCGGTAGGCCCGGGTGCAGTCCTCGACGATAGAGATTTCGGGCTCGGGTTTGACCTGATCAAACAGGCCATACCGACGGCCGCCCAATTGCGCCAGTGCGAGGTCGACCGTTCCGGACTTAACCAGTATCGCGTCGGTGACGATGAGCGGGTTTTGGACGTTGAGCCGGGTCAGCTCGGCGGACAACTGCTCAATCGCGGCGGGGCCGGTGATCAGTTTGTTGGCGATCTTGAAAGCAGAAACACTCATCGGGCTCGTCCTTTATGTTGCTGTTGGAGCCGTGGCTCTTTTACAAGGCAGGATTGGCATGCGCTGAGTCAAACATAGACCGGATCGTGCGGGGCGTCAGTATTGTGGTGCGGGAAGAGCCCTTGTGTGCGCTATCAATTTTGCGGTGTGCCACCTGACGCCTTCCCGGCTAAAGCCGGTCCTACCATTCTCGTTTCAGCCAGTTCATCCGGTGGGCTTCGATCACTCCACCGCCGTGCGCAGTTTCTCGCTCCGGCCGCGCAGCCATTCGAGCACCAGCAGGAGCACCACGGAGAATCCGATGAGCAGGGTTGCCGCGGCGGCGATGGTCGGGCTGAGGTTTTCACGGATGCCGCTGAACATCTGCCGGGGCAAGGTCGCCTGGCCTGGGCCGGCGAGAAACAGCGTGACGACCACTTCATCGAACGAGGTCGCGAAAGCAAACAGAGCCCCGGAGATCACCCCCGGCGCAATCAGCGGCAGGGTCACACGCCGAAACGCCGTCGTCGGCGAAGCACCCAGGCTGGCCGCTGCGCGCACCAGGTTGTAATTGAAGCCCTGCAACGTGGCAGACACGGTGATGATCACAAACGGCACACCCAATACGGCGTGCACCAGGATCAGCGAGATATAGCTATTGCCCAGACCCAGCGGGGCAAAAAACAGGTAACTCGCCACCCCGACAATCACCACCGGGACCACCATCGGCGAAATCACCAGCGCCATCACCAGCGCCTTGCCAGGGAAGTTACTGCGCGTCAGCCCGATGGCCGCCAACGTCCCGAAACCCATCGCCAGCACCGTGGCAGCCGGAGCGACAATCAGGCTGTTTTTCAGCGCGCGCATCCACTCGGCCGAGCCAAAAAAGTCCTGATACCAGTGCAGCGAAAAGCCCTGCAGCGGGTAGACCAGAAAACTCCCGGAGTTGAACGACAGCGGCACGATCACCAGCACCGGCAGCACCAGAAACAACAAAATCAACCCGCATAACGTGCGCAGCGTGTAATGCCAGACCCGCTCGATCGGCGAGGAATAAGGGCTCAACATGGTCGTTCTCCTCAGCTCAGACGCAGGCGGCTGGCGCCGACCAGCCAGTTGTAGATCAGGTACAGCACAACGGTCGCCAGCAGCAGCAACCCGCCCAGCGCCGTCGCCATGCCCCAGTTGATGCTGGTATTGGTGTAGAACGCCACGAAATAACTGACCATCTGATCGTTCGGGCTGCCGAGCAGCGCCGGGGTGATGTAGTAGCCGATGGCAAGGATGAACACCAACAGACAGCCCGCGCCCACACCGGCGTAGGTCTGCGGGAAGTACACGCGCCAGAAACTGGCGAACGGGTTGCAGCCCAGGGAGATCGCCGCGCGCATGTAGGTCGGCGAGATGCCTTTCATCACGCTGTAGATAGGCAGGATCATGAACGGCAGCATGATGTGCACCATCGAGATGTAAACACCGACCCGGTTGAACACCAGTTCCAGCGGTTTATCGATGATGCCCATGGCCATCAGCGCGCCATTGATCAGGCCGCTCGATTGCAGCAACACGATCCAGGCGGCGACGCGCACCAGGATCGACGTCCAGAACGGCAGCAGGACCAGAATCATCAACAGGTTGCTCTGGCGTGCGGGCAGGTTGGCCAACAGGTACGCCAGCGGATAGGCCAGCAGCAGACAGATCACGGTGATCACTAGGCCCATCCAGAAGGTGCGGGCAAAGATGTCGATGTAAATCGCCTGATCGGGTGTGGCCGGAGCCAGTTCACCGAGGTCATCGATGCGGTGGTCGACAGCGGCCAGCAGGTAATAGGGGGTGAAACTTGAGGTGTTGCGACGGATCGCCTGCCAATACGCGGGATCGCCCCAGCGTTCATCGATGGCTTCCAGGGCCTCTTTATAAGAAGCCGGCTCTTCCTTGAATGGCATTGCGCGAGCCGTTTTCGCCAACAGGCTGCGGTAGCCCGCCAACTCCTGGTTCAAGCGTTTGGACAGATCGCCCAGTGTCTGATTCTTGCGTGCTTCGGACAGGTCCTGGCTCGCGGCTTTGTACACCGCTTCAGGCGGCAGCCCCTTACCGTCCCATTTCGCCACTTCCACCACAGTGAGCGGCATGCCACCCACCACTTCCGGGTTGCTGACGCTTTTGTAGAGCAGCGCCGCAATCGGCACGAGAAACACCAGCAGCAGGAAGATCACCAATGGCGCGATCAACGCCTGAGCCTTCCAGCGATTGACGCGCTCGGCACGGGCCAGGCGTTGCTTCAGGGTCGGGCTGGCGCCTTCAGTCAGGGGCACGGCGGTGGCCATAGTGAACTCCGAAATCTCTCAACAAAGAGCGCGTCCCCTGCTCTGCTTTCAGACAGTTCAGACGACGCACCCGGATCTAACTCACAACCAAGTGCTTACTGGGCAGTGCGCTTATTTGGCGGCCCAAGAGTTGAAGCGCTGTTCCAGCGACTCACCGAAGTCGGCCCAGAATTTCACGTCGATCTGCACCTGATCCTTGATGTTCTCAGGGGTGGTCGGCATATTTTTCAGGGTTTCAGCGCTCAGCAACGGGACCGCGCCGGTGTTGGCCGGGCCGTAAGCGATGTTTTCGGAATAGGTTTTTTGCTGCTCTGGCTTGAGGGAGTAAGCGATGAACTTCTTCGCTTCTTCAGCGTTTTTCGCGCCCTTCGGAATGGCCCATGCGTCGAAGTCATACACGCCGCCGGTCCAGACCACTTTCAGGTTGCTCTCTTTCTGCACGGCAGCGATGCGACCGTTGTAGGCCGAGCTCATCACGACGTCGCCCGACTGCAGATACTGAGGCGGCTGTGCGCCTGCTTCCCACCACTGAATGCTTGGCTTGAGCTTGTCGAGCATCTTGAAGGCGCGATCCTGGCCTTCCTTGGTCCCTAGCACCTTGTAGACGTCTTTCGGCGCAACGCCGTCAGCCATGAGCGCGAATTCCAGCGTGTATTTGGCGCCCTTGCGCAGGCCGCGTTTGCCCGGGAATTTCTCGGTGTCCCAGAAATCAGCCCAGCCGGTCGGCGCGGATTTCAGCTTGTCGGCGTTGTAGGCCAGCACGGTGGACCAGACGAAAAAGCCCACGCCGCACTCAGAGATTGCGCCCTTGACGTAGCTGTCCTTGTTGCCGAGATCAACCGAGGCCAGCGACTCGAACATGTCTTCGTCACAGCCGCGGGACAGCTCGGGCGATTCCACTTCCACCAGATCCCAGGTCACGCTCTTGGTGTCGACCATGGCTTTGACCTTGGCCATCTCACCGTTGTACTCGCCCGCGATGATCTTGCCGTTGCCGGCCTTTTCCCACGGCGCGTAGAAGGCCTTTTCCTGGGCCGCCTTGTTCGCGCCACCGAAGGAAATGACCGTCAGGTCCGCTGCCATGGCTTGCGCGGCGCACATCATGCCGACCGATAAGGCGGTGAGCTTCAATGTCTTGAGCATCAGTTTTTCTCTCCACGAACAATGTTGGTTAAGCGATGGGGGCGATTGGCTCGCCTCTGGGTTCTTCGGTTGACGCGTACCGCAGGTGTATCAATGTGCATCCAGCAACGGGTCCAGCGCTCGGGCGTGCTCGACCTGCCATCCAATGGGCACGACATCGCCAACGCTCAACGCCGGATCAAGCTCGGCGATGGGCTGCTTGACGAAGAAATCGGTTTTCCCGGCCACTTCCAGACGCACCCGCACGTGGTCGCCCAGGTAGATGAATTCGGCAACGCGGCCGGAGAAGCGGTTGACGCAACTCTCGCTGCGGCCGTTGAGGTTCACGCGCTCGGGACGAATGGAAAGCGTGACCGGGTTCCCGGTGGCACCGACATTGATCGCCAGCGCTTCGACTTTCTCGCCGCGCGCCAGGCCCACCACACAGCGGTCGCCGCTCTGGCTGAGCAAGGTGCCGCTGATGCGGTTGTTCTCGCCGATGAAGTTGGCGACGAAGGTGTTTTTCGGCTCTTCGTAGAGGGTGCGCGGTGGAGCAATCTGCTGGATTTCGCCCTGATGGAACACCGCGACGCGGTCCGACATCGTCAGCGCTTCGCCCTGGTCGTGGGTGACGTAAACGACGGTCACGCCCAGACGCTGGTGCAGGTGCTTGATTTCCATCTGCATGTGTTCGCGCAGCTGTTTGTCGAGTGCCCCGAGGGGTTCGTCCATCAGCACCAGCTGCGGTTCGAAGACCAACGCCCGGGCCAGCGCGACACGTTGCTGCTGACCACCCGACAGCTGCGCGGGGTAACGATGGGCGAAGGTGCCGAGCTGCACCATGTCGAGGGCGCGTTTGACCTTTTCGGCCATGTCGGTCTTGCTCATGCCGCGCACCGACAGCGGAAACGCCAGGTTTTCAGCGACGGTCATGTGCGGGAACAGCGCGTAATTCTGGAACACCATGCCGATGTCGCGCTTGTGCGGCGGCACGTTGTTGATCGAACGGCCGGCCAGCAGGATCTCGCCAGCAGTCGGTGTCTCGAAGCCGGCGAGCATCATCAGGCTGGTGGTTTTGCCGGAACCGGACGGCCCGAGCAGGGTGAGGAATTCGCCTTTGCAAATATCCAGGTTGAGGTCTTTGACGATCAGGGCTTCGCCGTCGTAGCTCTTTTGCACACCGCGAAAGCTGACCAGAACATCACTCGCCCCAGCGCTTGAATCGACGTTGCTCATTGCCCACACCTTTGTTTGATCCACCGTAGGGATCAAGCCTAGATGAGGCTGAAGGCCGCGCAAATCGGGGCGTGAGAGAGAATGGCCTAGGTGGGGTGGAAGGTTTCGGGTAGGGATTGCCCTACAGGGATGGCGGGGATAGGTACGCTGCCTGAAAGTAATTCGGCGCTTGAAATAGCGTCTTCGCGAGCAAGCTCGCTCCTACAAGGGATTGCGGTCATTTTGCCGGAGCGCACCTGGCCACGAGGGCGTTAATAAAGGTCTTCTGACAGGTCGTTTTCAGACCGGTGATCTCAGACCAGCTTGTGCTCCATCGCATACTTCACCAGCTCGGCCAGCGAGTTGATTTTCAGCTTTTGCATCAGGCGCGCCTTGTGGGTACTGATGGTCTTGCTGCTCAGCGCCAGTTGCTGGGCGATGTCGTTGACGTTGGCGCCCTGGGCCAGGCGTTCGAACACTGAAAACTCGCGTTCGGACAACAATGAGTGCAACGGCCGGCTGTCCGTGAGCCCGACTTCAAACACCATGCGATCAGCCAGGTCCGGGTCGATATAGCGCCCGCCTGCGGCCACTCGCCGGATCGCTGTCAGCAGCAACGCGGGGTCGCTGTCTTTGGTGGCGTACCCGGCGGCGCCGACCTTCAGGGCCCGCGCGGCCATTTGCGCCTCATCGTGCATCGACAGCACCAGAATCGCAGGGGGATTGCTCAGCGCGCGGATTCGCGGGATCGCCTCCAGGCCGTTGACCCCTGGCATGGAGATATCCAGCAGCACGACTTCGCACGGGATGTGACGCAACGCCTCCAGCAACTGCTCGCCATTGCCGGCCTCCCCGACCACTTGCAGATCCTTTGCCAGGCCGATCAGCTGTTTGATGCCCTCTCGGACAATCGTGTGATCTTCGGCAACCAATACGCGAATCAATGCACGTGCTCCTCAGCGACCGGGTCCAGCGGAATGTGGATGCGCAAGGTTGTGCCTTCTCCGGGCAAGGTGTCCAGATGCAATTGCCCGCCCATGATCAGAACCCGCTCGCGCATGCCCACCAGTCCGAACGAGGCCGGACGCTCGGCGCCCAGATCGAAGCCCTTGCCGTCATCGGCGATGCGCAGGCACAGCACGCTGTCGCTCAGCGTCAGGCTCAGCTCGACCGTGTGCGCTTCGGCGTGGCGCATGACGTTGGTCAGCGACTCCTGAAGGATGCGGAACAGCCCGATGGCCGTTGCATCCGGAAGGCTCGGCAGATTGTCCGGCACCTGCACCAGGCAGGGGATCTGGGTGCGCGCTTCAAAGCGTCGGGCCTGCCACTCAATGGCCGAGGCAATGCCTGCATCGAGAATCGGTGGTCGCAGCGCGGTCGCCACGTCCCTCACCAACTGGAACAACTGAGCAATCAGGCGCTTCATGCTGTTCAAGCGATCCCGCAGGCCAGGGTCGAGATCAGCGTAGGCCAGTTCACACATGGACGTTTCGAGCTTGAGCACGGTCAGCATCTGACCCAGCTCGTCGTGAACCTCCCTGGCGATGCGCGCCTTTTCTTCTTCGCGCACGGTTTCAAGGTGCGCCGACAGCTCGCGCAACTGCTCGGCCAGCACCTGCAAGCGCGCTTCACTTTCTTGCAGCGCGGCCAGGGAACGGCGCCGTTCGGTCACATCGGTGATGAACACCACCAGATACTCGGAATCGCGAAAGCGCAGAAAGCTCAGCGACACATCGGCAGGCAGGATGCTGCCATCGGCGCGCACGCAATTGCTTTCATAGTTCTGCGGCCCTTCCTCGCTGGAGCGAGCGGTTTTCCACAGATTGAGCCAGCGATCGATGTTCAGCCCCGGCTCGAAATCAATCAGCGGCCGGTCCACCACCCCACCCGGCGCATAACCCAGCATGGTTTCGGCGGCCTGATTGGCGTAGCGCACATGGCTGTCCCAGTTGACCCAGAGAATGCCGACGGTGCTCTGATCGATGGAGAACTGCGCCAGCCGCAATGCCTCCTCCCCTGCCAGTCGCTTGGCAATGTCATCCCGCGCAGTGAGCAGCTGCTTCTCCAGTTGCTGCTGTTGTTTGCGCTGCCAGTAAACAATCGCCGCGCTGGCCAGGAGCAGGACCAACAGCAGCAGCGCGATGTTCTTCCACAGCCCCGGCGATTCACTGATCTGCGGGTATTTGGGCTGCAGCCACTGTGTGTGCAACTGCTCGAGATCCCGGGCCGGAATGGCGCTCAATGCCTGGCTGATGATTTCGGCGAGCTGCGGCGTGTCCCTTCGGGAGGCCACGCGCAGCAACTGCGGAAAGCCGATGTCACCGACCACGGCAAGCCCGGCAAACTCGGCCTCGCGGGACAAACGGCTGAGCTGCGCCTCATCGATGACGGCGTATCGCGCCTGTTGACTGAGCAAGAGCTGCAAAGCCTGACGTTCCAGCGGCACGCCTTGCAGATTGAGGTGAGTGTAATTGCTGCGCAGGTAGTCAGCCGTGGTGCTAGGCATGCGCACGGCAACGCGCACCTGGCTGTCGAGCTTTTCCAGATCCACCGCGCCCGCGCCGTCACGTTCGCCGACGATCAGTTGCGGCACGCGCATGTACGGATCGGAATACAGCCACAGGCGCAAGCCGGCAGGCGTCTGGGTCAGGCCCGGGGCGAAGTCGATCTGCCCATCGGCGAGGGCTTTTTCAAGCTCGGCCTGATCGGCATAGCTGCGCCACAGCAGCTCCACCCGGAGGGTCTTTGCCATGAGATTGATGAGGTCGACGTTGGCGCCGGATAACTGCTGGGCGCGACGATCGAGCTGGGCGTAGGGTGTTTGCAGGACGAGCCCGACGCGCAATGGCCCGCGCTGGGTCAGCCATTCCCGCTGCTCGCGGCTCAAGGGGTCGGCCTGGGTGGGTGAGGCGACGGCATGGTGCGACATCGGCAGCACGATCAGCATCAGGCCGATCAAGAGCGCGCGGGTATCGCCGATAACCCGAAGGCACAGCGCACGGATTCTCAAACTGTCGTCTCCATTTCTCTGAATTCCATGCCGATCATGCGCTGTGCCTGTCGCTCGCTGAAGCGCGGCGATTGCCTGGCCTGACAAACAGCCGTCAACCCATTAGTCTGCCGGAATTGTTTCCGGCCTTTGGAATACTCGATGCCCTACACCCTCCGCGCACTATTTCCTGCGCTGTGCCTGACGCTGATACTACCTTGCTCGCCGCTCGTCATGGCCGCGGACCCGGCGCCGGATAAAGACGCCAAGTCGGCTGAAGCGCCGGTCGAGCGGGCCGCATTGCCGTCGCGCAGCGAAGAAGACACCCTGGCGCTTGAGCGTCAGGTGCCGCAGGTCGAGCAACAGCAATTGCAGGCGGGCGACGAGACCTTTCTGGCGTTGTGGAAACCGGCGAACGTCGATGAGCCCAAAGGCGCAGTGATCATCGTGCCGGGCGCCGATGAGTCAGCGGATTGGCCGATTGCGGTCGCACCGCTGCGTCGCAAGCTGCCGGACGTCGGGTGGTCCAGCCTCAGTCTGAGCATACCGGACGCTCACAACGACGGTATTTTTGCCCGTGCGGCGGATGCCCCGGCAGCGGCGAGTGGCGGCGATAAAGCCAAAGACGCTGCGGTGAAAGCCCCCGACCCTGCGGCCACAGCCGAAGCGGAAGCTGCAGCGGCTGCCGAGCAGGCATCTGCCCAGGCGGAAGTGGCCAAGGCCAACGCCGAGAAAATCTTCGCCAGGATCGACAGCGCCGTGGCGTTCGCCCAGCAGAACAAGGCCCGCAGCATCGTCCTCCTCGGCCATGGCAGCGGCGCTTACTGGGCAGCGCGATACATGAGCGAGCGCCCCTCGCCGGCTATTCAACGCTTGGTCATGGTCACGGCCGTGGACACCGGCAAGGAAACACCAGGGCTGATGGAGCTGCTGCCGACGCTGAAAGTCCCGACAGCAGACTTCGTCAACAAGGATCGTCCGGTGCCACGTCAGCAGGCACAAGACCGACTGGACGTTAGCAAACGAACTAAAAACGCTCGATTTACCCAAGTGGCGTTGAGTGCGATTCCCGGGAATCCGGCGATGGAGCAGGATCAACTGTTTCGCCGCGTCCGGGGTTGGCTGGAAGGGGACGCAGCAAAGTAGCGATTACCGCCTTCGACGCTGCCCGTGGGCGGGGCAGCCTTCAAAAGGAAGCGTCAGCGGAACCCGCGCCGATCGCGAATCACTGCATAGGCATGATGCAGCTCGCGGGTTTTCTCGGTGGCATCACGGACCTGTAGTTGATTGGCGCCACTGCCGGCGATCTTGTCCGGGTGGTGACGACTCAGCAATCGACGGTAGGCGCGCTTGATCTGCGCAGGTTCGGCATCCGCTTTCACCCCCAACAGACGCAACGCGTCCTGAAACTCGCCGCCACTGCTGGCGGGAGCGCCCCTCGAGCGTTGTTCGTCTTCGGTCGATGACAACCCTTCGACTTTGCCCGCAGCCCAGCCCAGCCATTTGCCCCACAGCACGATCAACTCGCGTTCGGTGCGCGACGCCCTGCCATCCGCCCACGCCATGCGCCAACAGGCGCGCAACAAACCTTCTGCCGCGTGGGGCTGGCTTTTCAGGCGCGTGAGGTGGACGCGCAAATTGTCGCGCCCGTCCTTGCCCCGATTGAACGCCTGAATCGCCCGCCGTTGCGCCGCCTCGCTGAGGTCCAGTCGGCGCATTTCAACGCGCGCCTGCTGTATATGCCCGTCGACCACCCGACCTTCGCTCTTCGCCAGACGACCCAGCAGAATGAAAATGAGCTCGTCATCGCGCGGTACGTTGCGGCCGCTGGCACGCTCGCGCATCTCCGCCCAGCTCCGGAAATGCAGCCGCCGATCAAGCGCCTGTCCCAGAAGTGCACCGAGCATGGCACCGGGAATGCTGGCAATCAGATACCCGACGCCACCGCCGACCACCGTGAATGGCCACAGCATCTAGGGCTTCACCGCGAGCATCTGCTCGACTTCGGCCAGTCGTTCATGGGTACCGACATCCACCCAGCGGCCGGCAAAACGTTCGCCGGTCACCAGGCTTTTCTCCATGGCGTCACGCAATAAGGGCGCCAGCTTGAATGCGCCCCCGCTGCAGCCCGCGAAGAGTTGCGGGTGCAGGACCGCGATGCCGCTGTAGGTCAGGCGCGGCCGAGCTGCGTCGTCGTGCACCTGCCCGTCGACCAGCGCGAAATCGCCCGCGGGGTGATGCGGCGGATTGTCCACCAGCACCAGATGGGCAAGCCCCTTGAGCGGTTTCGTCAACGAACTGAAATCGAAGTCGACCCAGATGTCACCGTTGACGAGGATAAAAGGCTCGTCGCCCAGCAGCGGCAGCGCACGGAAGATCCCGCCGCCCGTCTCAAGGGGCTCGCCCTCAGGGGAGTAGCGGATATTCAAACCCCACAGGCGACCGTCGCCGAGATGATCTTCGATCTGCTGGCCCAACCACGCATGGTTGATCACAACGTCTTCAACGCCGGCCGCTTTGATCGCGCGCAAGTGGTATTCAATCAGTGGAACGCCGCCGGCTCGCACCAGCGGTTTGGGCGTGTGCAGGGTCAACGGGCGCAGGCGCTCGCCTTTGCCCGCCGCCAGAATCATCGCTTTCATGCGGCCCTCATCAAGACAATCTTCACGTGCAGTCCCTCTTCAATGGCAGTCCATCCCATTACCCGACAGATGCTGGTTTTGCCTGTGTCGGTTTTGTATGGCCAAGGCTGGTCAACAGATTACTCAACTCAACCAACTCCGGGCGTCGCGCCAACACCGCTTCTATATAGGAGAAGAAGCGCGGCACATCGGCTAGGTAGCGTGGTTTGCCGTCACGGTGGCAGATCCGGGCGAAAATACCGATCACTTTCAAATGCCGCTGCACGCCCATCAAATCACTGGCACGACGGAATTCATCGAATTCGTCCTGCACCGGGATGCCCGCCGCGACGGCCTTGTTCCAATACAGCTCAAGCCAGCCGGCTACGCGCGCCTCCGGCCAGCTCAGGAATGCATCCTTGAACAGGCAGGTGATGTCGTAGGTAACCGGGCCGTACACCGCGTCCTGAAAATCCAGCACGCCAGGGTTCGGTTCGCTGAGCATCAAGTTGCGCGGCATGTAATCGCGGTGCACCAGCACCTTCGGCTGGGCCAGCGCGCTCTCGATCAGCAGATCGCTGACGGCCTGCCAACTGGCCTGCTGCGCCTGATCGAACTCCACGCCCAGATGACGCTTCACGTACCACTCGGGGAACAGTTCCAGCTCGCGGCGCAGAAGTGCCACGTCGTAACTCGGCAACGGCGCGTCCATCGGCAGTTGCTGGTAGGCGAGCAGTGCGTCGATTGCGTCAATGAACAGCTGATCGGCGTTTCGCTCGTCGATGACATCCAGGTAGGTCTGACGACCCAGGTCATTCAACAAAAGGAAGCCCTGACTCAGGTCTTCGGCATAAATTTTCGGAACATTAATGCCCGACCCGCTCAATAAATGAGCGATATCCACGAAGGGTTTGCAGTTTTCCTGGGGGGGCGGCGCGTCCATGACAATAAAAGTGCGGCCCTCCCCCTCCCAGCGGAAGTAGCGCCGGAAACTGGCATCGCTACTGGCGGCAGTCAACGTGGCCGGGGGTATTGGCCCCCAGCCCTGGGCCTCAAATAAACGCGGGAGCTGCTCATCGAGCCAAACTTTCAGGTGTTGCAGGCGTACATCTTGATCTGGCATTGCAAGGGTCTCCGACGGCGCTAGCCGTCAAGCGGGTCATGCTTTATTATCCGACATCTTTTTCAGCCCATCGAGAGGCGTGCGGCCCCCCCGCGGGCAGATGGCGCGCAGGAAGCCCGGACTAATAAGATGGCATTGAAATCCCCCGCGTTTCGTAAAAAATTTCCGTTGCTCGTAACCGGCAGTTTGCTGGCGATGCAACCCCTGGCCGTCCCGTACGTGGTTGCCGCCGAACAGTATGACTGCTCGGTGTCTGCAACAGGTGCATGGGATTGCTCTCCGAAAACCAACGCAGCCCAGTTGCCTCCGCGCCCCGTGCACGACGCCAACAGTGTTTCGTCCAACAGCAGCACGGCAGATGGCGCTCAGACGACCACCACTTCCGACGGCGAAGTCGTGCCCAAAACGATGCTGGTCACCGAGGCCAAGGGCCGTGGCCTGAAATCGCGCAGCGCCGATTACAGCCACCTGGACTGGGTTCCGCGCGAGAAACTGACCGCAGCCCAACTGGCTGAGACCGGTCCGTACTGCTCGGGCGCCTACATCGAACCGATCCGTCCGGGCATGGACGACAAGACGCCGAAGAGCGACGCACCGACGTTCATCGGCGCCAAGGCTTCGCGTTATCAGCAGGAAGAGCAAGTTGCGACCCTGGCCGGTGACGTCGTCATGCGCCAGGGCAGCATGCAGGTCGAGGCTGACGAAGCCAGCCTTCACCAGGCCGAGAACCGTGGCGAGCTGAACGGCGATGTCCGTCTGCGCGACAACGGCGCCCTGATCGTTGGCGATCACGCTGAAGTCCAGCTCGACACCGGCGAAGCCAAAGTCGACAACGCCGAGTACGTGCTGCACAAAAACAACGTTCGCGGTAACGCCCTGTACGCTCGTCGTGCCGAGAACGCGATCATCCGCTTGAAGGACGGCACGTACACCACGTGCGAACCGAACAGCAACGCGTGGACCGTGAAGGGCAACAACATCACCCTGAACCCGGCCACCGGTTTCGGTACTGCCACCAACGCCACACTGCGCGTTCATGACATTCCGATCCTGTACACGCCTTACATCTATTTCCCGATCGACGACCGTCGCCAGTCCGGCTTCCTGCCACCGACCATCGGTACCGGCACCGACACCGGCTTCTCGTTGCTCACCCCGTACTATTTCAACCTGGCGCCGAACTATGACGCCACGTTGTACCCGACCTACATGGCCAAGCGTGGCATGTTGCTGGAAGGCGAGTTCCGTTACCTGACCAAGACCAGCGAAGGTCAGTTCGGTGCGGCTTACCTGAACGACGACAACGACGATCGCAAGCTGCAGTCGGATTACAAGGACACCCGCTGGTTGGTCAACTGGCAGGATCGCAGTGGTCTGGATTCGCGCCTGACCAGCAAGATCGATTACACGAAGGTGAGTGATCCGTACTACTTCAAGGACCTGAAAAGCGGTCAGGAAGGCGTAAGCACTCACGACTATCTGAACCAGCAGGGTGCGGTCTACTACCGTGGTGACAACTACACCGCGACGTTGAATGCCCAGCAGTATCAGCTGACCACCGTGACTCAGATCACGCCTTATGGCCGCTTGCCTCAGCTCACGCTGAACGGCTCGCTGCCGTATCGCCCTGAAGGCTTCAAGTTCGATTACGAGACTGAGCTGGTTCGCTTTGATCGTGATCTGCGCACTGGCCAGTACAGCGACGAAGACGGCATTTTCAGCAATCGACTGGATACGAACGTCACGGGTCTGGCTCGCGCGAACGGCGACCGCTTGAACCTCGCGCCGTCGATCAGCCTGCCGCTGACTGCCAGCTACGGTTTTGTGACCCCGAAACTGAAGTACGTTTACACCAAGTACGATCTGGATCTGGACGGGCAAGGCAAGGCCTACCTGGATTCGGCTGCCAATCTGAACTCGACTACTCGTGAGAACTTCGACAGCGGTGTTGACCGCGCGGTGCCGATCTTCAGCGTCGACAGCGGCTTGTACTTTGATCGCAACACCAACTGGTTCGGTAAAAACTACCGCCAGACTCTGGAACCTCGTGCGTACTACCTCTACGTTCCAGAGAAAGATCAGAGCGACATTCCGATCTTCGACAGTGGCGAAACCACGTTCAACTACGCCTCGCTGTTTCGCGACAACCGCTTCGTCGGTTCCGACCGCATTGGCGACGAAAACAAACTGTCGCTGGGCGTGACCAACCGCTGGATCGAAGACAACGGCTTCGAACGTCAGCGCGTCAGTGTCGGTCAGGCGGTGTACTTCGCCGACCGCAAGGTACAACTGCCAGGTATTGCCTTCGAAGACCGCAAAGATGCTCAGTCCGACGTGTCGCCGTATGCGCTCGAATACGAATACCGCTTCAACCGCGACTGGCGTGCCACGTCGGACTTCAACTGGGACCCGGACAGCCGCAGCACACGCTCCGGCAGCGCAATGTTCCACTACCAGCCTGAAGACGAGCCGGGCAAGGTCATCAACGCCGGGTATCGCTATCGCAACGACCAGGTCCGTTACGACCAGACTACAGGTCGCTGGAGCGTAGGCGGGGGTGATTACACCTACCCGGATGGCAGGGTCATCAAGGACTACTACAAGATTCAGCAACATGACTTCTCGGTCATCTGGCCTGTGGTTCCGCAGTGGAGCGCAATCGCCCGCTGGCAGTACGACTACAACCGTGACCGTACCCTCGAAGCCTTTGGTGGTTTTGAATATGACAACTGCTGCTGGAAGCTGCGTCTGATCAACCGGTACTGGGTCGACTATGACGAGTCCACCCAAGAGATACCGCAGAACGAGAAAGGCGACCGCGGCGTCTTCCTACAAATCGTGTTGAAGGGACTTGGCGGCGTCGTTGGCCAAAAAGTTGAAAGCTTCCTCGACAAAGGCATCCAAGGTTATCGTGAACGTGAAGACCAAGCTTTCTGATTGTCTGCGCCCGCTGATGCTGGGCGCGCTGCTTATCGGTACTGTTGCGCACGCTGAAGTGCGCACCATCGACAAGGTAGTTGCCATCGTCGACAACGACGTGGTCATGCAAAGCCAGCTCGACCAGCGCACCCGTGAGGTTCAGCAAACCATCGCCAAGCGCGGGCAAGGTGTTCCGCCTGCCAGCGCACTGGAGTCTCAGGTCCTGGATCGTCTGATCCTGGAAAACCTGCAGATCCAGATCGGCGAACGCTCCGGCATTCGCATCAGCGATGAAGAGCTGAACCAGGCAGTTGCCACCATCGCTCAACGCAACAACATGAGTGTTGACCAGTTCAAGGCTGCACTGACCCACGACGGGCTGTCCTATACCAGCGCACGTGAGCAGATCCGCCGGGAAATGATCATCAGCCGTGTGCGTCAGCGCCGGGTTGCCGAACGCATCCAGGTCTCGGAGCAGGAAGTGAAGAACTTTCTGGCCTCCGATCTGGGCAAAGCTCAGTTTTCCGAAGAGTTCCACCTGGCCAACATCTTGATCCCGACGCCGGACAGCGCGACGTCGGATCAGATTCAGGCCGCTGCAGCCAAAGCCAAGGACCTCTACGGCAAGCTGCAACAAGGCGCGAACTTCGAGCAGATGGCGATCGCGTCTTCGGCCAGTGAAAGTGCTCTGGACGGTGGTGACATGGGCTGGCGTAAAGCCGCTCAGCTGCCGCCTCCGTTCGGCGACATGCTGTCGTCGATGCGTCCGGGCGAGGTTACCCCTCCTGCGCGTACACCGGGCGGCTTCATCATTCTCAAACTGGTGGAAAAACGCGGCGGCGAGACTCAGACCCAGATGCGCGACGAGGTTCACGTTCGTCACATCCTGATCAAGCCAAGCGAAATCCGCAGCCCGGCTGAAACCAAGTTGCTGGCTCAACGTATCTACGACCGCATCCAGAATGGCGAAGACTTCGGCGAACTGGCGAAGGCCTTCTCCGAAGACCCGGGTTCGGCGCTTAACGGCGGCGACATGAACTGGGTTGACCCGCGCTCGCTGGTTCCGGAGTTCCGCGACGTCATGGACGAGACCGCTCAGGGTGTCGTGTCCAAGCCGTTCGAGACCCAATTCGGCTGGCACGTTCTGGAAGTCCTCGGCCGTCGCTCGACTGACAGTACCAGTCAGGCGCGTGAGCAACAGGCGATGACCGTGCTGCGTAACCGCAAGTACGACGAAGAACTGCAAACCTGGTTGCGTCAGATCCGTGATGAAGCCTACGTCGAGATCAAGCTCCCCGGAGCTGATCAGGCGGCCAAGTGAAACCACAGCGTTTCGCCCTGACACCCGGCGAGCCGGCCGGCATAGGCCCTGACCTTTGCCTGCTCCTCGCCGCGCAGTCCCAGCCCCATCCCCTGATTGCCATTACCAGCTGCGACCTGCTCACCGAGCGGGCCGCCCAGCTGGGCGTGGCTGTCAGCCTGATCCCCGTCACACCCGCCGCATGGCCTGATGCCCCCGCCCCCGCTGGCAGTCTGTATGTCTGGGACACGCCGATTCAGGCGCCAGTCGTGGCCGGCCAGCTCGACAAGGCCAACGGTGGTTTCGTGCTCGAAACCCTGATCCGAGCAGGCCAGGGCTGCATCGATGGCCACTTCGCGGGCATGATCACAGCGCCGGTGCACAAGGGCGTGATCAACGACAGTGGCATCCCGTTCTCCGGCCACACTGAATTCCTTGCCGAGCTGACCCACACCGAACAGGTGGTGATGATGCTGGCGACCGGAGATCTGCGCGTGGCGCTGGTGACCACTCACCTGCCCCTGCGTGACGTTGCCGATGCGATCACTGCTGAACGGCTTGAGCGTGTGACGCGCATCCTGCACGCGGATCTGGTCAACAAGTTCGGCATCGCCCACCCGCGGATTCTGGTCTGTGGCCTCAACCCCCATGCCGGCGAAAGCGGGCATCTGGGCCGCGAAGAAATCGACATCATCGAACCTACTCTGGCGCTTCTGCGCAGCGAGGGCCTGGATCTATATGGCCCGCTGCCCGCCGACACGCTCTTTACCCCCAAATATCTGGAGCACTGCGACGCAGTGCTGGCGATGTACCACGACCAGGGCCTGCCCGTGCTGAAGTACAAAGGCTTCGGCGCCGCCGTCAACATCACGCTGGGCCTGCCGATCATTCGCACCTCCGTGGATCACGGCACGGCGCTGGATCTGGCGGGCACCGGCAAGATTGACACCGGCAGCCTCAGGGTCGCTCTGGAAACCGCCTATCAGATGGCCGAGACCCATTCATGAACGAGCAATACCAACACAAGGCGCGCAAGCGTTTTGGCCAGAACTTCCTGCATGACGCTGGCGTGATCGACAAGATCCTGCGCTCCATCCGGGCCAAGGCTGAAGACCGCATGCTGGAAATCGGCCCGGGGCAAGGCGCTCTGACCCAAGGCCTGCTGAACAGCGGCGCGCAACTGGACGTCGTCGAGCTCGACAAAGACCTCGTGCCGATCCTCATGCATCAGTTCGGCAGCAAGCCAAATTTCAGCCTGCATCAGGGTGACGCGCTGAAATTCGACTTCACCAGCCTGAATGCCGCACCCAACAGCCTGCGCGTCGTCGGCAACCTGCCATACAACATCTCGACGCCGCTGATTTTCCATCTGCTGCAGAACGCCCACCTGATCCGCGACATGCATTTTATGCTGCAGAAAGAAGTGGTCGAGCGTCTCGCGGCAGGTCCTGGCGGCGGGGATTGGGGTCGCCTGTCGATCATGGTTCAGTACCACTGCCGCGTGGAGCATCTGTTCAACGTCGGCCCGGGCGCGTTCAATCCGCCGCCGAAAGTGGATTCGGCCATCGTTCGTCTTGTGCCGCACGAAACCCTGCCGCACCCGGCCAAGGATCACCGCGTCCTTGAGCGGGTCGTCCGCGAAGCGTTCAACCAGCGCCGCAAGACCCTGCGCAACACGTTGAAGGCCCTGCTGACCAGCGAGGAAATCACTGAAGCCGGCGTCGATGGCAGCTTGCGTCCAGAACAGCTGGACCTGGCGGCGTTTGTTCGCCTGGCCGACACGCTCAGCGAAAAGCCTGTCGTCGCCTGACCTTCTGGGGACATGTCCGGTCAAAGCCTGAGTACTTGCTTATCCGCGACATGTCCTAGACTGATTTCCAACCTGGCCACTTCCGGCTTTCTCCGCTTTCGCTTTTAAGGCCTCTTGCATGTCTGATTCTCGTTACCAGGTCGACGTCAGCGTCGAGACCCGTTTCCTGGCGGAACAATCGCAGCCTGAGCACAACCGCTTCGCCTTCGCCTACACCATCACCGTGCACAACAACGGCGAACTGCCAGCCAAGCTGCTGTCACGCCATTGGGTGATCACCGACGGTGACGGTCAGGTTGAAGAGGTTCGCGGCGACGGCGTCGTGGGCCAGCAACCGCTGATCCAGCCAGGACAAAGCCACACCTACACCAGCGGCACCGTGATGACCACCAAGGTGGGCAACATGCAGGGCACTTATCAAATGCTCGGAGAAGACGGCAAGCGCTTCGACGCTGTCATCGCTCCCTTCCGTCTGGCCGTACCGGGGGCGCTTCACTGATGGCGGTTTACGCAGTCGGTGACCTGCAAGGCTGCCTTGAACCGCTGAAGTGCCTGCTCGAGCGCGTTGCATTCGAGCCCGGCAAAGACACGCTCTGGCTGGTCGGCGACCTCGTCAACCGAGGCCCGCAGTCACTGGAAACCCTGCGTTATCTCTATGCCATGCGCGACTCGGTCGTCTGCGTGCTGGGTAATCATGACCTGCACCTGCTGGCTGCCGGCCGCAATATAGAGCGCCTGAAGAAAGGCGACACGCTGCGGGAGATTCTGGAAGCGCCGGACGCCGTCGTGCTGCTCGACTGGCTGCGCCAACAGAAGCTGATGCATTACGACGCCGAACGCGATATCGCACTGGTGCATGCCGGAATCCCGCCGCAATGGACGCTGAAAAAAGCGCTGCGCTGCGCCGAAGAAGTCGAGCAGGCGCTGCGCGATGACAATCGCTTCGAGCCTTTTCTCGACGGCATGTATGGCAATGAACCTGCGAAGTGGGACAAGGATTTGCAGGGCGTCACCCGGCTGCGGGTCATTACCAACTACTTCACGCGCATGCGTTTTTGCACCAGCGACGGCAACCTTGATCTCAAAAGCAAGGAAGGTCTCGACAGTGCGCCGGCGGGCTACGCGCCGTGGTTCAAGCACAAAGAGCGCAAGACCAAAGGCGTGGGTATCATTTTCGGCCACTGGGCCGCACTTGAAGGCCAATGTGACGAGCCCGGGGTGTATGCGCTGGACACGGGCTGTGTCTGGGGCGGCGCGATGACGCTGCTCAACGTTGATACCCGCGTGCTGATTCGTTGCGAATGCGACGAGCGTGGCAACGCAAAGGCACCCGCTCCTGCGACATCCTCCGTCAACGAGCCAATTCCGCTGCAGCAGTAATTCCCCCTACGTTCTCGACCGTTCGAGGACCCGACGGCCCAGGAGCCCGAGCCATGACTGACTTCAAACGCATTTCACCCGAACAAGTCCATGCCCTGCGCGAACAAGGCGCGGTGCTGGTGGACGTACGGGACGCGCAGACCTACGCGACCCAGCACATTCCGGACTCCCATCACCTCGACAACCATTCCATCGCCGACTTCATCCGTCAGGCCGATCTGGACAAACCGTTGGTCGTCCTCTGCTATCACGGCAATTCCAGCCAGAGCGCAGCAGCCTATCTTGTGGGTCAGGGCTTCTCCGAGGTCTACAGCATGGATGGCGGTTTCGAGTTGTGGAAAACCAAATTTCCCGAAGAAACCGCACAAGGCTGATCGAAAAATATTTTTGCTGGCCGCTATCCCGCGTCCTACGCGGGCTCGCGCCCTCTTCTGACGAACGGGTATGCCCTCTTCATACCCATCGCTTCTTTCTGTGCCCGAATCCGAACTACTCTTAGGCTCAGGCCATCCGAATCAGGGGAGAGCCGGTACACCGGCGCGTGGGTCATCGGTCGCTACTTTTATGGTGTTTGGGGGGTAATGGCAGCCGCGTGATCGGCTGCCATCCAGCATCAACTGACGATCCGCCGCCGGCTCCACGTATCGAGCGAGGTGACGTCATGAGTATTTTTAGCCACTTCCAACAACGCTTTGAATCGACACGGCAGGAAGAGCTCTCGCTACAGGAGTATCTGGAGCTCTGCAAAACCGACCGCAGCGCATACGCTTCCGCCGCAGAACGTCTGCTGATGGCCATCGGTGAGCCTGAGTTGTTCGACACGTCGACCAATTCGAGGCTGTCCAGAATCTTCTCCAACAAGGTCATTCGGCGCTATCCCGCGTTCGAAGAATTCCACGGCATGGAAGACTGCATCGAGCAAATCGTCTCGTACTTCCGCCACGCCGCCCAAGGCCTTGAAGAGAAGAAACAGATCCTTTACCTGCTCGGCCCGGTAGGCGGTGGTAAATCGTCCCTGGCTGAAAAACTCAAATCGCTGGTTGAAAAAGTACCGTTCTACGCCATCAAAGGGTCACCGGTTTTCGAATCCCCTTTGGGCCTGTTCAAACCCACCGAAGACGGGACGATCCTCGAAGAGGACTACGGCATCCCGCGCCGGTACCTGAACACCATCATGTCGCCATGGGCGACCAAACGGCTGGCCGAGTTCGGCGGCGACATCAGTCAATTCAAAGTGGTGAAGCTCTACCCTTCCATCCTTAACCAGATTGCCGTCGCCAAAACCGAGCCCGGTGACGAGAACAACCAGGACATTTCGGCGCTGGTGGGTAAGGTCGATATCCGCAAGCTCGAGGAATACCCGCAGAACGACGCCGACGCTTACAGCTATTCGGGCGCACTGTGCCGGGCCAACCAGGGCCTGATGGAATTCGTGGAAATGTTCAAGGCGCCGATCAAGGTGCTCCACCCGCTGCTGACCGCCACTCAGGAAGGTAACTACAACAGTACCGAAGGCCTGGGCGCGATTCCGTTCACCGGTATTTTGCTGGCCCACTCCAACGAATCGGAATGGCACAGCTTCCGCAACAACAAGAACAACGAAGCGTTCATCGACCGGATTTACATCGTGAAGGTGCCGTACTGCCTGCGCGTTAATGACGAGATCAAGATTTACGACAAGTTGCTGTTCAACAGCTCTCTGGCCAAAGCCCATTGCGCGCCGGACACCCTGAAAATGCTCGCGCAGTTCACCGTGCTGTCGCGGCTTAAGGAGCCTGACAACTCCAACATCTATTCGAAGATGAGGGTGTACGACGGCGAGAACCTCAAGGACACCGACCCGAAAGCCAAGTCGATTCAGGAATACCGCGACAGCGCCGGTGTCGACGAAGGCATGAACGGTCTCTCGACCCGATTCGCGTTCAAGATCCTGTCGAAGGTCTTCAACTTCGATCCTCACGAAATTGCCGCCAACCCGGTTCATTTGCTGTACGTCCTGGAGCAGCAGATTGAGCAGGAGCAGTTTCAGGCCGAAACCCGCGAGCGTTATTTGCGCTTCATCAAGGAATACCTGGCGCCGCGCTACATCGAGTTCATCGGCAAGGAAATCCAGACCGCCTACCTCGAGTCCTACAGCGAATATGGACAGAACATCTTTGACCGCTACGTGCTGTACGCCGACTTCTGGATTCAGGACCAGGAATATCGCGATCCGGAAACCGGCGAGATCCTCAACCGGGTGGCGTTGAACGAGGAACTGGAAAAGATCGAGAAACCGGCAGGTATCAGCAACCCGAAAGACTTCCGCAACGAGATCGTCAACTTCGTGCTGCGCGCCCGCGCCAACAATAACGGCAAGAACCCGACCTGGCTGAGCTACGAGAAGCTGCGGGTGGTGATCGAGAAGAAGATGTTCTCGAATACCGAAGACCTGCTGCCGGTCATCAGCTTCAACGCGAAGGCCAGCAAAGAGGATCAGCAGAAGCACAACGACTTCGTCACACGAATGGTCGAGCGGGGCTACACCGATAAACAGGTAAGGCTTCTTTCCGAATGGTACCTGCGGGTCCGGAAATCGCAGTAAGGCAGCTGCAAGCGTCAAGCGACAAGCTGCAGGAAGAAAGCGCGTCAAATCTGCTACCCGGATAGCCGCTTCTACTTGCAGCTTGCAGCTCACCACTTGAAGCTCCCCGGAGGGGCCTATGAGCTATGTGATCGACCGACGTCTCAATGGCAAGAACAAGAGCACGGTAAATCGGCAGCGGTTTCTGCGTCGTTACCGTGATCACATCAAGAAGGCAGTTGAAGAAGCCGTCAGCCGGCGCTCCATTACTGACATGGAGCACGGCGAACAGATCAGTATCCCGGGGCGGGATATTGACGAGCCGGTGCTTCATCATGGTCGCGGCGGCAAGCAAACGGTGGTTCATCCGGGTAACAAGGAGTTCACCACCGGTGAGCACATCGCACGCCCCCAAGGGGGTGGCGGTGGCAAAGGGCCTGGCAAGGCGGGCAATTCAGGCGAAGGCATGGATGAGTTCGTGTTCCAGATCACCCAGGAAGAGTTTCTCGAATTCATGTTCGAGGACCTGGAGCTGCCCAATCTGGTCAAGCGCAACCTGAGTGGCACTGACACTTTCAAAACCGTTCGCGCAGGCATCAGCAACGAAGGCAACCCTTCACGGATTAACATCATCCGCACGTTGCGCTCGGCACATGCGCGGCGTATCGCGCTGTCCGGCAGCAGCCGGGCCAAGCTGCGGCAGGTGCAGGCCGAACTGGAGCGCCTGAGGATCGAGGAGCCGGATAACTTCGGTGACATTCAGGAACTGGAAATCGAGGCCGCGAAACTTCAGGCACGCATCCGCCGTGTCCCGTACCTGGACACCTTCGACCTCAAATACAACCTGCTGGTCAAACAGCCCAACCCCAGCTCCAAAGCCGTGATGTTCTGTCTAATGGACGTTTCCGGGTCGATGACCCAGGCGACCAAGGACATTGCCAAGCGCTTTTTCATCCTGCTGTACCTGTTCCTCAAACGTAACTACGACAAGATCGAAGTGGTCTTCATCCGCCACCACACGAGCGCGCGGGAAGTCGACGAAGAGGAGTTTTTCTATTCTCGGGAAACCGGCGGCACTATCGTGTCCAGCGCATTGAAGCTGATGCAGGAGATCATGGCCGAGCGCTACCCCACCAACGAATGGAACATTTACGCAGCCCAGGCCTCGGACGGCGACAACTGGAACGATGACTCACCCATTTGCCGCGACATCCTGATCAAACAGATCATGCCGTTCGTGCAGTACTACACCTACGTCGAAATCACCCCGCGCGAACATCAGGCGCTGTGGTTCGAATACGAGCGCATCGGCGAAGCCTTCGCCGACACGTTCGCCCAGCAGCAGCTGGTCTCTGCCGGTGATATCTATCCGGTGTTCCGTGAACTCTTCCAGCGCAGGTTAGTGACATGACCGCTAGAGAGCAGAAGCGCCAACCCCTCTCCACGGGTTCAGAGTGGACGTTCGAACTGATCCAGGCATACGACCGGGAGATCAGCCGCATCGCCGAACGGTACGCGCTGGACACTTACCCAAATCAGATCGAGGTGATCACCGCCGAGCAAATGATGGATGCCTATGCGTCCGTCGGCATGCCGCTGGGTTATCACCATTGGTCCTACGGCAAGCACTTCCTCAGCACGGAGAAATCCTACTCGCGCGGGCAGATGGGTCTGGCTTACGAGATCGTCATCAACTCCGACCCGTGTATCGCCTATCTGATGGAAGAGAACACCATCTGCATGCAGGCGCTGGTGGTGGCCCATGCCTGCTACGGGCATAACAGCTTTTTCAAAGGCAACTACCTGTTCCGCACCTGGACCGACGCCAGCTCGATCATCGATTACCTGGTCTTCGCCAAGCAGTACATCATGCAGTGCGAAGAGCGCCACGGGATCGACGCGGTCGAGGATTTGCTCGATTCCTGCCACGCGCTGATGAACTACGGCGTGGATCGCTACAAGCGGCCCTACCCCATTTCGGCTGAGGAAGAACGGCGCCGCATGAAGGACCGGGAGGAGCACCTGCAGAAACAGATCAACGATCTGTGGCGCACGATTCCGAAAAGCGCGAGCAAGAACGACAAAGAGGATTTCTCGCGTTTCCCCGCCGAACCTCAGGAAAACATCCTTTACTTCATCGAAAAACACGCGCCGTTGCTGGAGCCCTGGCAGCGTGAAGTCGTGCGCATCGTGCGCAAAATCGCCCAGTATTTTTACCCGCAGCGTCAGACCCAGGTGATGAACGAGGGATGGGCGACGTTTTGGCATTACACGCTGATGAATGATCTGTACGACGAAGGGCTGGTGACTGACGGCTTCATGCTGGAATTCCTGACTTCCCACACCAGTGTTGTCTACCAGCCGGGCTTCGACAGTCCTTACTACAGCGGTATCAATCCCTACACGCTGGGGTTTGCGATGTATCAGGACATCCGGCGGATGTGCGAGCACCCGACCGAAGAAGACCGCCACTGGTTTCCTGATCTGGCCGGCACCGACTGGCTGACGGCGGTGAAGTTTGCGATGAGCAGCTTCAAGGACGAGAGCTTCATCCTGCAGTACCTGTCGCCCAAGGTGATTCGTGACCTGAAGCTGTTCAGCATCCTGGACGATGATCAGAAGGACGACCTCCTCGTGCCCGCCATCCACGATGAAACCGGCTACAAGGTGATTCGTGAAACCCTCGCCGCGCAATACAACCTCGGCAACCGCGAACCCAACGTGCAGATCTACAGCATCGACCGTCGCGGCGACCGCTCCCTGACCCTGCGTCATCAACAGCACGACCGCAAACCCCTTGGCGATTCGACGGACGAAGTGCTGAAGCACCTGCACCGGCTGTGGGGTTTTGATATCCATCTGGAGACGCTGCAGGGCGACCAGGTCATGAAAGTCCACCATGTGCCGCCGAGAAGCGAACACGCTGACAGTGAATATCCCCGGCTGGACCTGGCGGTCGTCCACTTATAAACCATGAGCGTTTCCAGCCTCCGCGATCGCGACTTAAGGTTTATCCTGTCGCCCTCACGGAGGCTTTTTTATGCAGATTTATAAAGTTGGCGGCGCAGTACGCGATCGCCTGCTTGGCAAACCGGTCACTGACATCGACTGGGTGGTAGTGGGTGCATCGACTGAAGAGATGCTGGTAAAGGGCTACCGCCCGGTGGGAACGGATTTTCCCGTCTTCCTGCATCCGCTCACCGGTGAGGAATACGCGCTGGCTCGCACCGAGCGCAAGACCGGCAAGGGATACGGCGGCTTTGTTTTTCACGCCCACCCGGACGTCACGCTGGAGCAAGATCTGATCCGCCGCGACCTGACCATCAATGCTATTGCCGAAGACAAGAACGGCCAGCTGACTGATCCCTATCATGGCCAGCAGGACCTCGAAGCCCGAGTGTTGCGTCACGTTTCCCCCGCGTTCGCCGAAGATCCCTTGCGCGTCCTGCGTGTGGCCCGTTTTGCCGCGCGCTATGCCCCCGACGGTTTCACCATTGCTCCGGAAACCCTCGAGCTCATGGGTCAGCTGAGCGGTTCGGGTGAACTGGAAGCGCTGACACCGGAACGCAGCTGGAAGGAAATTTCCCGCGCGCTGATGGAAAAAGAGCCTCAGGTGTTCATCGAGGTCCTGCGTGAATGTGGCGCCCTGAAAATACTCATGCCAGAAGTCGACGCGCTGTTTGGCGTGCCTCAGCCTGAAGCCCATCACCCTGAAATCGATACGGGCTTGCACGTCCTCAGCGTGTTGCATCAGTCCGCCCTGCACCGCCAGCCGCTAAGCGTGCGCTGGGCGTGCTTGCTGCACGATTTGGGCAAGGGACTCACGCCGCAAGAGGAATGGCCCCGCCACATCGCCCATGAGCACAAAGGGCTCAAAGCGATCAAGGCAATGAACCAGCGTTTTAAGGTGCCAAGGGACTGTCAGGAACTGGCGCTGCTGGTGGGCGAATACCACACCCACGGCCATCGCGCGCTGGAATTGAAGCCGTCGACATTGCTGGACTTGCTGCAGAGCTTTGACGTGTATCGCCGACCGCAGCGTTTCGAGGAATTCATCGCCGCCTGCGAAATGGACGCCCGAGGCCGCAAGGGGTTTGAGGAGCGCACGTACCCGCAAGCCGAATATCTGCGCGGCGCGGCTGAGGCGGCCCGGCAAGTGGCGGTTCAGCCGCTATTGGAGAAAGGTTTTCAGGGCCAACAACTGGGCGAAGCGCTCAAGCGGGAGCGGCTGGATACGCTGAAGGTGTACAAGGCGTCTTATCAGCGCTAAGCCGCTGAGTTGGCTGCGGCTCAGTCGGCGCCCTCTCAGCCGCCTGTTTACACCGCAGCCAGCAGGAGGGCCGGGGTGAGTGGCTCGCCACGCCATTCGAAGGCAACCGGCCAGAGTTTCTGATCGATGTTCGCGTCGGCCCAAAGCTGGGCAAACGAGACGCCGGCCTCAGGGTGCAGGCGTTGCGGCGCGATCAGCGACAACGGCCACAGCACGAACGCATTTTTGAGGATTTCGGCGCGGGGCAGAATCAGGCCGTCGAAGTTGCCGACCTGCTCGCCATACAGCAGGACATCAATATCCAGCGGCAAACCTTTGCGATCAGGGGCATAACGCCCGTTATCGGCTTCGATGAATTTGAGGCGGCGGTCCAGTTCAGTCAGCGGCAGATCCGTCAGTGCCGAAACCACCAGATTGAAAAACGGCCCGCTCTTGATCCCCACCGGATGACTTTCGAACACCGGCGAGCAGGTCATCTCGGTGAGGAAGCCGGCAAGCGCGTCGAGGCCGGCGCACAGATGGCGCTCCCGCTCGATATTGCTGCCCAGTCCCAGAAAAATCCGTGTCAGCGACATCCGCGCTCGATCTCCACCCCAACGCCCTTCGCCGCTGGCACGGCTCCCGGCTTGGTCAATTTGAGGTGCAGCCAGGGAATGTTGAACTCACTCATGAGCACTTCGGCCAGACGCTCGGCAAAGGTTTCAACCAGTTGGAATTGAGAGACTTCGGCGAACGCCTGAATCCGCGCGGACACACTGGCGTAATCGAGCGCTTTGCTCAGGTCATCGCCTGCGGCTGCAGGCCGATTGTCCCAGGCAAAACTCAGGTCCAGACGCAGGCACTGGCGAATGCCACGCTCCCAGTCGTAGGCGCCGATGACGGTATCGACCTCCAGACCTTCAATGAAAACTCTGTCCAAGCCTATCTCTCCGCTGCACGACAAGGGCGCAATGCGCCGTTAGAATCAAGGCAACCTCGCCCGGAATGGTTAGCATGTTTTGGTTACTGGCGGTCCTCGCCTACCTGCTCGGCTCACTGTCCTTCGCCATCCTGATCAGCCGCATAACCGGTCGCCCGGACCCGCGCGCCAGTGGGTCGGGCAACGCCGGCGCCACCAACATGCTGCGCGTGGCCGGCAAGAAGCTCGCGGTGCTGACCTTGGTTGGCGACGTCTGCAAAGGCATGATCCCGGTGCTGATCGCCAGAGCTCTGAGCCTCGACCCACGCCTGCAAGCCTGGATCGGTCTGTGCGCCGTCCTGGGGCATCTGTTCCCGCTTTACTTTCGTTTCCGCGGCGGCAAGGGCGTGGCCACGGCCGCCGGCATGTTGCTGGCCTTGTATCCGCCAGCTGCCCTGCTCGCCATCGGCGCCTGGCTGCTGACGTTCTACCTCACTCGCACCAGCTCACTGGCGTCGTTGATCGCCACGCCGCTGACGCTGCCGCTGCTTGCCTGGCAGGAACCCCACGCCTTGCTGCCGATGAGCGTACTGACGCTGCTCATCGTCTGGCGCCATCGGGGCAATCTACGCGACCTGTTTGCGGGGCGCGAACGGCATTTCTGAAACGACACCTGTCAGAGGCCCAACCCGTGGCTTGCGCTGCCTTGCCATTAAAGACCTGGCAGCTGCTCCATTGGCCAGCGCGCCTGCACGGTAATGCTCAGACTTTCCCTCTGCCCTGCCTGCAATCGCTGGCAGCCGGCAAAGGCGATCATCGCGCCGTTGTCGGTGCAGAACTCGGGCCTCGCGTAATAGACATTTCCGCCCAGGCCTTCGAGCATCTGTTCCAGCGACAGGCGCAACGCCTTGTTTGCGCTCACGCCGCCGGCAATGACCAGACGTTTCAACCCGGTCTGCTTCAGCGCGCGTTTGCACTTGATGGTCAAAGTGTCCACCACCGCCTGCTGGAAGGCCAGTGAGATGTCGCAACGGGTTTGCTCGCTGTCGTCCCCGGCGCTCTGGCACTGCTGCCAGGTGTTCAGGGAGAAGGTTTTCAGGCCGCTGAAGCTGAAATCCAGCCCGGGACGATCCGTCATCGGACGCGGAAAGACAAAACGCCCGGCCACACCGGATTGCGCCAGACGGGAAATCTCCGGACCGCCAGGGTAATTCAGGCCCATCATTTTCGCGGTTTTGTCGAAGGCTTCGCCGGCGGCGTCGTCCAGGGTCTCACCCAGCAGCTCATAAAGACCAATGCCATCGACGCGAACCAGCTGCGTATGGCCGCCGGAAACCAACAAAGCGACGAACGGAAACTCAGGAGGATTTTCCTCCAGCATCGGTGCGAGCAAATGCCCTTCCATGTGGTGAACACCCAGTGCCGGGATGTCCCACGCGAACGCCAGAGCCTGTGCGCACGAGGCACCCACCAGCAGGGCCCCGACCAGCCCGGGGCCAGCGGTGTAGGCAATGGCATCGATCTCGGTCACGGCGCAGTCGGCCTCGGCCAACACCTGACGAATCAAGGGCAGCATGCGTTTTACATGGTCACGCGAGGCAAGCTCCGGGACCACGCCGCCATAGACGCGGTGCAGGTCAATCTGGCTGAATAATGCATCGGCAAGCAGCCCGCGTTCGCTGTCGTACAGCGCGACACCGGTCTCATCGCAGGAAGTTTCCATTCCCAGTACTAGCATGGGGTACGCCTTGTGGAGGCTGAATTCGAAGGCGCGCATAATAGTCACCGCTCATGCCTGCGACCAGTGCTTTTCGATCAGAGGCTTTGCATTCCGCGAAGCAAGGGGTTAACATCCGCAACCCTTAAAAACCGACGTACTTAGTGCAAGCGTTGCAATAAGCGTTGACCCCGGTAATGAATGAAGGTAGCTCTGGATGCCAGCCGTCAAAGTTAAAGAGAACGAACCCTTCGACGTAGCTCTGCGTCGTTTCAAGCGCTCCTGCGAAAAAGCCGGTGTTCTGGCTGAAGTTCGTAGCCGCGAATTTTACGAGAAGCCGACTTCTGAGCGTAAGCGTAAAGCAGCAGCTGCTGTTAAGCGTCACGCCAAGAAAGTACAGCGCGAACAGCGCCGCGCCGTTCGTCTGTATTAATACAGACGTCTGACGCAAGCTTCTGCCTTGCCCGGCCTTCAAAGCCGGGCTGTCGGCAGTTGCAGTTCTAGCCTCAAGCAACACTGTTCAAGCAACACAAGACAGAGGCTGTTGACGCCGCAGATGCGACCGAGACAAACCCCGTCGATTTCTTCCAGCCTGATTCAGGCCGCGTTGACCCGTCTACACTGACCAAGCAACCGTCGTTACGGTTTGGATTCGCCACGATCTTTCTGGCGGGGCGCCTGATGATGAGAACGCCATGGCCGGACTGATTCCCCAAGGTTTTATTGACGACCTCCTGAACCGCACCGACATCGTCGATGTTGTCAGCTCACGCGTTCAATTAAAAAAGACCGGCAAGAACTTCAGCGCCTGTTGTCCTTTCCATAAAGAGAAGACACCGTCGTTCAGCGTCAGCCCGGACAAACAGTTTTATTACTGCTTCGGTTGTGGCGCGGGTGGCAATGCCCTCGGCTTCATCATGGACCACGACAACCTGGATTTCCCCCAGGCCGTCGAAGACCTGGCCAAAGCCGCCGGGATGGAAGTTCCTCGCGAACAAGGCGTAAAAGGGCAAAAGCCCCGCCAGCCTACTGATTCGCCGCTTTACCCTCTGCTAACCGCCGCCGCCGACTTTTACCGGGCTGCGCTGAAAAGCCATCCAACGCGAAAATCCGCGGTGGAATACCTGAAAGGCCGTGGCCTGTCAGGCGAGATCGCCCGCGACTTCGGACTGGGCTTCGCCCCTCCTGGCTGGGATAACCTCTACAAGCACTTAAGCAGCGACACCCTTCAGCAGAAGGCGATGATCGACGCTGGCTTGCTGATCGAAAACGCCGAAACCGGCAAACGCTACGACCGCTTTCGCGACCGGGTGATGTTCCCCATTCGCGACAGCCGCGGCCGTGTGATCGCATTTGGCGGGCGGGTACTGGGCGACGACAAGCCTAAATACCTGAACTCTCCTGAAACCCCGGTGTTTCATAAGGGTCAGGAGTTGTACGGTTTATTCGAAGCTCGCAAATTTAACCGTAACCTGGACGAGATTATCGTCGTCGAAGGTTACATGGACGTCATTGCACTGGCCCAACAAGGCTTGCGCAATGCCGTTGCGACACTGGGTACGGCGACCAGTGAAGAGCATTTGAAGCGGCTGTTTCGTGTGGTACCGAACGTGCTGTTCTGCTTCGACGGCGACCAGGCTGGCCGAAATGCCGCCTGGCGTGCACTGGAAGCAACGATTCCCGGCTTGCAGGATGGCCGGCGCGCGAGGTTTCTGTTTCTGCCCGAAGGGGAAGATCCCGACACCTTGGTGCGCGCCGAAGGCACTGACGCGTTCAAGGCGCGAATCAACCAGCACGCACAACCGCTGGCCGACTATTTTTTCGAGCAACTGACCAAGGAGGCCGATCCGCGCTCCCTGGAAGGCAAGGCGCATATGGTGACGCTGGCCGCGCCGCTGATCGAAAAAGTGCCGGGCGCCAATTTGCGCGAATTGATGCGTCGGCGCCTGAAAGAAATCACCGGGCTGGACACCGCTGCGGTCAACCAGTTGATGCAGTCTGCGCCGGCGGAAGCTCAGCCCAGCTACGATCCCGGCTTCGATTACGAGGCCGTGCCGGATTACGGCGATTACCAGCAGCACGACTATCAGGCGCAGCAGGAATGGACACCGAACGCGCCGGGCGGTCAGCAGAAGAAATGGGACAAGAAGCCGTGGGACAAAGGCAAGAAATGGGACAAGAACGGCAAGCGTCCTGATTTCGAACCTCGCGGTCCACGCACACCGGCGACGGTAGAGCCACCGGCGCTGACAGCACTCAGAACGCTACTGCACCACCCTGAGCTGTCGGCACAGGTCGCCAACGCCAGTACGTTCGCCGATGAAGAAAACGTTTATTCGCAGCTTCTCGTGGCACTGATTGACGCTACACAGAAAAACCCGAAGCTGCGCACGATGCAGTTGATTGCCCGCTGGCATGGCACCGATCAAGGACGATTATTGCGTCAACTGGCGGAAAAGGAATGGCTGATATCGGCCGATAACCTTGAACAACAGTTTTTCGACACTATAACTAGCTTGTCTGCCCGCCAACGCGAGCGACATCTGGAGCAATTGATCAGGAAGGAACGGCAGTCAGGCCTGAGCGCAGAAGAAAAAGTTCAGCTGCTCAACCTGTTAAATCGCAAAGTTCCTGCACAAACCCCGACCTCAACTGGCGTGTGAGGTCATAGCTCGGGTATAATCCCCGGCTTGTTTTTTGCCCGCCAAGACCTTCAGTGGATAGGGTGTTATGTCCGGAAAAGCGCAACAGCAGTCTCGTATCAAAGAGTTGATCACCCTGGGTCGTGAGCAGAAGTATCTGACTTACGCAGAGGTCAACGACCACCTGCCTGAGGATATTTCAGATCCTGAGCAGGTGGAAGACATCATCCGCATGATCAACGACATGGGGATCCCCGTACACGAGAGTGCTCCGGATGCGGACGCCCTTATGTTGGCCGACGCCGACACTGACGAGGCAGCCGCTGAAGAAGCCGCTGCAGCGTTGGCTGCGGTCGAGACCGACATCGGTCGCACGACTGACCCAGTGCGCATGTACATGCGTGAAATGGGTACGGTCGAGCTTCTGACGCGTGAAGGCGAAATCGAAATCGCCAAGCGTATCGAAGAAGGCATCCGTGAAGTGATGGGCGCGATCGCGCACTTCCCTGGCACGGTTGAGCACATTCTCTCCGAGTACACTCGCGTTACTACCGAAGGCGGTCGTCTGTCCGACGTCCTGAGCGGCTATATCGACCCGGACGACGGCATCGCGCCGCCAGCCGAAGTCCCGCCACCAGTCGACCCGAAGGCCGAGAAAGCCGAAGGTGCTGACGACGAAGAAGAAGACGCTTCCGACGATGAAGAGGACGAGGTCGAAAGTGGACCGGACCCAGTCATCGCCGCCCAGCGCTTCGGTGCCGTTTCAGACCAGATGGCCATTGCCCTCAAGGCCCTGAAAAAGCACGGCCGCGGCAGCAAGCAGGCCAACGCTGAACTGCTGGCCCTGGCCGAGCTGTTCATGCCGATCAAGCTGGTTCCGAAACAGTTTGAAGGTCTGGTTGAGCGTGTTCGCGGTGCCCTTGAGCGTCTGCGTGCGCAAGAACGCGCCATCATGCAGCTGTGTGTTCGTGATGCACGCATGCCGCGCGCCGACTTCCTTCGCCAGTTCCCGGGCAATGAAGTTGACCAGAGCTGGACAGACGGGCTGGCCAAAGGCAAAAGCAAATACGCTGAAGCCATTGGTCGGCTTCAGGCCGACATTCAACGTTGCCAGCAAAAGCTGACCGCGCTGGAAGAAGAAACCGGCCTGACCATCCTGGAAATCAAGGACATCAACCGTCGGATGTCGATCGGTGAGGCCAAGGCCCGCCGCGCGAAGAAAGAAATGGTTGAAGCCAACCTGCGTCTGGTGATCTCGATCGCCAAGAAGTACACCAACCGTGGCCTGCAATTCCTCGATCTGATCCAGGAAGGCAACATCGGTCTGATGAAGGCGGTGGACAAGTTCGAATACCGTCGCGGTTACAAGTTCTCGACGTACGCCACCTGGTGGATTCGTCAGGCAATCACTCGCTCGATCGCTGACCAGGCACGCACCATCCGTATCCCGGTGCACATGATCGAGACGATCAACAAGCTCAACCGCATTTCCCGTCAGATGTTGCAGGAAATGGGTCGCGAACCGACGCCGGAAGAGCTGGGCGAACGCATGGAAATGCCCGAGGACAAGATCCGCAAGGTATTGAAGATCGCTAAAGAGCCGATCTCCATGGAAACCCCGATCGGTGACGACGAAGACTCGCACCTGGGTGACTTCATCGAAGACTCGACCATGCAGTCGCCAATCGATGTCGCCACGGTAGAGAGCTTGAAAGAAGCGACGCGCGAAGTGCTGTCGGGCCTCACCGCTCGTGAAGCCAAGGTCCTGCGTATGCGTTTCGGTATCGACATGAACACCGACCACACCCTCGAGGAAGTCGGTAAGCAGTTCGATGTTACCCGTGAACGTATCCGTCAGATAGAAGCCAAGGCGTTGCGCAAGCTGCGTCACCCGACGCGAAGCGAACACCTGCGCTCGTTCCTCGACGAGTAAGCGACACGTCGTACCAAAACCCCCGGCATTGCTGGGGGTTTTGCGTTTTAAGGAATAAATTTCCGGCAGAGTGCCACTGTTGTCCAGCCCGACTACACTCGGTTGATTCTCACCCATGAATCACCGAGGCTGCCATGATTTGGATGCCGGCCATTGCTCTCTTATGCGTGCTCGCCCCCGCTGCTGTCACCGCCCAGGCATCGCTTCACGACGGGGAAAACGGGCAAGGGATGCATCAGGAGTGGCTGCCCAGCGAGGATACTGAACCCGGGAATGCACCCGGGAATGCACCCGGTATAAGTCTTCATCTGCCCACTGACTTGATCAGCGACCGATTTGCGGGTATCGATCAAAGTCGCCAACCCGAACAATTCAGCGGACTGGACGATTCGCCCTCCGCCTCGCAGGCGGCCACTCACTCCAGTGAGCGCAGCAAGCTCTGGCACGAATTTCTGCTCATCGGACTGCCCGGATTGCTGTTTCTGACGACGGTACTGGCCATCGTGGTGCGGATCAACCGTCGTCTCAGTTCGGAGATCTCCCGCCGAATCGCCCTGGAACAAGAACTGCGCAGCAGCGAGTATCACTATCGCGGGATGATCGAGAGCCTCTCGGCCATCGCGTGGGAAGCCAATACCCACGACTATTCCTACAACTATGTCTCGCCCCACGCGCAGGATTTGTTGGGGTATCCGCTGCACCAATGGCGAAGGCCCGGATTCTGGCGGAGTATCGTTCATCCGGAGGACGTCGACTACGCCCAGGCCTATTGCGACCGGGAGGTGGCGGAAGGCAACGATCACAGCGTCGATTATCGAGTCCTGAGCGCCGACGGCAGGGTGGTCTGGATTCGAGACATCGTAAGCATGATCGGCTATGGCCGAGAGCCTGTGATGCGGGGGCTGATGATCGACATCAGCGAAGCCAAGCAAACCGAAGAGGCGCTGCGTCTTTCGGAAGGGAAGTTCGCCTCGGTGTTTGCGCAGTGTCCTGACATGCTGGTCATCGCGCGTCTTTCGGACGGCTGCTTTCTGGAGGCGAATCCAGCATTTCTGGAGCAGATCGGCGTCAGCCCTGCTGAAGTCGTTGGGCGCGTGCCTGCCGAGCTGAACATCTGGGGTATTCCCGACATCGGCCACAGCCTGCTGCAACGCCTTCAGAAGGGCAGCATCCGCAATCTGGAAATGCCGTTTCGGCGCAGTGATGGTCGGCTGTTCACCGGGCTTCTGTCAGCCGAGCCTTTTGATCTGGACTCCACGGCGGCAGTGGTTCTGGTGGTGAGGGACATCACGCCACTCAAGGAGGCCCAGCAACAGCTGCAGATGTCCGAAGAGAAATTTGCCAAAGCGTTCCACTCCTCCCCTGACGGCCTGCTGATTACGCGGCAAAACGACGGGCTGCTGGTGGAGGTGAACGACGGCTTCAGCCGCATCACCGGCTATCACAGCTCGTTGTCGCTGGACCGCACCACCCTTGACCTGGGCATCTGGGTAGATTTGAACGAGCGACAGCAACTGCTTGAGCGACTGAGACGTGACGGTTTCGTGAAGGACTTTACCAGCCACATCCGTCGCAGGGATGGTCAGATCCGTCTGTGCGAGATTTCCGCGCGACCGCTTCTGATTGCCGGTGAAGACTGCATGCTCACCATCGCGCGCGACATCACCGACCGCCACCAGATGCAGGAAAAGCTGCAACTGGCCGCAACGGTATTCGAGAGCACAGCGGAAGGCGTACTGATCACCGACACCCGGCAGCGAATCAATGCCGTGAACCGCGCCTTCAGCGAGATCACTGGCTACAGCGAACTCGAAGCGCTCGGTAACACGCCAAGCTTGTTGGCGTCCGGACTCCACGACAGCGCGTTCTACGCCGCCATGTGGTACCAACTGACGGCAGAGGGTCATTGGCAGGGCGAGATCAGCAACCGGCGCAAAAATGGCGAGATCTATCCGAGCTGGCTGACCATCAGTGCCGTGCGCAATCGCGATAAATTCATCACCCACTTCGTTGCAGTGTTCGCTGATATTTCCAGCCTGAAGCAGGCTCAGGCCCGGCTGGATTACCAGGCACACCACGACCCGCTGACCGGTCTGCCCAACCGCACGCTGTTCGAAAGCCGACTGCACGCCGCGCTGGCTCACTCCAGAGCGGCTTACAGCCTTGGCGCGGTGTTGTTTCTGGACCTGGACCGCTTCAAGCACATCAACGACAGCCTCGGCCACCCGGTCGGTGACCTGCTGCTGAAAAGCATAGCGGTACGCCTGAAGGAGAACCTGCGCGACATCGACACCGTCGCGCGACTCGGCGGTGATGAATTCATCATTCTGTTGCCCGGCCTGCAAAACCCGAGCGACGCCGAAGCGGTCGCCACCAAGCTGCTCAACAGTTTTTCGTCGCCGTTCCAGGCGGGCGAACACGAATTCTTCATGAGCACCAGCATCGGCAGCGCGCTGTTTCCCACCGATGGCGCAGATGTGGCCACGCTGATCAAGAATGCTGACGCAGCGATGTATCGCTCGAAGGCCAAGGGGCGCAACCGCGTAGAGCATTACACGCGCGATCTGACCGCTCAGGCCAGCGAGCGGATTGCCCTGGAGCACGAGCTGCGGCGCGCCATCGAGCGTAACGAGTTCACCCTGTCCTACCAGCCCAAGATCAGCTTGCTGACACAACGCCTGGTCGGGGCCGAGGCGCTGATACGCTGGTTCCACCCCACTTTCGGCCACATCCCACCCGAGCGGTTTATTCCGCTGGCAGAAGAAAACGGCATGATCCTGCAGATCGGCGAATGGGTGCTCGATACGGCCTGCCAGCAGTTGCACGAGTGGAACCAGCGCTACGACGTGTTTGGGCCCTTGTCAGTGAACCTTGCCGGTGCACAGCTGCGTCAGCCCAACCTGGTCAACAGGATCGAGCGTCTGCTGCTCCAGCACCAGTTACAGCCAGGCTGCCTGCAGCTGGAGATCACCGAGAACTTCATCATGTCGCAGACCGAAGAAGCGCTATCAGTGCTGCATCGCCTGAAGAAACTCGGCGTGCAGCTGGCGATCGACGACTTCGGCACCGGCTACTCCTCGCTCAGTTACCTCAAACGCCTGCCGCTGGACATCCTCAAGATCGATCAATCGTTTGTGCGCGGTTTGCCTGATGACCCCCACGATGCGGCGATTGTCCGCGCCATCATCGCGCTGGGCCGCAGCATGCAACTGACAGTCATCGCAGAAGGCGTCGAAACCCTCGAACAGCAGCAATTTCTGGCAGATGAAGGCTGCGAACAAATCCAGGGCTACCTCGTCAGCCTGCCCCTTCGCGCGGAGGAATTCTGCAAGACGTTTCTTCGTGCAACCGTTTCAGACGTTTCGGATAGCACAGCGCGTAAACCGTCGTTATAATCCGCGGCCTACTGAGGGCCTATAGCTCAGTTGGTTAGAGCAGGGGACTCATAATCCCTTGGTCCACGGTTCGAGTCCGTGTGGGCCCACCAAATAGAAAGCCGCGCATTGCGCGGCTTTTTTCGTTCTGGCGCGGCACCCACCGCCGGGCTCATCAAAACCTCAATCAATCACCACATGCGGCAAAAACCGGCTGCTGTCCTTGGTGATCAAACTGTCATCTTCACGAATCCCAATCCCCGAAGCCGTATCCCCCACCACCCACGATCCGATCAGCGTGTAGCTGTCGCCAAAACGAGGCAACGGCGCGAACGCCTGCAGGATGTAGGGGGCATCGTTGTAAGGGCCGTCTTCGAAAATGACCTGGTTTGTCGGGGTGCGGATTTCGATGTTGGCGCCTTCGCGGGAAAAGTACGGCTTGCGCACCCAGCCCTTCGGCACTGCGGATTGCGGGTTCTGGTCGACGAAAGACGGCAGCAGATTGGGGTGCCCTTCGTTGAATTCCCACAGCAAAGGCAGGATGCCTTTGTTCGAAATGATCGCCTTCCAGGCCGGCTCGATGAATTGCGTGTCGCACTGCGGGATGGCCTGGCCGTGGGGCTCATGGAAGACATGCTCCCAGGCATGCAGCTTGAAGATGCGCTCGATCCAGCGGCCTTCGAGATCGACGAATCGGCCGTGGGCATTCAGGCCGATGTCTTCGATGTCGATGTGGCGGGTTTCGATGCCGGCGTGCTCGGCCATTTTGCGCAGGAACTCAGTCGTGCCCCTGTCTTCGATGGAGCCTGACATGCAGGAAAAGTAGAAAGGCCCGCCCTCCCTGATCGACGCAAACGCCCGTACCAAGTCCTCCGCCATCGAGTTGAACTGCGAAGCGTGGGCTGGCAATACGCCGCGCTGGATCTGCTCTTCAAGCCAGATGAGCTGGAACGCGCCCGCTTCATACGCTGACGTAGGGGTGTCCATGTTGGCTTCCAGCAGTTTGGCCGGGTTTATGCCGTCATAGCTGAAGTCAAAACGGCCATATAGATGCGGGTGGCCTTCCTTCCACGAGGTGCGGACCAGATCGAAGAACGCCTGTGGAATGGCCAGCCGGGTCAGCAGCTCTTCACTCTCGACGACCTTTTCCACGACGTCCAGGCACATGGCATGAAGCTCCTGGGTCGGCGCTTCGATGTCGCGCGTGATCTGCGCTTCGGTGAACTGGTAATAGGCGCGCTCGTCCCAGTAGCGCTCGCCGTCGATGGTGTGAAAGTTAAACCCTTCACGCTCGGCTGTCTGGCGCCAGTCAGGACGTTCCTGGATGCTGATTCTTTTCATGGGTAACGTCCCTGTTATCCGCCGAAGCTTGAGCCGCTGCTTTTGCCACCCCAACCGCTGCGAGCAGTGGCCTGGCTGCCGAAACCGCCGCGGGAAACCGACGACGAGACGGAGGAGTTACGACCAAGGGTGCTTTTGCTGTAAGTCCCGGTCGAGCTGCTTCGCGCCTGGGTAGAGTTGCCGAAGGTTTTGCCCCGTTCGATCTGGCGCGACAGTGTGGAATACCCATATCCACCCCGCGAGTCACGCTCCTGATAGATGGGCTGGGCGTAGTAACGACCGCCACCGCCGGTGAATCCGTTAACCATGTTGCTGACCAGCATGCCCATCAGAAATCCGTTCACCCCGGAACCAAAGCCGCCACCGCCGCCACCACCGTACTGGTCGGCCTGTGCCTTCGCTGCGTCGACCTGAGACTTGGGAAGCTCCCCGGAAACTTCCAGCTGGAAACCGCCGAGCTTGGGCGTGAACTTGCCATCGGCATTCTGCTGGCAGTAATCAGGGACGAAATCTGCTTCGCAAGCCGTCTTGTCGTCGTAGGTCGGGGCTACGCGGCGATGCTCCGCCAGCGCGCTCATGTAGGCGTCCGAGCAGATGTCGACCGGGACTTTCTGATCTACGCAGGCTTGAACCGATGGATAGGTCTGCTGCGCGGAAACTTCGACGGTGTCGGATTTGCTGCACGCGCTGATCGCCAGCGGCAGGGTGCTGGCGAGGACCAGCTTGAGGGAACTACGTCTCATCGATAACTCCTTTCGATAACGGGCGATCAGGTCGACGGCGTCATGCAGGCCGAGTTGAGAAAACCGACACTGATCGAGACGCTGGCGGCATAGATGGCCGCGGCTAGCTCGCCTCGGGTAATGCGTGCGGAAAGATCCTTGAGCACCATGCTGGTGGCGGTGAAGGCCAGCAGCTGTACGACTGCTGCGATTACTGCCCAGATCACCACGTCCAGTACGCTGATGCTGTAGGTGATGACGTTGCTGGCAGGCAGAGCGAAACCGATCAGCGCACCGCCGAGGGCGACGGCCGCGGCAACATTACCCTCACGAATCAGGGCGAATTCCTTGTGCGGCGTCAGACGCGTGTAGGCCATCTGAAACAACGCGAACAACCCGCCGGCAACAATGATGTAGACCACAAAACTCAGCAACGACTGGACGCTGACGGACATACGAAGCGCTTCAAGCATTTTTTACTTCCTTTTAAATGACGGTGAAATCAGTGGACTGCAGGGTCACGCCGACCGAGGTGGTGAAGGAAACAACGCCCTCCTCGTCTTCCTCGACCGACAGCAGCAGAAACTCGCGACGATCCACCAATCCGGTGTCCCGCGCGTACAACATGCTCAAGTGCTTGATGCGGTAAGCACCGTCAGGACTGACAACCTGCTCGTCCATGGGCGTGAGCTCGGTCTGACCCTCTTCCGTGCCCCACTGACGCCCGTATTCCCAGCCGTCATGCTCGAATATCGGCAGACCGACTTTGGACGCAGGCCCCACCAGACGCTTGAGCTCCGCCTCGCTATTGATCGTGACGGCGCTGCTGTAGCCGAACAGGATGATGTCCTGGACGTCTTCAGCGGCAGGCCCGTTCATCATGACCTGCAGCCAGTAATCTTCGTCCTCGAAGTAGAAGCGCACCAGACGGACCGATTGCCCGAGGTCGACCTGCCCCACTGACCAGACCACTTCTTCGTTGGGGACCACCAGCTCAGAATGGCCGTCGAGCATCAGCTTGAGCGAGTCGTCGAGGTCCATCATCCGCCCGGTAGCCAGCCCGAACGGATTAGCCAAGGCCGAATTGCCGAGGGGATTGGAGCCGGCCGGTGGAATGGGCGACTCCAGGCCTAATGCGCGTTTGATCCAGCTCATGTTTCATCTCCTTGAATTCGCGCCGAGGCGATCTGAAAAAGTTCTGCCCTTCACTTCACGGGGCTTCGCTCAAGAAGCTGCCGTGAGTGCATTAACCAGGCCGTCACGATACCGGCAAGCGCGCCACACAGGTGTGACTCAATCGATACGCCCGGCACCGGAATGAAGCCGAAAATCAATCCGCTGTAGCCCAGCAGGGTCACCAGTGCGATCGCGAAACTCGCCAGACTGCGCTGATACCAGCCGCGGGCCAGCAAATACGCCCACAAGCCAAATATCAGGCCGCTGGCGCCCACATGGATGACAGGTCTGCCAATCACCCAAACCATCAGGCCTCCCAGCACAGTGATGAGCAGTGCAACGCGAATGTAACGCTGAAGCCCCTCGGTTGCGACCAGCCAGCTCAGCACCACAAAAGGCAGGAGATTGCTCAGCAGGTGACGGACCGAACCATGCAGAAACGGAGAAAACAGGATGCCTTGCAGTCCGGAAAACGTTCTAGGCACCAGGCCGTGGGACAGCAGGCTGTTGGCGGTCAGGGAGTTAACCATCTGCACAACGATCATCAAAGCGGCAAGGCAGAGTATCGTCCGTAGTCCGTTTCCGATATTCATCCGCACACCGCTGAAACCCGAAAAATCGAAACCGAAAAAAGGCAGCCGGATACCCGGCTGCCTTTGTTTAACGGTGCTTATTGCCCAGCGTTACCGCTCTGGCTTTGCGCTTTCAAGCGGGCCAAGACGTCCGCTGCGCCGCCTGTTTTAGCGCCGATCCCGGCATCCTGAAGACGACGCTCCAGATCGCCGCCATTGGCAGCCTCGGCCAGCTCATCGGCCGCTTCAAGTCTCGCGTCCTGTTCATCCTGACGCTGCTTGATACGTGCCAGCGAACCCACTGCGGTTTCGAGTCGGCCATTGGCACCGCCGGTCGCAGCCGCCGCGTTGATCTGTGCCTTTTGCACGCTGTCGCGGGCCTTGGCCATGTCGGTCTGCTGACGCAGGCCTTTGATCTGGCTTTCGGCTTTGATGACCTGTGCGGTCAGTTTCGCCACGTGGACGCCAAACTGATCGGCCGCCAGTTTCTCCTGATCGCGCAGAGCCGTCAGCTCGGCCACTTTCTCGGCACACTCGAGGGCAAGGGCTTCTTCACCTTTGTTCATCGCCGCGAGCGCTTTCTGCTCCCAGTTGGCGATGTTTTTGTCGTGCTCTTCGACGCGCTGGAGCGAGAGCTTGTGCTTGGCTTTGATTTGAATCAGTTGGTTGCGCGCCGCGAGCATGGAGGCATCGGCGTCACGGATTTCCTGATCGAGGATTCGCAGTGCCTGGGCATCGACGATGGCTTCACCCACCTCGGAAGCCCCACCGCGCAACGCTGTGACCATTTTTTTCCAAAGGCTCATTGATGTGTCTCCCGGTTACTGTGAATCAACTTTAAGAAAATCTTCGTAGGCGTCGGCCGCATGAATCACGTTTTCTGCCAGGGTGAGCACCTCGTGGACGACGACCGTCAACGAAGAGGCTGCGCTCAGTGCGCCAAACATGTTGTAGAAGGTTTCGCCGTTCGGCAGGGTCTCGATGCCGATCGACGACAGCGGGAACAGCTCCCGGCTGCGCAACACAGCGTCGTTAAAAGCCGCCGGGTCTTTCACCTCGGAGGCGTACACCAGCACGGAATCAACCAGGATCTGGTCGCCCGCAATGGCAATGATGATGGGCAAGCCGCCGAACTGGTTCATCACCAGGCTCAGACTTGGCTCGGCGCCTTGAATGAGGGTCAGCTCGATATCTTTGTCTTTCACAACGTCCAGCTCGGCGAACGCCGAGTGAAGTGTGTCGATCGTCCAATTGGTGTTCTCAGTCATGAATCCCTCCAGTTTGATCCGGTTACCCAAGTAGGGCTGGCGCAGCACTTTTTCGATGTCTCTCAATACTTCCGCGTTTTCGGGAAGCACGTACAGCTCTCGTTTCACGTACCCGGCAGCCGTCAGCCGAGCGCGCATCTCGCGCATGTAGTCGGTTGAAGTTTTCCGAGCCATTGAAGTTTCCCGAACATCACATGTGATAGCAACGCACCCTACGCGCAAGCATCCGGATACGCAACATCTCACATGTGATGACTTTGTGAATCAGTGCACACCGGAGGTGACGCGCAGCATTTGCCAGGCTTCGGATATATTCATCTTCTCCATGGTCTGTAACCCCATGAACTCAGCCTCCCTACCCTCCTGGCTTCGCCGCGCCCTGCGTCCGCTTCTGGATCCATACCGCCGCTATCGCCATGCGCGCTACATTCACGCCGGCCGAATCGTGGTCGGACTGCTGGTGTCGATTCTTCTGACGACAGGTTTTCATCTGCCCCACGGTGAGTGGGCGTCGGTGACCATGCTGATCGTGATTGGCGGGTTGCAGCACCACGGCAATATCGGCAAAAAATCGGTGGAGCGCGCGTACGGGACATTGATTGGCGCGGCGCTGGGCCTGGCGATGGTGGCGCAGGAAAGCTATCTGGGCATGCCGTTGCTGACGTACGTGGTTATGTCGCTGATCTGCGGCTTTTTTGCGTATCACGCCATCGGCAAGGGCGGTTACACGGCGCTGTTGTCGGCGATCACGCTGTTCATCGTGGCGGGCCACGGTGACAACCCGATCACGGACGGGTTGTGGCGAACAGTGGACATCCTGATCGGCATCGCCCTCGCCCTGGCGTTCTCGTTCGCACTCCCGCTGTACGCCGTGTATTCGTGGCGCTACAACCTGGCGAATGGATTGCGTGACTGTGCCTTGGCTTACGACCGGATCGCCAGCGGGCAATCCATGACCGCAGATGAGCATGTGAAGCTGACCGCGCGAATGGGCGCAACGCTGTTGCAGCTGCGTTCGCTGATGCCGTCGGTGTCCAAGGAAGTGAAAATTTCGATCGTTGAGTTGGACGCCATTCAGAGCCATTTCCGCATGTGCCTGAGCATCCTCGAGATTCTGTCGAATCTGCGTCCGGCAGATGCTGGCAGCACGGGCGTGACGGCGGAGCAACGGCGGATTCGTCGCATGTTGATCGGCATGGCCCGCGCGCTGCAGACCGGTGCGACCGAGCGTTTGCAGCGCCCGACCGAGAGCTTGACCGTCGGGCCCGACGTTCCAACCGCCTCTACCGAGGTGCTCGGTTATCAGCTGATGACCCGCCAGTTCACGCAGAATCTTGAAAGCCTGCAGCAACGACTGGCGAAAACTGCGCCGGCGTGGAAAATCTGAACCACGCCAGCACGGTGATCAAAAACCGGTGGAGGATCAATAAACCGGCGGAACAACCATCTCACGCGGTACTGGGGCGCGCAGGTAATTGGCGTTGTACTCGCGCTCCGGCAGCACCACTTGCGGTGTCTCGGTATCCCCGCGCGGGATCTGCTCCAGCAGGTGATGAATACAGTTCAGGCGGGCGCGTTTCTTGTCGTCGGCCTCGACGATCCACCATGGCGCGACGTCAGTGTGGGAACGGGTGAGCATTTCTTCTTTCGCGTTGGTGTAGTCCTCCCAGCGACGGCGGGACTCAAGGTCCATCGGCGAGAGCTTCCACTGTTTCAGCGGGTCATGAATGCGCATCAGAAAGCGCCGGTACTGCTCGTCGTCGGTGATGGAGAACCAGTACTTGATCAGGATGATGCCCGAGCGCACCAGCATCTTTTCGAACTCGGGGACGGTGCGGAAAAACTCTTCGTACTCCTCGTCATTGCAGAAGCCCATGACCCGCTCGACCCCGGCCCGGTTGTACCAACTGCGGTCGAACAGCACCATTTCGCCAGCGGCTGGGAGGTGCGCGACATAGCGCTGGAAGTACCACTGCGTGCGCTCGCGTTCACTTGGCGCGGTCAGTGCAGCCACGCGACAGACCCGCGGGTTGAGGCGCTGAGTGATGCGCTTGATCGCACCGCCCTTGCCTGCCGCATCCCGGCCTTCGAACAGCACGACCACCTTGAGCTTCTGGCTCACCACCCAATCCTGCAGTTTGACCAACTCGCCTTGCAGACGCAGCAGCTCGCGGAAGTACAGGCGGCGATCAATCCCTTTGGGCACCTCCTCACCCAAGTCAGCCAACAAGCCATCCAGGCGCGCGTCGTCGTACTCCATTTCCAGTTCTTCGTCGAAGCTGTCGAGGATATCGGCCTGGATGTAGCGGGCGGTTTCGGAGAAATCCAGAGTCATGACGAGGCTCCCGGCGTTGATTCAAAGGGATGGGGAGAGAATTTAGGCATGCCGGGGGTGACAGAAGAATGACAAAAGCCTTACAGCGCGGAAAAGTCCTACATGACCGACGCAGGTTCTCTGACGCCCATGCCCGATGGACGATCGACGCAGAATGCCTAGGGTTTCGCGTCGCTTTGGGATTCGAATATCACCCGCACCCCTACGGAATCTCCTAACATGCCCCGCTTGCCGAAGGAGATCCGCTTTGCCTGACACCCGCCCCCCAGCGCTCGATGACATCGATCGCAAACTGATCGCAGCGCTGCAAATCAATGCCCGGGAACCGGTCGCCAATCTGGCCCGGCAATTGGGCATCGCGCGCACGACCGTGACCTCGCGACTGGCGCGCCTGGAGAAAGCCAAAATCATCACCGGCTATGGCGTGCGTCTGGGTCAGCGGCTGGTGGATGGCGGGCTGCAGGCCTATGTCGGGATAACCGTGCAGCCTCGCTCTGGCAAGGAAGTGTTGCGGCGGCTGAGTGCGCTCGCGCAGGTGCAACAGTTGTGCGCCGTGAGTGGCGAGTTCGATTACGTCGCGTGGCTGCGCACGGACTCGCCGGAGCAGCTGGACCAGTTGCTCGATCTGATCGGGAGTGTCGATGGCGTCGAGAAGACCACCACATCGATCATCCTGAGCAGCAAGATCGATCGCGGGCAGCCATCCTGAATAGGCAACTTATAACAATGTGACGAGCGACCCCATCACTTTGACGGCATTCTCGACACAACGACGACACTCTGCGTCTTATTAACGTCCCAACTGTTATCTAGACTTGTCCACTTTCGCGCCCCAGTCGAACAAGGTCAGTCATGAAGAACAATCGCCACCCCGCCGACGGAAAAAAACCGATCACGATTTTCGGCCCGGACTTCCCGTTCGCCTTCGATGACTGGATTGAGCACCCGGCAGGCCTGGGCAGCATTCCGACGGAAAACCTCGGCAAAGAGGTGGCCATCGTCGGCGCCGGTATCGCGGGGCTGGTGGCGGCATATGAGCTGATGAAGCTGGGCCTCAAACCCGTCGTTTATGAAGCCTCCAAAATGGGCGGCCGTCTGCGCTCACAACAGTTCGAAGGCGCCGAAGGCATCATTGCCGAGCTGGGCGGCATGCGCTTCCCGGTGTCATCCACCGCTTTTTATCACTACGTCGACAAGCTCGGCCTGGAATCCAAACCCTTCCCCAACCCGCTCACGGCGGCGTCCGGCAGCACGGTGATTGACCTGGAAGGCAGCACTCACTACGCACAGAAACTGTCGGACTTGCCTGCGCTGTTTCAGGAAGTCGCCGACGCCTGGGCCGACGCGCTGGAGGACGGCTCGCAGTTCGCCGACATTCAGCAAGCCATCCGCGACCGCGACGTGCCTCGGCTCAAGGAGCTGTGGGACAAGCTGGTGCCGCTGTGGGACGACCGCACGTTCTATGATTTTGTCGCCACCTCCAAGGCCTTCGCCAAGCTGTCGTTCTATCACCGCGAAGTGTTTGGTCAGGTCGGCTTTGGCACCGGTGGCTGGGACTCGGACTTCCCGAACTCGATGCTGGAGATCTTCCGCGTGGTCATGACCAATTGCGACGATCACCAACACCTGATCGTCGGCGGCGTCGCGCAAGTCCCTATCGGCATCTGGCGCCATGCCCCTGAACGTTGCGCCCATTGGCCAGAAGGCACCAGCCTGTCGACGCTGCACCGGGGCGCCCCGCGCACGGGCGTCAAGGGCATCAGCCGCGCCGCCAACGGTCAGTTCGCGGTCACCGACAACTTGGGCGACGTCCGCCATTACGATGCGGTTCTGGCCACGTGCCAGAGCTGGCTGCTGACCACCCAGATCGAGTGCGAAGAGTCGCTGTTCTCACAGAAGATGTGGATGGCGCTGGACCGCACGCGCTACATGCAGTCGTCGAAAACCTTCGTCATGGTCGACCGGCCGTTCTGGAAGGACAAAGACCCTGAGACCGGCCGCGACCTCATGAGCATGACCCTGACGGATCGCCTGACCCGTGGCACTTATCTGTTCGACAACGGCACGTATTCCAACGGCGTCGAGAAGCCGGGGGTGATTTGCCTGTCGTACTCGTGGATGAGCGACGCACTGAAAATGCTGCCGCACCCCGTTGAAAAACGCGTCAGCCTGGCGCTCGGCGCGCTGAAAAAGATCTACCCGAAGGTCGATATCGCCGCGCGCGTCATCGGAGACCCGATCACCGTGTCGTGGGAATCCGACCCGCACTTCCTCGGAGCCTTCAAAGGCGCGCTGCCGGGCCACTATCGGTATAACCAGCGGATGTACGCGCACTTCATGCAGAAGGAAATGCCTGACGAGCAACGCGGCATTTTCATCGCCGGTGACGATGTGTCCTGGACACCCGCCTGGGTCGAAGGCGCAGTACAGACCTCGCTGAACGCGGTGTGGGGCATCATGACTCACTTCGGCGGTAAGACTCACGCCGAGAACCCGGGCCCCGGAGACGTGTTTCACGAGATCGGCCCGATCGTTTTGCCGGAATAAGGAAGCCACAAATGCGCGTCGCCCTCTACCAATGCCCGCCGCTGCCGCTGGACGTAAGCGCCAACCTCATGCGACTGGAAGCCCAAGCGATCGAGGCATCGGCGCAGGGGGCGGCGCTGCTGGTCTTGCCTGAGATGTTTCTCAGCGGCTACAACATCGGTGCCCAGGCGGCGCGGGAATTGGCGCAAGCGAGCGACGGCCCGGCTGCGCTGAAGATCGCCGAGATAGCCCAGGCGACGGGCGTCGCGATTCTGTACGGCTACTCGGAGTCAAGCGGCGACGATCAGGTTTACAACGCCGTGCAGTTGATCGACGCGCAAGGTGTTCGGCTCTGCAATTACCGTAAGACCCATCTGTATGGCGACCTGGACAACGCGATGTTCAGCGCGGGCGATGAGCACTTCCCGGTGGTGGAATTCGGCGGCTGGAGGCTCGGCTTTTTGATCTGCTACGACGTTGAGTTTCCCGAGAACACGCGGCGTCTGGCCCTGGCCGGTGCAGACCTGATTCTGGTACCGACAGCAAACATGGCGCCTTACGATTTCGTCGCGGAAGTCACCGTGCGGGCCCGCGCCTTCGAGAACCAGTGCTACCTGGTTTATGCCAATTACTGCGGCAGTGAGGACCAGATCCATTACTGCGGTTTGAGCAGCATCTGTGCGCCTGACGGTCGGCAAATCGGGCTTGCCGGTCGGGATGAGGCCCTGGTGATCGCGGACCTGGATCGTGAAGCGATGAGCGAATCGCAGGCGATCAATACGTATTTCAAGGATCGCCGGCCGGGGTTTTATGCCGGTCTGGGTAAACCGTAGGGTAATTGCCCAGCGTCGCCACTGCGCACGTCCCACACCTGAGCGCCCGTTATCCGCTAGCATGGCCGCTCAGTCAGCAAACATCACAAACGCCATGCCCAACCCCATCCGCCAGCGATCCCTCACCCTGCCCAATGGCTTGAACGTGGTGCTTGTTTCGGCACCACGCTTGAAGCGTTGCGCTGCGACATTGCGGGTGGCGGCAGGCAGTCATGATGTGTCGGCCCGCTGGCCGGGGTTGGCGCATTTTCTCGAGCACCTGTTCTTCCTCGGCACCGAGCGCTTTACGGCCGACGAAAAACTGATGGCGTTCGTGCAGCGTCATGGCGGGCAAGTGAACGCCAGCACACGCGAGCGCACCACCGACTTCTTCTTCGAACTGCCCCGCGCCGTGTTCCCCGACGGTCTTGAGAGGCTGTGCGGAATGCTCGCCCATCCACGCATGACGATTCCCGATCAGCTGCGAGAACGGGAGGTGCTGCATGCGGAATTCATCGCCTGGTCGCGGGACAATGCCTCCCGTGATCGGCTGAAACGCCTGCAGCCCTTGTCGGATTTGCATCCCCTGCGCGGGTTTCATGCAGGGAATCGCTTCAGTCTTCCGGTTCCGCGTCAGGCATTTCAGGATGCGCTGCAGGATTTCTATCGACGGTTTTATCAGGCCGGGCAGATGACGCTGAGCCTCGCAGGGCCTCAGTCGCTGGAGGAACTGGAGGAGCTGGCAACGCAGTCTGGCGCGTATTTCGCTCGAGGCAGCCGTATCGAACAGCAGCGTCCGCCTGCGCTGCTCACTGATGCACCGAAGCCAGTCGGCGAACCTGACCAGCGTCAGATGCATCTGACGTTCGCGTGCGAAGGCTTACCGCCAGGGCAGGAGCAGGCCGCGGCGTTCCTTTGTACCTGGATGAATGACGGGCAAGCGGGCGGTCTGGTGGCGGAGCTTCGTGAACGAAGATTGATTGAATCGCTGAAGGCCGAGGTGATGTATGAGTTTGCCGGCCAGGCATTAGTCGACGTCGCGTTCGTGTTGGCTGCAACGCCTCCCGACGCGTCATCGCATGTACCAGCACTGGTTTTCAACTGGCTCGCCTTCTTCAAATCCCATTACCGTCAGTTGATCGAAGAATACGCACGGCTGGAACAGCGGCGTCTGGCCGTCAGCGGTGCGCTGTCGCTGGCGCGGTATTACAGCGCTGAACCTGATGCGGCGGGTCTGTCGACAGAGGCGGTTGATGCGCTGCTCAGCCAGCTCACACCCGCAGCGCTGTTACGCACGCAAGTCGAGCCCTTGGCGTGTGGCTCATCCAGCGGTGAGTGGCGGCTGCCTGAGCCCAATCCATTTCTGAAACCCGCAACGGCATCCACTACGCCGACCTTGCCCTTGACCCAGCTGACATTCAGCGAGGCGCTGCCAGCACACGGCGAGGCGACCTTATGCCTGCGATGGACGCTCGCCGCTGCGCAACCGATGCTTGCCCGGATGCTGGAAGACAGCCTGAAACCGCTGATGGCCCAAGCCAGTCAAGCGGGGGTCACGCTGGCATTCAGTGCCTACGGCAGATTCTGGCAGCTAAAGATCTCCGGCTTGGCGGAGCCGTTGCCCATCGTGCTGGAACAGGCGCTGAGCCTGCTCGTCCAGCCGGATGCGCAAACCCTGGCGCGCTACGGTGAACCCGCTAATGATCCGGCCCTCATCCCGATACGTCAGCTGCTGAAGACCTTACCTGATCATTATTTGAACAACGCCGTCAACCAGCAGACTGACGATCTGCCGCAGGTTTGGGCAGAGGCGCTCTGGACGGGGTTTGCCACGGGCTTCACACCCTCAGCGCGAGACGTGTTGAGTCACGCCGCTCGGCGCATCCCCGGTCTCCCGGAGCTTTCAGCGCACGCAACACCTCTGGCTACGGGCACACGGTGGGAAATCGAGCCGTCGGAGTCTGCCGAAGTTGCGCTATTGATGTTCTATCCAACGCCCTCCCACTCTCTCGATGACGAAGCTAAGTGGCGACTGTTCGCACAGCTGATGCAGGCGCCTTTCTACCAGCGCCTACGGGTCGAAATGCAGTTGGGCTACGCCGTTTTCAGCGGTTTCAGACACGTCGCAGGCGCGGCCGGTCTTCTATTCGGTGTGCAATCGCCCAGTGCGAACGCGACACAGCTCGTGGCGCATATCGAGGCGTTCATCGAGGATCTGCCGACTCTCATCAACGCCGCAGACTTACCCGCGCAGGTAAAAAACCTGCAGGCGCAACTTGAAACGGCTGACATGGAACACTCACAAGCCGCCGAGCAGCTCTGGCAAGCGCATCTGGCAGGACACGGCAGCGACTACAGTGCACGCCTGCAACATTCGCTTGCACATCTTCAACACGTTGCTTTGCTCGAAGCCGCTCATCGGCTGGCACAACCAGACAGCGCCCGGCTCTGCCTCTCCAACCGCCCTGGCCCGTTCTAGCCCGCCCCGGCCGCGGGCTGCAAACAGTTGATCATTGCCTGCGGTGCAAGGATCTTTATCGGATATTTCATCATTGGCCTTCCGATAATTTTAGTAACATAGCCCCCTAAGCATTTGAACGTCTCCGCTCGCAGGAGCACTAAAGAATGTACTCACCCACCGCTGCACTAACCCAGAAGGAGTCAATTATGTGGACTAAACCTGCTTACACTGATCTGCGTATCGGCTTTGAAGTCACCATGTACTTCGCAAGCCGTTGATTGTTGCGCGGTGAGAAGCCTCGGTTCGCCGGGGCTTTTTTATTAATGCGATTCTGATTTCAGGGCCGACCTGGCCCGTCGCTACGGGGTTTACATGCACATCCAGATTCTCGGTTCCGCCGCCGGCGGTGGTTTCCCTCAGTGGAACTGCAACTGCGCCAATTGCGCTGGCTTTCGCGATGGCAGCTTGCGGGCCCACGCGCGCACCCAGTCGTCCATCGCGCTGTCGGACGACGGCGTGAACTGGATCTTGTGCAACGCCTCTCCCGACATCCGCGCCCAGCTCCAGGGGTTCGCGCCGATGCAGCCCAATCGCGGCCTGCGCGATACCGGGATCAGCGCGATCATTCTGATGGACAGCCAGATCGACCACACCACCGGTCTGCTGAGCCTGCGTGAAGGCTGCCCGCATCAGGTCTGGTGCACGGACATGGTCCACGAGGACCTGAGCACGGGTTTCCCACTGTTCAACATGCTCAAACACTGGAACGGCGGCCTGGCCTGGAATCGCATCGAGCTGGAAGGCAGCTTTGTGATTCCGGCCTGCCCGAATCTGCGCTTTACGCCATTTCCACTGCGCAGTGCGGCACCGCCCTACTCGCCTCACCGATTCGACCCACACCCGGGCGATAACATCGGCTTGATGGTCGAGGACCTGAGCACGGGCGGCAAACTGTTCTACGCGCCGGGCCTGGGCAAAGTCGATGATGCCCTCATGGAGAAAATGAGCGGCGCCGACTGCCTGTTGGTTGACGGCACAATGTGGGATGACGATGAAATGCAGCGTCGTGGCGTCGGCACCCGTACAGGCACGGAGATGGGTCATCTGGCGCAAAACGGCCCCGGCGGCATGCTCGAAGTGCTGGAAAAGCTGCCGCAACAGCGCAAGGTGCTTATCCACATCAACAACACCAACCCGATCCTCGACGAAGACTCGCCCGAGCGTGCTGAACTGGCGCGGCGGAACGTCGAAGTGGCGTTCGATGGGATGAGCATCGAGCTTTAAAACGCTAATTAGCCGACTGTGGGGCCAGGTTTACTCATGAAGGTGTCAGGTCAGCCAGCCTATCCGGCACAGGTAGATCGCACTCGTGAGCAAGCTCACTCCCACGGGATCTGCGGAAATTCTTGACGAGAACTGCCGACATGAACGATGCAACGCCGCTGTCCCCTGCTGAATTCGAACAGGCCCTGCGCGCCAAGGGCGCGTATTACCACATCTATCACCCTTTCCATGTGGCGATGTACGAAGGGCGCGCGACCCGCGAGCAGATTCAGGGCTGGGTCGCCAACCGGTTTTACTATCAGGTGAATATCCCGCTGAAGGACGCTGCGATCCTGGCCAACTGCCCGGACCGGGAAATCCGCCGCGAGTGGATTCAGCGCTTGCTCGACCATGACGGCGCACCCGGCGAAGACGGCGGCATCGAAGCCTGGTTGCGTCTGGGTCAAGCCGTGGGCCTGGATCCTGACCAGCTGCGCTCGCAGGAACTCGTTCTGCCCGGCGTACGATTTGCCGTCGATGCCTACGTCAACTTCGCCCGTCGCGCCAATTGGCAGGAAGCGGCGAGCAGTTCGCTGACCGAGCTGTTCGCGCCGCAGATCCATCAGTCGCGTTTGGACAGCTGGCCGCAGCACTACCCATGGATCGACCCGACCGGTTACGAATACTTCCGCACCCGCCTGGGTCAGGCGCGCCGCGACGTCGAGCATGGTCTGGCGATCACGCTGCAGCACTACACCACGCGGGAAGGCCAGGAGCGCATGCTGGAAATTCTGCAGTTCAAACTCGATATTTTGTGGAGCATGCTTGATGCCATGAGCATGGCCTACGAGCTGAACCGCCCGCCCTATCACAGCGTGACCGACCAACGCGTCTGGCACAAAGGAATCGCCCTATGAGCTTCAATCGTGAGCAGGTGCCCAGCTGGCGCCGCGGTTATCGTTTCCAGTTCGAGCCCGCGCAAAACGGTCACGTGCTGCTCTACCCCGAGGGCATGATCAAGCTCAACGACAGCGCAAGCGCGATTGGCGGCCTGATTGACGGTCAGCGCAGCGTCGGCGCCATCATTGCGCTGCTTGACGAAAAATTCCCTGGCGTTCCCGAGCTCGGCACTGACGTCGAGCAATTCATGGAGGTCGCCCGTGCAGAGCTCTGGATCGAATTTGCCTGACTCAGCGAACGCTCAGTCCGATGTCTACATCCCGCCCACGCCCCCGGTCGGGCTGCCGCTGTGGCTGCTCGCCGAGCTGACCTATCGCTGCCCATTGCAATGCCCGTATTGCTCCAACCCGCTGGATTTCGCCAAGCAGGGTCAGGAATTGAGCACCGAGCAGTGGTTCAAAGTCATGGCCGAAGCCCGGCAAATGGGCGCGGCGCAGATCGGCTTCTCGGGTGGCGAGCCATTGGTGCGTCAGGATCTGGCCGAGCTGATCGCCGAAGCGCGACGGCTGGGCTTCTACACCAACCTGATTACCTCCGGCATCGGCCTGACCGAGCAGAAGATTATCGACTTCAAGGAAGCCGGGCTGGACCACATCCAGATCAGTTTCCAGGCCAGCGACGAGCAAGTGAACAACATGCTCGCCGGCTCGAAAAAGGCCTTCGCGCAGAAGCTGGAAATGGCCCGCGCCGTGAAAAAGCATGGCTATCCAATGGTCCTCAACTTCGTGACCCACCGGCACAACATCGACAAGATCGACAAGATCATCGAGCTCTGCGTGGCACTGGAAGCGGATTTCGTGGAGCTGGCGACCTGTCAGTTTTACGGCTGGGCACACTTGAATCGGGTGGGCTTGCTGCCGACCAAAGACCAACTTGTGCGCGCCGAACGCATCACCAACGAGTATCGGGTCAAGCTCGCCGCTGAAAATCACCCGGTGAAGCTGATCTTCGTCACCCCCGATTACTACGAAGAGCGTCCAAAAGCCTGCATGAACGGCTGGGGCAATCTGTTCCTGACCGTGACGCCGGATGGCACTGCGCTGCCGTGCCATGGGGCGCGGCAGATGCCGATCCAGTTCCCCAATGTGCGCGATCACACGATGCAGCACATCTGGTATGAGTCGTTCGGCTTCAATCGCTTTCGCGGTTACGAGTGGATGCCAGAGCCTTGCCGCTCCTGCGACGAGAAGGAAAAAGACTTCGGGGGCTGCCGCTGCCAGGCGTTCATGCTCACCGGCGATGCGAGCAACACGGACCCGGTGTGCAGCAAGTCGCCGCAGCATCACTTGATCACCCAGGCCCGTGATGAAGCCGAGTATGCTAACCAGACTATCGAGCAACTGGCCTTCCGCAATGAACGAAACTCACGCCTCATCGCCAAGTCCTGACCTCCTTTCCGCCGCTCAGGCTGTGGCGGCAGGCACCGATTTCGCCGAACTCGCCGTGAGCCCTGCGGGGCTTTTCTGGAGTGAATTCCGCCCGCAGGATGCCGCGACGCGCGTCTGGCGCTGGCACGACGGCGCGGCCGCTTGCCTGACCCCCGAGGGTTTCAGCGTGCGCAGCCGGGTGTATGAATATGGCGGCGGTTCGTTCTGCCTGACTGACGATGCCGTGGTGTTCGTCAACGAAGCGGACCAGCAGATTTACCTCCAGTCCTTCGACTCCCAAACTCCTCACCCCCTGACCCAGGGCGACAAGCTCTTCGGAGATGTCCGTTATGCGCGTGGGCAGATTCTGGCGGTTGAGGAGGATAAGGACACTCACCGGCTGGTCGCGATCGACGTCGCCGACGGTCGCCGCCACGTACTGGCCGAAGGCGCGGATTTTTACGCCTCGCCGACCGTCAGCCCGGATGGCAATCGCCTTGTCTGGATAGAGTGGTGGCGGCCCCATCAGCCCTGGACGTCATCGCGACTGATGAGCGTCGAACGCCAGGCCGATCTCGCGTGGGGCCGGCCGCACTGTCTCGCGGGCGGGTTGGGACTGGAATCGTTGCAGCAACCCCGCTTCGATGACGCGGGCCGCTTGTATTGCCTGACTGACCGCGCCGGGTTCTGGCAGCCGTGGGTTGAGACGCCGGACGGTTTTGAAGCGCTGCCCGCCGCCGCTGCCGACCACGCTTCGGCGCCGTGGCAACTGGGCGCGTCGACCTGGGCGCCGCTGAGCGAGGGCGCGTACCTCGCCGCCTGGTTCGAGGACGGTAAAGGCCTGCTCGGCGTGCGTTCGGCACAGGGTTCAGTTGAAGATTTCAGCGGCGATTACAGCCGTTTCAGAAGCCTGGCGGTTGACGCGAACTATATCTATTGCATCGCGGCGTCGCCCGTCAGCCCTTCTGCTGTCATTGCCATCGGTCGTGCTGACAAGTGCGTTCAGGTGCTGGCCGGCGGGGTCAGCACCCTTCCCGTCGAGCGCATCAGCCAGCCGCAGACCTTGCGTTATCCAAGTGGGGCCGGCGAGGCGCACGGGTATTTCTACCCGGCCATGAATGGCGACGACAAGCCGCCGCTTGTGGTGTTTATACACGGCGGCCCGACCTCCGCCTGCTACCCCGCGCTGGACCCGCGCATTCAGTTCTGGACGCAACGGGGCTTCGCCGTCGCCGACCTCAACTATCGCGGCAGCACCGGTTACGGCCGCGCCTATCGTCAGGCGCTGTTTCTGGAATGGGGCGTTGTCGATGTCGAAGACGCTTGCGCAGTGGTTGAATACCTGGGCAATCAGGGCCTGATCGATCCGGCAAATGCGTTCATCCGGGGCGGCAGTGCAGGCGGCTATACAACGCTGTGCGCATTGGCATTCAAGGATGTGTTCCGCGCAGGGGCGAGCCTGTATGGGGTGAGCGACCCGCTGGCGCTGGCGCAAGCCACGCACAAGTTCGAAGCGGATTACCTGGACTGGCTGATCGGCGACCCCGACGTCGACATGGCGCGCTACCGGGAGCGCACGCCGCTGCTGCATGCAGACCAGATCAAAGTGCCGGTGATCTTCTTCCAGGGCGAACTCGACGCAGTCGTCGTCCCCGCCCAGACCCGCGACATGCTCAATGCGCTACTGGAAAACGGCATCCCGGCGGAAGGGCATTTCTACCCCGACGAACGCCACGGCTTCCGCAAAGCCGCCAACTTGGCCCATGCACTGGAAACCGAGTGGGCGTTTTACCGGAAGGTTATTGATGGGTGATTTGAGGTTGTTCAGCTCCCGCGGATTCCGGTAGGACGGGCTTTAGCCGGGAATTGGCCAGTGAGCTGATACGGGGACAGATTAATTTACGGTGAAGCGTTGTAAATAAATCAGTCCCCTCTTTGATCAGTCCCCTCTTTGATTGCGCGACCCCGTGATTGACTCATCCATAAACGTGCAGCGCCACGGCACCGATCAATACCAGCCCCACCCCGCAGACTTGAATGGCGCTGAGCCGCTCTTTGAAGAACAGGAAGCCAAGCACAGCGGCGATACCGCCTGACAGGGTGCTGATTAACGGTGACTACGGAAATCGATCCCACCATCGCGCCATACGAGAACGCAGAGAACCCACCCAGATTCAGCAGGCTCGCGGCTACAAGGGTTGCCCCGGTGCGTGCAGGCGGAAACTTGAGGGCGTCTTTCATTCGCAAAATCATCGGCGATAAAAATGCGAGGCCGACCAGATACCCCAGCCAGAGCATCGTGACGGGGCCCAGTGCTGGCAACGCGTAACGGCCTTGCATCCAGAAACTCGATCCGTACAACAAGGCGGCGCCCAGTGCGTAAACAATCGCTTGGCGGTTGTGCTTTTTCGCCGCGGAATCATCACCTGATGTGATGCTGGATAGAACGACTCCCAGCACGCACAAGGCAATCAACAGCAACTGCGTCATTGATATCTGCTCGCCGCTCGCCCACGACAACAACGTGGTGAAGACGCCGTACGACGTTACCAGTGGAGCCACAATTGAAGCTTTGCCGAGCGAGAACGCCTTGGATAACGCCAGGGCGCCACTCACCGTGAAAACCGAGGCGAGCACACCCAGAAGCCACGTGTGCCAGGGCGCAGAAAAAGATTTGGAGATGAAGGCCGGATAGCACAGCAAGAGTGTGCACATGATCAGAAAGCCGAGCGCCTGACCAAAATAAACCGCTCGCTTGACCCCTACCGCGCGGGCGTTGAGCCCTACCAGAAAATCTGTGCCGCCCCAGAACAGAGCGGCGAGCAATCCCAAAACAACGTCCATCCCTGAGCTTCCTGATCATAAAGTCCAACGTCGGACTCTATGTCAGCTGACCTGAGACAGGAAGCGTGGTGTTGGCCGGGGTCGGGTTACTTGCGACTGACAATGATGTAGATCGCGTGGATGATCCCCGGGATGTAGCCCAGCAGGGTCAGCAGAATGTTCAGCCAGAAGGCGCCGGCGAAGCCGACTTGCAGGAACACGCCCAGGGGTGGCAGCAGGATGGCGATGATGATGCGAATGATGTCCATGGGTGGAGCTCCTGATTAATGGCCCAATGGGGGCCGCACAGCTAATCGACCCTGGGTCGCTACAGGGGTTCCGCAGCGCCTATCATCAAGCCATGGCCTCCCCGCAGCCACATCAAGCGAAGCGGCGGACGGCGATGCACTTTTTCGGAACGCAGAAAAAAGAAAACCCCGCCTAAGCGAGGTTTTCCAGACTGTTTCCCAAGACTTCCATTTCTTCCCGCCATCCTGGCAGGCAATCCCTTACGTGTCCCTGTTATCTGTTTGCGCATCCTGCGCGACGTCCATGTGTGTAGATTAAACTTGGATCCACTGGAGCGATAGAGCCGATTGCCATCACGTCATGTAAGTAAATGCTTACATGAATTTCCGGGTGTCAGAACTGTGACGCCTCCAACAGGTACAGCGACTCGCTGCCCGCTCTAACCGAAGCCGAAAGGGACTGAATGCGTGGCAGCAGACGCGCGAAATAGAACCGCGCAGTGCCCAGCTTGCTGGCGTAGAAATCTTCCTGAGCCTCTTTACCCGATGCGGCGTTTGCCATCATCGCCCACATGTAGGCGTACGCCGTGTATCCGAACGCATGCAGATACTCGACGGACGCGGCACCGATTTCATTCGGATTGCTGCGAGCCCGGTCCAGTACCCAGTCGGTCAATTCGTCCAGTGTGGTCAGGGCTGCGGCCAACGGCTTGGTGAATTCTGCCTGCGAGCTGTCAGACGAAGCGATGAATTGACGGATTTCGTCGGAGAACAGCTTGTAATAAGCCCCTCCGCTGGCGACCACCTTACGGCCCATCAAGTCCAGTGCCTGAATGCCGTTGGTGCCTTCGTAGATCTGGGTGATGCGCACGTCACGCACCAGTTGTTCCTGGCCCCACTCGCGAATGTAGCCGTGACCGCCGAACACCTGCTGACCGTGCACGGTGGTGTCCAGGCCCATGTCGGTGAGGAAGGCCTTGGCGACTGGCGTCAGCAGCGCGACCAACGCATCGGCGCGCTGACGCACATCGGCGTCTTCGCTGTACTTGGCGGTGTCCAGCTGCATGGCCACGTACGTGGAGAATGCCCGACCGCCTTCGTTCAATGCCTTCATGGTCAGCAGCATGCGACGCACATCGGGGTGAACGATGATCCGGTCGGCAAGGGTGTCTTTGGACTGTGCGCCCGTCGGGGCACGGCTTTGCAAACGGTCGCGGGCGTACTCGATCGCGTTCTGATACGAACGCTCGCCGGACGCCAGGCCCTGAATGCCGACGCCCAGACGCTCGTAATTCATCATGGTAAACATCGCCGCGAGGCCTTTATTAGGCTCGCCGATCAGATAGCCTGCGGCTTGATCGAAATTCATCACGCAGGTGGCGGAGGCCTGAATGCCCATCTTGTGTTCAATGGAGCCGCAGAACACCGTGTTGCGCTCACCGAGGCTGCCATCGTCATTGACCATGATCTTCGGCACGAGGAACAGCGAAATACCCTTCGGCCCTGCCGGTGCGTCAGGCAGTTTGGCCAGCACGAGATGAATGATGTTCTCGGTGAGATCGTGCTCGCCGCCGGTGATAAAGATTTTCGTGCCGCTGACCTTGTAAGACCCGTCGGTCTGGGGCTCCGCCTTTGTGCGGATAATCCCGAGGTCCGTGCCGGCGTGGGCTTCGGTCAGGCACATCGAACCGGCCCATACCCCGGCGTACATGTTTGGCAGATATTTGGTCTTCAACGCCTCGCTGGCGTGGGTGTTGATCGAGACGCAGGCGCCGGACGTCAGCATCGGGTAAAGCCCGAACGCCAGGCTTGCGGAATTGACCATTTCCTCGACCTGAGCAGACACCGCTTTGGGCATGCCCATGCCGCCGAACTCCGGATTGCCACCGACGCCAACCCAGCCACCTTCAGCGTACGTTTTGTAAGCCTGAACGAAGCCTGCCGGGGTAGTGACGACGGTGTCGCTCCAGTGACAGCCTTCCTCATCAGCCGCGCGACTCAGGGGTGCAACGGACCGGCCAGTGACTTTGCCCGCTTCTTCGAGAATCGCCTCGACGGTCTCGGCGTCCACGGTTTCGGACAATTCGGGCAGCGTGGCCCAAAGTCGGGAGACTTCGAACACTTCATTGAGGACGAAGCGCATATCGCGCAAGGGCGCTTTGTAGTCAGCCATGGCAAACCTCGTTTCAGCGGCAAAGAACTCGGGGGAGGAGCGGCACAGCAGAGAAATTGCGGCGCCGATGTGTCAATGGAACGAGTGTACATGAACACCATTTGCGACACATAGGGTCAACACGTGACTATTATCAAAGATTTGGTCACACCCAGTAGACAGTCATGCTGATGCCCGCGCACAGCGGCGTGTGCGTTGGTCCTGGGGTGGAAAAGAGTCGGTTCTAGCCGGCGGCAGCCATGCGCACAGCGCCGCGCTTGCTGGTTTGCGCATGACTAATGACGCAGTTACGCCCGGCCCCTTTGGCGGCATAGAGCGCCTGATCGGCGGATTTGAGGACTTCTTCCGGGTTGCGGTGCTCCGGCAGACGCTCCGCCACGCCGATGCTGACCGTGACCGACACCGCTGAAGCCTGGGACCCCGCCCGACGCTGACGCCCTTGCAGATCATCATTCGGACGATTGTCCTGATTGCGCAGCTGAATCTGATAACTGGCAATGGTTTCGCGGATGACCTCAAGGTGCGGCATGCATTCTTCGAGGGTTTTGCCGGCAAACACGATGGCAAACTCTTCGCCACCATAACGATAGGCGCGCCCGCCGCCATTGGTGATCTTCGACAGCTTGCTCGCCACCAGACGCAGCACCTGATCGCCGACATCGTGGCCATGGGTGTCGTTGAATTTCTTGAAATGATCGACGTCGCTCATCGCCAGCACGTAATTGCGCCCCAATCGCTGCATCCGCTCATTGAGCGCGCGTCGGCCTGGCAGCCCGGTCAGCTCGTCGCGGAAAGCCATTTGATAGGCCTCGTGCGCGACCGCCGCCGCAATCATCAACATCACCTGGCTGCACATGATGTTCAGGGTGAAGGGCAGGATGAAGGTCTTCGGTAACGCCCAGAACATCCCGAGCAACCCCACCAGTTGAGCCGCATGCAGGGGCCGCGGCTTATAGAGGTACTGCGTGATGAGCACGGCGAACGCAATGAGAAAGGTCACGTAGGACAGCTGAATCAGGCTCATCCATTCACCGTGAAGCGCTGGCCAGCGGATGTCGGCGAGCCAGGCCAGCAGCCCGGCGGGAAAGCTCTGTTCGAGACCCAGGGCAACGCTGCCTACCGCGACCAGAACGGCCAACCGTGCAATCAAGTCCTGAAACAGATGGGTCCGCTCTTCCCAGGCCGCAAACAGACCAAACATGACCGGGAGCAAGAGGCAACACAGATGAAACACCACGGCGGCGTCTTCTCGGACCTTGCCGTAATCGCGGTAGTAGTCGGTCTGTGTGTCGAGGAGGAAATAGGCGATGTACACGGTGATCATCAGGAACAGCTCACGCTGTCGCTTGTACACCCCGCAGTACGCACCACCCAGCAACAGCACCAGGGTGGGCAGCACGTTGAAAAGTGAGGTGAAGAAGACGTTGAGGTCTTTCACATACGCGGCCGCCAGTCCGGCAACCAGCAAGGCCAGAGAGGGTAAAAAATGACTGAGCCGTGCGGCAGAGGGGCGCAGCAAAAGGACTATCTCCTCACCGAACGATGTGAGCGCTGATTAAATGGCATTGTGCCTGTATCGGCCGCGTCATGCATAGGATGAGAGAGAATGTGCGTGGCCCTGATACAAAAATCAGCCAGGCACAAAAAAGCCGCTTGCCCCTGGGGGCAAGCGGCTTGAGGGAAACGCTTGGGCTGACTTAGTAAGCCAGACCGAAGTGTTCTTCGTTCATGTCCATCAGGTTGCTCGCGCCCGACAGCATGGTTGCCACGTGAGTGCGAGTGCGCGGCAGGATGCGCTGGAAGTAGAAGCGCGCCGTCTGCAGCTTGGCGGTGTAAAAGGCTTCTTCGCCGGTGCCAGACGCGAGTTTCTCGGCTGCAACACGGGCCATGTCAGCCCAGAAATACGCCAGGCAGGCATAACCGGAATACATCAGGTAGTCCACCGATGCGGCGCCGACTTCTTCACGGTCTTTCATGGCCGCCATACCGACCTTCATGGTCAGCTCACCCCACTCCTTATTCAGCGCAGCGAGCGGCGCCACGAATTCGCTGATCGCTTCATTGCCTTCCTGCGACTGGCAGAACTTGTGGACGATCTTGGTGAAGCCCTTGAGCGCCTCGCCCTGAGTCATCAGCACTTTACGACCCAGCAGGTCGAGCGCCTGAATACCCGTGGTGCCTTCGTACAGCATGGCGATACGGGCGTCGCGAACGTTCTGCTCCATGCCCCACTCGGCGATGAAGCCGTGGCCGCCGTAGACCTGCACGCCGTGGTTGGCAGATTCAAAACCGACTTCGGTCATGAACGCCTTGGCGATCGGCGTCATGAAGGCCAGCAGGCCGTCAGCTTGCTTCTTGGCTTCGGCGTCGTCGCTGTACTTGGCGATGTCGACCTGCTTGGCGGTGAAGTACACCATCGCGCGAGTCCCCTCGGCGAAGGCCTTCATGGTCAGCAGCATGCGACGTACGTCAGGGTGAACGATGATCGGGTCAGCGGCTTTCTCCGGCGCTTTCGGGCCAGTCAGGGAACGCATCTGCAGACGCTCACGGGCGTATTTCAGGCCTCCCTGGAAACCGATCTCGGCGTGGGCCAGACCTTGCAGCGCCGTGCCCAGACGTGCGGTGTTCATGAACGTGAACATGCAGTTCAGGCCTTTGTTCGGCGGGCCGATCAGGAAACCGGTTGCCCCGTCGAAGTTCATCACGCAGGTGGCGTTGCCGTGAATGCCCATCTTGTGTTCGAGCGAGCCGCAGTTGACTGCGTTGCGCTCGCCGACGCTGCCATCAGCGGCCGGCACGAACTTCGGCACGATGAACAGGGAAATGCCTTTGGTGCCGGCAGGCGCATCGGGCAGGCGGGCCAGCACGATGTGGACGATGTTATCGGCCATGTCGTGTTCGCCAGCGGAAATGAAGATCTTGGTACCGGATACTTTGTACGAACCGTCAGCCTGAGGCTCGGCCTTGGTGCGCAGCATGCCCAGGTCGGTACCGCAGTGAGGTTCGGTCAGGCACATGGTGCCGGTCCACTCGCCGGAAACCAGTTTGGTCAGGTAAGCGTCCTGCTGCTCAGGGGTGCCGTGCTCGGAGATGGTGTTCATCGCACCGTGCGACAGGCCTGGGTACATGCCCCACGACCAGTTGGCTTCGCCGACCATTTCACTGACCGCCAGACCCAGCGACTCGGGCAGACCCTGACCGCCATGAGCGACGTCGTGGGCCAGGCTCGGCCAGCCGCCTTCGACGAACTGTTTGTAGGCTTCCTTGAAACCGGTCGGCGTTTTTACGCCGGACTCGCTCCAGGTACAGCCTTCGGTGTCACCCACACGGTTCAGCGGGGCCAGGACCTGCTCACAAAACTTGGCGCCTTCCTCGAGAATGGCGTCAACCATGTCAGGCGTGGCGTCCTGGCATGCTGGCAGACTCTGATAGTGCGCTTCGTAGCCGAGCAGCTCGTCACGGACGAAGCGAATATCACGCAAGGGGGCCTTGTAGTCAGGCATAGCGATAAACCTCTGCTGGTGAATCCTGGAATTGGATGACCGTGTGGTCACTGTGGGGCGTTGCCCCGGCGCCGGCATTTGGGATCACGCGGCGATCAAACAGGTGTTTGAAACATACGTTTACGCCTATACCTTGTCAAGCGACGCCCGGCACCTTTCATCACCTGACGCGGGCAAACCGCAGGCGCGCGGTTGCGACGCCAGGCGGTTGAGACCGCAGCGTTGAGTCTAGAAAACGTCGTGATAAAAAACGCGAAGGCGCCCGGAGAATGGGCACGTGAATGAGGTGTTATTCAGGAGAGGCGTAGCATCCAGCAACGTGCGCCGCAGCGCACGAAGCGAGGAGAATCAGGCGAAGGTGTCGATCAGCGTGCCGAGCATTTCATCGCTGGCTTTTTCAACTTTGACGCCTGCCTGGACTTGAATCCGGCCTTGGGTCAGTTCCACCACATTGGTGGCCATGTCGGAACGTTGCGGACGATCGACAGAGCGCAGACGCTCAAGCTGGAAATCCGAAGACTGACTGCGCCCTGACACCTCGGTCGCGGGGCTGGCCAGTTGCGTCGCAGCCTGATCGACACGGTTCTGCCCGACCTGCATGGCGCTGAGGCCCGGGTACAGCGTGTTGTTCAGTGAGATTTGCATGAGCACGATCCTCTGTTCATAGCGAACACAGCGATTAAAGCAGCAAAGCGCCTGGATTACTTCGCAAAGCGACTAGTGGCATTGCGCCTTGTTACGGGCCTCACACTCAGCGGCACCTCGCCCGCTAGTCCAGCAGTTCCAGATGCAGATGCTCGGCAATCATTTCCGCAGTTGCCTTCTTCATGAACGGCACGCGGCCCAAGCACGGCGCCGGCAGACGCTCTGCCAGCGTGGCGAGGTTCTCTTCAAGCCGTGACGTTTTGGGATCAATAATATTCGCCACCCAGCCCGCCAGTTGCAGACCGTCGTTGGCGATCGCTTCGGCTGACAGCAACGCATGGCTGATACAGCCCAGGCGCACGCCCACCACGAGAATCACCGGCAGCTTCAGCGCGATGGCCAGATCGGACAGATTGGCTTGATCGGCCAAGGGAACACGCCAGCCGCCGGCGCCTTCGATTAGCGTGAAATCAGCCTGCCTGGCGAGGATGTGCTGCATCGGCCCGAGCAGGGACTGCACAGTCAGGGCGACTCCCGCTTCCCGCGCGGCCAGATGGGGCGCGATTGCCGGCTCGAAGGCCACCGGATTGACCTCGTTGTAGGTCAGCTGGATAGAGCACTCGGCACGCAAGGCGACGGCGTCCGAGTTGCGCAACCCCTTGGGTTTAACGTCACAACCGGAAGCCACCGGCTTGCCCGCCGCCGTGCTCAACCCCGACTGCCGCGCCGCGTAAAGAAGCCCCGTGGCGATGGTGGTCTTGCCGACGTCGGTGTCGGTTCCCGTGATGAAATACGCAGCGCTCATCGTGGCGACCATCCGTTCAGATATTTCAAACTATTCCCTGCTTACTATAGCGTTCGTGTGAAAAACGCCGACTAAATGATCATTCTTTAATCAATGCCGGGTTTAGTCAGGATGGCGTACACCACCTGATACGTGGCGGGCAGGCCTTTTTCCTGACGAAACCTTTCGTACGCCTCCATCAAAGCCTGAATTCGCGCACGGCCGGTCAGGCCTCCCGGACGACCCGGATTGATGTTGTGCGCGCCCAGTGCTTTGAGTTCGTGGGTCAGGCTGCGCACGTCGGGATAGTGCAACACGTGGGGCAGGACTTCGAGGCTGCGCACGTTCAAACCACTGGCGGCGCAGAGGCGTTGATACTCTTCCCGCTCGCGGAAACGATTGACGTGGACCATGCCGTCCACCGCCTGCCAGCTGTCGCGCAGCTCAAACAGCGTCCCGACGCAGAGGCTGGCAAAAGCGAACACGCCGCCCGGTTTCAGCACCCGACCCGCTTCGCTCAGCACTGCAGAAAAATCCGGGCACCATTGCACTGCCAGGCTGGAGAACATCAGATCGACGCTCGCGTCACGCAGCGGCACGTTCTCCGCGTCGCCTGCCACATAATGCGCGGCACCCCCTGAAGGCCGTGCATAGCGCAGCATGCCTTCGGCAAGGTCGAGCGCAATGCCTTCGCTGTGCGGAAACGTCTGCGTCAGCGCGCGGCTGAAACAACCGGTGCCGCTGCCCAGATCCAGCCAGCGGGACGGTGCCAGATCAGGCAGTCGCGTCATCAGTTCGGTACCAACGGCGCGCTGCAAATCGGCCACGCTGTCGTAGCTGGTCGCCGCCCTGGAGAAGGACGCCGCCACTTGACGCTTGTCCGGCAGCGCCTGCTGCCCGGATGCCTGTTGCTGTTTCACGGCCTTCAGCACCGCGCAGTGGGAAAGATCAGTCATCACCGGACTCGTGTAAAAACGCATGAACTGCAGCGGCGACGCCGTGCGGGTTTTCCAGAATGAAGGCATGACTGGCCTGCTCAATCACGCCGACTTCGATGTCAGGCTGGAGGGTCAGCAGGTCCGCCGACGCTTCTGCCGGCACCAACGCATCCAGGCCACCGAACAGGTGCAATTGAGGGCCGCGAAACCCTTGCAGCGCTCTGCGCGTGTCCATTTGTTCCAGCAGCTTGAGGCCTTCGATCAAACCGGCGCTGGTGCCGTGGGGCGCGCAGGCTTTGAGCTGTCTCGACAGCGCGCGCGGCTCCTCGGCCCCTTGCACGCACAGCAGACTGAAGCGCTTGAGCGTTGCGTCCAGATCGGCTTTGCAACCGGCAATGAACGCATCGAAATCCGTTTGCGGCATCGCGTTGGGCCACTCGCTGCGGGCCACGAAGCAGGCGTTGCTGGCGAACGTCGCCAGTCCGCAGCAGCGCTCGCCCCGGCGCGCGGCCAGTTCGGCGGCCAGCATGCCGCCCAGCGACCAACCGCCCAGCCAGGCGTTGTCGGGCAACGTCGAATCCAGCTCATCGAGCCATTCGTCGAGGTTGTCGGTGTCCATGTCCGGCAAGGGTTCGATCACCACCCGCAAATGTTCGTCGAGCCCTCGCAGCGCTGCAGCCAGCGGTTCAAGGGGCGAGACGCCGAGGCCCCAGCCCGGCAACAGGATCAACTGATCACGCATGGCCCAGCTCCGAAGATTCGTCTACGCCCAGCAGCGGATAACACTGCTCCAGTGCCTGCAACAATAGCTGCACCTGTGCTTCGCTGTGGGCGGCAGACAATGTCACGCGTAGACGCGCGCTGCCCGCAGGCACCGTTGGTGGCCGAATGGCGGTGACCATCACGCCCCGTTCTCGCAGCAACTGCGACAGCCGCAACGCGCGCCCGCTGTCGCCAATCAGGATCGGCTGAATGGGCGTGAAACTGTCCATCAGCTCCAGGCCGAGGGCTTGAGCGCCGGCGCGAAACTGTTTGATGAGTGCCGCCAGGTGCTCACGCCGCCAGTGTTCGGTGCGCAGCAGTTCGAGGCTTTTCAGCGTCGCGCACGCCAGCGCCGGCGGCTGACTGGTGGTGTAGATGTAGGGGCGGGCAAACTGGATCAGCGTTTCGATCAGTTCTTCGCTGCCCGCAACGAACGCGCCAGCCGTGCCGAAGGATTTACCCAGCGTGCCGATCAGCACAGGGACCTCATCGATGCCGAGGCCGAAGTGCTCGACAATGCCTGCACCGTTCGCCCCCAGCGGGCCGAAGCCGTGGGCATCGTCGACCATTAGCCAGGCGTTTTTGGCTTTCGCCGCCTTGGCCAGCGCGGGCAGGTCAGCGACGTCGCCGTCCATGCTGAACACACCGTCGGTGACCACCAGCGTCTCTCCGACCGCCTTGTCCAATCGGCCGGCGAGGCTGTCGCAATTGTTGTGCAGGTAGCGGGAAAAACGCGCACCGCTGAGCAGGCCGGCGTCGAGCAACGAAGCGTGATTGAGACGATCTTCCAGCACCGTGTCGCCCTGCCCCACCAACGCGGTGACCGTTCCGAGATTGGCCATGTAGCCGTTGGAAAACAACAGCGCGCGGGGCCGTCCGGTGAACTCGGCGAGGGCTTCTTCGAGCGCGTGATGGGGCGTGCTGTGGCCAATCACCAAATGCGAAGCGCCACCGCCGACGCCCCAACGCTCGGCGCCGGCTTGCCACGCCGCGACGACCTCGGGATGACTCGCGAGCCCCATGTAATCGTTGTTGCAGAACGCCAGCAGCGGCTTGCCGTCGACAATCACTTCAGGCCCCTGCGGGCTTTGCAGCAGGGGCCGCTGACGATAAAGGTGCTCGGCACGACGGGCAGCGAGACGTGCGTTCAGATCAAAAGACATGCAGGCCTCGAGTCAAGCCACTATGGAAGCTCAAACCGCCGCGTCGTAAAACAGCTCGCTGCTTTTCTGCTCGATCAGCGCCTGCTCGATAGCGGCCTGATGCACCTCGTCCGAGTGCTCTTCGCGCGCTTCAGGCTGGATGCCCAGACGCGAGAACAGCTGCATGTCCTTGTCGGACTGCGGGTTGGCAGTGGTCAGCAGTTTGTCGCCGTAGAAGATCGAGTTGGCGCCAGCGAAGAACGCCAGGGCCTGCATCTGGTCATTCATGGCTTCGCGGCCGGCGGACAGGCGCACGTGGGACTGCGGCATCAGGATGCGCGCGACAGCCAGCATGCGGATGAAATCAAACGGATCGATATCCTCGGCGTTTTCCAGCGGCGTGCCGGCGACTTTCACCAGCATGTTGATCGGCACGGACTCCGGATGCTCCGGCAGATTGGCGAGCTGGATCAGCAGATTGGCGCGGTCGTCCAGGGATTCGCCCATGCCCAGAATGCCGCCGGAGCAGATCTTCATCCCTGAATCACGCACGTACGCCAAGGTCTGCAGACGATCGCTGTAGGTGCGGGTGGTGATGATGCTGGTGTAGAAATCCGGCGACGTGTCGAGGTTGTGGTTGTAGTAATCGAGGCCAGCGTCGGCCAGCGCCCGGGTCTGGTCCTGATCCAGCTTGCCGAGGGTCATGCAGGTTTCCAGGCCCATGGCCTTGACGCCTTTGACCATCTCCAGCACGTAGGGCATGTCTTTGGCCGACGGGTGCTTCCATGCCGCGCCCATGCAGAAACGGGTCGAACCAATGGCCTTGGCGCGTGCGGCTTCTTCCAGCACTTGCTGGACCTGCATCAGCTTTTCTTTTTCCAGACCGGTGTTGTAGTGGCCCGATTGCGGGCAGTACTTGCAGTCTTCCGGGCACGCGCCGGTTTTGATCGACAGCAGGGTCGAGACTTGCACGCGGTTGGCGTCAAAGTGAGCGCGGTGCACGGTTTGCGCCTGAAACAGCAGGTCATTGAATGGCTGTGTGAACAGCGCCTTGACCTCGGCTAGATTCCAGTCGTGACGCAGGTTGGCATTGATGCTGGCGCTCATGGGCGGCTCCTTGATGTTTTCTGGACGATGACCCGGGCGGCTTCGCCCAGCGGCAAAACCGGAAAGCCCACAGGCGCAACACGGATGTTCGGCATATTTAAGGAAGCAACATGCGCTGTCAACCATATAACGGGCACAAGGTTTACATCTGGTTAGAAAACGTACAGACGTGTTTGTTGTGCGATGAAACAACTGATTCAAGCACCCCGATCTGCGTGCCCTGTGAGCGCGAGCTCCCGTGGCTGATTGACCAGTGCGATCGCTGCGCACTGCCCATGCCGATGTCCGGCCTCACCTGCGGCGCCTGCAATCGCCACCCTCCCGCCTTTAATGAAGTCATCGCTCCGTGGCTGTACGACTTCCCGATCGACGCGCTGGTCACGCGCTTCAAGCATCAAGGGAAATGGCCACTTGGGCGACTGCTGGCGGAGCTGTTGGGCGAGACCCTGCAGCATCGCTTTAATGATGGCCTGCGCCGACCCGACTGTCTTATCCCGGTGCCACTCGCCAAAAAACGACTGCGTCAGCGCGGCTTCAATCAGGCAGCGATGTTGGCGAACTGGCTCGGTGCTCGACTGGGACTGCCTGTTGAAGAGCGCGTGATCCGCCGCGTGAAAGAAACACCTTCACAGCAGGGTCTGGATGCAAAAGCCAGAAAGCGCAATCTGGCGTCCGCGTTTGCACTGAAGGACGCCACGGCGATCATCGGCAAGCACCTCGCGCTGATTGATGACGTACTCACCACCGGCTCGACGGCCAACGCACTGGCAGAACTGTTGCTCAAAGCCGGCGCCCAATCGGTGGATGTGTATTGCCTGGCAAGAACGCCAAAACCTGGTGACTGATCGGCCGAGACGTTAAAACTTCGCAGCATTTGGGCGCGAGGCATTTTGGCTTACACTCCGGCGTCATCACTTTCAGTGCATCCGACTCTTATGTCCCTACCGCCCTCCCTCACCCAGCACATGGTTCGTCGCCCTCACCGCATCGCGCTGTTGCAGCACATTGCCGAGCAGGGTTCGATTACCCGCGCGGCGAAGAGCGCCGGGCTGAGTTACAAGGCGACATGGGACGCCATCGATGAGCTGAACAATCTGGCGCAAAAACCGCTGGTCGAGCGCAGCGTCGGCGGTCGAGGGGGTGGCGGCGCCAAATTGTCCGCCGAAGGCGAGCGCGTGCTGCGGCTTTATCAGCGCTTGCAAGCGTTGCAGACCCAACTGCTGGAAACGTCGGAGGAATCCGATGACCTCGCCTTGCTCAGCCGCCTGATGCTGCGCACCAGCGCGCGTAATCAGCTACATGGTCAGGTCAGCGGCGTCCGCTCCCAAGGCCGCAACGACATGATCATGTTGCAGCTCGCGGGCGGTTTGTCGATCGAGGCGCAGATCACCCACGACAGCACCTTGCGACTGGGGCTCGAAATCGGCACGGATGTGTTCGCCTTGATTAAGGCCGGCTGGCTGGAGCTACTGACGCCCGACCAATCTGAAACAACCGGACACAATTGCCTCACCGGTAAAATCGAGGAAATTCTCGCCGCCGATGACGGCCCGAGCGAGGTCAAAATCGTCCTCCCCAGCCATCAGATCCTTTGCGCAGTGGTCGACGCGGACCGGCTGCATGCCTTGCAGCTCAAGGCCGGCGGCGCTGTGAAGGTTCAGTTTGCGCCCTCCAATATTCTGCTCGGCACGCCGCTGTAAGCGCCGCTTGCACGAAACACCGAAGCCCGACTCGTCATCTGACCGACACAATAACGTCATCCGAACTGCATAGGGTTTTGCCCTAAACCGCAGGGAGCCCGTGATGACGCTATTAAAAGATAACCAATCCACCGACCTCGAAAACATGGTTGGCCTGACCCGACGCGGGTTCATCAGCGCGGGCGCCCTGTGCGGCGCGGCTATGTTCCTGGGCGGCAACCTGCTCAGCCGCAGCGTGATGGCCGCCAGTGTCAGCGCTGCCAACGGCACGCTGCTCGGCTTCGACAGCATCCCCTCCTCCACCGCCGACAGCATCAGTCTGCCGCCGGGTTATCGCTCCTCGGTCCTGATCAGTTGGGGCCATCCGCTGCAAACCAACGGCCCGGCGTTTGACCCCAGCGGCAAAGGCACCGCGAAGATGCAGGAACTGCAATTCGGCGACAACAATGACGGCATGAGCCTGTTCACCTTTCCCGGCGACACGCCGGAGACGGCCAGCCGCGCCCTGATGGCGATCAATAACGAATACACCAACTACCGCTACCTCTTCGATCACGGCAAAGACCCGCAGTCTGCCGAAGACGTGCACAAGGCTCAGGCCAGCGAAGGCGTTTCGGTGATTGAGGTCAAGCGCGAAGGTCAGCAGTGGGCGTTCGTGCAAGGCTCCAACTACAACCGGCGCATCCACGGCAACACGCCGATTCACCTGAGCGGCCCGGCTGCCGGCCATGAGTGGTTGAAGACCGCCGCCGACAAGACCGGCAAAAACGCACTCGGGACGTTCCAGAACTGCGCCAATGGCAAGACGCCGTGGGGCACCTACCTGACGTGCGAAGAGAACTTCACCGACTGTTTCGGCAGCAGCGATCCGGCACAGATTTTCGACGCCGCAACCAAACGCTATGGCGTCACGGCTGCCAGCAAGGAAGTGAACTGGCACCTGCACGACCCGCGCTTCGACGTCGCCAAAAACCCCAACGAACCCAATCGTCATGGCTGGGTGGTAGAGATCGACCCGTTCGACCCGAAATCCACGCCAGTCAAACGCACCGCGCTGGGCCGCTTCAAGCATGAAAACGCTGCGCTGACCGAAACCAAAGACGGCCGCGTCGTGGTGTACATGGGCGACGATGAGCGCGGCGAGTTCATCTACAAATTCATCAGCCGGGACAAGGTCGATCACAAGAACCTTAAGGCCAACCGCGACATCCTCGACCACGGCACGCTGTACGTGGCGCAGTTCGACGCGGGCGACAGCAACCCCGACCACCCGAAAGGCCAGGGCAAATGGATTGAGCTGAGCCATGGCAAAAACGGCATCGATGCGGCCAGCGGTTTTGCCAATCAGGCCGAAGTGCTGATTCATGCACGGCTGGCGGCAAGTCAGGTGAAAGCGACGCGCATGGACCGGCCCGAGTGGATCGTCGTCAGTCCCAAGGACGGCCAGGTCTATTGCACGCTGACCAACAACATCAAGCGCGGCGATGACGGGCAGCCAGTGGGCGGGCCGAATCCCCGCGCGAAAAATCAGTACGGGCAGATTCTGCGCTGGCAGGAAACAGGGTCGGACGCAGCAGCGATGGAGTTTGCGTGGGACTTGTTTGTCGTCGCTGGCAACCCGGGTGTGCATGCAGGAACGCCCCAAGGGGGATCAAGCAACATCAACCCGCAGAACATGTTCAACAGCCCGGATGGCCTGGGTTTCGACATGGCCGGGCGGCTGTGGATTCTGACGGATGGCGACTCCACCAATGCGGGCGACTTCGCGGGGATGGGCAATAACCAGATGCTGTGCGCTGACCCCGCCAGCGGCGAGATCCGTCGATTCATGGTCGGGCCGGTGGGGTGTGAAGTGACCGGCATCAGCTTCGCGCCCGACCAGAAAGCGCTGTTCGTCGGCATTCAGCACCCCGGCGAAAACGGCGGCTCGACCTTCCCCGAGCACCTGCCGAATGGCAAGCCGAGATCCTCGGTGATGGTGATCACGCGTGAGGATGGCGGCGTGATCGGCGCCTGACGCGAGCGCTTCCCCATCCCGGAAAGGGTGCAATCGGAGGGATGGGGAATCCAGTGAATCAGAGGCACCGGGCGTAACGCGCTGTGTCAGGTGTAACACGCCTGAGTTACCATGACTGGCCCGACGCGGCAGCCTGCTGCGCGCAGGAGTTAGCATGGCCCACCCGTTCGCAACACTTACACCTGACCTGGTGCTGGACGCCGTCGAGAGCATCGGCTTTGTCACCGACGCCCGTATTCTCGCCCTCAACAGCTACGAAAACCGCGTCTACCAGGTTGGCATCGATGAACAGCAGCCATTGATCGCCAAGTTCTATCGGCCTGATCGCTGGACCAACGACGCCATTCTCGAAGAACACAGCTTCACCGCTGAACTTGCCGACGTCGAAATTCCCGTCGTCGCGCCCCTCGTGCACAACGGCCAGACCCTGTTCGAGCATGCCGGCTTCCGTTTCACCCTCTTCCCCCGTCGTGGCGGCCGCGCGCCAGAGCCCGGCAATCTCGAGCAGCTCTACCGTCTTGGCCAGTTGCTGGGCCGCATCCATGCCGTAGGCGCCACGCGCCCGTTCCAGCACCGCGAAGCCCTTGGCGTGCAGAACTTCGGCCACAACTCGCTGAACTACCTGCTGGACAACAACGTGATTCCGCGCAGCCTGCTGCCGGCCTATGAGTCCGTTGCCAAGGACCTGCTCAAGCGCGTGGAAGATGTCTACGCCGCCACACCCCATCAGAACATCCGCATGCACGGCGATTGCCACCCCGGCAACATGATGACCCGCGACGACATCTTCCACATCGTCGATCTCGACGACTGCCGCATGGGCCCGGCGGTGCAGGATGTCTGGATGATGCTCGCGGGTGATCGTCAGGATTGTCTGAGTCAGTTGTCGGAATTGATGGACGGCTACAACGAGTTTCACGACTTCGATCCCCGTGAACTGGCGCTCATCGAACCGTTGCGTGCACTGCGCCTGCTGCACTACAGCGCATGGCTGGCGCGTCGTTGGGACGATCCGGCGTTCCCCCACAGCTTTTCCTGGTTCGGCACCGAACGCTATTGGGGCGATCAAGTGCTGGCGCTGCGCGAGCAGTTGTCCGCGCTGAACGAGGAACCGCTGAAGCTGTTCTGAGAACGCGAGAAAACTCTGTAGGAGCATGGCTTGTCCCGCGAACTGGCGCGAAGCGGCAGCAATCCGGACACTCGATGTACCAGACGAGGCTAAATCGTCCGGTTTACGACTGCTGCGCAGCCGATCGCGGGACAAGCCACGCTCCTACACGTCAGCCACACGTCCCACGCCTGCGCGACGTTCGGTTAACGAAAAAGATAGAACCATCACCACAACAAAAAACTTGCCGAAGGACCACTCATGCAAGCTGCCAACCCGTGTCGCGGGTACATTCTGGGCCTGAGCGCCTACATCATCTGGGGACTGTTTCCGATCTACTTCAAGGTGCTGGCCAGCGTTCCTTCACTGGAAATCATCGTCAATCGGGCGATCTGGTCGGCCATTTCCGGCTCGCTTCTCTTGCTGGTCTGGAAACACCCCGGCTGGTGGCAGGAGCTACGGGATAACCCCAAACGACTTGCCATTCTCGCCTCCAGCGGCACGCTGATCGCCGCCAACTGGCTGATCTACGTCTGGGCCGTGAACAACAACCACATGGTCGAAGCCAGCCTGGGCTACTTCATCAACCCGCTGATCAACGTGATGCTCGGCATGGTGCTGCTGCGTGAAAGACTGCGCCCCTTGCAATGGGTCGCGGTGATGCTGGCGTTGATCGGCGTGCTTCAGCAGGTCTGGCAAGTGGGCAGCCTGCCATGGGTGTCGCTCGCGCTGGCGTTCACCTTCGGCTTCTACGGCCTGATTCGTAAAAAAGCACCGGTGGCCGCACTGCCTGGCCTCGTGGTGGAGACCTGGATTCTGGTGCCGCTGGCCGTAGGCTGGTTGATGTTCAACCCGCTTGCCCACAGCGCACAGCCGGAATTCTGGACAACATCCGAGGCGCTCTGGCTGGCGGCGGCCGGTCCGGTAACACTCGTGCCGCTGGTGTGTTTCAACGCTGCAGCGAGGCATCTGCCCTACGCGACACTGGGCTTTCTGCAGTACATCGCGCCGACGCTCGTGCTCGCATTGGCGGTGGTGCTGTACGACGAGCACATGCCTTCGGCAACCTTGGTGACCTTCGCCTTCATCTGGGCCGGGCTGATCATTTACAGCGTCGACGCGTGGCGCTCGCTGCGCAAACGCGCCCAGGCCTGAGCAGGTAAGAGGGACCGCTGCAGGCCCGTCAAAAATCGGGACCTGCAGCGGTTACATCGATGACTCGTCGGTCGGCAGATGCAGTTCCACCATCAGGTCATCCGCCAGGGTTTCCAACCGCTGCTGCAGCACATCCAGTGAAAGGTCCATCGGCAATCCCAACTCGGCATGGGCGCGGAACAGCGTTTCGCTGCTCATGGGCGCGGGTTCGACGCTGGTCACCAAGTGCTCCAGGTTGACGCCTTGCTCGGTCAGCACGCGAGTGACGTCGCGCACGATCCCGGATCGATCATTGCCCACCAGGTCCATAGTGATGGGCCTCCACTCCGGCAAGGATTCCGGAAGGACTTCGGCGAACAGTACACGGATGCCTTTTACCGAGAGCCCTTCCAGCGCGCTGCGCAGGGGCTGATGCGCGTCGACCGGCGCGCTGACCCGCAGGATCCCGGCGAACTGCCCGGCCATGTGTGACATACGGCTTTCCAGCCAATTGCCACCGTGATCGGCAATGCATGCGGCGAGCTGCTCGACTACGCCTGGCTTGTCCGGTGCAGACACCGTGACGATAAGATGATCCACAAACGACTCCTTTTATGTGCAGCAACTGAGGCCTGTTTAATACCACGCCTCATGGGTTGCGAGGTGGTTGTGGGGAGTATAGGCAGGTCTGCACTGCCCGCAGCGGTGTAAGCGCGTCAGGAATTTCTGTGTACGATCCGAATAATTTTCTGGAACAATCTGATCGCTCTTTGAGAACATCTCACACCGGTGCCTGACCGACTGCCTAAATCCGGTCGATCGCTGCAAATCAAGTCTGGATTTTCACGCCGCGAACCGTCATGTAGTATCGCCTCGCGCGCACTACATAGATGTCAAATAGCTGAGCAGAGTGAGGCAAGCAATGACTGAACACGTTCAAGTCGGGGGCCTGCGGGTCGCCAATGTCCTGTTGGATTTCGTGAACAACGAAGCCATTCCCGGAACCGGCCTCGACGCCGCTTCATTCTGGGCCGGTGCCGATGCGCTCATCCACGAGCTCGCACCGAAGAACAAAGCCCTGCTCGCCAAACGCGACGAATTCCAAGCGCGTATCGACGCCTGGCATCAGTCCAATGCCGGCAACGCCCATGACGCGTCCGCCTACAAGGCGTTCCTGCTGGAAATCGGCTATCTGCTGCCAGAAGCGGCAGACTTCCAGATCACCACACAAAACGCTGACGAAGAAATTGCCCGCATGGCCGGCCCCCAGTTGGTGGTGCCGGTGATGAACGCACGTTTCGCGCTCAATGCATCGAATGCCCGCTGGGGCTCGCTGTATGACGCGCTGTACGGCACCGACGCCATCAGCGAAGCGGACGGCGCGGAAAAAGGCAAAGGCTACAACCGCGTCCGCGGCGACAAAGTCATCGCCTTCGCCCGCGCCTTTCTGGACGAAGCCGCCCCACTCGCGGCGGGCTCCCACGTTGACTCCACCGCCTACAAGCTGGTCGATGGCATGCTGATCGTCAGCCTCAAGGGCGGCAGCAACACCGGCCTGCACGACGATGCTCAGCTGATCGGCTTCCAGGGCGACGCGTCGGCGCCGACCGCGCTGCTGTTCAAGCACAACGGTCTGCACTTCGAACTCCAGATCGACGCCACGAGCCCGGTCGGCCAGACCGACCCGGCCGGTGTCAAAGACGTGCTGATGGAAGCGGCGCTGACCACCATCATGGATTGCGAAGACTCCATCGCTGCCGTCGACGCCGACGACAAGGTCGTGGTGTACCGCAACTGGCTGGGGCTGATGAAGGGCGATCTGTCCGAAGAAGTCGCCAAAGGCGGTACTAGCTTCACCCGTACCATGAACCCCGACCGCGTTTACACCTCACCCACCGGCGAACCCGTCACGCTGCATGGCCGCTCGCTGCTGTTCGTGCGCAACGTCGGTCACCTGATGACCATCGATGCGATCCTCGACAATCAGGGCAACGAAGTGCCGGAAGGCATTCTTGATGGCCTGCTGACCAGCCTCGCGGCGATTCACAACCTCAAGGGCAATACCTCCCGCGCCAACAGCCGCACGGGCTCGGTGTACATCGTCAAACCAAAGATGCACGGCCCTGAGGAAGTGGCGTTCACCAACGAGTTGTTCGGGCGTATAGAGGCGGTGCTGAACCTGCCGCGCAACACGCTGAAAGTCGGGATCATGGACGAAGAGCGTCGCACCACGATCAACCTCAAGGCCTGCATTCAGGCGGCGAGCGAGCGTGTGGTGTTCATCAACACAGGCTTCCTGGACCGCACCGGTGACGAGATTCACACGTCGATGGAAGCCGGCCCTGTCGTACGCAAGGCGCAGATGAAGGCGGAAAAGTGGATCGGCGCGTATGAAAATTCAAACGTCGATATCGGCTTGAAATGCGGCCTGCAAGGGCGCGCGCAGATCGGCAAGGGCATGTGGGCGATGCCTGACTTGATGGCCGCGATGCTTGAACAGAAAATCGCCCATCCACTGGCCGGCGCCAATACCGCGTGGGTTCCCTCGCCCACTGCCGCTGCACTGCACGCGCTGCATTACCACAAGGTCGATGTGTTCGCGCGTCAGGCCGAGCTTGCCCGGCGCGCGCCAGCCTCGGTCGACGATATCCTGGCCATTCCATTGGCGCCGAACACTGACTGGACAGCCGAGGAGATCCAGAACGAACTGGATAATAACTCCCAGGGCATTCTCGGTTATGTGGTGCGCTGGATCGATCAGGGCGTTGGCTGCTCGAAGGTGCCGGACATCAACGACATCGGCCTGATGGAGGACCGTGCCACGCTGCGCATTTCCAGCCAGCACATCGCCAACTGGCTACGCCATGGCGTGGTCAGCGAGCAGCAGGTAATGGAAAGTCTGAAGCGCATGGCACCGGTGGTGGACCGTCAGAACGCAGGTGATGCGCTGTATCGCCCCCTGGCACCGGATTTCGACAGCAACATCGCGTTTCAGGCAGCGGTTGAACTGGTGATCGAAGGCACACGGCAGCCGAACGGTTACACCGAGCCGGTGCTGCACCGTCGCCGTCGGGAGTTCAAGGCAAAACACGGGGCTTAATCAGCGCCCAGACAAAAGGCGGTGTCCACGCAAATGGACACCGCCTTTTTTATTGCCGCAACGCAGTCCAGAGACGGCATTATCAGGCCATTTCCAGCTCCCGCTTCACCAGTCGCAACAGCTGCTTGGTGTTGATCGGCTTGAGCAGGAAATCCACCACGCTCAGGTGCATGGCGTCGATGGCGTCACGTACGTTGGCGTCGCCAGACACGATAATGATCGGCAACTCCGCACGGTCCGATTCGCGCACCCTTCGAATCAGGTCCAGCCCGTCGCACGGCGCCATGCGCAGATCGGTGATCAGCAGCGCAATGGAGGGCCGGGTCTGCAGCAAGTGCATGGCGCTCGTGCCGCCGGCGGCGGTGATGCAGCTGATGTCATTGAGACTGAGAATTTCGGCCAGAACTTCCCTAGCATCCTTGTCGTCATCGACGATCAACACCCGATGTGGCGATTGGGACGCAGGCGCGAGCATTACCTCATTGAGGGCTTCGCGCTCTTCATCACTCAAAATACTGTGATCGAACATACCCGTCTCATCTTCCTGTCGACTCCAATTCTGACAGCGCAAGCGATTGATACGCTGCACATCCTGTCGGCTTCATGCCGGCCCTGGGGCCTCGCGCTAACTGCATCGCTGCGGTTTTACACCTTGGTTCGATGCGAGCCAATGCCTTTGCAGTCACCTAAGACTTACGTCCAATGGGCACTGCCCGATAAGCGGTCGACCATGGGGTCAATAAAAACAAGCGGTATCGGTCATGAGCAAAGCGGACGCTTTTACCCAGGCAGGCAAAACAGCCGTTCTGCAGAACATCCACGGCACGATGCAGTTCCTGCAAAAATTCCCGCCGTTCAACCAGATGGAAAATGCCCATCTGGCCTACCTTGTGGAACAGTGTCACCTGCGTTTCTACGCTACAGACGAGAGCATCATCAAGCCTAGCGATGGGCCAGTAGAACATTTTTACATCGTCAAGCAAGGCCGCGTCGTGGGTGAGCGCCCCCATTCCGCAAAACGCGGCACCGAGACCACGTTCGAAATAACCACGGGCGAGTGCTTTCCCCTCGCGGCACTACTCGGCGAACGCGCCACACGAACCGAGCATCTGGCGGCCGAAGACACTTTCTGTCTGCAGCTCAACAAGCAAGCCTTCATCAAGCTGTTTGCGCTCTCAAATGAGTTCCGCGACTTCGCCCTGCGCGGCGTCAGCAGCTTGCTTGACCAGGTCAATCAGCAAGTAAAGCAGAAGGCGGTGGAAACACTCGGCACGCAATACTCGCTGAACACGCGACTGGGTGAACTGGCGATGCGTCACCCGGTGACGTGCTCCCCCGACACGCCGCTGCGGGAGGCCGTGCGGCAGATGGACGAGCAGCAAGTCGGCAGTATCGTGATCGTGGACGAGGCCAAAGCGCCGCTGGGTATTTTCACGCTGCGCGATCTGCGCCAGGTCGTCGCCAACATCGACGCCGACTTCGGCGAGCCCATCGAACGCAGCATGATTCAGGCGCCGTTCTATCTGAGCCCGGACGCCAGCGCCTTCGATGCGGCCATTGCCATGACCCAGCGCCATATCGCCCACGTCTGTCTGGTGAAAGATCAGCGCTTGTGTGGCGTGGTCTCCGAGCGCGACCTGTTCTCCCTGCAGCGCGTGGATCTGGTGCATCTGGCGCGCACCATCCGCAGCGCGCCGCGTATCGATTCGCTGGCTAACCTGCGCGGCGACATCGTTCAACTGGTGGACCGAATGCTCGCCCACGGCGCCTCGTCCACCCAGATCACCCAGATCATCACGCTGCTCAACGATCACATGGTCTGCCGCGTCATCGAGCTGACGCTCGAAGAAAAAGGCGATCCTGGCATCGCTTTCAGCTGGCTGTGTTTCGGCAGCGAGGGCCGGCGCGAGCAGACGCTGTACACCGATCAGGACAACGGCATTCTGTTCGAAGCCAGGGACGCCGCCGAAGCCGCCGAGATTCGCGGACGGCTGTTGCCCATCGCCGAGCGGATCAACCAAAGCCTGGCGGTGTGCGGATTTGCCTTGTGCAAGGGCGGGATCATGGCGAGCAATCCGCAGCTGTGCCTGTCGCGGATCGAATGGGCGCGGCGATTCGGCTCGTTCATTCGCGAAGCCACGCCGGAGAACCTGCTGTCATCTTCGATCTATTTCGATCTGCGCGTGGTCTGGGGCGATGAAAGCGGCGGCGATCAATTGCGTCAGAGCATTCTTGCCCAGGTCGCAGACAACGCCTTGTTCCAGCGCATGATGGCCGACAACGCCCTGCGTCAACGCCCACCGGTGGGCCGCTTCAAGGATTTCGTGGTCGCCCGAAAAGGCAGCGAGAAGGACACCCTGGACCTTAAAACCCAAGGCCTGACGCCGTTCGTCGACGGAGCGCGCTTGCTCGCGCTGGCCAACGGCGTCGAGGCGAGCAACACGCTGGACAGGCTGCGTCAGTTGGTCGACAAAGAGGTGATCGACCCGCTGGACGGTGCGGCCTATGAAGAGGCTTATCACTTCATCCAGCAAACCCGCATGCAGCAACATCAGCAGCAGAACCGGCAAAACCTGCCCTACTCCAATCGCATCGACCCGGATGTGCTCAATCATCTGGACCGGCGCATCCTGCGTGAGTCGTTCCGGCAGGCGCAGCGGCTCCAGACCAGCCTCACCGTGCGCTACCAACTGTAAGCGACTGATCATGAATTTGTTCCGCTGGCTCAAACCACCCAAACGCGCCGTCGCCCCTGAGCTGACACCTGAACAGCAACAGCGCCTGCGCGCCTTGCCCGGCCCGGGCGTCCTGGATCAAAAGACACTGCGCCAACAACGGTGGGTCGTGGTTGATCTTGAGACCAGTGGGCTGAATCTGCAGCGGGACGACGTGCTGTCGATTGGCGCCGTGGTCATCGAAGATGGCGCGATCGATCTAGGGCAGCAGTTCGAGCGCACGCTGATGCGCACCGATCACAAACTCAGCCCGAGCGTATTGATTCACGGGCTGGGGCCCACCGCGATTGCGGGGGGCAGCGAGCCGGTAGAGGCGCTGCTGGACTTCATGGGGTTCGTGGGTGACAGCCCGCTGCTGGCGTTCCACGCGGCGTTCGACGAGCACATGTTGGGGCGGGCATTAAAGGAAAGCCTGGGCTATCGCCTGCTGCACCCTTTCATTGATGTCGCCCACATGGCGCCCTTCATTTGCCCGAACGCGAACTTGCGTCAGGCAGGCCTGGACGACTGGACGCGGTTCTTCGGGCTCCACGCCGAAGAGCGTCATCACGCCAGCGCCGATGCCCTGGTGACCGCCGAACTCGCGATGATCCTGTTCAGCCACGCCAGAAGACAGGGGATCGAAACCCCTGCACAGCTTGAGCAAGGCGTGGCGAAATGGCGACGGCAGCAACAATCGCATTCGTTTTAGCGTTCATCCTTCTGGGCCTGCCTCTGGATCCCGCCGCGCCTTACAAATCTAATGGCCGATTCGTACGTCAACCGTTCGGCTTCTTCCTACAAGGACCAATTGCCAGCATTGGGCGGCTCTGACACAATCGCGAACAATTCTCGTTAGCCCCTTTGTTCTCCTCGGTGCGCTTGTGTCGTCACTTCAAAGTCCCCAGCAGCTCGTCGGAACGCTCTATCGCGACCATCGCGGCTGGCTGCTGGGCTGGCTCCGACGCAATGTCGCTTGCCCCCACCGCGCCGAAGACCTCAGTCAAGACACGTTCATCCGCTTGCTCGGCCGCGAGCAATTGCTTGAACCCCGCGAACCCCGGGCCTTTCTGGTTTCGATCGCGAAAGGCTTGCTGTTCGACCACTTCCGTCGTGCCGCGCTGGAACAGGCGTATCTGGACGAGCTGATGCTGATTCCCGAGGGCGAACAACCTTCCCTGGAAGAGCAGCAGCTGATTCTCGAAGACCTCAAAGCCATCGACCGTCTGCTGGGCAAGCTGTCCAGCAAGGCGCGCGCCGCCTTTCTCTACAACCGCCTGGACGGCATGGCCCATGCAGAGATCGCCGCCAAACTCGGCGTCTCGGTGCCCCGCGTGCGTCAGTACCTGGCGCAGGGTTTGCGCCAGTGCTACATCGCACTCTATGGCGAGCCAACATGAGCCGTATTTCTACCCGACCTGTTTCATCCCACGTGCTGGACGCCGCCATCGCCTGGCAACTGTGCCTGGATTGCGGCCGGGGCAGCGAAGCCGAGCGTGAAGAGTTCGCCAAGTGGTACGCCGCCAGCGACGAGCACGCCCGGGCCTGGATGCAGTTGGGCATGGTCGATCAGCGTTTTGCCGGGACCACCGGCCCGGCACGTTCGGCGCTTTTGCGGTCCCGTGACGGGATGGGCTCGCGTTTGCGCAAGCTGGGACGCGGGTTTGCAGGGGTGGCGCTGGCGCTGGGATTGACGCTGTTTCTGGGTGATCGCCTGCTGCCGGTGGATTACTGGCTGGCGGATCTGCGCACCGCCACCGGCGAGCAGCGCACGATTCGCCTGTCGGATAACACCCTGATCCGCCTCAACACCCACAGTGCACTGGACGTGCGGTTCGATGACAAACAGCGGCGGGTCGTGCTTCAAGAAGGCGAGATCTTCGTGGAGACCGGGAGCCACAACGACGCGCGTCCGTTCATCGTCGAGACCCCTGAGGGGCAGATGCGCGCACTGGGCACGCAGTTCCTGGTCAAGCGGCAGGCCGACGGCACGCTGTTGAGCGTGCTGCAATCAGCCGTCGCCGTGCACCCGCAGGCTTCGAATCATGAAAAGGTGCTGAACGAGGGGCAGCAGATGTTGATTCATCGTAACAGCCTCGGGCCCATGCTCGCCCTGACGCCCGGCACCGGCGCCTGGATGCGCGGCATGCTGGTGGTCGATAACGCTCGTCTGGCAGATGTCGTTGCGGAGCTTGCCCGCTATCGTCCGGGCCATCTCGGCGTTGCGACAGACATTGCAGACCTGCGTATCACCGGCAGCTTTCCGTTGACCAACACCGACCTGGCGCTCAAGGCTCTGACGCCCACGCTGCCCGTGCAGATCGAAGCACGTACGCAGTGGTGGGTGACGGTGGTCGGCAGCGGGAAGAAGCCGGCGACTGCGCTTTAATTCGGGGTCTCTTGGGCAGGCTTGGGGCATCTGGATAACCGCAACCCCGTGGGAGTGAGCTTGCTCGCGAAGGGGCCGGTACATCCACTGGATCACCAGGGCTGAAAATTGTCTTCGCGAGCAAGCTCGCTCCCAAAGGGCCTTCGTACGCCTACTGACTAAATTCACAGATTATTTTCGCCCGGCCCTATCACTTTCCATATCTCGTTCGGCACATAGACATTGAGAACCATTTCCATCGAGGTGCCGTTCATGTCCCGCACGCTTCACACCCTTCTGCGACCGAGCCTGCTGGCTATCGCCGTCGCCATTGCCGCGCCGCTGCTCAGTGCGCCGCTGATGGCCGCTTCCCAGACTTCCAGCGTCCGTACCTACGATCTGCCGGCCGCGCCGCTGTCCACGACGCTGACGCAGATTGCCAGTCAGGCGGGCCTGGCCCTGTCGCTGGATCCGGCACTGGCAGCGGGGCGCACGTCGGCGCCGGTTCAGGGGCAGTTCGACGCGTCTGGGGCGATGGGCCAGGCGCTGCGCGGCACCGGCTTGCAACTGAACCTGACCACGGCAGGGACCTACACGCTGGTGGCTGCGCCTGAAGGCGCGATGGCATTGCCGGCCACCAGCATTCAAGGCAGTCAGGAAAGCTTCGAAAGCGCATGGGGCCCGGCGCAGGGATACGCCGCGAGTCGCACCGCAGCCGGCAGCAAAACCGACACCGCGCTGGTTGAAGCGCCGCGCTCGATCTCGGTCGCGACCCGTCAGCAGATGCAGGATCGGGCGGTGCAGAACATCGACGACGCCGTTCGCTACATGCCAGGCGTGGTTGCCAGCAGTTACGGCAGCGACAGCCGGTCCGAATGGCTGAAAGTCCGCGGCTTTGAACCCACCCAATTCCTCGACGGCCTGCCACTGCCGAAAGGGGCATACGTGATGCCGAAAATGGAGACCTGGGATCTGGAGCGCATTGCCCTCCTGCGTGGCCCGGCGTCTTCGGTTTATGGTCAGACCCCGCCAGGCGGCATGCTTGATATGGTCAGTCGTCGCCCCGAAGCCGACGCCAGCCACGAGGTGCAGGTTCAGGCCGGCACTTACAACCGCAAGCAGATCAGCTTCGACAGCACCGGCAAGATCGACGATGCCGACAATTTCGAGTACCGCGTCAGCGGCGTCGTGCGTGACAGCGGCACCTCGGTGGACCACATCGATGACAAGCGCTACAACATCGCGCCGAGCCTGACCTGGAACATCGACCCGGACACCAAACTGACCTTTCTCAGCCAGTTCAATCGTGACGATACCGGGATCACCAGCCAGTTCCTGCCGATTCAGGGCACCAAATACCCATCGGCCGTGGGCCGCGTGAAATATCACGAAAACCTGGGCGATCCGGACTGGGAGTTTTACGACAAGACTTACTACGCGCTGGGCTATGCCTTCGAGCATCGTCTCAACGATGTCTGGCAGTTCAAGCAGAACGTCCGCTATACCAAAAGCGACCTGTCCTTTCAGGGAATCACGGCAGGCGGCTATTTCGGCTCGGTGTCAGACGATGGCACCGTTGCTCGCGGCGCCAACGTCGTCAACGAGGACATTTCCCAGTTCGCGCTGGACAACAACCTGCAAGCCGACTTCGACACGGGCGAACTCAAGCACACCCTGTTGCTCGGGCTCGACTATCAGCGACTGAATCACAACTACAAATGGCAGTACGGCAACGCGCCGACCAGCAACATCGCCAAGCCGATTTACGGGCAGGACTTCAGCAACATCGATTACACCGCGTATCAGGATTACAACCAGAAAACCCGGGACGTCGGCGTTTATATTCAGGACCAACTGGCCCTGGATAACTGGCGTCTGACCCTGGGCGGGCGCCAGGATCTGCTTAAAACCGAATCGAAGTTTTACAACACCAATCAGTCCGACGACCGAACCGACAGCGCGTTCACCGGCAACGCCGCCCTCAGCTACGTCTTCGACTCCGGATTCACGCCTTACATTTCCTACGCCGAGTCGTTCCAGGCCGAGCAAGGCGGCGCCAACGGCGTGGCATTCCAGCCGGGGACGGGCAAGCAGTACGAAGTGGGCCTCAAATACCAGCCGCCTGGCAGCAACATCCTCTTCACCGCCGCGGCCTATGACCTGACCCGTCGTGACATCGTGCTCAGCGACATCCTGGGCGTGCAGCGACCCTTGGGCGAAGCGAAGGTGCGCGGCTTCGAGCTGGAAGCGGTAGGCGATGTCACTGACAACCTGAAAGTGACGGCGTCCTACACCTACGCCAACAGCAAGATGACCAAAGTCACCGACCCGCTGGACAAGAATCGTCCGCTGCCACTCACGCCTGAAAATCAGGCGGCGATCTGGGGTGATTACACCTGGCACAACGGGGTGCTCGACGGTTTCGGCCTGGGCTTTGGCGCACGGTACATTGGCGAGACCGACAATATTGCGATCGGCAGTTACGGCTTTGTCGCCGATTCCAACTACGGGCACAGCAATGCCTACACCGTCTACGACGCTGCCGTGCATTACGACCTCGGCCGCATGAACAACGCCCTCAAGGGCGTGAGCGTGTCGGTCAATGCCAACAACGTCTTCGACAAGGAATACATTTCCACCTGCGACGGCTTCTATTGCTACTACGGCGACCGTCGTACCGTGCTCGCGAGCGTAGACTACAAATGGTAATCGTTTAAACTCTCATTACCCGAAACAAGGGCCGCTCCCACACAGCGGCCTTTGTCGCTTTCGCTGACTCCGGATTTCCACATGAAAAGCCAAACCATTCGCCGCTGGTCTTTCATCCACACGTGGACCAGCCTGATCTGCACGGCATTCCTGCTGATGCTGGCGATCACTGGCTTGCCGCTGATCTTCAGTCACGAGATCGCTCACCTGACGGGCGATGCACCGGAATTCAAGGAAATGCCCGCCGGCACGCCGCATCTGGACCTCGAGCAACTGGTTCGCTCAGCCGAGGCCCATCGCCCCGGCGACGTGATGCAGTATTTCGGCTGGGATGATGATGACCCCAACGGCGTCTACGCCATCATGGGTAAAACCGCCGGCGGCGACCCCAATGAATCCCACAGTTTCATGCTCGACGCCCGCACCGGCGAAGCGATGGAAACGCCGAGCGCCAACGGCGGTTTCATGATGATCATGCTGCGCCTGCACGTGGACATGTATGCAGGGCTCCCGGGCAAGCTGCTGCTGGCATTCATGGGACTGCTGTTTGTCATGGCGATCGTGTCCGGCGTCGTGTTGTACGCGCCCTTTATGCGTCGGCTGGATTTCGCCACGGTGCGGCCGAACAAATCCACGCGGGTACGCTGGCTTGATCTGCACAACCTGATCGGGGTTGTCACGCTGACCTGGGCCATGGTCGTGGGCCTGACCGGTGTGCTCAACGCCTGCGCCGATTTAGTGATCGCCCAGTGGCGCACCGACGCGCTGATGACCATGATCGCGCCCTACAAGGACGCCCCACCCCTGGCCGAACGCGCACCGGCAACCCGATTGATCGACATCTCCAAAGCCACTGTCCCCGGCGCCGAGCCGAGCTTCATTGCCTTTCCCGGCTCCCGTTTTTCCAGCGAGCATCACTACGCCGTGTTCATGAAAGGTGACACGCACCTGACGTCTCACCTGCTCACCCCCGTACTGATTGACGCCCAGGACTTGCACGTGACCGCGACGCTGGGACGCCCGTGGTACATGGACGCCCTGCTGCTGTCGCAACCGCTGCACTTCGGCGACTACGGCGGCATGCCGATGAAAATCCTCTGGGCCGCGCTGGACGTCTTGACCATCATCGTCCTCGGCAGTGGCTTGTACCTGTGGTGGGTCCGTCGTCGCGCCACAGTCGCTGCGGCAAAAGCAGTCGCCGTAGAGGCGGAAGTGGCATGACCCGACACAAAAAGCACCCCGCGTTCTGGAAGACCTTCGGCACGCCCGGCTGGATCGCCCTGCTGACCGCAGTCGGCCTGTTCGCCGCGCTGCTGGGCGACGGTGCGTGGGATGTACTCGCCTGGGTCGGCATGGCCATTCCAACCTGGTACAGCTGCAAAGGATTGATGGCGCGCAAGCGGGTTTGATTCACCGAAGCCCCGCTTTTACAAGATTTACATCGAACCGTTCCCAATGAACCGGCTTGCTTTGACGATGGCAGAGGCGCGCGCATCCGCAGTAAAGCACCGCATCCTGCCTGGCGTCCCTTGGTTATAAGTCGAACAAGTCCGTAAGAAACTTCCCTCGCAACAACACTAAGCGTCCTACACGCTCCGACTCCCAGGCTGGCCTCCCCTGCGAGTCACCCTCCCGATAATCGATATTCCGCCCTGGCAGGGCATCCACACTATCCATCGGGAAGACCCACAATGGCGCTCGACGCATTTTTGAAGATTGAAGGCATTGCTGGCGAAGCACTGGATGAGCAGTGCAAAGACTGGATTGAAATCACCGGATATTCGTTCGGCACCTACCAGAGCGCGTCCGTCACAGCCAGCACGGCTGGCGGCGCGACTTCCGGGCGCACCACGCTCAGCAACCTGACGCTGACCAAGATGCTCGACAAGTCGAGCTGCAAACTGATGGCAGCCAACTGCGCCGGAGAGCACTTCAAGGAAGTGAAGCTTTCCGTACACCGTGCAGGGGGCGACAAAATGAAGTTCTACGAGATCATTCTCGAAGAAGTGATCATTGCCGAATACAACCAACTCGCCAACGACGGCATTCCCACCGAACTCATCCAGCTCAACTACGGCCGTATCCGCTCGACCTACACCCTGCAAAAAAGAAACGACGGGAGCGCGGCCGGCAGCGTAACGGGCGGATGGGACAGGATCGGCAATAAGCAATATTGCTGAGCGAGGGATATGTCATGGACTTCGAACGTACCCAACATGTCGGCCATTACGGTGTCGTGTTTACGCTTATTCACTTCACCGTGCAGCCGGACGATGCCGCATCGTTGAGAACGATCAACCTACCGGAAATAACCAGGAGCCATTTTGAGGTCACCCGGTTGATTGAGGAAACCTACGAGCGAATGCTTGCACAGGGGCGGCCTTGCCGGATGGTGCTTGCGGTGTCTAATCGCCTGAGCCGGAATACTGCCGATCTATTAAATGATCAACGAGTGAGAGTGGGTGGCGCCATATCCTCGCTGAGCGGCAAAGCTGTTACAGAGGTGTTCGGTCCGATAGTGGGAGGGATGGCGGGCATGTTCTCAGGAGGGAAGGCCAAACAAGGAATTCCGACCTACCACGTCGGTGATGTAATAGTCAGTATCGACGCTCAAGTCGCGGGAGGTATTGGCCCTCAGAGGTCCTCGTCAGCATTGCTGCTTAAAAACAACGGTGATGGCTAGATGGCGTTTTATATCTCGTTAATCATCGTCGCGGCTGCCATCTGGAGCGCCTGTCGAGTCACAAGACGCTGGCGCTATCAGTGGGTGCTTGGCCTCGCCATAATCGTCTTTTGGTTTACTTACGTTGTCCCTTGGGTCGTGAGAGCGGAAGCGATTGAAGATGAGCAGTTTCTTGATTATGAAATATTGCTCGAAGGCCTGCTCTACGTAGGGTTGGGATTACTGGGCGACAACTGGTGGCGTGACGACGAGCCAAAGTAGCGAACCGCATTGCCTCACCAGACGACTGGCTTGCCCCCCGCTCCTCAAGCGAGGGACAAGCATTTTCCGCCATTCCAGTCATCATACGACCGTCGGCAATTTACAAAGCCAGCCAGCCTGCGTTCTGCCCCCTCAATTCACGGCCCCCTAGGCACTCGATCGCCAAAAACCCAGCCCCGCCGGTGGCAATCCAGTTACATATAGAAATACAATGGCAATTTATGGGTATTCCCATTGACAACAAAACGTGCTTTTGACTAAATCGAGTCATACGACGACGTATAACGATCGCCGCCTAATAAAAACAATACCCAGAGTGGACTCGATGAAAATCAAAGGCATCCGTTGGTGGATGGTCGCGCTGATAACCGGCGGCCTGATCGTCAACTATCTCGCGCGCAATACCCTCTCCGTCGCCGCTCCCACCATGATGAGCGAGCTGAACATCTCCACCGAACAGTACTCGCACGTCGTCATCGCGTGGCAGATGGGCTATGCCTTCATGCAGCCGGTTGCCGGTTACGTGATCGACGCCATCGGCACCAAAATCGGCTTTGCAGTGTTCGCCATCGCCTGGTCTGTGGCGTGCGCATCGGCGGCTATGGCCACCGGCTGGCAGAGTCTGGCGTTCCTGCGCAGCTTGCTGGGCATCACTGAAGCGGCGGGGTTTCCTGCAGCGATCAAAGCAACCACCGAATGGTTTCCGGCCAAAGAGCGCTCGGTTGCCATCGGCTGGTTCAACATCGGTTCGTCGATCGGTGCCTTGCTGGCCCCTCCCCTCGTGGTCTGGGCGATTCTGCACAGCGGCTGGCAGATCGCGTTCATCATCGTCGGCGGGCTGGGCCTGCTGTGGAGCGCGGGCTGGTTATTCTTCTACAAACACCCGCGCAATCAGCGTCTGCTGGGTGACGAGGAGCGCGATTATATTCTTGCCGGTCAGGAGTCCCACCTGAAGGACGCGCCGACCAAGCACGCCAGCTGGAAGAAGATCGTCGGCACCCGCAATTTCTACGCAATCGCGTCAGCCCGCATGCTGTCAGAGCCGGCCTGGCAGACGTTCAACGCCTGGATTCCGCTGTACCTGATGACCGAGCGTCACATGAACATCAAGGAAATCGCGATGTTTGCCTGGCTGCCGTTTCTCGCAGCTGACATCGGCTGCGTGCTGGGCGGTTACCTGAGCCCGTTTTTCTACAAGCATTTCAACGTGTCCCTGCTCACGTCGCGCAAGATGGTGATGGTGCTGGGCTCGCTGTGCATGATCGGCCCTGGCTGCATCGGTCTGGTGGACAGCCCTTATGTCGCCATCGCGCTGCTGTGCGCCGGAGGTTTCGCGCACCAGACGCTGTCGGGCGCCCTGTACGCAATCACGTCGGACTCCTTCGGCAAGAACGAAGTGGGTACGGCAACAGGCCTCGGTGGCATGTTCGGGTTTCTCGGCGCGGCGTTGTTCACGCTGGTGCTCGGGATCATGGTGACTAAAGTCGGCTACAGCCCGCTGTTTGTGGCGCTGGCCGCCTTCGATCTTATCGCCGCCACAATCATCTGGTTTGTCGCCAAGCCGCTGCTGACCGGCACACCTGCGGCGCAATCCGGCAGACCATCGGCTGATTCGGCCGATGGGGTCCCGACGGTCTGACATCAATGTCCGGGCCGTCGCAAATCGGCCCGGCAATGCTTCAGGATATTGCGCAGCGTCCTGGCCCTGACTAGTCTGGAGGCCCAGGCCGATCAGAGGAATGTCCATGTCTGCGCCCAGCATGACGCTGTATTACAACGCCGCTTCGCCCTTCGCTCGCAAGGTGCTGATCTTGCTTCATGAGACCGGACAGGCGAGCCGGGTCAGTCTCAAGGCCGTTGCCCTCACCCCCGTGAGCCCCGACGTTGAACTCTGCCGCGGCAATCCGTGCGGAAAAATTCCGGCGCTGTGCCTGGCCGACGACAACGTGATCCATGACAGCCGGGTGATTCTCGAATACCTGGATCAACAACATGTCGGCAACCCCCTCATTCCCAAGGAAGGGTCGGCGCGCTGGCGGCGATTGACGCTTGCGTCACTGGCCGATGCCCTGCTGGACGCTGCACTGCTCATCCGCTACGAGACCTTTCTGCGGCCCGAGGAAAAACATTGGTCGGAATGGCTCGACGCCCAGCAGCAGAAAATCGATCGCACGCTGGCCTATTTCGAAGCCGAAGCCGTCACCGAATTGAGTACGCATTTCGACGTAGCGTCGATCAGCGTGGCATGCGCGGTGGGCTATCTGGATTTCCGCCAGCCCAATCTGGGCTGGCGCAGCAGCTACCCACGATTGGCGAACTGGTATTACGAAGTCAGTCAGCGGCCATCGATGGTAGAGACTCAGCCGCCTGTGTAGAAATCGGTCACGCAGCAATGAGTAGGCTTTAGATAAACGCTAACCTGCAGGTAGGTGGGCGCAAAAATCGCATACTAAAAGGCCGGATAACTCCGGCCTTTTTGCTTCGTCTTTAGCAGCGTTTCGCGGCTTTCAACAATGCATTACAGTTCTGCGGCTGCGCTGCTTCCTTCTGCGTCTGGGCAGACTGAACGGTGCCCTGTACAGGACCCGAGCAAATAGCATCCGAGTTCACTACGACTACAGAGGTAAAGTAACAATTGTAAATTCCCTTATCGCTCTTTACCTGAAAACGCACCGACTCCAAGGAAGCCGATTTTGACAAAATAGTGATTTTGTCGCTGCTGGTGTTCAGGGCAAAGGCGGCCTTTTCCTGCAAGTCCGAGTCACTCTGCGTACGTTGCGCAATGGAGCCACAACCAGAAATGCTGACGGCAACGACAGCGGTGATTACAAGTTTTTCAAACGTGATGCACTTCATGCTTTAGGGTCCATTCCATTAGTTTGCGTGTAATACAGGCCAGCGCTACCAGCCGACCGCCATCATGACATTTTTAAGCGTCGCGACTCGGCGTTTTGGCCTCTGAGTGAGTGAAGACCTCGGTTCCCCATAATGCTCAAGGTGGCCCGCGCGAGGTCGTAGCGCTTCATCTTGTTTCGTTCAGTCGTGACTTATTCCAATAAGTAGGCCATCAAATCGGATCATATGCCGCATGCCTGAAGCGTCCCGCGCAATCGCTCGGGGACGCAATCAAAACGGCCATCAGCACTCAGGCTTATCGGCCGTATAACGACGCGCCGGGTTAACCGCCGCGCCGAATTCACGCAGGGCCTTGGCGCCGATCAGCAACGGATAGTTGAAATGGCTGCGGTCGACGAGGTTGACCTCCACGGTGCGTTTCACGTTGCCCAGGCACAGCTCAAGATCGACAACCGGGCGCTTGGTGGGATCGGCCGGCTCTTCGTCATCGTCGCCTTCGGAACGGCCCTTGATCCGGCTGATGCGCGACACCTTGTGCTCGTAGACTTTGCTGTCGGCGTCCTTGGTCGCCAGACGGAAACGCACCCAGTCATCGCCATCGCGCTTGAACAGTTCGATGTCCTTGGCCGACAGCGATGCGGTCAACGCGCCGGTGTCCATCTTGGCTTTGAATGTCTCGCCGATCTCCGAGACCTGAATGTATTCGTAACGACCGTACAACGTCGGTTCGGCAGCCATGACAGGCAACGCCAGCAAAGACATAAGCGCCAGAAGGGATTTCACGGATCTGATTCCTCGTGATGAATGGGCGGGGCGTGTGCCCGGTTTAGACCGTCACTCTGCCGATGGTTCGCGGCAGGCTTCGCGCTCAGGGCCAAGCGAGCCAAGCATAGGGAGCCTACTGACAAAGGCGTGAAACATTCGTCGGTATCGCCAGGATTTTGCGCCAACCGCCCGGCCTGCTTATCATTGCGCGCCACCCTGTCGACCGCGAGTGCCTTATGCGTCACCTGCTCACCGGAATTGCCGTCACGCTGCTGCTTCTGCTCAATACGCTGGTGCTGATCGGCCCACTGATGGTCTTTGCGCTGCTCAAGTTGGTGTTCCAGAGCGAGATGCGCGACAACTGCTCGGTGGCAGTGATGTGGATCGCCGAGACCTGGTGTGAAATCAACAAGCTGATTTTCAAAATCTGCCTGCCAACCCAGTGGGAAATCCGCGGCGACCAAGGCCTGCGTGGCGATACCTCCTACCTGGTCATCGGTAACCATCAGTCGTGGGTAGACATCCCGGCGCTGGTGCAGGCGTTGAATCGACGTACACCCTTCTTCAAATTCTTCCTAAAGAAAGAACTGATCTGGGTGCCGTTTTTGGGGCTGGCATGGTGGGCACTCGATTACCCGTTCATGAAGCGCTACACGAAGGCGTTTCTGGCCAGGCATCCCGAGCTCAAGGGCAAGGATCTGGAAATCACCCGCGAGGCATGCGAGCTGTTCAAACGTCAGCCCGTGACCGTGGTGAATTACCTGGAAGGCACACGCGTCACCCCGGCCAAGAAAGCCCAACAGGCTTCGCCCTATCGTTACTTGCTAAAGCCCAAGGCAGGCGGCGTCGCATTCGTGCTGGCAGCGATGGGTGAGCAGCTGGACGCGGTGCTTGATGTGACGGTCGTTTATCCAAGCGAGCGCATCCCGGGGTTCTGGGACTTGCTATCAGGACGAGTGCCACGGGTGATTGTCGACATCAAGACCCGCGAACTCGACCCTGCGCTGTGGCAGGGCGATTACGAGAATGACCCGGTGTTCCGCGTGTATGTGCAGGACTGGGTCAACCGGCTGTGGCAAGAGAAGGATGCGCGGATCGCCGAGTTACGCGGCGCGATTGCTTAGCACATCCGTAGCAGCAGGCGCCCCGATTGCCGGGGCGCTGCAACTACATTACTTGGCGCCCCAGACGCCACTCAACGCCTGCAACGCTGAACCGCCCGCGCCTTGCTGACCGAGGTACTGCAGAATCACCGGCACGAACTGGCTGACCATGCTGCTGTTCATGCCCAGGGCGCTGAACGCCTTGTTCACGTCGCCCATGCTCTGCACATTACCCAGCGCGCTGTCCAAGGCAGAGTTGCTGCTCCCGGAATTACCCAACAATCCACCCAGACCACTCAGGCTGCCGAGGGCCGAGTTGCCGGCCAGTTGATCAAGGCCTGGCACTGATTTGCTCAGTTGCGAATAGTCGTTGCCGGCGAGCTTGTTCTTGGCCAGCCCCAACAAGGCGCCGGTCCCGCCCACCGCTTGCTCCGGCGTGACGTTCAACCGCGTGCCCAGCGTGTTCAATAGCCCGGCTGCCTCGGGCGCGGCGGTTGCCTTTTGCTGACCGCCGGTTGCATTGGAAACGGCATTGGCCGCGTCATTCAGATTGAAAGCGAAGACCGGCGTGACTGCGAGCGCCATCAGGCTCGCCAGCGCAGCACCACGTACATTTCTCAGTGAAACTTTCATCGCAACAACCTCGTTTGCCAGGAGACCGGCCATGACCGGGTAAACACGCGTTGGACCGCCCCTCGAAGGGAAGTTCCACCCAGGGCCTCAGGGTTTGCTGACATAGAACAAGCGCTGCGGCTCGAAGGTCCGCGCCAGCCGTTGATCCGCAGCCGTCGAGCCCGCCTGCAAGAGCCGGTGGCGAATGAACGCCTTATCGAAATGCTCACCGTTGTGAAGCTTCTCGCGCAGGCTGATCAAGCGCGTACCGCCCTGATGATCGGCACCGCGATATAGCGGTTCACTGAAGAGGCGCACATGAGGGTCGGCGCTACCTCCGGTGGATTTCACCTGAACCTGGGTGATGATCGCGAAACCGGACAGCCAGGGGGACCACAGCCGGGAAACGTCGGCAGCGAAACACTCACCCGGGGTGAAGTCAGCCTCGCAGTCCGCCAGCTCGCGGTAGGTTGGTGCGACGCGCACATGTTGACGGTAAGCCGCGCGGTATCCGGCCTCGCAGACTGGCGGCTCCACCCCGGCCCAAATACACGCGTTGGGGTTTTCAAAGAACATTTCCGACGATACCCAGCCCGATGTAACAGGCACCAGGTGAGCGCTGGTCAGCGTGGCAGGCAAGACAATGAGCGGCGTTGCGACGAGGAAATGAATCGAGGTTCTGACCCACCAGACAAACATGCATGACTCACCAGCTGAAAACGGGCAGGACAAATAGCACGGAGAAAACGCCGCTGAAACAAGCAGGAATGGAATTCAAACGCTCCCCAACCATTTTCAGAAACGCCCTACAAATGCCGGACTAGAGGCCTACGTCAGGCATAAAAAAAGCGACCCAAAGGTCGCCTTTTGAGAGCGTCAGAGAATCATGCGGCGCTGAACAGTTTGTGCGGGTCGATGACGAATTTCTTCGGCACACCGGCATCGAACTCGCCGTAACCGCGCGGCGCGTCGTCGAGGCTGATGACTTCCACGCCAACCACGTCGGCAATGTTGATGCGGTCCCACATGATCGCCTGCATCAGTTGACGGTTGTACTTCATGACCGGCGTCTGGCCGGTGTGGAAGCTGTGGGATTTTGCCCAGCCCAGACCGAAACGAATGCTCAGTGCGCCGACCTTGGCGGCAGCGTCCACGGCGCCCGGGTCTTCCGTCACGTAAAGGCCGGGAATGCCGATCTTGCCGGCGACGCGAACCACGCCCATCAGCGAGTTGAGTACGGTGGCCGGTGCCTCGGCCTTGGCGCCCGCGTGCCCATGGCCACGTGCTTCGAAGCCTACGGCATCGACGGCGCAGTCCACTTCAGGCTCGCCCAGCAGATCGGCGATCTGCTCGTGCAGCGGGGTGTCTTTGGAGAGGTCGGCGATCTCGAAACCCTGGGCCTTGGCGTGCGCCAGACGCACCGGATTGACGTCACCGACAATGACGACTGCCGCGCCAAGCAAGCGCGCTGAAGCGGCGGCGGCAAGCCCCACGGGACCGGCGCCGGCGATGTACACCGAGCTGCCCGGACCAACACCGGCAGTCACCGCGCCGTGGTAGCCGGTGGGCAGGATGTCGGAGAGGCAGGTCAGGTCGCGAATCTTCGACATCGCCTTGTCGCGATCAGGAAGTTTGAGCAGATTGAAGTCGGCATAGGGCACGAGCACATATTCGGCCTGGCCGCCGGTCCAGTCGCCCATGTCGACATAACCGTAGGCACCACCGGCGCGGGCCGGGTTGACGGTCAGGCAGACGCCGGTGTGTTGCTCTTTGCAGGAGCGGCAACGGCCGCAGGCGACGTTGAAGGGCACGGACACCAGGTCACCGATCTTCAGGTTTTCGACGTCGCTGCCTTTCTCGACCACCTCACCAGTGATTTCGTGACCCAGTACCAGGCCGACCTGGGCAGTCGTTCGGCCACGCACCATGTGTTGATCGGAGCCACAAATGTTGGTGGAAACCACGCGCAAGATCACCCCGTGCTCGATCTTCTTGCCGCGCGGGTCCTGCATCTTGGGATAGTCGATTTTCTGTACTTCGACCTTGCCCGCGCCGAGATACACCACACCACGGTTACCAGACATACATGTCACCTCTCTATTTGTTATTGATTGGGTGAATCAGTGAGCTTCAAGCCGCAAGCTTCAAGCAGCAAGCAAAAGCGCTGCTGCCACTACACGGGCCCGAAACGTGTTGCGAGTGACGCCGCTTTTACTCTTGCGGCTTGAAGCTTGAAGCTTGCAACTAGCCCCTACAGCACCACCGTCCTGTTGGCATTGAGAAACACACGTCGCTCGATGTGATAACCCACCGCTCGCGCCAGGGTCAGGCCTTCGATGTCGCGGCCCTTGGCGATCAGGTCTTCAGGATAGTGACTGTGGTCGACCACTTCGACGCCCTGGGCGATGATCGGCCCTTCGTCGAGGTCGTTGTTGATGTAATGCGCCGTCGCGCCGACCAGTTTCACGCCCTTGTTGTAGGCCTGGTGATACGGCTTGGCGCCTTTGAAGCCCGGCAGCAGCGAGTGATGAATGTTGATCGCCTTGCCATCGAGCTTGCGGCACAGCTCCGGCGACAGCACTTGCATGTAGCGGGCAAGCACCACCAGTTCGGCGCCGGTGTCTTCGATCACCTTCATCACCCTGGCTTCCTGCGCCGGTTTGTCATTGGGGTCGAGGGGGAAATGGTAGTAGGGAATGTCGTGCCAGCGCGCCAGCGGTTCGAGGTCCGGGTGATTGGAAACGACGGCGACCACGTCCATGGACAGCTGATTGATGCGCTGTCGGTAGAGCAGATCGTTGAGACAGTGATCGGCTTTGGACACCATGATCACCACTTTCGGGCGGTAGTTCGGGGCGGTGAGTTCGAAGATCATGCCGAAGGATTCGCCGCGCTCGGCGAGGCCTGCACGGAAAGACGCTTCGTCAAACCCGTCCGGTTGACGGAATTCGACGCGGATGAAGAATCGGCTGGACAGCCGGTCATCGAACGAATGGTGCTCGGTGACGTAACAGCCCTGCTCGAAGAGATAACGCGTCACCGCGTCCACCGTGCCCAGCACGCTGGGGCAGTCGGCGGTCAGAATCCAGGTATCGGGGGCGCGGCTCATAGGTATTCCTTGATCGTGTGGTCAATCCGGGATCAGGCAGCGACGCTCAAACCATACTCCGCACTCGCATCCTGCAGCCACATCCACCAGTAATCGGCAAAGCTTCGGCGGATGACCAGTTCCCAGGCCTCTTCGCCGGTACGGCGGATCACCAGTTGCGATTTGGCGAATACCGTGCCGATGGCCTTGCCGACCGGGAAATTGTTCGGGTGCACGTCGTAGCTGGTGGATTTCATTAGCACTTCGCGGACCTTCGGGCCGGTCAGTTCCAGCAGCGATTGCCCGCCGCTGACGTTGACGACAGCGATGTGTATACCGGCGAGCGCTTCGCGCAGCTTCTGCTCGACGGCGAACTCTTCACCGGTCGGGACGATCAGCAGCCACTCATCCGGGCCAAGCCACTGGATCGAGCTATCGCCGCTTGAGACCAGCGCCAGCGCGCCCGGCAGTTCCATGCCCAGCGCCTTGTGCACGCCGGCCGCGAACGCCGGATCGTGCCCATTGCCACGGATGGTCAGGTGGCCGAGCAGTTTTTTCTCCCGCAGCACGACGCCCGGATTGCTGCGGCCTTTGCCGATCAGGCTCTGAAGGTCAGCATGAAACAGCGGCGACTCGGCTTTGGCGTCGGTCGCTGGCCGCTGTTGGTAAACGTTGGCTGTGGTCATAGAGCACCTGTGTTGAATTCTGTTGTTTCAGTGAACACGTTCCCGTAGGAGTGAGCTTGCTCGCGATCGCGGTGTATCAGTCACCAGATGTATGCCTGATCTCACGCCATCGCGAGCAAGCTCACTCCCACAGGGATATAAGCAAGCCAAGACTTACTCCACGTTCTGTTGATCACCCTTCGGATCGAAGAACACCGAGGACACAATCTCCGCCTCGATCACCGACCCATCCGCCAAGGGCGCAAACACCCGCTCGCCCATGCGCTTCAGCCCGCCCTTCACCACACCCATGGCAAATGAGTAACCCAGCGAGTTCGCCGCATAACTCGACGTCACGTGGCCCACCATCTTCATCGGAATCGACTGCTTCGGATCGAACACCAGTTGCGCGCCTTCCGGCAGCCACTGGGTCGGATCAATCGGCTTCAGGCCGACGAGTTGCTTGCGATCTTCCCGCACGCAATCCTCACGGTTCATGCCGCGCTGGCCGATCCACGAGAACGGCTTGGTGCGGCCGACACACCAGCCCATGTTCAGATCGTCCGGGGTCATCGAACCGTCGGTGTCCTGGCCGACGATGATGAAGCCCTTTTCGGCGCGCAGGACGTGCATGGTTTCAGTGCCGTACGGGGTCAGGTTGTACTGTTTGCCGGCTTCGGCGATTTTTTCCAGAACGCCCATGGCGTAGTCGGCCTGGATGTTCACTTCGTAGGAAAGCTCACCGGTAAACGAAATCCGGAACACTCGCGCCGGCACACCGGCCACCAGCCCCTCTTTCCAGGTCATGAACGGAAACGCTTCACGGCCCAGGTCGATGTCGGTCACTTCGCTGAGCAGCTTGCGGCTGTTCGGCCCGGACAGGGTCAGGGTCGCGTAGTGATCGGTGACGGAGGTGAAGTACACCTTCAGGTCCGGCCATTCGGTCTGTTGATAGATTTCCAGCCACTGCAGCACGCGTGCGGCGCCACCGGTCGTGGTGGTCATGATGAAGTGGTTATCGGCGATGCAGGCGGTCACGCCATCGTCGAAGACCATGCCGTCTTCCTTGCACATCAGGCCGTAACGGGCCTTGCCCACGTCCAGTTTGGTCCAGGCGTTGGTGTAGATCCGGTTCAGAAATTCCCGCGCATCCGGGCCTTGAATGTCGATCTTGCCTAGCGTCGATGCGTCCAGCAGACCGACGCTGTCGCGCACAGCCTTGCATTCGCGGCGCACGGCGGCGTGGATGTCTTCACCGGCTTTCGGGAAATACCACGGACGTTTCCACTGACCGACGTCTTCGAATTCAGCGCCGTTCTTGACGTGCCAGGCGTGCAGCGCGGTGAAGCGCACAGGCTCGAAGACGTGACCGCAGTGACGGCCTGCGATGGCGCCGAAGGTCACCGGCGTGTAGTTCGGGCGGAACATGGTGGTGCCCATTTCCGGGATCGACACGTTCAGCGAACGGGCGGCAATCGCCAGGCCGTTGACGTTGCCGAGCTTGCCCTGGTCGGTACCGAAACCCAGCGCGGTGTAGCGTTTGACGTGCTCGACGGACTCGAAACCCTCGCGGGTCGCCAGCTCGATGGCCGCTGCAGTGACGTCGTTCTGCAGGTCGACGAATTGCTTCGGCGCACGGGCGGTGCCCTTCTCGTGCGGGACTTGAAACAGCGCCAGAGTCGGTTCTTCCACGCGGCTCAGCGCTTTGGGCAGTACGCCTTCGACCGGTTTGAAGCCGGCTTCACTGGCGGCACGAACACCGCCTTCAAAACCGTCGGCCAGCGAGTCGCCGAGCGCGTAAACGCCGTTCACACCGCCGACGCAGACGCGTTTCTGCGGCGCTTCGCCCGGCACGAAACCGAGGATGTCCTCGCGCCAGACCGGCTTGCCACCGAGGTGCGAAGCCAGGTGAACGATCGGGCTGTAACCCCCGGAGCTGGCGACCAGATCGCAGTCGAGCCATTCACCGGGGCTGGCGACCTTGTGGGCTTTGACGTCGATGGCGGCCACGCGGGCGGCACTGACGCGCTTGCTGCCACGGGCTTCCACCACGGCGCTGCCGGTCAGGATCCGAATGCCTTTGGCGCGGGCCTCTTCCACCAACGCACCGCGCGGGTTGTGACGCGCATCGGCGACGGCCACCACGTGCAGGCCAGCATCGAGCCAGTCCAGCGCCACGCGATAGGCGTAATCGTTGTTGGTCGACAGCACCAGTTTCTTGCCCGGCGCCACACCATAGCGGCGCACGTAAGTGGAGACCGCGCCGGCCAGCATGTTGCCCGGTACATCGTTGTTGCCGTAAACCAGCGGACGCTCGTGGGTGCCGCTCGCCAGCACCACGCGCTGGGCGCGAACCCGGTGCATGCGCTGACGTACCTGGCCGATTGGCGCGCGGTCGCCGAGGTGATCAGTCAGCCGCTCGTGAATGGTCAGGAAATTGTGGTCGTGATAGCCGTTCACCGTGGCGCGCGGCAGCAGGGTGACGTTGGGCAGGCCTTTGAGTTCGGCCACCACCGTCGCCACCCAGTCCGCCGCCGGTTTGCCGTCCAGACTTTCGCGGCTGTCCAACAGGCTGCCGCCAAATTCTTCCTGTTCGTCCGCCAGGATGACCCGAGCACCGCTGCGCGCAGCCGCCAGTGCAGCGGCCAGACCTGCAGGGCCGGCGCCGACCACCAGCACGTCGCAGTGCTGGTTCATGTTGTCGTAGGTGTCCGGATCCAGCTCGGTCGGCGAACGCCCGAGGCCCGCTGCCTTGCGGATGTACTTCTCGTAAGTCATCCAGAACGACTGCGGGTACATGAAGGTTTTGTAGTAGAAACCCGGCGGCATCAGCTTGCCGCCGACCTTGCCGAGAATGCCCATCATGTCGGTGTTCACGCTCGGCCAGCCATTGGTGCTGGTCGCGACAAGGCCCGAGTAAAGCGCCTGTTGCGTGGCGCGCACGTTGGGAATCTGCGTGGCTTCGGTGGCGCCGATCTGCAGCACGGCATTCGGCTCTTCGGAACCTGCCGCAAAGATGCCGCGGGGCCGCGAGTACTTGAAGCTCCGGCCGATGATGTCGACACCGTTGGCGAGCAAGGCGGCGGCCAGGGTGTCGCCTTCAAAACCCTGGTAGGTCTGGCCGTTGAAGTTGAAATTGAGAACCTTGCTGCGATCGATGCGGCCGCCGTTGGGCAGGCGATTGGACTGGCTCATACCTGTTCTCCCTTTCTGATCGCGGGCGCGGGATTGACGAACTGCGGCTGTGTGCCGATCGGATAGGTTTCGAGAATCTCGTAGGTCACGGTGTCACGCGTGGTGTTGAAGTACTGCCGGCAACCCGCCGCGTGAATCCACAACTCGTGGTGCAAACCGCGCGGGTTGTCGCGGAAAAACATGTAGTCGCCCCACTCTTCGTCGGTGCAGGCCGCCGGGTCCAGCGGACGCGGGATGTGGGCCTGACCGGAGACGTGGAATTCCTCTTCGGAGCGCAGTTCGCCACAGTGAGGACAGAAGATATGCAACATGGGAAAGTCCTCTGTTAGTGGGCTACGGCTGCAGCGCCGTGTTCATCAATCAATGCGCCGTTATGGAACCGGTCGATTGAGAAGGGTTTGGCCAGCGGGTGCATTTCGCCCTTAGCCAGGCTTGCAGCAAACACGTTGCCCGAGCCCGGCGTCGCCTTGAAGCCACCCGTGCCCCAACCGCAGTTGAAGAACATGTTCGGCACAGGCGTCTTGGAAATGATCGGGCAGGCGTCCGGCGTGGTGTCGACGATGCCGCCCCACTGGCGGTTCATGCGCACCCGCGACAGCACCGGGAACATCTCGACGATGGCCTGAATGGTGTGCTCGATCACCGGGTACGAGCCGCGCTGGCCGTAGCCGATCCAGCTGTCGATGCCGGCACCGATCACCAGATCGCCCTTGTCGGACTGGCTGATATAACCGTGTACGGCGTTGGACATGATCACGCTGTCGATGATGGGTTTGATCGGCTCCGATACGAGCGCTTGCAGCGGATGGGATTCCACCGGCAGACGGAAACCGGCGAGCTTGGCCATATGGCCGGAGTTGCCGGCCGTCACCACGCCGACGCGCTTGGCGCCGATGAAGCCTTTGTTGGTTTCAACGCCGATGCACACGCCGTTTTCTTTGCGGAAGCCGGTCACTTCGGTCTGTTGAATCAGGTCCACGCCCAACGCATCCGCGGCGCGGGCATAGCCCCAGGCCACGGCGTCATGACGCGCCACACCGCCGCGACGTTGCACGGTGGCGCCGATGATCGGGTAACGGGTGTTTTTCGAGCAGTCGAGGTACGGAATTTCTTCAGCCACTTGCTTGCCGTTGAGCAGCTCGCCATCGACGCCGTTCAAGCGGTTGGCGCTGACGCGGCGCTCGGAATCACGCATGTCCTGCAGGGTGTGGCACAGGTTGTACACGCCGCGCTGGGAGAACATGACGTTGTAATTGATGTCTTGGGAAAGGCCTTCCCACAGTTTCATCGCGTGTTCGTACAAGTGCGCGGATTCGTCCCACAGGTAGTTGGAACGCACGATGGTGGTGTTACGCGCGGTATTGCCGCCGCCCAACCAGCCTTTTTCGACCACGGCCACATTGGTGATGCCGTGTTCTTTGGCCAGGTAGTACGCCGTCGCCAGACCGTGCCCGCCGCCGCCGACAATCACGACGTCGTAGACCTTTTTCGGGGTCGGCGTGCGCCACATGCGCTGCCAGTTTTCGTGGTGGCTGAGGGAGTGTTTGAAGAGGCCGAAGCCCGAGTAATGCTGCATGGTGCGACTCCTGACTCAGCGGTAAACCGGGAAATCGGCGCACAGCGCGGAGACCTGCTCGGCAACGTTGGCCTCGACATCGGCGTCGCCGAGGTTGTCGAGGATGTCGCAGATCCAGCCGGCCAGCGTGATGCACTGAGTAACTTTGAAACCGCGCGTGGTCACGGCGGGAGTGCCGATGCGCAGGCCCGACGTCACGAACGGCGATTGCGGATCGTTCGGCACGGCGTTCTTGTTGACGGTGATGTGCGAGCGACCCAATGCTGCGTCAGCGTCCTTCCCGGTCAGGCCCTGACGGATCAGGCTGACGAGGAACAGGTGGTTATCGGTCCCGCCCGAAACAACGTCGTAACCGCGATCAATGAACACCTGCGCCATGGCCTGGGCGTTGTCGATCACTTGCTGTTGATAGGCTTTGAAACCGGGCTCCATGGCTTCTTTGAAGCAGATGGCCTTGCCGGCAATCACGTGCATCAATGGGCCACCCTGGGCACCCGGAAACACAGCGGAGTTGAGCTTTTTCTCAATCTCTTCGTTGGCTTTGGCCAGGATCAAACCGCCACGTGGACCGCGCAGGGTTTTGTGGGTGGTGGTGGTGACCACATCGGCGTACGGCAGCGGGTTCGGGTACAAACCGGCAGCGACCAGACCGGCGACGTGGGCCATGTCGACGAACAGCAGCGCGCCCACTTTGTCGGCGATCTGGCGGAAGCGCGGGAAATCCAGGGTTTTGGAGTAGGCCGAGAAACCGGCAACGATCATCTTCGGTTTGTGCTCGACGGCCAGTCGCTCGACTTCGTCGTAATCGATCAGGCCAGTGGCAACGTCGATGCCGTATTGAACGGCGTTGTACAGCTTGCCCGAGGACGACACTTTGGCGCCGTGGGTCAGGTGACCGCCATGGGCCAGACTCATGCCCAGCAAGGTGTCACCCGCTTGCAGCAGCGCCAGGTAAACCGCGCTGTTGGCCGACGAACCGGAATGCGGCTGGACGTTGGCGTAATCGGCGCCGAACAGGAGCTTGGCGCGATCGATCGCCAGTTGCTCGACCTTATCGACGTGCTCGCAGCCGCCGTAATAACGTTTGCCGGGATAACCCTCGGCGTATTTGTTGGTCAGGCCGCTGCCCTGAGCCTGCATCACGCGCTTGCTGGTGTAGTTCTCCGAGGCGATCAGCTCGATGTGGTCTTCCTGACGCTGCTCCTCGGCACTGATCGCGGCCAACAGTGCATCGTCATAACCCTGAATCTGGTCTTGCTTGCTGAACATCGCGGTTCTCCCAGCGGCGGCGCGGCGCCTGAATGATCGACAGGGCCTTGAACTGCCCTTTGGCCACGATGGTATGGCTGACGCTGACAGCCCAGATGCCTACGCACGCCACACAAAGGCGCGTTTACGACATGGGTTAGGCAGGAGCATTGGTTGCGCAGGATAGGTAATGCTCCTGCGAGGATGCGCAGTGCACGTGAAAGCCCCGGCTGAGCCGGGAAGTCTTGGTCGAACGATTTCACAGTTAGAAGCGGTTGTTGACTAGAAGCGGTTGCGCGACCGGGTGTTCAAATTTTCAACTTCAAGCCCACTCGACATCCGACGAACGGCCACAATACCTGTCATTTCTGACAGTAGACGCGCCTTACCCGCAGGCCTAAAGTCAAATTGCAGCTCAGGCGTAAGTCGTTGAATCGCGGCAAAGCTTCACGATAGCTATGAAGCAAACTAGATAAAGCACGGCTGGCTCATATTAGCCGTGCCCCAATCAACAACAGCACTCTGCGCCAAAATGCTTTCGAAAACTATCCCCTGACGCATACCTGTATCTGGGCATCACCACACTGTAAGAAGGATAACCACCATGGCTAATATCCCTGCGAAAATTTATGTAAATGATGTGTATAAAGGCGAAGCACCTTTGCAAGACTGGACCTTTGCGGCGCTCAGCCAAGGTGATCTCCTGACAGTTTCCTTTCTGAGCCCCGACGTGTACACGGTAATACGAAAAGGGTTGGCGCATATAGAAGGTGATAGCTCCATCACAACACAGTACTTCGTGTACTTGACTTCATCTCCTCAAGTTATTGCTCATCCGTAAAAGGCTGCGTGAGCCGAGCCGCCCTCCTGGCTCACTAGGCAATAAGAAACATAGTTAAAATTGGGCAACCTTCTGCGAACAAGCCCACTGCGATTACAATTACCACTCCTTAACTAAAGCAGTGAAATTATTAGCATTAAGTGACGGTCGTCGCAGACAAGCTCATCGTAGAATTTTGCATCTTGCGAACTCTCTCGCTTACTGTCGGGGGAGAGTTTTTCAGCTAATCAGGCCGGTTTTACAGACAACAACCCATCCGCCCGGAACATCCAGCGAATCATCAGCGCTCTAAAACACATCAGCCCAATGGGCACGGGGACTGTCAAAACTGACAGTATTCAAATAGCGATGACGGGCTTACTTTTGGGTAAACGGAATGCCAGCTACTCAATCAAGGGAATGATCATGGGCACAATCGCAAGGTCGCATACGCTAACTCCCCAGTTGTGGAAAAGCCTGAGGGGGAAACACGTCAGTCGGCAGGGGCCTGCTACTGAGCCGTTGCTCTTTCTGACTCAAGGCGTGTTTCATACGGTGGATATAGAAGGCTCGGTCAAGCTGAGGATTATTCGCGAACTGAACTCAGCTGAGGCGCTGATTGCCGTCTACGTCGAGGATTCGGACGAAGTTCTTTCGGCCACAGTCGCAGTGGGCGATGCCAGGCTTTATGCGACCCCCCCAAGACATCGTTCATCAGGACGGCGGGTACTATTCGGTCATTCTCAAGATCATTTCCTATCCGGACGCAGAAGTGGTCGCCGATATCTACTTATGGGAACTACCAACCATAGCGGCACCGCTGTCCATCGAATCCGACCTTGCGCTGTATCTTCCAAAAGGCTCGACTTTTTACGTAAGTCCCTCTGAAGAAGACATTGTGATGGACAGAACGTTGAGACTGTCTGCAGACCGCCAAGTATCGGTGAACATCCGTACTGTTGAGGGACGTAGTTACTCGAAAACAGTCACGGAAGCCGAAGCAACTCGATGTGCCGCGCCCGGTGATTACTATGCAGAGAACAGTTCCAATAAACTGTCGGTCATCTATGGCATCACCACACATCCCGAATTACCCTCATCGCCGATCCTCAAGCATATGCCGCTGCCGGATGTGCCGAGGTCCCGCCATGACCTCGGCAAATGAGTGACGACATGCCGTATTTAGGCGTAATCCATCCGCATCCCGGAACATGTGCGCCGAATGTCGCAATCAGACCGTTTTGGCAACGCTCGGCAATACTTCTGCGGCACCGCAAATTCACTCACGTTGCGCCCAGCGGCACTACCAGCGGCGGCATTACCTGTCATTTCTGACAGTAGACGTGCTTGGCGCATCGGCCTACGTTGGAAGTGCATCGATTTGGGATGACCCGCTTCAAAGCTGAAAATTACTGCTTGATCCACTAAGTTAAGTCTGAACAAAGCGCCAAACTTATTAACGCATGTAAATTTGATATTCATCTAAGCTCAAAAGGACTGACGACATGACTGACCCAAACAACGATAAAAAACAGTATATAGAGCTAACAGCGGGCCCCCTCTCGATCAATGAGGGCTTGTTTTATGTTTATCCTGGCGACTGGTACTCATGGATAGACCCTGAAGGTGGCGGAGGCGGAGAACAAGTAGTTTTATACAGAGTTTTCACCTACATCCCGTCAACAGGGGAAGTCGCTGTAGCCTATAACGCCACTACACCCGGAGGCCAAAAAAAGACAACCGAAAAACCAGAGGTTGATCGCATCACTGACGGCTTTTACTTTCAGGTTCAGGCCGAGGACTACATTCACATCGACTTTACGACCAAATATAAAGTCTACAATAAAACAGTTATTTTTGATGAACGCACAGACACGGCAGTCGTCAGGCTTCTCGTTGAGACCGTGGAGGATCCGGCCAAATCGTGACCGTCACTTCGCCACCCTCACAGGATCGACGAGTCACCGATTAATTGTAGACGCTTGCAAACCCTGAGCTCTCCCCTGCTACTGCAAGGGAGAGTTTGATAATTGAATCAGAGCAACTTCGCAGGCAGCAGTCCATCCGCCCTGAACATCCCGCGAATACCGCGTACAGCCTGACGGATGCGGTCCTGATTCTCGATAAGCGCAAAGCGCACATGGTCGTCGCCATATTCACCAAAACCGACGCCAGGCGACACGCAGACTTTGGCTACGGCCAGCAGTTTCTTCGCGAACTCAAGTGACCCGAGGTGCGCATAAGCCTCGGGAATCTTGGCCCAGACGTACATCGACGCTTTCGGGTTTTCGACCATCCAGCCCAGTTCGTGCAGGCCTTTGACCAGCACGTTACGACGCTGGCGGTACTGCTCGGCGATGTCGAGCACGCACTGTTGATCGCCTTCCAGCGCAGCGATGGCGGCGACTTGCAGCGGCGTGAACGTGCCGTAATCGTGGTAGCTCTTGATCCGCGCCAGTGCATTGACCAGCTCGGGATTGCCGACCATGAAGCCGATGCGCCAGCCGGCCATGTTGTAGCTCTTGGACAGGGTGAAAAACTCCACCGCAATGTCCTTGGCGCCTGGGACCTGCATGATCGACGGGGCTTTCCAGCCGTCATAAACGATGTCGGCGTAGGCCAGGTCGTGAACCACCAGCACGTCGTACTGTTTGGCAAGGGCAACGACGCGCTCGAAAAAATCCAGCTCGACGCATTGAGCGGTCGGATTGGATGGGAAACCCAGAATCATCATCTTCGGTTTGGGGATCGAGCCGCGAATGGCTTTCTCCAGCTCGGCGAAGAAGTCCACGCCCGGCACCAGCGGCACGGAGCGCACCTGGGCGCCGGCGATCACGGCGCCGTAGATGTGAATCGGATAACTGGGGTTCGGCACCAGGACGGTGTCGCCCTGATCCAGCGTGGCGAGCATCAAGTGCGCCAGGCCTTCCTTGGAGCCGATGGTGACGATGGCTTCATCTTCTGGGTCGATGTCGACGTCGTAGCGTTTTTTATACCAGCTGGAAATCGCCCGACGTAGACGCGGGATGCCACGCGAAGTCGAGTAGCCGTGAGTGTCTTCACGTTGGGCGACGGTGACCAGTTTCTCGACGATGTGCGGCGGCGTTGCCCCGTCGGGGTTGCCCATGCTCAGGTCGATGATGTCCTCACCACGACGACGCGCAGCCATTTTCAGCTCGGCGGTGATGTTGAACACGTAAGGGGGGAGTCGATCGATGCGCGCAAAGCGGCGCGGCGAACCTTGGTCTGCCATGGAAACCTCTGAAGACGTAAGCGCCCGGAACCGTCCGAGCGACGCTGGCCACTGCGGTGGCCTGAGGCGGAAGATACGGGCGGTGACGGCGGTTTGTCTAGAGCGACACCGAGAAACTGATGGTGCTCACACAGGCCTCTTCCCGGCTGAAGCCGGTCCCACTAACACACCGAGTTCGACAGTAGGACCGGCTTTAGCCGGGAAGGCGTCGGAGGTCAGAACATAAAGCCCAGGGCGCACACGCTGCGTAAATGTCCTCCAAACCACCGTCATTCGATGATCTGCCGCAGCCCGAAGAGCAGCAAAAAATGCACCGGATAAATCAGGTACGCCCACCGCCGCATCGGCCACACCCCGAATGCCGGGCGCCCGCGAACAATCGCTAACCCCAACAGCGGTGCCAGCAGACAGGCCGTCAGGGCGCCGATGGAAATCGGGTCGCCCCACAGCATGCCATCGATGATTTTCGGCCACTCGTTGCTCAACAAGCAGACAATCCCCGGCACAATCGCCAGCCATAACGAGGTCCGCAACACGAGCACAAACGCCAGCGGCAGCAACACCCCATACATGCCGAACATCAACTGCGGTCCAAACAGCGCACCGATAACCAGGGCAGCGATCCCCAGCAGCCGCGCAGGCCATGACCGACTCATCCCGCCCTGCGCAACCAGCAAACCCAGCGCCAGCGTCGGCGATACATTGAGCGTCGTGACCTCACCGGCCATGTAAATCCGATAGGGCAGCTCCGCGATCACAGAAAACACGGCCAGCCAGGCCAGATATTTCCACTTGATCGACGAATCCACTTCGCGCCGGCCAGTGCGCACGACGTTGACCGCGATCGCCAGGCAGAACCAAGGGAATGCCAGGCGCCCCGGTACGTACAGCCAATTGGCGTGCCAGCCGACATAGCGCAGGTGGTCCATCACCATGCTCAGCATCGCCAGCCACTTGAGCAGGTCCAGCGCGCGATCACGCGCGGGTAAGGTCACTGATTTCGTTTCGGTCATATTGCTTCGCTGCCTGGCTGAATTTTCCGACGCAAGAATGCATGACCAAACCGATCAACTTTGGTTACAGTCGCAGGCTTCGATTACAGGGAACCGGCCATGTCAGACCAAAGCCAGCAGTTTGCCAGCGACAACTATTCGGGAATCTGCCCGGAGGCGTGGGCGGCCATGGATCAAGCCAATCACGGGCACCAGCGTGCCTATGGCGACGACCAGTGGACAGCGCGCGCGGCCGATCAATTCCGTCAGTTGTTCGAAACAGACTGCGAGGTGTTCTTCGCCTTCAACGGCACAGCGGCCAACTCCCTGGCGCTGTCATCCCTCTGCCAGAGTTACCACAGCGTCATCTGCTCGGAAACGGCTCACGTCGAAACCGACGAATGCGGCGCGCCGGAGTTCTTCTCCAACGGCTCCAAACTGCTGACCGCACGCAGCGAGAACGGCAAGCTGACACCCGCGTCCATTCGTGAAGTCGCGCTCAAACGCGCCGACATCCATTATCCGAAACCCCGAGTGGTCACGCTGACCCAAGCCACGGAAGTGGGCAGCGTGTATCAGCCGCAAGAGCTCAAGGCCATCAGCGAGACCTGCAAGGAGCTGGGCCTGAACCTGCACATGGACGGCGCCCGCTTCGCCAATGCCTGCGCGTTCCTGGGTTGCTCGCCTGCGGAGCTGACCTGGAAAGCCGGCGTTGATGTGCTGTGCTTCGGCGGTACCAAAAACGGCATGGCAGTGGGCGAGGCGATCCTGTTCTTCAATCACAAGCTCGCCGAAGACTTCGACTACCGCTGCAAACAGGCCGGGCAACTCGCCTCGAAGATGCGTTTTCTGTCGGCACCGTGGGTAGGTTTGCTGGAAAACGACGCCTGGCTCAAGCACGCACGACACGCGAATAGCTGCGCGCAGTTGCTTGCGGATCTGGTCAAGGATATTCCCGGGGTGGAATTGATGTTCCCCGTGCAGGCCAACGGCGTTTTCCTGCAATTATCGGAAGCGGCCATTGCTGCGCTGACCGCACGAGGCTGGCGCTTCTACACCTTCATCGGCGTCGGTGGCGCGCGCTTCATGTGTTCGTGGGACACCGAAGAAGCCCGCGTAAGGGAGCTGGCAGCGGATATCCGGCTGGTGATGGGAAGCTGAAAACAGCTGGCCCGTCACCGGCAGGTCGCAGCCCATCAGCAGTCAGCGGATGGGCTGCACCGGCGCCTCACCCCTGAGCAATCACCTTCTCGATCACCTCGACCGTCGCGCTGACCTTGTCTTCATAACGGCTCAGCGCTTCGGCGTGTTGTTGCTTGAGTTCGATCTGCTTTGAACACAGGTTCAACGCCGCCAGCACCAGCAAGCGGTCGCCGATCAGCGTCGGGTAACTGCGCTTGGTTTCGAACAGTGCCGATTTCAGCATCGACACAGCGTCCATCAAAGTCTGCTCTTGGCCGGCAGGTGCCTTGATCGTGTAGTCGTTGCCAAGAATGGAAATAACCTTGGCGCCGTCCTGATCGGTGATCATGCGTCAACCGCGCTGACGCTGGTGGCGCGATCGACCAACGCCTGAATACGCGCAGCCGTTGCACCCTGTTTCTCTTCCTGCTCCATCAGGCTCAACTGCAGACTGTCGTTGTCATCCCTGGCTTGTTTCAACTCTTCGGCGAGTTGTGCGTTCGTGTTCTGCAGCTCCTGATTGTGCTGTACCAGGTCACTGACGAGCTTTTCCAACTGGCTTAGGGATGCTTCCAACATTTTGATATCTCAGGCAAATTTCAAAGGGCGCGTACGATAAAGAAAAGTCACTTTAGCTACCAGTGAAATCAGGGCATTCATGCCACTACACCGACCAACAAGCATCTCTACAACTCTATTCCGCAAACGCATAGCGGCCCTGATTGACTCCATTTTTGCGATCTTGTTCCTGCTGCTCGTCAGGTCATCGACTGCGACATAACCGCGCAGCGCAGAGCAACGGGATCAAGTCCCCGTAAAGACGACCGATAAGCCGTGCATCTCTGTCCCTTCTCACTTTCGCCTCGCATGGATCGCGGCCTCTCTGGAACCGTAATGTCCCTACGTAATTTGAATATAGCGCCCCGCGCTTTTCTCGGATTTGCCGTCATCGGCCTCCTGATGCTGATTCTGGGCGTGTTCGCTCTCTCGCAAATGAACAAAATCAACAACGCCAACGTCGCCATGGCCACCAAAAGCATGCCGAGCATCAAGGCGCTGGATAAATTGACGGAAGGCAGCATCCGCCTGCGTGTTCTGTCCTATCGCCTGATGCTGAACCGCGACCCCGACACGCTGCAGAAAACCACTGAATTGTTTGCCATGCGCAACAAGCAGATCGACGACGCCCGGACAATCTACGCCAAGATGATTTCCGCGCCCGAAGAGCAGTCGGCCTACGACCAGTACGTCAAGTTGCTCAACGACTACCGCCAGCTTGAAAGCCGTATGAAGACGCTGAGTCAGGCCAACGACATGACCGAGCTGACCCGTTTGCTCAGCGCCGATCTGCAGACCAACTCAGACCAGATGAACGTGGTGCTCGCCAAGCTGATTGAGATGAATACCCAACAGGTCAATGAAGCCAGTGCGACGGCCACTCAACAGTATTCGAGCGCGTTCACGATGGTCGTCACGCTGCTGATCATTGCCACTGTGCTGACCGTGTTGTTCGCCTGGTTGCTCACCAACAGCATCACCCGACCTATCGCTTCGGCACTGAACGCCGCTGAAGACATTGCCGAAGGCGATCTGACGCGCACCATCAACGTGGACGGAACGGACGAAGCAGGCCGTTTGCTGGCCGCGATGCTGAAGATGCAGTCCAAGCTGCGCGACACCCTGCAGCGTATTTCCGGTTCGGCAACCCAGCTCGCTTCGGCCGCCGAAGAGCTGAACGCTGTCACCGACGAAAGCGCGCTCGGCCTCTCCAAGCAAAACGACGAAATCGAACAGGCCGCCACTGCGGTCAACCAAATGACCAGCGCCGTGGAAGAAGTCGCACGCAACGCTGTGAGCACCTCGGAAGCGTCGAAGAACGCTACGACGTCCGCCAGCGATGGCCGTGATCTGGTGCAGGAAACCGTCACCGCCATCGAACGCATGAGCACTGATGTGCAGAGCACCTCCACGTTGATCGGTAACCTGGCGGACGAATCCCGTGACATCGGCAAAGTGCTGGATGTGATCCGCGGTCTGGCGGACCAGACCAACCTGTTGGCCCTCAATGCCGCCATTGAAGCGGCCCGTGCGGGTGAAGCGGGTCGCGGGTTTGCGGTAGTGGCCGATGAAGTCCGCGCCCTCGCCCACCGCACTCAGCAGTCGACCAGCGAAATCGAGCGCATGATCGGCAGCATCCAGGGCGGTACCGAGCAGGCTGTGAACTCCATGCGCAGCAGCACTGAACGCGCCGAGTCCACCCTGAACATCGCCAAAGGCGCAGGCCTTGCGCTGGACACTATCAACAGCGCCGTTGTGGAAATCAATGAACGCAACCTGGTGATCGCCAGCGCGGCGGAAGAGCAGGCCCAGGTCGCTCGGGAAGTGGACCGCAACCTGGTCAACATCCGCGACCTGTCGACTCAATCTGCGACAGGTGCCAACCAGACCAGCGCAGCGAGCAACGAGCTGTCGCGCCTGGCCGTGGATTTGAACGGGATGGTTGCGCGCTTCAAGGTTTAACCGACGTTAAAGCGCCGACTCCACACCGAGTCGGCTCTTTAGGCCGCGGAGAGCGTTTGAGGACGGCGTCAGGCCTCAATACTCAATCCGGACATCCCCCTTCGGCACGCTGCAGCACGCCAGGATGTAGCCTTCGTCCACGTCGTCATCGGTGATGCCGCCGTTGTGTTCCATCTCGACCTCCCCGCTTAGCTTCATCACCTTGCACGTACCGCAGATGCCCATGCCGCATGCCTTGGGAATCATCAGGCCAAGCTTGGCAGCCGCCGCATGGACGGTTTCGCCCGGCGCGACGCGGATACTCTTGCCGGTGTCGGTGAATTCAACCTGATTCAATTCAGCGACATCGAGATCCGGCGCATCGGCGGCCTGTTCGGCATGCTCCACGGCGTCGGCGCGGGCTTCCGGTGGCGTCGCGCCAAAGGATTCTTCGTGGTACTGCGCCATGTTGAAACCGTTGGCTTCAAGCAACCGCTTGACCGCACTCATGTACGGCGTCGGCCCGCAGCAGAACACCTCCCGCTCCATGAAATCCGGGGCCATCAGTTCGAGCATCTTCTGGTTCAGATAACCGCGATAACCTGCCCACGGCTCACCCAACCCGTGCTTTTCACAGACGATGTGCAGGGCGAAATTATTGATTCGCGACGCCATCTGCTCCAACTCGCGGTGGTAGATGATGTCTTTTGGCGAGCGCGAACTGTGCACGAAGACCATGTCGACGTTGGCGTTGGTGTCGTAGTACCAGCGTGCCATGGACATGACCGGCGTGATGCCGACGCCGCCGCTGAGGTAGAGGATTTTCGGGTTCGGGAAGTCGATGGCGTTGAACAGCCCCACCGGCCCGTGCACCGCCAGCTCCTGGCCTTCGTGCAGCGTGTCGTGCAGCCAGTTTGACACCTTGCCGCCGGGCACACGCTTGATGGTGATAGAAAAGCTATAGGGCACCGAAGGCGAACTGGAGATGGTGTACGAGCGCATGATTGGCACGCCGTCGATTTCCAGCTCCAGGGTGACGAACTGGCCGGGCTTGAAGAAGAACAGAATCGGCTGGTCGGCCATGAAGCAGAACGTGCGCACGTCCCAGGTTTCCTGGATCACTTTGACGACCCGCACCAGATGGCGGCCGTTGGCCCACGTCTGGGTGTTGACCGGGCAGAGGAAACTCTGGGACATACACACTCTCCACGGCCGACGGTCGGCCTCTCATGGTGGCGATTCTGCGTAACGCGCGAGCCGCCTATTTACCTATCAGCGACATTCACATACTTATGGCGACCAGCCCCGGTCTATAGGGGCCGGGCCGTCGGAAACGGATTCGGCCATGTCGCCCATGGATAAGGTTCAGGTCGCGCCCGGCTCCACACTCGCCATCAATTCATTACAGATTCTTTATCCATCGGCCTGGGCGTCAGAAATCACTGCCGCCTCGCGCGCTTCGCTACACACCCACCGTATCAGCCACATTCGTAGACTGCGCAAAGCGCGGCCTGAGGACTTGAAAGATGGACGTCACCGCAACTCTGAGCTTGGGCGATCCGCTGGAACCTGCGCGCAAGGCGACTGCCGAGATGCTGCACACCCGCGAGCGCACTTACTCGCTGCCGCAGCCTTTCTACAGCGATGAGCGGCTGTTTGAAATCGACATGCAGGAAATCTTTCAGAAAGAGTGGCTGATCGCAGGCATGAGCTGTGAAGTGCCGGCCAAAGGTAACTTCCTCACCCTGCAGATCGGCAAGAACCCGATCCTGGTCGTGCGCGGACCGGACGGCTCGATCAATGCGTTCCACAACGTCTGCCGCCACCGCGGTTCTCGCCTGTGCACCAAGGAAAAAGGCAAGGTCGCCAAGCTGGTTTGTCCATACCACCAGTGGACGTACGAACTCGACGGTCGCCTGCTGTACGCGGGCACCGAGATGGGTGCGGACTTCGACATGAAGGCGTTCGGCCTCAAGCCTGTGCACTGCAAAGTGGCGGGCGGTTACATTTTCATCAGCATGGCCAGCAACCCTCCCGCCATCGACGCGTTTCTGCAGACGCTGAATCACTACATGGAGCCGTACGATATGGAGAACACCAAGGTGGCGGTGCAAACCACCCTGGTCGAAAAAGCCAACTGGAAGCTGGTGCTGGAGAACAACCGCGAGTGCTACCACTGCAATGCGTCGCACCCCGAACTGCTAAACACCTTGCTGGAGTGGGACGACGTCACCGACCCGCGCGCCGACCAGGCCTTCAAGGACCACGTTGCAGCCTCCGCCGCCGCCTGGGAGGCCGAAAAAATCCCGTTCGCCCACGCCAGCTTTGGCCTGCGCAACCGCATCGTGCGCATGCCGCTGCTCAAAGGCACTGTTTCGATGACGATGGATGGCAAGCAAGGCAGCAAAAAGCTAATGGGGCGCATCCAGAACCCTGACCTGGGCTCGATGCGCATCCTGCACCTTCCCCACTCGTGGAACCACTGCATGGGCGACCACGTGATTGTGTTCACCGTGTGGCCGGTCAGCGCACAGGAAACCCTGGTCACCACCAAGTGGCTCGTCCACAAGGATGCTGTCGAGGGCGTGGACTACGATGTCGCTCGCCTGCGTGAAGTCTGGGACGCCACCAACGACCAGGACCGCCGTCTGGCCGAAGAAAACCAGCGCGGGATCAACTCCGTCGCTTACCAGCCGGGGCCGTATTCGAAAACGTACGAGTTCGGCGTGGTGAACTTCATCGACTGGTACAGCGCCAAATTGCTGGAAAACATGGGCGCCGAGCCTGCTTCTTATCTGAAGGGGGTGGCGGTAAATCACGAGTAGGTTCTTACCTGGCGGGTTTGAGCTGACACCTTCGCGGGCAACCGCACTTCTACAGACATTCGAGCTGTAGGAGCGCGCTTGCCCGCGCTGCGTTTTGGGTGTCTGTGCGGAAGTTTTGAATAAAGGCACAGGAGGTCGTTCGCAGCTTTTTCGACTTATCAGCCACTGCCTCCTACAAAAAAACCTGAGTTAAATCATAGAGTTATTCAGACCGACCTACGACATCACTGAAGCGGCCTACAGGAAGAACAGAAGTTTCACCTCAGCAATCGATGTGAATGACGATCAACGCCTGTTATCAGTACAGCACTCGTAGCAAATGATGGGGCTTTTTAAGCGCTCATCGACAGTGTGCTCCCTGAGGTACCTATGCGGATGATCGATTTTATCACCGAGACACTGAGGGCCAGGAAAAGACTGTTCATAAGCGCCACCGCACTTACCGTTCTATTGAAGCTGTCCACTCTAGCGCCAGCCCTATTGCTGGGAAAGATTATTGATAACCTCTCTGTCGTAGAAGATGTCACTTCACTTACCCTCAGCGATTTACTGGTTGTTCTTTGTGGCGCTGTGCTGCTGCAGTCCGTGTTGCACCCGCTTCAGACTTATCAACTGGTGAAGCTCGTGCAGACAACTCTGGCAGATCTCTCTACCGAATGGTCCGAAAAAATACTGGGCAAGGAGTTTGAGCAATTTTCCTCCCTTCGGATTGGCGGCCTCATCAAATCCGTGGAACGAGGAATAACTGCCCACGAGAAGTTTCTGATTTTTTTCATCACATCAGGGTTCCCGCTGCTGATTGAACTGGCTTTGATCGCGATCATCTTTGCCTACTTGGGCGGCGCACTGATGTTCACCACCCTGCTGGGTGTTTCTGTCGGCTACATCTTGCTCTACCACCAGCTGATCTGCTGGCGGCGTCCTTATCTGGTTGCCGTCAATGATGAAGAGGACAGGGTGTCGTCCAAGCTATTCGAAACCCTGCAGGCAGGCAAAATCCTGAAGCTCGAGCAGGCTTGCGGCCTCGCCATGAAACCGCTTCGCCAGAGCTACACAGAGTACGCACACGCGGCAACACGAGTGGCAAGTACCGGCGCTGTTCTCAGTTCGATCAAAGTTTTGTACATCGGGCTGTCCACGGCCGGGCTGCTTGCTTGGGGCGTCAGTGACCAGGCTTCCCTATCTCCACGCTTGTCTGTTGGGGAGCTGGTCGCCGTATTTTCGCTGGCGGGCATGTTTCTCAGTAATTGCAGCGCTTTGGCAGAGGCCTATCGGGCACTGGATCAATTTTCGGTAGACAGACAGAGGCTTCTGCAAATCTTGTCACTGGAGGATCTTGTAGAGTTACCGCAAGAACCTTTACCTGAACCTTTATCAAGACTGGAATTGGTCGCAGTTGCTCAGGTAACGAACTGTAAGCTGCATTTCACGCCTGACCAATCCGTTGCGATCATCGGGCCCAGTGGTGCCGGCAAAAGCACGCTTTTAGACACGATGGCCGGAACGCTGAAAACACTCCGGCACGCCCTTTCCATAAATGGCAGGACATTACGAGGGTGCGACATTCAGACTTATCTGGATCGGGTTCGCTACTGTCCTCAAGACCCAGTGTTTCTTGAAGGCACATTCAAACACTCTGTGCTCTTTGATCAACCCATGTCAGACCACCTCCCCCGAATCCTTGACGATCTTGGCGTGGCACACCTGGCCGCCTACCGATCAATAGCTGAAGGCGCAGTAAACATTTCCGGAGGCGAAGCAAAGCGACTTTCACTGCTCCGGCTGATAAATCGCCCTGGAGATTTCAACTTGTTCGACGAGCCAACATCGGCTCTGGATCAGGAGACCGCCCAGGGTGTGTGGAGCACTCTGTTCGAGCACTTCCATAAAAGGGGGCTGGTGTGCGCTACCCACGACATGACTGCGCTGTCCCGTTTCGATCGTGTGATTGTGTTGAAAAACGGCGAGGTCATTGCAGACGGCCCCTGGAGCGAATTGCAAAACGACGGGGTCGTTGCACAGGCGCTGGCGTAGATACGAGTTTGCTGAACCGAACGGCGAGGCTCCTTACCTCCGTGCCGATTGAGGAAATTTACAAAGCCTCGGGTTTGAACATTTGGAGGTATTGGCGCGATTCAGTCCCGCTTCGTCGTTATTCAGCGCGAGCCGTTGATCATTTTTTGAGCATATCGTTCAAACCGCCTGATTCAGGGGCCTAACCCTGACCGCGAACATGTTATCCACAGAACCACCAACAGCCTATGTGCGTAAGTCTCCCCATCGCTGTGGAAAAGCGTGCAATGGGCGTGATAATAACGGTCAGAGACGCAAACAGACGCGCTAGAGCTGTTATTGGTTAAAATTTGACCTCCGCTCCAGAGGCCACGGAATACAGGGGCTACAGCGGATCACAAACATCTTATCCACACGCCCGCACACAGAGAATGTGGGTAAGAACAAGGACCGCGAGGCCTGGCGTGTGGAAAAAACCTATAAGAATCCGCGGGATAGAGCGATCAAAAATTGACCACCTGCTTGAAAGCCATAGAAAACAAGGTCTGTAGCAATGTCCGAACAGTTTATCCACAGGCGGGTCAACAGCGATTGTGGGTATATGCACATGGACGTTTGGGCCGGTACGTTTGGGAAGCGTCTGACATCAAAGCCCCGGACGGCTCGGTACACTCAGCGCAAATCAACCGGCGGCAAGGAGCACACTCATGCACCACTGGACACCGTTCTCACGCAAAGTCGTCATCGAGGCGAACAACAGGCTATCCAAACGTAAGCAAGGAGCCTCGTTCGCTCTGCCCAAAGAATTATTGGGCATTATCAGCTTTAAACCTAAGACTACGGAAGAAATCAGGGAAGCATTCCGATCGGCCTCCCGCAGGCTCCGGCAGGAGTGATTTCACATGATCGAAGAGCGCTACAACTACATCTTCAGCGAGTTAGTGAACGATGAGGACGACGTACTCGGCCAACTGGCGTACTCGGTGTATAAACGGGAAAAAATCGAGTATATCCACGCGTTCAAAGAGAAAAACGGTACTGATCTGCTAGATTGCGATCTGGTCGCGTTCCACGACATCAGCAACAGCAGCTCGCAAATTGAAGCCTATCGAACCCAAGCGACCCGGCTGGCGACAAACTTCCTGGAGTCCTCACTGAGCACCGAAACGGAAGAGTTGGCAGCGTTTTACTCTTCAAGAGCCGCCAACGACATCCGCATGGCGCGGCCAGGGTTCTGGAAGGGGGCTGCGCAGAGCCTCGTTGGCTCGGGCTTGTTCACTTTACTTGTTGGGTGCCTCGTTTTCTTTGCATGGAGTTTGAAACAGGGACCACGTCAGGTCATTGAGCAGGTTTTCGACGTTGTGATTGTAGATGCAGATTCCAGAAGTCGAAAAATGCAGCCCGATACGCCTCAGTCGTGAACACCGAAAGGCGCCATTGTGACGCCTTTCGGTGTTCAACGAACCACCCCCTCTTCCACCAACAATTTCAAAATCGCCGCAGCCCCCTCCTGAGCAGTCACCCCTTTGAGCACCTGCCCACCGCCTCCGCTCGCTTTCGCCGTTGCGGCCTTCATGCGATCAGCGCCGCTCTTGGCTTTTATGACCTTCAGGCGCTTTGGCCGTGGCTTGGCGGGCGTTAACTCAGCCCCAGTGAACACTTCGTCGATGACTACTTCAATCTCTTCCACATCCAGCAAACCGCGCTGCGCCGGGCCGTAAGCGCTTTGCCGGGGTTTGGGTGCCGAGTTATCCACAGTCGCCAGAAATGGCAACCGGACTTTCAACCGGCGGCGCTGACCTCGGGGGAGCGCCTGCAGCACCTGAGCGCTGCCGTTGCTCATGGACTCGACCTCCGCCAAGCCCACCACCAGCGGCCAGCCGAGCCTTTCAGCCAGCAAATACGGAAGCATGCCGGACCCTTCGCCCGTCTCGGCCTGGCTACCGGTCAGCACCAACTGCACGCCCGACTCGCGAATGTAATCCGTAAGCCCTGGCACCGAGTCCGCGCCTGGCGGCTGAGCCAGCACGTGAAGCTCGTCCACGCCCATGCCCAGGTAGCCACGTAATGCAGGTTCTTCGGCGTCACCCGCGTGCAGTACGTGCAAGTTATCCCCAGCCAGTTGCAAACCCAGCTCTACGGCACGGGCATCCTGCTCAGCCCGACGCGGCCGTCCTGACGTCGGGTGCGCGCCAACGGAGACGAGGCTGATCACGTGCAGCGCACCTTTATCCACAGAGACACCCATTTCAGGCTGCATCGCGCTTCTCCCCGTTCCGGTAGGCGTCGACCGCCTTAATCAGCGCTTCGAGAATGGCAGAGCTCTCGCCGATCACTGACAGATCGGCGCGCTTGATCATGTCGCAGGTGGGGTCGAGATTGATGGCCACCACCTTGTCGCAGGCGCCAATGCCCTGTAGATGCTGGATCGCACCGGAGATCCCGACCGCCACGTATACCCGGGCGGTGACCCAGGTACCGGACGCACCGACCTGACGATCCCGGGTCATGAAGCCATCGTCAACGGCCACTCGGGATGCGCCTTCGGTGGCGCCCAGCGCGACGGCGGTACGGTGAAACAATGACCAATCCTTGATCCCGTTGCCACCCGAAAATATGAACTCAGCTTCGGACATGGGGATAAGTGCAGGATCGACCGCCACGGCACCGAGGTCCTCGATGCGCGGCAAGCTGCGTGCAACAGCTGTGGATAACTCCACGGGCAGTGCTTCGTGCCGTGTTTCACTCACGGGCTCGGCACATTCCGCTTGAGCAAGAATCAACCGGGACACGGGACGCGACAGATCCTCGGCACCAGCGCCTGCACGACCGATGCACCGTTCACCAGCGACTTGCCACACTCGTGTCGACGGTCGCTCACCCAGACTGGCCGCAAAACGGCGTCCCAACTCTCCCCCGCCGTTTCTGCTGTCGGGCAGCAACCAGTGATGGGGGTCGAACTGGTTATCTACAGCTCGCAAACCTTGCACACGCTGCTCGGGGGAATAACCAGTGAACGCGCTGCCCTCCAGTATCAACAGACGATCGACGCCTGCAGTGTCGAATGCCGTCTCTTTGTGCTCGCCAAAAATCACCGCCAGGACGGCGCCCTCGTTGCCAGCCAGACCATGGGCCAAGCCCAGCAAGTCGCGGTCATGGCTGCTCAGACGGCCGCCGACCATGTCGGGAACGACAGCGATGTAGAAAGAGGGCTCGGCAATCTGGTGCAGCGGCAATTGCACGTCCACCGATGCCGAACGCTTGACCGCTCCACCCTGTTGCGCACCGCTTCGATCAATGCGTTTGACGCCGTTGGGACCGATAAAACCGATGCCATGCACGTTTTTACGCAGCACACCGTTGGGCCCCATCCAGCTGGCTTGAGCCGGTTGCATGGCCGCGTGCAGCGGATGCAACCGGTTACGTGCGATCCATTCGGCACGTGGGTCACGGCGGATAATGTCGCTCATCAATGCGCCTCCGCAAGTTCACGTCGGGCCGCTGCCGGTTTTGCAGGCGCGGTTTCTTCAAGCAGTGCTTCAGCTACCAGCTCGGCGATGTCCTTGATCATCGGCCGTGGCTCGACCACGCCTTCAAGCATCGCGGTGCACTGTGGACAACCCACAGCCACCAGCTCGGCGCCCGTCTCGCGGATGTCATCCATGCGCATGTCCGGGATACGTTGTTTGCCAGGAATGTCGGTGATCGGCGCGCCACCGCCGCCGCCGCAGCAGCGTGAGCGGAATCCGGACCGGACCATTTCCTTGACCTCAATGCCCAGCGCACGCAGCACATCGCGCGGCGCCTGGTACTCGCCGTTGTAACGGCCGAGGTAGCACGGATCGTGATAGGTGACGCTGGCGCCTTTGTGCTGACCCAGATTCAACGCGCCGTTGACTATCAGCTCGGCCAGATACGTGCTGTGGTGCTGTACGACGTAGTGACCCCCGAACGCACCGTATTCGTTTTTCAGCACATGAAAGCTGTGGGGGTCGCAGGTGACGATGCGCTTGAAGTCGTACTGCGCCAGCGTCTGGATGTTGCGTCTGGCGAGCGTCTGGAACGTTGCTTCATCGCCCAGACGACGAGCCACATCGCCGCTGTCGCGTTCCTCCAGCCCCAGCACGGCGAAGTCGACCTTGGCCGCTTTCAGCACTTTGACGAAGGCGCGCAAGGTGCGCTGATTGCGCATGTCGAACGCGCCATCGCCGACCCAGAACAGCACGTCCACGGTTTTCTTGTGGCTCATGGCGTCAAGGTTCAGGTCAGCCGCCCAGTTCATGCGTCCGCCCGGCGCGAAGCCACCTGGGTTGTCCGTTGCGATGAGGTTCTCCAAGACCTCGGCGCCTTTGTTGGGGGTGGCGCCTTTTTCGAGGGTCAGATGCCGGCGCATGTCGACGATGGCGTCAACGTGCTCGATCATCATTGGGCATTCTTCCACGCAGGCCCGGCAGGTCGTGCACGACCACAGGGTGTCGGCGTCGACCAGCCCGTTGACGATGGGTTGATGGGGGTTGCCGCCATGTTCGCCGATAGGCTTGCCTTGGCCGTCGAGGGACGGATAAGGGCTGCCGGCGAAGTTTGCATCGGTGCCGCCCGCCAGGCCGACGACCATGTCCTGAATCAGTTTTTTCGGGTTCAGCGGCTGGCCGGCAGCGAAGGCCGGGCACGCCGCTTCGCACTTGCCGCACTGCACGCACGCATCGAAACCGAGCAGCTGATTCCAGGTGAAGTCCTTGGGTTTCTCCACGCCCAGCGGCGCGGTTTTGTCCATCAGATCAAGGGGTTTCAGCCCCGTCGAGCGGCCACCGCCAAAACGCCCGGGACGGCGATGCCAGGCCAGGTGCAGCGCGCCAGCGAAGGCGTGTTTCATGGGGCCGCCCCAAGTCATGCCGAGGAACAATTCGCAGACGCCCCACAGCACGCCAATCCCAAGAATGATCGCCAGCAACCAGCCACCGAAGTTCGCTGGCAGCACGCCCGCGACGGGCAACGTGACGATAAAGAACGAGCCCGAGAACGCCAGCAGGCTTTTCGGCAGGCGCATCCACGGGCCTTTCGACAACCGACTCGGCGGGTTGCGACGACGCAGGTACATGAAGACTGCGCCCACGAACATCACGGCCGACATCAGCAACAGCGCGTAGCCGAGGACCCGGTTATGCCAGCCAAACCCGTGAACCAGAATCGCAAGCACGATCGACGCAACCGCCCCGCCCGCCGTAGCCACGTGGGTATTGGCGATGTATTTGTCCCGGGCGACGACGTGGTGCAGATCGACCATGTAGCGCTTGGGCATGGCCAGCAACCCGCCGAGCAGATCGACCTTAGCGGCACGCCCGTTGCGCCACAGGCTCACCCGCCGCAGCGCGCCAAGGACCGCAAGGCCCAGGGCAGCGAAGAGCAGGATGGGAAGAAGGGTGTTTAGCATGTGGAGCTCCCAAAGACTCAGGGTCTTGCAGGTCGGGATGCCTTACTCGATTCCTGTAGGAGTGAGCTTGCTCGCGAAGCCGGACTGACATTCAACATGGATGTCGACAGACCCGCCGCTTTCGCGAGCAAGCTCACTCCTACAGGGTTGTGTGCCGGCCGCTAGAAATCCTTGCACAGCCTGAGTGCGTCATAGATCGCCGCATGGGTATTGCGTTGAGCCACACAGTCGCCAATACGGAACAGCAGATACCCTTCACCCGGCTGACTCAACGACGGCTGCGGCTGAATCGCGAACAGGGCGTCGATGTCGATCTGGCCTTTGTTGCGCGAACCTTCCTTCATCCCGTAATAGAGCCCCTCGTCAGGACGAACGCCGTTCTCGACCACCACCTGATCGACCACCCGCTCCTCTTTGGCGCCGGTGTATTCGTTCTCCAGCACCGCGACCAGCTTGTCCCCTTCGCGGTAGACCTTCTCCAGCATCATGTCGCCGGTCATGATCACTTCCTTCGGGTACATGCTGCGGTAGTAAGTCGGGAACGACGTACCACCGATGGCCACGCCCGGCTTGATGTCATCGGTGACGATCTCGACCTGGCAGCCTTTGTCCGCCAGAAAGTCCGCCGTGGACATCCCGGTGAACTCGCAAATGGTGTCGTAGACCAGCACGTTCTTGCCCGGCGCGACTTTGCCGTCGAGGATGTCCCAGCTGCTGACCACCAAGCCTTCAGCGGCGCCCCAATGCTCGTTCTGCTCAATGAACGGATGACCGCCCACGGCCAGCACCACCATGTCCGGACGCAGGTCCATGATGGTCGCGATGTCCGCCGCCGTGCCCAGACGCAGATCGACTTTCAAGCGCGTTAGCTCCAGCTGAAACCAACGCGTGATGCCGGCGATCTGATCGCGCTGCGGTGCTTTCGACGCCGTGGTGATCTGTCCGCCGATGGCGTCTTTCTTCTCGAACAAGGTCACGTCGTGACCACGCTCAGCCGAGACGCGCGCCGCTTCCATCCCCGCAGGGCCCGCACCCACGATCACCACTTTGCGTTTCACGCCGGTGGTTTTTTCGATGATGTGCGGCACGCCCATGTATTCGCGGGACGTCGCGGCGTTCTGGATGCACAGCACGTCCAAACCCTGGTACTGGCGGTCGATGCAGTAGTTGGCCCCCACGCACTGACGAATCTGATCGACCTGCCCCATTTTGATCTTGGTGATCAGGTGCGGGTCGGCGATGTGCGCGCGTGTCATGCCGACCATGTCGACGTAACCGCCTTCGAGGATGCGCGTCGCCTGATTCGGGTCCTTGATGTTCTGCGCGTGGAGCACAGGCGCCTTGACCACTTCCTTGATGCCGGCCGCCAGATGCAGAAATGGCTCCGGTGGATAACTCATGTTCGGGATGACGTTGGCCAGGGTGTTGTGGGTATCACATCCTGATCCGACGACACCGAGGAAGTCGATCATGCCGGTCTGGTCGTAGTACTTGGCGATCTCCTTCATGTCCTCGTGGCTGAGGCCGTCCGGGTGAAATTCGTCGCCGCATATCCGCAGGCCGACGCAGAAGTCAGGGCCGACTTCCTTGCGCACAGCCTTGATCACTTCCAGGCCGAACCGCATGCGATTTTCGAAGCTGCCGCCCCACTCGTCAGTACGCTTGTTGACCCGAGGGCTCCAGAACTGATCGATCATGTGTTGATGCACTGCCGACAGCTCGACGCCGTCCAGGCCACCGGCCTTGGCGCGCGCCGCCGCGCTGGCGTAGTTGCCGATCACCCGCCAGATCTCTTCCGGCTCGATGGTCTTGCAGGTCGCACGGTGTACCGGCTCGCGGATGCCCGAAGGCGACAGCAGCGTTGGCCAATGATCGCCGTCCCAACGGGAGCGACGGCCCATGTGGGTAATCTGGATCATGATCTTGGCGCCGTGCTTGTGCATGGCGTCGGCGAGGTTCTGGAAGTGCGGAATGATCTTGTCAGTCGCCAGATTGACCGATTTCCACCAGCCTTGCGGGCTGTCGATGGCCACGCTGGACGAGCCGCCGCAAATGGCCAGACCGATGCCGCCCTTGGCTTTCTCCTCGTAGTACTTCACGTACCGGTCGGTGGTCATGCCGCCGTCGGTGGCGTAGACCTCGGCGTGCGCGGTACTCAATACGCGGTTGCGTATGGTCAATTTACCGATCTGAATCGGTTGAAACATCGCTTCGAAAGCCATGACGGAAACCTCGACTTACAACGGCTTGACGACAAACAGGCCGTCGTCGTGGCCTTCTTCGGATCCGCCGTAAACCTGCTCGGCCACGGTGCGGATTTTGCTGCCGCTGGCTTCCAGGACCTGGTCCATGGCGCCGGCAAACCAGCCGGTGAACATGTAATCGACCTTGCGCCCCACTTTGCCGTAGACGTAAACGAAGGCCGAGTGCTCGAGCTTGACGCTGGCGGTGCCTTTTTCCAGATCGATGTCCTGAATCTTGAACAGCCCCCAACCGCGCTGGGAGAGACGATTCATGTAGTGCTCGAACACCGCGACGCCTTCGATGCCGTGGCATTCAGCTTCTTTCTCGCACCAGTGCCAGGCGGACTTGTAGCCGGCCTTGTAAAGGATTTCTGCATACGCCTCGGCGCCCAGTACTTCTTCGATGCCCATGTGGTTGTTGACGAAGAAATGGCGCGGCACGTACAGCATCGGCAGAGCGTCGGAGGTCCAGACACCGGTCTCGCTGTCGACTTCGATTGGCAATTGCGGGGCGATCTTGGCCATGGAAACTTAACTCCGGAAAATTCGAGTGGGTGCCCTCTCCGCGAGGGGAGAGGGAAAATTCAGTGCTCGGCGCGTGGGGCTGGCGGCTTATTCGCCCCAGACGTCACCCAGGATGCGTACCCAGTTTTCGCCCATGATCTTGCGCACCACGCGCTCGGAGTGGCCGCGTTTGAGCAGGGTTTCGGTGAGGTTCGGGAATTCGCCGACGGTACGGATGCCCAGCGGGTTGATGATCTTGCCGAAGTTGGTCAGGCGGCGGGCGTAGCCTTTGTCGTGGGTCAGGTATTCGAAAAATTCCTGGCCGTGACCCTGGGTGAAGTCAGTGCCGATGCCGATGGCGTCTTCGCCGACGATGTTCATCACGTACTCGATGGCTTCGGCATAATCGTCGATGGTCGAATCGATGCCCTTGGCCAGAAACGGCGCGAACATGGTCACGCCGACAAAGCCGCCGTGATCGGCAATGAACTTCAGCTCGGCGTCGGATTTGTTGCGGGGGTGTTCTTTGAGGCCCGAAGGCAGGCAGTGGGAGTAAGTCACTGGCTTCTTCGACTCGAGGATGACTTCCTCGGACGTCTTCGAGCCCACATGGGAGAGGTCACACATGACGCCGACACGGTTCATTTCCGCGACGATTTCACGACCGAAGCCCGACAGGCCGCCGTCGCGCTCGTAGCAGCCGGTGCCCACCAGATTCTGGGTGTTGTAGCACATCTGCACAATGCCCACGCCCAACTGCTTGAAGATCTCGACGTAGCCGATCTGGTCTTCGTAAGCATGGGCATTCTGGAAGCCGAACAGGATGCCGGTCTTACCCAGTTCCTTGGCCTTGCGGATGTCAGCCGTGTTGCGCACCTGGATGACCAGGTCGCTGTTTTCACGGATCAGTTTCTGGCTGGACGCGATGCTGTTGACGGTCTGCTGAAAACCTTCCCACACCGAAACTGTGCAGTTGGCCATGGTCAGGCCGCCTTTGCGCATGTCTTCGAACAGCTCACGGTTCCATTTGGCAATGATCAACCCGTCAATGACGATGCTGTCGGCGTGTAATTCGGCTGGGCTCATCAGGCGGTCCCCTGTAGTTCTTTAATGGCCGGAAGGTCTGCCGGCGCTTTGGGGTCAGCATATGCCTGAGGGTCGAAGGAGCCGGGTGCAAAAACGACAGGGGAATTGCCGAAAGCGTCAAGAAACGACAAAGGGGGGTGATGGGGCCTTGGTATCTGGTTTGTGAACTTTCAGGCGGCGCAACAGTGAAGGAAGAAGCTGCAGTGGCGCTCGTGAACTGGACGCCGTGACGGAGGGGTGCGCGGAGCACAGGATAAAGTCCAATGGACGTGCTCAGAACTTTCACCTGATTACCGTTCGTAAAAATACATCCATACACGGAAGAGGCACATCGCAAGGAAGAAAATCAGGTTCAAAAGAACGGGAACAACGATCAGCTTTTTCAGCTTCTTCGGAAACGCTGCTATTTGCTCGGCGTCGGCGAGACCGCGCTTTAACAGCGAGTTGGGAAACATAAGGATATACGCTACCAGACCAATCTTCTGGACGTCCCCTGTCCACTCCCAACTGCCGAACCCTAAATGGCTGCGCGATAAAATGGAGCATCGAGAAAGGTGCACATCCACTTCGTCTTCCACTTTGTAGGCAATTCGGGCCATCACCAACAAATTAAGAATTCCTAGCCCCATTATCAACATAGCTACGAGGCCAGGTGCTAGATCATTCATTTCGGCTCCAGAATCAATGCCAGTCATTACTAAATGGTTCCTGAACCAGTGTTCCCTGGCGCATGGGCCTACCTACGCGATGGATGGATATCATAGCGATACAGATAAAATCCGAAAGCGACCATCGTAAACGCAGTAAAGTAACTCAGACTCCAAGCATTCACAATTAAACGTCCAAGACTCGACGGAAATCCCCGGACTTGCCCCTCATCAATAAGTTTCTTCCTGGCGTAAAGCCTGGGGATCAACAGTATAGTGAAAACTGCTCCTACCCTTATGACATCACCCATGAAGCCTAACCCAACAAACGCCGCCTTATGATCAGCGACAACGGTGCATCTGGAGAGCAGCCTGTCGATTCTCCGCCGTGCCACGCAGGTCGTAATGACGAGAGTGATTAGAATGAGGAACATAAGCTCCAAGACGCAAGTGGCAATCAGACCCGGATCCATTGTTTTCATTCCAAAAGGCCTTCGGCAACATGCATATCCACTGGCTGAGATCAGTTACGGACTAGATGATTTCATCCATATGCTCAAAATAACCAGCGCAAGCATAAGTAAAGCCAGCGCTATCCATTGAATAACAATCATCGCCTTCAGCCTTGACGGAAAAGTGTTGACTTGCTCTTCATCGACGATGGTTTTATTTCCAAAGACTTTAGGGAAAGTCAAAAGCCCCCCCAGCAACCCCCACCCTGATAATGTCGCCCATGATTCCCAAGCCGCCTAATGTTTCCTTGTTATCCACTATCACAGAACACCTGGACAGCAACTTGTCAATTTTGTCACGAGCGTAGACAGTTACAGCCACAAGGGATAGAAGGTTAATGAACAGGAGCGGTAGGACAATAAGCCCAAATATTCCAGGATCGACATCTTTCATTCGTGAATGACCCCATATAGCGTTTTTCCAGTTCCCTCACCTATATCACCTATTTTCGTCCCCCCAATGCCGCTCCCGTGGGCACTATACAGGGCAGGGCTCCTGGGCCTGTGGTGATGGATTCGGTACTGCGCAGACTATAAAGCGCTTTGAAACATGGACATGCCCAAACACAAGGACGCCGTGTCTAGCCGTCCGACTCAGCTACCGGGCTTGATGTCATAGATATATCCCCACAACCTGAATAACATTAGAGCCATCGCTACTACAACAGCAACGACCCAAGGGATAACAATCAAATATCTCAATTTTTTTGGAAAGGCAGTCACCTGACTTAAGTCGATGAACCCCCTTCTTAAGTAGAGTTTTGGAAACATAAAAATTGTACCGATCACGCCCACCCTTACAATGTCGCCCATTATGCCCAACCCTCCGAACGTCAGTTTATGGTCTACAACCACAGAGCAGTCAGATAGCAGGACATCTATCTTATCCCTAACGCAGCACGTTACGACTACGATCGCAGCAAGGTCCAACAATAACGGGATCATAATAATTAAGGCGATGAGGCCCGGTTCAATGCTCGCCATCACTCAATAGCCTCATAAAGGTAATCCCCGATATTTTCCCCAGCCCCACTCCCTGCCTCGCCGCCCGCCCATCCCATTGCTGCGCCTGTGATTACACCGCACGCCAACGCTCCTGGCCCGGTTGTCAGACCTAACACTGTTACGCACAACAAAGTCGCCGCAACTGTACTTACTGAGCCCAGAAGAGCTGCCCCACTCATGCTACCAACCAACTTTCCGCCCTCAACATACTTAGCCTTCGTACACTCTTCCTCTCGCCCTTTAGAGCAAGCCGTTTTAATCTCGATCGCCGTCGAAGCTGTATCCAGCACAATCCCCACATAAGTACCTTTCTTGATCAGCCTCGACGCCCGCGCGACGCCATCCAGCTTCTCGGCATAATTCCGGATCTCGCCCGTGTGCAGGTAGCTTTTAGTCGAGATACCAAGCATCTGTTTGATCGACCCGGTGTTACGCAGACCGGTGCCAAACTTGAGAAACCCTTTCAGCAACCTATCAAGCTGATCAAAGAGCTGGCGGCGTTTGGTGTAGAACAGGTTTCGCTCGATTACCGTACCCGATGCCAGGTACTGCTTATGCAAGACGTCGATGCTTTCAAGCGTTTTTTTCACCTGGTCCAGATGTTTCTCCCAACCGTCAAGCGCCATATCTACACCGATGGTGGTAGTGCTGATGAGCCGAGTCAGGAACTCGTGGTTGGCGACGATAAAGTCGTCGCCTCCGACATCGTTGTCCACTAGCGTTTGATGAGTGACGGCAGCCAGGCGCATAAGCTCCGCTTCTTCAGCCGTACAGGCGGCCGTTGAATCATCGCCGATGATGACGAGTTCGCCGGCAACCACGACGTTGTTGCGGATATGCGCATTGAGTACATCAAACTTCTCCGCGAGGCGCCGCCCCAGCGGCAAGCTCGCTTTGATGGCCTGATACGTCTGCATACGCTCATTAACGAAACTGAAGGGCTGGGACATGAACACCCCTCACGCGTAAATCGTGTTTTTGATACGGTCCCAGCCACCCGTTACGTTGCCGCCTCCCCCACCATCGCTACGACGCTGCTGAACGTAGTTGGTTTTTATGCGCCCGTAATCGAGCTGCACCACTTCGCGGGGCACGCCGTCGCTCGCGCTTTGGGCATAGTCAGCAATGATCACTTCCTCGAGGACGATCTCATAATATTTGAGCTTGTCGCCACCGGCACGATGTACCGCGATGGTCACCTTCGAAAAGTGCTGACCTGCACAGCTTGCCTGAAGCAGCTTTGCACTGGCGGCGTCGAGGAATTTAGAGAAGTTGAAGGTGGTAACGGTGGTTCGGCCTGACGAAGCACCGCCCGCCGAACTGGCGGTCGCCGATGCGCTTTGATGGGTGCCGAAGTTATAGCCCAGGATTTCGATCCAGTTCTTGTGCTGGTCGTCGAGGCTCTCACCTTAGATGCCGTCGAATTGGATAAATGCGTCGAGCGCCATGAGTTCTCTCCCTGAGTTGCTTGATCGGTATCATTTGCGAGCGCCGGTTATCAGCGCGGATTGGATCCTACATGAAGAAAACCGTCGCGCGAACCCTCAAAGGAAGTTTCAGAATTTTCTGCAGGACGGTTCTCTTTTTCAACGAAAACTCAACGCGGCTGCTCGACCTAGAGCATTGGCGATCCCAAACCCTGCGAGCAAATACGACCGCAAAATGGTCAAAACCGTCAGTAAGCGATAACCGCTAACGGCGTACAAAGGCGTCCCGCATTTGATACCTGTTCATTGCCTCGCGCTTGGGCGAGAATCCAATCCATCTCTGACTCGGAAAGCCCCAATGAAAACCATGTTTCTGGCTCTGGCTCTATTCGCGACAGGCGCACACGCTGCATCCAATCCGGCCGCGAACCCTTGTGACGGCGTTGAAGAAGATCAGCAGACGCTTGAGTGCTCGGTGTACAGCCGCGACACGGCGGAGAAGCTGCTCACAGAGAATGTGCAGAACGTGCTTGAGCGTGTGCAGACGCAGTTCGGGGCGAACAAGGCCCAGGCCGAGGAATTCGCCACCAAACTCAAGGCCGCCCAGGATGCCTGGAAAAAACTGCGCGACGCGGACTGCGCAGTGGAAGTGTTCCCGGCCAAGCCTGGCACCAAAGAGTTCAACATCGACCAGAACGATTGCCTGACCCGCGCCAGCGACGAGCGATCGGAATATCTGGACACCGTCGCGCAGTCCGAGTGATCCCGAATGCGCTACCCTGACGCCCTTCCCGAGCTCAAGGCATGCACATGAACATCTGCGGCGTAGAAATCAAAGGCAGCGAGGCCATCTTCGCTGTCGCCACTCGCGCGTCCGGCGCGCTCGAACACGTTCCACTCCCAACCAAGAATATCGCGCTCGAAGACGACGATGAAGCCGTCAACGTGAAAGCGTTCGCCCGCCAGATCGAGGCATTCGTGCGTGATAACGGGATTGGTCATATCGCGATCAAAAAACGCAGCAAGAAAGGCGAGTTCGCCGGCGGTCCGACGACATTCAAGATCGAAACCATCTTTCAACTGCTGGAAGACTGCGACGTCATTCTGCTGTCGCCTCAGACGATTAATGCTCAGATGAAGAAGCACAGCTTTGAGCTGCCGACAGCGCTGAACAAATATCAGCATGAGGCTTACAAGGCGGCGTGCTCGGCGTTGATGAAGACTAAGTAAGCAATACGCTTACTTGGGTTCTCTTCGTTGCAGCAGCCACTCGCCGAGCGCCTTGTCTTCCAAGGCGTACGCGCCGCGACTGGATTTCCACACCAGCTCTTTATCACGGAGCGCATCGATCGCCGCCTGAATGGTCTGAGTGCCCGGCACCACTTCGCTGCCCAGCGCTTCCAGCGCCTTGCCCACTGCAAGTAACGTTGCATCGGCGAAGGGTGCGAACGGCTGGTTATCGCGCGCACGGTCAGCCATCACTTCCAGCACTGCGCGCTGCGGCAAAGTCAGGGCGTTATAAGCGCTTTCGAACTCTTCCCACACGCCAGCGCGCAGCAACCGGGCGCTGTCATGCAGCAGTTGGCCAAGATTCTCAGCGTCTCCGAGCTCAAGTGCTACATCGCCGATGATTGCACGCAGCATTTCGGGGCGGCGCCCCACCAGCTCGAATGCGGAGTCAATATCGGCCGCGGAAAACTGATTGGTGAGTGCCAGATGGCTGTTGAGATGGGCCGTGTAGGCCTTGGTGAAGTCTTTGCCCAACAGCGGAAACGGCGTGATGCTCGATCCATAAAAAGGCTGGTTTTTGTTCAGCACCAGATGGGCCAGCTTGTCTCGGTTCGAGCCCGTCAACACTAGCCGCAAGGCGCCGTTGCCTTGCTCATGACCTTGATTCAGTTCGTCCCGTGCGGCCTTCAACGCAAACATTGCGTTGACCCCGGCCTCACTGGTCAAGGCATGCTGAGCTTCATCGATGATCAGCACGATCATCTTCTGCGACGCACTGTGCAACAGCTGCAAGGCCTGCGTTAACGTCGAGCCCGCTGGCAATTGCGGCGTGGTGAAGTCCCACGACAGCGTGCGCAGGAAATTGAGTTTGTCGACCCCGGCTGATTTGGCGAGCTTGCGAATGCCCTTTTCGTACGGCACCAGGGCAACGGCGATGGCCGCACTGATCAGCTCTGCCGGGTCCTGTTCACGATCAGCCCAGAGGTCGACATACACTGGCAGCCAGCCTTCGCTCAGACACTGCGGAACCAGGTCTTCGCGCAGGAAGGTGCTCTTGCCAGTGCGACGCGGCGCCGCGAGAAACAATCCTGATGAATAATCGTGCAGTCCTTCGCCGGTTAAACCTTCTGCGACAGTAGCTGCGAGGCCAGTGCGCTTGAACACAAAACCAGTGCGTTTGGTCATGATTTATACCCAATTATTGATCGGACTATAATTTATAGTCGCGAGTATAATTGACAATAATCAGGAGTCAAACAGCCTTCACCTCACGCGTACGCCCTCGGTCCTCCCTCGGGCACACCACAAATCTCCCCCTGTAACTGCGGGTGAAATACGATGGCGATTCAAACCCGCACGCAATACTGACTTCCAGCACGCTCATGTCGCTCTGACGCAGCAGTTGCCTCGCTTTTTCCAGCCGCAGGCCGAGGTAGAAGTTGCTCGGCGTATCGTTCAGGTGCAGACGAAAGAGCCTCTCCAGCTGACGCCGCGTCACCTGAATCCCTTCCGCCAGTTCCAGCGTGCTCAGCGGCGGCTCGGTGTTCTGCTCCATGACACCAATCACCTGAACCAGTTTCTTGTTATTGATGCCGTAGCGCGTGGCAATCTGCATGCGCTGGTGGTCTTTGCGCTGACGTATGCGCCCGAGAACGAACTGCTCGGAGACCTTGATCGCCATGTCAGCTCCGTGGGCCTGCCCGATGAGGTCGAGCATCATGTCGATGGAGGCCGTGCCGCCAGCCGACGTAATGCGGCGCCGATCGATCTCGAACAATTCCTGTGTTGCTTGCAGCCGGGGATAGGTTTCCTTGAAGGCGTCCAGCGCTTCCCAGTGCAGAGTCAAACGATAGCCCTCCAACAGACCGGCCTGGGCGAGGACGAAACTGCCGGTGTCGATGGCCCCGAGAGTCACGCCTTCCAGGTCCAGGCGGCGGAGCCAGTGTTCCAGCGTCCCGGTATAAAACTTCAGCGGATCAACGCTGCCCATCACCCACAGCGTTGCGCCTTTTTTCAGTGGCTCCAGTGCGGCATCGGCGTTCACCGACATGCCGTTGCTGGCAATCACCGGACCGCCGTCGGCGCTCAGAATGTGCCAGCGAAACAGCTCGCCACCAAAGCGATTGGCGACGCGCAGCGGCTCCAGCGCCGACACGAAACCCATCATCGAAAAGCCGGGCATGAGCAGAAAGTAGAAATCCTGGGACATCGTTGGCGCGTTCCTTGGGATTTGAGCCTATGGGCGATTTGCGCGAGGCGGGGTCAAAAACGATTGCGCTTCCCGGACCCGCTCATCAAATACACCTCTTTACCGATCGGCAGCAACCGCACAGGTCGCTGCTGTGCAAGACCTTGTCGCCGCTGTGCGTTTTGACGGGCTCGCCGCTGCGTAGCTTTGCACCTCAAAAGCGGGCCCCAAACGTCCGCGTCACTGTCTGGCCTGCAAGGAACCTTACCCATGAATCACGACGTCATCATCACCTGCGCACTGACCGGTGCTGGCGACACGACCGGGAAAAGCCACCTGGTCCCGATCACGCCCAAGCAGATTGCCGCTGCCGCAGTCGAGGCCGCGAAGGCCGGGGCGACCGTCGTGCACTGCCATGTTCGCGACCCCGAGACCGGCAAGTTCAGCCGTGACGTCGAGCTGTACCGCGAAACCATGGACCGCATCCGTGAAGCCGACATCGACATCATCGTCAACCTGACGGCAGGCATGGGCGGCGATCTGGAAATCGGCCCGGGCGAACGTCCGACCGATTTCGGCCCCGGCACCGATCTGGTCGGGCCGCTGACCCGGCTCGCGCACGTCGAAGCGCTGCTGCCGGAAATCTGCACACTGGATTGCGGCACCCTCAACTTCGGCGATGGCGACACCATTTATGTGTCCACACCCGCGCAACTGCGGGCGGGGGCCAAGCGTATTCAAGAGCTGGGGGTGAAAGCCGAGCTGGAGATTTTTGACACCGGCCACCTGTGGTTTGCCAAGCAGATGATGAAAGAAGGCTTGCTCGACAACCCCCTGTTTCAGCTGTGCATGGGCATTCCATGGGGCGCGCCGGCGGACACCACCACGATGAAAGCCATGGTCGACAACTTGCCTGCTGACGCAGTGTGGGCCGCTTTTGGTATCGGGCGCATGCAAATGCCGATGGCTGCGCAGGCGGTATTGCTCGGCGGCAACGTGCGGGTCGGTCTGGAGGACAACATCTGGCTCGACAAAGGCGTGCTCGCCAGCAACGGCGCGCTGGTCGAGCGCGCCAGCGAGATTCTCAGCCGCCTGGGCGCCCGGGTTCTGACCCCGGCCGAGGGCCGCGTGAAGATGGGGCTGAAAAAGCGGTTTTGATCCCCACACAAATCCTACCGCGCACGAGTGAGCTTGCTCGCGATAACGGTGTGTCAGTCACACATCGGGGCAGATAAGTAGCTATCGCGAGCAAGCTCACTCCCACAAAGGCTTCGACACTTTCTCGAGTAACCGACATGACCTTCATCACCACCATCAAAACCTTCGCGGCCTTGGGCAGCGGTGTCATTGGCAGCGGTTGGGTGGCGCGCGCGCTGGCTCATGGCCTGGACGTCGTGGCCTGGGACCCGGCGCCGGGAGCCGAAGCAGCGCTGCGAAAACGCGTCGCCAACGCCTGGCCAGCGCTTGAGCAAAAGGGCCTGGCATCGGGCGCCTCCCAGGAACGTCTACGCTTCGTCGACACCATCGAAGAGTGTGTTCGCGACGCCGACTTCATTCAGGAAAGCGCCCCAGAGCGCCTTGACCTCAAGCTGGATCTGCACAGCAAGATCAGCGCGGCGGCCAAGCCTGACGCGATCATCGCTTCCAGCACCTCCGGCTTGCTACCGTCGGAGTTTTACGAAAGCGCCACGCACCCGGAACGCTGCGTGGTGGGGCATCCGTTTAACCCGGTTTATCTGCTACCGCTGGTGGAAGTGGTCGGCGGCAAGAACACTGCACCGGAAGCGGTGCAGGCAGCGATTCAGGTCTACGAATCACTGGGCATGCGACCGCTGCATGTGCGTAAAGAGGTCCCCGGTTTTATTGCGGATCGCTTGCTCGAGGCGCTGTGGCGTGAGGCCCTGCATTTGGTGAATGACGGGGTGGCGACCACCGGCGAAATTGATGACGCGATTCGTTTCGGCGCCGGCTTGCGCTGGTCATTCATGGGCACCTTTCTGACTTATACCCTGGCCGGTGGCGATGCGGGCATGCGTCACTTCATGGCGCAGTTCGGTCCGGCGTTGCAGTTGCCGTGGACCTATCTTCCGGCACCGGAGCTGACCGACAAGCTGATTGACGACGTGGTCGATGGCACCTCCGATCAGCTGGGTAGCCACAGCATTGCGGCGCTGGAGCGGTATCGCGATGACTGCCTGCTGGCGGTGCTTGAGGCGGTGAAAACCACCAAGGCCAGGCATGGAATGGCGTTTGAGGATTGATACGCCATGCGCCCCATCGTCTGAACTGACGCTTTCGCGAGCAAGGTCACTCCTACAGGGGATCGGGAAATACTGTTCTGATGAGCACCCGAAATGTTGCGGTGTGGCGCTTGCCGTCTTCCCGGCTAAAGCCGGTCCTACATTCGTTCACGCAAAACCTGTGGGAGTGAGCTTGCTCACGAATAGGCCCATTCAGCTCACCACGATTTCAGCCCTGGAACTCCTATGCCTGCGCTCATCACTTACAAAACCCCAGTCCTCGCCGATTGGGTCGACTACAACGGCCACCTGCGCGATGCCTTCTATTTGCTGATTTTCAGCTTCGCCACAGACGCTTTCATGGACCGCATCGGCCTCGCCAGGGATGACCGGGATGCAAGCGGCCACTCGCTGTTCACGCTCGAGGCGCACATCAACTTCCTGCACCAGGTGAAGCTCGGCGAGTCGGTGGAAGTGCGTACGCAAATCGTCGGACACGATGGCAAGCGGGTGCAGATCTATCACGGGCTGTACAAGGCAGACGGGGATGTCGAGCTGGCAGCGAGCGAGCAAATGCTGCTGCATGTGGATCTGGCCGCCGGACCGAAGTCGGCGCCGTTCCGTGAGGCTTCGCTGCAGGCCTTGCGCCTGCTCTCAGAAGCTCAACACGATCAGCCTGAGCCAAAGTATGTCGGGCGGATCATCGCCCTGCCCGGCCGGCAAAACACCGTGTAGAAGCGCAGATCACGGCCACAAAAAAGCCCGCATCGCTGCGGGCTTCTTCATTTCAGCAAATTGATCAGAAAACGATCAGTTCACTTTGGCGTTCAGCTCGCCTTTGGCGTAACGTTCAAACATCTTCTCCAGGGAGATCGGCTTGATCTTGGAGGCGTTGCCGGCGGTGCCGAAGGCTTCGTAACGGGCGATGCACACGTCGCGCATGGCCGAAACGGTTTTCGCCAGGTACTTGCGTGGGTCGAACTCGCTCGGGTTTTTCGCCATGAACTCGCGGATGGCACCGGTCGACGCCAGACGCAGGTCGGTGTCGATGTTGACCTTGCGCACGCCGTGCTTGATGCCTTCAACGATTTCTTCGACCGGCACGCCGTAGGTTTCTTTAATGTCGCCGCCGTACTGGTTGATGATTTTCAGCCATTCCTGCGGAACGGAAGAGGAACCGTGCATTACCAAGTGGGTGTTCGGAATGCGCTTGTGGATCTCTTTAATGCGCTCGATCGCCAAGATGTCGCCGGTAGGCGGCTTGGTGAACTTGTACGCGCCGTGGCTGGTGCCAATGGCGATGGCCAAGGCGTCGACCTGAGTTCGTTTAACGAAATCAGCTGCTTCTTCCGGATCGGTCAGCATCTGGCTGTGATCCAGCATGCCTTCTGCGCCGACGCCGTCTTCTTCACCGGCCATGCCGGTTTCCAGCGAACCCAGAACACCCAGCTCACCCTCAACCGACACACCGCAGGCGTGAGCCATGGCGACGGTTTCCTGGGTGACGCGTACGTTGTAGTCGTAGTCCGCAGGGCTTTTGCCGTCTTCGCGCAGAGAGCCGTCCATCATCACCGAGCTGAAGCCCAGCTGGATGGAGCGTTGGCAGATAGCAGGGCTGGTGCCGTGGTCCTGGTGCATGACCACCGGGATGTGCGGGAACTCTTCGATTGCCGCCAGGATCAGGTGGCGCAGGAACGGGGCGCCAGCGTATTTGCGCGCACCGGCGGAAGCCTGAACGATCACCGGAGAATCGGTCTTGTCGGCCGCTTCCATAATGGCGCGCATTTGTTCCAGGTTATTCACGTTGAATGCAGGGACGCCGTAACCGAATTCGGCTGCGTGGTCCAACATCTGGCGCATGCTGATAAGTGCCATTGTCTGTCTCTCTCCCGGTGGGGTCGTTAATCGTGCGTGCCGTATTGGCGGCTATTCAAATTATAGGGGTCGATTGCTCAGTCATCGCCCCGGTACAGCCTCGTTCGAACTGCACGGCCCTTTACGGCGCCTTGCAGCCACGACCGATCAAATCGTTGGTAGCGTCCCAGTAGACCAGGCCTTCGCTGCCTTTGTTGTCAAACGCCAGCACGCCGTTACTGTAGAGCGCGCCGGAAACTCCGGGCGACGCTTGCAGACGGAATACCTGCTCGCTCTGATTGAGGCGCACATCCACCTCCTTCTTCGCGGCATCGGCGTACTTCCAGAAAATCTCGGCTTTGCTGTCGCAGACCCAATGGGTCCAGGGGGCTGCCGGTTCCGAAGCCTTCATGCTGGCGCAACCGCTCAGCAGAATCAGTGTCGCAAGGGCTGACAAGCCTTTCATTACTACTCCTGAATCCCCTGCATCGCGTGACGTATGTCGATCATGGCAGGGGCAATGCTGTTCCTGTATTCCGGCGCACCGTCAGCTGAGCATCAGTGGTCAACTGAGCATCAGTGACAGGGGACTGGTCCCACGGCAGGCATGAATTCGTATTTTTCCCAGACTTCAGGCCCGCCACGCTTGTAAACGATCGGTACGGTTTCCGCCTGCCAGCCCGCCTGATAGCAGCTGACCTGAAGCAATCCCGGCGCCGCGCTGGACGCCGTTTCCGCTTCAGGCTTGCTTGCGCAGCCGACCAGCAAACCCGCCATGATCAACAGCGGTAATGGCTTGACCATTTCACTCCCCTTCACCTTGGCCGGTCAGGCCTTGGCGCGTTGTTCCAGAACTTCCACGGCAGGCAGAACCTTGCCCTCGACGAACTCGAGGAACGCGCCGCCGCCTGTAGAGATATAGGAGATTTTGTCGCCTACACCGTATTTGTCGATGGCGGCCAAGGTGTCGCCCCCGCCGGCGATAGAAAACGCAGAACTCTCAGCGATTGCGTGAGCCAGCGTCTTGGTGCCTTCGCCGAACTGATCGAACTCAAAAACGCCGACCGGGCCGTTCCAGAGAATAGTCTTGGAAGATTTCAGCAATTCGGCGAAGTGCGCAGCTGTTTGAGGACCGATGTCGAGGATCATGTCGTCCTCGGCCACATCGGCGATCAGCTTGACGGTGGCTTCGGCATCGGCGGCGAATTGCTTGGCAACCACCACGTCGACCGGCAACGGCACGCTGACCTTGGCGGCGATGGCTTTGGCAGTCTCAAGCAGGTCCGGCTCGTACAAGGATTTGCCTACCGGATGACCTGCGGCAGCGAGGAAGGTATTGGCGATGCCACCGCCGACAATCAGCTGATTGCACTTCTCGCTGAGGCTGTTGAGCACGTCCAGTTTGGTGGAAACCTTGGATCCGGCAACGATGGCGGCCATTGGCTGGGCCGGATTGCCCAGAGCCTTGCCCAGTGCGTCGAGCTCGGCAGCCAGCAAAGGGCCTGCGGCAGCAACTTTGGCGAACTTGGCCGCGCCGTGGGTCGAGCCCTCTGCACGGTGGGCGGTGCCGAAGGCGTCCATCACGAACACATCACACAAAGCGGCGTACTTCTGCGCCAGCTCGTCAGCGTTCTTCTTTTCGCCCGTGTTGAAGCGCACGTTCTCGAACAGCACGATATCTCCCGCCTTGACGTCGACACCGTCCAAGTATTCCGCCACCAGTGGCACTTCACGCCCGAGCGCCTTGCTCAGGTAGTCAGCGACCGGCTTGAGGCTGTTCTCGGCGGAAAACTCACCCTCGGTGGGGCGACCCAGGTGCGAGCAGACCATGACGGCTGCGCCTTTCTCCAGCGCCAGCTTGATGGTGGGCAACGACGCGAGAATGCGTGCATCGCTGGTCACCACGCCGTCTTTGACCGGAACGTTGAGGTCTTCGCGGATCAGTACACGCTTACCTTGCAGATCGAGGTCGGTCATCTTCAACACGGTCATGAGGCATTCCCTGTTTTTACTATTGTTTATGGATGGTGTGCAGGTAGTGATCGGCGACGTCCAGCATGCGATTGGCAAACCCCCACTCGTTGTCGAACCAGGCCAGGATGTTCACCAGCCGAGGGCCCGAGACCCGCGTCTGGCTGGCATCGATGATGGCCGAGTGCGGGTCGTGGTTGAAATCGCAACTGGCATGGGGCAATTCGGTATACGCCAGCAGCCCCTTCAGCGGGCCGCGGGTAGCGGCCTCGCGCAGGATACGGTTGACCTCGACAGCATCGGTATCACGAGCGACCTGCAGCGTGATGTCCAGGCACGAGACGTTCACCGTCGGCACACGAACTGCTTTGGCCTGAATTCGGCCGGCAAGTTCCGGAAGCAACCGCTCGATGCCGCGCGCCAGACCAGTGGACACCGGGATGATCGACTGAAAGGCCGAGCGCGTACGGCGCAAGTCTTCATGATGATAGGCGTCGATGACCGGCTGATCGTTCATCGCAGAGTGAATCGTGGTGATGGTCACGTATTCGAGGCCCAGCTCGCGGTTCAGCAGGTCGAGTAATGGCACGCTGCAATTGGTGGTGCACGACGCGGCAGACACCAGTTGCTCATCGCCCGTCAGGGTTTCCTGATTGATGCCGTAGACGATGGTGGCGTCGACGTCGGCTTCGCTGGCCATGGGCTGGGAAAAAAGCACTCGCGGCGCGCGGGCCGAAAGAAAGCGCTCGCCATCGGCGCGCGTGTTGTAGACGCCGGAGCATTCGAGCACCAGATCCACGTCGAGTGAGTCCCAGTCGATGCCTTCCGGCGTCGCGCTGCGAAACACTTTGATGACGTGATCGTTGATGTGCAGAAAATCGCCTTCGACCCGCACTTCGCCGGGGAACCGGCCGTGCGTGGAGTCAAAGCGCGTGAGGTATTCGAGACTGGCCATGTCGGCCAGGTCGTTGATTGCCACCACTTCAAAGCCCGCCTTCGCACCTCGCTCGCACAGCGCGCGCAGCACGCAGCGGCCGATACGACCGTAACCATTGAGGGCGACTTTATATGGGCGAGGCTGAGGCATGGGGTTCTCAAAATCTTGAGTGGTACAGAGAACCTGCAAGCGCGTGGCTCACCCCTCGATCTGCCAGGCTCAGGCAGCAGATCTCAGGACAAGGCACGCGCCTGCAAGGGCAACGCGGTGGTGCTTAGTCTTCCAGCAGCTCTTCAGCCGTGGAAAGGACGTTCTCCAGCGTGAAGCCGAACTCTTCGAACAGCAGGTTGGCAGGCGCCGACTCGCCGAAGGTGGTCATGCCGATCACTCGACCTTCCAGGCCCACGTATTTGTACCAGTAGTCAGCGTGAGCAGCTTCGATGGCGATGCGCGCGCTGACTTCCAGCGGCAGGACCGACTGCTTGTACTCGGCGCTCTGGGTCTCGAAAACGCTGGTGCATGGCATGGAAACCACACGGACGTTCTTGCCGTCTGCGGTCAGCTTGTCGTATGCCTGAACAGCCAGGCCGACTTCGGAACCGGTGGCGATCAGGATCAGATCCGGTTCGCCGCTGCAGTCGCGCAGTACGTAGCCACCGCGGTTGATGTTTTCCAGCTGCTCGGCATCACGCGCCTGATGTTGCAGGTTCTGACGGGAGAAGATCAGCGCCGATGGGCCGTCATCACGTTCAATCGCGTGTTTCCAGGCGATGGCGGATTCAACGGCATCAGCCGGGCGCCAGCAATCCAGGTTCGGCGTGGTGCGCAGGCTGGTCAGTTGCTCGATCGGCTGGTGAGTCGGGCCGTCTTCGCCCAGACCGATGGAGTCGTGGGTGAACACATAGATGATGCGTTTCTTCATCAGCGAGGACATGCGCACGGCGTTGCGGGCGTATTCCATGAAGATCAGGAAGGTCGCGCCGTATGGCACGAAACCGCCGTGCAGGGCGATCCCGTTCATGATCGCGCCCATGCCGAACTCACGAACACCGTAGTGCAGGTAGTTGCCGGTGGCGTCTTCGCCGGTGATGCTGCGGCAGCCTTTCCAGATGGTCAGGTTGGAACCTGCCAGGTCAGCAGAACCGCCGAGGAATTCGGGCAGCAGCGGACCGAAGGCGCTCAAGGCATTCTGGCTGGCCTTGCGGCTGGCGATGGTTTCGCCCTTGGCGTTGACTTCAGCCACGTACGCGGCGGATTTTTCGGCGAAGTCAGCAGGCAGCTCACCGCTCATGCGGCGGATCAGCTCGTTGGCTTCGGTCGGGAAGGCAGCGGAGTAGGCAGCGAAACGCTGGTCCCATTCGGCTTCGACAGCCAGGCCTTTTTCCTTGCCGTTCCACTCGCTGTAAATGTCGGCCGGGATTTCGAATGGGCCGTGGGTCCACTTCAGCGCGGCGCGGGTCAGGGCGATTTCGTCAGTGCCCAGCGGAGCGCCGTGGCAGTCTTCCTTGCCCTGCTTGTTCGGCGAACCGAAACCGATGGTGGTCTTGCAGCAGATCAGCGTCGGCTTGTCGCTCTTGTGAGCGGTGTCGATGGCGGTTTTGATCTCGTCGGCGTCATGGCCGTCCACGTTGCGGATGACCAGCCAGCCGTAGGATTCGAAGCGCTTCGGGGTGTCGTCGGTGAACCAGCCCTCGACTTCGCCGTCGATGGAAATCCCGTTGTCGTCGTAGAACGCGACCAGCTTGTTCAGGCGCAGGGTACCGGCCAGCGAAGCCACTTCGTGGGAGATGCCTTCCATCATGCAGCCATCACCCATGAACACGTAGGTGTGGTGGTCGACGATGTTGTGGCCTGGACGGTTGAAATGGGCGGCGAGGGTCTTCTCGGCAACCGCGAAACCGACGGCGTTGGCGAAACCCTGACCCAGTGGGCCGGTGGTGGTTTCAACGCCCGGGGTGTAGCCGTATTCCGGGTGGCCCGGTGTGCGGCTGTGCAGCTGACGGAAGTTTTTCAGGTCTTCGATGGACAGGTCGTAACCGGTCAGGTGCAGCAGCGAGTAGATCAGCATCGAGCCGTGGCCGTTGGACAGGATGAACCGGTCGCGGTCGGCAAACATCGGATTGGCTGGGTTATGCTTCAGATAATCGCGCCAAAGCACTTCAGCGATATCCGCCATGCCCATCGGGGCACCCGGGTGGCCGCTATTGGCCTTTTGCACGGCATCCATGCTGAGGGCACGAATGGCATTGGCTCGCTCACGACGGCTTGGCATCGCTGATCTCCTGGGGCAGATGAAAGAGGTACCGGAAAAAGGCGGCCATTTTCCCTCAGGCACCCTCCGGGGGCAATGACAGATCACACACCATCGGTGTTTTCCTCTGCCGCTGGCGTGTTTTCGTACACCGCACCCAATGCCCGACGGCAAACGGCAGAATCACGGCGCCGGGGTGCCGCCACTGATCGACCAATATCAAAACTTTTTGATATTGCCCTTGCGACAGCCCCGGTCGATAACTAGACTGCCTGCCTTATGAATCTTCGCGTGCCTGCCATTAGCCATGATGAATGCGACGAGCTGGCTGCCCTGTGCAAAGCCGGCGGCGATCCGCTGCGGCTGAACGTCTTGCGCGCGCTGTCGAACGATTCCTTCGGCGTGCTGGAGCTGGCGCAGATTTTCGCCATTGGCCAGTCCGGCATGAGCCATCACCTCAAGGTACTGGCCCAGGCTGACTTGGTAGCGACGCGGCGTGAACGCAACGCGATCTTCTATCGACGCGCCCTGCCCCACACCGAACACACCGGCGGGAAGCTGCACGCGGCGATGCTTGAAGAAGCCGACAATCTGCGCCTGCCCGATGATGTACAGACCCGGATCGGGCTGGTGCATCGGCAGCGGGCCAACGCCAGTCAGGACTTCTTCGCACGCACTGCCGAGAAATTTCGGGCCCAGCAGGACCTGATCGCAGGACTGCCGCAATACCGCGACAGCCTGCTGTCGTTGCTGGATAAGCTGAGCTTTCCCGCCGACGCCACGGCGATAGAAGTAGGGCCCGGGGATGGCGGTTTTCTGCCGGATCTGGCGCGGCGTTTTCGGCACGTTACGGGGCTGGACAACAGCCCGGAAATGCTCGATCTGGCGCGCAAGATCTGCACGCAAAAGGCGCTGGTTAACGTCGAGCTGAAACTGGCCGATGCACTGACCAACGCTAATATCTCCGGCAACTGCGTGGTGTTGAATATGGTGTTGCACCATTTCGCCGCGCCCGCCGAAGCGCTCAAACATTTGGCCAACCTGTTGCAACCGGGCGGTAGCCTGCTGGTGACAGAGTTGTGCAGTCATGACCAGAGCTGGGCCAAGGAGGCCTGTGGCGATCTCTGGTTAGGCTTCGAACAGGAAGATCTGGCCCGTTGGGCCACCGCTGCGGGGCTGGTCCCCGGGGAAAGCCTGTACATAGGCTTACGTAATGGTTTCCAGATCCAGGTCCGCCATTTTCAGCGACCGGCTGGCAACACTCACCATCGGTACTAATCAGGAAAACCGTCGAGATGAGCGAATACTCCCTTTTCACCTCCGAGTCCGTGTCTGAAGGACATCCGGACAAAATCGCCGACCAGATCTCCGATGCGGTGCTGGACGCCATCATTGCCCAGGACAAGCAGGCTCGCGTCGCCGTGGAAACCCTGGTCAAGACCGGTGTGGCCATTGTTGCCGGCGAAGTCACCACCACCGCGTGGGTCGACCTGGAGCAGATCGTTCGTGACGTGATCTGCGAGATCGGCTACACCAGCTCCAACGTCGGTTTTGACGGTGCGACCTGCAGCGTGATGAACATCATCGGCAAGCAGTCCCCTGACATCAACCAAGGTGTCGACCGCGCGAAACCTGAAGATCAGGGCGCTGGCGACCAGGGCCTGATGTTCGGCTACGCCAGCAACGAGACCGCCGAGCTGATGCCTGCGCCGATCGCGTTCTCGCACCAGCTGGTGCACCGCCAGGCCGAAGCCCGTAAGTCCGGCCTGCTGCCATGGTTGCGCCCGGACGCTAAATCCCAGGTCACGTGCCGCTATGAAAACGGCATCGTGGTGGGCATCGACGCCGTTGTTCTGTCGACCCAGCACAACCCGGAAGTGTCCTACAAAGATCTGCGCGAAGGCGTGATGGAGCTGATCGTCAAGCACGTGCTGCCGGCCGAACTGCTGCACAAAGACACCCAGTTCCACATCAACCCGACTGGCCAATTCATCATCGGCGGCCCCGTGGGCGACTGCGGTCTGACCGGTCGCAAGATCATCGTCGACAGCTACGGCGGCATGGCCCGTCACGGCGGCGGCGCGTTCTCCGGTAAAGATCCATCCAAGGTTGACCGTTCGGCTGCGTACGCTGGCCGGTACGTTGCCAAGAACATCGTCGCCGCCGGCCTGGCCGAGCGCTGCGAAATTCAGGTTTCCTACGCCATCGGCGTTGCACAGCCTACGTCGATCTCGCTGAACACCTTCGGCACCGGCAAGATCAGCGACGACAAGATCGTCCAGCTCGTCCGCGAGCACTTCGACCTGCGTCCATACGCGATCACCACCATGCTCGACCTGCTGCACCCGATGTACCAGGAAACCGCAGCCTACGGCCACTTCGGCCGCACGCCGCAAACCAAGACCGTGGGCGACGACACGTTCACCACGTTCACCTGGGAAAAAACCGACCGCGCCGACGCATTGCGCGCCGCTGCCGGTTTGTAATACCTGCTGGGTGCATTGCGCCTAGCGGCACCCGGTAAGAGAAAAGCCCCTGGCGATGGAAGTCGTCAGGGGCTTTTTTTGCTTATTGCCCGGTTAATTAGAGTCAAACGAATAACTGGCCACAGGATTTACCGGTATTGGCCTAAACCAATTAGCGATGAGTGTTATCGCGACCGGCGATAACGACCTTCAACCCTTTGATTCACTTGTCATTTCATTCAAGTACACCTCATCTGCAATTTCGGTCGATCTCTGCACTTGCCTCTACGCTGGATTAGTAACTGCGAATCTCGCAATTCATCCAGCGTAAAAGGAACTCGATCATGGACGACACCCTCACATCTGCCACTTATGCCAAACTTTTTCCCGAACAAGTCGCCGACAGATGTTCATCCGATGCACTCGAAGCCAACAACGGCCCCATTGCCTACCTGCACGCGTTGTACCAGTTGGCGTTGAGTGTTGAAGCGAATGGCTATACCGAAAGCAAGATCACACTCGCCGTGAGGAGACCGGATATCGGTGAACGAGTGCTCGATCAAGGCAGCCTCGATACGCCGATTTGGGCATTGACGCTGGTCATCGAAGCCATGACGCGTCAGGCCAAAGCTCACGTGGGAGAAGCAAAAGACCTGGAAGAGGAAATTGCGCAGGCGCAATACCCTGTTCAATTGCCGTTTCACTCTCCGCTTGAGCAGATCAAGGCAGAACTGCATGGAAAACGCACCTCGCTGTTCGACTTGCTCCAGCAATGCCAACACAGCTTCCCTAATTTCACGCATGACAGCTTGCGAACCAGCGAACTCAGGAGTGCCATGCGCAAGGGGACCGGGTTCAGCCCCGCACTGCAATCACTGCTGCTGGATGCCAGCCCTTCAAGCGGCGACGGATTTCTAACCCAGCGATTTGGTGTCCCAGGCACGTTATCCGAAGGTTTAGAGGCACTGACCAGCGTCGAACTGCTGGGGCAAAAAACAGGGCTCAAACCGGACCGCATTCTGGAAATGCTAGCCACCTCTGGCGTGCCCGATGAAGGCAAGGAAGCCTTCACCACCGTCAAACAATCACAAGCTTATGTACCTGCGGCCGAGAACAAGGCACCTGTTGGAGGCCACCTTTTCGGCGCAGTGTTTATCAACAACGCATCTGCTCCAGCGTTGTCGCTGGAAGACACCATGGGCGGGGCAGGGATCCGATTGCGCATCAAGGGCGCGACTACGGATCACTTCGGCCGAATCCACAAAATCATTCATCTGCAACACGCTCTGAAACTCACTTTTTCCGACGTTGATCTTCTGGTCATGGCGGCACTGCGCTCGGAAGGACAGACCAAGGATTTCCATCTCACCGCCGATACCTTGAGAGCGTTAGGGGTATTTCTTCACATGCGGGATGAATACGGCATCACGGCCGAGCAGTTCGCAGCACTGATCAACGCAGTTACGCCCTATGCCGTGGATGACAACAAGCCGTTTCTTGACCGGCTCCTTGACAGCCCTGCTGCCAGCCAGGCAGCACCAATAGCTAGCGGGTTAATGATCGATGGGACGGCGTTTGAATTACTGGCATCTGCAACTGGCGACACAGCGGCAACGAACGTTGTCATCGCAGGCCTGTGCCGCGCATTTGCGCTTGAAGAACAACAGGCCAATCTCTACGTGGCGCAAATCACGACGGCGCTGCGCCTCAAGAAGCCTGCGCTGTCGCTTACCTTAGTTTCTGCCCTGTACCGCTTGGCGTGGCTGCCACGCCTGCTACGTGTTGGCCCGATTGAAGGCGCGCGCCTGATCGCCTTGATCAGCAACGTCAACACCCAGGTTTTCAGTCAGCTGGCGGGCACACCGACTATTGGTGGCGATGAAGTTAAGCCTGACATTCTTGATGTTCTGATGGGCCTAGTGAATCTGGAGAAATGGCTACGCCAGCACAAGATCAGAGCCACTACGCTATCGAATTGGCTGACGCAACTTCCAACCGTAATCCCTGAAGAACTCAAGCCGCTGTACAAAATCGACGGCCGCCTTCAGAGCACCCTGGAGGGCGCCGTTCCGCGCCTGAAGGTTTCGCTCATCACCGAGCCGCAGATTGTCCAGGCCGTAGGTCCAGGCATTACGCCGGCATCTGGCACATGGCTTGGCATACTGGCCGCGTATATCGATGAACGAGGTTTAATCAAAGGGCTTCCTGCTGGTGATTTCAAGGAAGGGCTGGCACAGGAGCTCAAAGGAAAACTCAAGAACACTGGCTCCTCGGTGCAAACCGAGGTCAACACCGCAGAGATCGCCGAGGGGCTCTTGCAGCTACTGACCAATGCGTCGATCGCACAAGAAGATGTGGTCAAACATGTCGTGGGGACAGCTTTCGGTTCGGGTGGCGGCGAATCTGCGCTGACGCCTGGACACGCACTGGAGCTACTGCGCTGGATAAACAAAACTGGCTTTGATGTGCTGAACGATATTTTGACGGCAGAAAGCGCTGCAGTAACACCCAATATCAGTAGCGTGGAGGGGTTGGACTTCCTGATGTGGACTGAACTGGAGCGTCATGCCCAAGTGGTCAGGCAATTGCAACTCAGCGCAACGGGACTTAGAGCCCTGAGTGATCACCCTGAGTGGTTTGACCTCAAGGGCAACAAGAAAGCGCAGGATAAAATAAACAAACACCGCACAGGCTTGAGCCTCGATCTTTGCTATCAGGCAAGCCAGTATTGTGCCTGGGTAAAACAATGCGAACGATGTGGTATGGATGAAAAAGTCGCGCAGGTTTTTTTGATCAACTCATCCCTGCTCAGTAAAGCAGACATCGCCAAACGTCTAAGTGCTCTTATTGGATGGTCAGAAAGCGAAACAATGCTCGCACTCACTTATGCGGATGCCTGCAAAAGCCAACGTCCCAAAACTGTACCCAGCAAACCTTTTCAAGATTTCTTGGACTCTTTGACGAAATCAGAGCAGGCTCAATATCAACGATCAAATTGGCGCGATTGGACATCCTTTGGTGAACTTGTATCCCAATATCTATGGAACAGAGGGCCATCGAGCGACAAAGTTACACAGTCTATCTATGAAAAATTTGTAATATTTGTAAGTGAAAACCCTGGACCGCTAAAAGTCAGTAAAGACCTCATACTGCCAAAGGCCTTGCCGAAGGTGTGGGAGCAGATAACGCCTCACAAGGCTAAAGATAGGGAATTGTCCTTCGTAGAGTACGAGCCGGAAACACCCGAGTCGCAAACGGAGACGGATCCAACGATTACAATTACCGACATTGGCCTTACCGTCAGGTTAAAAAATCTTTGCCAATTGACCGAACTGTCATGCCAAAGCTTGTTGGACCTGAACGCACTTGATCATAGCTCTCCATTTAGCGCATACCGCAGCAGCGAACTGCTGCTGGTGGGTAGCGACAAGGAAATGAATGAGCCGGAACCACACCTTCAAGAACAATGGCGCGACGCCCTGGCCGCTTTTTTAGTAGGCCACTGGGCCCCATCCAGTAGCGCACTGCAGCAATTCATTCCATCCGTCGAGGCGCTTTCGACCTATTTACTCACCGACGTTCTGGTGAGTTCAGCGGTCAAGACACACGCCGCCACACAGGCAACGGCAAGTCTGCAGCACTATCTTCATAACGTTTTTGCACGGCTAGAACCGGGCTACCTCGGCGCGAGAATACCGGAAGAGCAGGCCACGGCCTGGCGGCAATACATGGGCGCGTTCAGTTCATGGAGGGTATGGCAAACACAGCTTAACCACCCTGCCAACCTGATCTATTACGCCAATCGCCCAGACAAAAGCGAAGCCTTCAAAACACTGGAAAATGAACTTAACCAAGGAAAGCTGGATACAAGCCTGCTGCAAACATCCATCACTGGCTACCTAACAAAATTTGAGAAGAACAGCAACTTACAAGTAGTGAGCGGCTACCTTGACGGCACTCAGCCCCAAAACGATACCTACCATTTCATCGGTAAGACTAACGCCTCACCCATCGAGTATTACTGGCGCTCAGTTGATATGGGGTTGCGTGACAGCGAGGAGCGGTTGAGCCCGTTGGCCTGGACGGAATGGGAAAAAATCACGGTAAGTGCGAGCGGCCAAATCGCCCAAAGCAGCAATCTACCGCCCGCTGCAGTGGTGGCCACCACTACAACTACGGCCCCGGTAACACCCGCAAGCGAAGTTTCTCTTCCATTGGCACGTACCTGTGATGCCATCCGCCCAGTCATGATAGAAGGCCGCCCCTATGTGTTCTGGGTAGAATGGAGCTCAGTTGAATTGCCAGACGTCGCTGAGAAAAACAGACTGTCTAGATTCAAAAAACTCAGCGTGCAATATATCTACAAACAGAGCGATGGCTTCTGGTCGCCGCCAAACGAAATTTTGTACCTGGATGGCACAAAAAATGGAGAGGCACCGACGAAAGGGCAAGATACTTTTCTAAAAGATGATAAATACGTGCCAGGTTTAATCGCGGTAGTCAACACGGAAGGTGCTCGTGCCGACGATCCATGGCTGACCGTCATGCTTTATAACTGTGCCCGTACAACGCCCAACAAAGCACCTTCACTTGGTACGCTTGACGTAGACTATTTCATTGAGTCAAGAGATATGCTGCTCATCCACAGGATGCCACTCAAATCAGATGAAAGTGAGGCGTTGGCAAAGGTTCTCTATAAATCCTACAGTGACATCAGAAAGATTCAACACCCCTACGACGGAGACCAGCTTTTAATCTCCAGAAAAAAGGAAATCCACACTTCCTTTCGAGATGGCATGCGACCATTCGTCAAAGAAGCAATCGCGTCTCCACACTTTATAAAAGAACATGACAAGGCGGTAAAATACATCTCTCTTGAGAGAGAATCGAGTTCTAGGAACTGGGACATTCGTCACAACAGAGACCGAGTTGACCTAAAAAGTTTTCGGTTTCTATACATGAAGACCAGCAAGGATGACTTCACCCTCCAGGACAACCTAAGAGACCTTAAAAATGGCACCCCAAATCGAAGAAATTCCTATTTCTCTGACTTAGAGGTCCGTAAAGGTCTCCAGCCAGACTTGGCAGCAAACCTAAAAGACCTTAACAAGGCATTAGGATCCAACATTGAGCTTTGCTATTATTCGGAAAACGACAAATACGGATACAATGAGTATTCTGAGAAATACTTTTTTACAACACTGGAATCAAACGGCTTCGTGACCGCGACCGCAGACGTTGAAAATCAAAAGATTTTAACCATCGAGGCTTCCTATCCAAAATCAATCATCAAACTTGAAGGCGACAAAAAGCTACAGGTAAAAGCGTTCAAGAAAGAGATACGCATAGGTGACCTGACCTACACCGTAAGCGGTTCCCTGCCTGAAACCGATTGTACAATAAATAAAAGCATCACGATTCCATTGGAGATTTCGGGCGAAGGTTTGGAAGCGCCCCACATAGGATATGTCGTCTATGTCGCTGACAATGTTGTCTACTCGCCTGAAAGACCCGTTTCTATTACACCCAGCAGCAGCGGCACATGGACTTACGACCTTGTAGTCGAAAAATCCCAATACCTCTTCGAAAAAAGTTTTTCGATTATTTTTTTGTCCCCTGGTAACTTCACAAGGGAGACGTTCCCTGTCGAAGCGCTTATTAAGCCAGAGTATTGTGGTGAAATTCAGCTAATACTGTACGCCCAAGGACCAAAAGACAGTGAATTCAAAGTATTAAGCGATCAGAAGCTGAACGCCAATGGTCAGGCATCCTTTACGACTCAATACACGTGGAGCAACCCTGGCTTACACTTCTTCATCCTGTGTGAAGCGGGCAATCCCGAGAATAACGCAGGCGCGGCGTATGACGTCAGGTATACAGGCAAGGACGAGAGCTGGGAGATATCCATCGCAGAAAGCGTTGGACAGGCTCAGTATCTCGACTTACGCGCTGCGGCCAATGAAGGGATAACTCTGAAGTCCAACACCATCCGCCTCAATACGTTGTTTGGGAAGCAATTGCTGTCCAGAGCGGCACGCAACATCGAGCGGGCGCTCGGGTGGGAGGCGCAGCTCATCAAGGAGCCGGCTATTGATTCAGAATCTGAGAGGCCTCCGGTAGATTTTCACGGCGCAAACGGTGCCTACTTTCGCGAACTGTTCCTGCACCTTCCGTATTTGGTAGCAACGCGACTCAGCGAACAGCAGCAGTTCGACGAGGCCGAGGAATGGTATACCCGGTATCTGTTTGACCCCTATGGAACAGAGGGTGATCAAAACAATTCCCTGTCGTTCTGGAAAACTCGTCCTCTGGTGGAAGTCGGTAGTGGGCGCTCTGAACTGCAAAAAACAGTCGATCCAATAGCGCGGGCATTCACGTTGTCACGGTATTACCGGCAGGCTGTGTTCCTGTCGCTCGTCGACAACTGGCAGCGTCAAGGTGACCACTTTTATCGTCAGCTCACGCCCAGCAGTCTCAATCATGCATGGCTGAGTTATCAAAAAGCACTCAAGCTCATCGGTCCGCTGCCAGAGCGGGCGTCAGTATCGCGTTGGGTTGCTGATGCACTCAAGGATATACAGCGCTCTGCCTTTCGGACGCCCATTAACGAGCGGATCATCAATGCACGAAAAATGGTGGAGCAAAGACTCTTCAATCTTCGCCATGGGCTCACCATAGATGGCAAGATCTTGCCCGTCATGGACTGGCGAACCGAAGGTGCAGATGCTCTAGGCATCGCCCAGCGCAATGTCGACCATATGATGAGCACCTACAATAGCGATCGAGCTCCAGTCCCTGCGTTCCGTTTCAGGCAATTGGCGCCCATGGCCCGCGCGGCAGCACAGCAATTACAGAACATGGGCCGGTATTACATGAAGCTGGTAGAGGATGAGTCAAACACTGGCTTGGCTGTGCTGCTTAAAGAACAAGAAATCAAATTTTCCGAGTTCAGTGTCAAGCTTCAGCAGGAAGCGATCAATTCGGTTAAAGCCCAGAGTGCTGCACTGCTGCACTGCAGTACAGCAGGCAAATGGCGGAATATCGAAAAGGCTATTACACGAATTTAATTGATGTTGGTCGTTCGCAGATGGAAGAAGCAGCAACAGCACTTATGTGGACTGGCTCAATTCTCCAAGCCCAAATTGCCCCCTTCTCGGTGGGTGAAGGCATCGCCGATTCAGTGCCCTGTATATTTGGAATGGCAGTGGGCGGTCAAAAATACTCTGGGATGATAAGTGCAGTTATCTCCCTTTTTGATCACGCGAGCACCACTTGCTCATTCACTGGGGAGCAGCTGCTCACAGAAAGTGGCTACGAGCGCAGAGCCGCCGAATGGGCATTTGAGCAAAAGTTGGCGGAAATGGATACCCAACTGCTCGACTTGCAAATTAAAGAGGCCGACATCGAGCTAAAAGCGGCTGTTATCAGCCTTGACATGGCACAAGCTGACCGCGCAAATCTTATAGAGGCGCACGCTTACATGACCAGCGGGCTCGCGATCCTCCCCGTCTACAACTGGCTCGTCGCTCGCCAGGAACTGCTGTATGCCCCGGCCTACGACGCGGTGCTTTCGCTCTGCCTCAGCGCAGAGGCAGCCTGGCGTTACGAAATCGGCGACTACAAAAGTGCTTCTTTTATCAAGACAAGCGGCTGGAACGATACTTACAAGGGCTTGCTGGCCGGGGAATCATTGCTTGTCGACCTGCAGGAAATGGAGAATGCCTATCTGCAAAACAAGGAACGCCGCCTGACAATCAAGAAGACTATTGACATAAAGGGCGAGCAAAACGATATCGCATGGCTTGCAGCCATCAAAAATTTGGCCACCAGCCCACTTACTTTCGACTTGAAGCCGGCGGCCTTCGACAAAAACTATCCAGGCCACTACCTACGTCAGCTCCAGCACGTTTCAGTTTCGTTCGTCATGGCGCCGGGCAGCGGAGCGAATCTGGAAAACATCAGCGCCATTCTTACCCAAACCGACAGTACCACGCTGGTCGAACCCACAGACGAAGGCCTGGAGTACCTGTACAACGCTACTAAAGCACCCCCAAGCATTAAGCGGAATCTCCGCGCCCAGCAACAGATAGCACTGTCTACCGGCATGGCCGATGATGGTCTGGGGCTCGGTAAAGACGACTGGGTATATGAAATGATTTTCCACGATGGCCGTTACTTGCCATTTGAAGGAACAGGCGCGATCTCTCGATGGGAATTGAGTTTCCCTGATCCTGAATTCGCGAAATTATTGATAACGGCAGATCAAAAAACCGTGCTGGTAAAAAATATCCAGATTCATCTCGTTTATACAGCGCTGGATGGAGGCAAGGCATTCGCTGACAAAGTTAAAAAACGCATAGCGAATTAGTGTTCGCCTCTAGGCTAATTAAAGAATCGCCAACCGCAGAGTCAAAAAGCCCCCACTTTAATAGGTCTGGGGGCTTTTTTTAACGGATTCATTTGCACAGAGCGAAAGTTTAGCCATCCGCTCTTGAACGAAAACCACACGCAGCGCGTCTTTGATCAAGCGTCACAACGGGTCACACTTAAACTCATTCGCAATGACCTATATTCCAAATAGCAATAACACCTGGCAACCCATTGAAATACCACGACTTTAATCCACTGACACTTCGTCTGGGCTTAGTGTGGATGACCCCTCTTGCCTCTACGCTTGTTAATAACTGCGAACCCAGCAGCACCGCCAACGAAAACAGGAATTTGATCATGGATGACTACACCACCACCTCTGCGGTCTACGGAAAAATGTTCCCTGAACAAGTTGCCGATAGATGCTCATCCGATGCACTGGAAGCCAATAACGGTCCGTTCTCATATCTCCACACGCTATATCAGCAAGCGCTTAGCCTGGAAGCGAAAGGCGATGCTGCTACTCAGATTACACTCGGCGAACGACGTCCTGATATCGGGGAGCGAGTGCTTGATGAGGCCAGTCTGGAAACCCAGGTACCTTTACTTACCCTCGTAATTGAGGCCATGACTCGGCAAGCAAAGATCTACGTGGGAGACAAGAAAAATCTGGCGGAGCAAATCGCCGCTGCGCAGTACCCTGTCCAGCTACCTTTTCATCACCCGCTTGAGCAAATCAAGGCAGTACTGGGCGTTAAAAGATGCTCTCTATTCAATCTTTTGCAACAGACTGATTATGGCTATCCCAATTTTGCTTACGGGAACTTGAGAACCGCTCAATTGCGTAACATTATGCGCAAAGCCACTGGATTCAGTCCCACCCTACAAGCATTGTTGCTAGACGAAAGCGCGAGCAACGGCGCCGACTTCTTGCTCCAACGTTACGGTGTAAAAGGCGCCGCACAGGAAGCGCTGGAACAACTGAGCAGTGTCGAATTTCTTGCCCGGCAAACGGGGTTGAAACCCGAGGATGTGCTCGATTTGCTGGCCACATCTGGCGTTGCAGACGACGGCCAAGAAGCATTTACTACGGTCAAACAGTCGAATTCCTACTCGCCCGGCGGAAAAATCAACATTCCCATTGCGGGCCATATATTTGGCGCAACATTCATCAATAACGCAACAGCCCCTGCTCTTTCGCTACAGGACACATTGAGCGGAGCAGGCATCGCGTTGCGCGTCAAAGGTGCCAATGCAGATCACTTCGGGCGCATCCACAAAATCATCCACCTGCAACACGCGCTGAAAATACCCTTCGCTGAGGTCGATCTTCTGGTCATGGCCGCGTTGCGCTCAGAAGGCCAGAAAAAAGATTTTCACCTCACAGAAAACACGCTTAGAGCATTGGGTGTATTTCTACACCTTCGTGACGAATACCAGATTACTGCAGAACAGTTCGCAGCGCTGATTAACGAAGTGACGCCATACGCCGTGGGTGAAACCGAGCCATTCCTCGACCGGGTTCTCGATGGTCCTGGGGCGGGCAGGCTGGCGGACATCGACGCACCACTGGTGCTCAACGAAACCGAGTTTGAGCTGCCGGTGGAAGTAAGCGTGGAGAGAGGCGCCCCTAACGCAGTGATTGCAGAACTCTGTCGTGCGTTCTCAGTTGAAGAAAATATAGCCAACGCCTACCTGAGCCAGATAACCCGGACCTTGCGATTAAAGAAACCAGCACTGACGTTGGGATTCTTCTCGTCATTGTATCGACTTACCCGCTTGCCCCGGCTCCTGCGGTTGGACATGAATGAAGGGGCGAGCCTCATCGCATTGCTCAATACCGCCAATCCCCATGTGATGGCCCAATTGGCGGGTAAACCTATCATTGCAACCAATGACGACCAGCTCGACATTCTTGATGTCTTGGTGGGCTTGGCCAATCTGGAGACTTGGTTGCGTGAAAAACGCATATCCGCCGCCTCGCTCCTGACATGGCTCACTCCACACCCTGCAGATATACCCGCGAGCCTTAAAGCGTTTTACGGTCTTGATGCGCGGATCGAACGTTCCGCTCTGGATGCCATTCCCAAGATCAAATCGTCATTGGTGAATGAGTCGCAACTCTCACACGCGGCGGGCCCAGGAGTAACCGTTGCGTCCGGATCTTGGCTGGAAATGTTTTCCACGTACATCGATCGCCGAGGTCTGATTACTCCGTTCGTCCTTGATGCATCCGAGACCCTCGTCAGCAAGTTAACTGAATTGCTCGACGGCAAGATCACAAGCACAACCGGTCTTCTCATCCCCAAAGCCGACCAGCTCGATATTGCTGCCAATTTGGAATCGTTGATTCAAAACGCGGTTATCGCCCAAGACGATGTTGTTAAGCACATCCTCGGCACAGCATTTGGCAAATCTAACGAAGGCCTGACGCTCAAGCCTGAGCATGCTCTGCCATTGTTAAGCTGGGTCAACGTTTCACGTCATGATTTACTCGCTGGGATTCTGGAAGCTGAACCCAGTACAGCTGAAGGCAGCGCTGCCCCCAAGAAAGGTTTGGACGTCACTGTCTGGAGCAATCTCGCTCACCACGCTCAGGTGATCAAGCATCTCAAATTAAGCCCAGCAGGCTTGACTGCGCTCTTGGACAAACCCCAATGGTTTGCGCTGGAAAGCGCGACGCTCAACAGCAAAAAGGGCTCGAAGCCGCTCCCCGTCTTGAATCTCGACTTGTGCTACCAGCTGGGGCATTACCACGACTGGGTATTGAAGTGCGAAGAGAACGGCTTCGAAGAAAAGGATGCACTGAGCTTTTTTACCGACATCCCCAAACCCGACGATCCTAAAGCGGTGCTTGCCTCCGCCCGGCAATTGGGAAAACTGATGGGATGGCTACAAGGCGAAACATTTTCATTCATGTCTTCATTGAAAGACGTGAAACAGAATTTCGCACAAGAACAATCGATCAAGCCTGTCGTCACCTTCGATGACTTTATAAAGTTGCTCACCCCCGCTGAGAAAAAACTCTACGACCGCTGGGAAATAAGGGAGAAAGGGTCACTGGGCACGTTGCTCTTGATGTACATGCTGGAGAACAGGACGAGCGACGTAGGTTCGGAGGGCGACACTCAACGCGGAATATACGACAAATTCAAGCAGTTCATGGTCGACAACCCTGCGCCGCTCAAAGTGTTCGCGAGCCAATACCTGCCAGACGTAAAGCCTAATATGTGGGAAGAACTGGTGAAATACCAAACTAATCCTACACGCCTGACGCTCAAGTTACATTACCCCGAAACACTGGCGTCTGAAGAAGCCAAGGCCACCCCTGAATCAGCCGACTACAGCACAAGCTCCATAAGCGATATTGACTACGCACTCAGAACGCAACGACTGTGCAAACTTACAAACTTATCGTGCCGATCGGTGTTAGCGCTGTACTGGCTCGACAGCACCTCAACATTTGATGACTACCGAAGCAGCGCGAACCAACTCCTCGGGGTATGTGCGGAAGACGAGTTGATCCCGGTTCAGTCGCGTTTGCAAGAAACCTGGCGTGATGCGCTGGCCGGTTACCTGATAGGCCATTGGGCAAAGTCCAACGCAGCTGCCAAAACCAACATTCATTCGATGGATGACCTGTCCAGTTATTTCCTCACTGATATTTTAGTGAGCTCCGTCGTCCGCTCCAGTATTGCCATACAACACACTGCGAGCCTGCAGCATTACCTGCATAAGTTGTACGCACGGCTGGAACCAGGGTACCTGAACAGCACTATTCCGGAAGACCTATCGACCGCGTGGAGGCAGTTCGCTTCTGAATATGGGCTATGGAAAATCTGGCGAACCCAGATCAACCATCCAGAAAACTTGATTTACTACGCTAACAGACCAAATAAAACGGCGGCCTTTCAATCACTGGAGGTGGAGCTAAATCAAGGCAAGCTTGATCCTGCATTATTGCAAACAGCAATTACCAGCTATCTCACAAAGTTTGAGCAGACCAGCAATTTACAAATTGTTAGCGGCTACCTGGACGGTGTTGATCCTAAAAATGATACCTATCACTTTATCGGCAAAACCAACGCCTCCCCTCCTGAGTATTACTGGCGGTCCGTAGACATGGCGCTGCGCGATGACAAAGAACGTCTTAGCCCCTTGGCCTGGACGGAATGGGAGAAGATCGCGGTGACGCCCACAGGTCAGATCACTCAAAACCGCTATACCGTAGATAATGAAAAATACGCGTGTGACACGATCCGGCCGGTTATGATCGAAGGGCGCCCTTATGTCTTTTGGGTTGAGCGCGGGACGGTAGGGCTTCCCAGCTCCGATGAGAAAAACCAGACGCCCACCAAATTCAAGAAATTGAGCGTTCAATACATTTATAAGCAAAGCGATGGTTTTTGGTCGACACCCAATGAATGGATGAGTCTGGACGGTGCGAAAGATGGCAAACGGCTTGATGACCTGATTGACGACGAATCGAGCACAGCGAAAATCAAACCAAAAATCCCGAACCCATACCTTAAGGATGATACGTACCAACCTGGGCTTATTGCGCTGGTTAACATTGAAGGAGAGCGGGCTCGTGACCCATGGTTAACAGTAATGCTGTACAACTGCGCTCCGGACTCAAAATCTGATGCACCATACGGAGTAGCTGGCAGAGACTACTTTACTCAATCGCGGGATCTTTTACTTATAAATACAAAGATTCTAGACGACAGCAGCGCAGGCAAACTTAGCAAAACGATATACAACTCCTACAATGACATCACAAAAATTCAGCATCCCTACAACGGTGACGAAATTACGGTGACTTTTAAGGAGGCCATCCACGATACGTTAGCATATGACTTGGATAAATACGACGAATCGGTAGTCTCGTCGCCCCATAGACTTAACACGTACGACAAGGAAAGCATGACAGATGACGTCAAAAAAATTCTCAGCAAAGTGGATCAGCCAGCAAACAAAAAGCCCCCTAGCGACGTACCTCCGCTGCTGGTAAAAATTCCTTTCTGGTACTATGCGGCGACTGACCAGATCAATGCACCTTGGTATAAAAAAGCGGCTGAGACATTCAATTCATCCTACGGGTCGAAGGTAAAGTTTGTCGCCTATACCGATGATTCATATACGAGCACAGCCGCTAAAAATAGTTATGCATACAGCAACCTCAACGCTGTAGCGTCAATTGAGGCAACACTAATTGCGGACAAACTTAAAACATTAAACCTTAAAAATAGATACCTAAGAGTCATCGCAAACAGATCAGGTCTAATTATCAAGTCTGTCAAAATAAGAGTGAGAGTCATCACAAAACAGGAAGAAATCGAAGTAAACATGTGGGGCGACAATATAACAGCCGATAAAGGTGGAGCCTGCACCTTGAATTCTAGTGGTGCAGTTCCTTTCTACAAACTGGGTTTGAGCATGGGTTATTCAGTCAACATAGACGGGCAGAATCACGAGTTCATGTTTGTCGACACCATATTTACTATTAATAAACCCTCACTCTTACTTGAAGAAAGCTTCAGGATTACGGTATATGAAGATACACAGCATAGCAAAAAGTTCCTAGACTCCTTCCCAATACGTGATATCCAGTTCGATCCAGACTCGATCATGAATATCAGACTAAGACTCTACGCCAAAGCTCCCAACGCAACGTCGTTCACCAAATTATCCGAAGAAAACGTGATTGCTGATGGCAAATCTTCTATAAGCCATGATTATTCCTGGACAGAAGAGGGAGACTACGTATTCGCACTGTGTGAGGCAGGCAATCCCGGGAATAATGTTTTCGTCACCTACAAGGTGAGCGCTATCAGTAAAGATGAAACATGGGACATCTCAATCAAGCGCAACGAGCAACAGGCCCAATATCTCAACCTGAATAAAGTTGCCAATCATCCCCCCATATTTCCAACCAACGTCATTCGCCTCAACACGCTGTTCGGCAAGCAACTTGTTTCCAGAGCATCGCGTAGTGTAGAGCGGGCGTTGGAGTGGGACGCGCAGTTACTCAAAGAACCCACCATTGATCCCGACATTCGCAACCCTTCTGTTGATTTTCACGGCGCCAACGGCATCTATTTCCGGGAATTGTTCCTCCACTTGCCGAATCTTGTTGCGACACGCTTGAGCGAGCAGCAGCAATTTGACGAAGCAGAGCGCTGGTTCACCGAATATCTATTTGACCCGTTCCGCACGATCGTGGACGAAAAACAGCGTCCCCCTTTTTGGAACACCCGCCCACTGGCTGAGGTGGGATCGGGTACTTCAGAGTTGCAAAAGGTGGTGACCCCCACGACCAGAGCCTTCATTCTGTCGCGGTATAACCGGCAGGCGGTGTTTCTTTCGATGGTGGAAAACTGGCAGCGCCAGGGCGACCATTTTTACCGTCAACTTACCCCCAGCACGCTCAATCACGCCTGGCTCAGCTATCAAAAAGCGCTGAAGCTGGTCGGGCCGTTACCAGAGCGCACGGCCGTGTCGCGTTGGGAGCCTACCGCGCTGAGCACATTGAAGGGCTCGGCCTTCCGTACGCCTATCAATGAGCGTGTCATTGAAGCACGGAAAGTAATCGAGCATCGCCTGTTCAACTTGCGTCACGGCCTCACTATCGATGGAAAACTGCTGCCGGTGATGGATTGGCGCGCAGAAGGCGCAGATCCATCCGGGTTCGGGCAACGCGGAATTGGGCATCTCATCAGCACCTACAACAGCGACCGCATGCAGGTTCCGGCCTACCGGTTCAGGCAGTTGATTCCCATGGCCCGCGCCGCGGTGCAGCAACTTCAGGACATGGGCCGGCATTACATGAAACTGATGGAGGATGAGTTCAACACTACGCTTTCCGTATTGCTGAAACAGCAGGAAATCAGAATTTCCGATTTCACCCTCAAGCTCAAGCAGGAGTCGATCAGCTCGGTCAAAGCGAAAAAAAACACGTTGCTTTTGAGCAAGCAGGCGGCGGTGTTCAGAAGAGATCATTATGGCAAGCTTATCGATGTCGGGCGCTCCCCTATGGAGGAAGCTGCCACCGCACTGCAGTGGACGGCTGCCGCGCTTCAGAACTGTTCGATCCCCCCAAAGATTCTTGCAAGTCTTATCAAAGCAGCAGTACCGACCATCTACGGGATGGCGGTGGGGGGAAACGAGCCTTCCAAAACTATCGACACAGTATCCGACGCCGCCCAGATTGCCGGTAAGGCGACGCTATATGTTGCTGATAAATTGCTTGTTGAATCTGGCTACGAGCGCCGCGCGACCGGATGGCAGTTTGAACGCAAACAAGCCGAACTGGAAATCCAATCCATCGACCTCCAGCTTAAAGAAACCAACATTGAGCTCAACGCGGCAACTATCTCCCTCGATGAAGCCCGCGCCAACCGCATAAACCTCGAAGAAGCTTACGTCGCCATGACCACCGGCTTCACCATCATCCCTATCTACAACTGGCTCGTCGCTCGCCAGGAGTTGCTCTACGCCCCTGCCTATGACGCAGTTTTGTCGCTGTGCCTGAGCGCAGAAGCTGCCTGGCGTTATGAAATCGGGGATTACAAACGACCTGCTTTCGTTAAAACCACCGCTTGGATTGATTCGTACAAAGGCATGCTGGCGGGCGAATCGCTGCTGGTCGATTTGCAGGAGATGGAAAATGCCTACCTGCAGAGCAATGAGCGGCGGCTGACCATCAAGAAAACGATCAATATATGGGAGGCCAAGGGCCCAGATGAGATCAACAAGCTCAAGGCTGTACACAACACGCCTCTTACATGCCAGATAAAGTCCGCTGCCTTCGACAGTAATTACCCTGGCCACTATCTGCGCCAAATCAAACACGTGTCAGTTTCCTTTGTGATGGCTTCCGACGCGAGCGAGGCGATGAAGGAGGTCAGCGCGATTCTTACGCAAATTGACAGCACGACGTTGATCGACCCTACCGAGGAAGGAGCAAGCTACCTCTACGAAAAGGTCCTCAAGCCCCCCATCAGCGTGAAGCGGAATCTGCGGGCCCAGCAGCAGATTGCCCTGTCGTCAGGCGTCGCAGATGACGGATTGGGTTTTGGGCCAGGGGATTGGGTATATGAACTGATGTTCCACGATGGCCGGTATTTGCCATTCGAGGGCACCGGTGCGATATCGCGCTGGCAGCTGAGCTTTCCTGACGAGCAATTCGTCAAGTCATTGGTCAACGGGGATAAAGCGCTGGTTAAGAGCATCCAGCTTCATATGGTCTACACCGCAGTAGACGGCGGTAAAGACTTCACTGACAAGGTGAAAGCGCTGCGAGACAAGCCGTAACCGCAACAAGCGCCACGTCGGGGGTCATGATCATTTCATGGCCTTTGACGATTACCTGGATTCAGCCCATTTCCGTGGGCTGAATACGTATTAACCCCGCCGCGCCACCAATAAAAACGACGCCGCACTCGCCAACAACCCCGCACACCCCCGATTGAACAGCCGCTTGCCACTTGGCTTCGCAAACAGCCGACGCGCATGCACACCCATCCAGCAGTACAGCGCGATGGCGATACATTCCAGCACCAGAAACATCCCCCCCAGTTGTGCGAATTGAGTGGTGACCACGCCGGAACGATCCACAAACTGCGGCAGGAACGCCGTAAACAACAAAATGGCTTTGGGGTTGCCAATAGCGACCAGAAATTCCTGGCGCGCCAGCCTCGTCACTCCGGCCTGCGCGCCGGCTTCTACATCGTGCGCCTCGCATGGCGCTCGCCACAGTTGTAACGCCAGATAGAAGAGATACGCCGCCCCCACAATCTTGATCGTATGAAACAGCCACTCGGATGTATGCAGCACCGCTGTAAGCCCAACCGCTGCCAGCGCAATCATGATCGCGAATGCCAGCAACCGACCCAGCCCGCCAGTGCAGGCGCGGCCAAATCCATAACGTGAGGCATTGCTGATGGAGAGCAGGTTATTCGGGCCGGGCGCCATGTTCAGGGCGAAACAGGCGGGGATGAATACAGCAAGGGTCGACAGGTCCATGGCAGTGTCTCTTCCGGGTGCCGGGATGAAACATCATTTTGCACTCGTGACGAGCCAGCTCAAGACACAGCCGGGCGTGGAAATACGCCCTGGCTGTATCGGTGCGAGACAAACGCGGTAACCAAGGCGCGATGAAACGCCCATCGGGAAAACCTAGCCTTGCAGTCCCTCCCCCGGCAAGGACGCTCCGATGCTGCTCTCCCTTCGCGCACTGGTCCTCTGCGCACTGCCTCTTCTGGCCATCCATGCAAACGCGCAAACATGCCCCGACTGGCCACCGGCCAAAGCCCGAAGCGAGATCCTTTCGCTGCAAACCCAGATCACCCAATGGGACGACAGCTATCACCGCCAAGGTGTGTCTCTGGTGGCCGATGAGTTGTACGACCAATCCGTTCAGCGACTCGCCGATCTGCGCAGTTGTTTCGCCGCCACTTCGGCGTCGCCCTCCAATCCGCTGAAAACCGCGCGCGGTCCCGCTGCACATCCCATCCCGCACACCGGCCTGACCAAATTGCCGGGCGAGGCCGCCGTTCAGGCGTGGCTCAAAGACCGAAGCGATCTGTGGATTCAGCCAAAAGTGGACGGCGTGGCGGTCACGCTGGTGTATGTCGACGGGAAACTGGTGAGCGCTATCAGCCGGGGCGACGGGGTTTTCGGTCAGGACTGGACCGGACATGCCCACCAGATCGAGGCGATCCCTCGCCATCTCGCGTGGGAAAAGACCGTGATCCTTCAGGGCGAGTTGTATTGGAAGCTGACAGATCACGTTCAGGCGGACGCCGGCAGTCTGAACGCTCGCAGCAAAGTGGCCGGGCTGCTGGCGCGTCACGCGATCAGCGAACAGGAAGGCGCGAATATCGGGCTGTTCGTCTGGGACTGGCCAGAAGGTCCGTCGGACATGATCGAGCGATTGGCAGGGCTCAGGGCCATGGGTTTCGAGGACAGCGCGCGCTTCAGTGAGCCGTTGGAGGGTTTCACTCAGGCAAAGAACTGGCGAGAACACTGGTACCGTTCGCCGCTGCCGTTTGCCACCGATGGCGTGGTTATGCGGCAGGGCGAGCGCCCGTCAGCCGAGCGCTGGCAGGCGAAAGCGCCTTACTGGATCGCGGCGTGGAAGTACCCGTTTGCGCAGGCGCTGGCCGAGGTGCGCAAGGTTCATTTCAACGTTGGGCGCAGCGGCAAGATCACGCCCGTTCTGGATGTCGAACCGGTGCGCCTGGATGACCGCATGATCAATCGCATCAGCGTCGGTTCGTTGAAACGTTGGCAAGGCATGGACATCCGGCCTGGGGATCAGGTCGCCATCAGCCTGGCCGGGCTGACGATTCCGCGCCTGGATGAGGTGGTGTCGCGCAGCGTCGAGCGGGCGCCGCTGAGCGTTCCGCGCGCCGAGGATTATCATTCGCTGAGTTGCTGGCAGCCGATCGAGGGCTGCGAAAGCCAGTTCCGCGAACGGTTGAAATGGCTGGGCGGGAAGAAGGGGTTGGCGCTCAGCGGCGTAGGGCCGGGCACGTGGGATAAGTTGATTCAGGCAGGGCAATTAAAGGGTTTGTTGGGCTGGATGACCCTCGATGGTGCACAGCTTGCTAACATTCCCGGCATGGGCGAGCGCAGCAGCGCTAAACTGCTGGCAAGTTTTCAGGCTGCACGCGATAAGCCCTTTGTCGTGTGGCTCAAAGCCATCGGTTTACCGCCGGCCACGGGCGTTGATCTGGGTGATTCGTGGGCAGCGCTGGCCTCGCGAAGCGTCGTGGAATGGCAGGCTGAACCCGGCATTGGCTCGGGACGTGCGAAGCAGTTACATGCATTTTTTCAAGACCCGCAGGTGCAGGCCCTAAGCAGGCAGCTGAAGGACGAAGGCATCAACGGTTTTTAGTATTTTCAGGGCCGCATGATGGTGTAGAGCGTGCGGCTACGTGTATTCAAGGAGTATTCATGAAATTCCTGTCATCCCTTTTTGCATTCACCGCGTGCGGGTTTCTGGCCGCGCCCGTGTTTGCAGCCGAGCAGGCGCCGGAACCGTCCGGATGCGCCGCGAAGCGCCAGGACATCGCCACTCAGATTGAGAGCGCCAAAGCCGCCGGCAACACCGATCAACAGGCCGGGCTGCAAAAAGCCCTGAGCGAATTGAACGCCAACTGCACCGACATCGACCTGGTCAAGCAGCAGGAACAGAAGGTGCTGGATGCCAAGCGTGAAGTCAGCCGTCGCCAGGCGGACCTGAACAAGGCCATGAGCAAGGGCGATCCGGAGAAAATCGACAAGCGTAAAGACAAGCTGGCCGAGTCCCGCAAGGAACTGCAGGACGAGCAGGAAAAACTGGAGAAGGTGCAGCCCGACGAGGATGACGAGTAAGGTCGTCTGCGGGCCTGTGTCTTTTTGTGTGGGAGTGACCGAGGTGGCGCTCCACCTGGCTCGCGAGGCGGTATCAGACCCATCGGATATGCAGCGACGACACTGGCCTCTTCGGGAGCAAGCTCCCTCCCACAGTAGCGAGGTGCGCCAACTGACCGCGCAGCGTCAAAAGCGCTGAGCGATCAGACTGAGACGCCAAACAACGCAATCACCAGCCCAAGCCCGGCGATCCAGGCCAGCGAGCGCAACGTCGCGAGATCCGCCAGATAGAAGATGATGTAGAGCAGGCGGCTGGTCACGAACAGCACGGCGAGTACGTCGATCGTCACCAACTGCGCCACGCCGGCGACGTGGGCGATGATTACGCCAGCGGCAAACCCGGGAATCGCTTCAAAACTATTGAGCTGCGCATTGTGGGCGCGGCGCGGGAGACCTTCGAGGCGGTCGAGAAAGTCCCGGGGATCATGATTGTGCCGTGCACTGAATTTGCCGCTGCTGAACTTGGCAATGCCAGCGCACCCTATCGGCAACAGAATCACGATCAACACACACCAAAACGCGACGGTCATACCTGCATCCTTTTTTAGAATTTGAGCTTCATTAGAAAACGCCCATCTACAGCCTAAGAGCCACGGCCCGTCGAAAGGTTCTTACAGGCAACGAATGCAATCGTAGGACCGGCTTTAGCCGGGAAGGCGTCACCCATCACACCGCAAATTTGATGGCGCACACACCGGCCCCTTCCCGGCTGAAGCCAGTCCTACAGAGAACAACCCGCGTGCAGTTTGCTCGTCGTTACTGCCACCGCCATCCCGATTGGCTAAGATGCCAGCCACCCAGCCGACCGCGGCTGTATCTCGTTGCCCAGGAGCCTGCATGTCCAGCGAAGAAGACGCCACCCTCAGTGGCGCAGCGCCGATGATTCCCGATCAGCGCCGGGAGTTGATGCTGCGTCAGCTGCGCAAGCATCAAGTGCTGAGCGTGCATCAGCTCATGGACATGTTCGACTGCTCGCACATGACCGTCCGCCGTGACATCGCACTGCTTGAGCAAAGTGGCCGTGCCTATTCGGTGACCGGCGGGGTGCGCATCGCCAGCCAGGTTCACAGCGAGCCGAGTCATCAGTCCAAGGCAGTGGTCGAGCTGCCGCACAAACAGGCGATGGCCAAACTGGCGGCCAGCCTGCTGCACCCGGAGATGACCGTGTACCTGGACGCCGGCACCAGCACGCTGGAAATCGTCCCGTACATCGTCGCGCTGGCGGGCATGACCGTGGTCACCAACGACTTCGGCGTGGTCAATGCACTCGCTGACGCAGCCCACGTAGATGTGATTCATACCGGCGGCTTGCTGGACCACCCGAACCGATCCTGTGTCGGCGGGCTGGCAGCGGCGACGTTGCGGCAACTGGCAACCGATGTCGCGTTCATGTCCACCAGCTCATGGGATCTGCAGCGAGGCACGACCACGCCCTCCGCGCTCAAGGTTGAGGTCAAGCAAGCGGCGATGCAGTCGGCGTCGCGCACAGTGTTGCTGACGACCAGCACGAAATACGGCACGTTCGGCATGTACAAGGTCGCCGGTCTGGAGCAGTTCGACACGATCATCAGCGACGACCGCCTCGCCCACGGCGCAGCGGACAGCATTCGAGGGCTGGGGGTTGAATTGATGTTGGCGTCGGTGGACCAGCCACGCTAATTCAGCGCGCTTCTACAGTCGATGGTTGCCAGGCCTCAGTCTCGACTGGGGCTTTTTTGTGCCCGACAGCAGCAATGTTAATTTTTGTTAATTCAAAAAAGCTCTTCACATTATCCGATCATAGGTTCACTATCTTTAACAGATCAGAACAAACACCGTTCGAGTGCTGATGAACTTCGGCGCTCACCCGAGGAGAGATTCATGAATAACAAGAATGTCGGCGTCATTGGTCTGGGTGCGATGGGCCTGGGCATTGCGCGCTCCCTGCTGCGCAGCGGCTTCAACGTTCATGCCTGTGACGTGCGCGCGGCCGTGACCGAGCAATTCGCCAGCGAAGGCGGCGTTGCCTGTGAATCTCCTGCGAGCATAGCCGCTGCCTGCGACGTGATCATCACCGTCGTGGTCAATGCCGAGCAGACCGAAACCGTATTGTTCGGCGACAACGGCGCAGTCGCCGCCCTGCGCCCGGGCAGCCTGATCATCGGTTGCGCCACGGTCGCACCGACCTTCGCCATCGAACTGGGTCAGCGCCTCACCGAAAAAGGCCTGCTCTACCTCGACGCGCCGATCTCCGGCGGCGCGGCCAAGGCAGCTGCTGGCGAGATGACCATGATGACCTCCGGCCCGGCTGATTCCTACGCCAAGGCCGACGCGATCCTCAACGGCATGGCGGGCAAGGTGTATCGCCTGGGCGACGTTCATGGCCTGGGTTCGAAAGTCAAAATCATCAATCAGCTGCTGGCCGGCGTCCACATCGCCGCCAGCGCCGAAGCCATGGCCCTGGGCCTGCGCGAAGGCGTAGACGCGGACGCGCTGTACGAAGTGATCACCAACAGCGCCGGTAACTCGTGGATGTTTGAGAACCGCGTGCCGCACATCCTCAAGGCGGACTACACGCCGCTGTCGGCCGTGGACATCTTCGTCAAAGACCTGGGCCTGGTGCTGGATACCGCCCGCGCCAGCAAATTCCCGCTGCCGTTGTCGTCCACCGCCCACCAGATGTTCATGCAGGCCTCCACCGCTGGCTTTGGCCGCGAGGATGACTCTGCCGTGATCAAGATTTTCCCGGGCATCGAACTGCCGACCGCCAAGCCTGAAAACAACTGAGATGACGCAGATGAGCACCACGACTCCGCGCCCTCTGTTGGGCTGCATCGCCGATGACTTCACCGGCGCCACCGACCTGGCCAACATGCTGGTGCGGGGTGGAATGCGCACCGTGCAGAGCATTGGCATCCCGAGCGCCGAAAGCCTGGCTGAACTGGATGCCGACGCCATCGTCATCGCGCTGAAATCCCGCACCACGCCGGCTGCAGAAGCGGTTGAAGAATCCCTCGCCGCGCTGCAGTGGCTGCGTGATCGTGGCTGTGAGCAGATCTTCTTCAAGTACTGCTCGACGTTCGATTCCACCGCCAAAGGCAACATTGGCCAGGTCAGCGAAGCGCTGCTCAAGGCGCTGAACAGCGACTTCACCCTTGCCTGCCCGGCGTTCCCGGAGAACGGTCGCACGATTTTCCGCGGCCACCTGTTCGTGCAGGACCAACTGCTCAGCGAATGCGGCATGCAAAACCATCCGCTGACGCCGATGACCGACGCCAATCTGGTGCGCGTGCTGCAATCCCAGACCACGCAGAAAGTCGGCTTGCTGCGTTACGACAGCATCGCCAAAGGCGTCGACGGCGTGCGTGCGCGCATCAAAGAGCTGCGTGCAGAGGGCGTGGTCATGGCAGTTGCCGACGCGCTGTCGGACGCTGATTTGTACACGCTGGGCGAAGCCTGCGCCGACTTGCCGCTGCTCACCGGTGGCTCGGGTCTGGCGCTCGGTCTGCCGGGTAATTTCCGCAAAGCGGGCAAGCTGCGCGACATTGATGCGGCGAAGCTTGAGCACGTCGACGGCGGCGAAGTCGTATTGGCGGGCAGCGCATCGGTCGCCACCAACGGTCAGGTTGCCGCCTGGCTTGAGGCCAAACGGCCTGCCCTGCGCATCGATCCGTTGGCACTGGCTGACGGCAAACCGGTGGTGGCAGATTCTTTGGCGTTCGCCCGCGATGCCGGGCAAACCGTGTTGATCTACGCGACCAGCAGCCCGGAAGAAGTCAAAGCCGTGCAGCAAAAACTCGGCGTTGAACGTGCCGGCGCGCTGGTCGAAGACGCGCTGGGGCAGATCGCTCGCGGCCTGCTCGACGCGGGCGTGAAACGCTTTGTCGTCGCCGGTGGCGAAACCTCCGGTGCCGTGGTTCAGGCGCTGGGCGTGAGCTTGCTGAAGATCGGCGCGCAGATCGACCCGGGTGTTCCAGCGACCATCAGCAGCGGCGCGACGCCTCTGGCCCTGGCGCTGAAGTCAGGGAATTTCGGTGGCCGTGACTTTTTCGACAAAGCCCTCAAGCAGCTGGCAGGGAGTGCCCAATGAGCAACGTAACCAGCAGTTCAGTGAGCGCCGAAAACAAGCAGCGTGAAGAAATCTGCGCCATCGGCCGTCTGCTGTTCGGACGCGGCTACACCGTCGGCAGCGCGGGCAACATCAGCGCCCGCCTCGACGATGGCTGGCTGATCACGCCAACCGACGCATGCCTGGGGCGTCTCGATCCTGATGCCATCGCCAAGGTCAATCTGGCCGGCGAATGGGTTTCCGGGGACAAGCCGTCAAAGACTTTAGCCCTGCATCGTCAGGTCTACGACCGCAATCCCGGCGTCGGCGGCGTGGTGCACACCCACTCGACGCATCTGGTTGCGCTGACCCTGGCCGGCGTCTGGAAACCGGACGACATCCTCCCGCCCATCACGCCGTATCAGGTGATGAAGGTCGGGCACATTCCCTTGATTGCCTACGAGCGCCCCGGCTCGCCGAACGTCGCTGAACAAGTGGCGAAACTGGCGAACAGCGTGCGTGGCGTGATGCTCGAGCGACTCGGCCCGGTGATCTGGGAAAGCTCGGTCGCCAAGGCTTCTTATGCGCTGGAAGAGCTGGAGGAGACCGCACGCCTCTGGCTGATGAGCAACCCCAAACCTGAACCGCTGGACGCAGCCGCTTTGGAAGAACTGCGCCAGACGTTCGGCGTGAACTGGTAACCCCAACGGCGTTTTGATCGAAAACCGGCCCTCCGGTTTTCGGCGGACCGGCCTCGCCGGAAAACAATAACAACGGGACACAACATGACTCCTCTATTCCTCATGATCGTCGCCGGAGCGGGCATTGCGCTGTTGCTGCTTCTGGTCCTGAAATACAAATTCCAACCGTTCGTGGCGCTGATGCTGGTCAGCATTATCGTGGCGCTGGTGGCCGGGGTTAAACCCAGCGATCTGGTGGCGACCATCGAAGGCGGCATGGGCAAAACCCTCGGTCACATCGCGATCATCATTGCCCTTGGCGCCATGATCGGCCGCATCATCGAACTGTCCGGCGGCGCCGAGGCGCTGGCCAAGACGCTGATCAACCGCTTCGGCAACCGGCGCACGCCGCTGGCGCTGACTGTCGCGGGGTTCATGGTCGGTATTCCGGTGTTCTTCGAAGTGGGCGTGATCATCCTCATGCCGCTGGCCTACGGGGTTGCCCGTGCCGCACGTAAACCGCTGCTGGTTTACGCGCTGCCGATGTGCGCAGCGCTGCTGTCGGTGCACGCCTTCCTGCCGCCGCACCCGGGCGCCGTCGCAGCAGCCGGCCAGCTGGGTGCGGACCTGGGTCGCGTGTTGATGTTCGGGCTGCCGATGGTGGGCATTCTGTGCCTGATCGGTTACCTGATTGCCGGGCGCATGACCCGCAAGGTCTACCCGATGACCGACGATATTCGCAGCGAAGTGTATGGCTCTCACGTCACCAACGAAGACTTGGTGGCATGGGCGAACAACGATTATTCGCGGGTGTCTGAAGCGACCCACACCAAAGAACTGGGCCTTGAAGAAAACGCCAGCAGCCTGGCGGCACGCCTGCCAAAGGCGCCGGCGCCGGGTGCAGGCATCATCATCGCGCTGATTCTGCTGCCGATCATTCTGATCCTGCTCGGCACGCTGGCGACCACGATGTTGCCGGCCGACTCAATGCTGCGCAGCGTGCTCACCGTCCTGGGCGCGCCGCTGGTGGCATTGCTGATCGACACACTCCTGTGCGCCTGGCTGCTGGGTTCGCGCCGTGGCTGGAGCCGCAGTCAGGTGTCCGATGTCGTGGGTTCGGCATTGCCCGGCGTGGCGATGGTGATCCTGATTGCGGGCGCTGGCGGCGTGTTCGGCAAGGTGCTGGTGGATACCGGTATCGGCGCAGTGGTGTCCGAAGCGCTGCGCAACACCGGGCTGCCGGTTCTCGCGCTGGGCTTCCTGCTGACGCTGCTGTTGCGCGCCGTGCAGGGCTCGACCACAGTGGCGCTGGTCACCACGGCCGGCATTCTCAGCCCGCTGATCGCCACGCTGAACCTGAGCGCCAACCACATGGCCCTGCTCTGTCTGGCCATGGGCGGTGGCGGTCTGGCGATGTCGCACATCAACGACGCCGGTTACTGGATGTTCACCAAACTGGCGGGCCTGAACGTTGCCGACGGCCTGCGCACCTGGACCTTCCTGGTGACCATTCTGGGCACCCTCGGGTTCTTGATGACGCTGCTGCTCTGGCCTTTCGTCTAACGGCTTCAACTAGGAGATAACCATGCCTCGCTTCGCTGCCAACCTCAGCATGATGTATCCGCAACACGACTTTCTGGCGCGTTTCTCGGCTGCAGCGAGTGACGGCTTCAAGGGCGTCGAATACCTGTTTCCGTACGACTTCAAAGCCGAGGAGATCAAGCTGCGCCTGGACGACTTCGGCCTGACCCAGGCGCTGTTCAACGCCCCGCCCGGCGACTTCTCCAAAGGCGAGCGCGGCATTGCTTCCTTGCCTGGCCGGGAGGGTGAATTCCGCGACGGCTTCCAGAAAGCGCTGGATTACGCAGCGGTTCTGGGTAACGACCGCATTCACGTCATGGCCGGCCTGCTGCCCAGTGAAGACTTGCGCCAGAAGCATCACGCGGTGTACCTGGAAAACCTGAGCTTCGCCGCACAACAAGCGGCCAAGGTCGGGCTGACGGTGTTGATCGAGCCGATCAACACCCGCGACATTCCGGGCTTCTTCCTGAACCGTCAGGATCAAGGCCAGGCTGTGCTTAAAGAAGTCGGCGCCGACAATCTGCGGGTGCAGTTCGACTGCTATCACTGCCAGATCGTCGAGGGCGACGTCACCAGCAAGCTGCGCCGCGACTTCGCCGGTATCGGCCACATCCAGATCGCCGGCGTGCCGGACCGCCATGAGCCGAGCGTGGGGGAAGTGAATTACCCGTGGCTGTTCGAAGAAATCGACCGCCTGGGCTACACCGGCTGGGTCGGCTGCGAATACCGTCCGAAAGGCGATACCAGCGAAGGACTGCAGTGGCTGCGGGATTGGCAGGCGCGTCATCCGGAGTGAGCCGAGATCCGACAAACACCGCCACCTGCGTCCACCCTCTGCCCCATCACTCGTTGATCACATCTTCCTTGAACTGATCCTTCACGTAGGTGATTTCGGTCTTGCCGTGTGGCGCCGGCAGGCCGTCTTCGCCCAGATTCACGAAGACCATTTTCTCAACCGTGAGAATGCTCTTGCGGGTGATCTTGTTGCGGACCTGGCACGTTAGCGTGATGGATGTGCGGCCGAATTCGGTCGCGGTAATCCCCAGCTCGATGATGTCGCCCTGACGCGAGGCGCTGACGAAGTTGATCTCGGAAATGTACTTGGTCACAACGCGCTGATTACCCAACTGCACAATGGCGTAGATGGCCGCCTCTTCGTCGATCCAGCGCAGGAGACTGCCGCCGAACAACGTGCCATTGGGGTTGAGGTCTTCAGGTTTTACCCATTTGCGGGTGTGAAAGTTCATGGAGGCTCCGGGGTGTTTGCGAGACGGTGGGGGATGTGCCCCAGCTTCAAGCTTCAAGCCTGAAGCTGCAAGTTAAAAGCAGGCCCGCTGTTGTTTACCGCTTGCCGCTTGCAGCTTGCCACTTGCAGCTCAAAGAAAGATAATCGCCACCGCTTCAAAAAACGGTCATCACACCTTGTTACCGTTTTCCCGCCACCTGTCCGAGGGGCGCTGCAGCAGGTCAGACCTGTCAGGCTCGGAGAGGGCGTTGTTTGATCAGGCCTCCCGCCGGTCAAGCTTTAAACGCACAACGGCGCCCATTCGCACCCTACGAATGGAGACTCTTTATGAGTGCTGTACTGACGCCCAACGATTTCAACGACTACAAAGTCGCCGACATGTCCCTGGCTGCCTGGGGCCGTCGCGAAACCATTATCGCCGAATCCGAAATGCCAGCCCTGATGGGCCTGCGTCGCAAGTACGCTGGCGATCAACCGCTCAAGGGCGCGAAGATTCTCGGCTGCATCCACATGACCATTCAGACTGCCGTGCTGATCGAAACCCTGGTTGCCCTGGGTGCCGAAGTACGCTGGTCGTCCTGCAACATCTTCTCGACTCAGGATCAGGCCGCTGCCGCTATCGCTGCTGCCGGCATTCCGGTCTTCGCATGGAAAGGCGAAACCGAAGCCGAGTACGAGTGGTGCCTGGAGCAGACCATCCTCAAGGACGGTCAGCCATGGGATGCCAACATGATCCTCGACGACGGCGGCGACCTCACCGAGCTGCTGCACAAGAAATACCCGGCCATCCTCGACCGCGTCCATGGCGTGACCGAAGAGACCACCACGGGCGTTCACCGCCTGCTGGACATGCTGGCCAAGGGCGAACTGAAGATCCCTGCGATCAACGTCAACGACTCGGTCACCAAGAGCAAGAACGACAACAAGTACGGCTGCCGTCACAGCCTGAACGACGCCATCAAGCGCGGCACCGACCACCTGCTGTCCGGCAAGCAAGCGCTGGTCATCGGCTACGGTGACGTGGGCAAGGGTTCGGCTCAGTCGCTGCGTCAGGAAGGCATGATCGTCAAGGTCACCGAAGTCGACCCGATCTGCGCCATGCAAGCGTGCATGGACGGTTTCGAACTGGTTTCGCCTTTCATCGACGGCGAGAACGACGGCACCGAAGCGAGCATCGACAAAGCACTGCTGGGCAAGATCGACCTGATCGTCACCACCACCGGTAACGTCAACGTCTGCGACGCCAACATGCTCAAGGCGCTGAAAAAACGCGCAGTGGTCTGCAACATCGGTCACTTCGACAACGAAATCGACACCGCTTTCATGCGCAAGAACTGGGCATGGGAAGAAGTGAAGCCGCAAGTGCACAAGATTCACCGCACCGGCACTGGCGCGTTCGATCCTCAGAACGACGACTACCTGATCCTGCTGGCCGAAGGCCGTCTGGTGAACCTGGGCAACGCCACCGGTCACCCGAGCCGCATCATGGACGGCTCGTTTGCCAACCAGGTGCTGGCGCAGATCTTCCTGTTCGGCCAGAAGTACGCTGACCTGAGCCCTGCCCAGAAAGCCGAGCGTCTGACCGTTGAAGTGTTGCCGAAGAAGCTGGACGAAGAAGTGGCCCTGGAAATGGTCCGTGGCTTCGGCGGCGTCGTGACCAAGCTGACCAAGACCCAGGCCGACTACATCGGCGTGACCGTCGAAGGTCCGTTCAAGCCGCACGCTTATCGCTACTAAGCAATAAGCGGCAAGCTTCAAGCGGCAAGTAAAGGCATCACCATTGTCATGACTTGCCGCGTCAGGCTTTAAATCGTCCAAGCATTTAGCAGCACCAGGTGACAAGCCTTGATCTGCAGGATACGGCGCACGGCCACTCTTGCAGCTTATGGCTTGTAGCTTGCCGCTGGAGACTCGCTCCATGAGCCAAGACCGTAGCTACAGCTTCGAATTCTTCCCGACGAAGACCGACGCTGGTCATGAAAAACTGCTTGCCACGGCGCGTACGCTGGCCAGCTACAACCCCAGTTTCTTCTCCTGCACTTACGGTGCCGGGGGTTCCACGCGTGACCGCACGATCAACACCGTGCTGCAGCTGGAAAAAGAAGTGCACATTCCCGCCGCTCCGCACTTGTCGTGCGTCGGTGACAGCAAGGCCGACCTGCGCAGCTTGCTGACGCAGTACCGGGAAGCCGGTATCAAACGCATCGTTGCCCTGCGCGGTGACCTGCCTTCCGGCATGGGCATGGCCAGTGGTGAGTTGCGTTATGCCAATGACCTGGTGAGCTTCATCCGTGAAGAAACCGGCGATCATTTCCACATTGAAGTCGCGGCCTACCCCGAGATGCACCCCCAGGCGCGCAACTTCGAAGACGATCTGAAAAACTTCGTGCGCAAGGCCAACGCCGGCGCCAACAGTGCGATCACCCAGTACTTCTTCAACGCCGACAGCTACTTCCACTTCGTCGAGCGCGTGCAGAAGCTGGGCGTGGATATTCCGATCGTGCCGGGCATCATGCCGATCACCAACTACAGCAAACTGGCGCGCTTTTCGGACGCGTGCGGTGCGGAGATCCCGCGCTGGGTTCGCAAGCAGCTGGAAGCGTACGGCGATGATACGGCCAGCATTCAAGCGTTTGGCGAGCATGTCATCACTGAAATGTGCGAACGACTGCTGCACGGCGGCGCCCCCGGCCTGCATTTCTACACGCTGAATCAGGCCGAACCGAGCCTGGCGGTCTGGAACAATCTGAAGCTCTCTGCGTGATAACGGTTTCAATCCAGTCGGATTGAAACTTCGCTGGCTTCACTGGCAGGCTTCTTCACCCCGAAGCCTGCCAGTCCCGTCGTTGAGCCCTGCCTTCTGCTTTTGTTGAGAATCATCACTTCTATTTAGTTAGCTTGCGTCGTAATCTCGCGCGCATGCCGCCCATCTTTCCCCTATCCGTTGCTGTCCTCCTGGCCTGCCTGAGCTTCAGCGCGCTGGGCGAGAAATTGCGGATCGTCACCGAACCCTGGTCACCCTATGTCATCGTGGACGGCAACCACGCCTCCGGGCTTGATTACGACACCACGGCGATTGTGTTCGAACGCCTGGGCATCGACGTCGAGTGGCAGTTTCTCCCCTGGAAGCGCTGTCTGATGATGCTCAGTGAAGGCGAGGCCGACGGTGTTCTCGATATAAACAAGGACGAGGCGCGCGCTGATCTGTTGTATCCGGACGAACCGTTGTCGAGCATCGACTGGGTGCTGTTTCAGGCCAATGCCAGACCCCATGCCTTCAATAGCATGGAGGACTTGCGCGGGCTGACCATCGGCGTCTCTCCGGGCTATCGATACATCCCGGCGTTCGACAACTCGACGGCGTTCATCCGAGAGCCTGCGCCGAGCCATGAAGCGAACTTCGGCAAACTGATTCGCGGCCGCATCGATCTGATGGTGACCGATCGCCTGCTGGGCCGGCAGATGATCGAGCGGCTCAAGCTCCAAGGCCAGGTCAGTCAGCTGCCGACCGTGCTCAATCACCGGGGGCAGTACCTGGCGCTGCGCCGCAATGCCGGCATGGACCTGCTGGCCCAGCGGTTCAGTGCAGAACTGAAGCGTTTCAAGCGTGAGCCCGCGTACGCGAAACTGGTGGAGCGGTACACCGGCGAAACGCCGACGACACTCCCTGCAGAATCGGAGGAAAAGGTCGATAAAACCGTTGAGCAGCAGGAAAGCAGCGCGTTGTGATTGCTCTGTTATACTCCGGCGTCCCCGCCAGGCTTGCGCCCGGGTGCACGGTCTCACAGAAGACTTCTCGAACACGTCAGCAGCGCACTTTTTAGCGCCCCTGCCCGAGTTGAACTTACAGACCTCCACAGGACCGGACGCCATTGCACCTTCCAAGGACTGTGCGATGACCGCAGCAGGGTCGAGCGCATTCACGTTACGTGCAGAACCTTTAGTCTGCGCCTGGAAGATCATCCCTATTTGGGCCTCTATGGCCCCAACTCAAGACAGGATTACTCATGTCCTTTGCTTCCCTCGGTCTCTCCGAGGCTTTAGTCAGCGCCATCGAGGCTGCTGGCTACACCCAGCCTACCCCAGTGCAACAGCGGGCCATTCCCGCCGTGTTGCAAGGCCGCGATCTGATGGTCGCCGCCCAGACAGGTACTGGTAAAACCGGTGGTTTCGCCCTCCCTATCCTGGAGCGGTTGTTTCCCAACGGTCATCCGGACAAATCCCAGCGTCACGGCCCGCGCCAACCGCGTGTTCTGGTCCTGACCCCTACTCGTGAACTGGCCGCTCAAGTCCACGACAGCTTCAAGATCTACGCCAAGAACCTCAAGTTCGTCAGTACCTGCATCTTCGGCGGTGTCGGCATGAACCCGCAGGTCCAGGCCATGGCGCGCGGCGTTGACGTACTGGTTGCCTGCCCGGGTCGTTTGCTCGATCTGGCCGGTCAGGGCAGCGTCGATCTGTCCCACGTTGAAATCCTTGTCCTGGACGAAGCCGACCGCATGCTCGACATGGGCTTCGTTCACGACGTGAAGAAAGTCCTTGCACGCCTGCCGTCCAAGCGTCAGAACCTGCTGTTCTCGGCAACGTTCTCCCAAGACATCACCGCGCTGGCCGGCAAACTGCTGCACAACCCGGAACGCATCGAAGTCACGCCGCCGAACACCACGGTCGAGCGTATCGAGCAGCGTGTGTTCCGCCTGCCGGCCAACCACAAACGCTCGCTCCTGGCGCACCTGATCACTCAAGGCGCGTGGGAACAGGTGCTGGTGTTTACCCGCACCAAGCACGGCGCCAACCGCCTGGCCGAGTACCTGGATAAGCACGGCCTCAGCGCTGTGGCGATCCACGGCAACAAGAGCCAGAACGCACGCACCAAAGCGCTGGCCGACTTCAAGGCCGGCACCGTTCGCATCATGGTCGCCACCGACATCGCTGCCCGTGGTCTGGACATCGACCAGTTGCCCCACGTGGTCAACTTCGAACTGCCTAACGTCGACGAAGACTACGTGCACCGCATCGGTCGTACCGGTCGCGCAGGCCGTAGCGGCGAGGCGATCTCGCTGGTTGCGCCGGACGAAGAGAAGCTGCTGAAAAGCATCGAGCGCATGACCAAGCAGAAGATTGCCGACGGCGATCTGATGGGCTTCGACATCACGGCCGTCGAAGCCGAGAAGCCGGAAGTCCGCGAGCGTCCGGATGTGCGTAACCCGCGCAATGCCCGTGGCCCGCGTGGCGACGGCCCAAACGGCGGCGGCGGTGGCGGCGGTCGCAAGGACAAAGGCAAAGACAAGGGCAAGGAAAAGCCGGCAACGGCCGCGGCAGCACCTTCGGGCGAGCGCCCGGCACGTCCGGCGCGCCCTCAAAAGCCGCGTCAGGGCACCCCGTCGAGCGAGTCACGTCAGTCGCAGCCAGCGGCTGCGGGTGCTAATCGCGCACCTGACGAGTTCCTGGATGACGAAGTGGATAACTTCGGCAATCGCGCCGACTACGTCAGCCCGTACCAGAACAAGAACCAGAGCCGCGGCCGTCGCCCGGGCGCTCCTGCCACGGGCGCCGCACCGGCACCTCGCGGTCAGGCGCCAGGCCGTAGCGGTCCGCGCAGTGGTTCGGCCACTGGCGGCTCCGCCAGCACCGACGCCGCCGGCGCACCGGCCAAACGCAGCGGTCCTCGCAACGGTTCCGGCCGTGACGGTCAGGCTCGTCGCGAAGACCAGCCTCGTGCTCGTCGTCCGGCGCGCGAAGACCAGCCAGCGCGTCAGGAGCCAGCGGTACGCGGGCCTCGCGACGGTCAGCCAGCACCGAAGATCATGCACAAAGAGTCCAAGGGCGATCGTTTCCCTTCGGCTGAACAACTTGATCAGTTGCCAAGCCGCCCACGCGGTGAAAAACCAGCCCTGCTGACCCGCAACCGCGAAGGTTAAGCAGCGCCGGTTGTTACGCAGCCAATAAAACGCCCCGACTGGTTCGGGGCGTTTTTGTTTGCGTGATTCAAGCAATGCCACACACAAAAACGCCGACCCAAAGGTCGGCGCTTCATCACCACGAAAACTCGTCTTACTTGGCTTTGACGCCTTCGAACGAGATGTCCAGCTCCAGGGTGTCGGACTGTGGACCCAGGTCCATCATCTTGCCGAAATCAGAACGCTTGATCGAAGTAGTGCCCTCGAAGCCGGCACGGTAGCCGCCCCATGGATCCTTGCCTTCACCCAGGAAGGTAGTCTTGACGGTGACCGGCTTGGTCACGCCGTGCAGGGTCAGGTCGCCGATCACGTCAGCCGTGGTCTTACCGTCAGCATTCTTGCCGATGTTGGTGACCTTGGTGGAAACAAACTTGGCGTCAGGATAGGTCGCGACGTCGAGGAAGTCCTTGCTGCTGATGTGCTTGTCACGTTCAGCGTGGTTGGTGAAGACGCTCGCGGTCTTCAAGTCGATGCTGATCTTGCTGTCTTCAGGCTTGGCGGCGTCGAAGCTGAATGTGCCGTTCCAGTCCTTGAACGTGCCGTAGATGAAGCTGTAGCCCAGGTGGCTGATCTTGAAGTTGATGAAGGCGTGTTGGCCTTCCTTGTCGATCGTGTAATCAGCGGCCATTGCCTGACCGGCCGTCAGCAGCGCGGTACCCAGGGCCAGTGCAGCAAGTGTCTTTTTCAACATACGTCGTCTTCCTTTCTAGTTGAATTGAGTATCAGGCCTTGCGGCCAAGCATACGTACAAGGGTGGCATCACGATCAACGAAGTGATGCTTCAAAGCGGCCAGCCCGTGGAGTCCTGCAAAAATCACCAGGGTCCAGGCCAGGTACAAGTGCACGGTGCCTGCGACGTCTGCCTGGTCGGGCAGTCCGCTGATCAAGGCAGGCACTTCGAACAATCCAAACACCGGAATCCCGACACCGTCTGCGGTGGAAATCAGGTAACCGGCGAACATCACCAAAAACAGGTCCAGGTACAGAAACGCATGGCCCAGTTTCGCAGCCGTTTTCACAAACCGGCTGTGGGTGGCAGGCGCTGCTGGCGGCGGGCTGACGAAGCGCCAGATCACCCGGATCAGCATGAACAGGAACAGCGTGATGCCGATGCTCTTGTGCAGGTCAGGGCCGGCCTTACGCCACGTGTCGTAATAGCCCAGCCCTACCATCCACAACCCTAGCGCAAACATGCCGAACACCGTCAGCGCGACACCCCAATGCAAAACGATGCTGACCCAGCCATAGCGAGAAGATGAGTTGCGTAACTGCATGCTGAATATCCTGTGAGGGCCGAGGAGAGACTAGCGCTTTACCTATCGAAAGAAAGCGCAAAATGTTGCTTTGAAGAATCAGGAAATCCGATTGAAATCTCCTGACATATTTTCGTCCGAATGAGATTAAGCCAGCGTTACGTTTTATCCAGGCGAAAAAAAGGCGCGGTATCAAGCCGCGCCTTTGCTTTCAGCCGTTACCGATCAGTTTTTGCTGTCGGTCGCCGGTGCTGCCGGAGCCGCTGCCGGAGCCGCCGGAGTGGCCGGTGCTGCCTTGTCACCCGTGGCCTTGGCCGGCGCTTTTTTCGCAGCGTCGGTTTTGGCAGGGGCTTTGTGGATGGCTGCCGGTTTGGCCGGAGCCTTTTTGACGGGCTCCTTCTTCGCCGGTTCTTTCTTGGCCGGGGCCTTTTTCGCAGGCTCCACGACCGCAGGCTTGGACGGTTCAACCACTGGAGCTGGCGGCGGCGTTACCGGGGCAGGCGCTGGAGCCGGGGTCGGAGCAGGCGCTGGGGCTTTCTCGGCCGGTTTCGGCTCAGGCTTGGAACCGCCGAACATGTTCGAGAAGAAGCCGCCAATGCCGCCGCTGCTTTCCTTGGTCGGTTCAGGGGCCTTCGGAGGCGGCGCTTTGACCGGCTCGTACGACTTGCCTTCAGACAGGCCCTGCACCTGAATGGCCGCGCGCTGACCTGAACGCAATGCGCCTTCCAGGGTGCCTGGGTACAAAGTGTCGGTGTGTTCGCCGGCAAAGGCTACGCGCTGCAGTGGTCGTTCCCACAAGCGCCAGTATTTGCTGATCTGGCCCGGGCCGAAGGCCAGGTATGCACCGCCGCTGGACGGGTCAATGCTGGAGCGACGCAGTTCATAACCGGTGAACGCGCCGCGGGCCTGTGGATAGAACGCCTGCATGCGGATCAGCACTTGATCCACCAGTTGCTTGTCGCCGAACGCCTGCATGATGCGGGCGTTGTCGCCGGCCAGGTTAATCACGACGTTGGCGCCGCCTTTCAAAGCAGGCTCGACCCACAACATGCCGAGGCCGGTGTTGCTATAGATCTCGCCGGACATGCGCGCCTTGCTGTCCCAGACCGGGGTCTTGAACTTGAGCATGATCTGGTCATGCCAGCCGTAGTTGGTGCTCTTTATCGCGCCCAGACGCTGGGCGTCCAGTGCAGGGGTCATCTGGATCTTGCTCAGTGCGCGCAACGGCACGGCCAACACGACATATTCGGCTTCGTAGCCCAGCGAACCGACCTTGACGGTCACGCCGTCCTTGTCCTGGTTGATGGCCGACACCGGCGAATTGGTCTTGATGACTTTCAGCTGTTTGACGAACTCCTCGGCCAGCACGGCGCTACCACCCGGCAGGCGAGCGGCGCGGCGGTCGCGGTCGTCGACGTTGCGATTGACCCGTGTTTGCTGTGCGAGGTACAGCAGCGACAGACGCGAAGGTTCGTCGTAGCGCGTACGAATCTGCTGATTGATCAGTTGGCGCGCGGTCGTTGGCAGGCTCAGACGGTCCAGCCAGTTGGAGACGGTGATCTGGTCCAGCGCAAACAGGGTGCTGTTGGCCGCCGGGTTGTCGGGGTCGGTGATCGAACGGGCCAGGTCATCCACCGCTGCTTCGTAGCGCTTGATGGCTTCGGCGGTCGCCGGCTGTTTGGTCGCCAGGTCGGCGCCAGTGAAGTACTCGCCTTCGATCAGGTAGCTCGGGGTCCGCACAAATTCCGGCGCGGGCACCGCCTTGATCTTGAAGCGATCAATGTACTGATTCAGCACCGGCTGGGCCTTGGCGTTGCCGATCCACTCGCTGCCGGCCAGACCGGAGCGGCCGCCGACGGTGGGTTTGGCTTCCAGCAAGGTGACTTGCCAGCCTTTGCTCTGCAGCTCGTAAGCCGTCGTGAGTCCCGCCAGACCACCGCCGACGACGATCACCGTATGCGGTTTATCCACGGCAAGCGCTGAAGCGCTGACCATCCCAACCATCACCAGCGCACAGGCGCGCAGCCAACCAGAAAGCATTCAGCGAACTCCGGAGAAAAACGGGGGGAATTGTCGGATTTTGTTGTCCGATTTTTCGAAGAGCGCGAAGGATACGCGAGCCGGGAAACGCCCGCCAGCAATGTCCGTCAGGCTCGAAAGCGGCGCTCGCGGCGATTTAAACAACACGCTAAAGGTTGTCCCGCTGGCATCCATTGCATAGGCTTGCGCGATTGTTTGCCCTCGCGCCATGCGAGCCGCTATGTGGAGAAGAGTAATGGGCCTTAACGACCAGTGGATGCAGCGCGACCTGAAGGTCCTTTGGCACCCCTGCACCCAGATGAAAGACCACGAAAAACTGCCGCTGATTCCGATCAAGCGCGGCGAAGGGGTCTGGCTGGAGGACTTCGAAGGCAAGCGCTACCTCGACGCGGTCAGCTCCTGGTGGGTCAACGTATTCGGCCACGCCAACCCGCGCATCAATCAGCGCATCAAGGATCAGGTCGATCAGCTGGAGCACGTGATCCTGGCAGGCTTCAGCCATCAGCCGGTCATCGAGCTGTCCGAGCGTCTGGTGGCGATGACGCCCGAAGGCCTGACGCGCTGCTTCTACGCCGACAACGGTTCGTCCTGCATCGAAGTCGCGCTGAAGATGAGCTTTCATTACTGGCTCAATCGCGGCAAGCCGGACAAGAAGCGCTTCGTCACCCTGACCAATAGCTACCACGGCGAAACCATGGCCGCGATGGCGGTCGGTGACGTGCCGCTGTTCACCGAGACCTACAAAGCGCTGCTGATGGACACCATCAAGGTGCCAAGCCCGGACTGCTACCACCGGCCTGAAGGCGTGAGCTGGGAAGAGCACACCCGGACGATGTTCGCGGTGATGGAGCAAACCCTCGCCGAGCATCACGACAGCGTCGCGGCGGTGATCATCGAGCCGCTGATTCAAGGCGCGGGCGGCATGCGCATGTACGACCCGATTTACCTCAAGCTACTGCGCGAGGCCTGCGACCGGTATGGCGTGCACCTGATTCATGACGAGATCGCCGTGGGCTTCGGCCGCACCGGGACCATGTTTGCCTGCGAGCAGGCCGGCATCCGCCCGGACTTCCTGTGCCTGTCCAAGGCGCTGACCGGCGGCTATCTGCCGCTGGCGGCGTGCATCACCACCGATGATGTGTACGACGCGTTTTACGACGATTACCCGACGCTGCGCGCGTTTCTGCACTCCCACAGTTACACCGGCAACCCGCTGGCGTGCGCGGCGGCGTTGGCGACGCTGGATATTTTCGAGCAGGACAACGTCATCGAAAACAACAAGGCGCTGGCCCAGCGCATGAAGACCGCGACGGCGCATCTGGTCGATCACCCGAACGTCGCTGAAGTGCGGCAGACCGGGATGGCGATTGCCATCGAGATGGTGCAGGACAAGGCCACTAAAACGCCGTATCCATGGCAGGAACGGCGCGGGCTCAAGGTGTTCGAGCACGCGCTGACCCGAGGTGCTTTGCTGCGTCCGCTGGGCAGCGTGGTGTACTTCCTGCCGCCCTACGTAATCACACCGGAGCAGATCGACTTCCTCGCCGATGTAGCGACCGAAGGGATCGACATCGCGACGCGCAGCAGCGTGAGTGTGGCGGTGAGAGAGAACTTCCATCCGGATTTTCGTGATCCAGGCTAGCAGGCCGTTACACCCATTCTCCAGGCGCTGCATTCAACACAATCTTTAGAGACACAACCATGAGACTGTCCCGCTTTTTCGTCGATGCCACCCTCAGCGTCGGGGAGCACGAACTGCCAGAGGCCCAGGCCCATTACATCAGCCGCGTGTTGCGCATGTCCGAAGGCGACGCGGTGCAGCTGTTCGATGGTTCTGGCCATGAGTTTCGCGCCACGCTGGCGGAAGTCGGAAAAAAGCAGGTGCGGGTGCAGGTGAGCGAACGCTTTGCCGGTCAGCCGGAGTCGCCCTTGCAGATCCATCTTGGCCAGGGCCTCTCCCGGGGTGAGCGGATGGATTGGGCGATTCAGAAAGCCACCGAACTGGGCGTGACGCAGATTACCCCGATCATCAGCGAGCGCTGCGAAGTGCGTCTCAAAGATGAGCGTGCGGAGAAGCGTCAGGCCCATTGGCAGCAGATCGCGATCAGCGCCTGCGAACAGTGCGGGCGCTCGGTGGTGCCGGTGATTCATGGGCCGGTGACTCTGGCCGAGTGGCTCAAGCAGACGGAAGCGGACTTGAAGCTGGTGCTGCACCCGGTCGCGGCGCCGCTGACCAGCCATGAAAAGCCCGGCAGTCTGGCCTTTTTGATTGGTCCTGAAGGTGGGCTGAACGACGCCGAAGTGGCCCAGGCACAGGACGCCGGTTTCCACGCCGCCCGCCTCGGCCCCCGCGTGCTGCGCACCGAAACCGCGCCAGTGGTGGCGCTGAGCATCGCGCAACAGTTGTGGGGGGATTTGTAGGACCGGCTTCAGCCGGGAAGGCGTCAGTCGTCACGCCGCAAGATTGATGGTGCGCACGCCGGCCCCTTCCCGGCTGAAGCCAGTCCTACAAGGGTCGCGTACATCCGCCAGTGATTTAGTCCTCACTGCGGCAATTCCGACGCTCGACGCCGGGCTTTCGCAGGCTGCGGCCGGGCGCAGGGCAGAAACTCTCCGCGCCCCGGTTCACCCAACGAACTGCCGTCCCAGACCCGCTCCCCTCTGGCGAACGTCATCGCCGGCCATGCACTCAAGCGCGTCCCCTCGTACGGGGTGTAATCGACGTTGTGGTGCAGCATTTCATTGGTTAGCTCGATGTCCAGGTCCTCATCCCAGATCACCAGATCCGCATCCGAGCCAATGGCGATGCTGCCCTTGCGCGGATACAACCCGTACAGCCGCGCCGCACTAGTGGCCGTCAGCGCGACAAACGCCTGCGGGCTGATTCGCCCCTTGCGCACGCCTTCCGACCAGAGCAGCGCCATGCGCGTCTCGACGCCCGGAATGCCATTGGCCACTTCGGAAAACGGCGCCGTCTCGCCGTGGGCACGCTTGCCGTCCGGGCCGCCGTAGCGAAACGGCGCGTGATCCGATGAGAACACTTCGAACGAGCCATTCTGCAGGCCGTCCCAGACCACTTGCTGATTACCGGCGTCTCTCGGCGGCGGACTGCAGATGCATTTCGCGCCTTCGAAGCTGTCATCGCAGCCCAGCGATTCCGCAGTCAGAAACAGGTACTGCGGACAGGTTTCGCCGTAGACCTTCAAGCCGTGGCTCTGCGCCCAGCGGATCTGCTCGATGGCCTCGCGCCCCGACACGTGCACGATGAGAATCGGCACATCCACCAGCTCGGCCAGCGCAATGGCCCGGTGGGTGGCTTCGCGCTCGACCAGCATCGGCCGCGACGTGGCGTGATAACGCGGCGCGCTGAGACCGGCGGCGAGCAGGCGCTCGGTCAACCAAGCGATGCAGTCGCTGTTTTCCGCGTGCAGCATCACCATCGCGCCTTCGGCCCGCGCCACCGACAGGGTTTCCAGAATCTCCCGGTCGTTGAGCTTCAACGCGTCATAGGTCATGTAGATCTTGAAGGAGGTGTAGCCCTCGGCAATCAGCTCGGGCAACTCGCGGCGCAGCACGTCTTCGGTAGGGTCGGTGACGATGAGGTGAAACGCGTAATCGATCAGCGCCCGACCGTCCGCACGCCGATGGTAATCCTCCACCGCCGCCCGCAAGCTTTGTCCCTTCTGCTGGCAGGCAAAGGGAATCACTGTTGTAGTCCCGCCACACGCCGCCGAGCGAGTGCCGCTCTCGAAGTCATCGGCCATGACCGAGCCATCGCCGGTCGGCTGATCCAGATGCACATGGCTGTCGATCCCGCCCGGCGTAACGGTCCGCCCTCGCGCATCAACTTCCTGCGCCGCACCTTGCAGGCCCAGGCCCAGCGCGACGATTCGACCGTCGCGCACGCCGATGTCGCACAGGAAACCGTCCGCCGCCGTCACCACATTGGCGTTGCGGATGATCAAATCAAAAGCCTGCATGTCGTTCACTCCCTCAGGCGCGGGTCAGCCAGGCCTTGGCGATCTCTTCGCGGGTGGTGAACCAGACGCCTTCGCGGGCCTGGGCGTACTCGATGAAATGCTTGATCGCGCGGACACGACCCGGACGTCCGACCATGCGCGGGTGCAGCCCGATGGACATCATTCGCAGGCCGTCGGCGGACTCTTCGTACAGCACATCGAAGCTTTCCTTCATGTACTCGAGGAAATCGGACGCCTGAGACAAGCCCGGCGAGTTCCAGTAGCGGAAGTCGTTGACGTCGCTGGTGTACGGCACCACCAGATGTTGCTTGCCCTCGACGTCGACGAAATACGGCACGTCATCGTTGTAGGCGTCTGAGTCATAGAGAAACCCGCCCTCTTCCGCCACCAGCCGACGCGTATGAACGCTGGCGCCGTAGCGGCAATACCAGCCCACCGGACGCTTGCCGCAGGTGCGTTCGAACGACTCGATCGCCAGGCGAATGTGCTCGCGCTCTTCGGCCTCGGTCAGGCGGAAGACCTCCTCCCAGCGATAACCGTGACTGCAGATTTCATGGCCCAGCTCGACAGCCGCTTTGGCGACATCCGGGTTCTGCTCGAAGGCCACCGCACAGGCATGAAAGGTCGCCGGGACGTTGGCCTGTTGCAGGATGTCGAGGATCCGCCAGATGCCGACGCGAGCGCCGTATTCGTACATCGACTCCATCGCCAGATTGCGCACGCCGTCGGGAAATTGATAGCTGCCCCATTCGGTCATGCTCTCCTGGTCAGGATCGCCCATGGCCAGGGAGCGCTCCGAGCCTTCTTCGTAATTGATGACAAAGTTGACCGCCAGCCGCGCGCCGTTGGGCCAGGTGCCTTGGGGGCGCTGCCGGCCGTAGCCGACCAGATCTCGAATGGGTGATGCCATAAAAGCCTACTCCTGCAACGTTCGAACAGTCGGCAGACCGCCAAGCCAGGGCTCAGCAGTCGATGGTTTTCAATGCATCATGGTCGGGGCCATCGAGGTTCTGGCCGGTGCGAAAGGCCAGGCCCATGGCCAGGGTCTGCGCAATGCAGAACGCAGCGGTCAGGGAACGAAAGCCCAGCAGCTCGGCGTCGTTGACCTCGATTATCACCGACGCGGTTTGTCCGATGGGGCTGAGAATGCTGTCAGTGATCGCCACGATGGGCGTCCCCGCAGCGACGGCTTGCTGGCAAGCGTCGATGGTTTCCTGCGCGTACGGCGGAAAACTCACCGCCACCAGCACATCATCGCCGTGCAGCGCACCGACCTGTTCGCGCAGGCTGCCGCCCAGACCGCTGATGTGTACGGCACGACGACCGACACGGCTGAGTGCATAACTCAGGTAGGACGCCATGGGAAACGAGCGACGCATGCCGACCACGAAGGTGGTGCGCGCCTGCTCCAACAGCTCGATGGCGCGCTCGATGGCCTCGACTTGCTCGCCTTCGGCCAAGTGCTCCAGCGAGACGATATTCGCGCGGCTGAATGCCGAAAGCATGGCGCCCACATCGGTGGGGTCATCGAGCAACTGCTCGCCGCGATAGTGCCGGATGCGCTCTTTAAAGCTGCCCTGCCCGGCCTGCTGCAACGGCTGCTTGAACAGACGCTGCAGGTCGCTGAACCCGCCGAAGCCCAGCGCCTGGGCCAGCCGAATGAACGCGGAGGACGGGATGCCGGAGATTTTCGCCAGCGCCGCGACCGTGTTCAGCGCCACATCGTGGGGGTGCTCGTTCAGGTAATGCGCCGCGTCACGCTGCCGCGCGGTCAGGCGTTCCTGATGTTCGACGATGGCGGCACGCAGCTCGGCCAGGGTTTGGGGTACAGGCATAAAAAGGCTCGATAAAAGTCAGGATGGACGCAGTTCTGTGATCGCCTGGGCCAGATGCTCCACCAGACGATTCAGCTCATCGACGCTGTTGTAGTGGGCAATCGACACACGAACCACGCCGCCGTAAGGGGTCAGGCCCAACTGTTCGATCAGGCGACGCGCATAGAAGTCACCAAAGCGGATGCCCATGCGGTGATTGTCCACCCGACGCACGATGGCTTCCGACTGAATGCCCTCCACCACGAAGCTGATGGTTGGCACGCGATCACCATCGGTCACACGGGGTTTTCCGATGATTCGTACACCCGGCGTCTCCCGCAGAAACGCCAGCAGCGTTTCGGCCAACAGGTCTTCCTGGACTTCAAAGGCATCGAACGCCGCCTGCATCAGCTGGCGTTCGCTGCCGCTGGCGCCGAGGCGTTGGCCGATGTCGATCAGGTAATCGCTGATGCCGATGCAGCCGTAGGACAGCTCGTAGTTCAAGTTGCCGGGCTGAAGCTTGTAGGGAATGACCTCCTGGCCGATGAAAAAGTGGTTCAGGCTCGGCAGCTCCAGCAACGCCTCGCGTTTGCCCCACAGCACGGCGAAGTGCGGGCCGAAGGTCTTGTAGAAACTGAACACGTAATAATCGGCGCCGCTGGCCTGCACATCGACCAGCCGATGGGGCGCGTAGGCCACGGCATCGACGCACACCTTGCCGCCGACCGCGTGCACCCTGCGCGCCACTTCGGCGACCGGGTTGACGCTGCCGAGGATGTTCGACGCGTGGGTCATGGCCAGGTAGCGAGTCTTGTCGCTGAGCAGCGCATCCAGATCAGCCAATTCCAGGTCCATGCTCTGGACGTCGACGGCCCAGACGCGCAAGGTCGCGCCGCGGTCTTCGCACAGCCTTACCCACGGCCCGATGTTGGCTTCGTGGTCGCAGTTGGTGACGATGATTTCGTCACCGGGATTGATCGACGGGGCGATGGCGCGGCAGAGGATTTGCAGCAAATGGGTGGTCGAGCCGCCCATCACGCACTCTTCCGGGTAGCGCGCGTTGATCAGTTGCGCGACCGATTCCCGCGCCTTCATCACACGTGCGCCAGCGTCTACCGACTCACTGTAGGACGCGCCCAACTGGACGGCGCTATTAAGCAAGTAATCGGTGATGCGCTCGGCGACCGGCTTGAGCACGGCCGAGCCGCCGGCGTTGTCCAGGTAGGCATAGCCGCTGCCGAGGGCGGGAAACTGGCTGCGTACGTAATCGATGTCCAAGGCATTCAAGGGATGAGCTCCAGAGTCTGATCAGTGATGCAGGATGGCCTGCAAAAACGCGCGGGTTCTCGGCTCTTGCGGGGCCGTGAAGAAATCGTGCGGGTTGTTCTGTTCGATGATTCGGCCGTTCTCCATGAAGATCACCCGGTCGGCGACCTTGCGCGCAAAGCCCATTTCGTGGGTCACGACGACCATGGTCACGCCCGAGCGGGCGAGGTTCTGCATGACGTCCAGCACTTCGCCGACCATCTCCGGGTCGAGCGCCGACGTGGGCTCGTCGAACAGGATCACCCGTGGTTCCATGGCCATGGTCCGGGCGATGGCCACGCGCTGCTGCTGGCCGCCGGACAGCTGGCTCGGGTATTTCGCCGCGTGGGCGCCCATGCCAACTTTCTCCAGCAGCAGGCGCGCACGTTCATTGGCGTCACGCCGAGACATGCCGCGCACCCGGACCGGCGCCAGGGCCACATTGGCGAGCACGGTGAGGTGCGGGTACAGATTGAAATTCTGAAAAACCATGCCGACTTCGCAACGAATGCCCGCCAGTTTCGGGCCCGTTTCAACACGTTGGCTGCCGACGCGGATGTCGCCCTGCTGGTATTCCTCCAGCAGATTGATGCATCGAATCAGTGTGGATTTCCCGGAGCCTGACGGCCCGAGGATAACCACGACTTCGCCTTGATCGACGGTCAGGTTGATGTCGATCAGGGCCTGGAACGGCCCGTAAAACTTGGCCACGCCTTCCATTTCAATGACGGTGCTCATGCGCTTTTCCTCCCGGCGCCGTTACGCCGCTCGATCCAGCTCACCAGTTGCACCAGCGGCAGAAGCAGCAACAGGTACATGACCGCCGCGCCCACCAGTGGTGTGGGGTTGGCTGACAATGCTTGCGCCTGAGTGGCTTGTTTAAGCAGATCAGGCATCGCCACGACCGACGCCAGCGCGGTGTCTTTCATGACGTTGATGCAGTTGCTGGTCATCGGCGGCATGACGATGCGCATGGCCTGGGGCAGGATGATGTCGCGCATGGTGTTGAAAAAGCTCATGCCCTGGGACGCCGAGGCTTCGAACTGACCGCGCGGAATGGCTTCGATGCCGGAGCGGAAAATCTCCGCCGAGTACGCGCAGGACACCAGTGACAGCGCCGCCGTGGCCGCCGCGAACGACGACAGGCGAATGCCCACAAACGGCAGCGCGTAATAGATCAGCACCAACAGCACCAGCAATGGAATCGAGCGCAGCACGTCGATGTACACCCGCGCCAGAAACCGCACCGGCGCGTACCCGTACAAACGCAGCATCGCCAGCACCAGCCCGCCCACCAGGCCGAGAATGATGCTGACCACGCCAAGCATCACCGTCACGCCCAGGCCGCGGAGCATCAGTGGCAGCGCATCGACGAACACGCTCCAGTTGAAGAACGTTTCTAACAACTCCATTGCGATTCCTTGGTGGCGAGCAGTGACGGGCGGGGCCGTGAGCGGTCAGGGGTTACTTGAGCACATCGACCACTTTGACGGTGCTGGACTCCGGATCAGCGTCGGCACCGAACCACTTCTTGTGCAGGTCGGCGATCACGCCTTCTTTCTTCATCGTGCTGATGATGTCGTTGACCTGACCGGCCGATGCCCAGCCCTTGGCGTGCATCAACGAGTACTTCTCACCGGTAGGAATTTTCGCGACGACTTTGTATTGCGGCTTGTCTTTGATGTAGTACAGGACCGCCGGGATATCGCTTATATAGCCGTCCATGCGGCCAGACGCGAGATCGAGCATCGCAGGCGACAGCCCTTCGTAGCGTGAGACTTCCTTGAATCTGTATTCGGCCTGATGGGCGTTGACCCACATGTCGCCGGTGGAGCCGGTGTCGACGCCGACCACTTTGCCGTCCATGTCTTGCAGGCCGTTGATGCCGGATTTGGCGAGCACGGACAGGGATTGGTCGCTGTCGTAATACGGCTGGGCGAAGCCGACCGATTCAAGGCGCTTGGGCGTGATGGTGATCGAGGAAATGGCGATGTCAGCGCGTTTGGACTGCACGGCGCTGAACAGGCCGTTAAACGGGATGTTGACGAATTCCACGGTCTTGCCGGCGCGCTTGGCGACTTCCTTCACCACGTCGACTTCGAAGCCGACGATCTCGCCTTTGGCGTCCTGAAACTCCCACGGCACGTTGCCCACGTTGGCGCCGACGGTCCAGTCAGCGGCCCAGGTGGATGCGGAAAAGGCGGTTGCCACGGCCATGCTCAAGAGTACTTTCACATTCATGTCTTGCTCCCCGATTGATCAGTCAGTTCAAGAAGGCCGCCTTACCACAAGAGGGGGCGTTTCGAGGATCAGACTAGGATGACGAATCAAATAATTCAACAAATAAAATAAATGAATTAAATGCTTCAATCGGGTGCGGAAGTTATCCGCATTGGTGCAGAAGGGAAAGCGCGCAAGGCTGTGGGGTGTACAGAAAGTGATCAGTGATTTGAAGGACGCCATGCACCGAAGCAGCGCATGGATCGCCCAACTACGTACGCTGCGTAAGATCCGAATGTGCAGGAGCTGGGTCAGCGATGCCCAGCCTCACAACACGTAACGCATGATCGCGACAAAGTGCAGCAGGCTGCCGGCGATGACGAACAGGTGCCAGACCCCATGGAAGTGTCGGACCTTGGTGTCGAACGCGAAGAAAATGATCCCTACGGTGTAGAACACGCCCCCCAGCGCCAGACAGACGAATCCGGCCATGCCCAGCGCGGCGATCAGCGGCTTGACCGCGACCAGCACAATCCAGCCCATGACCGCGTAAATGACGATGGACATCACGCGGGCTTCGGAGCGGGGCTTGATCTCCTGCAGAATCCCGATGATCGCCAGCGCCCAGACGATGCCGAACAACGTCCAGCCCCACGCCCCGTGCAGCGTCACCAGACAAAACGGCGTGTAGCTGCCGGCGATGAGCAAATAGATGGAAAAGTGATCGACCTTTTGCATGATCACTTTCGCCCGACCGCGAACGCTGTGATAAACCGTCGACGCGCTGTACAGCATCACCAGGGCCACACCGTAGACCGCCACGCTGATGATCTTCCAGATGTCTCCGGCCATCGTCGCGACAACCAGCATCCAGACCGCACCGATCGTCGCCAGAATCGCGCCCACCAAGTGGGTCCAGGCGTTGAATTTTTCTCCGTAGTACATCCGCACACTACCTCTCTAAGTTGCACGACACGCGTCAAGGGTCCTGCTTCTGAACCGCAATGACAACGAATTGTGTCGTGTTATCGAGAATTTAATGCAGCCAGCCGCCGATCTCTTCGGCACAATCGGGCGCTCTCAAAACAAGAACCCGGCGCGGGCCCACACGATGCAGATCGACGAAGAGCTCACCCTCAAGAAGCTGGAAATCTTCCTGGCGTTCATGCGCACCGGCAATCTGGCTCGGGCGGCGGCCGAGTTGCAGACAAGCACGGTCAGCGTGCATCGGGCGATTCACTCGCTGGAAAGCGCGTTGCGGTGTCCGCTGTTCAAGCACGAGGGTCGCAACCTCACACCGCTCGAAGGCGCATATGTGCTGGAGGAGCGTGCGCAGAAGCTGGTGCAGGACGTGCTCGGCACCATCGAACAGACCCGGCAGGCGGCCGGGTTTTCGGCGGCGCGGTTCAAGCTGGGGGCGCTGTATTCACTGACGGTCAAAACCGTGCCGCAGCTGATCATGGGCCTGAAGATCCGCCGCAGCGAACTTAATATCGACCTGATTCTGGGCTCGAACATCGACCTTTTCTACAAGCTGAAGAACATGGAAGTGGATGCGATTCTGGTGTCGCTGAACGAATCCGTGAGTGATCCGGACTGCGAGCATTTGCCGCTGTTCTCAGACGATATCTTCCTCGCGGCCCCGGTGGATTCACCCTTCGCTCAGCAAAGCGAAGTGAACCTGGGCGATCTGCGCGAAGCGACGTTCATTACGCTGACCCAGGGCTTTGCCACCCACCGCGACGGCGCCCGGGTGTTTGAACAGGCCGGGTTTGAACCGAAAATCGCCATGCAGGTGAACGACATCTTCACGCTGCTGAGCATGGTCAGCTCGGGTGTGGGCTACGCGCTGCTGCCGGGGAGGATTGCGGCCGTGTATGAAAACCGTGTGCGGCTGATCCCATTGCAACAGCGCTATCGCATGCAGCAGCACATCGGACTGGTCTTCCTCAAAGCCCGCGAACGCGACCCGAACCTGCTGGCGTTGCTGGCGGAATGCCGGATGTACTCGAACCGGCTGGCCCAGGCCTGATCCCGGCTTCAGCTCGATCCAATCTCCACTGTGGGTGTGAGCTTGGTCTGGGCCGCATCGGGGCGAAGAGGCCGGGGCGTGCAGCCAATTTCTCTGCAGGCTGAATGCAGCCTTCGCGAGCAAGCTCGCTCCCACAGGATCTCGGTCAATTTGATATCTCGGGCGAGTCGTAGGACTTGTGGGGGTGAGCTTGCTCACGAAGAGGCCGGGGCGTTCAGCACTTTCTCTGCAGGCTGAATGCAAGCCTTCGCGAGCAAGCTCGCTACCACAGAATCTCGGTCAATTTGATACCTCGGGCGAGTCGTAGGACTTGTGGGAGTGAGCTTGCTCACGAAGAGGCCAGGACATTCAGCTGCTTTCTCTGCAAGGTGAATGTAAGCCTTCGCGAGCAAGCTCGCTCCCATGATTCCGACGCTCGCAGGTAGATCTGCAATCAGGCGCGCAGCGGCAGCATGTTGCTGAACACCGCGCATCCCAAAGCCTCAGCCCAGAATCCCGCGGACGATGAAGTACAGCAGCGACGGCCCCAGCAGACAGCCGAGCCCGGTGTGGAAGGTCGCCGTCAGCGCGCCGTAAGGCACCAGCCGTCGATCCGTCGCCGCGAGCCCGGCTGTCACGCCGCTCACGGTGCCGGCCAGACCGCCGAAGACCATCGCGGAGCGCGGGTTATCCAGCCCCATCCAGCGCGCGGCCATCGGGGTGCCGACCATCACCAGAATGGCTTTGATCAGACCGGTCGCGATCGACAGCGCCATCACGTCCGAAGTCGCGCCCAGCGCCGCACCGGTCACCGGCCCGACGATGTAGGTCACTGCGCCCGCGCCAATGGTGGTGATGCTCACGGCGTCGCGATAACCGAACGCGTAGGCCACGCAGCAACCGACGATGAACGGCAGCAACGTGCCGAGCAGCAGCGAGAACGCGCCGACCCAGCCAGCCTTTTTCGCTTCGGTCGCCTGCACTTCGAAGGCCGTGGCGACGATGGCGAAATCACGCAGCATCGACCCGCCCATCAGGCCGATTCCGGAGAACAGCGCCAGGTCCGCCAGCCCTTTCTGGCCGCCGGTCATCGTGCCGCCCACCCACGCTAGGACCAGGCCGATGACGATCGCAATGGCCGAACCATGAATGCGCCCGAACGTCAGTCGCTTGGACAGCACCACCGAAATCCACATCACCACGCCCACGACGGCGAACGCGGTGACCAGGCCCTGACTGATCAGGTCTTTCTGAATGAGCTCCCACATATCAGCGGCCTCCTGCTGGGGAAACAGTCGGCGCGATCACCGGGAGCGGATTCGCCAGTTCGTCCTCTTTGGGCAGCGGCTCGCCCTTATTGATGCGGCTAATGACGGCAATCGTGCAGCCGCAGACCACCACCGACACCACCGCCGCGATGACCGCGATCGGCCCGCCCTTGAGCGCCGTAACGACATTTTGCTGAGCGGCCATGGCCACGACCACCGGGATGTACATAGCGCCCCAGAAGCCGACGCCCATTTCGCAGCCTTCGCTCATGCCGCCGCGCTTTTGCATGAACAGTCGTGCGCAGATCAACAGGATCATCGCGATCCCGACGCCGCCCACGTTGGATTTCACGCCCAGCAGCACGCCAAGCAGATCACCGAGAATCACCCCCGCGAGGGTGCAGATTGCGAGTAACGCCACGCCATAAATCACCATTGTTCTAATCCTCAAATTGCATCGTCGAAGTTGTTGTTTTTGTGTTCCTTCGAAAGCAGCAGTCGGTTTATGAGTGGCGGCGTTCCTCCTCTCGCGACAGCGCGCTGAGCGTGTCCAGCCGGGCGCCCTGGAAAGCGACGGCCGATCCTTGTTCGAAGACGCGGCGTGCCAGACCGGTAAGCACGGTACCCGGCGGCAGTTCGATGTGCAGGCGCGCGCCGCGCTCGTACGCGGTTTGCACCGTGCTGCGCCAGTCGATGACACGGCACATGTTGAACGCCAGATCGTCGCGCACCTTGTCCGCGCTGAGCATCGGCCGCGCGGTGCTGCCGCTGAGGTATTTCAGCGTCGGTGCTTTCACCGCTACCCGGGAAAACGCTTCGGCGAGAACGTTTGCAGGTTTAGCCAGCAGCTCGCAATGGGAGGGCACGCTGACCGCCAGCCGTTTGGCTGCCGCAGCGCCCTGCTCTTTGGCGAGCGCGGCGACCGCCGCCATGGCGTCGTCTTGCCCGGCAATGACAAACTGGCTATCGGCGTTGATGTTGGCCAGGTAGACCGGCGCCTCAACACTGTGAATGTGAGCGATCAGGCCTTCGACCGTGGGTTGGTCGAGCCCGATCAGCGCGGTCATGCCGTAGCCCTGTGGATAAGCGCTTTGCATCAGCTCGCCCCGCAGCGCCACCAGACGCACGGCATCCGAAAAATCCAGAGCGCCCGCGATGACGGCGGCGGGATAAGCGCCGATGGACAAACCCGCAACCATGTCAGGGGCGTTTTCATCCGCCATCAACACGCGCGCACAGGCGACGCCGGCGATCAACAAACACAGCTGAACGGCTCGCGTCGATTGCAGCGCGGGGGCGGTGTCCAGCGTCAGGACGTCCTCGTTCAACGCAGCGCTCGCTTCTGACAGGCACTGTTCAACCAAAGGATGCTCCGGCAGCCCGTGGAGCATGCCCGGCTGTTGCGCGCCCTGGCCGGGAAACGCCCAGAAGCTGCTCATGCCGCAACCGCCTGCGCCAGCCACGGGTTATCCACAAGCCGCGCGCCGTCTTCGGCTTTGAGCAGCACCTGGCGTGACGGTCCTGCCCATTCGCGCAGCGCTACGGCACCAACCGGGGTTTGAAGCTGAAGGTCGATGCGGCACACCGCGCTGGCAAGCTGTTCGACCAAACGAGCGGCGTGCTGGCGATCAAAGAAATCCGGGGTGCGCAGAATGAGATCGAGATCGCTCTCCGCGTGCAGCACCGGCACGCCACTCGCCAGCTCAAAACCGGCGCCACCCGCCACGCCCCATGGCAGGCCGAGCGCATGCATCACGGGACGGATCTGCTGCAAGGCGCGCAACGCCGGCCAATCAGCGTCAGGCGTCATGACGATCAACTCTTCAGGCCGCACGCGCCGCTGCACATCGTCGAGCTTCATGTGGGTGGCGTAGCGCTGATCCCGGGACTGACCTCTCACGCCCACCGCTACCAGTCCTGCCCCGACACGAGCGCGGCGCACTACCACCGGATGACCCAGGCCGATGGCCTCGAACGCCCACGCCGGTGCGTCGATCGGCAACGCAGCCGTCGGCAAACCCCACAACAAATCGTGGGGCAGCACCGGCTGGAAAGTACTCATTACCACTGCGCCCGCAACAGCTCGCGCACTTTCGACGACGCCGCACGGTTCGGCGCGCCCAGGCGTGTACTCAGGTCATTGGCCCCGGCCAGGGTGTCTTTAATCGCTGCAATCAGACAGTCCTGAACCAGGGTGAGATCCGACGCCGTTGGCTGCTCAATCTCACTGACCGACAGGGTTTCCCAGAGCAAACCGAGGCTGGCGTAGCTGTCGATGTCGTAGGCCATCGGCGGCACGCTCGCGGCGAGTTTTTCCAGTTCTTCGACGCTGCGCAGCGTCACCCGCGCCGCAGAAGCCTTGCCCATGGCGTGAACCATAACGCCGGGGTCGCGCAGGGCAATCAGCCGATTGGCCTGATAACCGTGGGCGAGAAACGCGCCGGACATCGCCTTGCCCACCAGCAGCCCGATCACCGGATGCCCGGCCAGTCGGGGCCGCGCATAGGCGTCAACGGCACCGGCCAGCGCCTGGTGAATGCCCAACGCTTCCTCGCGGCGGCCATAGGCCTGACTCGGCACGTCGATGATCGCAATCAGCGTGCGCTTGTTGTCGCTGTCCCGATCCAGCTCGATGGCGCCTTCCACCGCCTGGGCAAGACCCCAGCCTTCCAGCAATCCGACTTCGCCGTTTTGTGCGCGGGGAAAGCGGTTGGCAGGATCAGCAACCACCGCCAGGAATCGCGCAGGACGATCACCCAGCGTACCGTCAGCCGCTTTGACCGATGCCGGCAGCCCCGCCACTTCAGCGGCGTTCGCGGCCAGCGCGTTGAACCAGTTCAATCCACGATGGGAGTAAGCACTCATGACCGGTCTCCTTGATAGGCAGTGCGCACGGCAGCGGGCTCTATCTGCCGGGCCGTGTCCACTTGGGCCAGACGTTCGAGGAAAAACGCGTAACGACTGCTGCGTTCCTGCTCGGGCTTGCCCTTGTGCAACAACGCCTGCACCTGTTGCTGAATGGCGCTGATGTCGTCGGCGACAAAGGCGTCCACCAGACCGCTGGCAAAACGTTGCTCGCCCCCGGTCAGGCTCCAGATGAAGGGCCGGTCGCGGGAATCGTATTCTTCGATGCCGGCTTCCTGCTCGATGACTTGCGGACCGTTCAGGCCCAGACGGGCTTCCTGGGTGACGACCAGATAACTGCACAAACCCGCCGCAATCGACATGCCGCCAAAGCAGCCGACGCTGCCCGCCACTACGCCGATCACCGGCTGATAGCGACGCAGGTCAACAATGGCGGCGTGAATGTCGGCAATGGCCGCCAGCCCGAGGTTGGCTTCCTGCAAGCGCACGCCCCCGGTTTCCAGCAGCAGAACGGCTGCGGTGGGGATGCCCTTGCGATTGTCTTCGGCGGCCAGTTCCAGCGCGCCGGCCATTTTCGCGCCGCCGACTTCGCCCATGCTGCCGCCTTGAAAGCCGCCTTCGATGGCGCAGATCACCACCGGCTTGCCCTCAATCGTGCCTTTGGCGATTACCACGCCATCGTCGGCCTGGGGCACGACGCCCTGCTTGGCCAGCCAAGGGGAAACCAGACGCTCGAAGGGATCGATCAGCTCACGAAAACTGCCGTTGTCCAGCAGTGCGCGGGCGCGTTGCCGGGCGCCGAGCTCGACGAAGCTGTGCTGCTGCAGAAGCCGCGTGCTGTCAGTCATGGCCGACCTCCTCGAAACCTTGCTCCAGGCGCAGCCGAACCACGCCCGGCGTGGCGCCGAAATCATGGATGTCGATGCTCATGGCCGGTGGCGTCTGGCCGTCGAACATGCGCTGAAAGAGATTTTCCCAGCGCGCCGAACTGCCGTTGACCGACGTCAGCACCTGAATGGTCAACTTGCCCGGGGTCCCCGGCTCCAGCAGCACTTCCAGATCACCCGAACCGACGCAACCCACCAGCGCGCGACCCAATGGCGGCTGCCCGGCAGGGAATTCAAAAGACAGGGTTTCCATGATCAGACGTTCCTCGTTGCATCGCCGAGCCCAGGCTCCAGGCGATCAATAAACAGGCAAGCGGCGAGCAGATCGGCAGCGCCGCCGGGAGAGGCGTTCAGGCTCAGCAGTTGTTGATCCAGCTGATTCAGCGCGCGACGGCCGCTGAGGGTCGCGCTGCCGCCGGCGTCCAGTACCTGCTGCGCACCGTGTTGCATGGCGTGCAGGCCTGCTTCACCGGCGCGATACAGCACGCAGGTATCGGACAGCGTGGTCATGATCGCCAACAGTGCATCGAGTCGCGCGTTCTGCTCGCCATGCCCGGCGGCGCGGCTGCGGAGGAGTTGCGGCAAACCGGTTTGGGTGACGGCAGGGAAACCCGCTTGCGCTTGCTCCCGGGCGCCCGTTGCGCCGTATTTCTGCGCAACGGCCTGGCCATGGCTCTGACTCTCGCCCTGATGACGATCGTCGATCAATGCCAGATGGCCCGCGCGTTGGCACAGCCCTTCCGGAGAGAGATCATCGGGGTCCAGCGCGGCAGCGGTGACCAGCAAACCCAATGCCCAGATCGCGCCACGGTGGGTGTTCACCCCATTGGTGGTGCGCATCATCGCGGCTTCACCCTCGCGACCGAGGCGGCCGATGGTTTCCCGCAGTGCCGGGTTGAGCTCGCCGATGGCGATGGCGGCGTCGGCCATTTGCTTGAACGCGGGCCACAGCGACAGCGCTGATGCGTGCATCAAGCCCAGGTGCAGATCTGTGTGAGCGCCACTGCTGCGACGATCGACCAGCGCCGGTTTTGGCGACAGGTCGGCTTCGTCGATCAGTGCATCCACGGCCAGATCAGCCAGGCGCTCAGCCAGCGAGGCCGAACCGGGCGCTGCATCGAAGGCATCGAAAGCTACGTTGAGTGCGCGCATCACCAACTCCTGAATTTCGCAGGCGGGTTGTACAAACCACCGGACCACTCCACCAGCTCGGCGACGCTCTTGGCCGCCAGCAGTTCGCGGCTGGCATCGGTGCGACGAATGCCAAAATCCTCAGGCAGCGCAATCAGCCCTTCACGGCGCATGCGGGCGGTGTCTTTCGGGTTGTGGCGCAGGCCGATGGAGGTCACCCCCGCCACGGCGGCGATCATGGCCTGACGCTCTTCAAGCGTTCGTGCCTTGTACAGATAGGCGATGCCTTCTTCGGTCAACAGATGGGTGACGTCGTCGCCGTAGATCATGATCGGCGCCAGGGGCATGCCGCTCTTTTTCGCGACTTCGACAGCGTCCAGCGTCTCGACGAAAGTGGGTTTGCCGCCCTCCTGGAAAGTCTCGACCATTTGCACGACGAGCTTCTTGCCGCGTTCAAGATAGGCGTCCGGCCCGTCACCGCTCTGCTGGCGCATGTCCAGCCAGGCGGGCGTGGCGTGACGCCGGCCGCGCGGGTCGTGACCCATGTTCGGCGCGCCACCGAAGCCGGCGAGGCGCCCGCGCGTAACGGTGGAGGAATGGCCGTCGCCGTCGACTTGCAGCGTGGCGCCAATGAACAGGTCAACCGCGTACTGCCCGGCCAGCTGGCACATCATCCGGTTGGAGCGCATGGAGCCATCGTGGCCGGTGAAGAACACGTCGGGCCGTGCGGCAATGTAGTTTTCCATGCCCAGCTCGGTGCCGAAGCAATGCACGCTTTCGACCCAGCCGCTTTCGATGGCGGGGATCAGCGTCGGGTGCGGGTTAAGCGTCCAGTTGCGGCAGATCTTGCCCTTCAGGCCCAGGGATTCACCGTAGGTCGGCAGGATCAACTCGATGGCTGCGGTGTTGAAGCCGATGCCGTGGTTGAGGGACTGGACGTTGTGTTTCTCGTAGATCCCGCGAATCGCCATCATCGCCATCAGCACGTGCACCGGCTTGATGTGACGCGGGTCGCGGGTGAACAGCGGCTCGATGTAGAACGGCTTGTCGGCAACAACCACGAAATCGACCCATGACGCCGGGATGTCCACGCGCGGCAGGTCGCTGACGTCGTCCACCAACTGGTTGACCTGCACGATGACGATACCGTCGCTGAAGGCGGCCGGTTCGATCAGGGCGGGGGTGTCTTCGGTGCTGGCGCCGGTGTAAATATTGCCGGCGCGGTCAGCCATGAAACCGGCCGAGAGCACGACGTTGGGAATCAGGTCAACCAGCAGGCGGGAATACAGCTCGATGTACGTATGAATCGCACCAATTTCCAGCAGGCCGTCTTCCAGCAACTGGCTGATGCGCAGGCTTTGGGTGCCGGCGAAAGAGAAGTCCAGCTTACGGGCGATGCCGCGTTCGAACAGGTCCAGGTGCTCGGCCCGACCCACGCTGGGCATGATCATGTGCAGGTCGTGGAGCTTGGCGGGATCGGCCTTGACCAGTGAGCGCGAAAGGAAATCCGCCTGCTTCTGGTTATTGCCCTCCAGCACCACGCGATCGCCCGGCGCAATCAGCGCCTCAAGCGCCGCGACAATCTTGTCGGTCGGCAGTACAACGCCATCGGCAAAGGAACGCACCAGGTCGAGCCGTCGCAGTTTCTCAGTGCGACGACGCGACCAGCGCGGGTCAAGTTTCGTTGTTGTGGTCATGCTGACTCCACGAGTTCGCTGTCGTGGGGCAGATTAGGAGGGGTTCAGGTGCGGCATCAATCAAGCAACTGGCGGGATCGTTACGCTGAGAGTAATGATCAGTCGGGCCAGTTGATCTGATACCGAGTGCTGCGCCCGCCACCTGGCAGCTTAAGCAGGCAGCCTTTCGCCAGCAGGTCTGCAAGATGCCGGGTGGCGGTGGCTTTACTGACTTTGGCGACGGCCTGGTATTGGCCGGCGCTGATGCCGTCGGCAAAACCCGAGTCCGGCTTCTCCGCCAGCAGGTCGCCATTCATCAATCGGTTGAGCACTTTGATTTGCTCCGCAGACAGGCCGTCATCCCGATGGGCTTGCCAGAACCTCGCCTTCGCCAACACGCGCTCGATACGCTGCATGGCCTGCTCCAGGGTGTGGAGCAAGGTCTGTAGAAACCAGACGAGCCACTCCGTGATGTTCAGGCCACCGCGCTGGGTTGCTTCCAGAATCCGGTAATAATCCTGACGCCGGGCAAGGATGCTGGCGGACATGGCGTAAAAGCGTATGGCCTGGTGTTCGCCCTGGGCCATGGCCAAGTCAGTGATCGCGCGGGTCAAACGTCCGTTGCCATCGTCGAACGGGTGCAGCGTCACGAACCAGAAATGCGCGATGCCCGCGCGGATCAGTGGGTCAAGGGTAGGATCGGCATGGCTGCTGTTGAACCAGTAGAAAAAGTCATCGAGCTTTTGCTCCAGGCCTTCGCGTCCAGGCGCCTCAAAATGCACCACGGGCCGGTCGATGCGACCGGACACGACCTGCATGGGCTCAGGCCCTCTGAGCGTTCCGACCTGAATGGGGCGTGCCGTCAGCGCGCTAGTGTCGGGAAACAACAAGCGATGCCAGTGCATTAGCCGTTCAGACGTCAGCGGCCCATCGTGTTGTTGAGTGGCGTCCAGCATCAGCTCCGCAAGACCTTCGCTTCGGGCAGTCACCCGTTCATCGCTGGCGAGCCCGAGCCGCTTGGCCAGCGAAGAACGCACCGACTCCACATTGAGTTGCTCATCCTCAATGGCCGATGAGGTGATGACGTTCTGCAGCACAGCGTCCAGTTCGCGCTCGACCTTCGCGTCGGCGCCTGACGCGCCCATCATCCCCAATAACTGCCCCTGCGCCTGGTTGCAGGCCCGCAACAGCGGCGCCAATGGCTCCACATCCCAGGAAAAGGACGGCCATTGGGGGTGTTGCCAAATCCACTTTGCTGACTGTTTCACCGGACGCCTCGGAGGAGTGTGAGCCGATTAGCGATCATATTCGGCTCACTGTATGAGCCGAATATGCTGTTTATTCGGCTCGGCGTCTAGGAGGAATTTGAGAGGAAAGCGATATATATGTACCGCAGTCGACCCTTTTTGACTGATTAAACTGTCTGCTTCACAAATTTGAAGTCTGATCCCGATGCCGCGACCGCCTGAATTGCCTTTTCCGACCCAGACTCCTACCTTTGAGAGCGACATATATGCCTTTCAAGCGCCCGGAGATCTCATGTCATCGACTGTCCTGTCATTTCAAGCCGATGAAGAAACAGTACAAACACTTGACCAGTTGGCCGGCGCCACTGGGCGTGATCGGCAATATCACCTTCAGCAAGCACTGAGCCGCTACCTCGAGGCCGAGATGCGCCAGATGCACGCTATCTCTGACGGCATAGCGGACGCCGATGCAGGGAACCTCACCGACATTGAATCTGTGAAAGCGAAACACTTCAGCCTGATCTGAGCCGGCTTCCGCTGGCAACTCCTGAATCCTTCGGACAGACACAAGTTGAGCATGCAGGAGATCAAATTGTGGGAGCGAGCTTGCTCGCGAAGAGGCCAGGACGGTCGCTAAATCTCCAGCAGCTGAAATGCAGTCTTCGTGAGCAAGCTCACTCCCACAAGGGCTGTGTTGGGCATGCAACCTGCGGCGGGTGACATGCAGTCCTGGAAGCGAGCTTGCTCTGGGCCGCATACGGACGAAAGGGTCGGTACATCCACCAAATTTTCAGCGGCTGAAAAGCAGTCTTCGCGAGCAAGCTCACTCCTACAGGGGCTGTGTCCGGCATGCAACCTGCGGCGCTTGAGAGCCGGGGAATCGCTTACAAGCTCGGTGTCATCTGCACCAACCCCGCCTCAACCAACCACTCCTCCAGCGCCACAAGGTCCGGGATCTTCGCCACGGTCTCGCCCACTTGCACCGCGGCCAGCTCCAGCTCGGCCAGCGGCACGTCGACATAACTGAGCTGGCTGTCGAGCTTGCACGAGCGAGGAATGCCTTGGGTCAGCAGGGCGATGAATTTGAGGTCGGGCCGGCCGCCGAGGGCGTTGAGCACGACGATGCGGGCGCGGCCTCCGACCCGGGCGCGGCTGCCGCAGGCGGCCTCGAAGCTGAGCAGCGGCAGGCTGCGGTGGCGCCAATTGATCGGGCCCAAGTACCACTGGGGTGCGGCGGGGTCGGCGACGCTGTCCTGATAGTCGATCAGTTCGGCGACCGCCACGTTGGGCAGCAGCAGGTGCCGGTCATTCAAAGGGATGAGCAACCCGGTCAGGCTGGTGAGCCGCGCCGTTTGCGTCGTCGTGTCAGACATGGGCGTGGCTCCAGTGGGCGATGCTTTCCAGCAGTGCGGCTTCCTGATACGGCTTGCTCATGTATTCGTTCACGCCCAGTGCCATGGCGTGGTCGCGGTGCTTCTGCCCTGATCGCGACGTAATCATGATGATCGGCAGGTGCTTCAAGGCGTCGTCTCCGCGAATCTTGCTGACCACCTCGAAGCCGTCCATGCGCGGCATTTCAATGTCCAGCAGCATGATGTCCGGGGTGTGCTCCTGCAGCAGCGCCATGGCATCGACGCCATCTTTGGCCGTCAGCACGTTCATGCCGTTGCGCTCCAGCAAGCGGCCGGTGACCTTGCGCACCGTTACCGAATCATCCACCACCATCACCAGCAACGGCCGCGCCTGTTCGGGTTCGACATGGCGCACCGGCGCATGCCCCGCGACGTGCAGCGCCAGCAGCTTGGCGTGAAAGCGCCGGATGTGCGCAAACAGGTCGAGAATCAGCACCACGCGGCCGTCCCCGAGAATGGTCGCGCCGGCAATGCCGGGTATCGACGAAAACTGAGGACCCAGGTTTTTCACCACGATTTCCCGCGAGCCGGCCAGCGCATCCACCTGCACCGCGACCCACTGATCGTGTACGTGGACCAAAAGCACCGGCAGCGGCTGGGTCTGTGTCTGGCCACTCAGTTTCGGCGGATGACCGTTATTGAGCAGTTCGCCCAGATAACGCAATTCGTAACTCCGTCCGCTGTACTCGTAGCGCGGCGGCACCGAGTGATAACAGGTCTCCAGCTCGCTCGGCATCACGCGCACGATGCCCTCGATACTGTTCAGCGGCACGGCGTACTGCTCCTCGCCGCTTTGCACCATCAGCGCCCGATTGACCGACACCGAGAACGGCAAGCGGACGCGGAAACGCGCGCCCTCTCCCGCCCTGGAATCAATGACCATCGAACCGCCAAGGTCCTTGACCTCGGCGTGCACCACGTCCATGCCGACGCCGCGCCCGGAAATCTGGGTGATGGTCTCGACGGTGGAAAAGCCCGCGCGCAGGATGAACTGCAGAATGTCGTGCTCGCTCAGCTCGGCGTCGGGACTGATCATGCCGCGCTTGATCGCCTTGCGCCGCACGGCCTCGAAGTCGACACCGGCGCCGTCGTCGCGCATCTCGATGACGATGTCACCACCTTCGTGGGCAAGACTCAGCGTGATATGCCCCCACTCGGATTTACCGGCGGCCAGGCGTTCCTCGACGCTCTCCAGACCATGGTCGACGGCGTTGCGCAGCATGTGCTCCAAGGGCGCAACCATGCGTTCAAGGACGTTGCGATCCATCTCGCCCTCGGCGTTGATGACGTCGAACTTGACCTTCTTGTTCAGCTCGCCCGATACCTGACGGACAATTCGGCGCAGGCGCGGCACCATGCGTTCGAACGGCACCATGCGCGTGCGCATCAGGCTTTCCTGCAGTTCGGTGTTCACCCGTGCCTGTTGCAGCAGCAGGGTTTCGGCCTCATGGGCGCGGGTGTCGAGGGTTTCCTTAAGGTCCATCAGGTCGGACGCGGACTCGAACAGCGCGCGGGACAACTGCTGCAGCTGCGAATGACGGTCCATTTCCAGCGGGTCGAATGCTTCATATCCGTGCCGATCGGTGTGATGGTCACGGCTGAGAATACGGCCTTGGGTCTCGATGTCGAGTCGGCGCAGCTGATCGCGCATCCGCTCGATGGTGGTTTCCATTTCGACCAGGGTGATCTGCGCGTCGCTGACCTGCTGCTCGACACGGCCCCGGAATATCGAGGTCTCCCCGGCCAGATTCGCCAGGTCTTCCAGCTGCTCGGCCGGGACCTTGATCATCTCCGGTCCGGTACGCTCGCCATCAGCCTCGGCCTGTGCCGCCGCCGGATCAACAGCGGGCGCTGGCAGCGGAGCCGGCACCTCCTGAGGTTTTTCGACGGGCTCGCGGGCGGCTCCGGACGAGGTGTAGTGACCGATGCTCTCGATCAGCAGCGCCGGATTGGGCAACGGCTCATAACCCCGAACGGCATCAACCATGTCGGCGAGCATGTCGTGGCCGCTTTGCAGCAGGCCGTTGAGCAGCGCGCTGTTTTTCAACGCGCCGGTCGACAATCCCTCGTACAGCGACTCCAGCTCATGGGCCAGATCGCCAATTGGCGCGATTTCTACCATCCGCGCGCCGCCCTTGAGCGTGTGCAGATCGCGCAGCAGGTTCTCGACTTCCTGCGCGTTCTGAGGGTCGGCCTGCCAACGTACCAATGCCGCACTGCTGCTCTCGATGATGTCGTCGGCTTCTTCGAGGAAGATCTCCAGCAGTTCCGGATCGCGCTCGTCCAGCGAGTGAATCATTGCGCTGACGTTGCGCGTCTCGCCGTCATTGGGCAGCAGGTAGCAGTTGCGCTGACGAAACTCGCGAATCTTCTCGATCAGGGGCGCGGGACTGGTCAGCGCCGAACGGTGCTGCAGCTGCTCAAGCATCAGCGACAGGTGATCGTGGCTGTGTACCAGCAAGTCGGCCAGTTGCGGCGAATAACCGCAACGTCGGTCGAGCAGGCCTTCGTAGAGCGATTCCAGTTCATGACCGAGGTCGCCCACCGGGCCGATTTCGGCCATGCGCGCGCCCCCTTTGAGGGTGTGCAGGTCACGCTGCAACGATGACAGCGGCAGCGGGTTTTCCGGGTCGTCGAGCCAGCGCTGCAGCGCAGGGCCGGCGATGTCGAGAATATCCACCGCCTCCTCGAGGAAGATCTCGACGATTTCCTGATCGAAATCATCCCGGGCAGGCTGGGCGGGTTGAGCGAGATGCTCGGTGACCTCCTCCATGTTCGTGATGCTTGTCGCCCCACCGCGATCACGTTTGATAACGCCTATTGCGCCGGGGTCCAGCGCTTCGGCGAGCAGACCGCGCAAGGCGCCCACGCGCTCGGGGCACGGCTGGACTTCCTGTCCGGCGGCGACCTGATCGAGCATGTTGATCAGCGCTTCGTGGGCCTTTTCGGCTTCGTCGAAAAACCGCTCGCTGACCGCAAGGCTGCTCTCCTCTACGGCGCCATACAGGTCGAGCAGTGCTTCGCAGAGCTCATCGACCTGGGGCAGGTCGGCTACGTGCGCGCCGTGGCCGAGCATGGTCAGTTCGTCGAGCAGCGCATTCAGCTCCTGGCGATGGCCAGGGTGCTGGCGCCAGTCTTTGAGCAAATTGTCAGCGTCCAGCAGGATGTCCATGCCTTCGGCCAGAAAGCTCGCAATCAGCTGCGGATTGCGCCGCGTGCGCAGGCCATTGCTGTCGTCGCTCAAAGCATCGGCCAGGCGCGCGTCGAGCAACTCATGGGCTTGTTGAATCAGCGCGGCGGCGCCTTCGATGGGCATCAGCGGGTCGACATTCAACTGGGACAGGCCTTGATGGAACAAAGGCTCAGCCGCCCGCAGCAGGTCGATTTCGCCCTGGCTGACCGCGATCAGATTGGTCTTGAACTCGCGCACCAACTGATCCAGCGGGCTCGCCAGCTCGGCGATCGGCAAAACGCCCGCCATGTAAGCGCTGCCTTTGAGGGTGTGCAGCGCGCGCAGCAGATCATCACTGAACAGCGGCGCATCATGGTCCTGCGCAGCGTCGAGGTAGCGAGCCATGGTGTTCAGGTGGGTGTGGGCTTCCTGTCGGAAAATCTCCAGCAACTGCGGATCAAAACCCTCTTCATCCTCCAGCCGCTGCGCAGGCTCGACGTCGCCCGCATCGCCCTGGGCCAGCGCGTGGGCCTGGGCCGCCAGTTGGTCGACATCGTCGCGCTGGCGCTGAACATCCTCGGCGAAATCGCGAATCACGTCCGGCAGTAAGGCCTGCACGTCTGTGAGCAACTGCTGCACGCGTGGGTCCGGCTCGACGCTGCGCTCCAGCACGCGGTTCAGCAGGTTTTCCACCGACCACGCCAGCTCGCCCAGAATCAGCGCACGGACCATCCGGCCGCTGCCCTTGAGCGTGTGAAACGCCCGACGAATTTCGCCCAGCGCCGAGAGATTGCCAGGATCGGCAAGCCAGCGCGGCACGTACTCGCGCAGGGCTTCGAGCATCTCGTCGGTTTCTTCGAGGAAGACTTCGCGCAGCTCGTCATCGATTGCCTGCTCACCCTTCGGCGGCGGCAACAGGCTGGCCGGCATATCGCGCGCCGGCGGGTTGACCGCCGACAACGGGCTGGCCAGCACTTCGGCGAGGGTCCGGCTCGGGCTGACCAAGGCCTGGCGTTCGTGCAGGTCTTGCAGCTCTTCTTCGCTGATGATTTCTTCGAGCACCGGCACATCCAGTGCTTCCGGGACCGGTGAATAACCGAGCCGGGCGAGACTCTCCTGGGCCAGATCCAGCACGTGCTCACCTGGCGCTTCCGGGTCCTCGGCCATGCGTTCGAGGTAATACTCGACGCCGATGATCACGTCCGCCAAGTGATCGAGCTGCGAGGCCGCCGGGCTTTCGGTGTCGACCAGCAGGTGCTCGGTGATGTAATCGTTGCACGCCGCCAGCAGTCCGGATGCCCGCGCCAGCGGGATCATCGCCAATGCGCCGCGCACCTGAACCAGTTGCTCGGACAGCGGCAGCAGACGTGCCCGGTCCAGCTCGCCGTCGACGTAATCGTCGATCACATCCTTGGCCTGCTGCAGGACGATGCGCGCTTCCTTGATGACCAGTTGGTGAATCTGACTGAGGTCTGTGGTGGGCAGACGGCTCTCCTCGGGGCTGCTCTGGTTGACCGTTCCGGCCATGCCCGCGAGGGTGGATTCGACGTACAGCAACGCACCGGCGACGTCCATCAACGTGGCATCGTCGGGCGCGCGTTGTCCTTGGGCCATGCCCTGCACCACGGTCATCTGATCGATGATGACTTTGCGCGGCTGCCCAAATCCCAGCACCGCCAGGGTGTCGGCGATCTGCCGTAGCGGCGGCAGCAACGCGCTCAGCTCACTGACGTGTTGACGGTCCCCGCGCACAAAAACGTCGAGCCGCTCCTTGGTGCGCACCAGCTCATCGCACAGGGCAATGATCACCGAGCGCATGGCGTCGCGATCCGGCCCGGCCATGCGCGCACGTTCTTCAGCAACCAAGGCACTGTGGGGCAGGGCATCGGCAAGGGCGTACTGATCCTTCAAGTCCGTCATCTTCTGCGCCTCGCTGTCGGACTTGGCGATGTAAAACAACAGGCTTTTCAGAAGTTCGTCGGGCGCAGGCTGATTGATGCCTTCAATGCCCTGATCCAGCAGACGTTTGAGTTCTTTGTCAGCGTCCTTGAACAGACTGCGCAGCGCCGGGCTGTTGGTGAAGTTGCCGCTGAGCATGGTTTCGACCAGCGCGGAAGCGATGCGCCACAGCGGTTCGAGGGGCGCGTCCTCGCACAACACCTCAAGCCGCGCGAACACCTTGCCCATGTAACCGAGCTGAGTCTGAACATCCTGATCGCGAAGCAGCCCGACCAGTGCCGTTTGCAGCGTTTGCCGCAGCTTGCGCAGTTTCGCGGGCAGTTCCGGGCTGTCGCGCTCGGCCAACGCGTCGGCATCAAGGGCGGGAATGGACAGCAATTGCGGCGAGAACAGGCTGGTCTCGGACAGCAGGCTTTCGCCCCTGGCGCTGCGTAAATCGTTGAGCAGCGGCAGCACCACCAACGGCAGATCACGGCGAGCGGAGTGCACACGCTCCAGATAGACCGGCAGCTGGGTCATCGCCAGATTCAGCAGTTGAATCGCTTCGTTTTCCTGGGCGACATGGCCTTGTTTCAGTGCCAGCGCCAGCTGTTCGATTTCCTCGGCGAACAGCGCGGCGCCGTAGAACTCGATCATCTGCAGGCTGCCGTGAACCTGATGGATGAGCTCGAGGCACTCGTCCATCGCCGCTGCGTCGTGAGGCCGGGCGACGAAGGTGTCCAGCGCCTGTCGGGCGTGGGTGAGGGTTTCGGCTATTTCGCCTTTGACCCACTCCAGGGCCACGTAATCGTGACGGTCAGCCATGGTGACTCCGGTTGCCTGTGCCTTGACGCTGCTTAATGTGCAGTAACGGGTGCATTAGCGGGGCTATCAAACACGCCTTCACAACGGCCATCACTGCCGCGATGTCGGCAGCGTGAAGCCGGACACCGAGCGGCGCATCTCGCTGGCCATCTTCGCCAGATTGCCCATGCTCCGAGCGGTGGCCGCCGTGCCTGAGGTGGTCTGCGTGGTGGTCTGCTGAATCACCAGCATGGTCGAGGATATCTGCTGACCCAATGCCGCTTGCTGCTGCGCTGCATTGGTGATGCTTTCGACCAGCGCGGCGAGGATCTTCGACACGCCTTCGATCTCTTCGAGCGCGACACCGGCATCCTGCGCCAGCCGCGCACCGCGCACCACTTCCGCGGTGGTCTGCTCCATGGAGATCACCGCTTCGTTGGTGTCGTTCTGAATCGCACGCACCAGCGTCTCGATCTGCTTGGTGGCTGACGACGAGCGCTCGGCCAGCCGCTGGACTTCATCGGCCACCACCGCAAACCCGCGCCCTGCATCACCGGCCATGGAGGCCTGGATCGCGGCGTTGAGCGCGAGGATGTTGGTCTGGTCGGCGATGTCATCAATCAGGCTGACGATATCGCCGATCTCCTGGGAAGACTCGCCCAACCGCTTGATGCGCTTGGACGTGTCCTGAATCTGCTCGCGAATGTTATCCATGCCGGTGATGGTGTTGTGCACCACCTCGTTGCCCTTGTTGGCGATGGTCACGGACCGCTCGGCCACCGCGACGGACTCGGACGCATTGGCCGAGACCTGATCGATGGAAGTCGCCATGTCATGGATGGCGTTGGACGCCGCTGCGATCTGCAACGCCTGATGCTCGGACGCCGCGGCCAGTTGCGTGGCGGTGGTCTGCGTGTCTTTCACGGCGCCGAACACTTGCTCGGCGGTGAGGTTGATGGTCGACACCAGCTCGCGTAGTTGGTCGATGGAGTAGTTGATCGAATCAGCAATCGCACCGGTGAAATCCTCGGTGACCGAAGCGGCCACGGTCAGATTACCGTCCGCCAGGTCTTCGATCTCGTCGAGCAGGCGCATGATCGCGTTCTGATTGCGCTCGTTCTTCTCGGCGGTTTCGCGCAGCTGCCGATTGGTTTCGCGCACCATCACCAGGCCTATCAGGATGATCGACGCGAGGGCCAGCAGGCCCAGCATGTAGCCGGCATAGCTGTACACCGCGCGGCCACCGGCCATGTGCTCGAAGCTGTTAGCGAGCACCGAGGCTTCGTCGAGGAGCGTTTGCGACAGATTAAAGATGCTGCCTGCCGCTTCCCGGACTTCCAGCAGCTCCGGCGAGGTTTCGAGAATCTCGTCCACCGACCCCGAGACGAACTGGAACAACTCGGCGATCTCGGCCAGCCGCGCCCGCGCATCCCGGTCTTCGACCTGGGCGATCTTCAGGGTGGCATTGCCTTCGAGCATGCCGTTGAGCACGCGCCCGAACTGGCTGGCATCGCGACCGAAAGCATCCGCTGCCTGAACCGCGGTTTCGTCACCGGACAACACCGTGTTCACCGCGCCCAGTATCCGCTCGGCCAGCAGCGACTGCCGCTGGGCGAGGGCCACCTGGCTGGCGGGCGCACGGGTTTGCAGGAGAATGTCGACGACCTTTTCCGATTCGATCTGCAACTGCGGGATGGTCTCGGCCAGCGTCGCCGCGACCTGATGCAGCGAGAGCACGGTTTGCTCGCGGGCAAGAATCACGTCAGTGCTTTTGCGCAGGTTTTCCCAGTCGGTCTGCACCGCTTTCAGCTCATCGCTCACCGCGTCGGGCGCAGCAGGCAGGCCGGTGTTTTTGTCGCCTTTCTTCAGATACTGCCAGCGCGTGTCGAAGTCGTTGCGCGCGTCGGCCAGCAGCTTGAACGCCGCCGCCTTGCCCGCCGCCGCTTCCGTGGCGTTTTTGGCGATGCGCTGGGACAGCACCCGCAGCTCGCCGGCGTGGCCGATGTATTGTTTGTCGTAGTTGGACTGCGTGCTGAGGTACGCGAAGTTGACGAACAGCAGCATGATGAAAACGATGAGGCAGATGAACAGCACGACGATCTGTGATCGACTGCGCGCGCCTTCCAGTGACTTGCCGGTATTACTCATTGCTCAGGGCTCCGCCTGATGTTCGATTTAGGGGGCGTCGGCACAGTGGCGCAACGCTGCCGTTCTGTATCAAACCGCTACGTCCATGAAATCCGGCGACTGAACCAGCGCTCTCGGGCTGAACACCTGCCAGACCTGCTCGCGCACGAAACGCCCCTGTATATAAGGCGCGACGCGGGCTTCGCTGTCGTGCCCCGGTTCCGGCATCAGACTGCGCTCGCTGAAATGCTGCATGCCCAGCACCTCGTCAATGAGCAAGCCGACAAAAACCCCCTGAAAATCGATTACCAGCACGCGACGCTGTTTGCGCAAGGGCGAGAGCTCGTGGCCGAAGAATGCGCACAGATCCATGATCGGCAACAAGCGGCCGCGCAGATTGGCAATGCCGCAGACCCATGCCTTGGCGCCCGGCAACACCGCGCAGCGCGGCTCGTGGAGGATTTCGTCGACCTCGCCCATGGGCGCCACGTAATGGCGCTCGCCCATGCGAAAGCCAATGCCGCCCCAACCCTGCTGTCGGGTTTCCTGCAGCGGAAGGCCGGCAGCGAGGGAGCGGCAGCGCTGGTCGATATCGAGCAGCAGCTGGAAGGCGGTTCGTGACTGGGCCATGAGCGTCAGCCGGGGGTCAGCCCGCGAGCACCGCGTTCAGGGTTTTCATGAGGGTTTCTTCGTCCACCGGCTTGGTCAGGTAATCCCGCGCGCCCTGGCGCTTGCCCCAGACCTTGTCGGTTTCCTGATCCTTGGTGGTGATCATGATCACGGGGATCATGCTGGTGTCAGCGTCTTTGGTCAGCTGACGGGTCGCCTGAAAACCGTTCAGGCCCGGCATGACGATGTCCATCAATACGGCATCGGGCTTTTCCTGACGGGCCAGCGCCACGCCGTCGGCACCGTTTTCGGCCTTGAGGACCTGATGGCCGTGCTTCTCCAGCATGCCGGTCAGCTTGTACATTTCGGTCGGCGAGTCATCGACGATCAGAATTCGAGCCATGGTGCTTCCCCATAGAAACAGCCGTCCCGCACGAGGGGGACAGCATCAAGATAGTTGTTGTTCGACTGCAACGAACCCGGGCACATGGGCCTTGATCGCACTGAGCAGTTCTTCCTTGCTGAACGGTTTGGTCAAAAACTGATCGGAACCGACGATGCGCCCCTTGGCCTTGTCGAACAGGCCGTCCCTTGAGGACAGCATGATCACCGGCGTGGATTTGAACGCCCGATTGTTCTTGATCAACGCGCACGTCTGATACCCGTCGAGCCTGGGCATCATGATGTCGACGAAAATGATTCTGGGATGATTGTCGGCAATCTTGGCCAATGCATCGAAGCCGTCGATGGCGGTGATCACTTCACAGCCGACGTTTTTCAGCAGGGTCTCGGCGGTGCGACGAATCGTTCGGGAGTCGTCGATGACCATCACTTTCAATGGGGCTGAATGCTGTTCCATATCTGCTCTACCATCGCCGCGGCGAATCAGATGGGTTGCCTTCTGCCGGGCATCTGGTTTTGGGTCGGGGGCATCGGGAAGCGGCAAGGCAAGGCTGGCGCGACACCGGATGCCGAGCCTTTTTAGCACACTCTCCACGGTCAATCCATAAAGCCTTGCCCCTTGACCCAAAGCCGGCGCGGCGCCACCCTGACGCCTATTTTCGGCCTGTCGTGGCCTTTACCGATCAGAGGATATTACCCATGAGCATTCGCCTGGGAATCGTCATGGACCCCATCGAGCGCATCTCCTATAAAAAGGACAGCTCGCTGGCCATGCTCCTGGCAGCGCAAGCCCGCGGCTGGTCATTGTTCTATATGGAGCAGCACGACCTGTATCAGGACGCCGGCCAGGCCCGCGCCCGCATGAAACCACTGAAAGTCTTCGCCGACCCGGCCCACTGGTTCGAGCTGGAAGCTGAAGTCGACAGCGGTCTGGACGACCTCGACGTGATCCTGATGCGCAAGGATCCGCCGTTCGACATGGAGTTCGTCTACTCCACCTATCTGCTCGAACAAGCCGAGCGGGCCGGCGTGCTGGTGGTCAACAAGCCGCAAAGCCTGCGTGACTGCAACGAGAAGCTGTTCGCCACGCTGTTCCCGCAATGCACCCCGCCGACGCTGGTCAGCCGCCGTGCGGACATCATTCGTGAGTTCGCCGCGAAGCATGGCGACGTCATTCTCAAGCCGCTGGACGGGATGGGCGGCGCGTCGATCTTCCGCCACCGCGTTGGCGATCCGAACCTCTCGGTGATTCTGGAAACCCTGACCAAGCACGGCCAGGAGCAAATCATGGCCCAGGCGTATCTGCCGGCGATCAAGGACGGTGACAAGCGCATCCTGATGGTCGACGGCGAACCTGTGCCCTATTGCCTGGCGCGCATCCCCGCCGACGGCGAAACCCGTGGCAACCTGGCGGCCGGTGGCCGGGGCGAAGCACGCCCCCTGACGGACCGCGATCGCTGGATCGCCGCCGAAATCGGCCCGACGCTGCGGGAAAAAGGCCTGCTGTTCGTAGGCCTGGACGTGATTGGCGAGCACCTGACCGAAATCAACGTCACCAGCCCGACCTGCATCCGCGAGATCGACAACGCGTTCGGGACGGACATCGGCGGCATGTTGATGGATGTGATCGAGAAGAAGCTGCAGAAGGTCTAGCCGCGACGTTGTAGGAGCGTGGCTTGTCCCGCGATCTGCCGGGAACCGGCAGCAAATCTGGCGAATACGGCATATCGGGTGTACCCCATTTGCCGGTTTTGCGACGGGTGCCCCGCCGTTCGCGGGACAAGCCACGCTCCTAAAAGGGACCGCACCTCCCACTAATCGGCCCGGTGACATCAAACGCCAAGCCAGTCCTGACATTGCGTTATCATGCGCGGCCTGAATTTTTGCGCTAGGTGAGTAGTAATGCTGGCACATGTGCTGCCGGAGCGTGGATGAACGCTGCGGTCGACGATGATCTCCCCCTGTCCCTGACCCGCACCGGCGTGCGCCCTGCCGATCGCCTCGGGTTTACCCTGATGATCGCGGCACTGGTGCATCTGGCGGTGATCCTTGGCGTCGGTTTCACTTACGTCAAACCGGAAAAGATCAGCCAGACCCTGGAGATCACTCTCGCCCCTTTCAGAAGTGACACCAAGCCCAAGGACGCAGACTTCCTCGCCCAGGAAAACCAGCAGGGCAGCGGCACCCTCGACAAGAAAGCGGTGCCCAAGACCACCGAAATCGCCCCGTTCCAAGACAATCAGATCAACAAGGTCACGCCACCGCCTGCCGCCAAACCGGTGATCAAGCAGGACGCGGCGAAGACAGCTGTCGCCACGAAAGCCCAGTCCACGCAAAAGACCGTCGCCAGGCGCGATGAGGTTAAGCCGGAAGAACAGAAGAAAGTCGCGCCAACCATCGACAGCACGCAGCTGAACAGCGAAATCGCCAGCCTTGAAGCCGAACTGGCGGATGAGCAGCAGGCCTACGCCAAGCGTCCGAAGATCCACCGCCTGAGCGCGGCCTCGACCATGCGCGACAAGGGCGCCTGGTACAAAGAGGACTGGCGCAAGAAGATCGAGCGCATCGGCAACTTGAACTACCCGGATGAGGCGCGCCGCAAGCAGATCTACGGCAGCCTGCGGATGATGGTGTCGATCAATCGCGACGGCTCGTTGTACGAAGTGCTGATTCTCGAATCATCGGGCCAGCCACTGCTGGATCAGGCGGCGCAGAAGATCGTCCGGCTGGCCGCACCCTTTGCGCCGTTCAGTGGCGATCTGGCCGACATCGACCGGCTTGAAATCATCCGCACCTGGAAATTCGCGCGCGGGGACAAGCTGTCGAGTAATTGATCAGCCAATGCCGCGCACTATGAAACCTGACCTGCGTCGCGATTTATCCGCCCGCGAGTCAGTTCTGCCAGTTGTCACAACAGCCCCGCAACGCCACACTAGGGCTCATGAAAAACGTCTCTCCGTCGTACCTCAAACATCAGTTTCTGATCGCCATGCCCCACATGCACGATGAGAACTTCGCTCAGACCTTGACCTACATCGTCGAGCACAACGCCAATGGCGCCATGGGTCTGATCATCAACCGACCGCAAAGCCTGTCGCTGGCAGACGTCCTCGAACAGCTGCGCCCCGAATTGCCGCCCCCTGCGCGGTGCAAGGACATAGCCATTCACCTCGGCGGGCCGGTGCAGACCGACCGCGGCTTTGTCCTGCACCCTTCCGGCCAGGTGTTCCAGGCGACCGTGGACCTGGGCGGTATTTCGCTCTCGACCTCCCAAGACATCCTCTTCTCTATCGCAGACGGCTACGGTCCTGATCAGAATCTGATCACTCTCGGTTATGCCGGCTGGGACGCGGGCCAGCTTGACGCCGAGTTTGCCGCCAATGCGTGGCTCAACTGCGCGTTCGACCCGGCGATCCTGTTCGAGGTTGAAAGCGAAGACCGGCTCAACGCCGCCGCCGCCAAACTGGGCGTCAACCTGAGCTTGCTGACCAGCCAGGCGGGTCACGCCTGATGGCCGGACTGCGCCTGCTGCTGGGATTCGACTACGGCACCAAGCAGATCGGCGTGGCCGTCGGGCAAGTGATCACCGGACAGGCCCGCGAGCTCTGCACACTGAAAGCGCAGAACGGCGTGCCGGACTGGGACAAGGTTCAGGCGCTGATCAGCGAGTGGAAACCGGACGCCATCGTCGTAGGCCTGCCGCTGAACATGGACGGCACGCCCAGCGAGATGAGCGCACGCGCCGAGAAGTTTTCGCGCAAGCTCAATGGCCGCTTCAACCTGCCGGTCTACACCCACGACGAGCGCCTGACCACGTTCGAAGCCAAAGGCGAACGTGCCTCTCGCGGCGGCCAGAACGGCAGCTACCGGGATAATCCCGTGGATGCCATCGCCGCAGCGCTTCTGCTGCAAAGCTGGCTGGAAGCCAACGCCGCGCTGTTTGAAACCTGATCCATCTACGCTGAACCGAATTCGATTTACCCCGGACGTTCGTGCAGCGCACCCCGGGGCACCTGAAGGAGCAACCATGAGCCTGCCAAATCCCGCCGAACTGATCAGCCAGATGGCCATTGATCTCGACGCGCACCTGAACAAACGCGGCATAAAAGAGCCTCGTTTCATTGGCATTCGCACCGGTGGTGTGTGGGTCGCGCAGGCGCTCCTCGAAGCCCTCAACATTGAGTCCCCGCTGGGTACGCTGGACGTCTCCTTTTATCGGGACGACTTCAGCCAGAACGGCCTGCACCCGCAGGTGCGCCCTTCGGAGCTGCCGTTCGAAATCGAAGGCCAGCACTTGGTGCTGATCGACGACGTGCTGATGAGCGGGCGCACCATTCGTGCGGCGCTCAACGAACTGTTCGATTACGGCCGCCCGGCCAGCGTGACCCTGGTGTCGCTGCTGGATCTGGACGCCGCCGACCTGCCGATTCGACCAAACGTGACGGGCGCGACCCTGTCACTCGCGCCCAATGAGCGGGTGAAGCTGTCCGGGCCAACGCCGCTGACGCTTGAACTGCAAGACCTTTCCACCGATTCCGCCGCCCTCTAAGAGTCCTTTGCGATGACGCCTCTCGACGCCAAGCGCCCGCTGCAACTGAACCATCAGGGCCAGTTGCAGCATTTTCTCTCCCTCGACGGTTTGCCCCGCGAACTGCTCACCGAAATCCTCGACACCGCCGACTCCTTCCTCGAAGTCGGCGCCCGGGCGGTGAAGAAGGTCCCGTTGCTGCGCGGCAAGACCGTGTGCAACGTGTTCTTCGAAAACTCGACCCGCACCCGCACCACGTTCGAGCTGGCGGCGCAAAGGTTGTCGGCGGACGTCATCACGTTGAATGTCTCGACCTCCTCCACCAGCAAGGGCGAGACGCTGTTCGATACGCTGCGCAATCTGGAGGCCATGGCCGCCGACATGTTCGTCGTGCGCCACGGTGACTCCGGCGCGGCGCACTTCATCGCCGAACATGTCAGCCCGCAGGTCGCGATCATCAACGGCGGCGACGGCCGTCATGCACACCCGACCCAAGGCATGCTGGACATGCTGACCATCCGCCGCCACAAGGGCAATTTCGAGAACCTCTCGGTGGCGATCGTCGGCGATATCCTGCATTCCCGTGTCGCGCGCTCGAACATGATCGCGCTCAAAGCGCTGGGCTGCCCGGACATCCGCGTGGTCGCGCCGAAAACCCTGCTGCCGGTGGGCGTCGAGCAATACGGCGTGAAGGTCTACACTGACCTGACCGAAGGCCTGAAGGACGTCGACGTGGTGATCATGCTGCGCCTGCAGCGTGAGCGCATGTCGGGCGGTCTGCTGCCGAGCGAGGGTGAGTTCTACCGATTGTTCGGCCTGACCACTGCGCGTCTGGCCGGCGCCAAGCCCGATGCCATCGTGATGCACCCGGGCCCGATCAACCGTGGCGTGGAAATCGAATCAGCGGTGGCCGACGGAGCGCATTCGGTCATTCTCAATCAGGTGACTTACGGCATTGCGGTGCGCATGGCCGTTCTGTCCATGGCCATGAGTGGCCAAACCGCACAACGTCAGTTCGAGCAGGAGATCGCCCAGTGAAGTTCAGCATCCTCGGCGCTCGCGTCATCGACCCTGTCAGCGGTCTGGATCAAGTCACCGACATCCATCTTGAAGCGGGCAAAGTTCTCGCCCTCGGCGCGGCCCCTGCCGGCTTCAGCCCTACGGAAACCATCGACGCCGCCGGCCTGATCGCCGCCCCCGGGCTGGTTGACCTGAACGTGTCGTTGCGCGAGCCGGGTTACAGCCGCAAAGGCAACATCGCCAGCGAAACCCGCGCCGCAGCAGCAGGCGGCGTCACCAGCCTGTGCTGTCCGCCGCGTACCAAACCGGTGCTCGACACCTCCGCGGTCGCCGAACTGATTCTGGACCGCGCGCGCGAAGCCGGCCACAGCAAGGTCTTCCCCATCGGTGCGTTGAGCAAGGGCCTGGAAGGCGAGCAACTGGCCGAGCTGATCGCCCTGCGCGACGCGGGCTGCGTCGCGTTCACCAACGGCATGGTCAATTTCCGCAGCAATCGCACGCTCTGCCGTGCCCTCGAATACGCGGCGACGTTCGATCTGACGGTGATTTTCAACTCCCAGGACCACGATCTCGCTGAAGGCGGTCTGGCCCACGACGGCCCGACGGCGGCGTTTCTTGGCCTGCCGGGCATTCCGGAAACGGCTGAAACGGTGGCCTTGGCGCGGGACCTGTTGCTGGTCGAGCAAAGCGGTGTGCGTGCGCATTTCACGCAGCTGACCAGTGCGCGCGGTGTGGCGTTGATTGCCCAGGCCCAGGCGCGAGGCCTGCCGGTGACGGCGGACGTGGCGCTGTATCAGTTGATCCTGACCGATGAGGCACTGACCGGCTTCTCGAGCCTGTACCACGTGCAGCCGCCGCTGCGCACACGTGCCGACCGCGACGCATTGCGTGAAGCAGTGAAGTCGGGCGTGGTGCAGGCGATCTCCAGTCATCACCAGCCCCATGAGCGTGATGCGAAACTGGCTCCGTTCGGCGCGACCGAGCCGGGCATCAGCAGCGTGGAGTTGTTGCTCCCACTGGCGATGACGCTGGTTGAAGACGGTCTGCTGGACCTGCAGACGCTGCTGGCCCGCCTCAGCTCAGGCCCTGCCGCTGCACTGCGCCTGCCCGCCGGAACGCTGATCGCCGGCTCGCCTGCGGATCTGGTGCTGTTCGACCCCGCCGCGTCGACGGTGGCGGGCGAAAAGTGGCTGTCGAAAGGCGAGAACTGCCCGTTCCTCGGCCATTGCCTGCCGAGTGCGGTGAAGTACACGTTTGTGGATGGGCGGGTCAGCTATAACGGGTGAGATTCACCCGCTTTGTCCAGCGTCCGCGCAGTCGCGCGGCAGGCACTGTTTATGTGGGAGCAAGCTTGCTCGCTAAGGCTTACTTTCAGCCCCAGAGCAAATGGCTGAATGCACCGGCCCTTCGTGAGCAAGCTCACTCCCACAATTCCGGCGTCATCAGTCGATGACCCTGCAGGAGTGAGCCGTATTTCGCAGCGCTCCTGCTATCTACGAGCGTTCTTCACCGAGATCTGGTCATTCAGCGTCCAGAAGTCGTACAGCACGCCCAGCAGCGCCAAACCTCCCGTGAACAGGTAAATGATCCCGGTGATCCATTTGCCCTGATACATCCGGTGCACACCGAACACGCCCAGAAAGGTCAGCAAAATCCAGGCGAGGCTGTAATCGGTCGACCCCGCGTTGAATCGCAGGTCCGCTTCCCGATCCATCGCCGGAATCAGGAACAGGTCGATCAGCCAGCCAATGCCAAACAGACCGAGCGTGAAAAACCAGAGCGTACCGGTCACCGGCTTGCCGTAATAAAAACGGTGAGCGCCGGTGAATCCCACAATCCAGAGCAAATAGCCCATGACCTTACTGTGGGTATCAGGACGTTGAACGTCCGCTTGATAGGTGTTCATTGTTGACCTCGCCTTCTGCAATAGAAAAAAATATGCGTAAGTTTTGTGACTTTCGTGACGCCGTCCGACGTATGGCTTGAACCTCTTTTCAATCGTGCAAACCCTTGTTCTGCAAGGTGATCAGCACAGCAAGATGACGATTTTGCCGCCAAAACTGACTCCAAGGGCAGTAAATTGTTCGACAAGGGGGCTCAGAATTTCGCCAAAAGCTGTTATAAAGTTGCGCGCTGACCAACATGAGCCCTGCCTAATGCGTCCATTTTTCAAGACATGGCTGACTATTTGTCTATTTATGCCACTGGCCGCCCACGCCACCAATCGTGAGCAAAGCCTTCCACCGAGCTTCACCGGTTTCACCGCCAGGTCCGAGTCGCCGGAATCCGTTTCACGCAACATTGCCGCTCAACGCGCTGCAATGGCTGCATTGGAACAGACGGCTACTCCACTCGAGTCCTCCGGCAAGCGAGCCAAAGCTGTTAAGGGGAAACCATCCCGCAGCACTCGCAAGATTTCGCAGAACACTGTCGCCTTGGCCAACACGGCGCAGATGGGTACCAAACAGAGCAGCACCGTGGTCAACCGGGCCGTTAACGCCATCGGTACACCTTATCGTTGGGGCGGCACCAGCCCGACAAAAGGGTTCGACTGCAGCGGACTGGTGAAATATGCCTTCAACGACGTGAGCGAAGTCGATTTGCCGCGCACCTCCAACGCCATGGCCGAAGGCCACGGGCAGAAGGTTGACCGCAAGGACTTGAAGCCGGGCGACTTGCTGTTTTTCAACATCAAGAGCCGCAAGGTGAATCACGTGGCGATCTACCTCGGCAACGACCGGTTCGTTCACGCGCCACGCCGCGGCAAATCCGTGACGATCGATACGCTGAAGAAGCCGTATTGGGACAGCCATTACGTCGTCGCCAAGCGTGTGCTGCCAAAGCAGCCGCCGAGTCAGAAAGGCACTGTGCGCATCGCCCAGCGTTGATCGCACACGCCGCCTGACAAACAACACGGTGGGGAGCGGAGTCATTCGCTCCCCACCGTCGTTTGCCCTCCCGATCAAAAATTGTCCGGCGTCTTCGCCTTCTCCCGCGCACTCTCCCGCGTGATCAGCCCCTTGCTGATCAGATCCTTCAGGCACATATCCAGCGTCTGCATCCCCAGCGATCCCCCGGTCTGAATCGACGAATACATCTGCGCCACCTTGTCCTCGCGGATCAGGTTACGGATCGCCGACGTGCCGATCATGATCTCGTGGGCCGCGACACGGCCTCCGCCGACCTTCTTCAACAGCGCCTGAGACACGATGGCGTGGAGCGACTCGGAGAGCATCGAGCGGATCATCGACTTCTCCTGCGCCGGAAACACATCGACGATACGGTCGATGCTCTTGGCAGCGGACGTGGTGTGCAGCGTGCCGAACACAAGGTGGCCGGTTTCGGCTGCCGTCAGCGCCAGTCGAATGGTCTCCAGGTCGCGCAGCTCGCCCACCAGAATCACGTCAGGGTCTTCACGCAGGGCCGAACGCAGCGCTTCGGCGAAACCGTGGGTGTCGCGATGGACCTCGCGCTGGTTGATCAGGCTTTTCTTGGACTCGTGAACGAACTCGATCGGGTCTTCGATGGTGAGGATGTGGTGATGTTTGTTGCTGTTCAGGTAATCGACCATCGCCGCAAGGGTGGTCGACTTGCCCGAGCCGGTCGGACCGGTCACCAGCACCAGGCCGCGGGGCACGTCGGTAATCTTGCGAAACACTTCGCCCATGCCCAGCTCTTCCATGCTCAGGACCTTCGACGGAATAGTCCGGAACACCGCGCCAGCGCCGCGATTCTGGTTGAACGCGTTGACCCGGAAGCGCGCCACGCCCGGCACTTCGAAGGAAAAGTCTGTCTCCAGATCCTCCTCGAAGTCCTTGCGCTGCCTGTCGTTCATGATGTCGTAGATCAGCGCCTGGACCTCTTTCTGGTCCAATGCGGGCAGGTTGATCCGCCGCACATCGCCATCGACGCGAATCATCGGTGGCAGGCCGGCAGAGAGATGCAAGTCCGACGCGCCTTGCTTGGCACTGAAGGCCAGCAGCTCGGTAATATCCATACAGCTCCTCATCACATAGAATGCCGCAGACTTTAGCCCTGCTGGCGCAAATCAATGTCCACGATAGCAGAGAACATTTCAACGCTCGCCGAGCGAATTCGTAGCGCGGCGCAAGCGGTGCAGCGCGACCCGGCCTCTGTCGGCCTGTTGGCGGTGAGCAAGACCAAACCGGCGAGCGACCTGCGGGAAGCCTACGACGCCGGCCTCCGCGATTTCGGCGAGAACTACCTTCAGGAAGCCCTCGGCAAACAGGCCGAATTGACCGACCTGCCCTTGATCTGGCATTTCATCGGCCCCATCCAGTCCAACAAGACTCGCGCCATCGCCGAGAATTTTGCCTGGGTGCATTCCGTGGACCGTCTGAAAATCGCACAACGGCTGTCCGAGCAGCGGCCGCCAGCACTGCCGCCGCTGAACATCTGCATTCAGGTCAACGTCAGCGGCGAGGCCAGCAAGTCAGGCTGCAGCCCTGAAGACCTGCCCGCACTGGCCCAGGCCATCAGCGCGCTGCCGAATCTGAAACTGCGCGGCCTCATGGCCATTCCCGAACCTACCGACGACCGCGACGAACAGAACGCTTCGTTCGCCGCCGTCAGCACGCTGCAGGCACAACTTGGCCTGCCGCTGGACACGCTTTCCATGGGCATGAGCCACGACCTCGAAGCCGCCATCGCACAAGGTGCGACCTGGGTGCGGATCGGCACTGCCCTCTTCGGCGCCCGCGATTATGGGCAGCCTTAACCTTTGCCCCACAGGAAACCGTTCATGAGCAAAACCCGTATCGCGTTCATCGGCGCCGGCAACATGGCCGCCAGCCTGATTGGCGGCATGCGCGCCCAAGGCGTCGACGCTGAGCTGATTCGTGCCAGCGATCCTGGCGCAGAAACCCGCGAGCGCGTGGCACAAGAGCACGGCATCAAGGTGGTCGCCGACAACGCCGAAGCCATCGAAGGCGCCGATGTGGTGCTGCTGGCGGTCAAGCCGCAAATGATGAAGTCCGTGTGCGAAGCGCTGAAACCGGCGCTCAAGCCTCATCAATTGATCGTGTCGATCGCCGCCGGGATTACCTGCGCCAGCATGCGAGCCTGGCTGGGCGAGCAACCCCTCGTACGCTGCATGCCAAACACGCCCGCACTGCTGCGCCAGGGTGTCAGCGGCCTGTACGCCACCGCCGATGTCACTCCGGCACAGCGCGAGCAGGCCGAGATGTTGCTGTCGGCGGTCGGGATTGCCCTGTGGGTCGATGAAGAAGCACAGATCGACGCGGTGACTGCGGTATCAGGCAGCGGCCCGGCGTATTTCTTCCTGCTGATCGAGGCGATGACCGCAACAGGCGTCAAGCTCGGGCTGCCGGCTGACGTTGCCAGCAAGCTCACCCTGCAAACCGCGCTGGGCGCCGCACTGATGGCCACCGGCAGCGACGTCGATGCGGCAGAGCTGCGTCGCCGAGTGACATCGCCTGCGGGCACCACCGAAGCGGCCATCAAATCGTTCCAGGCCGATGGCTTCGAAGCCATTGTGGAGAAGGCGCTGGGCGCTGCCGCACATCGCTCCGCCGAACTCGCCGAACAGCTGGGTAAATAAGGAGCAACACATGAATGCACTCACCGGCGCCACGATTTTCGTCATCCAGACGCTCATCAGCCTGTACCTGACCATCGTTCTGCTGCGCTTCGTGCTGCAGCTGGTCAAAGCGAACTTCTATAACCCGCTGTGCCAGTTCGCCGTTCGTGCGACCCAGCCGCTGCTCAAGCCTATCCGGCGCATCGTGCCGAGCGTTTTCGGGCTCGACACGTCCTCGCTGCTGCTGGCGATCGTCATTCAGGCGCTGTTGATGGCCTTCGTGCTGATGATGACCTACGGCACCATCGGCGATATCCCGCACCTGTTGATGTGGTCGATCATCGGCATCACGTCGCTGCTGCTGAAGATCTTCTGGGTGGCGATGATCATCATGGTCATCGTGTCGTGGATTGCTCCGGGCAGCCACAACCCGGCGGCCGAGCTGGCCTATCAGATCAGCGAGCCGATTCTGGCGCCGTTCCGCCGAATCATCCCCAACCTGGGCGGCATGGACATCTCGCCGATCTTCGCCTTTATCGCGATTCAGGTGCTGCAGTCCTACGTCATGCCTGCGCTGGCGGCCTATGCCGGCATGCCGCAAGAGCTGTGGCGTTTGATCTGACAGCCGCCGCATGCAGCCAATGGGAATGCGGTAACTCTGACCGTAGGACCGGCTTCAACCGGGAAGCTTTTGATCTTGGGGCGACGGCACCAGCAGCCGTCGCCCTTTTCCCCGCCTAATGAATGTCGCGCGGGCAAAAATACAAAGCGTCACCCTCCGCGCATTCAGCCATTTAGTTTGTTGCCGCACCCCGGCGCGATCTTTAGACTTACGCCTCATTTCAGCGAGAGCAGGTCGATGTCCACGGTCTTTCCCAAAGATTCTGTCGGTCTAGTCACGCCGCAAACGGCGCATTTCAATGAGCCGCTGGCCTTGGCCTGCGGGCGTTCGTTGCCAGCCTACGATCTCATCTACGAAACCTACGGTCAGCTCAACGCCGCCAAGAGCAACGCGGTGCTGATTTGCCACGCGCTTTCGGGTCATCACCACGCGGCGGGCTATCACAGCGCCGAAGATCGCAAGCCGGGCTGGTGGGACAGCTGCATCGGGCCCGGCAAGCCGATCGACACCGATAAGTTCTTCGTCGTCAGCCTGAACAACCTCGGCGGCTGCAACGGCTCCACCGGCCCCAGCAGCCTCAACCCGGAAACCGGCAGACCTTTTGGTGCCGACTTCCCGGTGTTGACGGTCGAAGACTGGGTGCACAGCCAGGCGCGTCTGGCCGACCGGCTGGGCGTCGATCAATGGGCGGCCATCGTCGGCGGCAGTCTGGGCGGCATGCAGGCGCTGCAATGGACGATCACCTACCCCGAGCGCGTGCGTCATTGCCTGGCGATTGCTTCCGCGCCCAAGCTGTCGGCGCAGAACATCGCGTTCAACGAAGTCGCGCGGCAGGCGATCCTGACGGACCCGGAATTCCACGGCGGCTCGTTTCAGGAGCACGGCGTGATCCCCAAACGCGGCCTGATGCTGGCGCGCATGGTCGGGCACATCACGTACCTGTCCGATGATTCGATGGGTGAGAAATTCGGCCGGGGCCTGAAGAACGAAAACCTCAACTACGACTTCCACAGCGTGGAATTCCAGGTCGAAAGCTACCTGCGGTACCAGGGCGAGGAGTTTTCCGGGCGCTTCGACGCTAACACCTATCTGCTGATGACCAAGGCGCTGGACTACTTTGATCCGGCCGCCAACTTCAACGACAACCTCGCCGCCACCTTCGCCAATGCCAGCGCCAGGTTCTGCGTGATGTCGTTTACCACTGACTGGCGCTTCTCCCCGGCCCGCTCGAGGGAACTGGTCGACGCGCTGATGGCGGCGAAAAAGGATGTCTGTTATCTGGAGATCGATGCGCCCCAGGGACACGACGCCTTCCTGATCCCGATCCCGCGCTACTTGCAGGCCTTCTCCAGCTACATGAACCGAATTGCACTCTGAGGACACCATGAGAGCCGACCTGGAAATCATCCAAGACTGGATACCGGCAGGCAGCCGTGTGCTCGACCTCGGCTGCGGCGACGGCGAATTGCTCGCCTGGCTGCAGGAGCACAAGCAAGTGACGGGCTATGGCCTGGAAAACGACGCCGACAACATTGCGCGTTGCGTGGCGCGAGGCGTCAATGTCATCGAACAGGATCTGGACAAGGGGCTGGGCAACTTCGCCAGCAACAGTTTCGATGTGGTGGTCATGACCCAGGCGCTTCAGGCCGTGCACTACCCGGATCGCATCCTCGACGAAATGCTGCGCGTCGGCCGCCAGTGCATCATCACCTTCCCCAACTTCGGGCACTGGCGCTGCCGCTGGTACCTGGCGAGCAAAGGGCGGATGCCGGTTTCCGAATTCCTGCCGTACACGTGGTACAACACCCCGAACATCCACTTCTGCACCTTCGAAGATTTCGAAGAGCTGTGCCGGGGTCGCTCGGCGAAGGTCATTGATCGGCTCGCGGTCGATCAACAGCATCGGCACGGCTGGGCCAGCAAGCGTTGGCCTAATCTGTTGGGTGAAATCGGCATCTACCGCGTCAGCAGCCCAGGCTTGCAGGACCATCAGATTGCCGTGTGACCTGCGCCGCAGGGCGTTAATGCCCTGTCGGCCAGCGCCAGCACTCAGGTAAAAGCGGGCAACAGCCACACACTGCCCCAGCTTCAATCAGCAGATTTTCACGGACTCATCATGAATCTCACCCAGCTTGTACTGGCCAGCCATAATGCCGGCAAACTCAAAGAACTTCAGGCCATGCTCGGCGCCAGCGTTCAGCTGCGATCGATCGGCGAGTTCAGCACCGTGGAGCCCGACGAAACCGGGCTGTCGTTCGTCGAGAACGCCATCCTCAAGGCGCGCAATGCCGCACGTATTTCCGGACTGCCGGCGCTGGCCGATGATTCGGGGCTGGCGGTGGATTATCTGGGCGGTGCGCCGGGCATCTATTCCGCGCGGTACGCCGACGGCCAGGGCGATGCGGCGAACAACGCCAAATTGCTGGACACCCTCAACGACGTCCCTGCCGAACAACGCGGCGCCCAGTTCGTCTGCGTTCTGGCCCTGGTGCGCCACGCCGACGACCCGCTGCCGATCCTCTGCGAAGGCCTGTGGCACGGCCGCATCCTCACCGCCGCCAGCGGCGAGCACGGCTTTGGTTATGACCCATTGTTCTGGGTGCCGGAGCGCAACTGCTCAAGCGCCGAACTCACCCCGGCCGACAAGAACCAGATCAGCCACCGCGCCCGCGCCATGGCCATCCTGCGTCAGCGTCTGGGGCTGAGCCCTGATCAGCAATGACTCAGGATTCCACCACCCGGCCGCTGATTCTCGGCGCGGCCGGCTTCACGACAGAGCCGTCGCGGGCGCCCCTTGCCGAGCTGCCGCCGCTGTCGCTGTACATCCATATCCCATGGTGCGTACGCAAATGCCCGTACTGCGATTTCAACTCCCACACGGCGAGCCCGGTGTTGCCGGAGCAGGAATACGTCGACGCGCTGCTGGCCGATCTCGACCAGGACCTGCCCCACGTCTACGGCCGCGAGCTGAGCACGATCTTTTTCGGTGGCGGCACGCCCAGCCTGTTCAGCGCCGATGCGCTGGGCCGCCTGCTGAGCGGCGTTGAACAACGCATTCGCTTCGCCCCAGACATCGAGATCACGCTGGAAGCCAACCCCGGCACCTTCGAGCAGGTGAAATTCAGCGCCTATCGCGGTCTAGGCATCAATCGTCTGTCCATCGGCATCCAGAGTTTTCAGGAGGCCAAGCTCAAAGCGCTGGGGCGTATCCATAACGGCGATGAGGCCGTGCGGGCTGCCGACATGGCGCGTCGGGCGGGTTTTGATAATTTCAACCTGGACCTTATGCACGGTCTCCCGGACCAGTCCCAGGAAGACGCCCTCGGCGACCTGCGTCAGGCGATCGCCCTCGCCCCGACCCACCTGTCCTGGTATCAGCTGACCCTTGAGCCGAACACGGTGTTCTGGAATCAGCCGCCCACGCTGCCGGAAGATGACATCCTTTGGGATATTCAAGAGGCCGGTCAGACGCTGCTTCGGGAAAACGGCTACGGCCAATACGAAGTGTCGGCCTACGCCCAGCCGGGACGCGAAGCACGGCATAACCTGAATTACTGGAGCTTCGGGGACTTTATCGGGATCGGCGCAGGCGCCCATGGCAAGCTCAGCCATCCGGACGGGCGCATCATCCGCACCTGGAAAACCCGATTGCCCAAGGATTACCTCAACCCGGCCAAGGCTTATCAGGCTGGCGAAAAGCTGCTGCCACTGGATGAGATGCCCTTTGAATTCCTGATGAACGCCCTGCGCCTGACAAAGGGCGTGGACGCTGCATTATTTCAGCGCCGCACCGGTCTAAGCGTCGATTCGCTGGCCAGCGCCCGTCTTGAGGCCGAACAACGCGGCTTGCTGGAGACCGATCCGTCACGGCTGGTGGCGACCGCTCGCGGCCAGCTATTCCTAAACGACCTGCTGCAGCACTTTCTTCTGTAAGGCTCAACACTAAGGACACTGAATGGAATTCGTACTCGACTTGCTGGCCACCGTCTCGCGCTGGAGTCGCAGCAATCTGTCGGAAATCGCCTTGGCATTGGTCGGCTGCCTGCTGATTCTGTTCGGGACCGACATCAAGGGCTGGATCGAAGGCCGCCTCGGCAGCTTTGCCGGCGCGTTGCGCATTCCGATCATGGCGCTGCTCTGCACCGTTGGCAGCGGCGCTGCGCTGATTTATGCCACGCCGTGGGTCGTGCGAGGCCTGAGCCAGTTCAACAACTACAGCCTGGCGCCGGTGTTGGTGGTGGTGCTGGTGTTGATCGGGGTGGTGGCGGATCGGAAATAACCGACCGGAATGCAAAAGCGCCCTTGCCCGCGATGGCGGGAAGGGCGCTCAAGAAATCACACTCCGCTGTTGCCGAGTGCGATCAATCCATCAGCGAATGCTTTGGATGCTGCCTTTGTTGCCGGTCACTTTTACGTTCACTTGCTTGAAGATGAAGTAATCGTTGACGGTGACTTCGTAACGCGGCGCGACGATCAGGTCGGAACCGGACGATTTGACCGCCTTGAACGCTGCGGCTGCTTTGGTGGAGGAGATCGGGTCCGGCAGAGGAAGGCCCATGCCACCGCCGCTCGCGCCGCCGTAGGTCACGCCGTCCGCAAACTGCGTGTCGCCGCCGATGTTCAACCAGCCGAACAGAACATTGGTGGATGACTCGCCGCTGATGGCTTCACCGACTTTGACGTCAGCCTTCAGATCAGTCTTCACGTCGCCGGACAGCGAAGCGCTTGGCTGGCTGACGTTGTAGCTGACACAGCCGCTGGTGGTCGCAATCAGCGTGGCGATCGCAGCCATTTGCCAAAACTTGTTCATCTTTATTCCTCGTCATCGATATGGATATATGCAACGGCGGGGACTATGAAGATCAGAACTGAAAATGGATGTCGGACGATTCCGAAGACCCTGTAGCCTTCTTAGGAAGAAATCGAAGGGTTCGTCGTACAAGGCAATTATCGGCTGAAATGTGCTGTAAAAACTCAAAAGCGGCCGCTTTTGGGCCGCTCCTGGTCAAGAAGTGATCAGGCCAGCTTCTCGAACTTCAGATCCCAGACCCCGTGACCGAGCCGTTCGCCACGGCGCTCGAACTTGGTGATCGGACGTTCCGCAGGGCGCGCAACGCATTTGCCGTCCTCGGCCAGGTTGCGGTAACCCGGGGCCACATTCATGACTTCCAGCATGTATTCGGCATACGGTTCCCAGTCGGTCGCCATGTGCAGCACGCCGCCCGGCTTCAACTTGCTACGCACCAGTTCGGCAAATTCGGCTTGAACGATACGGCGCTTGTGATGGCGCGACTTGTGCCACGGGTCCGGGAAAAACAGCATCAGCCGGTCCAGGCTGTTGTCGGCCACACAACGGTTGAGCACTTCGATCGCATCGCAATCGTAAACGCGCAGGTTGGTGAGACCTTGGGTCAGCACGCCGTTGAGTAAAGCGCCAACCCCCGGACGGTGCACTTCCACGCCGATGAAATCCTGCTCTGGCGCGGCGGCGGCCATTTCCAGCAGCGAGTGCCCCATGCCGAAACCGATTTCGAGAGTGCGCGGGGCCGAACGACCAAACACTTCGTCGAAATCAACGGGGGCGTCCGCCAGCGGCAGCACGAACAACTCCTTACCCTGATCCAGGCCACGTTGCTGACCTTCGGTCATGCGACCGGCGCGCATCACGAAGCTCTTGATGCGGCGGTGATGGCCGTCATCGCCTGGCGCTTTGGCATTTTCGTCATTCATCACTTCATCGTCCGGAAGTGGGTCGGGCGTTTGCGAATCAATCATCAACAGGCTCTTACTTGATCAGACCATCCAGCGGCGAGGACGCGCTGGCATAGAGTTTCTTGGGCATACGACCGGCCAGGTAAGCCATGCGTCCCGCCAGAATGGCGTGCTTCATGGCTTCGGCCATCAGCACCGGGTGCTGCGCGTGAGCGATGGCCGAGTTCATCAGCACCGCTTCGCAACCCAGCTCCATGGCAATAGTAGCGTCGGAAGCAGTGCCGACACCCGCATCTACCAGCACCGGGACTTTCGATTCTTCAAGGATGATCTGCAGGTTGTACGGGTTGCAGATCCCCAGGCCAGTACCGATCAGGCCCGCGAGGGGCATCACCGCGCAGCAACCGATTTCGGCGAGCTGGCGGGCAATGATCGGGTCATCGCTGGTGTAGACCATGACGTCGAAGCCGTCCTTCACCAGCGTTTCGGCTGCCTTGAGGGTTTCGATGACATTAGGGAACAGGGTTTTCTGGTCAGCGAGGACTTCCAGCTTGACCAGATTGTGGCCATCGAGCAGCTCGCGGGCCAGGCGGCAAGTGCGCACGGCCTCAATGGCGTCGTAGCAACCGGCGGTGTTCGGCAGGATGGTGTAGCGATCCGGCGGCAGCACGTCGAGCAGGTTCGGTTCGCCCGGGTTCTGCCCCAGGTTGGTCCGGCGCACGGCAACGGTCACGATCTCGGCGCCCGAGGCTTCGATGGCGAGTCGGGTCTGTTCCATGTCCGTGTACTTGCCAGTGCCGACCAGCAGGCGCGACTGAAAAGTACGACCGGCCACGGTAAACGGCTTGTCGCTGCGAACGTTGCTCATCTGAAATCCTCTTTACGGTTGAGGTTCTTGCAGTGCTTGCGGATCAGGCCGACAGCACGTCGAAGGCTAGCCGCCACCGATGGCGTGTACCACTTCGACCTGATCGCCCTCGGACAGCGTCGTGGCGGCATGCTGGCTGCGCGGGACGATGTCCAGATTGAGCTCGACGGCGACTCGGCGCCCGGTCAGATCCAGACGTGTCAGCAATGCCGAAACGGTCTCGCCGTCGGGCAGCTCAAAGGATTCACCGTTCAACTGAATGCGCATGCGAGGGGGCAGCCATCATTTTAGGGGGCGAGCATTCTAGCCCGATCGGGCGGTATGACCAAGGCAAAGCCACGCCATTCGTCTCAGGCGTGGCCGAGGGTTGCTGCGCGCTCGACATGAGCGCACGCATTCGGGATCAGAGCGTGTCGAGGCCCAGGCGCCAGGCTGTCCAACCGAGAATCGCCCAGCCGATCAGGAAAAACAGGCCGCCGAAGGGGGTGATGATGCCCAGCTTGGTCGCGCCGGTCAGCGTCATCAGGTAGAGGCTGCCGGAAAACAGGATGATGCCCAGTGTGAAGGAGATGCCTGCGTAGGTGACGAGCCGGCCCTGGATCTGCATCGCCAGCAGCGCCACGCCAAAAATTGCCAGGGCATGAATCAGTTGGTAGAGCACGCCAGTGTGGAAAACCGCGAGGTACTCGGGTGTCAGGCGGTTTTTCAGGCCATGGGCGGCGAACGCGCCAAGGGCGACGCCGGTGAATCCGAAGAAGGAGGCCAGCATCAGAAAGGTTCGTAACATGTACAACTCCAGGCAAGTTCAATGACGCGTCGTCTGTATAATGGCCCGCTCAACCGGTTCGGCCAAGCCATCTCTATGCTGCAATTACTTCTCCGTCGTGTCGCCAAAGGCCTGCTCTGGTTCGCAGCGGCAAGTGTCGTGCTGGTGCTGATTTTCCGTTGGGTCCCTCCTCCGTTCACTGCGTTGATGGTCGAACGCAAGATCGAATCCTGGTTCGACGGTCAGCCCATTGACCTGCAGCGCGACTGGGAGTCATGGGACAACATCTCCGATGACCTGAAAATCGCCGTCATCGCTGGCGAGGACCAGAAGTTCGCCGAGCACTGGGGTTTCGATATCGACGCCATTCAGGCGGCACTGGTTCACAATGAACGCCGCGGCTCCCTGCGCGGGGCCAGTACACTGAGCCAGCAGGTGTCGAAGAACCTGTTCCTGTGGTCGGGCCGCAGCTACTTCCGCAAGGGCCTGGAGGCCTGGTTCACCGGGCTGATCGAGGTGTTCTGGTCCAAGCAGCGCATTCTGGAGGTGTACCTGAACAGCGTGGAATGGGACGACGGCGTCTTCGGCGCCCAGGCCGCTGCGCAGCATCACTTTCATGTGAATGCCAGCCAGCTTTCCACGCAACAGGCGAGTTATCTGGCCGCCGTCCTGCCCAACCCGCGGGAGTGGAGCGCCAGCCACCCCACCAGCTACGTCTCACGCCGCGCAGGCTGGATCCGCCAGCAGATGCGTCAGTTGGGTGGGGATGAGTATTTGATGGGGTTGAATCACAGTCGGAAGTTTTAATAACTAAAACTGCCCCACGTGCCCAGACCGGTGGGAGCGTGTGGTGCGACGTGAGCACTGTCATAACTGACAGTAGACGCTACCTCCTCGGCGGGCTTAGGGTTTTGCTCAAGGATCCATCAATGAGCAGGAGCTCGCCACCATGTCCACCGCATCGCAAAAAACAACCATCCATGTCGGCACCATTGGCGCAACCGGCCATGGTAAAACCACTCTGACTGCGGCCCTGACAAGCGTCTGTCATGATTTATTCGGTTCGACCGTTGTTGCTCTCGATAAAACAAGCAGTCCCTCAGACAACACGATTAATATCCACAATGCTGAATACGATTCAGCAACTCGCCACTACGCTCATGCCGATTGTCCGTCCGAGAGTGTCGTTAAAAATATGATCACCGGCGCCATTCAGATGGACGCCGCCATCCTTGTGTGTTCGGCCGCCGCTGAAGGTTTGGTGCCGCAGACTCGTGAGCACTTAATGCGGGCGAGTCAGATTGGCGTTACGCACATCGTAGTGTTCTTGAACAAAGCTGACTTGGTCGAAGACCCTGAATTAATTGAGCTGCGAGAGATAGCGTTGCGCGAACTTCTTAGCGCATACGACTACCCAGGGGACGACACCCCAATCATAACTGGGTCAGCTGTGATGGCTTTGGAAGGCAAAGACGACAACCAAATGGGTACATCTGCCGTTAAAAAGCTGGTTGAGGCGTTGGACAGCTACGTGCCGGCACCGGCTAGCGCGACCGACATGCCTTTCTTGATGGCAATCGAAGACGTATCAGCCCTCTCCGGTCGCGGCACGGTTGTTACTGGCCGTGTTGAAAGTGGTGCGATCAAGGTTCAACAAGAAATCGAGATCGTGGGTCTTCGGGAAACCGTCAAAACGGTGTGCACTGGCATTGAGATGTCCAGCAAGCAAGTGCAAGAAGCGCGTGCTGGCAACAATTGCACCATTCTGCTGGGCGGCACCAAGCCTGAAGACGTTGAGCGGGGTCAGGTGCTGGCTACCCCGGGTACAGTCACACCGCACACTCGGTTCGAAGCTGAACTCAACGTGCTGAGCAAAGAGGAAGGCGGTCGCCACCACCCCTTCTACAACAATTACCGTCCCCAGTTCTACTTCCGCACTACCGACGTAACTGGTGTTTGCGAACTGCCGGTAGACGTTGATATGGCCATGCCAGGCGATAACGTAAAACTTTCCGTTACCCTTATCTCCCCGGTCGCAATGGAGAAAGGCCTGCGTTTTGCTATGCGTGAAAGCGGTCGTACCGTCGGCGTTGGCGTCGTCACCAACATCCTCGAATGACTTCTGCACCCAGAAACAAAAACGCCCCGATCACTTCAGGGCGTTTTGCGTTTCGGCGCAGCGATCAGGCAGCGATCGACAGCTTCAGCTTGTTCATCGCGCTCTTTTCGAGCTGACGAATACGCTCGGCAGAGACGTTGTACTTCTCGGCCAAGTCGTGCAGCGTGGCCTTTTCTTCCGCCAGCCAGCGCTGGTACAGAATGTCGCGGCTGCGGTCGTCGAGCACGTTCAACGCTTCGTGCAGGTTGGCCGTCGAGCTGTCAGTCCAGTCGGAATCTTCCAGCTGACGCGCCGGATCGTAGCGATGGTCTTCCAGGTAGTTGGCCGGCGACTGGAAGGCGCTGTCGTCGTCGGCTTCTGCCGCCGGGTCGAACGCCATGTCGTGGCCGGTCAGACGACTTTCCATCTCGCGCACTTCGCGGGGCTCAACGCCGAGGCTTTCCGCCACGCGATGCACTTCTTCGTTGTTCAGCCAGGCCAGACGCTTCTTCTGACTGCGCAGATTGAAGAACAGTTTGCGCTGAGCCTTGGTGGTTGCGACTTTTACAATGCGCCAGTTGCGTAGGATGAACTCGTGAATCTCGGCCTTGATCCAGTGCACGGCAAAGGACACCAGACGCACGCCCATCTCGGGGTTGAAGCGCTTGACGGCCTTCATCAGGCCAACGTTACCTTCCTGAATCAGGTCAGCCTGAGCCAGTCCATAACCGGAATAACTGCGTGCGATATGCACGACAAATCGCAGGTGGGCGAGCACCATCTGCCGAGCCGCCCCTAAATCCTGCTCGTAATAGAGACTCTCGGCCAGTTCACGCTCCTGCTCAGGCGTCAGCAGTGGAATGCTGTTTACCGTATGCACATAGGCTTCCAGGTTTGCACCCGGAACCAAGGCATAAGCAGGTTGCAAAGAATTGGTCATACGAAAAAACCTCCGACACATAACTCGTGCAGTTCAGCACTGCGAAATTGACCGGGAACCGCTAGACAAGTTCCCTCAGCTGAAAAGTCAATAGGTGAAACAAAATTTACTCAAAACACGTGACAACACAACACTGACATCACTAACGAGGCGCCAGCTCTCTCAAATGGCGTGCCACTGCAATCCACGCACCGATATACCCCAACAACACCGCTCCAAGCAAGAGCGACACGCCGTCGGACACCGGCACGCCGGCAAGGGCAAAATCGCTGCCGTAGAGCCCAGCCAGTTTGACCACCGCATCGTTCAGCCAGTCTAGCCCAAAAGCCAGAACACCCCAGGAAAGCACCCCGGCGCCCAGCCCGTACAACGCCCCCATATAAAGGAAAGGCCGACGCACGTAGCTGTCTGTACCGCCTACTAACTTGATGACCTCGATTTCCGTACGACGGTTCTCGATGTGCAGACGAATGGTGTTGCCGATGACCAACAGCAGCGCCGCGACCAGCAAGACGGTCAGGCCGAAGACAAATCGGTCGCCCAACTTGAGAATAGCGGCCAGACGCTCAACCCAGACCAGGTCAAGCTGGGCCTGTTGAACCTTGGGCAACTCGGCCAGACGCGTACGTAATGCTTCCAGCGCGGCTTTGTCAACTTCCAGTGGCGTCACCAGCACAACGCCGGGCAGCGGGTTTTCAGGCAGTTCCTTCAACGCCTCGCCCAGACCGGACTGTTTCTGGAACTCGTTCAGTGCCTCATCGCGGCTGATGTACTCGGCATCAGCGACGCCGCCCATTTCCTTGATCTGACGGACAAGACCCTCGCCTTCACTCGGCGATGCGTCCAGTTGGAGGTACAGAGATATCTGCGCCGCACGCTGCCACGAACCGCCCAAGCGCTCGACATTGTTCAACAGCAATGACAGGCCCATCGGCAAGCTCAGCGCGATGGCCATGACCAGACAGGTAAAGAAGCTACCGATGGGCTGCTTGCCGAGACGGCGCAGGCTGTCCAGCAGGCTTGAACGGTGGGCCTCGATCCAGGCGTTGAACAACTCACCGAAACTCGGGCCGTCATCGTCATCGCGTTTCTTTTTCTTTTGCGGCGCCGGATCTGAGGCCTTGGGCGCTACACGTTCGGAAACTTTGGGACTGCGGGTGGCACTCATACGCCAGCCTCCCCGTCGCCGATCAATCGGCCGCGCTGCAACGTCAGCATGCGGTGGCGCATCCGCGCGATCAGTGCCAGGTCGTGGCTCGCAATCAGCACACTGGTGCCCAGTCGGTTGATGTCTTCGAACACGCCCATGATTTCGGCAGCGAGTCGCGGGTCGAGGTTACCGGTGGGTTCGTCCGCCAGCAGCAGCGCCGGGCGGTGAACAATGGCGCGAGCAATGCCGACGCGCTGTTGCTGACCGGTGGACAAATCGCCCGGGTACAGCTCGGCTTTATCCGACAACGCCACGCGCTCAAGGGCCGAATCGACGCGTTTGACCACTTCGGTCTTGGACAGGCCGAGGATCTGCAGCGGCAGCGCGACGTTATTGAACACCGTGCGATCAAACAGCAGCTGGTGGTTCTGGAACACGACGCCGATCTGACGACGCAAAAACGGAATCTGCGCGGTGCTGATCTGACCCAGGTCCTGACCTGCCAGCAACAGTTTGCCGGTGGTCGGACGTTCCATCGCCAGGAGCAGGCGCAGCAAGGTGCTCTTGCCCGCGCCGGAATGGCCGGTCACAAACAGAAATTCGCCACGACGTACTCGAAAGCTCAGCTCATGCAAGCCGACGTGTCCGTTCGGATAGCGTTTACCGACCTGTTCGAAACGAATCATGGGCGCTCCCGCTCGGCGAATAGGGCTTGGACGAACGGTTCGGCTTCGAAGGTTCGCAGATCGTCGATGCCTTCACCGACACCGATGTAGCGAATCGGCAGGCCGAACTGCTTGGCCAGGGCGAAAATCACGCCGCCCTTGGCCGTGCCGTCGAGCTTGGTCAGCGCAAGGCCGGTGAGCTGGACGGTCTGATTGAACTGCTTGGCCTGATTGATCGCGTTCTGGCCTGTGCCGGCGTCCAGCACCAGCAGGACCTCATGGGGCGCGTCGGCGTCGAGCTTACCGATCACGCGGCGAACCTTCTTCAACTCTTCCATCAGGTTGTCTTTGGTGTGCAGACGGCCCGCCGTGTCGGCGATCAGCACGTCGATACCGCGCGCCTTGGCGGCCTGCACAGCATCAAAAATCACCGAAGCCGAGTCAGCACCCGTGTGCTGGGCGATCACCGGAATCTTGTTGCGTTCGCCCCAGACCTGCAGTTGCTCAACGGCTGCAGCGCGGAAGGTGTCGCCCGCCGCCAGCATGACCTTCTTGCCTTCCAGCTGAAGCTTCTTGGCGAGCTTGCCGATGGTGGTGGTTTTACCCGCGCCATTGACGCCGACGACCAGGATCACGAATGGCTTGTGCTGCGAAGTGATGACCAGCGGTGCTTCCACTGGTTTGAGCATTTCGGTCAGTTCGTTTTGCAGCGACTTGTACAGCGCGTCGCTGTCGGTGAGCTGCTTGCGCGCCACTTTCTGCGTCAGGTTGCGCACGATCGCCGACGTTGCTTCCACACCGACATCTGCGGTCAACAGCCGGGTCTCCAGCTCGTCGAGCATGTCGTCGTCGATGGCTTTTTTGCCGAGGAACAGACTGGCCATGCCTTCGCCAAGGCTGGCGCTGGTTTTCGACAGGCCCTGCTTCAGACGCGCGAAAAAACCAGGCTGCTTGGGTGCGGGGGACCCTTCAAAAGGGACTGGTGGTACGTTGGTTTCAAGAACGGGCACGGCGGCCGCGGCTGGAACCAGCGGCGCAGTGGTCAACGGCGGCGTCAGCGCAGGAAGATCATTGCCGGAAACCGGATCAGGCAGCGCGACGGGGGTCGGCTCGATGGACGGAGCCACTTCAAACGAGCGGGTGTCGATGCCCGCCGGCTGAGCGGGGGCTTGCGCCAATGGAGTCGCTGCGGATTCCACGTTGGACTCGGTGTGAACCGGAATCGACGGCGTAACGTGAGGCTCGCGCTCATCGGTGAAAGCCACTGGCTCTTCGGCAACAGGCAGGTGCAGCCAAGGATCTTCGACCGGGGCCGAAAGCGCTTCAGTCGTAGCTGTTTGTGGCAAGGGCTGCGGCGCGGTTTGCGGCGCGCGCTCGGCCGGGATCACCGGGGCGTTGTGCTGCTCAGCAACAGCCGGGGCCTGATCGGGCACGGACTCTGGCGCTGGTGCGGGGGTGTTCTGAGGCGGCTCGGGAGTGACTTCCTGCGGCTTTTTGCGCAGCCATCCGAACAGGCCTTTTTTCTCGCCAGCCGGGGCTGGGGTCTTCTTGTCGTCGTTGGAACCAAACATGGAGGACGGCTATCTCACGGTAACGACGCGCCAGAGCGGCGCCTCTGAAAAATTCTGTATGGGAAACAGACTGTTTTTAGGTCCGCTTGTTCAGCGTTCGCCCTGCCACAGGGGCGGCGCAGTCCCATTGAGCGCACTGCTCGGCCATTTCTTACGAAGCAGGCTTACGACGCTGACATCTTAGTCATGGTCGTCAGGCAAACTCGCCGCTATCCTAACACCCCCGCGCCCGCTGACGCTAAGCAGGCCGTCTCCAAGGTTCAAATCACGAATGAATGCTCTAGCCCGCTGTGCCGCAGGCCTGCTGCTCAGCACAATCTGTTTGCCCTTCGCCGCATTGGCTGCCGACCCACAACCCACCACCGAATTCAGGCTGGACAACGGCCTGAAGGTCGTCGTGCGTGAAGATCACCGCGCACCGGTCGTGGTTTCGCAGGTCTGGTACAAGGTTGGCTCCAGCTACGAGACGCCTGGACAGACGGGCCTTTCCCATGCGCTGGAACACATGATGTTCAAGGGCAGCTCCAAGGCGGGTCCCGGCGAAGCATCGCTGATCCTGCGCGACTTGGGCGCCGAAGAGAACGCCTTCACCGGAGACGACTACACCGCTTATTACCAGGTCCTGGCTCGTGATCGACTGGCGGTTGCCTTCGAACTGGAAGCCGACCGCATGGCCACCCTGCGCCTGCCGCCTGAAGAGTTCGCCCGGGAAATCGAAGTCATCAAGGAAGAGCGCCGCCTGCGCACCGATGACAAGCCGAACGCCAAGGCCTACGAGCGCTTCAAGGCCATCGCCTACCCCGCCAGCGGCTACCACACGCCGACCATCGGCTGGATGGCGGACCTTGAGCGCATGAAGGTCGAGGAGCTGCGCCACTGGTATGAATCCTGGTACGTACCCAACAATGCCACGCTGGTGGTGGTGGGCGACGTGAAGCCCGATGAGGTTAAGGCCCTGGCTGAGCGCTTCTTCGGCCCGGTTCCGCGCCGCGATGTACCGCCCTCGAAAAAGCCGCTGGAGCTGGCCGAACCTGGTCTGCGCCAGATCACTGTGCATGTCGCCACGCAGATGCCGAGCCTGATGTATGGCTTCAACGTGCCGAGCCTGGCCACCGCCACCGATCCACAGTCGGTCAACGCACTCCGCCTGATTTCGGCCTTGCTCGACGGTGGCTACAGCGCGCGCATTCCGACCCGCCTGGAGCGCGGCGAAGAACTGGTGACCGGCGCTTCGTCCGACTACGACGCCTACACCCGCGGCGACAGCCTGTTCACCCTCAGCGCCACACCCAATCAACAGAAGAAGAAAACCCTCGCCGACGCTGAAGCCGGTATCTGGCGCCTGCTCGACGAGCTGAAAACCAAGCCGCCCGCCAAGGAAGAGCTGGAACGGGTCCGGGCCCAGGTGATCGCCGGGTTGGTCTATGAGCGCGATTCCATTACCAGTCAGGCCAGCACCATTGGCGAACTGGAAACAGTGGGCCTGTCCTGGAAGCTCATCGATCAGGAACTGGCAGCGCTGCAAAGCGTGACGCCGGAAGACATCCAGAAAGCCGCCCGTACTTACTTCACCCGCGAGCGCCTTGCCGTTGCGCATGTTTTGCCTGAGGAGAAAGCCCAATGAGCCAGCGCTACGAATCCCGCTTTGCGCGAACGCGGGCCTGCTCATTCGCACTCGCCGTAACGCTTGGTCTGTTAGGTGCCCCATGGGCGATGGCAGAGACCGCCGCCGAAGCCCCGAAAGCCATCGACAAGGCGGCCAGTATGCTGGAGTCCCTGAAGGAACTGGACGGTAAAGCGCCGGCGCGCCGTTCGCTGAACATCCAATCGTGGAATACCGCCGAAGGCGCTCGCGTGCTCTTTGTTGAAGCCCATGAGCTGCCAATGTTCGACATGCGCCTGCTGTTCGCGGCCGGTAGCAGTCAGGATGGCGCCACCCCCGGCATCGCGCTGGTCACCAACGCGATGCTCAACGAAGGCATCAAAGGCAAGAACGTCAGCGCCATCGCCGAAGGTTTCGAAGGGCTGGGCGCTGATTTCGGCAACGGCTCCTATCGCGACATGGCAATCGCTTCGCTGCGCAGCCTGAGCGCCGCCGACAAACGCGAGCCCGCGTTGAAACTGTTTGCCGACGTGGTGGGCAAACCGACATTCCCGGCGGACTCGCTGGCGCGAATCAAAAACCAGTTGCTGGCGGGCTTTGAATATCAGAAGCAGAACCCGGGCAAGCTGGCAGGCGACGAGCTGTTCAAGCGGTTGTACGGCGATCACCCCTACGCGCACCCGAGCATGGGCACGGCTAAAAGCATCGCGCCTCTGACGTTGGCTCAACTGAAGGCCTTTCATGCCAAGGCCTACGCCGCTGGCAACGCAGTGATCGCGCTGGTTGGCGACCTGACGCGCGCAGAAGCCGAAGCGGTAGCAACCCAAGTGTCCGCCGCGCTGCCGAAAGGCCCGGCGCTGGCACAAACCGTTGCCCCGACCGAGCCCAAGCCGAGTGAAACCCACATCGAGTTCCCGTCCAAGCAGACGCACCTGATGCTGGCTGAACTGGGCATTACCCGAGGCGACCCTGACTACGCGGCCCTGTCACTGGGCAACTCGATCCTCGGTGGCGGCGGCTTCGGCAGCCGCCTGATGACCGAAGTCCGGGAAAAACGCGGCCTGACCTACGGTGTGTCTTCAGGCTTCACGCCGATGCAGGCGCAGGGTCCGTTCATGATCAGCCTGCAGACCCGAGCCGAACTGAGCGAGAACACCCTGAAGCTGGTCAAGGACATCACCCGTGACTTCCTTGCCAACGGCCCGACCCAGAAAGAGCTCGACGATGCCAAGCGCGAACTGGCCGGCAGCTTTCCACTGGCGACTGCCAGTAACGCGGCCATCGTTGGCCAACTGGGCGCGGTCGGCTTCTATAATCTGCCGCTGACCTACCTTGAAGATTTCATGACGCAGTCCCAGAGCGTCACGGTCGAACAGATCAAGACCGTGATGAACAAACATCTGGACGCTGACAAGCTGGTGATCGTGACCGCAGGTCCGACCGTCCCGCAGAAGCCGCTGCCACCCCCTACCGACAAACCCGCTGAGCAACCGCTCGGCGTTCCGGAGCACTGATGACCTCGACTTCCAAGCCGCCGCGTATCCACAAAGGGCACAAAATCCACACGGGCCTCGGCCAACTGCGGATCATCGGCGGCGAATGGCGCAGTCGGCGTCTGAGTTTCCCTGACGCCCCCGGTCTGCGCCCGACGCCGGATCGTGTGCGGGAAACCCTGTTCAACTGGCTGGCGCCGTACATCGAGGGCGCGCGCGTGCTCGATCCGTTCGCTGGCAGCGGCGCGCTGTACCTTGAAGCCCTGTCGCGCGGCGCCAGCATGGGCTTGGCGCTGGACACCAACTCGATGGCGATCTCCAGCCTGCGCGAACACCTCGGCACGCTGCGTTGCACCGTCGGCAAAACCGCGACGGGCGACGCACTCCGACATCTGGAAACCCAGCCGGCTGAACAGTTCGACGTGGTCTTCCTCGACCCGCCGTTCCACCAGGATTTGCTGATGCCTGCGTGCACGTTGCTGGAAGAGCGCAACTGGCTGGCGGACAGCGCGTGGATCTACACCGAAAGCGAGACCGCGCCGTCGACGCTGGGCATGCCCGCCAACTGGCGTCTGCACCGTGAGAAGAAAGCCGGTCAGGTTCATTACGCGGTGTGGGAACGCAGTGCCGTCGCAAGCTGACCTTCCCGGGTTCGTCCCGGCCTTCGGCCTGGGCAACCCGCACTTGCAGACGCTGTGGGGACCGCTCTGGCGTCCGACCACTCACCTCGAGCGTCGGCGCGAGCGCATCTGGCTGGAAGACGGCGATTTCCTCGACATGGACTGGCATCGCCCGCACGACGCCACTGTGCCGGTCGTGCTCGTGCTGCACGGTCTGACCGGCTCGTCCAACTCCCCCTATGTCGCCGGGCTGCAGCACGCCATGGAAAAACGCGGCTGGGCGAGTGTCGCCCTCAACTGGCGAGGCTGTTCAGGGGAACCAAACCTGTTGCCCCGCAGTTATCACTCCGGCGCCAGCGAAGACCTTGCCGCCGTGATCGATCATCTGCGCAGGGCTCGGCCGTTGGCGCCGCTTTACGCGGTCGGGTACTCCCTCGGCGGCAATATTTTGCTCAAGCACCTCGGCGAAACCGGGCTCGACAGCCACCTGCAAGGCGCTGCGGCGGTGTCGGTACCGTTTCGTTTGGACGAATGCGCCGACCGCATCGGGCTGGGCTTCTCCAAGGTCTATCAACGCCACTTCATGCGCGAGATGGTTGGGTACATCAAGGACAAGCAGAGACGCTTCCAGCACGAAGGCCTCAGCGATGGGCTGGCAGAACTGGCGAAGCTGGGTTCGCTGAAAGACATGCGCACGTTCTGGGATTTCGACGGGCGCGTGACAGCGCCGCTCAATGGATTCGTCGACGCCCATGATTACTACCGCCGCGCCTCCAGTCGGTACTTCCTCGGCGCCATCCGCACGCCCACCCTGCTGATTCAATCCCTTGATGACCCGTTCGTGTTCAAGCACAGCCTGCCTGAAGCCTCTGAGCTGTCGTCCAGCACCGCGTTCGACCTGCAGAAAAAAGGCGGGCATGTGGGTTTTGTCGGCGGCACGATCAGAAAGCCGACGTATTACCTGGAGCAGCGGATTCCGGCGTGGCTGGCGGACGTCCATGGCGCGCAGATAAACCGCTAACGTCTGCACGATCGTTCAAGACACTTATGCGCCGCCCGCTTACCATCCGGGGCATAAGGAGAAAAACCATGTCCCGTCACCCATTCTTCGTCCGCGGCCTCCGCGACAGCGTGCCCATGCTGGTCGGCATTGCACCGTTCGGCATTATCTTCGGCACCCTCGCCGGTGTGGGCGGGCTGACGTTATGGCAGGCCGTCGGCATGTCGATGTTCGTTTACGCAGGGTCGGCGCAATTCATCGTCATCAGCCTGATGGGCGCCGGGGCCAGCGCGGTGGTGATTCTGTTGACGACCTTCATCGTCAATCTGCGCCACGTGCTGTACAGCGCCACCCTGCAGCCACAGGTTCAGGGATTGCCACAGCGCTGGCGACTGCTGCTGGCGTTCTGGCTGACAGACGAAACCTTCGCGATCGTCCAACGCCACTACCTGGTCCACGGCCGGACGCCACTCGCACATTGGTACTGGCTGGGTGTCGCGAGTTCGCTGTATGCCTGCTGGGTCAGCAGCTCGCTGGTGGGCGTGCTGTTTGGTCAGGCTTTTCCCGATATGGCCAGCTGGGGCCTGGAGTTCGCGATGCTGGCGACCTTCATAGGCATCGTCGTGCCCCTGCTGCGCAACCAGCCGCAGATTGCCGCCGCGTTGGTCGCCGGCGCAGTTGCCCTGCTGACGTGGTCGTGGCCCTACAAGCTGGGGCTCATGGCCGCAGCCTTCAGTGGCATCACGGCGGGGGTGCTTCTGGAAAGACGGCAGCCAGAAAGGCAGGACGACATGCACCCGGACGAGGTGCGCCCGGACGAGGCGCGCCCATGACGTACTGGTGGCTGATTATGGGCATGGCTGCGATCACTTTTCTGATGCGCTACAGCCTGTTCGCCTGGCCGAACCTGCGTTTCTCGCCGCTGGTGCGCCAAGGCCTGCATTACGTACCCACCGCCGTGCTGACGGCCATCGTCGTGCCTGGCATGTTGCTGCCCGACGGCGCGCATTGGCAGCTGTCCCTGGACAACGCCTATTTGCTGGCCGGGATCGTGTCGATTGGCATTGCGGCCATGAGCCGCAATCTCCTGGCGACCATCGGCGGCGGGTTGCTGGTGTTCTTCTTGCTGCGCTGGGCGATGGGGCAGATGTGAGGCACACACGCCGCCACCTCAGTCCCCGGTCGCGACGCCCCGCTGCGGATCATTGATCCACTCGCTCCAGGAGCCCGCGTACAGCGCCCCCAGTGGATACCCGGCGAGGGCCAGGGCAAACAGGTTGTGACAGGCCGTCACGCCGGAACCGCAATAAGCGACCAGCGCTTCTGCGGGGCGACCTTGCAGCGCCTCGGCGAACCGCTGCTTCAGCTGCTCCGGTGGGAGAAACCGGCCATCCGGCCCGAGGTTGTCGGTGAATGCCGCGCACTGCGCGCCCGGAATGTGCCCCGCAATAGGATCGATGGGCTCGACCTCACCCCGGAACCGCGCGGGTGCACGCGCATCGATCAGCGTCATGGCGGGATCGCCGATGCGGGCCTTTAGCTGCCCGGCCGTCAGCACCATCGCGTCATCCGGCACGCCGTCGAACGAACCCTCGGGCTGATGCGGCGGATCAAGACTCAGCGGTAGACCCGCCCCATGCCAGGCCTTTAGCCCGCCATCGAGCACAAACACGCCGTCGCGCTTGCCCAGCCACGCCAGCAACCACCAGGCTCGGGCGGCATAGGCCCCCGGCCCATCGTCGTACAGCACGATGTCGCTCTGATTGTTCACACCCCAGAACCGCAAGCGCTCGATAAGCCGCTGGGGATCCGGCAGCGGGTGGCGACCGGTGACACCTTTGGTGATGGACCCACTGAGGTCATTGAGCAAATCAGCGTAAGAAGCCCCTTCGATATGGCCCTCTGCGTAGCTGCGCTGGCCGTAGTCCAGATCGTCCAGCGACGAACGACAATCCAGTATCACTAGCCCGGGCCGGGTCAGGCGTTCTGACAATTGTTGCGGGCTGATCAGTTGCGCGATGGACATGACAGGCTCCTGCAGGCAGTAAAAAATGGCGATATGACAATCAGTTCAGACAGCCGGGCTGATTCAGCCGGCGTCTTCCAGTGCCTTGGCCAATGGCACATAAAACTCTGCGCACAGCGCATTCACCGCTTCCTGCGCCTGGGGCGTCACGTAGGCCAGTTCCAGCATCAGCACCTGATAGACCCCGCGACGAATCGCGTCCTCATTCAGGTGCGCGGCGTTTTCCCGCGTGGTGCACAGAAAACGTACCCATGACGTGAGGATGATCCAAGCATTGAGCGTCAGCGATTCGATCTGCACCTTGTCCATGCTCAGAATCTGCGCGTCGACAAAGCCGCCGTAAATGGACATCGCCTTGATCAGGCAGTGTTGGGAAAAGCGTCGGTAGCGCACCGCCAGCTCTGGATCGGTTTCAAGCAGATGCTCGAGGTCGCGGTGCAGAAAACGATAGCGCCACATGCCGTCGAGAATCGCCATCAAGTAATGGCGCTTGTCTTCAACACCCGGCAGGCGACCCTTGGGCGGGTGCAGAAAGCTATCGACCAGCGTTTCGTATTCAGTGAACAACTCGGCGATGATCGCCTGCTTGTTGGGGAAGTGGTAGTACAGATTGCCGGGCGACATTTCCATGTGCGCAGCGATGTGATTGGTGCTGACGCTGCGCTCGCCCTGCTGATTGAACAGCTCCAGGCTGCTGTGCACGATGCGTTCACGGGTGTTGATGCGTACGGTTTTGATGCGCGGCGCCATGTTCAACTCGAACGTCGAAACGTAACAGGGATGTGCCGGATCTTAACGCAAGCGTTGGGCCCGTTGCAGACTTCATCGCTCCAGGGCAGTCGCCAGCCTGATCCGAACCACCGCTGCGACGCCGATACCCAGCCCGGCTGCCGCCAGCATGTTGATCAAGATGACGCCGCGCAGCCCGATCGGCGCTGTCAGTATCCCGACGAGCAGACCGGCCAGCGGTTGCGACAGGTTGTTCAGCAGTGTGATGACGCCCACGGTCTTGCCGAAGTCGCGCGCGGGGATGACCCGCTGACGGATGCTGCGCATGTACACGTTGAACATCTTGTCGAAGCCGACGATCAGCAGAAAGCCGACAAGGTAGACCTCGGATGACGCGCTCGTGGCGGTAATGAATGCCCCCAGCAGCAAGGCAATGTATGACATCGCACCGAGCAGTTTCAGCGGCAGGCTGACCCGTGCCAGGACAAACAGAATCCCTATGGTCAGCAAGGCGCCCGCCGCCTGCAGCCCAGCGTAGTAATCTTTACTCTCACTGAATGAGCCGATGACCATCGCCGCCGAGCTGGCCAGCGTGACACCGACGATCAGGTTGACGCCGACCGCCAGCAAAATGATCTTCTTGAGCTCGGCCAATCGGAGGATGTGTCCGAAGGCGATTTTCAACGGCTGTGTCCAGCGGCCTGCGTCCTGATCGAACCGCTCCAGCGTGATATTGCTGTTGCGCTGCCAGACTCGCATGGCGAGATCGGCCGCGACGAAAACCAGCGCCACGCCGATGACAACGCCCCACCACGGGCAGATTTCCAGCGCCAGCGCCGCCAGCAAAGGCCCGAGCACCAGGCCGGTCTGGTCGGCAATCTGTGAGTAGGACAGCGTCTTGCCGTAGCGGTAATCCGGGAAAATATGCGGCATCACCACTTCCCGGGCCATGATCCCCTGGGTGGTCAGGACGCCACAGACCGCCGACAGGATGATCAGCCAGTAGATCCCGCCAAACAGGCCATATAGCCCCATTGCGGCCAGGCAGATAACAGCCCGGTAAACCTGACTGATGTGCAGCAGCCGGATGGGCGAGTATTTATCGCAAAGCGCGCCGCAAACCGGGAATGCAAGGAAGCGCGGCAATGTCTCGACGAAGAACGCCAGCCCCGCCAGGGAAGCGCTGTTGGTGGTCTGGAAAACAATCAGCGGCACCAGAAACAGGAGCACCTGATCGGCGAGACGGGACAGGAAAAGGGAAAGAAAAAACGCCAGATAGTCCGTGCGCATTGAGACTCCGTGTCAGGTGGTGCGGGGCGGCAGTTCAGTTTTTGCCCGGACAGTCTGGCGTGCGCCTGCGAGCGAATGCAAGGGCCGTTGACTTCATAGAGCAATGACTCTAAAAGCACTGCATAACTTCAACAAGGACCGCCGCGATGCCCGTCGACTCTAATCTTCTGCCATATGCAGACGATGCTCCTTGCCCGCGCCGCCATCTGGAGCAGGTATTCGACGAACAACGACGCGCATTCGCCGCCAATCCGATGCCGGTCCTGCAAGAGCGCAAACAATGGCTCGATCGCTTGCACACGCTGCTCAGCAGCGAGCGCCAGGCGATCATTGAGGCAATCAACGCTGATTTCAGCCACCGCAGCGCCGATGAAACCCTCCTCGCCGAACTGATGCCCTGCCTGCACAACATCCGCCACGCCCAGCGTCATCTGAAGAAATGGATGCGGCCTTCGCGCCGAAGCGTTGGCATGGCGTTCCAGCCCGCCAGCGCCAAAGTCGTTTACCAGCCATTGGGCGTGATCGGCGTGGTGGTGCCGTGGAATTACCCGCTGTACCTAGCCATCGGGCCGCTGGTGGGCGCACTGGCGGCGGGTAACCGCGTGATGCTCAAGCTCAGCGAATCCACGCCCGCCACCGGCGCGCTGCTGAAAAGCCTGCTGGCGCGGGTGTTTGCGGAAGATCACGTCGGCGTTGTGCTGGGCGAGGCGGAGGTTGGAGTGGCTTTTTCGAGGTTGCCGTTTGATCACTTATTGTTCACGGGCGCCACCAGCGTCGGGCGGCATGTCATGCGCGCGGCGGCGGACAAACTCACGCCGGTGACGCTGGAGCTGGGCGGAAAATCCCCCGCCATCGTGTCCCGCGACGTACCGCTCAAGGACGCCGCCGAGCGCATCGCTTTCGGCAAAACCCTCAACGCCGGACAAACCTGCGTGGCTCCCGACTACGTGCTGGTGCCCAAGGATCGCGTTGACGAATTCGTCGAATCCTACAAGGAGGCGGTCACACGGTTTTATCCGACATTGACGGATAACCCGGACTACACCGCGATCATCAATCAGCGGCATGTCGCACGCCTGAATTCGTATCTCGCCGACGCGCAAGCCAAAGGTGCTCGCGTGATTCAGCTATTCCCCGAGGGGCAGGACAGGAGGATGCCGTTCAGCCTGATTCTGGATGTGAGCGACGACATGCTGATCATGCAGGACGAAATCTTCGGCCCGCTGCTGCCGATCGTGCCCTACGACCAGATCGAGCAGGCGTTCGCCTACATCAATCAGCGGCCCAGGCCACTGGCGCTGTACTACTTCGGCTACGAACGGCATGAACAGAGCCGCGTGCTGGAGCAGACGCATTCGGGCGGCGTCTGCTTGAATGACACCCTGCTCCATGTCGCCCAGGACGACTTGCCTTTCGGCGGCATCGGCGCGTCAGGCATGGGCCATTACCACGGACACGAGGGGTTTTTGACGTTTAGTCATGCCAAAGGCGTGTTGATCAAACAGGGGTTCAACGCGGCGCGGCTGCTCTACCCGCCCTATGGAAAGGCGATCCAGACGCTGATTCAGCGACTGTTCGTGCGCTGATGCGCTTGCGAATTCTGACTGACCTAACGCCCCGTGCATTGGGCTGGCTGTGGAACATTGTTGGACTGGCTTTAGCCGGGAATGCGTCTCGCGCTGCACCGCAAAGCTTCCCACTACACTCCTCGGCAGCTTGGCCCGCTCAGCCTGCTGCGCTACCATCCAGTCCCCAACGAACTCCGACCAGGACGACGCGATGAACCGAGTGTTGTACCCCGGCACCTTCGACCCTATTACCAAGGGTCATGGCGATCTGGTCGAGCGCGCCTCGCGCCTGTTCGATCAAGTGGTCATCGCCGTCGCCGCCAGCCCTAAGAAAAACCCCCTGTTCCCGCTGGAGCAACGTGTTGCGCTCGCCCGCGAAGCGACCAAGCACCTGCACAACGTGGAAGTCGTAGGATTCTCGACACTGCTGGCGCACTTCGCCCAGGAACAGAACGCCAACATCCTGCTGCGCGGCCTGCGTGCGGTGTCGGATTTCGAGTATGAATTTCAGCTCGCCAACATGAACAAGCAACTGGCCCCGGACATCGAGAGTCTTTTTCTTACGCCGTCGGAACGCTATTCGTTCATTTCATCTACGCTGGTCAGGGAAATCGCAGCGCTGGGCGGTGATATCACCAAATTCGTCCACCCCGCCGTGGCCCAGGCGCTGAGCGAACGTTTCAAAGCCTGAGGCCTTGCGTCGAGGTAAGGTGCATACCGAGCGCTAATGCGGCACAATTCGCCGCATTCGTTTTGATATGCCCCGGTGTCGACCGTGGCAGGAGTATCCATGTCCCTGATCATCACCGACGATTGCATCAACTGCGACGTCTGCGAACCCGAGTGCCCGAACGAAGCGATTTCCCAGGGTGAAGAGATCTACGTGATCAATCCCAACCTGTGCACCGAATGCGTCGGCCACTATGACGAGCCGCAGTGCCAGCAAGTCTGCCCCGTGGACTGCATTCCGCTGGATGAAAACCACGTGGAGAGCAAGGACGAGCTCATGGCCAAGTACAACCTGATCACCAGCAAGGCATAACCGAACGCATATCCTGTCGGCATACGTGCTTTCGCCGAAGACACTGGCTTATAACGCCCGTTGAATTGAGCGAGATACGCATGATCTCTATGCTGGAACGGATACCTGTTTTGTCAGGCGCAGTGTTTCTGCTGTGCGTTTTTTTGGCCCAGGCCAGCCCCGATCACCCTGATCAGGCTGCCATCGCCAGCCCGCATCCCATCGCCACCGCCGCCGGCCGGGAAATCCTGGTGGATGGTGGCAACGCATTCGATGCCGCCATTGCCATCAGTGCCACGCTCGCCGTCGTTGAACCTTACGGGTCGGGCCTCGGCGGCGGCGGGTTTTTCCTGCTGCGCCAATCCGGCGACCCCGTTCAGTATCAGTTTCTCGACGCGCGCGAAAAGGCGCCGCTCAAATCAAAACCCAAAATGTTCCACCGCAACGGGATCCTCCAGCCGGACCTGTCCCTTAACGGACCACTGGCGGCCGCGATTCCCGGGCTTCCCGCGGCATTGGTCGAGCTCGCCGAGCGCTATGGCCGATTGCCGCTTTCGATCTCGCTGGCGCCCGCCATCCGGGTCGCCTACCGCGGCTTCAAGGTGGACAGCGTTTATCGCGAGCGCGCCAGTTGGCGGCTGTTCGCGTTGCGCAACAACAAAGAGAGCGCGCGCCTGTTCCTGCGCAACAACGACGTGCCGAATCTGGGTGACGTCATCACCCAGCCTGAGCTGGCGCAAACCCTGGGGCGCCTTGCCGATAATGGCCGCGCCGGGTTCTACAGTGGCTTGGTGGCGCAGGCGATGGTCAGTGGGGTGCGTCGCGCCGGCGGTATCTGGAATTACCATGATTTCGAAGAATATGAAGTCATCACGCGAACGCCTCTGCGCTTTCAGATGGCCGATCAACGGGAACTGATCAGCGCACCGCCGCCCTCGGCAGGTGGCATTGCACTGGCGCAAAGCCTGTCGATGCTGCAACAGCTGCCGTGGCGGGGGTCGGAGAACATTCAGCGGGCGCATTTTGTGATTGAGGCGCTTCGCCGTGCGTATCGTGATCGCGTGCTGCTGGGCGACCCGGACTTCGTGCCCAACCCGGTGGCTCAACTCCTGTCCACCGACTACTTGCTGCAGCTGACCACCAGCATCGATCCCCACCGCGCCACGCCCAATAACACCCTGCCCCCCGCGCCGCGCTGGCGTGAGGGCGACAACACCAGCCATTTCGCCGTACTGGACAACGAAGGCAACGCCGTGACGGCGACACTGTCGCTAAACCTGCCCTTCGGCTCAGCGTTTACCGTGCCCGGCACCGGGATCATCCTCAACGATGAGATGGACGACTTTGCCATAGACCCCAAAGGTCAGGGCAACTCGGCCTCAGCCGGCGGACACGCCAATGCCATCGAGCCGGGCAAGCGACCGATCTCAAGCATGAGCCCGAGCTTCATCGAAGGCCCGCAATCACTCGCTGCCTTCGGTACCCCGGGCGGCAGCCGCATCCCCAGCATGGTGCTGCTGTCGATGCTGCAGTATCTGGACGAGCAGCCGATTGCCAACTGGGCATCAACGCCGCGCTACCACCACCAGTACACGCCGGATGTGGTGGAGTACGAGCCGGAGACATTCACGGAGCAGGAACTGGCGGACCTGCGCGAGCGCGGTTACGCGCTGAAGGAGACGGCGAAGGATTTCGGCAATCAGCAGGTGCTGTTATGGCACAAGAACAGTGCCCGGGTCGAAGCGGCCAGTGACCCGCGTGGCATTGGCGTATCGACGACTTTCAAACCCGGTGACGCGCTGAAGCTGATGCGCGCCTGCGCCGATCAGTCCTGCTTGCCATAACCGTCGCCGGTGCAACCCAGGCAGCGGACGAATGCCGCCTTGCCCGGATCCACCACCAGCGCCTTGCCGGTTCGGCCAATGCCGCCGCCGGCGGCGGTAAACGGCAGTGCAACCACGAACAACCCGGCGCCGATGATGGTGGCAGCAATGAGAATCGGCCGCGCGATCAGCAGGTCGCCGATCATCGCGTAGGCGGGAGGGCTTTCGATTTCGTAGACGGGGTCACCACTGCCGGTCGCGTCCTGAGCCAGCGCAGGCGTGAATTGCAAGCCGAAGAACACGGCCAGGGTGGCAGCAAGCATGCGAAACGGGCTCATGGCATGGTCCTTCAAGCTAAGGCAGATATGAAGCTGTTCACTATAAACAGGGCGCGGGCTTACGCAAGGGGCGGCGTGTCTCACTGACAAGACACGCCCTGTAGGAGGGATCGGATAAACCCTCGCGATCCCGCGGCAGTCAGCGATCCAGGCCGACGGCTCTGCTGCTGTCTGGAACTACTTCTGGCACTTGGGGCAATAAACACTCGCCCGCTGACCCAGCTTCACTTCTCGCAACGTGGTCCCGCACACCTTGCACGGTTCCTCGCCGCGTCCGTAGGCGAACAGTTCCTGCTGGAAGTAACCGGGCTGGCCGTCCCCGCCGATGAAATCACGCAGCGTGGTACCGCCCCGTTCGATGGCGGCGGCCAGGATGCGTTTGATTTCAATCGCCAGCTTTATATAGCGTGCCTTGGACACGCTCCCGGCGGCACGGCGCGGATCAATGCCGGCGGCAAACAGGGCCTCGGTTGCATAGATGTTGCCGACGCCCACGACGATCGCGTTGTCCATGATGAACGGCTTGACCGCCATTGCCCGGCCACGGGACAGCTCGAACAGACGCAGCCCGTCGAACACCTCGGTCAGCGGTTCCGGCCCAAGGCGCGCGAGCAATTCATGGTTAAGCGGGTCGAGGCTCCAGAGCATGGCGCCGAAACGCCGAGGGTCGGTGTAGCGCAAGGCCAGGCCGGACTCGAGTTCGATGTCGACGTGCTCGTGCTTGAGCGGCGGCAGACCGGCGTCCACCAGGCGCAGATTACCCGACATGCCGAGGTGGCTGATCAACGTGCCGACCTCCGCCTGGATCAGCAAATACTTGGCACGACGCTCGACAGCCACGATTTTCTGGCCTGACAGGCGCACGTCAAGGTCTTCGGGGATCGGCCAGCGCAGGCGACGATCACGCACAATCACGCGGCTCACGCGCTGGCCCACCAGATGCGGCGCAATGCCCCGGCGGGTGGTTTCGACTTCAGGTAATTCAGGCATGCGGCAGCTCGATGAAGGGCAAGGTCAGGCGCAGGGTCAGTGCGCGCTCAGCTCGCGAATACTTTCCTTGAGGTTTTCGAAGTCGTAGTCGGACAAGCCAACGTAATCGAGAACCAGGGGACCAATGCTGTTCCACTCGTGGTCGACGGGCTCGTTGCCCAATACACGGTGGGATTCGCAGACATGCTCGGCCATCTTCAGCACGGCCAGCATGTTTTTCAGTGGCGCGTTGCGACCCGAGTCGTCCTTGAAAATCGCCAGCGCATTATGGTGATTGGCGATCGCATTGCTGACATGTTCAGGCAAACGCCAGGACTTGGCGGTGAAATAACCGACAACGGCGTGGTTGGTGTTCAGCAGCCGGTTCTCGGTGTCGACCACCCGGCACTCGGCGGTGGTGTTGGAATACGCCTCTTCGAGCACGCTCATGTAGTCGGGGAAACGCTTGATCATCAGCGGCACACCGCAGTCATGAAACAGGCCCAGTGCGTAGGATTCGTCGACCGTTTGCGAGCCGATGCGCTTGGCGATCGTCAGACTGGTCATTGCGACGTCCTGGGCGGTGTCCCAGAAACGGTTGAGCACGACGATGGTTTCATCGCTCATCTCGCCCTTGATTGACTGTGCGTTGATCAGGTTGATGACCGAGCGGCTGCCGAGCAGGTTCACCGCCCGTTGGATCGAGGCGATTTTGTTGGTCAGTCCGTAATGGCTGGAATTGACGATTTTCAGCAGCGCGCCGGAGAGCCCCGGATCCTGGGCGATCAACCGGGCGATGGCACCCAAGTCAGGGTCAGGCATGTACTGCTCCATCTGCAAATCCACCATGATTTGCGGCTGGGGCGGAACGCTGATGCCTTGTAACGCCTGCTGGATCTGCTCGGACGTAAGCTCTTGGGACATAACTTCACACTCGGGGTCAGGCCACGATTCTAACCCCTCGCGGCCACGGGTCGACAACTGGATGACGATCCAACGGATCCGACGGACAGCCAGACGGTAATCGACCACGGCGCGCCCGTCAGCGGGTTCACGCGCTATACTCCCGCTCTTTTTTCCGGAGCGACGTCATGTCCCTGCCTAGCTTGCGCCTCAAGCCCAACGCCGATCGCCGTTTGCGCAACGGTCATTTGTGGGTCTACAGCAACGAAATCGACGTCGCTGCCACCCCGCTCAACGGCTTTGCTCCGGGCGCTCAAGCCATTCTGGAAGCTGCGGGCGGCAAGCCGCTGGGCATCGTCGCGATGAGCCCGCAAAACCTGATTTGCGCACGTTTGCTGTCCCGCGACATCAAGCTGCCACTGGACAAGTCGCTGCTGGTTCATCGCCTGAATGTCTGCCTGTCGCTGCGCGAGCGTCTGTTCGACAAGCCGTTTTATCGTCTGGTCTACGGCGACTCCGACCTGTTGCCAGGTTTGGTGGTGGATCGCTTCGGCGACATTCTGGTGGTGCAGCTGGCGTCAGCGGCCATGGAGCAGCTCAAGGACGACGTGCTCGCCGCGCTGATTCAAGTGATCAAGCCGAGCGGCATTCTGCTCAAGAACGACTCCGCCGCACGCGACGCCGAAGGGCTGAACCGCTACGTTGAAACCGCGTTCGGCCTGGTGCCGGAGTGGGTCGCGCTGGAAGAGAACGGCGTGAAGTTCGAAGCGCCGGTGATGGAAGGCCAGAAGACGGGCTGGTTCTACGACCACCGCATGAACCGCGCGCGCCTGGCACCGTACGCCAAGGGCAAGCGTGTACTGGACCTGTTCAGTTACATCGGCGGCTGGGGCATCCAGGCCGGTGCTTTCGGCGCCAGCGAAGTCTTCTGCGTCGACGCGTCAGCCTTCGCGCTGGACGGTGTGGAGCGTAACGCCGCACTGAACGGCTTCGCGGAAAAGGTCACCTGCATCGAAGGCGACGTGTTTGAGGCGCTGAAGGAACTGAAAGCGGCTGAAGAGCGTTTCGACGTGATCATTGCCGACCCGCCCGCGTTCATCAAACGCAAGAAAGACATGAAGAACGGCGAAGGCGCCTACCGCCGCCTGAACGAGCAAGCCATGCGCCTGCTCAGCAAGGACGGCATTCTGGTCAGCGCTTCCTGCTCAATGCACCTGCCGGAGGACGACCTGCAAAACATCCTCCTGACCAGTGCCCGCCATCTGGACCGCAACATCCAGCTGCTCGAGCGCGGCGGCCAGGGCCCGGACCACCCGGTCCACCCTGCAATCCCCGAAACGCGCTACATCAAAAGCATCACCTGCCGGTTGTTGCCGAACAGCTGATGGCTGATAGCGTGACGTAACGAGCCGCCCACTCCTACAGGCCATCTGCAGAACCTGTAGGAGCGTGGCTTGTCCCGAGATCTGCCGGGAACTGGCAGCAAATCAGACGACAGGGACATGTCTGAGTGAATGCGATTGCAGGATTACTGTCGCTTCGCAACAGATCGCGAGCAAGCTCACTCCTACAGGCGATGCACAGTACCTGTAGGAGTGAGCTTGCTCGCGATTCTGCTTCAAAACCAACTCGCGTCCCACAGCGGATAATCTCCGACCCGTTTGACCAATCCAGCCCTCAACGGATTGGCGACAATGTATCTGGCCATCATCAAAAGATCGTCCTCCCGTCGTAATGCTCTGTCGTGAAAACCCCTCTGCCAGACTTGCCGGTGCGTTCCTCGCGACTGATTGATTGCGCGAGCGCTTCGCGATTTCACTCCCTGTAAAATCCGAGTGAGTTCACCTCCCGTCAGTTCAAGCAGCCAGTGGATGTGGTCGGGCATGATGACCCACGCTAACGAATCTGCCGCCCCCGAGGACTGAGCGGCGCGGAACTCGTTCACAACCAATCGTCCAAGCTTCCAGTCGCTGAAAACCTGCTCCCGGTTATGGGTGACCGACGTGACGAGGTAAATCCGTCCCGACTCCGAAAATCTCCCGCTCCTTAGATATCTTCCACGCGGTAATTCCGGCATTAGTCGCTCCCGTTGGTGATTACCAGGAAGGCTAGAACAGTGCCTGAGGGGTAGACGCCAAACAGAGATTCCGGATGTGTCTGCAAGATCCTTATCGCGAGCAAGCTCACTCCTACAGTGGTTCCGCGCCGAACTTTGCATTCGTGCCGGGACCATTGATCGCTCGAATCAGCGGGCATCTTTGTAGGAGTGAGCTTGCTCGCGATTGAGGTCGGATCCCCCACCGACCCGTTTGGCAATCAGACCGATGAGTCCGCAGCCCCACTTCCCACCATTCCCTCCCGCCCCCACAGGTGTAGAATCAGCGCTATTCATCGCCAGTCATCCCCGGCGGGTTTATGAGCTCAGGCTGGGCGTACGGTGATCCCGTATCGTTCGGTTTCTTCGCTGCATCCGGTCACTGCCTTTTGCACACGACGTCACTAGAAGCTCACTCCCTTCCTCATTCAGCCGATTAGCCGGAGTGCTCCAATGCCTGATTACCGTTCGAAAACGTCCACCCACGGCCGCAATATGGCCGGCGCGCGCGCCTTGTGGCGTGCCACGGGCATGAAGGACGACGATTTCAAGAAGCCGATCATCGCCATCGCCAACTCGTTCACCCAGTTCGTTCCGGGCCACGTCCATTTGAAAGACATGGGTCAGCTGGTGGCGCGCGAGATCGAAAGAGCAGGCGGCGTCGCCAAGGAATTCAACACCATCGCGGTGGATGACGGCATCGCCATGGGCCATGACGGCATGCTGTATTCGTTGCCCAGCCGCGAGATCATCGCCGACTCCGTCGAATACATGGTCAACGCCCACTGCGCCGATGCAATCGTCTGCATCTCCAACTGCGACAAGATCACCCCCGGCATGCTGATGGCTTCTTTGCGCCTGAACATCCCGGTGATCTTCGTCTCCGGCGGTCCGATGGAAGCCGGCAAGACCAAGCTCGCCAGCCACGGCCTGGACCTGGTCGACGCCATGGTCATCGCTGCCGACTCCACCGCGTCCGACGAAAAAGTCGCTGAATACGAGCGCAGCGCCTGCCCGACGTGCGGTTCGTGCTCCGGGATGTTCACCGCCAACTCGATGAACTGCCTGACTGAAGCACTGGGCCTTGCGCTGCCGGGCAACGGCTCCACGCTGGCGACCCACTCGGACCGCGAACAGCTGTTCCTGCAGGCCGGGCGCACCATCGTCGACCTGTGCAAAACCTACTACAAAGACAACGACGAGTCGGTGCTGCCGCGTAACATCGCCAACTTCAAGGCGTTCGAGAACGCGATGACCCTCGACATCGCCATGGGCGGTTCGACCAACACCATCCTGCATTTGCTGGCCGCTGCCCAGGAAGCCGAGATTCCGTTCGACTTGCGCGACATTGATCGCCTGTCGCGCCGCGTGCCGCAGCTGTGCAAAGTCGCGCCGAACATCCAGAAGTACCACATGGAAGACGTCCACCGCGCCGGCGGCATCTTCAGCATCCTCGGCTCGCTGGCCCGTGGCGGCCTGCTGCACACCGACTTGCCGACCGTGCACAGCAAATCCATGGAAGAAGCCATCGCCAAGTGGGACATCACCCAGACTGACGACGAAGCGGTGCATCACTTCTTCAAAGCGGGCCCTGCCGGTATTCCGACCCAGACGGCCTTCAGCCAGTCGACCCGTTGGGAAACCCTGGACGACGACCGCGAGAACGGCTGCATCCGCAGTGTCGAGCACGCCTACTCCCAGGAAGGTGGCCTGGCCGTGCTGTACGGCAACATCGCGCTGGACGGCTGCGTGGTGAAAACCGCTGGCGTGGACGAGTCGATTCACGTGTTCGAAGGCAACGCCAAGATCTTCGAAAGTCAGGACAGCGCTGTTCGCGGCATTCTGGCGGACGAAGTGAAGGCCGGCGACATCGTGATCATCCGTTACGAAGGTCCCAAAGGCGGCCCGGGTATGCAGGAAATGCTGTACCCGACGTCGTATCTGAAATCCAAAGGTCTGGGCAAAGACTGTGCGCTGCTGACCGACGGGCGTTTCTCGGGCGGGACCTCTGGCCTGTCCATCGGCCACGCGTCTCCTGAAGCCGCAGCCGGCGGCGCGATCGGTCTGGTCCGTGACGGCGACAAAGTACTGATCGATATTCCGAATCGCTCGATCAATCTGTTGATCGACGACGCAGAAATGGCCGAACGTCGCGCCGAGCAGGAAAAGAAAGGCTGGAAACCCGTTGAGTCACGCCCTCGCAAGGTGACCACCGCCCTCAAGGCCTACGCCCTGCTGGCGACCAGTGCCGACAAGGGTGCTGTGCGTGACAAGGCGATGCTCGACAAGCTGATGCCATAAGCATCAACCCGCACTGGAAAACACCCCGCATGTCGGGGTGTTTTTTTGCCTGCCAACCGCTTGGAGGAGGTAAGGCTCGGACACGGGTCGAACACCCGGCCGAACCTTCAATTAGCCTCCAACAGATCCGGACACCGGCGGTTTCAGGAGCCAACGGCTACAGTGATCGCGCCCAGCAGCAGGCAAAGACTGGCGACCAACGTTAAACGCAGGCGCATCGGCAAATACCAGTCGGGCAGTGTTGTGGTTTTCACAAGACGCCGGTCCTGCCAGTAGTGCGTGACGAAACCGAAAATCAGCAGCAACAGCCCCAACGGTGCCGGCAATAACAATGCGGGCCAGGCGATCAGCGCCGGGATGACACTCCAGATGAACCGCTCGCGACACTGGTCGGCATTCAGGCCTTGCAGGGTCATGGCGAATCCCCAATGCAGCGCGCCCACAAAACTCAGGATCACCGCTCCGTAAGCGAGCAGCGCGTGCGTCACGAAAGCTCGGTAGTCGACTGCAAACAGGATCAGCAACAGCAGCCCAACGAACGGCAGCAAACCGCCATAACCCAGCAGCGCCACGTACCTTGGCGACGAAGACAGCGACAACGCTTTCATTTGAGCCCCTTTCAGTCATTTACTTGAAAGACTATGGCTCAAAAGTGCAATGCTGTTTAGCTTCTCTTGCTCGACCGGAAAAAGGACCACGTCCTGTCACCCACTGATCAAGGCCTCGATCCCTGGGCGCTGAGACCTTCACATGAATACGTTGATCTATTGGTTCCGTCAGGACCTTCGGCTTGCCGACAACCCCGCATTCACTCACGCATGCGAACTTGCCCACACGCTGCTGCCGGTTTACTGCACACCCGTGGCGGCGTCCACGCCATGGGGATTCGAGCGCATCGGCGCCCACCGCCAGTATTTCGAACAGACCGCGGTCAGCGCACTGGCCGGGCAACTGAGCGCACGAGGCAACGCGCTGATGCAGATTGAGGGTGAGTCCGTTGAACGCCTCGTCGCCCTGGCCCACGAGCTGGGCATCGATACGATCATCTGCGAACGCATCGCGGCGCCGGAAGAGGAAGCACAGGTGCAAGCCCTCCGCGCGGCGGGACTGACCGTGGAGGATCACTGGCAATCGACGCTGTTTACGCTGGATGAATTGCCAATGGCGGTCGAGCAGCTGCCCGACGTATTCAGCAGCTTTCGGCGTCTTGTGGAAAAGGCCCACGCTTCTGCCCGCCCCGCCATACCATCGCCAGCGACAATTCCAGCGCTGCCGCAAGGTGTGAGGATTGAACCGGTCACGCTGCAAACGTCTGCGGTTCCGGACTCCCGCTCGGCGTTTCCTTACCAACAGCAAGCATTTCACGGCGGCGAGCACGCGGCCATCGAGCATCTGCAGCAGTATTTTCGCCGGGGCCTGGCGAACAGCTATAAGGCCACCCGCAACAACTTGAGCGCTGTGGACGACTCCACCAAGTTTTCGCCCTGGCTTGCACGCGGTTCGCTTTCAGCGCCGCAGGTCGATCAGGCGCTGAAGGCTTTTGAGTCCGAACATGGCGCCAATGACAGTACGTACTGGATCTACTTCGAGTTGCTGTGGCGCGATTACTTTCGCTTGCTGCATCTGAAATACGGCCGGCTTCTCTATCGCGCCAGCGGCCTGAAAGGGACCAGCGAACCGGGCCACAATCCACAGGGGTTTGCGTGCTGGTGTCGGGGTGAAACCGGAGAGGCGTTGATTGACGCGGGTATGCGGGAATTGGCAGCGACGGGCTATCTGTCCAACCGCATGCGCCAGATCGTCGCCAGTTACCTGATCTTCGATCTAAAGGGTGATTGGCGCGCCGGGGCCGCGTGGTTCGAGGCGCAGCTGGTGGATTACGACGTTTACAGCAATCAGGGCAATTGGCTGTACATCGCCGGCTACGGAACGGACCCGCGGGGCGGTCGGCGCTTCAACACCACGAAGCAGGCCGACGAACATGATGCCGACGGCGCATACCGCAGGCTATGGGCCTGACAGTGCGCGGCACGGCAAATCGCCGCGCCGCGCAATGAGACGGCTTACTGAATCTCGTCCGGCTTGACGATCACCCAGTTCTTGTCCGCCGTGACCGGCAATCCCTCTTTGGCCTGAGCCTCGGCATTGGTCTTCATCATGCCGTTGAGCTGGGTCATGTACTTGTCCTTTCGGTTGATCCACAGATGAACGCCGCCTTTGCTGACGTCGACGCTGTGGAACAGCATGTAGCCATCGCTGGTGGGGGTGTCGCCGCCCACCAGCACCGGTTTTTTCCACTGATCGATGTAGGTCAGAATCGCTGCCTGCTTGCCGGCCATCCAGGTCGCCGGGGTCCACAGGTAAGGCGTCAGCTCAAGACCGAGGTTAGCCTTTTCGTCGTATTTGCCGGCGGTGATCTGCTTGCGGGCGGTGGTCAGCTCGCCTGTCTCGCGGTTCTTCAGCAGTGTGGTCACGCCGATGACGTTCTGCGGCTTCACGTTGTAGCCGTATTTGGGATCGGCGGCGACCATGCGCACCAGCTCTTCTGACGCCGCGGTCATGACATAGACCTCAATACCGTTTTCCATCAGCTTGTTGTACAGCTCGGCCTGACCGGTGAAGACCTTGGGCGGCTGCACTTCGATGGTCTTGACCACATCGCCTTCGTAATACGTACTCGGCACCGGCTTGCCCGAGGCCATCAGCTCGTCAACGTAGCCTTTGAGCTCTTTGAGGGTGAAGCCGGAAAACACTTGCGCGACCCACGGATAGCAGACCATGTCGTCGATTTCGCAAAGCCGGTAGTAGTAGCTGAACAGGCTTTCCTTGTGGTCAGCGGTGTCCTTGAACGGGATGAGCTTGAGGGAAGGATCGAGTGTGTCGCGGGTGATCAGCCCCTTGTTTTCCATGAACGGCAGCAGCGACTCTTCCAGGTCGTAGCGGTAGCTGGTGTTGTCCATGTCGAAAACGGCGAAATTACCTTTGTTGGCGTTTGCCGCAATCATGGCGTTGAGCTGCTTGGCGGCAGGCGCAGGCCAGTGGGTCAGTTCGGTGGCGAGTGCCTGTCCGGCCAGACCCAGACACAGCGCGGTGGCCAATAATGTTGGTACGAATTTCATGGTGATCCCCTCCCCTTTTTTGGTTCGAGGAGGACCCTAACAAAAAGCCATGACTGTTTGGATGCGTCAGCGACAACGTCTGTTCTGATGGCGTCACCCCGATCGCCATTCACGACAGATGACATGAAAACGACGTTTTGGTGACAGCGCTTGGGCTGCTCACTCCCACAGTTGACCGCATTCCCCTGTAGGAGGGAGCTTGCTCGCGATAGCGATATCAGGCCCGCTCCCAAACCTCGAAACTGTACGCAGGCTTGTCATCCAGTGCCGGGTTTGGCGTGTCGGAAACCAGTTTCCACTGCGCCAGATCGAATTCCGGAAACCACGCATCGCCTTCGGGACTCAGCGCCACGCGGGTGAGGTACAGGCGGTCAGCGTGCTCAAGGGCCTGGCCGTAAAGCTGGGCGCCGCCGATCAGCATCACTTCACTGACGCCCTGCTCGGCCGCCCACTCTTCCGCGCGGTGCACCGCCGCTTCCAGAGAGGTGAAGACCTCGGCGCCCTCAAGCTGCAAATCCTGTTGGCGCGTGACCACCAGATTCAACCGCCCCGGCAGCGGACGACCGAGCGAATCCCAAGTCTTGCGACCCATGATGATCGGCTTGCCCAGCGTAGTCGCCTTGAAATATTTGAAATCACCCGGCAAGTGCCAGGGCATGGAATTGTCGACGCCGATCACCCGGTTTTCAGCGAGTGCGGCGATCAAGCTCAGGGGGAGATGTTTTTTCATGGCGCGAGGATATCAGAGCGCCCTGCCCCAGCACATTCGCTCGCCACGCGGTCCAAGCACCGATACCCGTTCGCTGCGCGATCGCAGCCACACCGGTTATGCTCAACCACGACTTTACCGACGAGACGCCGCGTGACTGCACTGACTCCCCTTGATGAACTCTGGCTGACCGAAGCCGTGCGCCTGCGTGAAGAACACGCCGGCGCGCTCCAAGATGAAGAGGCCAATCGCCGCGCGCGCGCCGCTGCGGGCGACCTGCAAACCCGGATCAAACACCGCGCCCTGTGGCTCGCCGAACGCGACGGCATGCTCAAGGCGCTGCATCACTGGAAACAAGGCGCGCGCCTGGCGTTGATCGTGCTGGCGGTGTTCGCGGTGGTCAGCGGCGCCGGACTGGCGTTCGCTGCCTTGGGCGACGGCCAGACGCCCGTCAATGTGTTCTGGGCGCTCGGCAGCCTGCTCGGGCTTAACCTGATTCTGCTGTTGAGTTGGGCCATCGGCGTGCTCTTCGTCGGGGAAAGTACCGCCGGCCTCGGTCGCCTCTGGCTGTGGCTAAGCGAGAAACTGGCGCGCGATGCCCAGGCGGCGCAGCTCGCGCCGGCGTTGATATTGCTGCTGCAACGCAAGCGCCTGAACCGCTGGGTGCTGGGTATCTGCGTCAACGGCTTGTGGCTGCTCGCCTTGGTCAGCGCCCTGACGCTGCTGCTGTTACTGATGGCGACGCGGCGCTACGGCTTCGTCTGGGAAACCACCATTCTGGGCAGCGACACCTTTGTCAGCCTGACCCGAGGCCTGGGAGCAATCCCCTCGCTTCTCGGTTTCAGCGTCCCCACCGAGTCGATGATCCGCGCCAGCGGTGATAACGCGCTCGCCATCGAAAACGCCCGTCAGGCCTGGGCTGGATGGCTGGTCGGCGTGCTGGTGGTGTTCGGTATTGTGCCGCGCTTGCTGCTGACGATGCTGTGTTACCTGCGTTGGCGCGTGGGTCGACGAGGGTTGTCACTGGATCTGAGCCATCCCGGTTTCGTCGAGCTGCGCGAGCGCTTGATGCCCAGCAGCGAACGGCTGGGCATCAACGATGCCGCGCCTCCCGAGCTTCACACCGTGGTCACCGGTCCGTCAGCGAGCGAAAGCCAGGGCGCGCTGCTGGTCGCCATCGAGCTGGACAATCAGCAGCCGTGGCCGCCCGAGCTGCCCGACAGCGTGGTCAACGCCGGCATTCTCGACTCCCGTGAGTCAAGGCGCACACTGCTCGACCAACTGACACGCTACCCGCCTGCGCGTCTTGCCATCGCCTGCGATCCACGTCGCTCGCCGGATCGCGGCAGCCTGGCGTTGATTGCCGAGTTGGCTCGCTGCGCCACCGCGACGCGCATCTGGCTGTTGCCGGCCCCCACCGGACAGGCGCTGGACGCCGACCGACTGGAGGATTGGCACACGGCGCTGCAGCAGCTTGAACTGCACTGGACCGACAGTGCGCCGATGACCTGGCTGGAGAGCGGGCATGACTGACAAGGACGCAATTCGCCCGTTGAAACTGGCCGTGGTCGGCCACACCAACGTCGGCAAAACCTCACTGTTGCGCACGCTCACCCGCGACGTCGGCTTCGGCGAAGTCTCCCACCGCCCGAGCACCACCCGGCACGTCGAAGGCGCGCGGTTGTCGGTGGATGGCGAGGCGCTGCTGGAGCTGTACGACACGCCCGGCCTGGAAGACGCCATCGCCCTGCTTGATTACCTCGAGCGGCTGGACCGACCCGGCGAACGGCTCGACGGCCCGGCGCGGCTCGGGCGCTTTCTGGAAGGCAGCGAGGCGCGCCAGCGTTTTGAACAGGAGGCCAAAGTGCTTCGTCAGCTACTCGCCTCCGACGCCGGCCTGTACGTGATCGACGCGCGAGAGCCGGTGCTTGCCAAGTACCGCGACGAGCTTGCGGTGCTTGCCAGTTGCGGCAAGCCGTTGCTGCCCGTGCTCAATTTTGTCAGCAGTGCGCAGCAGCGCGAACCGGACTGGCGTGAAGCGCTGGCGCGTCTCGGCCTGCACGCGCTGGTGCGTTTTGACAGCGTTGCACCGCCCGAAGATGGCGAACGCCGTCTGTATGAAAGCCTGGCCCTGCTGCTGGAAACCTCCCGCGGCAGACTGGAGCGTCTCATCGCAGATCAGCAGGCCCAGCGTGAGGCTCGCAAGCAGAGCGCCGCCAGGCTGATCTCCGAGCTGTTGCTGGACTGCGCTGCCTGCCGCCGAAGTGTTGCGACGGATTCCGGTCAGGTACAGGCGGCCATCGACGATCTGCGCAAAGCCGTGCGCCAGCGCGAACAACGTTGCGTCGAGTCGCTGCTCAAGCTCTACGCGTTTCGTCGAGAAGATGCCTCGGCCAGCGATTTGCCGTTGATGGATGGCCGCTGGGGGGATGACCTGTTCAATCCCGAAACCCTGAAATTGCTGGGCGTACGCGTGGGTGGCGGTATTGCTGCGGGCGCGGCGGCAGGTGCAGGCGTGGACTTGCTGGTGGGCGGCATCACGCTGGGTGCGGCGGCACTGGTCGGCGCGATTGCAGGCGGCGCTCTGCAAACAGCGCGCAGTTACGGCGGGCGGCTGATGGACAAATTCAAGGGGCAGCGCGAACTGACGGTCGACGATGCCGTGCTGCGACTGTTGGCGCTGCGCCAACGGCAATTGCTGCAAGCGCTGGAAGTGCGCGGCCACGCCGCCATGGAGAGCATCAAACTGACCGCGCCTCTGGACAAGACCTGGCGCGAAGGCAAGCTGCCGGAGGCGCTGCACAAGGCGCGAGCGCATCCGCAATGGTCGTCGCTGAATCCTGGCGCAAAGCTGAACCAGAGCGAGCGGCAGGAGCAAGTGGAGGCCTTGGCAAAGACCGTGCTGGTCTGAAATGGGCGGCCGCAATGCTCTACCGGTCAGCAGCCGACAGTCGCCCCGACGATTTTGCGATAGGGGAATTGCGCGCGGACCGGTATGATCGCGCGCCCGATACACCCGGAAGCACACGCGCATGAAACCCACCTTGATCGCCGCTGCAGAACTCGACCGCATCGAGACCTGGCAGAAATATTCCAGCTACATGTGCGGAGGCTGTGTTTCCAGTTGCTGCACGCTCCCTGTGGAAGTGAAGATCAAGGACCTGATCCGCATCGGCATCGTCGACGAGTTCGAACAGGGCGATAACCCGAAGAACATCGCCAAACGCTTGCAGAAGGACGGGATCGTCGAGCGCTTCAATCAGAAGTCCGGGATCTTCACCCTCCAGCGCATGAGCAACAACGATTGCCTGTACCTGGATCGCAAGAGCCGGCTGTGCACCATCTATGACAAACGCCCCGACACTTGCCGCAACCACCCGAAGATCGGCCCGCGCCCGGGTTATTGCGCCTATAAACCGAAAGAAGTCGTGCGCGAAGCTACCGGTACGTTGAATTCGAACTCCGGCCGGGTGCCGTTGAAGTTCTAAGCCTTCTATAGTGCTCGCGTACGCCTTCCCGGCTGAAGCCGGTCCTACCAAAGGCGCGCAGACCTTAGTGGGACCGGCTTTAGCCGGGAAGAGGCCGGATTGAGCGGCATCGCCCTCACAGCATCGACACCGGCCAAACCAAAACGCAGACAAACAAAAACGCCCCCGGCCTTTCGACCGGGGGCGTTTTCGTTCAGCCGGGGCTAGTTACGCCTTGGCTTTCTTGGCAGCACGGGTACGCTCGCCTTCGTCGAGGATCTTCTTGCGAAGACGGATCGACTTAGGGGTGACTTCGCACAGCTCGTCGTCCTGGATGAATTCCAGAGCCTGTTCCAGGGTGAAGCGAACAGGTGGAACCAGAGCGATGGTTTCGTCTTTGCCCGAAGCACGCATGTTGTCGAGCTTCTTGCCTTTGGTTGGGTTCACGCCCATGTCGTTATCGCGGCTGTTCAAGCCAACGATCTGACCGTTGTAGATCTCCTGACCGTGCTCGACGAACAGCTTGCCGCGCGCCTGCAGGGTTTCCAGGGAATAGGTCAGTGCCTTGCCGGTCTCAACCGATACCAGAACGCCGTTCTGACGACCGGACATGTCGCCGGACTTCATGGTGTCGTAGCGGTCAAAGATCGAGGTCAGGATGCCAGCACCGTTGGTCAGGGTCAGGAACTGGTTACGGAAACCAATCAGGCCACGAGCAGGGATGTTGTATTCCAGACGCACACGGCCTTTGCCATCCGGCACCATGTTGGTCAGGTCGCCCTTACGCAGACCCATCTCTTCCATGACCTTGCCCTGGGATTCTTCCGGGGTATCAATGGTCACGTTTTCAAACGGTTCCTGCTTCACGCCGTCTACCTGACGGATGATCACTTCAGGACGACCGACACCCATTTCGAAGCCTTCGCGACGCATGGTTTCGATCAGTACCGACAAGTGCAGCTCACCACGGCCGGAGACCTTGAACTTGTCAGCCGAGTCGCCTTCTTCAACGCGCAGAGCAACGTTGTACAGCAGCTCCTTGTCCAGACGCTCCTTGATGTTACGGGACGTCACGAACTTGCCTTCTTTACCGCAGAACGGCGAGTCGTTGACCTGGAAGGTCATCGAAACGGTGGGTTCGTCAACGGTCAGCGGCTTCATCGCTTCCACTGTGTCCGGGTGGCACAGAGTGTCGGAGATGAACAGCGATTCCATACCGCTGATGCAAACGATGTCGCCAGCAGCAGCTTCTTCGACGTCGATGCGGTGCAGACCGTGGTGACCCATGAGCTTCAGGATACGGCCGTTGCGGCGCTTGCCGTCAGCACCGATCGCAACAACCGGAGTGTTTGGCTTGACGCGGCCACGAGCGATACGGCCAACACCGATGACGCCCAGGAAGCTGTTGTAGTCCAGTGCCGAGATCTGCATCTGGAACGGGCCGTCACGGTCAACCTTTGGCGCAGGGACGTTGTCGACGATCGACTGGTACAGCGGGGTCATGTCTTCAGCCATGTCGGTGTGATCCAGACCGGCAATACCGTTCAGGGCCGAGGCGTAGACGACTTTGAAGTCCAACTGTTCTTCGGTAGCACCGAGGTTGTCGAACAGGTCGAAGATCTGGTCCAGAACCCAGTCCGGACGCGCGCCTGGACGGTCAACCTTGTTGATGCAGACGATTGGACGCAGGCCGGCTTCGAAAGCCTTCTTGGTCACGAAACGCGTTTGCGGCATAGGGCCGTCCTGGGCGTCGACCAGCAGCAGAACGGAGTCAACCATCGACATCACGCGCTCTACTTCACCGCCGAAGTCGGCGTGGCCCGGGGTGTCAACGATGTTGATGTGGTAGCCATTCCAGTTGATCGCGGTGTTCTTCGCGAGAATGGTAATACCGCGTTCTTTTTCCTGGTCGTTGGAGTCCATCACGCGTTCGTCGTTGAGCTCGTTGCGCTCAAGGGTGCCGGACTGGCGCAGGAGCTTGTCAACGAGGGTAGTTTTACCGTGGTCAACGTGAGCAATGATGGCGATGTTGCGTAGATTTTCGATCACTTGTGTATCTCGATCAGAGGATTCGGTCAGCTGTCTGATTGTAGGCAGCTATGAACGGTGGAGCCGGCGAAAGCCGTTACGGCTGACGACTGGTGTCGGGGGGCCGGTGACGCAAGCCACAGGCAAACAGCCCCGGGCACTTAGCTCGGTCGATAAACGCGCACATTGGCATGCCCCTCACTGAGCAGATGATGAGCATGCAGGCGACTCATGACGCCTTTGTCGCAATAGAGCAGGTACTGGCGCGTATCATCCAGTTCCTTGAAACGGCTGTTCAATGCAAAGAACGGCAGCGTTTGTACTTCAACGCCAGTCAGCGCCAGCGGGCGGTCTTCAGCGTCATCCGGGTGACGGATGTCGATGACCACTTGCCCGGCCAGCGCCTGACCGACTTCTTCAATCTGAACGTCCTGGCCCAATTCCTCGATCACGCGATCGATCGGTACCAGACGAGCGTTTTCAAGCGCACGCTCGAGCACGGCCATGTCGAACGATTTTTCTTCGTGCTCGACCCGGTTGCGCTTGGCAGCGGTCTTCGGGTTCACCGAAATCACCCCGCAGTATTCGGGCATGTGCCGGGCAAAATCGCCGGTGCCGATCTGATCGGCCAGGTCAATGATGTCCTGCTTGTGACTGGCGATCAGCGGCCGCAAGACCAGCTTCTCCGTCACGCAATCAATGACCGACAGGTTGGGCAGCGTCTGGCTGGACACCTGGGAAATCGCCTCGCCGGTGACCAGCGCGTCGATTTCCAGCCGGTCGGCAATGTTCGTCGCGGCGCGCAACATCATACGCTTCAATACTACGCCCATATGACTGTTATCGACTTTTCCGAGAATTTCTCCCAGAACTTCCTCGAACGGTACGCTGACAAACAGCACGCGCTGGGAGCTGCCGTACTTCTTCCAGATGAAGTGCGCGACTTCCATCACGCCCAGCTCGTGGGCACGTCCGCCCAGGTTGAAGAAGCAGAAATGGCTCATCAGGCCACGACGCATGATCTGGTACGCGGCCACGGTGGAGTCAAAACCACCGGACATCAGGATCAGGGTCTGCTCAAGCGAACCCAGCGGATAACCGCCCATGCCGTTGTGCTGGCTGTGAATCACGAACAGGCGCTGGTCGCGGATTTCGATTCTGACTTCGACTTCCGGGGCCTTCAGCGAGATGCCGGCGGCGTTGCATTCACGGCGCAGCTTGCTGCCGACGTACTTCTCGACGTCCATGGAGCTGAAGTCGTGATGACCCGCTCGCTTGCAGCGCACCCCGAATATCTTGCCGGGGATCGCATCGCCGAAGTGCAGCTCGCACTTCTCATAGATGTCTTCCATGTCGCCCAGCGGATACTGGTCAACCTGCAGAAAGTGCGTGATGCCGGGCATGCAGCTCAGCCGCTCGGTCATCTCGCGCAGCACTTTGGCATCCTCGACCCTGGTTTCGACCTCAAGGTTGTCCCACACGCCATCCACCACCAACGCCGGGTCCAGATCGCGGAGCACCGTACGGATGTTCTTGGCCAGCTGTTTGATGAAGCGCTTGCGCACAGGCCGGCTTTTGATAGTGATTTCTGGGAAGACTTTGACGATTAATTTCATGAAAACAGCGCGCTAGGTCCCGGTCGAAAAAGGGGGGCGCGGATTATAGCGGAAATTGCTCAAGGTTTAACCAGTTATCGTACAGTCAATCGTCCACGCACCAAAACGGCCCTGTATACAATTACTTGGCACCACAACGGTGCGCCTGTTTTCGAATATGCGACGTTTAACACGCTAAAAGACAGGTATTCCCGAGGAAATCCCAACACAGGGCACTGGCATGCAAATTGCTCCCTTGTGAGGCAGGTTGCCTTGGTCGAGTATCGCGCCCGGCATCACCCAAATTGAAGGGCCCACTACTACTCAGGCCCTAATCCACCCCGGAGGACAACATGTCGAAGTCGGTTCAACTCATCAAAGATCATGACGTTAAGTGGATTGATCTGCGCTTCACGGACACCAAAGGCACTCAGCACCACGTGACCATGCCGGCCCGCGATGCGCTGGAAGACGACTTCTTCGAAGTCGGCAAAATGTTCGACGGTTCCTCCATCTCGGGCTGGAAAGGCATCGAAGCCTCCGACATGATCCTGCTGCCGGACGACGAAACCGCCGTCCTGGATCCGTTCACCGAAGAGCCTACCCTGATCCTGGTTTGCGACATCATCGAACCGTCGACCATGCAAGGTTACGATCGCGACCCACGCGCCATCGCTCACCGCGCGGAGGAATACCTGAAGTCGACCGGCATCGGTGACACTGTATTTGCCGGCCCTGAGCCAGAATTCTTCATCTTCGACGAAGTGAAATTCAAGTCCGATATCTCCGGCTCCATGTTCAAGATCTACTCCGAACAAGGTTCGTGGATGTCCGACGCTGACATCGAAGGCGGCAACAAGGGCCACCGTCCAGGTATCAAAGGCGGCTACTTCCCGGTTCCACCGTTCGACCACGACCACGAAATCCGCACCGCAATGTGCAACGCTCTGGAAGAAATGGGCCAGGTCGTCGAAGTTCACCACCACGAAGTGGCAACCGCTGGCCAGAACGAAATCGGCGTGAAATTCAACACGCTGGTTAAAAAGGCTGACGAAGTTCAGACCTTGAAATACGTCGTGCATAACGTTGCCGACGCTTACGGCCGCACCGCTACCTTCATGCCCAAGCCTCTGTACGGCGATAACGGTTCCGGTATGCACGTTCACATGTCCATCTCCAAAGATGGCAAGAACACCTTCGCAGGCGAAGGTTATGCCGGCCTGTCCGACACCGCTCTGTACTTCATCGGCGGCATCATCAAACACGGCAAGGCCCTGAACGGATTCACCAACCCGGCAACCAACTCGTACAAGCGTCTGGTTCCAGGCTTCGAAGCGCCGGTCATGCTGGCCTACTCGGCTCGTAACCGTTCGGCTTCGATCCGTATTCCTTACGTCAATAGCCCTAAAGGCCGTCGTATCGAAGCACGTTTCCCGGACCCGGCAGCCAACCCGTACCTGGCATTCGCTGCCCTGTTGATGGCAGGCCTGGACGGCATCCAGAACAAGATCCACCCTGGCGATGCTGCTGACAAAAACCTGTATGACCTGCCGCCTGAAGAGGCGAAAGAGATCCCACAGGTTTGCGGCAGCCTGAAAGAAGCCCTGGAAGAGCTGGATAAAGGCCGTGCGTTCCTGACCAAAGGCGGCGTATTCAGCGACGACTTCATCGACGCTTACATCGCTCTGAAATCCGAAGAAGAAATCAAAGTACGCACCTTCGTACACCCACTGGAATATGAGCTTTACTACAGCTGCTGATCCAGTCGCGCAGGCGTAAGCCGCGTGAACAAGAGGCCTCCTTCGGGAGGCCTTTTTTGTTACTGAGCGCGTATTGTTCAGTCGCTATAAATATGTACCGCAGATGGGAACGATGCTTCCGGCAACCTTGTGCTTTCTGCTCTTCAACAAGCACAAGGATTTCTTTCATGCTCAACATCACCCCCGCCTGCCTGCTGCTGGCGATGATCGCCCTTGGCGGATGCGCCACCGCGCAAACGTCCAGCTCCGCTCCAGTCTCAACGGTCGAGTCCACCGTTCTGCTCAAAAGCTCAACTTCCTGGGACGGAACACCCTATGACGCCTACCCTGTCGGCAACCCTGAGCTGACGGTCCTCAACATCAAGATCCCCGCCAACACCGCCCTCAAATGGCACGAGCACCCGATGCCCAATGCGGCCTATGTCGTGTCCGGCAATCTCACGGTAGAAACCCGCGAAGGCGGCAAGTCGATTCAGCTGAAACCAGGCGATGTGCTGCCTGAAATGGTCGCCAGGCAGCACCGAGGCCTGACGGGAGACACCGCCGTGGAGCTCGTCGTTTTTTACGCCGGAACACCGGGAATGCCACTTTCTTCCAGCCAAAATGTTAAACAGTGATCGCTTGGTCATACGTGAGGACATGACAATGCTCAAACAGCTCCAACTCGCCGCCCTGGCCTGCGGCCTGGTGTCGACCGGCGTTCACGCGGCGCCTGCTCAGCAGCCTCCTGGGCAACTTCAGCCGCTTATTGCGGCCATGGAGCAAAGGCTGGAAATCGCCAATGACGTGGCGCGCAGCAAATGGCACAGCGGCAAGCCGGTACAGGACAGTGAGCGCGAGCGCCAGGTGATCCAGAGCGCCGAATCACGGGCGGGTGAATTCAAACTGGCGGCCGACGACGTGCGCGAGTTCATGACCGCCCAGATGGAAGCCAACAAGATGGTGCAATACGCGCGCATCGAGCAGTGGCGTGAAACCGGCCACTCTCCGGAGAAGCCCGAATCCAGTCTCACCGATGGCATCCGGGGTCGGCTGGATACGCTGCTGCCGGTGTTGATGCAAAGTTACTCGGCGTTTCAGCCTTATCGCAGCGATGCCAAGTGCCCGGGTTGGGTGCAGTCGGAAATCCAGCGGCAGGCAAGTGATCCGGTCATCGTGACCGCGTTGCAACGGGCGGCAGGCGACCTTTGCCGGATCAAGGCAAGCCAGTAAGCAGGCACGCAGATCCGCTTCTCAACTGACACCGTCGATCAGTATTCCTCTATGCTGATCCTGTGCCGCGCCATGCATTGAGCGCGGCACCATTGTTGGTTGTCCTGATCGCTGCACTGGAGTGTTCATGCGTCAATGTCTCGCCCTTCTGCTGCTGGTGTTTGCACTGCCCGCTGCCGCGCAGATCTACAAATACACCGATGCCTCCGGTAACACGGCGTACAGCAACCAGCCGCCGAACGGCACCAAAGCCGAAACTGTCGAGCTGCCGCCGCTCAACAGCGTCGAGACCGTCGTGCCTGCCGCGCCGCCGCCACTGCCCGCGGCGCAGAACCAGAACCAGCAAACCGCTGCCACCTATCAGGTGCTCGCGCTGAAAGACCTGCCCCAGGACGAAGCGCTTCGTGCCAACAACGGCTCGTTCACCGTTGGCGTGGCCATTGAGCCTCGTCTGCAGCCCGGGCATTTGCTGCAGTTGATAGTGGACGGCGCGCCCTACGGCCAGCCCACCAATATTCCGCGACTGCAGGTGATGGAGCTTGAACGGGGCGAACACAGCTTCTCGGTTCAGGTCCTGGACAATCAGCGTTCCATCCAGCAAAGCGAGACGGTCAACCTGACAGTGCAGCGAGTTCATGTCGGTAAACCTTAAACACTTTTGCCGGTTGGCCATTGCCCTCTGCCTGCTGTTCGGCGTAACTCAGTCCGCCCTCGCCCAGGTGTATACCTACGTCGATGCAGACGGGAATCGGGTCTTCACCGATCAACCTCACCGCAATGCGAAGAAGGTCGACATTGCGCCGACCAACCGGGTCGATCAGCCTGCGAAGGCGCCCAGTCGGCCATCCAAACCGAAGCCAGCGGCGGGTCCCATCTTTCATTATCAGTTGCTGCGCATTCTGGCGCCGGAACCTGACAGCACGATTCGCGACATTGAGGGCAACCTGAATGTCACCGTCAGCAATGAGCCAGAGCTACAGCCAGACCACCTGTACCGGTTACTGCTCGACAGCAAACCCTATGGCGAGCCGACGCGCAGCCCGGTGTTTCCGCTGACCAACATCGACCGCGGCACTCACCAGCTGTCCGTGGAGATCGTCGATCAATACGGCCGAGTGCTGGAGCGAACCCCCAATCAGCCCTTTCACCTGATACGCATCTCTCTGGCGCAGAAGCGGCTCGCACAGCCTTGCAAAACGGATGATTACGGCGTGCGCCCCGAATGCCCCCTCAAGGACAAGCCAGAAGAAGAATCGAGCTTCTTTCCATTTTTCCGCTAAACCATGCCTGACTGGCTATGCTCTATTATGGTGCGCAACCTGAACAAGGTTTCGTTCTAAAAGCCCATTTTGGTTCAGCATTCAGGAATTCATGCACTGTCGCCGGGCCTGCCGTGCAAAAAACGCTCGCAATTCCTCAATCCGCGCTTCTTTTCGGAGCCTTGGTTTGGTTTTTGCATTTTGTAATGAATGCGCGAGCACATCACACGTTTCAGCGGTTTCCATACGCTGGCAAAGACCAATCAGCGCCTGCACTCACGGCCCAGACCGTGTGCATAGAGCCAAAAGAGGTCACCGGGATTCATGACTATCAGCGATGCGTTGCATCGGTTGTTACTCGACAACCTGACCACTGCCACGATTCTGCTCAACTCGGACCTGCGCCTCGAGTACATGAATCCTGCCGCTGAAATGCTGCTGGCCATCAGCGGTCAGCGCAGCCACGGACAATTCATCAGCGAGCTGTTCACCGAATCCGCCGAAGCGCTGAGCTCCCTTCGTCAGGCAGTCGAACAGGCCCATCCGTTTACCAAGCGTGAGGCCATGCTCACCGCACTGACCGGCCAGACGCTGACGGTTGATTACGCCGTCACGCCGATCCTTTCCCAGGCCGAGACGATGCTGCTGCTGGAAGTCCATCCCCGTGATCGCTTGCTGCGCATCACCAAGGAGGAGGCTCAGCTGTCCAAGCAGGAAACCACCAAGATGCTGGTGCGTGGCCTGGCCCATGAGATCAAGAACCCTCTTGGCGGGATTCGCGGTGCCGCGCAGTTGCTGGCACGTGAGCTGCCGGAGGAGAGCCTCAAGGACTACACCAACGTCATCATCGAAGAGGCTGACCGTCTGCGTAATCTGGTCGACCGTATGCTGGGCTCGAACAAGCTGCCGATGCTGGCGATGACCAACGTGCATGAAGTGCTCGAGCGCGTGTGCAGCCTGGTCGAAGCCGAAAGCCAGGGATGCATCACCCTCGTGCGCGACTACGACCCGAGCATTCCCGATGTGCTGATCGACCGCGAGCAGATGATTCAGGCGGTGCTCAATATCGTGCGCAATGCCATGCAGGCGATCAGCAGCCAGAACGAGCTGCGTCTGGGGCGCATCAGCCTGCGCACGCGCGCCATGCGTCAGTTCACCATCGGCCACGTGCGCCATCGTCTGGTCAGCAAGATCGAAATCATCGACAACGGCCCCGGCATTCCGCCGGAGCTGCAAGAAACCATTTTTTATCCCATGGTCAGCGGCCGCCCGGATGGCACCGGGCTGGGCCTTGCCATTACCCAGAACATCATCAGTCAGCACCAGGGGCTGATCGAGTGTGATAGCCATCCTGGCCATACAACATTCTCGATCTTCCTGCCGCTGGAACAAGGAGCAGCGTCGACATGAGCCGTAGTGAAACTGTCTGGATCGTCGATGACGACCGTTCCATCCGCTGGGTACTGGAGAAAGCCCTGCAGCAAGAGGGCATGACCACACAAAGTTTCGACAGCGCCGATGGTGTGATGAGCCGCCTGGCCCGCCAGCAACCGGACGTGATCATTTCCGATATCCGCATGCCCGGCGCCAGCGGCCTGGACCTGCTGGCGCGCATTCGCGAACAGCATCCGCGCCTGCCGGTCATCATCATGACCGCGCATTCGGACCTCGACAGTGCCGTGGCGTCCTATCAGGGCGGTGCCTTCGAGTACCTGCCCAAGCCGTTCGACGTTGACGAAGCCGTTTCTCTGGTCAAACGCGCCAATCAGCACGCTCAAGAGCAGCAAGGCCTGGCCGTTCCGCCAACCTTGACGCGCACGCCGGAAATCATCGGCGAAGCGCCGGCGATGCAAGAGGTGTTTCGCGCCATCGGCCGCTTGAGCCACTCCAATATCACCGTGTTGATCAACGGCGAATCCGGGACCGGTAAAGAACTGGTTGCCCACGCCCTGCACCGGCACAGCCCACGGTCGGCGTCGCCGTTCATTGCGCTGAACATGGCCGCAATTCCGAAAGACTTGATGGAATCCGAACTGTTCGGCCACGAAAAAGGCGCGTTCACCGGCGCGGCGAACCTGCGCCGCGGGCGTTTCGAGCAGGCCGACGGCGGCACCCTGTTTCTCGATGAAATCGGCGACATGCCGGCCGATACCCAGACCCGACTGCTGCGCGTGCTGGCAGACGGCGAGTTCTACCGGGTGGGCGGTCACGTGCCGGTCAAAGTCGACGTGCGCATCATTGCGGCGACCCACCAGAATCTGGAAACCCTGGTCCAGGCCGGCAAGTTCCGCGAAGACTTGTTTCACCGCCTGAACGTGATCCGCATTCACATCCCGCGCATGTCCGACCGCCGCGAAGACATTCCGACGCTGGCCCGCCACTTCCTCAGCCGCGCTGCGCAGGAACTGGCCGTTGAGCCCAAGCTATTGAAGGCGGAAACGGAGGAATACCTCAAGCACCTGCCGTGGCCGGGCAACGTCCGTCAGCTGGAAAACACCTGCCGCTGGATCACGGTGATGGCTTCAGGCCGCGAAGTGCACGTCAGCGATCTGCCGCCTGAACTGCTGAGCCTGCCGCAGGACGCTGCCCCGGTGACCAACTGGGAACAAGCGCTGCGTCAATGGGCGGATCAAGCGCTGGCGCGCGGCCAATCCAGCCTGCTGGACAGCGCCGTGCCGACGTTCGAACGCATCATGATCGAGACCGCGCTCAAGCATACCGCTGGCCGTCGTCGCGACGCTGCCGTGCTGCTGGGCTGGGGCCGCAACACCTTGACCCGCAAGATCAAGGAATTGGGCATGAAGATCGATGGCGGGGACGATGACGAGGGTGATGAGGCCTGAGTGAGCTGTCATTTATGACAGTTTACGCCGTAAGGCAACAGTGATTAGCTCCTGAAGTCTCGACCACTGAGACAGGGAGCTCAATCACGTGAACCGATTCTGGCAATACGCCTTTCAATGGGGCATCGGTCAACGATTTCAGCGCCGGCAAATCAAAAGTCAGGCGCGCCTGGTCGACTATTCGCTCGTCGAAATGGCCACATTGCTGCGTACTGGCGAACTGACGTCCCGGCAAATCACCCTTGCCTATCTTGAGCGCATTGATCAGCTCAATGGCCCGTTTGAGACCTACAACGACAATGGCGGCTATAACGCGTTTGTGCGGGTTGATCGCGAGCAGGCGCTCGCCCAATCACAAGACGCCGATGCATGGATCAACAATCCGGATGATCCGCGTGGCATCGCGCCGATGCTTTGCGGAATACCCGTTGGCGTCAAGGATTCCATAGGCATCGTCGGCCTTGAGAGCAAGAATGGCGCACCAGAATTCAGTACCAATTTCGCACTTCGCAATGCCACCGCCGTCGCTCGATTGCGCGCTGCGGGGGCTGTCGTGCTGGGTCATACCATTTGCTCACGCTTTTCAGGCAGCACCGTCGGTGATTTTGGGTGTAACGCTTGGGATGTGGACAAAGTGCCCGGTGGATCAAGCTCCGGATCCGCTATTGCCCCGATCGCTCGGCTGTGTGTCGCTACGCTTGGTGAGGAGACCGGCGGTTCCATGATCATTCCGGCCGCTGCCAACGGTGCCAGCGCCATCAAGCCGTCACTGGGCTACGTATCGACCGGCGGCTTAATGCCGTTGCGCATAGGTTGGGATGTAGTCGGTCCGATGGCACGTTCAGTACAGGACGCCGCTCATCTTCTTGCCGCGATACAAGGCCCTGACCCCCTTGGCGATCCGCAAACGCTGTACACGCCGCTGCCGTTCCCACAGATGCCGACCACACCACGTCCGGGGGATACCCCACTGACGGGACTGACGATCGGCGTGCCGCAGACTGACTGGATGTCAGCCTCAGACGCTCCTCCGGGACAAACCTACGACCCGGACTATGGACTGGCTTTTGAGCGCTTCAAACAGCAGTTGCAGCAGCTCGGTGCAAGAGTGATCGAATTTGAGGGAGTAAACATGGCCGATGAGGTGAACCGTCTTTATTACGCAGGACCCATCCTGTGGACGACTGAAAACCCCGACATATTTGTAACACCCGCAATGGCGACTACTTACTGCCAGCAATACGAAGCAAGTTACTGGCAAGCCGTCCAAGACTTTGCCGCAGGTCGACCCGATGACGACAAGGAAACACTACTGCGCTACTACGGCACGGCATTCACCCACCCGGTCATAGAACAGATGCCGTGCTCAGTGCGAATAGAAGCGGAGCAGCGACGTCGCGCGCAAATGGCTTTATGGCAAGACGCTCTGGATGAAGCAGGCGTGGATTTCATGGTGGTCATGCCATTGGGCGCGAATGTGGGGTTTCGAATGGGACTGGGCGAGCCCTCCGGATTGCAAAATCAACGGCTCTATTACGATCTGCCCAATGCGCTGGGATGGCCAATGGTGACATTTCCCGTCGGCCATGGGACTACTGGCATCACCAGACAGTTGCCGGTAAACGCCGCGTTCTGGGGACCACGCTTCAGCGATGCATGCCTGGTTCAGGCGGCCTTGGACTATCAGGAGCATCATCCCGAATACCATCAACAGGCACCCGATGACCCTCAGCTTCGAGCGCCTGCCCCGCGTGCACAGCCCTGCTGGCCAATCACCCGCGAAAACTCGACAGATCCGCTGGTCAGAGAAGGCAGTCTGAGACGATGAACAGCGATCCGGCCGATCAACTGCCCTTTCTCGTCATCGCCTGGCGCCCGGACAACGCTCCGGCACAGTTGGCACCGGATCCAGGCAAGCTTTACCTGACCGTGGGCTGGCGGGCACCTCTGGGGGCGGTGAACTATGCCCACCCCCAGCGAAGGGAGCCCTTTACTCCGCCGACGAAGGCTTTTCCCACAAGTTAATCCCGCCTTCGACTGCGAAGCGGTCGATCTCAGCCAGTTCTTCCTGACTGAACTCAAGGTTGTCGAGGGCGCCGACGTTCTCGATGATCTGCTCCGGACGGCTAGCACCGATCAGTGCGGAGGTGACGCGTGGATCGCGCAGCGTCCAGGCCAGTGCCATCTGCGCCAGGCTCTGGCCGCGACGCTTGGCGATCTCGTTCAGCGCACGGACGTGCTCGATGTTCTGCTCCGACAAATGCGCCGCCTGCAACGAGCCGCCACCGGGACGGTTGACCCGCGCGTCTTTTGGAATGCCGTTCAGGTACTTGTCCGAGAGCAACCCCTGGGCCAGTGCGGTGAACGCTATAACGCCCGAGCCGAGTTCCTCGGTGGTGTCCAGCAGGTCTTTTTCGACCCAGCGATTGAGCAGGTTATAGGCCGGCTGATGAATCAGCAGCGGCACTTTCCACTCTTTCAGCAGGCCGGCGATTTCCCGGGTTTTGGCGCCTGAATACGACGAAATCCCGATATACAGCGCTTTGCCCTGCTGCACAGCAGTGGCCAGTGCGCTGGCGGTTTCTTCCAGCGGGGTGTCCGGGTCGAAGCGGTGGGAATAGAAAATATCGACGTAGTCCAGACCCATGCGCTGCAGGCTCTGGTCGAGGCTGGCGAGCACGTACTTGCGCGATCCGCCGCCCTGACCGTAAGGCCCCGGCCACATGTCCCAGCCGGCTTTGCTGGAGATGATCAACTCGTCCCGGTACTGCTTGAAGTCTTCTTTGAGCAGGCGGCCGAAATTGATCTCGGCACTGCCGTAGGGCGGGCCATAGTTGTTGGCGAGGTCGAAGTGGTTGATACCCAGATCGAAGGCCGTGCGCAGCATCGCGCGCTGGGTGTCCATCGGCGTGCTGTCGCCGAAGTTATGCCACAGCCCCATGGAGAGCGCTGGCAACACCAGGCCACTACGGCCTACGCGACGATAGGGAATGCGTTCATAACGGTTTTCGGCAGCGATGTAAGTCATCCAGTCCTCTCTTTCTTGTATGGAAGTCAGGTCACATAACCAAACCCGTGAGATTACTCGGATTTGCGTGCGACGAGGGGGTTCAAGCGAGTGGACGAATGCCACCCCTTCAGCGCAGACAGGCGGCGATGCGCATTCAATTGTTCGCTTAGCAGATCCAGCACTTCGCCAACATGCCGCCGCTGCAACGGCTGGGACAGCCGGAAGATATCGCCAGCGTCGTGTCCTTCCTTGCCGGCCCGGATTCAGACTGGGTGAATGGTCAAGTGCTGCGGGCGAAAGATGGCCTGGCGTAAAACCAGGCGGTAGAAGCGCGCGTGCCCGCGAAGATTTCGTGACAGCCCCCGGTTAGAGGGACTGGCACGACGCCGTCGCGGGCACGCGTGTTTCTACAAACGAAACAGCCTCAACGCACCAGGTGCAGGAACTGCATGTGGCGCTCGTACTGATCGAGGATGTCGTTAATCACCTGTTCCTTGGTGTAGCCCACCAGGTCGTAGTCCTGACTGCCTTCGCTCAGGTGCACTTCGGCACGGTAGTAACGGCGGTTGTTGAGCTGCTTGGAGCCCATGCCGCCGCGCGCAAAGGACGGCGTGAAGTAGCCACGCATGGTCACCTGGTACACGAACGGACGCTCTTCACCGTGGCCGATCTCCAGGCCCACGGTGTCGTTGGCCGGATCCGGCTGAGTCACGACGGTCAGACCCTTCTCGACGAACACTGCCGTCACTTCTTCAATCGCCGGGCGCACGGTCTGATCGAGGAAGCGGTAAACCTCGTCCCGGGACGGGAACGCCACCGCCTGGGTCAGACGCTGACGCCATCCGCCGCGCCGCGCCCCAGAGACCGGTGCCAGCGAATACAGCTGGGCGATCTTGCGCTGGGATTCCATATAGAACGCCTTGTGCAGCCCCCACATCATCAGCAGCAGAATCAGCGAGAACGGCAACGAGGTCAGCACCACCGCTGACTTCAGCGCATCGATGCTGCCCGAGAACAGCAACCCGCTGGTGATCAGCGCGGTCATCACGCCCCAGAACACGCGCAGCCATTTCGGGCCGTCTTCGTCCGGGCTGCCGCCTTTGGCGGACAGTGTCGACAGCACCACGGTGCCGGAGTCGGCCGAGGTCACGAAGAACACGAAGCTGATGAACACCGTCACGGCAATGACCGTCCGGCTCCACGGGTACGTCTGCAACATCAGGTACAGGGTCATCGACGGATCGTCGATAGCCGATTGGCCCAAGGCCGCCATGCCGTGGTTCAGCACCAGGTCGATGGCGCTGTTACCGAAGATCGACATCCAGGCCAGGGTGAAACCCAGCGGAATCAGCAGCACGCCACAGACGAATTCACGAATGGTGCGGCCACGGGAGATACGCGCAATGAACAGACCCACGAACGGCGACCAGGCAATCCACCACGCCCAATAAAACACGGTCCAGCCGCCCAGCCAGTCACTCGGGCCGTCGTACGCATACACGTCGAAGCTCTTGACCGGCAGTGCGCCGAGGTAATCACCGATGTTCTGCACCAGGGTATTGAGCAGGTGTTGCGTGGGCCCGGCAAACAACACGAACAGCAGCAGCGCGCAGGCCAGCAGCATGTTGATGTCGGACATGACGCGCACGCCTTTGTCCACGCCTGCAATGGCCACGAGGATTGCCGCGCCCATCATCAGGGTGATCAAACCCACCTGAATCCATTGGGTGTGCGGCACGTTGAACAGGTAGTCCAGCCCGGAGTTCAGGTGCAGGACGCCAAAGCCCATGTCGGCGCCGAGGCCGAAGATGGTGGCGATGATGCCGAAGCCGTCGACCGCATAGCCGATCGGGCCATTGATGCGCTTGCCGATCAGCGGATACAGCGCTGAACGCAATGCCAGCGGCAGGTTATGGCGATACGCGAAGTAAGCCAGTGCCATGCCGACGAACGCGAACACGCCCCAACCGTGCAAGCCCCAGTGCAGAAACAGCAGCTGCATAGCTTGACGTGCCGATTGGGTGGTCCCGCCTTCCCCCTGTGGCGGCGCCAGCATGTGGGTCAGCGGTTCGGACACACAGAAGAAGAACAGCGTGATGCTGATCCCTGCGGCGAACAGCATGCCGGCCCAAGACAGGTAGCTGAACTCGGGTTCGTCGTGGTCCGCGCCAAGCTTGATCTTGCCGTAGCCTGAGATCGCGGTAACAACCACGAACAGCAGATACAGGGTCATGGCCAGCATGTAGTACCAGCCAACGGTATTGGCGGCCCAGTTCTGCGCGGCAAGCAACCAGGCACCCGAGGCTTCCGGGAAACCGATCACGACCAGTCCGAAGATCAGGATGAAGCTGGCGGCAAAGTAGAAAACAGGGCCGTTCATGCGAACAGCCGAGCTGTTCGGAGCGCTCGAATTATTCATATGAATACCGCCGCGCGGGCGAGGGGATTGATCATGCAACGTGTATGCGGCAAAGGTAGGCCTCCTGAGATCAGCGGGCAGCGAACCACCGGTTTAACTTGATTGAACGTTCAATTAAAACACGAAAACACGGCTGGAGACTAATGCACAGTGGCGTGACGCTCTCTCAGGCGAGGGTAGGACGGACGACGAAAGCCTTTCGTTCCGTGGGTTCGGGAGGGTTTTTAAAGCGCTGAAGAAATTGCGGAGTGACACCCGCCGTCTTCCCGGCTAAAGCCGGTCCTACACGATGTGCGCGGTTGATCAGTAGGACCGGCTTCAGCCGGGAAAAGGCCAGCGTGCGCACCCGGAAATTTGCGATATGACGGGCTACTTCGGACAGCCATCCTCGTGCTGCAGGCTCGCCTGATTGACGTTGCTGCCTGCCGGGACGCCGCGCGTCAGCCAGACGTTGCCGCCGATGGTCGAGCCCTTGCCGATGGTGATGCGCCCCAGAATCGTGGCACCGGCATAAATCACCACATCATCTTCGACGATCGGGTGGCGCGCTTGGCCCTTCAGCAACTGACCATCCTCATCGGAAGGGAAGCGTTTGGCGCCCAGCGTGACCGCCTGATAGATGCGCACGCGCTCACCGATGATGGCAGTCTCGCCAATCACCACGCCTGTCCCGTGATCGATGAAGAAGCTTGGGCCGATCTGCGCGCCGGGATGAATATCGATGCCGGTCGCGGAATGGGCCAGTTCGGCGCTGATGCGTGCCAGCAGGGGCAAACCGTTGTGATACAGGTGATGGGCCAGACGATGGTGGATCACCGCCAGAATGCCCGGGTAGCACAGCAACACCTCATCCACACTCCGCGCGGCGGGGTCACCGTGATACGCCGCCAGCACGTCGGTGTCGAGGATGCGGCGAATGGTCGGCAGCGCGCTGGCGAAATCCTGAATCAGCCGTTCCGCATGCACGTCCGCGCAGCTGGCATCCTGGCCTTTCTGGCGGGCGGCGTAGCGCAGTTCAAGGCGCGCCTGGTCGAGCAACGAATTCAACGCCACGTCGAGGGTGTAGCCGACGTAGAAGTCCTCGCTCTCTTCGCGCAGGTCCACCGGCCCCAGCCGCATCGGAAACAGCGCGCCGCACAAGGCATCGAGAATGTCGCGCATGGCCTCCCGCGAAGGCAGCTCGCGGCCGCCCTTCTCGCCGCTGATTCGGCCGTTGCTGGTACGCCAGTCATCACGCGCGGCGCGCAATTCGCCCACAATCCGCTGCAATTGCCAGTGGCCGGTCACGCCCTCGGCGCAGGATTCCGGGGACAGGTCGGGAATAGTGCTCACGCAGATTTCTCCTCAATTCAACGGCGAGTCAGGCTGTAACGGCCGAAGTGGAATCACTCTACGACATCCCTTCGCGGCAAAAAAATAACTATTTTCGCGAGGCTTCTGCGCAGAGGACGGCGGAACCCGGGCGGTTGCCCTGCGGGAAACGTCTGCCTATAGTCCTGCGACTCAATTGCAGACCTGTCGACGCCACCATGATCAAACAACAGCTCGCCCGTTTTAACCGTCTGGAATTGCTCGGCGGCCCGACGCCCTTTGAAAAGCTGGAACGCCTTTCGACCTGGGCCGGCCGCGACATTTACGTGAAACGCGACGACATCACCCCGTTGGCCATGGGCGGCAACAAGCTGCGCAAGCTGGAATACCTCGCGGCCGACGCCTTGGCTCAAGGGTGCGACACGCTGATCACTGCGGGCGCCATTCAGTCCAATCATGTTCGCCAAACCGCCGCCCTCGCCGCCCGTCTTGACCTGGGTTGTGTCGCCCTGCTGGAAAACCCGATCGCGACTGACGACAGCAATTACCTGGGCAACGGCAATCGCCTGTTGCTGGATTTGTTCGATACCAAAGTCGAATTGGTCGAAAACCTCGACAGTGCAGATGAGCAGTTGCAGGCACTTGCGAGCCGACTGCGTCTCAGCGGCAAGAAGCCGTACCTGGTGCCGATCGGCGGTTCGAACGCCCTCGGCGCGCTGGGTTATGTGCAGGCCGGTTTTGAACTGGCCGAGCAGATCAAGCAAAGCGGCCTGTCATTCGCAGCCGTCGTCCTCGCGTCGGGCAGTGCCGGTACCCACAGCGGCCTGGCACTTGCGCTGGCTGAAGAACTGCCCGAGCTCCCGGTGATTGGCGTGACCGTGTCGCGCCCGGAAGAAACCCAGGCGCCCAAGGTTCAGCGTCTGGCCGAGCAAACCGTCGAACTGCTGGGCGAATCACTGCCCGCCGCGTTCAAGGTGCAGCTGTGGGACGAATACTTCGGCCCACGGTACGGCGAGCCGAATGCCGGGACGTTGGCGGCGATCCGGCTGGTGGCCAGTCATGAAGGGCTGCTGCTGGACCCGGTCTATACCGGCAAAGCCATGGCCGGACTGCTCGACGGCATTGGCCGGCAGCGTTTCGAAGACGGGCCGATCGTGTTCCTGCACACCGGCGGGGCGCCTGCCTTGTTTGCGTACCAGGGCGTCTTTTCGGCGGCATAGAGCCACCTTCACACTCCTGCTCGCAGGGTTGCACGGGCTTAATATTCCAAAAACTGATAAGCAGTCCGATTTTTATTATTTTTCAGGTCTTGGTTCGGGTCTTATGATCGCCGCCAGCCGGCGCGCAGAGCCTCGCAGGCGACTGAAAAAGCTGGATAAACGCGTGATCCCAACGTAGCTTCGTCGGGTCTGATACTTGCCTGACATTCCAATTAAAACAGGGGACTTTCATGAACATGTCTGCAATCCGCCGCACCTTTCTGTTGTCGGCCTTCAGCCTGGTGCTGGGCACCGGTCTGGTCAGCCAGGCTATGGCTGGCGAACAACTGGCAACGATCAAAAAGAATGGAACCCTCAATGTCGGCCTGGAAGGCACTTATCCCCCGTTCAGCTTCGTGGGTGAAGACGGCAAACTGACCGGTTTTGAAGTCGAGTTCTCTGAAGCACTCGCCAAGGAACTGGGCGTCAAGGTCAAGCTGCAAGCCACGCCGTGGGCTGGCATTCTGGCCGCGCTGGAATCCAAGCGTCTGGATGTGGTGATCAACCAGGTGACCATCTCCGACGAGCGCAAGAAAAAGTACGACTTCTCCGAACCGTACACCGTATCGGGCATTCAAGCGTTGGTGCAGACCAAAGACGTCGGCGTGATCAAGACGGCTGCTGACCTGAAAGGCAAAAAAGTCGGTGTCGGTCTGGGCACCAACTACGAAGAATGGCTCAAAGCCAACGTGCCTGATGCCATCGTCAAAACCTACGACGATGATCCGACCAAATACCAGGACCTGCGTGTCGGCCGTATCGACGCCATCCTCGTCGATCGCCTCGCTGCACTGGAACTGGTCGCCAAGACCAAGGACAAACTGGCGGTCTCCGGCGAAGCGTTCTCCCGTCAGGAGTCCGGTGTCGCACTGCGCAAGGGCGAGCCTGAATTGCTGGACGCGATCAACAAGGCCATCGACAAGCTGCGCGCCGACGGCACCCTCGCCAAGCTGTCGGACAAGTACTTCAAGGCTGACGTGACCAAATGATTCCAGAGAGCCTTCAGCTCGCGCTGGACTCCGCGCCCTTTTTGCTCAAGGGCGCGTATTACACGGTGGGCTTGAGCCTGGGGTCGATGTTTTTCGGATTGGTGCTGGGCTTCGGCCTGGCACTGATGCGTTTGTCGAAGATCTGGGTCATCAGTGCCGTTGCCAGGGTTTACGTGTCGTTTTTCCGTGGGACGCCGCTTCTCGTCCAGCTGTTCATGATCTATTACGGCTTGCCGGACCTGGGGATTGAACTGGATGCGATCACCGCAGCGCTGATCGGTCTTTCGCTGAACATGGCCGCATATGCCTGCGAAATCCTTCGGGCAGCGATCAGTTCGGTGGACCGAGGGCAATGGGAAGCCGCTGCGAGCATCGGCATGACGCGCGCCCAGACGATGCGCCGCGCCATCTTGCCGCAAGCTGCACGCACCGCGTTGCCGCCACTGGGCAACAGCTTTATTTCGCTGGTCAAGGACACGGCGATGGCCGCCACCATTCAGGTGCCGGAAGTGTTCCGCCAGGCGCAGCTGATCTCTTCGCGGACGCTGGAAATTTTCACCATGTATTTCACCGTTGCGCTGATCTACTGGGTGCTGTGCAGCATCCTGGCGCATTTCCAAAATCGCCTGGAAGCACGGGCCAACCGCCACGACGTGGAGTCCTGAGGCATGATCACGGTTGAAAAACTGACCAAGCAATTCAAGGGCAACGAAGTGCTCAAGGGCATCGACCTGAAGGTCGAGCCTGGTGAGGTGGTGGCGATCATCGGCCCAAGCGGGTCGGGCAAAACCACTTTGTTGCGCTGCCTGAACCTGCTGGAAGTGCCCACGAGCGGCAGCATTGTCGTGGGCGACATCAAAGTCGATTTGAGCCGTCCGCTGAGCCAGCAACAGGGACTGATCCGGCAACTGCGCCAGCATGTCGGGTTCGTCTTCCAGAACTTCAACCTGTTCCCCCATCGCACCGCGCTGGAAAACGTCATCGAAGGCCCGACCGTGGTCAAGAAGATGCCGCGCGAGCAGGCCATCGAGCTGGGCCGCGCGCTGCTGGCGAAAGTCGGCCTCGCGGGGAAAGAGGACGCTTATCCGCGTCGGCTGTCTGGCGGCCAACAACAGCGGGTGGCGATTGCCCGTGCGCTGGCCATGGAGCCTGAAGTCATTCTGTTCGATGAACCGACGTCTGCGCTCGATCCCGAGCTGGTGGGCGAGGTGCTGAATACGATTCACGCCCTGGCGCTGGAGAAACGCACGATGGTGATCGTGACCCACGAAATGAGCTTCGCGCGGGACGTCGCCAACCGGGTGATTTTCATCGACAAGGGCGTCATCGTTGAACAGGGTGAGGCGAAAGCGCTGTTTGCCAATCCCAAAGAAGAACGCACAAGGCAGTTTCTTGAGCGCAGCAGGAACTAGTCCGACACGATATGTGTTCAAAACGGCGCCAACAGGCGCCGTTTTCTTTGTCGTTCATATTTAGAAAAGCGTTGATCCACTAAAAGTCTTACTGTTTCGACGCCGGCTAACCGCCGCACATCTATCTATTTTTTCTATATGTACAGCCCTCACTCTCTCCGCTTCCCCGCAACGTTGATTGACCATTTCTCCGCCCACAAATAACTGCCGCTGACACTTTTCATCCACTCGCTGGCTGTCAAAGGCGGCACGCCCGGCCGCTCAGGTAGGACCGGAGTCGTAACTCCCTCCGATAAGCAACGCCCGAGTGTAGGAAACTTCTGCATTTGTCTCTCACAGACTTTAAAAACTTAAATGCCGTTGACACAAACACCGCAACACAATTAGCTGAAATCGCTCCGTGTTTATTTTCTTTGCCAAACGGCAACTCACCAATTGCCACCGTTTGTAATGTTTGCCATGCCTGCGCATCCCGGCGTGTACTAGTGCCAGTCGTTTCCACGTTGCAGTTGCGATGAATTAACTACCTGACTTGCCTTGACCCAGGCACACATTCGAAGAGTATTAAAAAATGATCCATACCCCTGTAATGACTCAGTCTTTCAAGTTGATGGCCCCGTATCTCCCACAGTCTAACAAGCACGGGATTGGCGCCCTTGCGGCGGCCGATCTGCAGGTACACATTGACCCCTGGCCAGAAATGGACTGTGGTGACTTGATCGAATTGTTTTGGGGAGGTTGTTATGCCGCGTCAAAACTTTTATCGGAGTCCGACATCGGGCATACATCCGTCCTACATGTACCCGAAAGTTTTCTTCGAAGCGGAAAAGTTAAAACCTACTATCGCGTTACCAAAATTGGCAGCGAACCCATTAAGTCTCCTGGCGCCAAACTGTGGGTCAAACTGGAGACTCCCGGCGGTCAATTGGTCAGCGGCGAGGGCGATGAGAATCAGGGGCTGGCACCAGTGACCTTCGCCGAGTCGGTCATGCACGACGGTTTGACGGCGCGCCATTTCGATGAGGGCGTGCAGCTCACCCTCGACGCCTATCCCAACATGGATGCCTACGACGAGATCACCCTGCGCTGGGGCGACCTGCGTCTGGACTTGCCACCCCTCACTCAGGATGACGTCGGCCGGCCTATCGTTGTTGAAATACCGGCAGAGCTGGTGCGCGAGACCGGCGATGATCCCCATCTGGAGGTGAGCTACTGCGTGATTGACCGGGTCGGCAACAACTCGCGCTGGGCGCCGGCACGGCTGATCAAGGTATCGACCGACGTGACCGATGGGGCCGAAGTTTGATATCGACCCTGCCCAGAACGCTGTCGCGGCGCACCTTCTGCGCGCTGCGACACGTGTGCTGCCCGCCACATGCCCGCCACATGGCGTCGTGCAATGTGAACAACTCCACAGATCCGCAGAGGAGAAGAAAGCTCCCACATGATCTGCATCAGCGTCCTACAAATTCCTCCCTCGTCCATCGAAGACTGACTGCTAGCCTGCGGTGAAACCCTTCACGAGGTGTTCGCCATGCCCTGCAGACATATCGTCAAGTACATGATTCTGGCGCTGGCTTTCGGCTCATGCCTGACCTACACCCAAGCCACGGCGTTGGGGACGGCCGCCGCCATTTCGCCTTCTATGCTTATGCCTAAATGTGAGTTTATTTAATGTTTATACACGCTTAGGGTATATGCACCGGACCACCGGACCATCGTCAATTTTCCCGCCGCCATCGCGGTATTGATTCGAGGTTCGAATGGTCAAGCACAACGACCCCAGTGCTCGCGCTCGAGAAGGTCACCACCATGACTGATCTCAACGCCCTTTCTGTCCAGCACACCCTGGACGTGGCTCCTCCCCTGCTTCCTGCCAACGTATTGCGTCACGACGCCGACGCCATTGCCGCGGCCCATGAACTGGCCGCGATCGTGCGCCCCAATGCCGCTACGCGAGACCGCGAGCGGCAACTGCCCTGGTCGGAAATCGAACTGTTTACCCGCAGCGGTCTGGGCAGCATCTCGGTGCCGCGCGCGTACGGCGGGCCCCAAGTGTCATTCGTCACAGTGGCCGAGGTTTTCGCCATCCTCTCGGCAGCCGACCCTGCCGTGGGCCAGATTCCACAGAACCACTTCGGTATCCTCTACTCGCTGACAGGCAGCGCCACAGAGGCTCAGAAGGAAACCCTGTTCGCCAGCATCCTGGGCGGCGCACGCATCGGCAACGGCGGCCCCGAGCGAGGAACCAAAAACACCCTCGACGTGCGAACCCGACTGACTGCGGACGGCGATCATTTTTTGCTCAACGGCCGCAAGTTCTACTCGACGGGCGCGCTGTTCGCCCACTGGGTGGCGGTCAAGGCCATCAATGACGACGGCAAACAGGTGCTGGTGTTCGTGCCACGCGGAACGCCGGGGCTGCACATCATCGATGATTGGTCCGGCTTCGGTCAGCGCACCACCGCCAGCGGCAGCGTGCTGCTGGAAAACGTGCGCGTGAGTGGCGAGCTGGTTGTGGATAACTGGAAGCTCGGCCTGTCGCCGAACATCCAGGGCGCGGTTTCGCAGCTGATTCAGGCGGCCATCGATGCGGGCATTGCCCGGGAAGCCATCGACGAAAGCATCCGTTTTGTGCGCGAGCGTTCACGACCATGGATCGACGCCAATGTGGAGCGCGCCAGTGACGATCCCTATGTGATCGCCGACATCGGCAAGCTAAAACTCGAACTGCACGCCGCCGAGGCGCTGTTGCGCAAGGCCGGTCGCGTGCTCGATGACATTGCCGCCGCACCCATCGACGAACACTCAGCGGCGCGGGCGTCCATCGTGGTCGCCGAAGCCAAGGTGCTGACCACTCAGATCGCCCTGCTCGCCAGTGAAAAACTGTTCGAGCTGTCGGGCAGTCGCGCGACGTTGGCTGAATTCAATCTGGATCGGCACTGGCGCAACGCGCGGGTTCATACCCTCCATGACCCGGTGCGCTGGAAGGTGCACGCCGTCGGCGCCTGGCACCTGAACGGCACCCTGCCTGCCCGTCATTCCTGGATATAACCAGACCACTGGAAGCACACCTATGAGCCTTCAAACCTTGCCGCGTGACACGCAGGCGACCGCCGTGACCGCGATCATTCGTGACGACGCCGAGGCACTGCGCATCGCCCGCACGCTGGCGGAAGATTTCAAACAACAGAGCGCTACGCGTGATCGCGAACGGCGTCTGCCCCATCAGGAACTGGAAGCGTTTTCCCGCTCCGGACTGTGGGGCATCAGCGTGCCGAAGGCCTTCGGCGGCGCAGGCGTTTCCAATGTCACCCTGGCCGACGTCATTCGGATCATCTCTGCCGCCGACGCCTCCCTGGGGCAAATTCCACAGAACCACTTCTACGCGCTGGAAGTGCTGCGGGTGAATGGCAGCCCGGCGCAGCAGGCGCGGCTGTATGCAGAGGTTCTTGCCGGTCAGCGCTTCGGCAACGCGCTGGCCGAACTGGGCACCAAAACCGCCCACGACCGCACCACCCGCCTGAGCCGCGACGGCAACGGCTGGCGCATCAACGGCCGTAAGTTCTACGCCACCGGCGCTCTTTACGCCCAACGCATACCGACCTCGGTGGTCGATGACCACGGCGTGCAGCAGTTGGCATTCGTGCCGGCGAATGCGGCGGGGCTGAGCGTGATCGACGACTGGAGCGGGTTCGGGCAGCGCACCACGGGCAGCGGCTCGGTGGTGTTCGATAACGTGTACGTCGAAGCCGATGACGTGGTGCCTTTTCAGACGGCGTTTGAGCGCCCGACCACCGTCGGCCCGCTGGCGCAGATTCTCCATGCCGCCATCGACACCGGCATCGCTCGCGCGGCCTTTGAAGACGCGCTGCATTTCGTGCGCACCCGCACCCGGCCATGGATCGACTCCGGCATAGAAAAAGCCGTCGATGATCCGCTGACGCTGCACAGCTTCGGCAGGCTCGGCATTCGTCTGCACGCCGCCGAAGCCCTGCTTGAACGTTCAGGGGAATACCTTGATCGCGCACAGGCCGAGACCACGCCCGAAACGCTGGCTCAGGCATCGATTGCGGTGGCGGAAGCGCGGGCGATCAGCACCGAAATCTCACTGGATGCCGGCAGCACGTTGTTCGAACTCGCCGGTTCCCAGGCCACGCTGGCGGAGCACGGCCTTGACCGGCACTGGCGCAACGCGCGGGTTCACACGCTGCACGACCCGGTGCGCTGGAAGTATCACGCCATCGGCAATTACTACCTCAATGACGTCAACCCGCCACGCCGGGGGACGATCTGATGAGCAAGAAAAAGATCCTGCTCAACGCGTTCAACATGAACTGCATTGGCCACATCAATCACGGCTTCTGGACACACCCGCGGGACACGTCCACCCAGTACAAGACCCTGGAATACTGGACAGATCTGGCGCAGTTGCTGGAGCGCGGGCTGTTCGACGGTTTGTTCATCGCGGACATCGTCGGGGTCTACGACGTCTATCAGAAGTCGGTGGACGTGACGCTGAAGGAGTCGATCCAGTTGCCAGTGAATGATCCGTTGCTGCTGGTATCGGCCATGGCCGCGGTCACGAAAAACCTCGGCTTCGGCCTGACCGCCAACCTCACCTACGAGGCGCCGTATCTGTTCGCCCGGCGCATGTCGACGCTGGATCACCTCACCCGCGGACGCGTGGGCTGGAACATCGTCACCGGGTATCTGGACAGCGCCGCACGCGCGATGGGCCTGACCGAGCAGATCGAACACGACCGCCGCTACGACCAGGCCGATGAGTACCTGGAGGTTTTGTACAAGCTGTGGGAAGGCAGTTGGGAGGACGACGCTGTGATCGAGGACCGTCAGGCGCGCATTTATGCCCAGCCGGAAAAGGTCCACCCCGTGCGGCACAGCGGCGAGTTCTATCAGGTGGAGGGTTATCACTTGTGCGAGCCGTCGCCGCAGCGCACGCCGGTGTTGTTTCAGGCGGGCAGTTCCGAGCGCGGTTTGCAGTTTGCCGGCAGCAACGCCGAGTGCGTGTTTATCAGCGGGCAGAACAAACCCGCGACCCGCGAACAGGTCGACAAGGTCCGAGCCAGTGCCGTGGCCGCCGGGCGCAATCCCGATGACATCAAGGTGTTCATGGGCCTCAACGTGATCGTCGGCGCCACCGAAGAAGCGGCGCGGGCCAAGCATGCGGAGTACCGGTCTTACGCCAGCGCGGAGGCCGGGCTCGCCCATTTTGCCGCGTCCACCGGCATCGACTTCGCCGACTACGCGCTCGACGAGCCGATCCAGCACGTGAAAGGCAATGCCATTCAGTCAGCGACGAAGATCCTCAAGAACAACGACTGGACCCGCCAGAAGTTGCTCGATCAGCACGCCCTGGGCGGCCGTTACCTCACGCTGATTGGCTCGCCCGAGCAGGTCGCCGACGAGCTGGAATCGTGGATCGCCGAAACCGGTCTGGACGGCTTCAACCTCACCCGCATCATCACCCCGGAGAGCTACGAGGATTTCATCGATCTGGTGATCCCCGAGCTGCAACGACGGGGTTCGTACAAGACCGCGTACGAACACGGCACCTTGCGCGAGAAGTTATTTGAAGGCGACGCGCGACTGCCGGATCGCCACGCAGGGGCGAGCTACAGAGCGCGCCGCAACGTGTAGGAGCGCGCTTGGTCTGGGCCGCGTCCGGACGAAGACGGCTTCACAGACATCCAAGCATTCAAACCAGACCACTGACCCGGATTACCACCCATGACCAAAACCCTCCTCACCCTCGCGCTGTCCCTGGGCCTGTTTACCGGGATCACCCACGCCGCTGATCAACCGCTCAAAGTCGGCACCACGGCGGCGTTCGCCATCCCGCTGGAAACCGCCGTCGCCGAAGCCGAGAAACAAGGCCTGAAGGTCGAGCTGGTGGAATTCACCGACTGGATCGCGCCCAACGTCAGCCTCAACGCCGGTGACATCGACGTGAACTACTTCCAGCACATTCCATTTCTGGAAAACGCCAAGGCCGCGTCCGGCTTCGATCTGGTGCCCTACGCGCCGGGCATCATCAACAACGTCGGGCTGTATTCGAAGCAGTACAAAAGCTTCGATGAGCTGCCAACCGGTGCGACTGTGGCGATCGCCAACGACCCGATTAATAGCGGACGCGGTCTGCAACTGCTGGCCAAGGCCGGCCTGATTACCCTGAAACCGGGCGTGGGTTACAAGGCCACCGAAGACGACATCACCGCCAATCCGAAGAAGATCAAGCTGATCCAGGTCGAAGCCGTGCAACTGGTGCGCGCTTATGACGATGCCGATCTGGTGCAGGGCTACCCGGCCTACATCCGTTTGTCGAAGACCTTCGATGCTGGCTCGGCGATCCTGTTCGACGGCCTCGACCACCCGGAATACGTGATTCAGTTCGTCATCAAACCGGACCACAAGGATGATCCGCGTCTGGCCAAGTTCATCGATATCTATCAGCACTCGCCCGTCGTGCGCGCCTCGCTGGATAAGGTCAATGGCTCGCTGTATCAAGTTGGCTGGAAGAACTGACCATGACCGCATCCGCGCAACGCGCTTTGACGCTTGAAGGTGCTGAGGCTCCCCATGCCGCCGAGCAAGCCGAACCTCTTCCGCAGAAGCAACACGCCCATGTGCGTTTCATTAATCTGGGCAAGGTCTATGAAGGTCCGCAAGGGCCGGTGCCGGCGCTTCAGGGCATCGACCTGGATATCCAGCGCGGTGAGGTGTTCGGCATCATCGGCCGCAGCGGCGCAGGCAAGTCGTCGCTGATCCGCACCATCAATCGTCTGGAGAAACCCAGCAACGGCCGCGTGCTGATCGATCAGGTGGACATCGGCGACTTCAACGAAGACACGCTGGTGGCGCTGCGCCGACGCATCGGCATGATCTTTCAGCATTTCAATCTGATGTCGGCCAAGACTGTGTGGCAGAACGTCGAGCTGCCGCTCAAGGTCGCGGGCGTGCCCAAGGCACAGCGTCAGCGCAAAGTCGCCGAGCTGCTGGCGTTGGTCGGGCTGGAGGGCAAGCACAAGGCTTATCCGGCGCAGTTGTCGGGTGGGCAGAAGCAGCGCGTCGGCATTGCCCGGGCATTGGTGCATGATCCGGCGATTCTGCTGTGCGACGAGGCGACTTCGGCACTCGACCCGGAGACCACGCAATCGATTCTCGGCCTGCTGCGTGAGATCAACCGGCGCCTGGGGCTGACGATCATTTTGATCACCCACGAGATGGCGGTGATCCGGGAGATCTGTGACCGGGTGGTGGTGCTGGAAAAAGGTCAGGTTGTCGAGCAAGGCCCGGTCTGGCAGGTGTTCGGCAACCCGCAGCATGAGGTGAGCAAGACGCTGCTGGCGCCGCTGCAACAGGCGCTGCCGGAGGATGTTCAAGCGCGCTTGCAGCCGCACCCTTCCGATCATCACGCCAGCGTTGTGCTGGATCTGCAGTTCACCGGCAGCGACGGCAAGGAGCCTGATCTGTCGGCGTTGTTCAGCGCCTTTGGCGGGCGGGTGAGCCTGCTGCATGGCGGCGTCGAACGCATTCAAGGGCGTGCGCTGGGTCATCTGCTGCTGGCGGTGAGTCATTCGCCACTGTCGGCGGAAGAATTGCTCAATCGCGCCCGCAAACACGCGCAGCAGGCGGAGGTACTGGGTTATGTGGCTTGATCGTCTTTGGCAGGGCGTCATCGATACCTTCCTGATGGTCGGCGTGTCGTCGCTGATCGCGTTGATGCTGGGCATTCCACTGGCGGTGATTCTGGTGACCAGCGGCAAGGGCGGGATCTTTGAAGCGCCCACTGTGAACCGGGTGCTGGGGGCATTCGTGAATATCTTCCGTTCGGTGCCGTTCCTGATTCTGATGGTCGCGCTGATCCCGTTCACGCGGCTGATCGTCGGCACGACCTACGGCGTGTGGGCGGCGGTGGTGCCGCTGACCATTGCGTCGACGCCGTTCTTCGCGCGCATTGCGGAAGTCAGCTTGCGCGAGGTGGACCACGGTCTGGTCGAAGCCGCACAAGCGATGGGTTGTCGCCGCTGGCACATCGTCTGGCACGTGCTGCTGCCCGAAGCGCTGCCCGGCATCGTTGGGGGATTCACCATCACCCTCGTGACGATGATCAACTCATCGGCCATGGCCGGTGCCATCGGCGCGGGTGGCCTGGGCGACATCGCGTATCGCTACGGTTATCAGCGGTTTGACACCCAAGTGATGCTCACCGTGATCGTGTTGCTGGTGATATTGGTGGCGGTGATCCAGTTGGGCGGGGATCGATTGGCGTTGCGGCTGAACAAGCGCTGATCGAAGGGTGCTTTCCCTGCAGGACGGGCTTTAGCCGGGAAAGCGTCGGGTGCGACACTGCAAAATTAATGGCGCTGACACGGGCCCTTTCCCGGCTGAAGCCGGTCCCACTAACAGCATGCGTTCATTCAGTGGGACTGGCTTTCGCCGATCCCACTATTGGCACGGGTTCATTCAGTAGGACCGGCTTTAGCCGGGAATGCGTCGGGTGCGACACTGCAAAATTAATGGCGCTGACACGGGCCTTTTCCCGACTGAAGCCGGTCCCACTAACAGCATGCGTTCATTCAGTAGGACCGGCTTTAGCCGGGAATGCGTCGGGCGTCACACTGCAAAATGGATAGCGCTGCCACCGGCCTCTTCCCGGCTGAAGCCGGTCCTACTATTGGCACGGGTTCATTCAGTAGGACCGGCTTTAGCCGGGAATGCGTCGGGCGTCACACTGCAAAATGGATGGCGCTGCCACGGGCCTCTTCCCGGCTAAAGCCGGTCCTACTATTGGCATGGGTTCATTCAGTAGGACCGGCTTTAGCCGGGAAAGCGTCAGGCGTCACACTGCAAAATGGATGGCGCTGCCACCGGCCTCTTCCCGGCTGAAGCCGGTCCCACTTACAGCGTTCATTCAGTAGGACTGGATTTGGCCGGTCCTACTATTGGCATGGGTTCATTCAGTAGGACCGGCTTTAGCCGGGAATGCGTCGGGTGCGACACTGCAAAATTAATGGCGCTGACACGGGCCCTTTCCCGGATGAAGCCGGTCCTACTGACGGCGTACAGTCCCGCCAGGAGATTGCAATTCGCGAGCGGGGTATATTGGCGGCCTTATTTGCCCAGACACCCGCCCCATGAAACTCGACTCAGAAGACCTCGCCCAGATCACCGCCACTACCCTCGGCAATTACAACGAGGTCGCCGAGGGCTTTCGCGAAGGGACCCGCGACCATGATGTGAGCCAGAACATCGACGCGCTGCTGCGCAATATCACTGGCCCGGCGCCGTTTCAGATTCTCGATTTTGGCTGCGGGCCAGGCCGTGACCTGCAAACCTTCACCGCCATGGGCCACATCGCCACCGGCCTGGACGGCTCCGAACGTTTCGCCGACATGGCCCGTGTCGACAGCGGCTGCGACGTGCTCCATCAGAACTTCCTTGAGCTGAATCTCCCGAGTGAACGCTTCGACGGCATCTTCGCCAACGCTTCGCTGTTCCACGTCCCTCGTCAGGAGTTGCCTCGGGTGCTGCGCGAATTGCACGCCGCGTTGAAGCCCGGCGGCGTGCTGTTCAGCTCCAATCCCCGGGGCGACAATCAGGAAGGCTGGAAAGGCGAGCGCTATGGCGCGTTTCATGACCTGGCGTCATGGACCGGACTGCTGACCGAAGCCGGATTCACCGAGGTCGAGCACTACTATCGACCTGCTGGATTACCCAGGGATCAGCAACCCTGGCTGGCGAGTGTCTGGCGCAGAATCTGACGACTCGCCATCGTCCAGGTTTTCGAAGGGGTGACTGGACTGTCACTTCTGACAGTAGCCCGCCCCGTTCCTCAAGCACACACTGAGCTCGCGCCACTGGCGTCCGCCGCGGTCAGGGTGCTGGATGAGCACAGGCCGCCAATCACAGATCAGCAAGGGAATGACGATGGACAATCTTTTGATAAATGGCGACTTCAGCACCGGTGAACTGGCGCCTTGGACCGGTACGTCCGGCGAGGGGACATGGACTATCAAAAAAGACCCCGCGGGTCACTACATCCAGTTAACAAAGGCAGCCGGCCTGTCCCAGTCCATTACGGGGGAAAGCTATAAACCCACAGCTCTGACATTCGAAGTGCGGGCCGGCGAAATCGTAAAACCTGGCGACTTGGTGGTGTTTAGTTATGGGGTGTTGGTGGATGTGGCTGGAGGTGCGGAATCGTTCGGAGATATTTCCGGAGCCACTGAAGAGTGGAAGCCCGTCGTACTCAAGATTGACCGCAAAGCAACGCCCGGGACAAAGGTGACCGTACAGGTCCATACCGCCTCTGATCCGCAGACGTTGAAAGCGCAGGCCGGACAGGTGCACTTCAGAAATTTCCGACTGATCTGATAGCACGCGTCCTGGCATAGACCGTCAATAAAAGGCTGACGTCTTGCGGTGTGCCGCATGATGCCATCCCGGCTAAAGCCAGCCCCACTGGGTGCGTGCATCGCTCCAGTGGGACTGGCTGGCTTGCCCTTAACCAAACCTGTCAATGCGCGGGAGAGGAGGCGCCGTCGTCCGCACCGTCTTCACGGCGGTGTTGCTCTTCCTGCTGGCGTTCCTGATGCTTGCGCCGCTCCTCGTCACTCGGCTCCTTGATCTTGTACCAGGCCACGTACAGCGCTGGCAGGAACAGCAACGTCAACAGAGTCGCGATGATGATCCCGCCGATCATCGCGTAGGCCATCGGCCCCCAGAACACTTCGCGGGCGATGGGAATCATGCCCAGGCTTGCCGCCGCAGCGGTCAGGAGGATCGGACGACGACGGTGTTCAGTCGCCTCCGCCACTGCGTCCCATGGCAGATAGCCGGCCACTTCATACTCATGAATCTGCGTCACCAGAATGACCGAGTTACGGATGATGATGCCGATCAGCGCCAGAATCCCGAGGATTGCCACAAACCCCATCGGCGTCCCGGTCGGCACCAGCGCGAGCACAACGCCGATCAATCCCAACGGCGCAACGCTGGCGACGATGAACATCTTCTGCACGCTGTGCAGCTGAATCATCAGGAACGTGGCCATCAGGAAGATCATCAACGGCACGACCTTGGCGATCGGCCCCTGCGCCTTGCCGCTCTCCTCCACCGTGCCGCCCGTGGCGACCTTGTAGCCCACCGGCAAACCGGCGGCGAATTTGTCGATCTCGGGCTTGAGTTCCTTGACCAGGTCAGTCGGCTGCATGTCGTCGCTCACGGCGGCCTTGAGCGTGATCGTCGGTTTGCGATCGCGACGCCACACCAGCGGCTGTTCCAGTTCGTAGCGCACATTGGCGAAGGCCAGCAGCGGAATCGACGTGCCTTGGGGCGTGACGATCTGCAGGTTCTGCAGGGTTTCCGGTGACCCTCGCTCGGCATCCACCGCGCGACCAACGACGTTGATCAGGTAGATGTCATCGCGCACCTGGGTCACCGCCGAGCCGGTTACGACGCTGTTCATCAACTGCGCAACGTCCTCGGACGACAAGCCCAGCTGCCGCGCCTTGTCCTGGTTGATGTCGATGCGCAGGACTTTGCCGGGCTCGTTCCAGTCGTAGATCATCTCGCCGATGTGCTGGTTTTTGTCCAACAGCGTGGCGAGTTCGATGGCGTGCTGACGCACTTCATCAATGTTCTCGCCGCTGACCCGGTACTGAATCGGACGACCCACCGGCGGCCCCATTTCCAGCGCCTGCACATAAGTGCCGATGCCGACGAAGTCATCACGCAAGCGTTTTTGCAAGCGCTCGGTCAACGCGCCGCGCTCTTCCAGCCCTTTGCTGACGATCACCAACTGCGCGTAGTACGGGTTCTCCAGCTGCTGATCCAGCGGCAGGTAGAAACGCACCGCGCCTTCGCCAATGTAAGTGCTCCAGCTGACGATGTCCGGATCGTCCTTGAGGGTCGCCTCGAGCTTGTCCACTGCGCGGCGGGTCTCGTTGATCGACGCGTTCTGCGGCAGGTTGAGGTCGACCAGAATCTCCGGGCGGTCCGATGACGGGAAGAACTGGTTCTGCACGAAGCGCATGCAGAACAGCGACGTGGCAAACAGCAAAATCGTGATGATGATGGTCAACCAGCGGTGACGCATGGCCCAGAACATCGAGCCGTTGAACGCCCGTGCGATGCGACCGGGCTTGGCGTTCTCATCGTGCTTCTTTACGTTTTCGCTGAGGATGTGCACGCCGATCACCGGCGCGAACAGCACGGCAACGACCCACGACACCAGCATGGCGACGGCAATCACTGCGAACAGCGTAAAGGTGTATTCACCTGCCGAGCTGGCGTTCAGGCCGATCGGCACGAAGCCCGCGACCGTCACCAGCGTACCGGTGAGCATCGGGAACGCCGTCGACGTGTAAGCATAGGTCGCGGCCTGGGCTTTGGTCTCACCTTTTTCAAGGCGTGACACCATCATCTCCACGGTAATCATCGCGTCATCGACCAACAGGCCGAGGGCAATGATCAACGCGCCCAACGAAATACGCTGCATGGTGATGCCGCTGTATTCCATGAACACGAAGACCATCGCCAGCACCAGCGGGATCGAGCAGGCAACCACAAGCCCCGCACGCATGCCGAGGCTAATGAAGCTCACGATCAGTACGATCACCACGGCCTCGAACAGCGCGCTGGTGAAACCACCGACGGCTTTCTCCACCACTTGCGCCTGATCGGACACCACGTGCACGCCCACGCCAATCGGCAGGTCGGCGGTTGCGGCGCTCATGCGTTCGTGCAACTGCTTGCCGAACTCCTGAACGTTGCCGCCCTTCTTCATGGCGATGGCCAGGCCGATGGCGGTCTTGCCGTCGAAGCGGAACAGCGGCTTGGGCGGATCCACATAGCCGCGGGTAATTTCGGCGATGTCGCTCAAGCGATAGAAGCGATCGTTGAGGCGCAGGTTGACGTTTTCCAGGTCTTTTTCCGACGCGAACTGGCCGGAGGTGCGCACTGATATGCGCTCAGGACCCGCCTCGATGACCCCGGCAGGCGTCACGGTGTTTTGCGATTGCAGGCTTTGCACGACCTGACGTTGATCCAGCCCCAGGGCGGCCAGCTTGCGGGTGGAGAAGTTCAGGTAGAGCACTTCGTCCTGCTCGCCGATCATCTCGACTTTGCCCAGACCCGGCACGTCGCGAATCTGGACGCGCACTTGCTCCACGTAGTCGCGCAGCTGGCGCAGGGTCAGGCCGTCGGAGGTAAAGGCGTAAATCGAACCGTAGACGTCGCCGAATTCATCGTTGAACGCCGGGCCTTGAATCCCCTGGGGAAATTGCCCGCGAATATCGTCGATCTTCTTGCGCACCTGGTACCAGATGTCAGGAATGGCCTCCGCGCTGGTGGTGTCGCGCAGGTAAACCATAACAGTGGACTCGCCCGGCCGGGTGTAGCTCTTCACGTAGTCGAGGGAGTCGAGTTCTTCGAGCTTTTTCTCGATGCGGTCGGTCACCTGCTCAAGGGTTTCATCCACGGTCGCGCCCGGCCAGCGGGTTTGTATGACCATGGTCTTGATGGTGAACGAAGGGTCTTCTTCGCGTCCCAGGTTCATGTAGGAAAACACGCCCATCAGCAGGCCGACGAACATCAGGTACCAGACAAAAGACTGATGCTTGATCGCCCAATCGGAGAGGTTGAACGTCCCTTTCATCGTGGGCTTTCCTTATCGACTTTGATTTTCTGCCCCGGCTTGAGGCTGTTGACGCCGGCGGTCACAATGCGATCGCCATCGTTGACGCCACCGGCCAGTACCACGGAATCATCACTGCGGCTGACGACCGTGACGACGCGTGGGGAAACCGTTTGATTCTGCGTGTCGATGACCCAGATCTGCGTTTTGCCATCCACTTCCTGCACGGAGGTGGCGGGCAGCTCGATGCGCGGTTTGATCGCCGAGCTCAGGGTCACGCTGATCGCTGTGCCCAAGCGGAAGGCCGACGGCGTTTCTGCCAGGGTCAAACGTGCGCGACGGGTGCGCGTGGTGCTTTCGGCCTGGGGTTCGAGTTCTCGCACGGTCGCGGTGGTGTTGATCTCTGGCTCCAACTGGCTGGCGACTGTGAAGACGACGTCGCTGGGCAGTTGATCACTCAATTGCGCCGGCAGGTCAATGACTGCCTCCTTGATGTCCGGGCGCGCCAGTGTCACCACCTGCTCACCTGCGCTGACCACCTGGCCGGCCTCGACTTTCCATTCGGTGACGACGGCATCGTGATCGGCGCGCAGCTCGCTGTAGCTCAACTGGTCCTTGGCCTGTTGCGTCGCGGCCTTGGCCTGGTCGTAGGAAGACTGGGTGGTTTTCAGGTCGGTGACGGCGACATCCAGCGCAGCCTGGGCGCCGACGCCGCGATCAAACAGCTCGTGCTGCCGACGGGCGTTGGCCTGGGCGTTGATTAACTGGGCTTCGACCCGGGCCAGATCGCCCTGGGTCGAGCGCACCTGGTTCTGTTGGTCCGTCGGGTCGAGCACCGCGAGCATGTCGCCCTTCTTGACCTGTGCGCCGACATCGACACTGCGCTGGGCGATGCGGCCCGAGACGCGAAAACCCAAGGTACTTTCATAGCGCGCGGCAATGTTGCCGGCGAAGCGACCGAGGCTTTCTTGCGCCTGGGGCTTCACTTCGATGAACAGCACCGGCCGAACCGGCTCCGGCGGCGGCTCTTCCTTGCTGCAGGCGCTTAACAGCAGACCGGTCAATATGATTCCCGACAGGCGCTTCATGGCTTGTCTCCTGTCGGTTGTTTGGAGGGATCGGGGTACACGTCGGCGAGTTCGACCTGCATGTCGGGGTGCAATAACTGGTTGCCGGCAACGACCACTTTTTCACCGTTCTTCAAACCGTCGACGATGATCACTTTGCCCGTCAGGTAGCGCCCGACCGTGACGCCGCGCAGGCTCACCTTGTTGTCACCATCGACCACCCAAACGGCAGGCTGGCCGAGCTGATCGCCCAGGCCCTTGGTGAGGGCCGACCACGGCAGTTCGACGCTGGTCCTGGCCGGCACGCTCAGGGCGGCACTGACCACCGAACCCAAGTCCATGCCCGGCGGCAGCGAGCTGAGTGCGATCTTCACTTGCAGCGTGCCCGTCTGCGCTGACACGGCTGGCGTGACTTCACGGACTTTACCGACGGCCTTGACCTTGGGGTTGTCCAGCAACGTGACTTCAACCGGCTGGTCGGTGGGCGGGTTAACGAACAGCGATTCGTAAACGTTGAACACGGCATCGCGCTCACCGTCACGGGCCAGACTGAAGATCGGTGCCGTCGGTTGCACGACCTGGCCGACTTCCGCCTGCCGCGCGGTGATGATCCCCGGCGCGTCGGCGATCAAGGCGGTGTAACTCAGTTGCTCGCGGGCGTTGGCCAGTTGCGCCTGGGCGGCTTTGAGCGCGCTCTGACTGCCGCGCAATTGCGCCTGGGCCGAATCGTATTCACTGCGACTGGTGTAGCCCTTGGGCAGCAGTTTTTCCTGACGCACGAAGGCGGCGGAGGTCTGTTTCACGCGCGCCTGCTCGGCGGCAACGGCAGCGATGGCGGAGTCGACGTTGGTTTGCAGGTCTTTAGGGTCGAGTTTGGCCAGCACTTGCTTGGCCGACACCCGATCGCCGACATCGACCGAACGCTGAATGATCTTGCCGCCCACCCGGAACGAAAGCTGCGTCTGCACCCGCGCCTGCACGTCCCCGGTCAGTGCCACGTCCGCAGCGAAATCGACCGTCTTGACCTCCTGCGCCTGCACGCGTGCGCGCACGGGCTCCTGGGGCTTTTCCTTGCCACAGCCGGCGAGAACGGCCAGGCACAGACCGATGGAAATAACGGTCAGACGACCACGAAAAAGAGGGGGTTGGGCGGGCATGCAAGCTCCTTGTGCCAAGCCATTACGACACCGCGCCGCCGAACGCCGTTGCGATGTGGTCATGCGACTGTGAGCGTAGATCAGGGTTCCTTGGGGTAAGGACCTCTGCCGGGCTCTAGGTCGCACGCCAATTTACGCTAGAGCGCGCCTGTTCGCGATGGGGGCGGATCTATGACATCGATGTTGGCAGACACACCGCCTTCGCGAGCAAGCTCGCTCTCATGAACATGACAACGCCGCAGCTCTGCCTGCGGACACTGCTTAAAGGGGACTGATTTATTTACAACTCCACCGTAAATTAATCTGTCCCCGCGCTAGCAGTCTGCCGCAGGCATTTTGAGTTACTGAGTCTTGCCAACGCTTCGCGTCACATCCCCCCAAGCCCAAGGCGCCCCGGCAAGAGCAGATGCCGGCTTTTGGATTACCGCACTCGGGGACAGATTAATTTACGGAGAAGCGCTGTAAATAAATCAGTCCCCGTTTAACCCACCGCCTTCGCGAGCAAGCCCACTCCCACAGGGGTTGTGTTTGACGCGAAACAGCGCCTCGTCTGGACGACGGGATATCTCACAAGTTCGCTGCGTCCCAAACATCTGGCTCGCACGCAAATCCCCTGTAGGAGCAATCGGAGGTTACGACGGTCGCGAAGGCGGTGTAACTGGCACACCGCCTCCCTATCTGACGTGCCTAAACAGCCCGATCAAACATCAAGGATCAACTCCCCGCGCCACCGTGGGCTTCTTCGAAGAAGAAATCCTTCCAGCTGTCGGCCTTGTTTTTCAGCACACCCAGCTCGTGCAGTTTTTCGGCGTAGATGAACGTGCGCTGGGGCACGACGGTGAAGTCGATTTCCGGGTCAGAGACGATCTTCTCCACCAGCGGCAACGGCAGTTTCGATTTCTCGACGTCGATGTAGGTCTTCGCCGCCGCAGGCTTGTCCGCCTTGATGATTTTCTCGGCCTCGGCCAGCGCGTCATAGAACGCTTTGTAGGTCTTCGGGTTTTCGTCGTGGAATTTCTGGGTGGTGTAGAGCACGTTGAACGTCGCCTGGCCGCCCAGCACATCGTACGAACTCAGCACCTTATGCACCTTGGGGTTTTCCAGCTCCTGATACTGAAAGGGCGGGCTGGAAAAGTGCGCGCTGATCTCCGACCCGCCGGCGATCAGCGCCGAGGTTGCATCCGGGTGCGGCAGGCTGACCGAGATGTTGTCGAATTTCTTGAAATTGTCGTTCCCGAACAGCTTCGCGGTTTCGATCTGCAAGGTGCGCGACTGGAAACCCACGCCCGCCGCCGGCACCGCGATGCGGTCCTTGTCGGTGAAGTCGTTGAGGGTCTTTACGTTCGGATTGTTACTGAGCAGGTAATTGGGCATCGAGCCCAACGAAGCAATCGCCTTGACGTTCTGCCTGCCCTTGGTCCGGTCCCAGATGGTCAGCATCGGCGGCACGCCCGCCGACACCACGTCCAGCGCGCCAGCCAAGAGGGCTTCATTCATCGCGGTGGCGCCGGAAATGCTGTTCCAGTCGACCTTGATATCCAGGCCCTGCTCCTTGCCGTGCTTCTCGATCAGCTTCTGCTGCTGAACGACGTCCAGAATCAGGTAACCGATGCCGAACTGCTGAGCAATGCTGATCTTGCCTTCAGCGTGGGCGCCGCTGCTCAACAATGCGCCAGCCAGCCCCAATGCGGCGGCGAGCGCGGTCAGTGTCGGGCGCTTGGAGGGTGCAGCTGTCTTCGAAAAATCCATATATTTCTCACGATGAAGGCGAAAGGGGGTGACAGCCTCATTGCCTATCAAGCGGCCACAAGGCGGAGCGTTCGTTGATAAAGCAGATCAGCGCTGCATGCCCCACCGCTTCACGGTCAGGCGCTCGACGTTGCTGAACAGCAGGTTTTCCACCAGCAGACCGATGATGATTACCGCCGCCAGACCCGCGAATACCTTGTCGGTGTACAGCTCGTTGCGATTCTGGAAGATGTACCAGCCCAGACCGCCCTTGCCTGAAGACGCACCGAACACCAGTTCAGCGGCGATGAGGGTTCGCCAGGCAAACGCCCAGCCGATCTTCAGACCGGCGAGAATCGACGGCAGCGCCGCGGGGATCAGGATGTACCAGACGAACCGCAGCCCCTTGAGCCCGTAATTGCGCCCGGCCATGCGCTGGGTTTCAGAGACCCCGAGAAATCCCGCGTAGGTATTCAACGCCAGTGCCCAGAGCACGGAGTGCACCAGCACGAAGATCAGGCTGTTTTCACCCAGGCCGAACCACAGCAGCGACAACGGCAGCAGCGCGATGGCCGGCAACGGGTTGAACATCGCCGTCAGCGTGCCCAACAGGTCGCGGCCCAGTTGAGTCGACACCGCCAGGGTAGTCAGGCCGAACGCCAGGACGATGCCAATCAGGTAGCCCTTGACCAGGACCGTCAGGGAAATCCAGACCTTGGTCAGCAATTCGCCGCTGGCAATGCCGTCAATAAACGCCGAAGCGGTTTGCAGAAAGCTCGGCAGCAGCAAGTCGTTGCCTTGAATGCGCGCGGCGATTTCCCAGATGATCGCGAGGGCGACGAGGATGACGGCCTTGCGCACCCAGCTCACCTGCCAGATGCGTTGCGCGAGGGGAATGTCGCGGGCCAGGTCTTCCTGGGTGAAAGGCTCCAGCACGACTTCGTATTCTTCCCGCAGAGGGGGTGAAAGGCTCATGGGTGCAATCTCTTGATGGGGTAGCGCGACGAACCGCGATCAGTAGGCAATCCGAACATCCTGAAACCGCAGATCCGGCTCGACTGCAGGCGCTTCGCCCTCGTCGAACAACAGCCGGTGAATGCGCTGAGCAGACGCCTGGAACTCAACCCCGCCAAGGCTTTTCAAGTTGTACTGATGGCTGTTGATCTCGGCGCGCACGCGGCCCGGATGGGGCGACAGCAGCAGAATCCGGTTGCCCACCACCAGTGCTTCCTCGATGGAGTGGGTCACGAACAGCAGCGTGAAGCGCACCTCTTCCCACAACTCCAGCAGCTCCTCCTGCATCTTGCGACGGGTCAATGCGTCGAGCGCGGCGAAGGGCTCGTCCATCAGCAGGATCTTGGGCTGCATCGCCAGCGCCCGGGCAATCGCCACGCGCGCCTTCATGCCGCCGGACAACGTGTGCGGATAGGCATCGGCGAAGGCGCTCAGGCCGACCTTCTCCAGGTAATACCGCGCACGTTCCTCGGCTTCACGACGCTTGAGGGTGCGCGAGGCCAGCAGCGGAAACATGACGTTCTGGATCACCGTCTTCCACGGCGGCAACTGGTCGAATTCCTGAAACACCACAATGCGGTCCGGCCCCGGCTCCCTGACCTGCTGGCCAGCCAGACGAATCTGTCCTTCGCTGGGCTGAATGAATCCGGCCACGGCTTTAAGGAGCGTGGACTTGCCGCAGCCCGACGGGCCGAGCAACACGAAGCGGTCGGCCGGATCGATTTCAAAACTGACCTGATGGGTGGCCCGCACTACGCGTTCCGGCGTGCGGTACTCAAGGCTGACGCCCTGTACTTGCAGCAGCGCTTCAGCGGTGGGCTGATTGGCCTGGTGCGCGTTCAAGCGATCGCTAGCCGTGTGGCTTTGCAGAACAGCATTCATGGAGCTCTCCTGGATCAGAACGGCGCATCGCCCTGAATGGTGGTGCGGTGCAAGCGACGGCGCAGGTGATCGGGCGTGCCGCCGGCCAGATGAATCAGCGAGCGGTTGTCCCAGAACACCATGTCGTTCTCCTGCCACTTGTGGCGGTAAACGCCTTCCGGGCGAACGCTGTGGGCGTACAGCTCTGTGAGAATCGCCTGACTCTCGTCTTCCGGCAGGCCGACGATGTGGGTGGTGAAGCCTTCGCTGACAAACAGCGCCTTGCGCCCGTTTTCCGGGTGGGTGCGCACGATCGGATGGCTGACCACCGCGACCTGGGCCAACTGTTCAGCGCTGAGGGTCGGCCGCCAGTTATCGGCGTTATGCCCATGGCTGTAACGCGAGGTGTAGCTGTGCGCGGCGCTACGACCTTCGACGGCCTTGCGCAGGTGCTCCGGCAGCGTGTCCCACGCCAGGTGCATGTCGGCGAACAGGGTGTCGCCGCCTTCGCTCGGCAGTTCCTGAGCGTAGAGCATCGAGCCCAGGCTCGGCAGTTCTTTGTAGGACAGGTCCGAGTGCCAGTATTTACCGGCATCGCCCAGTCCCACCGGCTGACCGTTCTCGACGATATTGGAGACGATCAGAATCTCGGGGTGATTGGCGAGCAGGAACTGCTTGAGCACATGAATCTGCAGGACGCCAAATCGGCGGCTGAAATCGATCTGCTGCTGCGGGGTGATGTGCTGATCGCGAAAGACGACAACGTGATAATCGAGATGCGCTTGATGCACGCGGGCAAAATCGGCGTCGTTGAGCGGACGGGACAGATCCAGACCGACGATTTCCGCGCCCACCTTTTCGGCGAATGGACGCACATCGAACGGCTGACCGGGCGCTTGCGCGGACGAAGCGTGGGAGGCTGCTGGCATGAGAACTCCGACTCCAAAAGGCGTGGCTGAGGAGGGAGGACTTTAAAGCTATAAGAACGGAAGTTTAAATATCGTTAGAGCATATGCATAGCGCCGAACAACCTATCGAAGGACGTCGGTACTCATTGTCCTCACCGCAGCCGCAGGCCCGGAAACGTTGACGAATTTCTACGTTAAAATGCAAAAACGCGCTTGCCCGTCGCCACTCCCTGCAGCCGATGACAGTGCGTCAGCGGAGCGGGAGCAGCGGCGGGCAAGCGCGTTTTTTATCGTTGAGCGCGCGGCAGTTGCTCGCTCAGGCCTTGATCAGAACGCCGGCAGTACCGCGCCGTCGTACTTCTTGTTGATGAAGTCTTTGACTTGCTGGCTGGTCAACGCCTTGGACAGCTTCTCGATCGCGTCGGTGTGAGCGTTGTCGGTACGGGTCACCAGGTAGTTCACGTACGGCGAGTCGGCACCTTCCAGAATCAGCGCATCCTTTTTAGGGCTGAGCTTGGCTTCCAGCGCGTAGTTGGTGTTGATCAGATCCAGGTCAACCTGATCCAGCGCGCGCGGCAGCAGCGCCGATTCCAGCTCGCGGAATTTCAGGTGCTTCGGGTTGGTGGCGATGTCTTTCGGCGTCGCCAGAGCGTCTTTCGGGTCTTTCAGGGTGATCAGGCCGTTCTTCTGCAACAGCAGCAGGGCGCGACCGGCGTTGCTGCCTTCGTTAGGGATGGCAACGGTTGCGCCATCAGGCAGCTCGGCGATCGACTTCCACTTCTTCGAGTAGCCGCCGAACGGTTCGACGTGTACGCCGACACCAGTCACCAAGGTAGCGCCCTTGCCTTTGTTGAAGCCGTCCAGGTAAGGCTTGGTCTGGAAGTAGTTGGCGTCCAGACGCTTCTCGTTCAGTTGCACGTTCGGCTGCACGTAGTCGGTGAAGACCTTGATTTGCAAGTCCACGCCTTCTTTGGCCAGTTCAGGCTTGATCAGCTCGAGGATCTCGGCGTGCGGAACAGCGGTGGCGCCCACAACGAGCTTCTCGGCAGCGTGTGCAGCGCTGATGCCCAGGGAGAGAGCGGCCGCCAGTGCGGTGAACAGAAACGTCTTCTTCATGCGATGTCCTTAATAGAAATCGGGTCGCCTCGTGGGCGACTGTGCCTTCGATCTGCCGCGGGATCGACCCTTGGCAGGGTGGCGGCTGATGCGGACAGTACCGAGATTTTTTATTCCGAGACAATACTTTTTAGTCGGATGGTTATGCTTTTTCGTTCTCAGGGGGCGTTTTCCCACCGGCCCATCAAATACATAAGCCCGAGTGCCCTCAGCGAACAGGCAGATTCAGGTGTTCCGGCAGGATTTCCGCACCGCTGCTGACCAGCAGCGCGTAGTGAATGACGTTCTCCAGCTCCCGCGTATTGCCCGGCCAGTAATGGGCTTCAAGCACGCGCTGCGCGTCCTCGCCGATCAACGGCATCTCGAAGCCGAAGCGCTGGCTGTAAATCCCCAGGAAGTACTCGGCCAGTGGCAGGATGTTGCCCGGCTGCTCGCGCAACGCCGGCAGATCGAGGCGCCCTTCGTTCAAGTAGCGATAAAGCCGCTCATGGAATTTGCCGGCGGCGACTGACAGGCGCAGATCGATGCTGGTCGCTGCGACCAGCCTGACGTCGACCTGGCTGGGCTGCGTGGCGCCGACGCGGGTGACTTCGTGGTTTTCCAGCGCCGCCAGCAACTTGATCTGGATCGCCATTGGCAGGTCGGCGATCTCATCAAGATAAAGGGTGCCGCCGGTTGCCGAGCCGAACCAGCCGGCACGACTGCTGGCAGAACCGCTGTGGGCGCCAGCGGCGTAACCGAACAGCTCGGCGTCGGCGTAAGTCGAGCTGATGGCGCCGCAGTTGACCGACACGAACAACCCGGCCCGGTCGCTGCCACGGTGAATATGACGCGCGAGCAATTCCTTGCCTGTGCCGGATTCGCCGCGGATCAGAACCGGCAGGTCCAGTGGTGCCAGCAGCTCCATCTCTTCGCGCAGCTGCCGTGATCGAGGATCGACGAACACCAAGGCCTTGGCGCGGATGCTCAGCGGGCTTTTTTCAGCATCAGGGAAGGTCAACAGCGGGTGGATCGAAATGTCGGAAAGGCTCATGGCAGGCTCCCGCCCCGGCCATTCATGGACCCGGGCGTTGAAAAAAAAGCCGCAGCACCTGTCGGTTCACTGCGGCGAAAATGATGCTGAGAACAGTGGGCTCGTGCGCAACGACGGTGACGTGTGCTGATGTCATGCGCGGCGGCGGGTAAGTTGCTCGATACGCCCTTGCAGCCGGTACAGGTAAGCGAAACCCTGCTCCCAACGCTGATGGCCCGACTTCACGTTGATATGGCCAGCGCCGCTGAGGATGCCAATTTCGGCGCCCCAATTGCGGGCCATTTCCATTGCGCGCAACGCACTGACGGCTGAATCGTTGTCCGAGCTGACCACTTGGGTCGGGAACGGCAGCAGGTGCTCGGGAATCGGCGCGAAATTGCGGATCGCCGGCGGGCAATTGGGGCGTTCGACGTCAGCGGGGGCCACCAGCAAGGCCCCTCGCACCTGACACAAACTCGTCAAAGGCGCCAGCTGCGCCCAATGGGCGACGGTGACGCAACCCAGGCTGTGGGCGATGAGAATCACCGGTGTGCTGTCAGAGGCGATAGCGCGCTGCAGTTCACCCACCCAATCTTCTCGACGCGGTTTAAGCCAGTCGGCCTGCTCCACGCGCACGCTGTTGGGCAGGCTGTTCTGCCAGTGAGTTTGCCAATGGTCGTCGGCAGATCCTTGCCAGCCTGGCACGATCAAGTAACGGATCGATTCGTTATGCATGGCCTTCGCCTCCTGCATGGTGCGTTCATGGGGGCGAGTATAGGGATCGGACATATATTCGAAAAAGAATAAGAAGCTATTTATTAATAGCTCGAAAATATATGCCGCTGCATCAGAAGAAGGCGCCAAAAAAGAGGGCCACCCCCTGCCTTAAAGGGGTGACCCTGAGAATCACGCTGTCTGCCCCCAGCTCGCCGGGGATGAGCAGAGATTAAGGGGCGGTTGTTACAGAAATTTTTATCCGGAGAAATTTCCTACAAGCCGGCGAGACTGGCGCAATGGTCCGTCAGGTATCAACCGCGCGCAGGCTTGAGCACCGAGTCATTTTCAGTCATCCGCTCAAACCGGTTGGCCCGCCCGAAGGTGCCGAAGTCATTGAAGCGCACGCCCATCTCAGCCATCACCTTGTGCGCAACGGATGCCGTCATCTGGCGGATGTAGAAAGGCTCCTTCACCACAAAATGATGGATGCCATGGGTGCTGCCGAAGTTGAAGCAGAACGCCTGCAGCGGCCACATCCACCACGGGTTGAGCACTTGGGTCTGCTGCATGACATTGCCCATCTCGACGTCGCCGTAGTAATGCATGTTCGAACTGACGAAATGCAGACAGAAGGTCCTCAGCACGTTCGGGCCCACCAACACCACAACAGCGATGTCGATGACGTGCATGACCGCCAGCGTGTCCGCCGACCATTCAATCGGGCTGCCCATCAGACCGGCAATGGCATTGGCGGCATGGAAGCCCAGAAACACGTACCACGTGCCCCAATTCGCCAGCGCCAGAGGCGCATAGACACGCAGGGTGCGCTTGAGAATGCTGAACTTATGCGCCCAGGTTTTCGCGCGCAGCATGCGGATCAGCGACGACATTACGTTATCGCCCACCATCAGCAACCGCGCCAGGCCCCATGGCTCGCCGTTGGTGATGGCGCGCTCCTCCATATCGGCCTCGGTGCCGGAGACCTTGTGATGGTTGAGGTGCAGATGCCGACGAATCCATGGGTTGATTGTGCTCGGCCGCGCCAGCCAGACCAGTGCCAGCATCAGGTTATGGGGCACGCGCTGTTTGCGGAAATACATGCTGTGGATCAGGTCGTGTTCAAGCTCGTGGGTCAGCGAGGCGAAGAACGCATTCAGCAGCAGACACGACCACCAGGCCAGATAACCCCCGAGATAGAGCGCCGCGCTGCCGATCATGCCGGCCAGTGCGAAGAACAGGATGCCGGCGCCAATGGCGTCCTGATGCCGTAGCAGCGGATAGCGCTCACGCAACGCGGCGCCGTGGGCGGAAACCACGGCACGAATATGCGCTGATCGTTGTTGTGCATTCAGTCCGGCAGCACTTGCAGAAGTGTCGTGCATGATTCCATTCTCCGGTTTCAGGATGAGAAAACGTGGCACCACTGTGCCGCTTGGGGAGGGAAGCTGCCTGACCGTGAACGCCAATCTGTAGACCGGAGGCGCCAACCTGTATGTCTGAGCCGAGCATTCTCGCCAGCTGGACCCGCGCCCTGCGCAAGCAACTCGATGCTCTCGGCCTCGATAGCCTCGCGCTGAGTCAGGCTGCAGGCCTGGATCCGCAGCTGATGGATGATCCCAACGCGCGATACCCGGTGACAGTGACCACCCGTTTCTGGGAGCTGGCGGTGCAGGCCAGTGGCGATCCGGCGCTGGGCTTGCGGGTGTCTCGTTTCGTCAGCCCGACGACCTTTCACGCACTGGGTTACGCGCTGGTCGCCAGCGGCTCGTTGCGTGAGGTGTTCGAACGCATCGTGCGTTATCACCCGGTGGTGAGCGACCCGCTGGTGATGAGCTTTGAACGTGTGGATGAGCGTTACGAATTTCGTTTCCGCGTGCCCGACGGCAGCCAGGTGCCGGCCAATGAGGCCATGGACGCCTTCGCCGCAATCTATGTGCGCACCTGTCGCAACCGCCTGGGCCGTCATTACGCGCCGCTGGCCGTGCACCTGATGCGTCCGCAACCGGAAGACCCTCAGCCGTGGCATGACGTCTTCCGTGCGCCGCTGTTTTTCGGCGCGGCGGAAAATCTGCTGAGTTTTGCCAGCGAGGATTTCGACAGGCACCTGGACGATGGAAATCCGGAGCTGGCCGTGCACAACGAGGCGGTGCTCAACCGCACCCTCGAGCAAATCAGTGCACTGACGTGGGAGCGCAAGGTGCGTGGCGCCATCGAGACCCACTTGCCGGAGGGCGAGCCGTCCGCCGAACACATCGCCCACACCCTGCACCTGAGCCTGCGCAGCCTTCAACGCCATCTGGCCGACGAGGGTTGCCGCTACGACTTGCTGCTCAATCAATGCCGGCAGAATCTGGCCCTGCAGCACATGCGCGACCCCGGTTGCTCGCTCAGTGAAGTCGCCTATCTGCTCGGTTTCGCCGACACCAGCAGTTTCAGCCGCGCGTTTAAGCGCTGGACCGGCATCACGCCAAGCCAGTATCGCGAAGGAATGCTGCGCTGACGGGTGACGCCCTCAGCCGCATGCGCCGGTCAGGCGATGAAGGGCCGCCTCACGCAGCCATTCAATGTCCAGCACGCCGATAAGATCGTGATCGCGCCGGACGAGCTGCCGTTCGGCGAGCTGCCCCAACACCCGCTCGACCACCTCACCGCTCAACCCGAGGCAGCGACTCGAGGCCATGTCGGCAAGGGGCACGCTGCGCACGGAGCGGTCCATCTCGCCATAGGCTTCGGCCAGCATCAGCAGCCGAAACGCCACGCGCTCTTCAGTCGGCATCAGGGTGATGTCTTCGATGGCGGGCACGGCGAGGCCGAGCTTGCGTCCCAGCAAATCGCGGAAGTGCCGCCAAAAGGCCGGGTGCTCAGCCAGCAGTTGCTTGAGTGGCGCGTGGGGCATGTGCAGAAGAATGACCGCATCCTGGGCGAACACATCGTGGGTTGCGGGGAGGTCGTCGAACAACGAGGCCTCGCCGAACCAGAAGGGCCGATAGCCTTCTGCCGGGGGCATGTCCCCTTGCTGTGGTTTGAGGGGATTGATGCGCAACGAGCCCGTGAGCAACGCGTACAGACCGGGCGCCGGGTCGCCGCGCTGGAAGATCGATTTGCCGGGCGTCACCCGGCGCTGCCGCATGCTGCTCAGCAAGCTATCCTGCAACAGCGCAGGCAGATCGCGGAACCATCGGTCGTTGATAAACCATGAGCGCCATTGGGTTCCATTCGTCATGTGAATCTCCTTTTGATAGCCGGCGTTTTGTTGCAGGCTGAGCCGTGCAGCGGGCTCAGCCTTAAAAAATCAGCGGCATGATCCACGTATCCACAGAGGAATAACAATGAAAAACCTCGTCGATCACCTCAGCCAGTACGCGGCCTACCACCGCGACACCCGCAATATCCTCACCCACTTCGTCGGCATTCCCCTGATCGTGATCGCGGTGGCCGTGCTGCTGTCACGCCCCGGCTGGACCAGTTGGTCCCTCGGCGGGATTTGGGTGTCGCCCGCTTTGCTGGTGAGTCTGGCGGCCACATTTTTCTACCTGCGGCTGGACGCCTTCTTCGGCGTGCTGATGGGTGTTCTGCTTACGCTGTGCCTGTGGCTCGGCGCCCATCTGGCGCAACAGACCACCATGGTCTGGCTCAGCGCAGGCGTCGGCTTGTTCGTGCTCGGTTGGGTGATTCAGTTTGTGGGCCATTATTACGAAGGCCGCAAGCCGGCGTTTGTCGACGACCTCACAGGCCTGATCATCGGCCCGCTGTTTGTCGTCGCCGAAGCGGCTTTTTTGCTGGGAATGAGAAAGAAGTTGCAGCACGCCATCGAAGCGCGAGTGGGCAAGACCCATCGGCGGGATTTGAAAAAGGCTGCGGTTTAAAGCTCAGACCCACCGCCTTCGCGACCGTAGTAACCTCCGATTGCTCCTACAAGGGATCTGCGTCCGGCCCGGATTGTGAGTACCCACACGAACCTGTAGGAGCGTGGCTTGTCCCGCGATCGGCGACGCAGTCGTCGCAAACTGGATAATGCGGTGCATCAGGCAGAACGCATTATCAGGATTGCTGCCGGTCCCCGGCAGATCGCGGGACAAGCCACGCTCCTACAGGGGTACGCTTAGAGGTTGTCGACTTTCTGCCAGACCTTCGGCTTGAAGAACAACGTCTCGCCCCTCGCCAGTCCGGTCAGGCTGTCATGGTCTTTCACCACTTCGGCTTCGATCAGCTCGGGTTGCCCTTCGACCTTCAGCGTCACCCGCGTCGTGGCGCCCAACGGACGGATGTCCCGAACCTCCGCCGCGTGGTGCCCTTCCACTTCATGCCGTGACAACGACACCTCGTGCGGGCGGAACAGCACGTGATTGTCATCGCCCAGGTGCAGGCGGTTCGAGTCACCCAGAAAGTGGTAGACGAAGTCGCTGGCCGGGTTCTCGTAGACGTCGCCGGGGGAGCCGATCTGTTCGATCACACCCTTGTTCATCACCACAATGCGGTCCGCGACTTCCATCGCCTCTTCCTGGTCGTGGGTCACGAATACCGAAGTCAGGTTGATGTCTTCGTGCAGCCGCGCCAGCCAGCGACGCAGTTCCTTGCGCACCTTGGCATCCAGCGCGCCGAACGGCTCGTCCAGCAGCAAGACCTTCGGCTCCACCGCCAGGGCACGCGCCAGGGCAATCCGCTGACGCTGACCGCCCGACAGTTGCTCCGGATAGCGATCCGACAGCCAGTCCAGCTGCACCATGTTTAGCAGCTCATGCACTTTGACCGCGATCTGGCTCTCGTTCGGGCGCTGGTTTTTGGGCTTCATGCGCAGGCCGAAGGCGACGTTGTCGAACACCGTCATGTGGCGAAACAGCGCGTAATGCTGGAACACAAAACCCACGTTGCGATCACGCACGTCGTGGCCGGAGACATCTTCGCCATGGAACACGATGCTGCCTTTATCCGGCGTTTCCAGCCCTGCAATGATGCGCAGCAGCGTGGTCTTGCCACAGCCGGACGGGCCCAACAGCGCGACGAGCTCGCCACTCTGGATATCCAGACTGATGCCGTCGAGGGCCTTGAAGGCGTTGAAATTCTTGCTGACGTTACGGACTTCGATCGACATGAATTATTCCTCCGCCGCGTTTTTGCGCAGACGGCTAATGCGCGCTTCGCTCCACTGCTTGAGCAGCAGGATGAACAGCGCAAGGATCAATAACAGGCTCGCCACGGCAAATGCAGCCACGTGGTTGTACTCGTTGTAGAGAATCTCGACATGCAGCGGCAGGGTGTTGGTCACGCCGCGAATGTGGCCCGAGACCACAGACACCGCACCGAACTCGCCCATGGCCCGCGCGGTACACAGCACCACGCCGTAGATCAGGCCCCATTTGATGTTGGGGACGGTCACGTGCCAGAACATCTGCCAGCCATTGGCACCGAGCAGGCGCGCGGCCTCTTCTTCCTGCGTGCCCTGCTCCTGCATCAGCGGAATCAGCTCGCGGGCCACGAACGGCACGGTGACGAAGATGGTCGCCAGTACGATGCCCGGCAGGGCGAAGACGATCTGGATGTCGTGCTCCTGCAGCCAGGGACCGAACACGCCACGGGCGCCGAACATCAGCACGTAGATCAGACCGGCGATGACCGGCGAGACCGAGAACGGCAGGTCGATCAGGGTGACCAGAATCGCCTTGCCGCGGAACGAGTATTTACTCACGCACCAGGCCGCGGCGACGCCGAAGACCACGTTGAGCGGCACCGAAATCAGCACTGCGAACACGGTGAGCTTGAGGGCCGACAGCGCATCGGGCTCGAGGATGGCCGCGAAGAATCCGCCGAGGCCGTTGCTCAAACCCTGGCCGATCACCACCACCAATGGCAGCAACAGGAAGAACGCAAAGACCAGCCAGCCAAGGCCGATCAGAATGCGCCGCGACACCGCGCTGCCACGACGGGCAGCGTTGGCGGAGGACGCAGCAATGAGCGATGAATCAGACATAGGTGCGCCTCCTCAGTTAGGGGTTTCGATGCGTCGCTGCAACAGATTGATCAGCAGCAACAGCACGAACGACACCAGCAGCATCATCACGCCGATCGCCGTGGCGCCGGTGTAGTCGTACTGGTCGAGCTTGACCATGATCAGCAACGGCAGGATTTCGGTCTTCATCGGCATGTTGCCGGCGATGAAAATCACCGAGCCGTACTCACCCACGCCCCGGGCGAAGGCCAGCGCAAAGCCGGTCAGCCAGGCAGGCAACAAGGCCGGCACGAGGATGTGACGGAAGACTTGCAGGGGTTTGGCGCCAAGGCACGCCGCCGCTTCTTCGACTTCCCGGGGGATGTCCGCCAGCACCGGCTGAACCGTGCGCACCACGAAGGGCAAGGTGACAAAGGTCAATGCCAGGGTGATGCCGAAGGGGCTGTAGGCGATCTTGATGCCCATGTCGGCGGCGAACTGGCCGATGAAACCGGTGGGTGTGTACAGCGCGGTCAGCGCGATACCGGCAACGGCGGTGGGCAATGCGAACGGCAGATCAATCATCGCATCGATGATCTTGCGACCGGGGAAGGTGTAACGCACCAGCACCCAGGCCAGCAGCGTGCCGATGACGCCGTTGATGATCGCCGCGAAAAACGCGGTGCCGAAACTCAGCCTGAGCGCTGCGAGCACGCGAGGCGCGGTGACGATGTTCCAGAACTGAGCGGCGCTCAGCTGGGACGCGTGGATGAACATGACCGCAAGCGGTATCAGCACAATCAGGCTGAGGTACACCAATGTGTAACCCAGCGTCAGCCCGAAGCCGGGTATGACGGGGGATATGCGTCGCGACATAAAAGTCCTTGGTTTACACACGTTACCCGGAACAAGTCCGGGTCCTTTTATTCCGTGGAGCGCTGCGGTTACTGCGGAATGTAGATCTGATCGAACACACCGCCGTCATCGAAGAACTTGGGCTGGGCCGACTTCCAGCCGCCGAAATTTTTGTCGATGGTCAGCAGATTCAGTTTAGGAAACTGCTTCTCGTACTTGGCGGCCACTTCAGCGTCACGGGGACGATAGAAGTTTTTCGCCGCGATTTCCTGGCCTTCCTTGCTGTACAGGTGCTTGAGGTATTCGGTGGCGATTTCGGTGGTGCCGTGCTTCTCGGCGTTCTTCTCGACAACGGCCACGGGAGGCTCGGCCAGAATCGACAGCGAAGGTACGACGATGTCGAACTTGTCGGCGCCGCCGCCTTCTTTCAGCGCCAGGAACGCTTCGTTTTCCCACGCCAGCAACACATCACCCTGACCGTTGTTGACGAAAGTGATGGTCGAACCGCGCGCACCGGTGTCCAGCACAGGCACATGCTTGAACAGCTTGCCAATGTATTCCTTGGCCTTGGCTTCATCGCCGCCATTGGATTTGAGACCGTAGCCGTAAGCCGCCAGGAAATTCCAGCGAGCGCCGCCCGAGGTTTTCGGGTTTGGCGTGATGACCGACACGCCGTCCTTGATCAGGTCGGCCCAGTCATGGATGCCTTTCGGGTTGCCCTTGCGCACCAGAAACACAATGGTCGAGGTGTACGGGGTGCTGGCGTCAGGCAGTTTGGTCTGCCAATCCGCAGGGAGGGTCTTGCCCAGCTTGGCGATTTCGTCGATGTCGCCGGCGAGCGCCAGGGTCACCACGTCGGCAGGCGAGCCGTCGATCACCGAGCGGCCCTGCTTGCCCGAGCCACCATGGGACTGGTTGATCTTCACGGTGTCGCCCGGGTGGGATTTTTTCCAGTAGCTGATGAATTCGGCGTTGTAGTCCCGGTACAGCTCGCGCGTAGGGTCATACGACACGTTCAGCAGGGTGAAATCCTTGGCGACAGCAGAACCGGCAAACACCGCACTGGCGAGCGCGGCCAGCGCATAACGACGAATGGACATGAATCAAGCTCCTGGACGAATTTTCTTTTGTTGGCTTTTCGAGTTGCAGGTCGTGCAGTGTTCGTTATGCGGGAGCGTGGCTCAGCCCTGCTTGTTGCTCGGGTTCTGCAGACGGAATTTCTCTTTGCGCTCGATCTGCACCACCTGCGCGTTGTGCACCGTGATTTCAACCGCGCCAAAACGCAGGTCGCGCAGCGCGCTTTGAATTTCACGCAAAATGCTTGCTTCGTCCTGGCCGTCAACGCTACGTAGAGATGCGCTCATGTTCGTGCTCCTTGAAAGATTTGCCGCAGCGTGGGGGCGACCGCTGCTTGTGGCGTGAGCGCGATATTAGAGACGCAGAGATATTCTTAAAAAGACTATTTAAGAATGCATATATAACCAAAAGGCATTTACGGAGGGTGTGGTCAGCTAGCCGCTTCAAAAGCGGCGATGGGACCTGTAAGCGGTGGCCATGCTGCCGTCTTAAGCAGAGACAAAAACCGGCGCATGGTGCCAGTCGATCTGTTCCGCCGGCATGGGCCGCGCGAACCAATAGCCTTGGCCCAGTTCGCAGTTGTGCTTCAGCAGGAAACCGGCCTGACTGGCCTGCTCGATGCCTTCTGCCAACACGCGCATACCCATCGCCCGTGCCAGGGCGATGATGGCGTTGACGATCGCGATGTCGTCATCGTCATCCGGCAAACCGGCGACAAAGCCCTGATCGATTTTCAGTTTCTGCACCGGCATGCGCTTGAGCCGCAGCAGTGACGAATAGCCCGTGCCGAAATCATCAATGGACAGTTTCAGGCCCAGATCCCGTAGCCGGTGCATCTGCTCGATGGCTTGATCGGGGTCGTCCATGATCGCGCTTTCGGTGACCTCCAACTCGAGAAACTGCGGCGCCAGTCCGGTTTCGTTCAGCACTTTGGCCACCCGCCGATCAAGATCACCACGGCCGAACAAACGGCTGGACACGTTCACCGCGACGAACGAGACATTCACGCCCTCCGCCAGCCACTGGTTCATCTGCCGGCAGGCTTCGGTCAGCACCCAGTTATCGATGTCGGCAATCAGCCCGCTTTGCTCGGCGATGGGGATGAATTCACCCGGCGAGACCATGCCCCGTGCCGGGTGCTCCCAGCGCACCAGCGCTTCGACACCTTCGATGCCGCGGCTGTGAAGGTTGTGAATCGGCTGGTAAAACACCCGCAGCTCGTTTTCCTCGACAGCCTGTCGCAGCTCCGCCGCCAACTCGACGCGACGCTGGGCGTGGGCGGTCAGTTCGGCGGTGTACATCGCGTAGCTTTCACGGCCCTGATGCTTGGCCTGTGACAGCGCGGCATCGGCGTTACGCAGCAACTGCTCGGCGGTCAGCGCATCGTGGGGGAAGATGCTGATGCCGACGCTGGCGGTGAGAAACAGCGATTGCCCGCTGACCAGAAAAGGCTCCCGCAGCCCTTGCAGAATGCTCTGCGCCAGTTCGGCGGACTGAACGACCTGCTGGGCGTTTTCGAGCAGAATCGCGAATTCGTCGCCGCCCAGCCGCGCCAGCGTGACGCCCTTCTCCAGATGGGTTTCGAGGCGCTCGGCGGCAGCTTTCAACACCTCGTCCCCGGCGTTGTGGCCGAGGCTTTCGTTGATGTGCTTGAAGTGATCGAGATCGACGAGCAGAAGTGCCAGGGTGCGCTTATTGCGGCGGGCGTGGGTATGCGCCTGCTCGGCACGGTCGGTGAACAGCAGGCGATTGGGCAGACCGGTCAGCGGATCGTAATGGGCCAGATGCGCCAGCTCGCGCTCGGAATGCTTGATCGAAGAAATGTCGGAAAACACCGCGACGAACTGAGTAATTGCACCATGCTCGTCCCGGATCGGACGGATGCTTTGCCACTGCGGGTAGATTTCGCCGCTTTTGCGCCGGTTCCAGATTTCGCCACTCCACTGCCCTGCGCTGTGAATAGTCTTGAACATGCGTTCGTAGAACTCAGGGCCATGGCGCCCTGATTTGAATTTGCTCGGCCGCAGACCCAGCACTTCATCCTGCTGATACCCGGTGATCTCGCTGAAGGCGCGGTTCACGTGCACGATCACACCCGTGGCATCGGTGACCAACACGCCTTCCAGCGTGGTGTCGAACACCGCCGCTGCCAGTCGCAGACGCTGCATGTCTTCATCCCGGCGCGCCAGTTCGGTGACGCCCATGAATCGGAGCAACCGCGAGCGGGCGAGATAGATCAGCACCGCGCTGAGGGCCAACCAGATATAACCGCCGGCCTGCTGCGCCCGGCCCAGTTGGGTCGGGTCGTCGATCAGCCGCGGCAGCACATGGTCCATGACCGCCGACCACCCAATCGATACAACCCCGTACAACGTTGCGGTGCGTAGCGCATCCCGGGTAGTGCTCGACATAGATAGAAACAACCTTGCGAAAGACCGAAATTATAGAACAAGAAACATCTTGCGACGCTTATCTCAAAGAGCGGGTGGTTTTATCTGTGAGCTAAGTGATAATGCGCGCTTCTGTCTCAGGGTCTGCTCAGGCGGATCCGTATATTGCACGCGTTACAACCGAGGGCAACTCAGCCTATGTGGAACAACGGTCTGCTCGACCTTTCCGTCTGGCAATTGGTCGCAGTCACCCTGGCGATGACACACGTCACCATCGTCGGCGTCACGGTCTATCTCCATCGCTATTCAGCGCATCGCTCCCTGGAACTCAACGCAGGGCTCAAGCACTTTTTCCGTTTCTGGCTGTGGCTCACCACGGCGCAGAATACCCGCGAGTGGACGGCTATCCACCGCAAGCACCATGCCAAATGCGAAACCGTCGATGACCCGCACAGCCCGGTCATCAAGGGTCTGTCGACCGTGCTGCGCAAAGGCGCCGAGCTGTACCGCGCCGAAGCGGAGAACCCGGAAACACTGCGCATCTACGGCAAAAACTGCCCCGAGGACTGGATCGAGCGCAACCTGTATTCGCGCTATCCCCTGCTGGGCATCGCCATCATGGGCGTGATCGATCTGGCGCTGTTCGGCGTCATCGGCATCACCGTCTGGGCGATTCAGATGATGTGGATTCCGGTGTGGGCGGCGGGCGTGGTCAATGGCCTCGGCCATGCGGTCGGCTATCGCAACTTCGAATGCCGCGACGCCGCCACCAACCTGGTGCCCTGGGGCATTTTGATCGGCGGCGAAGAGCTGCATAACAACCACCACACCTACCCCAATTCGGCCAAGCTTTCGGTCAAGCGCTGGGAGTTCGACATGGGCTGGGCGTGGATCAAGGTGTTCAGCTGGTTGCGCCTGGCGAAGGTGCAGCGGGTCGCGCCGATCGCGCACCGCGTTGAAGGCAAGGGCCATCTGGACATGGACACGGCAATGGCCATCCTCAACAACCGTTTCCAGATCATGGCTCAGTACCGCAAGCTGGTGATCAAGCCTTTGGTGGCGCAGGAACTGGCGAAAGCCGACGCCTCCGTACGTCACCAGTTCCGCCGCGCCAAACGCCTGCTTTCCCGCGAGCCGAGCCTGCTTGAAGACAAGCATCAAGCGCGCATCCAGACCATGCTGGAGCACAGTCACGCACTGAAAGTGATTTACGAAAAGCGCCTGGCGCTGCAGCAGATCTGGGCGAAGACCAGCAGCAATGGTCACGACATGCTGGCGGCCATCAAGGACTGGGTGCACGAGGCGGAAGCCAGCGGTATTCAGTCGTTGCGTGAGTTCGCCGATCAGCTGAAAACCTACTCGCTGCGGCCTCAACACGCTTGATGCCGTTGATCGGTGACCATTCGTCCGAGTGGCACCGATCGGAACTTAGTGCCATTAGTCCTATCTCATTAGCACCTTCGCACTATGCTGTGTGACATGTTGTGGCATGCGCCGCACCTTATTCTGAGATGCAGTGCTCATGGACAACCAGACTCCCCACGTTGAGACCCCCGCCGCAGCAGAAACCCTTCTGGCGCTGATGCATGCCCAGGCGGAAGTGGCGCGCCTCAGCGAGCGCGAGCAGCTGTTCAGCTCTCTGCTGGTCAGCGTCAACGCCGTGTTGTGGGCGTTCGACTGGCAGACGCAACGCATGATCTATGTCAGCCCTGCCTACGAGCGCATTTTCGGCCGATCCGCCGGTTTGTTGCTGGCGGACTACAGCGAGTGGCGCGACAGCATTTACCCCGACGATCTCGACTACGCCGAGCGCAGCCTGAGCGAAGTGCTCGAGAAAGGCTCCATCGAAGACCGCGAGTACCGCATTATCCGCGCCGACGGCCAGGTCCGCTGGCTCAGTGACAAATGCTTTGTCAGTCATCAGGCCGAGCACAGCCAGCGCCTGATCGTGGTGGGCATCGCCGAAGACATCACCGAGAAGAAGCACCTCGAAGACGAGCTGCAGCGTCTGGCCACCACTGACGTGCTTACCCAGAGCAGCAACCGCCGGCACTTCTTCGAGTGCGCTCAACGGGAATTCGAGCAGGCGCGTCTGCAGGGCACGCCAATGGCGTTCCTGTTGCTGGACGTGGATGATTTCAAGCTGGTCAACGACACCTACGGCCACCAGGAAGGCGATCTGGTGCTGCAACGCATTGCCGAATGCGGGCGCAAGACGCTGCGTCGGGGTGATCTGTTCGGTCGAATTGGCGGGGAAGAGTTCGCCGCCGTGTTCCCGGGCTGTGCGCCGGAAATGGCCCAGCAGATTGCCGAGCGGTTGCAGCGTGAGATTCAGCGCCTGAGCTTTCAGTGCAATGACAAAACCTTCGGCATCACCGCCAGCCAGGGGCTGACCAACCTCGGCGATCAAGACCAGAGCCTCGAAGCGCTCTATGCACGCTCAGACGCTGCGATGTACCAGGCCAAGCGCCAGGGCAAAAATCAGATCGTGCTGGTGTAACCCTGCTTTTCTGCATCAACCTCCCGGTCACGCCACCGTCTTGCTGCGCACCCCTTCCAGATCTGACCTGCTGACCTTCAACAGCCTCGCCGATTTGCTTTTCGCCAGCGCCTCGAGCGGGTCTTCGAGCCCAAGCAGGCCCATTTGCCCCGCCACATTCATCGCCAGGATTTCGCGGGTAAAAACCCCGGTGTTGTACTGATACACCGCCGCAATCAACTCACGCAGCTCCAGCGGTAGCCGCCAGCGCGTCCGTAATGCGGAGCCAAACGAGGCCGAATACTGCGCCAACGCGCGCCGAATGGTGGCCTCATCCAGCGAGCCTCCAGCGATCAGCCAGTCCTGCAAACAGCGCAACACCGTCAGTTCGCCCAGGCCCCTGAGCAAACCGGCGCAGTAGCAGCGCTCGTGATCGAGATCCAGCTTGCGCGCCAGCGTCCGCGCACAGTCGGCGGTGCGTTGCGAGACCTCCCAGATTTCGGTGGCGTGCAGCAACAACGTTGCATCCGTCAGCACCGCGCCGCGCTTGAGGGCCAGACCTTGCACCAGATTGACGCTCTGGGTGGCGCCCAGCACGGCGAGCGCCTGCCCCAGGGTCTGCACCGGTTTGCCCTGATGGTGGGAAGCGCTGTTGGCGGCGGCAATCAACATCGCGGTGACATGGGGGTCGAGGGTCAGCGCCTGTTCCAGCAACGTCAGATCCACACCCGACGCCCCGCGACTGCTCGCCACCGCCGCCCTCACGTCAACGAACAGCGGCCCGCCATCGGCCACTTCACGGCGCTTCTCCAGAAACGCATCCAGCCCGACACCCGGCGCCAACGCGGGCACCGCACAGGCAACCTGCGCGCCGTCCTGCAACAGCAGCGTTTCCAGCCGTTGGCGCAGGCCTTCCATGTTCAGGGGTTTGGTGAGGTAGGCGGTGGGCGCCAGTTGCACGGCCTCGCGGACACTGACGCTGTCGCTGCGACTGCTCAGCAGAATGAAACGAACCGGCGGCTGACGACGCAATTGCCGCAGCCCGCGCAGCAGGCTCAGGCCATCGACGCCCGGCAACTCGCGGGAAGCGATCACCAAGTCGGGGATATACCCGCTCATCCGCTCAATGGCTTCCCGGCCGTTCGAACAGATGTCCAGCTGCGCGTCGCAACGCACGTCGAGAACCAATTCGTTGAGCATCTCCCGGGCCCAGGGGTCCGATTCAGCGATCAACACGCGGGGAACGGCTAGCGCCTCTACTACGGTCATCATGACTCTCCGGCATCAGTCTCTTCACCATAGTCAAAGACTGCGCAGGGAGACAGACTGAGACGGAATTTTCCGGCGTCCATAAACGAAAAAACCTGCCGAAGCAGGTTTTTCCTGGTGAAGCGGTCAGGTTTTTATCAAACGTGGCTGCGGCTCACCGACGTGGATTCAGGCGATTTCAGCGAAGCATTCTTCGATGATCTTCAGGCCTTTGTCCAACTGCTCGTCCGGCGAGGTCAGCGGGACCAGCACGCGCAGGACGTTGCCATAGGTGCCGCAGGACAGCAGGATCAGGCCCTTGTCACGGGCTTTGGCGATCACTTGTGCGACGGCAGCAGCGTTCGGCTTGTGGGTGTCGCCGTTCTCGAAGCACTCGACGGCGATCATGGCGCCCAGCGCGCGGACTTCACCGATGACCGGATACTTGGCCTGGATGGCACGCAGGCCAGTGACCAGACGCTCGCCAACGGCCTTGCAACGATCAAGCAAATGCTCTTCTTCGAACACTTCCATGACCGCCAACGCCGCAGCGCACGCGATCGGGCTACCGGCGTACGTGCCGCCCAGACCGCCTGGCGCGATGGCGTCCATGTATTCGGCCTTGCCGCACACGCCGGCCAGCGGGAAACCACCGGCGATGGATTTGGCGAAGGTGGTCAGGTCGGCGCTTACGCCCATCTGCTCCATGGCGAAGAAAGTGCCGGTACGGCCAGCGCCGGTCTGCACTTCGTCAGCGATCAGCAGAATGCCGTGCTTGTCGCACAGTTCACGCAGACGCGCCATGAACGCCTTCGGCGCCACGTAGAACCCCCCCTCGCCCTGCACCGGCTCGATGATGATCGCGGCGATGTCTTTCGGCTCGGCGTCATTCTTGAAGATGCGCTCGATGCTGGCGATGGAATCGTCAACGCTGACACCGTGCAGCTCGTTCGGGTAAATGGCGCGGAAGATACCGCCCGGCATCAGGCCCATGCCGGCCGAGTACGGCACGACTTTACCGGTCAGACCCAGGGTCATCATGGTGCGGCCGTGGTACGCGCCGGTGAAGGCGATGACGCCTGCACGGCCTGTCGCGGCGCGGGCGATCTTGACGGCGTTTTCAACCGCTTCGGAACCAGTGGTCACCAACAGGGTTTTCTTGGCGAAGTCGCCCGGCACCTTGGCGTTGACCTTCTCGCACAGCTCGACGTAAGGCTCGTAAGCCAGCACCTGGAAGCAGGTGTGGGTCAGCTTGGTCAGTTGCTCTTGCACGGCGGCAACGATCTTCGGGTGCAGGTGACCGGTGTTCAGTACCGCGATGCCGCCGGCGAAGTCGATGAACTCATTGCCTTCAACGTCGGTGACGGTGGCGTTCTGCGCGGATTCAGCGAAGATCGGGTGAATTTGACCAACGCCGCGAGGGACAGCTGCTTCGCGGCGTTTCATCAGGGATGCGTTAGTTTTGCTCATGATTTCCTCATTCGCCGCTCATCGGGCGGCGCGGTTCAAGGATCAAGCAGCGGGGGTCAACAGCGACAGCATACGATGATCGACTGTCGCGGCCTCCCGGCCACCCATAGGTTGGTGCCACTGAAACCTGCGAAACGGCGCTCTCGCGTCCCGCAGGTTGTCGAACAGTTACTTCACTCTGCCACTCAGCGGGTTCAGATGCTGAGGCAGAGGTATTTGATTTCCAGATAATCTTCGATGCCGTACTTGGAGCCTTCGCGACCAAGACCGGACGCCTTGATGCCGCCGAATGGCGCGACTTCGTTGGAGATCAGGCCGGTGTTGATGCCCACCATGCCGTACTCCAGGGCTTCAGCCACACGGAACACGCGGCTCAGGTTCTGCGCATAGAAATACGACGCCAGCCCGAACTCGGTGTCGTTGGCCATGGCGATCACTTCGGCTTCGTCTTTGAAGCGGAACAGCGGGGCCAGCGGACCGAAGGTTTCTTCCTTGGCCACGGCTGCGTTTTTCGGCACGTTGACCAGGATAGTCGGTTCGAAGAAGTTGCCTTCCAGGCTGTTGCCGCCGCTCAGCACTTTCGCGCCTTTGCTCAAGGCATCAGCGATGTGTTCCTTGACCTTGGCCACGGCTTTTTCATCGATCAGAGGACCGGTGGTGGTGCCGTCGGCCAGGCCATCACCCACTTTCAGCTTGGCAACGGCAACCTGCAGCTTCTCGGCAAAGGCGTCGTAGACCGCGTCCTGCACGTAGATGCGGTTGGCGCACACGCAGGTCTGACCGTTGTTGCGGTACTTGGAGATGATCGCGCCCTCAACGGCCTTATCCAGGTCAGCGTCGTCGAACACGATGAACGGCGCGTTGCCGCCCAGTTCCAGCGACACCTTCTTGATGTCGTGGGCACATTCAGCCATCAACTGGCGGCCGATTTCGGTCGAGCCGGTGAACGACAGCTTGCGCACGATCGGGTTGCTGGTCAGCTCGCTGCCAATATCGCCGGCGCTGCCAGTCACCACACTGAACACGCCCGCCGGGATGCCCGCGCGCTCGGCCAGTTCAGCCAGTGCCAGTGCGGAGTAAGGGGTTTGCGAAGCGGGCTTGAGCACCATGGTGCAGCCTGCCGCCAGCGCCGGGCCGGCCTTGCGGGTGATCATCGCGGCCGGGAAGTTCCACGGCGTGATCGCTGCAGTAACGCCGATCGGCTGCTTGAGGACGATCAGGCGCTTGTCCGGCTGATGGCCCGGAATCACGTTGCCGTAGATGCGCTTGGCTTCTTCGGAAAACCACTCGATAAAGGAAGCGGCGTAGGTGATTTCGCCTTTGGCCTCGGCCAGCGGCTTGCCCTGCTCCAGGGTCATCAGGCGACCCAGGTCGTCCTGGTTTTCAATCATCAGCTCGAACCAGCGACGCAGCTTGGCGCCACGCTCTTTGGCGGTCAGCGCACGCCAGGCCGGCAGCGCCTTGTCAGCGGCTTCGATGGCGCGGCGGGTTTCAGCGGCGCCCATCTTCGGCACGGTGCCGAGAATCTCGTTGGTCGACGGGTTGTTGACCTTGATGGTCTGGCCACTGTCGGCATCAGCCCAGGCGCCATTGATGTACGCCTGCTGGCGGAACAACTTCGAGTCTTTAAGCTGCATTGCGGCCTCCTGAACAGCACCGCGCGCGGCGGAGCGAATGGTTGTGTGCGGGCGCCTCGACCGAGGCCGCCGCCGGATAAGACTGTCGCCGGCCCTGATTGGAGAATAGAAGAAAGGCCGGGCGGGGCGTTTGAAATCTCAAACGAATCCTAGGGACAACAGGGGTAAAGGACAATAGTGCGTTCGAAAAAAAGAACGGGTGGGGCTGGGGTGGGGATGGATTTGGATCAGCGTAGCTGGGAGGGTGCGTATGTGGTTGTCATGCGGGGGTGGCTTTTCGGGTTGGCCTGGTCTCACTAAATTGTTAACGGCGGGTCATCGGCATGGACGCGTGCAGGCCAGATGAGTATTATGGCGCCCGCGTTGCACCTGTAGCTCAGCTGGATAGAGTACTGCCCTCCGAAGGCAGGGGTCATGGGTTCGAATCCCGTCAGGTGCACCAATATTATGTTTCTAGTTGTCTACCGATGTCTACGAAACGCCCTATGAAGCCCGCCCTGTGCGGGCTTTGTTGTTTCTGGTTGTCTCTGCATGTCTCCCCTTATACCTTAGCGCCCTGTATCCCAGGGTGTACCCCTGGGAAATCTTAGAACCGAGGGGATACAGGCCTGTGAAACGGTCAGAAATCAAGCGCAGGCCACTCAGTGACACTGCGATCGCGAGCATCGAACCCGAGACCAGCGAATATCGAGAGCTCGACGGCAACGGGCTCTACCTGAGAGTCAAACCGGACGGTCAAAAATCTTGGCAACTCCGGTACAAGAACCAAGCGGGTAAATGGAGCTGGCTCGGCCTCGGGGGCTATCCGAATGTGAGTGGCGCCCTAGCGCGCAGAAAAGCGTTAGATCTGCGAAAGGAGATCGCTCAAGGCGAAGACCCGCTCGCAAACAAAAAGGCGCGTCAGGCAGCCGAGCTCGAGGCGGCGACCAACACTTTTGAATGCCTTGCCCGGGAGTGGATCACCATTCGCACGCCGGGTTGGGCAGCCAGCACAACGAAGCGCAACGTAGGTGCTTTAGAGCTTCATGTTTTTCCGGTTTTCGGTAAGCGCGTTCACACCGAGATTACCCCCAAGCAATGGATGGATTTCTTCCAGACGCTGGAACGTAAGGGCATTTTCGAACAGATAAGCCGGGTTCGTCGTTCCTGCAAAGAAATCTACGACTTGGCGAGAGTTACGGGCCGGGCAATTCATAACCCGGTTGAGGGCTTGAGCAGATTTTTGCAGAGCAGATCGGCAGAAAACTACCCCCACGTCACTGCAAAAGAACTTCCAGATCTGTTGAGAGCAATCAGTGCATACCCGCATGCTTCGGACCTGCGCCTTGGCCTTCGCTTGCTCACATTGACCGGCGTGCGGCCCAGTGAGCTGCGCGAGGCGCCCTGGGCGGAGTTCGACCTGGACAATGCGTTATGGAGCATCCCGGCGGCTCGCATGAAAAAGAAACGCGAGCATTTGGTTCCGCTATCTCGCCAGGCGCTTGATGCGCTGCGTGAGCTGTTTGGTCTGAACGGTAGTTATCCGCTGCTCTTTCCTGGCCGCAGTGACCGGAAGAAGCCACGCAGCAACATGGCTTTCAACATGGCGCTGCGCCGCATGGGGTATGACGGCCGCCAGACCGGGCATGGATTCCGGCATGTTGCATCGACTGTGCTCCGCGAGAACAACTTCCCACGAGAGCATGTAGAGGCCCAGCTCGCCCATGTCGAAGGAGGCGTCGCCGGCGTTTACAACAAAGCAATCTATCTGGAGCAGCGCAAGCAGATGATGCAGTGGTATGCCGACCACCTCGACAAGCTCGAGCGGGGCAATGTCGTTTCTGTCGACTTCCAGGCACAGGGATAAGCCATGGGCATTTATGCTTTCAAGGAGTGGCTGAACTTTGAAGAGGCAGCCGCCTGGCTTTCTGAAGCCACACGCAGCAGCTACAGCGAACACTCGGTCTTTCGGCTCGCATTAAAAGGGCGCGTGCCAGTTCATTATTGGCCTACCGATGACGCGCAGATCGCGTTGTACCGAGTAGCGCAGGATCTGCCCTATGTGAATCCCGTGATTGAGGCGTTTGTACGACTCGATTTGAGTGGGTGCGAGCCTATCTCTCTGGTTGACGGACCAATTCCAATTCGAAACTTTGGAATCTTCTACTCCTCAGCTCAGAACAAAAAAGCTTCCGGAATGGTTGGTCTGAGCGCATATCCTCAAGAGGAATCTGGAGCATATGGCTGCTACCGTCTCGGCGATGATGATCTGCCCAGAAGCATTATCGACGGCGGGTTTGAGGTACTGATTCATCTCTCGGACCTGCAGCAGATCCACGCAGATCTCCCTATGCCTGGAGCGCGGCCGCCCCATGAGTTAAGCATCGGTTATCTCACGACCAATGGCGTTATAGACCCTATTCCTTTGGCCCGTAGTTCCGTGAAGTGGAGCGACTATCCCGATTCGGACCTACCGCTGCCACAGTCACCCGACGAACCGGAAGGTAAAACCGAACCCCTTCTACGGGCATTGGGACTTGCGGCCCACCTGATAGCGGATTTAGGTAAGCAACTGGACGCCCATGAGCAGATCGAGAGCGGTAAAAGGCGCTATGTGAAAGGGGGCTCCCCTAATGTGTCTCGCATCTCACAAGCACTGGCGGTGATGGCTGGGGAGCTTCGTTTGGAGGGACATAATTTCAAAGGTGCAGGTTTTTCAAAGCTGCTTACCAAGGCGCTCCGGGAGCTCGAATAAGCTGCAAATCCAATTTTGGAAATTGGAAGTTTCACCCGTACATTTACGCACTTGGCAACCTTCACCCCGTAGTCACAGATAGACCTACGGAGAAGAAGATGCATCGACATCGCTCACTAGCGCACAGCGCCGAGCTCCTGACGCCCGAACATGCAGCGCACGTTTTGGGCGTTTCTACTCGAACACTGGCCGCCTGGCGCAGTAAAGGACGCAGCACACTCCCCTATGTGAAAGTTGGCCGCCTTGTCCGCTATCGTGATCACGATATTGCGACCTGGCTGCAGTCCAACCTCTGCTGCAGTGAAGGAGTGGCATGATGGTTTTCGCACCACGCGACAACGGCCTAGCCACCTGTAGCCGCAGCGCTCACAACCTTGTTGAATTTCAGTCTTGGGCGAGATCAGTGATGCTTGGGCAATCCAGATTCGGAAGCCTGACGCTCATGACAGCCAGCACTAAACCCAAATCCCCCCTGCAGGTAAAACGCCCGTGCCCTGATTGCGGCACACCGCTGTTGAAGCGCAGCTCTAACAGTGAGCACTTGCTGCTCTCTAAAACATTCCTCGTCTGCAAGAACGCGGTGTGCGGCGCCACCTTTGCTGGGATTGATGAGATCACTCATCGCCTGAGCCCGCCAAGTCAGCCTAACGCTGAAATTCGACTGCCCTATGCGCCCAGCGCCATTCGCCGCGGGGTGCTGGTAGTCCTTGGCCTACCAACCGAACGCGAGGAACCCGTTCGAGCCGCCCAGGCCAACGGCAGCCAGGAGAATCGGTCATGAGTCAGCTTGGAGCTCGTCGAGATGATGCCCCAATTGCACTGGTTCGCATGTCCGAACTTCAGCAGCTAACCGGCTTAGCGCGTCCAACCGTTTACAAGATGCTCAAACGCGACCCGTCCTTCCCCAGGCCCGTAAAGCTCAGCGATAGCGAAGCGCGGAACGCCCCTGTGGCCTTCGTATTGAGTGAGGTACAAGCTTGGATTCAGGGCCGGATCCGCGCGCGGGAGCTCCGCGCATGAACCGGTTTACACCGAAACCATTCCTAACCGTACAGCGCCTTGAACTTGGTAACCGCCTGCTTCGTCGGCGCGAAGTTGAGCAAAAGACGGGCAAGAGCCGCGCAGCTATCTATGCGGACATTCGTGCCGGCACCTTCCCCCACCCGATGCCGATCGGCGCCAATAGTGTGGCTTGGCTGGAAGCGGAAGTTGACCAATGGATCGCTGAGCGATTAGCCGAGCGTAATCAGACAAGAGCAAACCGTTCGAACTAAACGTTTGCCGAATCAATTCAAATCAAGAATCACGCTGCTTGGCTCCGCGCCGGGCGGACAGGAGTTTTGCATGCTTCAGAAAAGACAAAGCCCCGGAAAGCGCGCCAACGCTACCAGGGCCAATTACCTCTCTACACACACCCCAAAGCATAGCATGCGAACTCCATTCGCGAGCCAATTGGCGCGCCGGTCGAGCTTGCATCATCGAGGGATGCTGCCTTATAGTTCGGCAGTCGCTGCAAATTCAGCGACCGGGTTTGACGGCCCGTTCAACTCTAGGCGCATAAGCGCCCACCATATGACCGCAGGCGCTTTTTTTGTGCCTGCTGTTCCGTGTTATGGCGGCTGTGCGCGGGAGACCTTCGGGTCTGCCGGGTGCCTAGAGTCCCGGTCCGTCAACCTGCGCACGGCTGCCACCCTAATTCGTTTGACGGCGAACCGTGGCAGCTCCTCAACTCTAGGAGCTATACCCATGACGTTTCTGCACGCCCGCAATCCGTCCGCACCTTCCATTCGCGTTGCCGCACACAAGGCTATGGCCTTCGCGGCGCTTCACGCAAACTCATCCCTAGCAACTCGTCTCTCCCGTTATAACCATCACATGGAGCTCTCACGCATCGCGGCATCAGAGGCTGCACCTTCCAAGGAGGTGCGTCATGTCTAACCTACCCAAGGCTCTCGCGAAATTTATCAGCGCGGTAAGTAACAGCAAGCCAGGGATGCCCCTACCTGAAAGTTCCTTACGAGACACCCTAAACGCCCTCGACAGCCTGAACAGCAGTGGCTCTACCCAAGCGGACCTAGTCGCAGCGATTTACGACGCAGAGCGCGCTGGACAATTGCACGTGGACGGCGTGCCTATCGCAGTGTTGCGCTCCCTTTTAGCCGCCGCCGTCACGACAGGGGTGCGCAATGGTTAACCTCTCGCCACTTACCACCAACCCGTCTGAAACGCCTGTTTTACTCGTCGACACAAGCGCTCCATACCGCGACCTGCAAGAGTGCGCCGAGCAACGCCTGAGCGTTGCCAAAGGGCTCGTATCAAGCCTCGCCTCAATCAAGATGACGACCGCACACGCCGAAGAATTAAGCAAATTCGCCGACGCCGCTTATCTGCTGTTAGAGGACGCGAGTGACCTGTTCAAAGCCGCTCACCACGCGGCTAAACGAGAGGGCGCTGGTCATGTCGCCTGAGCTTCGTTGCGCCATCCTACCCGCCGCCGATGGTCAGCCATCCATCACGACCCGTCATCCGGTGGCTTATCAAGAGGCCGTCACTGCAGCTGCTACAGAGGCAGAGCAGTGGCTTGCAGAGCCGCTTTCACACTCCTTGGTGGATCTTCTGAATAACTGGATGGAGCGGATGCCTGGCAGTGTTCGTACTCCTTTCCGGGAAGCATTTTTGCTGCGCCTGGAGCAACGTCTCCGAGCATCCTCCACAGCCGGCCAGGTTCAGATCGACGCCGCAGGTGAGGAAACCATATCGGTTGTTTCGGCGGAATCTCAACAATCTGTTGAGGACCTGAATGATGAGTAAGCCCAGCACGTTAGATCTCATTCGGCAGGTCGCCTCTCATGCCCTCGGCTCAGCTGAAATCCTATTACTTGAGTGGCTGCCAGAAGGTACGCGCAGCGGCAAGGAATGGGTCGCACGCAACACCACAAGAGGGGATCGCCACGCCGGCTCTTTTGGTGTCTCGATTGACAGTGGTCGGTGGAATGATTTCGCAGACAACGCTGCCCATGGCGGTGACCTGGTGTCGCTGCTTGCTTATTTACGCGGGTGCCGTCAGGTGGAGGCAGCTCAAGAAATAGATCAACGACTTTCCCTAGGTCTATTCAGCTCAACGAACATGGACACACAACGGCTTACAAAACGCATTAAGGCGAGCGAGGAAGCCCGTCGGGTAGCCAGTCAAATTGAAAGGGAGCGTCTGCAGAAAAAACACTCAGACGTCGCCCTCCAAGCGGCTGAGCTATGGCGAATGGCTAAGCCCGCCGACCGGCAACACAACTACCTACAGGCTAAGGGTGTTCAGCCGTTGAATCTGCGTCAGTTGAGCCAAGGGCGACTACTCGTGCCACTTTGCTGCGAGGGCCGCTTGGTCAATCTGCAAATCATCAACGCCCATGGTGTAAAGCGCTTCCTTGCGGGAGGTCGAGTTCAGTCCTGCTACTCACCTTTGGGCAAAATCAGTGATGGCTGCCGGCTGTACATCTGCGAAGGCTGGGCGACTGGGGCCACTTTGCATATTCACACTGACAGCCCAGTCGTTTGCGCGATGAACGCAGGCAATCTCAAAGCAGTCGCCATGGCGATGCGTGAACGCTACGGGCAAAGCGTCGAGCTCGTCATTGCTGGTGATGACGATCGTCAAACACTGGGAAACCCCGGGCGTATCGCTGCCAACCGAGCAGCTAATGCTGCCGGCGCAATGGTGCTATTTCCCGAGTGGCCTGCAGACGCTCACAAAGACCTTTCCGACTTCAACGATTTGCACTTATGGCGCAGCCAACACAAGAAGATTCAGTCATGAGTGACCGTCATGAGGGCAAGACCGAACTGAGTCTGGTCGGCCAACCTACAGCACCCGCACCAGACAAGCTTGAGCGGCCCCGCTTCGCGGTATACGCGCACGCCTCTTACATCGAGGGTAAACAATACAAAGCTGGGACCTGGTATCACGGCATCAAGCAAAGCGGCCCGGACGAAAAGGCAATCGAGGTTGATCACTGGATCTGCGCACCGCTGTATGTGGAAGCAGAGACGGTGAACACTGACGACGGCAGCATAGGCCGTCTATTGAGCTTCCACTACCGTGGCCGACGCATCGAATGGGTCATGCCAATGGAAGCGCTTGCGGGCAAAGCTGACGACGTAATGAAAGCGTTGATGCGCCAAGGGTTAACCATCGAATACCACCATCGGCGCCACGTGGCGCCGTATCTGGCGAGCCACCATGCACCCGCGCTGATCATCGCTACCACCACTAAGCCAGGCTGGCATGAGTCTGGGGCGTTTGTTCTGCCATCCCGAGTCATTGGCGGCGACAACGTGCGATATCAGAGCTCCGGTCGATCAGCGAACCTTTTCACCTGCAAAGGCACGCTTGAAACTTGGCAATCCGAAATCGCACCACTGTGCCTCGGCAACCCGGTACTAATCCTATCGGTATGCTGCGCCTTGGCTGGCCCATTACTAGTCAAGGTTGGTGTCAACGGTGGGGGCATTCATCTGGTCGGTGACTCGTCCAGCGGCAAATCGTTGGCGCAGCTTCTAGCAGCGTCCGTGTGGGGCGATCCTGGCGCTTTTGCTGCCTCTTGGGATGTGTCCAAAGGCGGGGTTGAGATCGAGGCGGCATCGCGCAATGACACCGTCTTGATTCTGGATGAAATCAAGCGCGCCGACCCAAAGCGTGTTCAGGAAATGGCCTATGCCATCGCTAACGGCATGGGCAAAAGCACCATGACTCGCGAACGCGAAGGTCGCGCCAAATTGACTTGGCGCGTGCTCGCCCTTTCTAGTGGCGAACGTTCATTGTCCGAACATGCCGCCATCGGCGGCAACGGTGCGCATGCCGGCGCCGAGCTCCGCATGGTCGATGTGAATGCAGGAACGCGAAGCCATCGCGCCTTCGACAATGTGCACGGAAAAACCGGGCAAGAATTTCACCGTGTTCTCAGTGATGCCGTTACGCAACATTACGGCCATCTCGGCCCCGCATTCGTGGAGGCTTTGATTGAGAAGCCAACGGACCTGTACACCGCCTTTGCCAAAGTGCGTACTGCATTCGAAACAGAAAGCTCACAGGCCGGCCGGGTGGCTGATCGGTTCGCCATCATGGCGTTAGCGGGGGAATTAGCCATTGAACATAATCTGGTCAGCTGGCCTGCAGGCTCGGCCACCAGCGCATGTCGACAATTGTTCAACGAATGGCTAACACGTATGGGGGATGGCAACGCCGAAGATCGCCAGATCTTGCGAGGCATTGCGAACTTCATCGCTTCGCATGGCGATAGTCGTTTTTCAGATGTGCATGCCCAACACGCGAACATCACTGTCCGGGACCGAGCTGGATACTACGAGGTGGAGTTCGATAAGCGACTGTACCTGTTCAACGCTCCTGCCCTACTAGAGGCAGCCTCCGGCTTCGGCAGGGAGAGGATCGTGCGCGCTCTGGTCGGCGTAGAGGCACTGGTCAAGTTTGACCAAGAAGCCAGCGGCAAGCGATGGATGAAAAAGCAGCGCACGCCAGGCGGTGGGAGTTCCCGTTTCTATGTAATTGACCCCGACCTGCTGGAAAGTGAAGGGGAAAGTCAATGAACTTGGTCGCACACCGCTATCTGCCGAGCGCATTTCTCAGCGGGAACACGGGAACGGCGGGAACGACCCAGCAATGCCGTGGCTTACAGCGTTCCCTAATAAGACTAGAGAGTGGGAACAAGGGAACACAACTCTGCTTAATAAAGACCCTTCCTGCTTACCTTGTTCCCAGTGAAAAAACGCGGGGAACAACTAATACCTCTAAGAGGCCCGGTTTCTGGGGCTTGATCCCGCATTCCCGTGTTCCCGGGAATTTTGAATTCAGTCATGTGAACAAGGGGGGGATGAGCCTTTTCCATTGACAGACCTAAAACAAATTGATCTACGCGACTAACTGATAGAGATGACACAGGTTCTCCCTGTGCGTTCACGGCTGCAATCTAGCCGGCACTCGCCGGCCTTTCTTCGACGGAGACACCGCATGACTGAGACAAAAACCAATTCCGAAATCTTTTCGGATTCGATGGCGGTTGCCCTCGCAACTTTTGAAACCGAGCGAGCGGCCTATCAGGCGACACAAAACCGGTTCTTAGAGATATCGGCAGAAACCAATCGCTTGGTATCGGTGGCTGAAGCTTTGGAGGCCGAAGCTGAAGCAAGCAATTCACAATGGAAACAGTTGGCAACGCAACAGCACGCAGACCAGCGCAAGATCAACTCTGAGATTGAGCGAAGTATCCAAGCTAAACAGCAGGCTCAGGTGATCCGCATGACAGCGGAGGCAAGGGGGGAGCTCGTCAAAGAGGCTATAGTCGCAATGGCGGAGGCGCGGTTCGAGCTCACGTCCAGAGCTACAAGCATCAATTCCTCAGATCTTGAAGGACGGTTGGAGACACTTATGGGCGACGAGTTGTTTTTATCTATTGCACGCTCGGCCTATAGCATATGCGAGGCCCAATGCATGGCGGCTACAAGAGCAGTCGAGCAACCTACAGCGCCCGTTAATATGCAAGATGTGACCTACGACGCTTGGCGCAAGTTTTCTGTCCGGCTCTTACGCCTGCTCAAGCAGACACCAAGGGCACCAGCCGAAGCTGTCGCCAATTTGCCATCTGCCGTACCCGGCGAAATCATCGCCACCAGCCTAGTCGGCCTTAACCGATTGCGAGCAACCGGGGGCTCAATGCCTCTATCCGATGGCTACCGGCGGGAATTCCAGCTTAGGCAGGTATGATTTCAAAGAGAGCTCAGTCCCCTTAAGCCGCTTGCTAGCGGCTTATTTCTATCTTATGAGATGAAACTCGACGCGCCAGGGCGTCAAAACTGGCAGCGACGTTAAAATCTCCAAACCTCTTCATATGCAGCTTTGGCTATCAATTCTGTCCGAGCAAGAGCTTGCTTTGGAGTCCACGTTGTAATGCCAACCAACTCCGTCGGTATTACATAATTGTTTTCTTTGAGACGGGCAAGTTTGTCCTCAATCTTATGCGTCTTAAGTTTTTCGTTAAATTTCTGATCTAGAAATATTAGATTGCCGATTTGTCCAACATTCCAGTCGTTCCACCCGTTTGCAGTCACTGACTGAGGATGTAGATGCTCTATGGTTAGGTCGTCCATGTCGCATGGATACTTATAATTGTAGAATTCAGACACAGCTCTAAGTATGTACCTAACAAAATTCTTTTGTTTAGAGTTCGCGTTCGTATACGAAATATCTTTAAAGGCCACTGTGAATTCGTCAATGGATGGACGTTTCGCCCGGAGCTTACTTATGAATTCGTTAATTTCATCTCCAGCCTCTTGAGAGGTTTCGGCCTCGAAAAGCTTCCGAGCGAAAGCAGAATACATTGCGGAGATCCCGCCGGAAGAGCGTGATGACGTGACCGCTGTAAAAACAAAGTGAAACTTTTCTATTGCACTAATCGCATCACGATATTTACCGAACTTTATCTTGCCGTCCCTGTACGCTCTAGTTAGAGAAAGCACCGCCGGAGTAGGCTGTGAGACTTTAAATAATTGAAGTGCAGCTAATGACCGAGATGCCTGCACTTCATTTTTTGTCCACTCGTAGGAAGGCTCATGTATCGACCGATAGAGTTTCGCATCTGACACCAGGGAATCGAGATAATCCTTCGAAACATCTTTTACAATTTTCTTCTTTATTACAGGAAAAAGTTTTTTCAAAGGAACTGCTTCGTAGCGAGATGCCCAATAGTGGTATATGAACATATCCGTGGACAAATCAGCTGCAGAATTATGGATGGTCTCCATAATATTGCCCCACTTTATCTTCGCAGCATCAACAGTGCCTTTAGCTTTCAGGTTTTTAGCGAAGTGATTTTTGACTAGGTCACTAACCGAAAGGTCTTTGCCACGGGTATTGAGAGTTTCAAATATGAGGTAGGCATCATCTTCATTGTCGAGCACAACGAAAATCAAGTTTAAATTCAGAATGGTATCCCGAATACCTGTAAGCTTCTCGAACTTATTTTTCGCTTTGGCCTCTTCGGGAATGGTTGCATCTTTATCCACTGCACTAATTGAATCGCCAACCAACCTCTTAAAAAGCAAATGCGCTCGGCGCAAATTGAGCTCTTCAGCAAGCAGCTTCTCGTTGATTTCTGGCTCGCCGAATTTTTGGATATGTTCTTGAAAGTAGGGAAAAGAAGTTTCAGTCTTGAGTACAAACTCATTTTTGTTATCTCGGTCTTTCCTTTCAATTAGTTGATGTAGCCCCTCCGCCGAATCAACGTGCCCTAACTCATGAAACGCATCTCTCAAAACGCATAGAAGTATAGTAGTGGTCGTCAATCGCTGCTGACCGTCTACCACTCCAAACGACTGCTTACTTCTTTTATAAACTACCATTGACCCGATGAAATAATCTTCTCCCTTGTTCGCTACGAGATCATTCCAAAAGTCATTAATGTTTTCATCATCCCATGAATAGGGACGTTGAAATCGGGGAATATGGAAATAGCTGCCATCCAGCAAACTTTCAATATCCGTATCTTTTGATTCGATCTTCATTGATTCACCAAGTTAGGAGGCAGCGGCCATAGGAAATTAATCTGCTGAGAATACCAGCTGCCCAGTTAGATTGAAAAGCGTGAGAAAGTTTTTTGTATAGCTGTGGCAGTATTCGGTGCGGGCTGTGAGCTCGAAGCCCAATTAGCAGGGGAACACGCCTGCATACGCCACTGCAGGGTTCTTAAGCCTACTGCACCAGACCGTAAACACCCCTCTAGTTTTTGCTATAGCGTGACCGATACGCCGGAGCTAGCACGCGATCACTGTGAGCGGCCATCAAAGCCAGTTCCATGCTGGTACCCCGCATGCGCATCCCTTTGGCATTTGAGACGAAAATATTGATCGCCCACGTTTGGCACCCCAGCTCCTTTCATCTGAGCGCTGTTCGTCTCTGCCAACCACGGAATCCGGAAGCTCGTCAGGGCCAATCCGCATCCCGCTGTGCAGCACCCGGAACGCCTTCATCCGGACCGCCCTCCACCTGGCGCGCGCTGTTGTCCCCCCACCACACCTGGGGTCTAAACAGGTCACTATTTCTGCGCCCCTGCACCTCGATGTATGCCGCCATTTTGCTGGCTGTCGTAGGTCTTTTATGAAGCTCAAAAAACCTGCAAATCCCTACATAGCTGGGAGGGTTTGGACAGCAAGGGCTGAGGAAGTGACCTCGTGAAAATTACCGGGCACGCATTTGCGGTCCGGGGAAGGCTTGACAGGCCTCAGCAAAGCTTGAATTCGACAAACTGCGGGACGAGGACAGGGTGATATGTCAGAATCCTCGCAATCGCCACGCCTAACGATCAAGGCCACAGAGAAGCACCTAAATCCCAGCGGGAAAGAGATTTAACCTCATGAGTTTGGACACCAAAGTTCTCGACGGAAATCAGCAGTCAGCGGTCGCGAGACTTTTCTCTGCCGCCGTCATTCGAGAGCTTGCTCAGAAGGGCAAGTCGCCGTTGTTTTCCCGGCTTGTCAGAGATTCATTGGTAATTAATGAAGCAAGCCACACAGCTCCTGTAAGCTCAATTTTCGAGAGCGCATTCACTCTTCTGAGAAAAAAAAATTACAGACATGAGTATGCGTATAAAGCTGCAATCACAAAAAAACTTCTTCTAGGAAGGCACTCGCTCAACACTGCTTCCTTGATCACTGAATTCCGCGTTGAAAACTGCAAAGCGGATATCGCCATATTCAATGGAACATCTACCGCATACGAGATAAAGTCGGAACGAGACAAACTAGGCCGACTGCGAAGCCAACTCGACTCTTACAAGAAATTTTTCGCCAAGGTTTACGTAATTACTGGAGAAAACCATACTGACGAAGTTCTTGCAACCACATCAACTGACGTCGGCGTGCTTCTTCTGAACAAAAGGTTTGGGATTTCTACCGTTAGGGAAGCACCGGAAAATCCACAAAGAGTTTCTCCAGTAGTAATATTTGACTCTATACAAATCCGTGAGTCCCTAGAAATTCTTCAATCCTTTGGGATTACGCCTCCAAAGGTCGCCAACACTGAAATCAGATCGGCAGTCCGTGAGATTTTTCAAACCTTGGATCCTGCAGCCACCCACAGCGTTATGGTCCGAGTCCTCCGCAAGTCACGGAACTCTCTAACGTTGTCACAGACCCTATCACGGCTACCAGAATCATTACAGGCTGCAATTCTCTCTACAACTTTAAATCTGAAAGAACAAACAACATTGCTGGACGCTTTGAACACATCAATCAGGGAGGCCCTTAATTGGGCAAGATAATATGTATTACCCATATTTCCGTGGCAAACAGTTTGATCTGCTGACAATCAAAGAATCCGCAGACGTCTTAGCCAAAGCCAATATTGTCTCAATAATTGAGCCCGTTAGAGAGTCACTAAGCGGCCTCAAAAGAACAATCGAAGCTCTATCTGCATCGGGTGCTGAGGCTGTCCTGATCGTTAATCCGTCATATGGAGACCATACGGAAAGCTCGGACGCGATCCAAAAATTTGTGACTGAAGAAATCAAGGCTCATCAGAACGTTTGCGTTGGTGTTCTGCTCACAAATAATATCGATACGTCCGAAGCACTTCAAATTTGCAGCACTTACCCGTCGCACTCTCTATATTTTATTCACTTCGGGTTTACTGAGCCTAAGGCGTTAGCGGAAGCTACACTTACCTGGGAGCGTGAGATCTGTCATGTTTTCGCAGAAGAATACTGCGGCAAGCTTTACCAGAAACATTTTAGCGATAGGACGCGCGTGTTGCTACGCAACGGATTCAAGCGTCAAGCGAATAGGAAATACCCTGATATAGAGCCTTTCTCAGATCTTCACGCCACCTATAGAGATGAGGGTGTAGACGGCTTTGGAGACTTCTTAATCGTAGGCGACGAGTACACAGAGGGCGGAGGCCCTGCCTATGCGGTCGCGATACACCTAACATTCATTGATCCTGAAATGGATAATGCAATGTATATCTATCACTTTAAATCAGACAGACAGGATACCCCAACTGATCCAGCTGGAAAATTTTACGAGGCACTAACTAAGTTAATCGCCAAAATAGAAGAGCCCGATTCCAAGATCCTGCGAACTTCGGCAATCGAAGAATTCGCCGACCTATATAAACGAAAGCACTTCCCTGGCCTTGGATACATAAAAAAGCTCTCTATGAAGCATCACATCGAAGTTCTGGCTGACTATCTCGAGTAACAATCATGAGAAAATGCTGCCCGAATTGTTTTGGCGATAGCCATTTGAGCTCGGTGATTCCTGAAATAGGCGAATCGGAAGGGGACTGTTCATTCTGCAATTCCAAGAATGTGCCCCTGGTCGAACCTATTCAGCTGAGAGAATATTTTGAGCTGCTCACCGGCATATACACTCAGGCCAATGAAGGAGCCACACTCGGGGAATGGTTCAAAAGCGACTGGGGCATGTTCTGCTGCCTTGACCTGGCGAATACGAAGGATCTGCTGGCAGAGGTATTTCAAGACGGCAATGTCCCTAGGATGACATTTGCACCGTCTAGCAAATGTTTCTCGCAGAACTTGGACAACTGGGAGAATCTTCGCAAAGAATTAATGGAAGAAAACAGATTCTTCCCAAAAGAAACTATTAGCCTCGAACGAATCTCATACCTAGTCTCACAGCTTTTTTACAAAGGTAAACTTCCGGAGCAATGGTATAGGGCGAGAATTCAAGAGTCCGAAGAGCCATACCCATTGGATAAAATGGGCCCCCCACCCAAAGACAGAGCTACGCACGGCCGCGCAAACCCAGTGGGAATACCCTACCTATATGTAGCATCAGATGTCTTAACCTCCGTATCCGAAGTTCGCCCTCATACTGGTGAATTTGTCACTGTAGCGGAGTTCCAAATTGCACATGATCTAAAGCTAGCGGACCTAAGAGACCCGCGCAGTCTGATCACGCCGTTCATATGCGCTGACGCGGAGGAAATTGCGGCGCTCCGAGGCGATATCGAATTTCTCGTGCGACTAGGCGAGGAGTTGACCCGACCTGTCCTACCAAGGTCTGCGGCTGTGGACTACATACCGAGCCAATATTTGTGCGAGCTTATAAAAAAGGATGGATTCGACGGAGTTATTTACAAAAGCTCGGTGGGTGACCAGATTAATTTGGCGTTGTTCTATCCTACGAAGGCTAAGGGTATTCGGCTGATGCCACATAGGGTTCAGCACGTTTCTGTGGAAGCGACGCCTTGGCATGCCACCCACGAGGTGTGAAGTGAGCGGTTAGGTTTGAACGGTGGCGGGTATATTTCACACCTCACCTCCGGGCTTGAACGACCGCGCCGTGTATCCCGATATGTATCCCTAAACGCGACGCCCCAACCCCAAGCCAATGGAATCAGATACCTAACGTGGTGGTTCGAATCCCGTCAGGGCATCATTATTGATTCCAGTTCGCGCAATGCGTTCTGGAAATCCGCTACAGACGAAGAAGCCCGCCTTTGAGCGGGCTTTTTTGTACCTGAGCGTTCGTAAAGGTGTCCGGCTCAATTCCACGCTAGATCCATCCTCAAAGGTACGCGCTATCCGTCGCATCGCCTTGCCAAGGATGGACGATGCGTCTAACGTAACGACAAATGTCTTTACGGGCTCAACTTATGGCTTCCATCAATGTTCGCGTCGACGACGAACTCAAGGCTCGCGCCTACCGAGAGCTGGAGCGTCTAGGCGTTACTCCGTCCGACCTTATGCGCCAGGCCCTGCAGTACGTGGCCGAGCGTGGTCAACTCCCGTTCCGTCCGGTCCTCCTCACTCAAGAAGACGAAACGTTGATCTCCGTGGCGCGCGAGCGCCTTGCAGCGCCGCAGCGCGTCAAGGTTTCGCTGGATGAGTTATAGGCTGGAGTTTGATGCTCGTGCGCTGAAGGAATGGCGCAAGCTCGGCGATACAGTCAGGGAGCAATTGAAGAAAAAACTCGCAGCTGTATTGCTGAATCCCTGCGTCGAAGCCAATCGACTTCATTCGTTACCTAATTGCTACAAGATCAAACTCCGTAGCAGCGGGTACCGGCTGGTGTATCAGGTGATCGAGCTTGAAATCGTAGTCTTGGTAGTCGCCGTCGCTAAACGAGAAGGCGAAGCGGCTTATCAAAAAGCCTCCGTACGCACCAGGTAAACGCTCGCTGTGCAGTGCGTTCAAGTGACGCGCTCATAGGCAGAGGATCGGGCTGCCTGCTCCGACAGCCCGATGTTCTACAAGCGTTCAGGCGTCTGATCCTCCAGTGACTGGATGATCACCTTCCCAGCCGCTTACACCACAAACTTGCTAACCAACCCCTGCAGATGCACACCCAAACGCGCGAGCTCAACGCTGGAGGCGGCTGTCTGTTCACTGGCAGAAGCAGTCTGTTCAGAGATGTCCCTCACACTGAGAACACTGCGATTAATCTCTTCAGCCACGGCACTTTGCTCTTCGGCAGAGGCGGCGATTTGCTGGTTCATCGACTCGATGGTTGAAATGGAGCGACTGATGTTTCCAATCGAAGCGCCCGCATCCCGCGCCAATTCCACGCTGTTGTCAGTCAGAAGGCGGCTGTTTTCCAGCGTGGTCGCAACCTGTGCGGTTCGGCTGTGCAGACCACCAATCAATGTCGCAATTTCTTCGGTCGACGCTTGTGTGCGCTGCGCCAGGCTTCTCACCTCATCCGCAACCACCGCAAAACCTCGGCCGGCTTCGCCAGCACGCGCGGCTTCGATGGCGGCATTGAGTGCCAGCAAGTTGGTTTGCTCGGCAACGGCCTTGATCACATCGAGCACGCCGCCGATCTTGTTGCTCTCTTGCTTGAGCTCATCCATCGCGGCTTTCGAATAGCCGACTTCTGTGGCGAGTTTTTCAATCTGGAGCACTGCCTTGGCGACAACCGCATCACCATCGCGGGCTTCTTTGGAGGCGCTGACCGCCGCATCCGACGCCTGCTCTGCGTTCCTCGCCACTTCCTGAACCGTGGCGGCCATTTGATTCATGGCTGTTGCGACTTGGTCGGTTTCGGTTCGCTGACTATTGACCCCTGCGCTGGTCTGCTCGGTGACTGCGGACAACTGTTCGGCAGCGCTCGCAATCTGAGTGACGCTATCACGCAGGCCACCAATCAACTGTCGCAGGTTGGTGGTCATTCTGTGCATGCTGGCTTGCAGCAGGCCCAGCTCGTCTCGCCTTTGCGTTACTTCGCTGTAGGTCAGATCGCCGTTGGCGACTCGATCAGCCAACTGCAGTGCTTCGCGAAGCGGACCCACGATGAGGCGGGTGATGACCCATGCAGCCAGTGCGCTGATGATGAGCGCAATGCTGAGCCATATGATCAACATCTTATTGGCTTGGCCCACATCCTCAATACGCAGCGAAACCTGGTTCTGCGCCAACTGATCGGCGGAAGCCAGCAGGACTTCGATGTTTTTGGTAATACCTGCCTGGCCCTGGTTAATGGCGGCCTGTGCTTCCGAAAACTGGGCAATGGCAGCCTGGTATTTATTCAGTGAAGCCTGAAAGCCTTTGATGGCATCGGGTTGAAATCCAGCGGCTTGCAGGGATTGGGCGTTGCTTACGGCCGCAGCGATTGAAGCGTTCGCCAGCTGCTGCGCGTCAGGCTTTAGCGTGAAGGTGTACCCACGCACATCAAAGCGCATTTTCTGAAAAAGCGTCAGCGCTTGTCCGATGGCATCTCGCTGTGCGGCCGTGCCCTCGGGCGAATTGGAGAGCGTGTCCAAGCGTAGCAGCACCTCCAATGCCTCATCGGCGGCGCTGCCAGACACGGCTCGGCTCGCTTCGCGCGTATGGGTCGCATTGATGATGTCGTTGTAAAAGCCCTTGTAGACCGTCATCGCGGCGGTCGCGGTTTTTACATGGGGAATATTGAGCTCGGAGTCGAGTATTTCGCGCAAATACGCCAAATGACTGTCGAGGTTGTCATAGGCTTTTAGCCAGGTGGCAGCGTTGGCGTCGTCAGAATTCTGGCCGTAGACCAGCCGGGCGATGCGCATGTCCCGCGTCAGCGTTGTGAGTTTCGCGATGTCAGACACGCGCTCACTTCGCTCGCTGAGTGAGGAGATGCCTGTCCACCCCGTGAGGGCGATAAGGACAGTGAATATGATCACCAGGGTGAAGCCGAGTACGAGCTTCGACCTGACGGTCATGTTGATTAATATGTTCTTTAGCATGGCGCCCTCTGAAGTTTTAGGTATTCACATAGGAGAGGGCCACTCCATGCCATTCCTACAGCCTTAAACTTCGGCCTGCCGCAAAAAAACTTTAGGAAAAAATCGTCCTTTCATACACTATCGGCGCAATAGGTTACTTGCTTCGCGGTATCTATTCCGGACGAAAAGTTCAAATTATTTTGCTTGTTTTTTCGTTGTCCGATGGAAGGTCGCCTGAGTCAGAGGCTGGAGATCAATTGCGGTTTAGAGGTCACGGCTGCTGCTTACTACGACCCCGCCCCCCAAGGATTAGGCCATTCAAGGCTGAATAGTTGGCCATAGCGCTATCGATGGATGGGAACAGTTTCAGCCCACTACTAAAGACAGTTGTTCTTTTTATTCAGCGCGGATAATGCCACCCCGCTGGCAACTTTGCACTTCGATATTGGGTGCCGTCATAGTGAAAGATTCAGTGCTTGCGCTGATTACCGCTAATTGACCGTCACTTAAAATTCTTTACCGTTCAGAACCATTGTTTGGTGAACCGATAGAAACCAAACACTCATTCCAGCAGACCGACGGCTTGAACCAACTTCAGCCCCCACTCCACTCGTTCGGGAATGGCTTGAACCAGCTGCTCCCGGTCTCCACCCAGCAGCGCTCTGAGCTGATGGGGCGCGAACACCAAGTCGATGAATTGAAGGGCCAGCGCATCAGGATCCGAGGGTTGGTCCGGGCCCGCCATGATGGCGGAACGCACTCTGGTGAATCCACCTTCCCACCCGATTCGATTCACTTCGGCCGCCAGCAGCGGGGCCCGACTGGAAGTGGCTATCACCAGGCGCATCATGGCCAGGGTATCGGGTTGCAGCGCATGCTCGAGGATGCCATGACCCACATGCCTCAGGCGGCCTTGGAGCGGGAGCGCGGGAATCGCCTCGGCGGGCACCAGCAAAGTCGCTACGTGGCGCCGCACCACGGCTTCGAACAACGCCTCTTTATTGGCATAGCGCGCATAGAGAGTGGCTTTGCTGGCGCCTGCCGCCCGGGCGATGTCTTCGCATGAAGTGCCCTCGACGCCTTTGGCCAGAAAGCGCTGCAGCGCAGCATCCAGCAATCGACGCTCGGCCTCGCCCGCCTGGCTTTGCCTGGGCCTGCCGCCTTTGGATTTGGTCGTGATCAACGTCATGGCCGGCAACTTACCGACCTCTTGTTTGCGCGTCAACTAAACGGTAACGTTCAGTTAATTCGGCGCAGGCAGCCGGCGCTCTTTACCCCCTTCACACCGACCAGGAAGGCTCTTTGTGGATCACACTACTGCTTCACCGATTGTGGTTGCTGGCGCATCAGGAGACTTGGGCCAACGCCTGGTCCTGGCGCTGGTTGAGCGCGGCGCCCATGTCATCGCACTGGTTCGACCAGGCACTGAACAAACCCGGTTGACTGGTCTACCCAGCAGCGGCGTCACCGTAACGCCCGTTTCCCTGGATGACGCTCGGGGCCTGCGCGGTGCCATTGCCGGCGCGGGTTGCGTGGTGTCCACGCTCAACGGCCTGGAGGAGGTGATCATCAAGCAGCAAGGCAGGCTGTTGGAGGCCGCTGCCGCTGCTGGGGTGCCCAGGTTCATTCCCTCGGATTATTCGCTCGACTACACCCATACCCGCCCCGGGGACAACCGCAACCTGGACCTTCGCCGGCGCTTCGCCACCCAGCTCGATTCAGCCAACATCGCCGTTACCTCAATCCTCAACGGTGGGTTTCTGGAACTGCTCGAAGGCGACGCGCCTATCGTGCTTCCCGGCCGCCGAGTGCTGCATTTCGGCGATGTGCAACAGCTACTGGACTTCACTGCCAAGGACGACGTAGCCGCCTTTACCGCCGATGCCGCGCTTGATCACAACACGCCACGTTTCCTGCGCATTGCCGGCAACAGTGTGTCGCCTGCGCAGATTGCCAACATCCTGACCGAGCTGACCGGGCAGCATTACCGCACCCTGCGCCCCGGGAATATCGGCACGCTGTCCGCCCTTATCTCCGGGGTGCGCGCGCTTACGCCTGCCAGTGAAAAGCCCTTCCCCGCCTGGCAAGGCATGCAATACCTGCGAGACATGATGAGTGGGCGCGGCAAGCTGCTCAATCTGGACAACGATCGCTATGGCCAACGTGAATGGGCATCCGTCCGTGACACGTTGGCCCGTACCCATGTGCAAGGGACCAACCCATGACCCACCCTGTCGAGTCCTTTCCCCTTCATATCCCCCAGACACAACTCGACGATCTGGCCCAGCGCCTGGCGCAAACCCGCTGGCCTGACCCAGAAACCGTCTCCGACAACAGCCAGGGGCCCAGGCTTGAGCGTATTCGCGCGCTGGTCGAGCGCTGGCGCAACGGCTATGACTGGCGCGCCACCGAAACCCAACTCAACCAGTGGAACAGCAGCCGGACCGAGATCGACGGCCTTGGCATTCACTTTCTGCACATACGCTCGCCTCACCCTGACGCCCTGCCCTTGCTGATGACCCACGGCTGGCCAGGCTCCGTTCTGGAGTTCAGGGCGATGATTGGGCCTCTCACCGACCCGACCGCCCATGGCGGCGAGGCCAGCGACGCGTTTCATCTGGTGATCCCGGCGCTTCCGGGTTTTGGTTTCAGTGATAAGCCACGTTCGCCGGGTTGGGGCGTGGGTAAAACCGCTGCGGCCTGGGCACAATTGATGGACCGCTTGGGATATGGCCAGCGCTGGGCGGCCCAGGGTGGGGATTGGGGCGCGGCCGTCACCACCGCCCTTGGGCACATGCGTCCGGCTGGCTTGGTCGGCATTCACCTGAACATGGTGATGTACCAACCCACTGAAGAGGAGATCGCGCAGGCCACCCCTGAAGAGCAGCGCATGTTGGCCGATGCGCAACGCTATGAGCGGGAGCTGTCCGGTTACATGAAGGTACACAGCACCCGGCCGCAGTCGATAGGCTTCGCCCTGTCGGATTCGCCCGTTGGCTTGGCGGCGTGGGTTTACGCGCTGTTTCAGGACGCTTCCGACAGCGGCGGAGAGCCCGAGCGGGTCATCGAGCTCGACGCGCTGATCGACGACATCATGCTGTACTGGCTGCCTGATGCGGGACCCAGCTCGGTCCGTTTCTACTGGGAAGGGATGCGCGAAATGCAACAGCAAGGCCCTCCACGCGCCCTACCCATCCGGGCGGGCGTGAGCATGTTCCCGGGCGAGTTGCTTCGCCTGTCACGGCGCTGGGCCCAGGCGCGATTCGACGACTTGCGGTTCTTCGCTGAGGCCGAGCACGGCGGCCACTTTGCTGCGATGGAAAACCCGGCAACCCTCACCGCGCATGTGCGTGAAACCTTCCGTCTGCTGCGTTGAGAGCTTCGCTTTTGGGATTGAGCGGCGGTCGCGGACTGCCGGCATCTGGATGCAACGTGTGTAATAGACGAGCATTCGCCATGGCGTTGCGCGCAAGCAATGCCGGCCGCTGCAGCATGAGTCAGAGATTCAGGCGTCGCCCGACATTGGCCTGATCTGGTCAGCGCATTCGACATGTAGTAAACGTGTCGGATGCTCTGGCTCGCTGATTGCAGCCCGTCACGATTTCTACGGCGGCGGGTGGATCGGGGAACATTGAGCGCTGAGGGAGCTCACACCTCTTGCCTTTGAACCGTCCTGTTGGTGACTCCCTCTATGGAACACGTACTCCCGGAAGCCTGGCTGAACGCACTGCCGTTGCCCTGGCTCAACACCTTGGTGGCCGCCGCCTTCGCGATTTGCATCGCACTGTTGGGACGCTGGATCGCATTGGTGTTGCTCCGTCGCGTCGCCAAGTCCTTCGTCTTCGCCCAGCAGCTCATTCACCGCGCCGAGCCGCCGACCTTGTGGCTGATCCCGCTGCTGGCCCTGCAAACCGTGTGGACGTCTGCGCCTGATGATCTGATGTTGATCAAGGGTGTTCGGCATCTCAACGGCATGCTGGTGGTGGCCGGGTTCACCTGGCTGGCGTTGAGTTGCGTGAAAGCCATTGGCGAAGCGGTGGCGATCCGCAACCCGCTGGACATCGAAGACAACCTGCAAGCCCGCCGGATTCAGACGCAAGTGCGGGTGCTGGTGCGCTGCCTGAATGTGCTGGTGTTGTTGTTCGGTACCGGGCTGATTCTGATGAGCTTCCCGCCGGTGCGTCAGATCGGCACCAGTCTGCTGGCGTCGGCAGGCCTTGCGGGATTGGCCGCCGGTTTCGCCGCCAAGCCGGTGCTGGGTAACTTGATCGCGGGTTTGCAAATCGCGATATCCCAGCCGATTCGCCTGGATGACGTGGTGATCGTTGAGGGCGAGTGGGGTCGCATTGAAGAGATCAGCGGTACGTACGTAGTGCTGAAGATCTGGGATGAGCGGCGGATGGTGATTCCGTTGCAGTACTTCATCGAGAAGCCCTTCCAGAACTGGACGCGCAGCACGTCGAGCCTGATTGGCTCGGTGTTTCTGTGGGTGGATTACGCGTTGCCACTGGAGGAGCTGCGCGAAGAAGCGGAGCGCATCTGCAAGGAAATTCCGCACCTCTGGGATGGCCGCGTCTGCGTATTGCAGGTCACGGACACCACCGACAAAGCGATGCAGTTGCGGGTGTTGTTGAGTTCGGCGGATTCATCGCGCAGTTGGGATGCGCGATGCCACATGCGCGAGCGGCTGATCAGTTTCGTTGCCCGGCAATATCCGCAGTGCCTGCCTCAGCTGCGTGCGGAGATGTCTTCGCGCACCGTTCAGCCGGAACGCGAAGGCCACGAAGCGCCCACGGAAATCGCGCGCCAGCCGCCAGTCTGAACACCTTATGGGAGCGAGCTTGCCCGCGAAGGCGGTGTTGCTACCCCCAGAGGTTCTGGGGATACGCCGGCCTCTTCGTGAGCAAGCTCACTCCCACAAAAAACAGACGCCGTAGCCCTCAGATGGAAGCCACGCTGCCCACTCACTGCCCGCCGCTGAACATCACAAACTTGCCCATCATCATTGCGGCAAACTGTTGCGCCGGCATCTTCACGCCGTTGAAGTCCACCACGTCGTTGGCGTAGTGCAGGCTGGACACGATGTTGTCGCCATCGACCTTGCCCATTTGCAACATGACCGCCATGCCGCCTACCGAATCCGCTGCGCCCTGCGCCTGCTGCGCGATGGCGGCGGGGTCGGTCAGACCGGCAGACTTGGCGCGCAGTGCGGCCAAATCCTTGATCATCGGCTTGGAGAGCACCAGCTTGGCGTCCAGCTGGGTCAGCAGCTGCTTGAGCAATTCTGCGCCGGGCTGATCGAGTGCCGATGGATTGGCCAAGTCCATCGACAGGCTGAACTGGCTCTCGCCGCTGGCTGTTTTCAGTGAAAGCTTTTCCAGCTCGATGTGCGGCTTGGCACTCAGCAACTTGCTGACTTCAGCCTGCACCAAGGCCTGATCAGCCGGGCTCAAATGTGGCGTGTAGGCTTCACCCACCGCCGCGGCGGCCTGGGCTTGAGGCTGCACTTTCTCCTGATAGATCTTCATCAGTGCCTGGGTTGAGGCGATGTCGAAATTGCCGAACTTCCAGAGCATCTGCATGGCGCCAACGTCATTGCCATTGAAGCTGACGTTGCCGATGTCGTAGGTCACCTGCGCATTCAGGTTGCCTTCCACTTCCTGCAACAGGCTGGTGTTGACGAAGTCCTTGAACTGAATGGCCGGCTGGCCCGCCGCCTGGAACGTGGCCGAGGCAATTTTCGCGTCGGTGTGGCCCAGGTAGAAACCCGATTTGCCTTTTGTGCCACCGGTGTTGAAGGTGAAATCCTTGAGAGTCAGATGCACCGGGCCTTCTTCGGAGGTGGCGGTGACGTCGACGCTGCCCAGCACACCGTTGGCCTCAAGCTTCTGGCCATCGCCCGAGCCGGAGGCATTCACGGTGAAACCGGAAAACTTGAACGCGCCGGTCTGATCGGTGAATTCAAACGGCAGCAAGTCCACCCGGCCCAATGCGGCGCGGTCGTAGCCCATGCTGAAGTGGCCGGTCAGAGGCGGCTGGCCGTTGGTCATGGCAAACCATTTCTCGGAGAAAGCGTTCTTCTCAATCTGCACGTTGCTGGCGGCCATTACCGGCAGCAGTTGCAGCGATTTCACGCGGCTCCACGGCAATGGCCCGTGCTCGATGTTGTCGACAAACAGCAGCTCGACCGGCTTGCCCTCATTGAATTGGGGGTCCTGGATATTCAGCTTGTAGTGCGCGGTGCTGGTGAAGAAGTGACGGTCAAGGGAAAGGAGCTCAACACTCGCCTTGCCTTCATGCCCGACGAACGCGGCTTGAAGCTGCTGATTGCCTTGCTGGATGGCGTCGTTGAGCGCGCCCTCCAGCCGTTTTCCGGTGTACCAGGCGCCAGCGGTAACGAGGACGCCCGCAACCACAATGACGCCTACGGCGATGTTGACTGATTTTTTCATGTGTCGACTCGAAGATGTCCGTTCTTGAAGAGAGGTCTTGCCTTCCTTGACCCCGGAGGGTTTCGGCGCCACACAGAGCGGCCGTGCAGCACCTTGCGCTGCCGAGAGCCCGGCGAGATTAGCACTTGGCGAGGACGTTTTGCAGCCGTTGCGCCTAGCCACGACGTTCGCCGAGGCGTTAGGCTGGACGCCAATTTGCTAAGGGAATCGATGAGATGAGCGACGTGCAAAAGCCCAAGGGTCCGGTCAAGGCGGTGATTTTCGACATGGACGGCCTGCTGCTGGACACCGAAGGCATCTACACCGAAGTGACCGACACCATCGCCAAGTGGCACGGCAGGACGTTCGACTGGGCGGTGAAACAGCACTCCATTGGCCGCGGCTCCCAGGATTTCGCCGAGTACGTGATCAGCGCGCTTGAGCTGCCGATGTCTCCCGAGGAGTTCCTGACCGTTCGCCAGCCGATGCTGGACGAGCGCTTCCCGCACGCCGTGCCGATGCGTGGCGCCGAGGCACTGGTGCGTCACCTCGCCGAGCACAACATCCCCATCGCGGTGGGCACCAGTTCTTCCCTTCACTACTTCCACGTGAAAACGAGCAATCACCGCGCCTGGTTTGAGCTGTTTAAAGACGTGGTGACGGCAGATCACGCCGAGGTCACCGCGGCCAAGCCTGCGCCGGATATCTTCCTGGCTGCGGCGCGCCACCTGGGCGTGGACCCGAAGGATTGTCTGGTGTTTGAAGACTCGCCTTTCGGCGTCACCGCTGCCAAGACCGCAGGGATGTATGCCGTGGCGGTGCCTGACTCGCACATGCCGGTCGAGCAATATGCGCACGCTGATCTGGTATTGGGCTCGCTGACGGAGTTTCCGCTGGAAGATTGGGGTTTGCCGGGCTTTGCCCGCTGATCACGCTGTAGGCGCAGGACCGCGCTTGCTCGCGATGAGGCCGGCACATCCGCTAGGTCGCAGGCGTTCGAAAGGGCGCCTTCGCGAGCAAGCTCACTCCCACAGGGACGGTGTTTGCTGCGCGCCACCGGGCTTACGTTCGCGGCAATTGCGTGACATTTACGCTACACCCCAACCCTTAAATCCACCCCCAACGCCCGAGCGAACGCCTTGACCAGCGGGCTCCGGGGGGCGTTGTGCCTCAGGATGAGGTTGACGGGCGTTTGTAGAAAGATCAGGTCGGGGCGCAAGGCGCGGAGTTGGCCGTCGCGGATCAGATTGCGCGCATAGTGTTCGGGGAGAAAGCCGATGAAGCGCCCGGTCAGGATCATCATGGCGACGGCTTCGACTTGGGAGGCGGAGGCGCACTGGCTGTCGGAATTGACGAAGCTCGCCTTGTCGCGATGGATCGCATAGCGGTGATTCACGATGTCGAATGCGCGCAGGCTGTCGATGCTCATGGCACTGTCGTCCGCCTCGAACAGCGGATGCCCCACTGCGCAATACGCGTGGGAGGTCTCTTCGTACAACTGGAAATAATCAAACTCTTCGCGCCGCTGATACACCGGCACGATACCAAGACTCACCCGTCCTTCGACCATGGCACGCTCGACTTCATCCAGTTGAGACGCTTGCAGGCGCAGTCTGACTTTGGGCGCTTCATCGCGCATTAGTCTAAGTGCGGCAATGAGCGGCGAACTTTTATCGGTCAGGGTGTTATCAATTACGCCGATACTCAAATCGCCAATCAACTCATTCTGCGCAGAACTAATCCGGTCGCGAAAACTGTCCACAGACGCGAACAATTCGATCGCCGCCTGATAGACCAGCTTACCCTCTTCAGTGAGATGAAACCCTTCCCGGCCTCGTGTACAGAGGCGCATGCCGATGCGGATTTCGAGGTCCGAAATCTGCTTGCTGATGGCTGCGAGGCCCACATTCAGCTCATTCTGGGCGGCGCTGAAGCCACCCGCCTCGACCACGGCCTGAAACACCCGCAACAGCTTGAAGTCCATTCCGCTGAGAGTAAGAGGCGGGCGTATTCCCGGTTTAGGCGGCACGTTTCCAGAATTGGAAAGTGGAGTTTCCATAATGCTTATTGACCTCGCCTATTGGATTCAACAGGCTCTGACTCACAACAAAAACGTGCCCGGTTGATAATAATGAACACAGAAAAACCCGATTGGCAACCGCGCACGCGGTACTCTGCAACATAGGCAGAAAGCGGATCCAACATTAAATAACCTGACACTTTGATCAGGACTTTCAATTAGTAACTGCCCTCTATCCAGGACGATTCCATGCTGCAGCGGCGGGCCTACGTCGGGGCGGGGAGGCTGGGTAGGGTTGCCCAGATCAGGCAGGCTCGGTCTGCACACAGCTTCGGAGAGACACATGAATCAGAATCAGGCGGAGCAGCTGCAAGCCGAGCGCAGGAAGACCGAAAACGCGTTCGACATCACCCAGTACGAACACGTCCCACGCCGCTATTACGGGCGCATTTTCTTCGCGACCCTCATCATCGTTGCCTTCGCCGGCCTGGCCCGTGCGTTTGCCAACGGGCAGATCGAGTGGGGTTATATCGGCCAGTTCCTCACGTCCGAGGCCATTCTTTGGGGTCTGCTGAACACGATCATCATGTCGATTCTGGCGATGGTCCTCGGGGTGGTGATCGGCGTGATCACGGCCATTATGCGCATGTCGGCGAACCCGATTTTGCGTTACGTCGCGATCACCTACACCTGGCTGTTTCGTGGCACGCCGCTGATTTTGCAGCTGCTGCTGTGGTTTAACCTGGCGCTCATCTTCCCGGTCATCGGCATTCCCGGTGTGTTCGAGATCGATACGGTCAGCCTGATGACACCTTTCGTTGCCGCGCTACTGGGCCTGAGCATCAATCAGGGCGCGTACACCGCCGAGGTCGTGCGCGCAGGCTTGCTGTCTGTAGACACCGGCCAGTACGAGGCCGCCAAATCCATCGGCATGCCGCGCCTGCAGGCGCTGCGTCGGGTGATCCTACCCCAGGCGATGCGCGTGATCATCCCGCCGGTTGGCAACGAATTCATCAGCATGGTGAAGATGACCAGCCTTGCCAGCGTCATCCAGTATTCCGAATTGCTGCACAACGCGCAGAACATCTACTACGCCAACGCCCGGGTCATGGAGCTGCTGATCGTCGCGGGGATCTGGTACCTGGCGGTGGTGACTGTCCTGTCGTTCGGTCAAAGCCGGCTGGAGCTGCGCTTCGCCCGCGGCGCCGGCAAGCGTTCGTAAGTCAGGCCCAGGAGAATCAGCATGAGAAACATCGTCAAAGCCGTCGGCCTGAACAAATACTACGACCAGTTCCACGCCTTAAAAGACGTCAGCATTGAAGTCGAACAAGGCGAAGTCCTGTGCATCATCGGGCCCTCGGGCTCGGGCAAGAGCACCCTGCTGCGGTGCGTCAATCAGCTCGAAAAAATCGACAAGGGCGGTTTGTGGGTCGATGGCGAACTGGTGGGCTACCGCATCGTCGGCAATAAACTGCACGAACTGACGGACGCTCAGATCGCCCGTCAGCGTTTGAGCACCGGCATGGTGTTTCAGCGCTTCAATCTCTTCCCGCACATGACCGCGTTGCAGAACGTGATCGAAGGCCCGATCCAGGTGCTCAAGCGCTCGCCCAAAGAAGCCAATGAAGAAGCCACCGAGCTACTGGCCCGCGTCGGTCTGGCGGACAAGCGCCATTCCTATCCCGTGGAGCTCTCCGGCGGCCAGCAACAGCGTGTCGCGATCGCGCGCGCATTGGCGATGCGGCCCAAGCTGATGCTGTTCGACGAACCCACTTCCGCCCTCGATCCGGAGTTGGTGGGCGAAGTGTTGTCGGTCATGCGTGACCTGGCGCACAGCGGCATGACCATGATCGTCGTGACACACGAACTCGGTTTTGCCCGCGAAGTTTCCAACCGGATGGTGTTCATGGACGGCGGCCAGATTGTGGAGGCCGGCACCCCGGAAGACATTCTAATAAGCCCACAAAATCCAAGAACCCAAAGCTTCATTTCTGCCGTTCGCACTTAAACCAGAACAAACGAGAACGACCATGAAAAAGATCCTCATCCCCAGTTTGCTCGCCGGCCTGATGGCGTCCGCGTCAGTGTTCGCCGCGCTGCCCGCCAGCCTCAAGGAAAAGGGCGAAATCACCGCCGCCATCGTGCCGAATTACCCGCCGATGGACTTCAAAGACACCAGCACCAACACGCTGACCGGCCTGGACGTGGATCTCGGCAACGCCCTGGCCGAGCGCCTTGGCGTCAAGATCAAATGGCAGGAGACCGCCTTCGAGCAAATGGTCAGCGGCCTGGTCACCAGGCGCTTCGATATCATTCTGTCGGGCATGACCGACACGGCCGAGCGGCAGAAGTCGGTGACGTTCATCGACTATTTCGCCAGCGGGCCGCAGCTGTACACGCTGACCAAAAACGCCGATCTGAATGAGCCCGCCGATTTGTGCGGGAAAAAAGTCGGCACCAGCCGCCGCACCACCTGGCCTGCGGAAATCGCGGGGTGGAGCAAGGAAAACTGCGAAGCGAAAGGCAAGCCGGCGATCATCGTCAGTGGCTCCGAAGGCTCGGCCGATGCACGCGCGCAACTGCGTCAGGGCCGGCTCGACGCGGCGATGCAAGGCAGCGAAACAATTCCATACCTGATGTCCCAGGAGAAGGACACGTACAAGCCGCTCGGTCTGGCGATCTCGAAACAGTTCACCGGCCTGGGCGTCAGCAAGTCCAATCCTGAACTGGCGGCGGCCATCGCTGAAGCGATGCAGGCCATGGTCGACGACGGCACCTATGGCAAGATTTTGAAAAAATGGGAGCTGGAACAGGGCGCGGTGACCAAGGTCGGGATGAATCAGGGTAAGTAACAGGCGATCAAGCCAGCCCCGTCAGGGATGAGTCGTCGTCTAGAATGCGCCGCTGTCGGGCAGCGTTTGTGGGAGCACCACCCCGGTCGCTCCCACAATGGGTCTGCTCCGAGGCTTGGACAAGGACGGAAAAACAACAGTGACCACCTACTCCCTCGTCATCCGCCGCTTGATGGTCTGCTCGTTGACCATCGTCATGAGCCGGGCGATGACCAGCCCGCTGCTGACGCTGTTCCTGAGCACAAGGCTGGGGCTCAATCAGCAAGACGTCGGGTTGCTGATGGGCATCGCGGTGTTCATCGCCACGCTGCTGGGCCTGTACGGTGGCTACATCATCGACCGGCTGGAAAAGCGCAAGTTGCTGATCCTGGCGATGCTGTCCAGTGCCGTCGGCTTCGCCCTGCTGACCTTCGCCCACAACGTCTATCTGACGACCCTCACGCTGGTGATCACTGAGACGGCCTCGGCGCTGTTCCTGATCGGCTCCAAAGCAATCATCAGCGAAAACCTGCCCATCGGGCAGCGTGCGAGGGTTTTCTCGCTGCGCTATACCCTCACCAACATTGGCTACGCCACCGGCCCGATGCTCGGCGTGGTCATTGCCGGGCACCTGCCACTGGCACCGTTTTTCATCGCCAGTGCGATCGCGTTCTGCAGTCTTTTCCTGATGCTGGGCATACCGCGCACAGTCGCGGATACCGAGCACCCACCGCGCAGCTTTCTCGACACCCTGGTCACGCTGAAAAACGACCGCACGCTGATTCTGTTCACGGGCGGCAGCTTGCTCAGCACCATCGTGCATGGCCGGTATACGTTGTACCTGTCGCAGTTTCTGCTGGTCACGCACACGGCGGAACAGGCGCTGAAAATCCTGTCAGCCGTATTGGCGTGCAACGCGTTAACGGTCATTTTGATGCAGTACCAGATCGGCCGCTTTCTCAAACGCGAGCAGTTGCCGTACTGGATTTGCCTTGGCACCGCATTGTTTGCGATCGGCCTTGTCGGCTTCAGCTTTGCCGAAACAACCCTGGCCTGGTGCGCCGCAATGTTCGTTTTTACGTTGGGCGAGATGATCATCTATCCCGCCGAATACCTGTTCGTCGACACCATCGCACCGGATCACCTTCGCGGCAGTTACTTGGGTGCGCAGAATCTGGCGGCCTTCGGCGGAGCGTTAAGCCCGGTGATCTGCGGCTACTTATTGATCAACAGCCCCGCGCCGACCATGTTTTATGTCTTGGCGTGCCTGACCGCCATGGGCGGCACACTGTGCTTCCTGGCCGGGCGCCACGCGAAGCTCACTCACGCTGACCTCTCCCTCTGACGCCGTGCTCGGCCACCCGCGGCTCGTCAATTTGTCACTTTTCAAAACCCGCCCAAACAGGTGAGTATGTCCGGCCTAGAGCTGTCGGTCTGATCGGTCTTTACGAGACCCCTTGCAAGCCTGTCCCAGACTGTCCTGATTTCCACTTCCCTGACGAAAAGGATATCGAGCAATGAAATACCGCACCCTTGGCCAATCCGGCCTCCAGGTTTCAACGCTGACACTGGGCTCCATGATGTTCGGCGTGCAGACCGGCACCGAAGAATCCCTGCGCATCATCGACAAGGCCTGGGATGAAGGCGTCAACTTCATCGACACGGCCAACGTCTACAACGCCGGCCGGTCTGAAGAAATCGTCGGCGAGGCCATCGCCAGACGTCGCAGCGAGTGGGTTCTCGCCACCAAAGTCGGCAGCAGCTCGGGCAATACTGCACCGAACGCCAGCGGCCTGAATCGCAAGCACATCTTCAATGAAATCGAATCCAGCCTGCGTCGTCTCGACACCGATTACATCGATATCCATTACCTGCACAAGGAAGACCACAACACGCCACTCGAAGTGACCGTGTCGGCCATTGGCGATCTGATTCGCCAGGGCAAGATCCGGTACTGGGGCGTGTCGAACTTCCGCGGCTGGCGTATCGCGGAGGTGGTGAATGTGGCTCAGCGTCTGGGCGTCGACACACCGGTAATCAGCCAGCCGCTGTACAACATCGTCAACCGTCAGGCCGAGCTGGAGCAGATCACTGCGGCGAAGTTCTATGGTTTGGGCGTCGTGCCCTACAGCCCGCTGGCACGCGGCGTGTTGAGTGGCAAGTACGCGCCTGATGTAACGCCAGACAGCAGCACCCGCGCCGGCCGTCAGGACAAGCGCATCCTGGAAACCGAATGGCGCACCGAGTCCTTGCACATCGCCCAGAAACTGCAGGCGTACACCCAGGCCAAAGGCGTGGGGCTGGTGGAATTCGCCATTGCCTGGGTGCTGAACAACCAAGCTGTGACCTCTGCCATTGTCGGGCCACGCACCGAGGACCAATGGGACAGCTACACCAAAGCGCTCAGCGTGAACATCACGGCCGAAGACGAAGCGTTTATCGACTCCCTCGTCACACCCGGGCATGCGTCCACGCCGGGTTTCAATGACGTGCAGCATTTCGTGACGGGCCGCTATATCTGACGCCGTTCGGCCGTGAAGCCAGCCTCGCGTGCCGCAAAGACTTGCGTCACCGAGGCCGGGCAGCCCGTTCCCAATCCCCGATTGATGGCAATACCTCTACGCTCAATCCCTTGTAGAATGCCGCGCCGAGACAGCCCGCTAAACTTGTAGCAAAGTTTGACAAGGCCAGCAGCGGTCTCTAGTGTTTCATTGGATCCAATAACTGTTCAGCTGAAGAAGATCAAGCATGCGCAGGACTGAGAAAGAGCAATTTCTGCGGGAAACCCTGGGTGATGAGCAGCCGCCTGCGCATCTGGCGCGTGCCGTCATCGAAGAAAAACTGCGCAGCGCCATTCTTGAAGGACGCCTCCCGGCAGGCATCGCCCTGCGCCAGCAAGAGCTGGCGACACTTTTCGGTGTCAGCCGCATGCCCGTGCGCGAGGCGCTGCGTCAGCTGGAAGCTCAATCGTTGCTGCGCGTCGAGACCCACAAAGGTGCGGTCGTTGCCCCGTTGATCAATGAGGATGCTACGGACGCCTATGCGTTACGCATCCTGCTGGAGTCCGAGGCCCTGCGCCAGTCGATCCCGCTGCTGACCGATGAAGACATCAGCATGGCGCGTGGGTACATCGAACAGTTGGAGGTCGAAACCGACTACAGCATCATGGGCACGCTCAACCGCCAGTTCCACATGGCGCTGTATTCCAAGGCGCACAACACACGCCTGCTCAAACTGGTCGAGGACGGCTTGAACGAGGAAGAGCGCTTCTTGCGTTTCAATCTCAAGCAAATGAACCTGGGCAAGGTGTCCCAGCGCGACCACTACGAATTGCTGGAAAAGGCCGGCGCCGGTGATGTGGACGCCACCGTCGAGGCGCTGACTCACCACTTGAATCGTGGTGTTGAAGCCATCAATGCCTATTTGAGCGCCCGTAAGGCGGAAGAGGCAAAACCTGCGGCGGCCTCACGAAAACGTGCCGTCACCCAGTGACATTCGCTGTTTTTTCAACCTTGACCTTGCTCGCCACTGGCTAATCGGCCGATAAGCACAAGGGATCAACGAACGCCGTTCATGACGGCGTATGCGCCGAAGGACCCGGCTCCACGGTTATGACGCCTCTATCAAGGCTCGGGGAAGCTGAGTGCAAGCCGAAAAGAACAAATGGCTGATGGTTGTCAATTCTGGACAACCCGTCAGAACACGCCTGATTTGCTTTCCTCACGTAGGTGGCGATCCGGAGCATTTTCGTGACTGGTCCGAAGGACTTGGCGATCACATCGAACTGGTAACGCTGCGCCTGCCCGGCCACGGCAGCCGGCTCAAGGAAACGCCCTACGATCAGTGGGCGCCCTTGCTGCAAGACACCTTCCTCGCGTTGCAGCCCTATCTGAGCGAACCCCACGCATTTTATGGCCACAGCTTTGGCGGTCGTGTCGCTTATGAAATGGCCAGGCTGGCGCAGCATCATTACCCGAATCTGACGCGTCACCTGTTCATCTCCGGCTGCCGCAGCCCTGACAGCCGACAACCCTGGCCGTTTTTGCACACGCTGCCGCAGGACGATTTCATTCAAGCGCTGATCAGGCTGGGCGTGCTCCCGAACACGTTCGCCCAGGATAAGAAACGCCTGAAGCTGCTGGAGGCTGTCGTGCGCAGCGACGTAAAGCTGTCTGAAATCTGGTCGCACCGCGCAGACGAGGGCCTGGACATTCCGTTGACCGGTCTGTACGGCAGCGATGATCCGGTCGCCACAGCCGCCAGCATGATGAAGTGGCGGGAGTTCACACGTCGCGAGTTCGAACTGATCGAAGTGCGCGGCACTCATGACTTCCTCAGCTCGCAACGAGACCGCCTGCTGCACATCATCAACACGCACCTTGGCTTGCTGGGCGGCTGAACGGAAACCGCCGCCCACTCCTTCTGCATCGACTCCTTACCCCCTCCCCCTGAAGCCTCCTACGACTAAAAGCCGGCCCTCCCACGCTCGGGCCGCGGCTTATGCACCTATCGTGAAACTTGGTCGTCGTTGACGCGGTGTACCGGTGTGTTCAGGCAAACTCGAACGACGAATCGGTCTGCAGCCGATTCAGGGAAAGCAGTTCTCATGGAGCGGCAAAAGGAGCATTGCCCTGGGCGGAGACATTGAAGTGAAACCCTGAATGTCGCCCAAACCAAAAATTCTCAAAAACTGTATTAACCCGATTAAGCGCAACGCTGAACGAGGTATTCGTTCATTCATTTCAATTCTGGCCTTAATGGGCCGGAAGGGTTGCGCTCGCCCCAATAAAACTTCACTCAGAAGTTTTATTACCGTCTCTCACGCCCGATTTATATAGGCTGTTAATTATATTAAAAAGTATTTGCGGAACCCTTTGAAACTGTTCTAACGTTTTCTGGCCGCCAACGTTTAAGGGCTATTCGCCCACACACGTAGGGCAGCGAGGGCATAGGCCAAGTGCGCATGCCCGATTCCAGCCTGCACGATTGTTGATCACACACGAAATAAGGTTTGCGGCCTTTTATTGCCCGAGATTAACGGGAGTGATGTTATCCGTTGTTTGCACGGCAACTTAAGACGACCACCCGCTGTGGCAATTAAAAGAAATGCTGACACACTTAATCTACCAAGGACGTGAAAATGGACAGTCTCAAACAGCAACTTATTGCAAAAAAATCAGCACTTAGCGCGCACCCTGTTTTTTCCGAAATTAATTCACTGCACGTCCTGCAGCGCTTCATGGAGGTGCATGTGTTCGCGGTCTGGGACTTCATGTCACTCACCAAACGGCTGCAACAGGAGCTGACGTGCACCCGGCTGCCCTGGCTGCCACCGCGAGACCCGAAGGCAGCGCGGCTCATCAATGAAATCGTGTTGGGTGAGGAGTCCGACGACCGGCCGGGACGCCACGATCATTACAGCCACTTCGAACTGTATCTGGATGCCATGCGAGAAGTCGGCGCCAGTACGGCCCGCATCGAGCATTTCGTCGAACTGTTGCACGAAGGCATTCACTACAACACCGCGCTCGACAGCGTCGGCGCAGGCCGAGCGGCCACGCACTTCGTCCGCGACACGCTCGACATTGCTTTGGATGCACCGGCGCATTGCGTAGCGGCCGCGTTTCTGCATGGGCGCGAGAGTGTTATCCCGCAGATGTTTCAGCGAATTCTCGACGACTGGGGCATCACGGCCGACAAGGCACCGACCTTTCGCTACTACCTGGAACGCCACATCGAGGTGGACTCCGAAGACCACGGCCCGGCTGCGGAATCATTGCTGGCCAGGCTAGTCGCCGGCAATGAACAGCACCAGCGCGAGGTGTATGCCGCTGCCATTGCCGCCGTTGATAGCCGCATGGCGCTTTGGGACGCCCTGCAACACACCCTGCGTGAGACGGCGCGGGAAGTCAGCGCGTGAGCCCCTCCCGCCTCCGCAACCCAGAAGCCCTCCACACAAGGACGCCATCATGAAAGCCGAAGACTACATGTCATTCGTCGATGCCTGGGAAGGCCGCGCGACGATTCGGACACGCCCGCGCCGCATCGTCGAAAACGACGAAAAACTGATCTACCCGCTCAGCCGCCAGCCATTGGCGCTCAGCGAGACGTTCACCCGTGAATGCGCCCATCTGCGCGATCTGGCGCTGGTGCAGAGCCTGTACAAGTTCATCAACGACGTGGTGATTTTCGAGACTGAAATCGTCGACAAGACCGCGCGAAGCATCGCCAAAGACAACTTCGCAATCCGCTTTCCCTTCGCTTGCCGCTACGACGCCATGACCGTGGTTGTCGATGAGGATTACCACGCACTGGTGGCGATGGACTTCATGCAGCAAACCATCGCACTCACTGGCATCCAGCCAATCCCGTTGCCACAGGAAATCGAACTCAGCAGGGCCATCCCCGCTGCTCTGGCATTGGCGCCAGGCCACTTGCGCAGCGCAGTCGAGCTCATCTGCGTGGCGATTGCCGAGAACACCGTGACCAACGACGTGGCCGCGTTCGCCAAAGACGACACGGTGAAGCAATCCGTCAAAGGCCTCATGGCGGACCACCTGCTCGATGAAGGACGGCACTCCGGTTTCTGGTCGCGCCTCGTCAGGATCTACTGGCACACAGCGCCCGAACAGGACAAGCAGCTTATCGCGCAGATCCTGCCTGTGTTCATTGCTCAGTATTTGACCAATGACATCCAGAAGTCCTTCGACTTCGTGCTGATCGACAGCCTGCCGGTCGCAGAGCCGATCAAGCAGGCGCTGAGGGAAGAAACGCAGGCGATGTGCTTTCCGATCAATCGCCACCATCCGTTGGTAGGCAACATCATGCGTTTCTTTACCTCCAGCTCGATGCTCGATTCCCCCTGCGTCCAGCATGCCCTTGCCGACTATCTACCGGTCGGAGGCTCGCAATGAAGCGCCTGGAGATCGTGCTCATCGGTCATAGCCGGACGATGAGTGAGCTGAGTTCAGAACTGAATGCCCACGGGCATCTGATTCACCACCTGCGCGACGAGGCAACGCTGAAGCTGAGCGCACCGCAGAACGCGTCGATCCTCATCGAGGACGGCACGCTGGACCTGCCCGGCGCAGAATTGGGCGTGTTCGAGACAGCCGTTCATCTCGGCCTCCGGGTAGGACTGACACCGGTGAGCGAGCGGGCGCTGCCTGAGCTGGAAATAGTGTGCTGGCTCGGGACGGCTACGGCTCAGCGCTTGATCGCGCGCCATACCGTGGCTGCCACGCTTTCCGGCAACGGACGCGTCTTGCGGGACGCGGCGGTCGCAACGCTGGTGGACAACGTTGCCATGCTGATCAGCCGGTTCTCGCGCGATACCGAGTACTTTGCACGCGCCGAGCGCGTCGACCCGCCGCACAGTGGACGCCAAGAAAGCCTGCTGCAACTGGACCGGTTGGCCTTCGAGCACTGTTTCAACTTTACCGCGGCGCCGGAATTGCTGCGCGTTGCCGAGCAGACGCTGATCGCACGACTGGACCGGAGCTTCAGCCAATTCGCCGGACGCATTGCGCTGAGTATCGACGGCGAGCGCATCAGCTATGACCAACTGCGGGCACACAGCGTCGCGATCCAGTCGCAGATACAGGCCATGCGGCCGCACGCATCAGCTGAACCGGTGGTGATTGGCATTTGTATGCCGAAGTCTGCGGCGCTGTTCGCCGGGATCCTCGCCATTCTGGGCAACGGGGCGGTGTATCTACCATTGGACCCCAGCCAGCCTCTGCAGCGTCAGCAGTACATCCTCGAAAACGCACATGCCGTATTGCTGCTGCACAATGGCAGCCACCCGCTGGCGGGCGTTGTTGTGCCGGGGCTGGATATCAGCTGCATCGAGATCGTGCCGACGGCGCAGTCGCTGATGCGCTATTGCCCTGAGACCGACGCGCCATGCATGGCGCTGTACACCTCGGGTACGACCGGACACCCGAAAGGCGTAATGCTCAGCCAACGCAACCTGAGCCACTTCACGGCCTGGTACGCACACTATTTCGAGCTCTCCGAGCACAGCCGGGTACTGCAGTTCTCGACACTGAGTTTCGATTCCTCGGTCATCGACATCTTCCCGACGCTGCTCGGCGGCGCTGAACTGATCGTGGCGAGCGATGATCAGCGTCGTGATCCGCTGCAACTGTTCGAACTGCTGGATCAGAATCTCAGCCACGCGTTTCTGCCGCCTGCCTTGTTGAGCATCCTGCCGATTGACCGACCGCTGAAGCTCAAGCACTTGTGCACCGGCGGTGATGTCTGCGAGCCCTACGTGATTGAACGCCTGGCAGCGCAATGTCACTTCCATAACCTGTACGGCCCCACCGAGGCCACCGTGCTGATCACTGCCGGCCAGTTTCAACTCGGCGGCAGCAACCGCAACCTGGGTCGCCCGATTGCTAACAGCCAGGTCCTGATTCTCGACGAGGACATGCAGCCTGTCGCGGACCAGACGCCCGGCGAGTTCTACATCGTCGGTCCGGGCGTGTGCCTGGGTTACATCAACAACCCTGAGCTCACCGATGACCGCTATGTGCATGTCACTCTGGGTGATGGCCAAAGTATTCGGGCTTACCGAACCGGGGACATCGGCAAATGGACGAGCGAAGGCATCGAGCTGTCCGGGCGACGTGACAACCAAGTGAAGATCCGGGGATTCAGGGTCGAGCCTGAGGAGATCGAGCACTGCCTGCGCGACAGCCAGCTGTACCGCCAAGTCGCGGTAGTGATTGACGACCAGCGACGCATCCTGGCTTTTCTCGCGCAACCGCACGGCGCAGAACCGGACGCCGCTCGGCGTTTGCTCAAGGACCATGTCGCCGCTATGTTGCCCGACTATATGCGGCCGACCGCCTACACGGAGTTGGCGAGCATGCCGTTTGCCAGCAACGGGAAGGTTGATCGCAAGGCACTGTTGCAGTTGCCCGTGAACATGCTTGAGCAAGCGCCGCGTCGTTTACCCGATAGCGAAAGCGAGAGGCTGCTCCTGACCTTGTGGGCGGACCTGCTGGAACTTCCGCCCGGCGAAATCTCGACCGACGAGAGCTTCTTCAATTTGGGTGGCCACTCGATTCTGTTGTCGCAGATGCTGCTGGGTATCCGCGAACGGTTCGGCCGCAGCATCCCTATCAATCGCTTCATCGAGGCGCCAACGCTGACCAATCTGGCGTCACTGCTCGACAGCGACAGCACCACATCATGGACCGTCAGCCCGCAAGCGTTCCTGGATGGTTCGGCGCCCTTCGAGCTGCCCGTACTACCGGTGGAGCGCATGGGCGACGTGCACAAAGTCATCGTCACCGGCGCCAACGGATTTCTCGGTGTTCATATCGTCGAAGCGCTGTTGGCGTGGGGCGCAACCGAGGTTGCTTGTCTGGTGCGTGAAAACGCAGGGATGACCGCGCAGGATCGCTTTATTCAGGCACTGCGCGAAAACCGTCTTGAGCATCTGGATCTGGCGCGAGTACGGGTCTATGCCGCCGACGTCACACGGCCACAGCTTGGATTGAGCAACGAGGTGTACGAGCGGCTTGATCGCGAGTTTGGCGCGCTGGTGCATAACGCCGCCAACGTCAACCACGTCCAGGATTACGAGACCCTGGCCAAAGATAACGTCGAGCCCATCTTCGAATGCCTGAAGCTGTGCGAAGGGCGCAGCAAGAAGGTGTTCAACTTCGTATCGACGCTGTCTGCCTCAAGCGCCGTCGGGGCTGACGGTCGCGTCCTCGAAGCGCCTGCTGCCGAGACACCGCCCATCTACATCAAGAACGGCTACAACCTTTCCAAGTGGGTCGCCGAGCGCATCCTGCAGCAAGCCAGGGGGCGAGGCGGGTGGGTAAACATCTACCGGCCCGGCAATATCGCGTTCAATAGCACGACGGGGGTCTGCCAGCCACACAAAAACCGCTTGATGCTGATGCTCAAGGGTTCGATGCAACTGGGCCAGGTCCCGGACTTCTCCATGACCTTCGATTTGATGCCTGTCGACTTCCTCGCCCGATTCATCGCCTTCCACGCCAGTCGTTACCAGCCATCCCATGCAGTCTTCAACCTCCATAACCCGGAGCCATTGAGCTGGAGCAATTACGTCAGCGCGTTCCGTGAAGCGGGCAGTGATTTCGAAATGGTCAGCGTCAGTGAATGGCAAATCCAGCTGAAACGTGTGAACAGCGAGAACGCTTTATTCGGCGTGCTCGGTTTTTATCTCGACGGGTTGGAGGAAGACATCGGAGACATATCAATGATCGCGTATCAGAACGCCCATGCGGGTGTTCAACGGATGGGCGAATGCTACCCCTCAAAAACCCCGGCGCTGCTTCGCAAGGGCTGCGATTACCTGAAAGAGATTGCTTTCATCTGATACACCCCAACGCAACATCCCCTTTAGTTATGGAGAACAACATGAACGCTATTCAGCCGCTCAACACCCTTGGCTCCCTGTCGCCGTCGCCCGATACGCTGATTACCAACCCTGGCGGGGAACCGGTGGTGTCTGCTATCTCGATAAACGCACCAGCGCGTGAGGTCTGGAAGGTCGTGGGCGATTTCGGTGGTTTCACTCAATTCATTCCGGAGCTTGCGAGCATCGAAGTGATTGGTAACGGTCCTGGCTCAGTCCGTTACAAGAAATTCAAGGAAGGTGGTCTGGTGGTTATCGAACAACTCAATTCGTACGACGATGACGCGATGGCTATGACATGGACAACCATCTACAACAACCTAGGCGTCAGCAAGCTCTGGGCCTCAATGACGGTTGTCCCCAAGGACAGTGTCAGCTGCGTTGCTACTTGGGCGATCATTGCCGAGCCTGTGGACAACGGCTCGACGAGCGTTGAGGGCTTCAGAGAGTTTTTGCAGGGCTTTGCTGATGGTGCGATGAAGAACGTGCCAAGAGCCGTGATGCCCTCATAGCAGAAGCCTGCGGAGCCTCAGTCCAGTGGCCTAAACGACAAAACCCCAGTCTGCGTAAGCAGACTGGGGTTTCGGAATTCAATCTTGACGATGACCTACTCTCACATGGGGAAACCCCACACTACCATCGGCGATGCACCGTTTCACTGCTGAGTTCGGGATGGGATCAGGTGGTTCCAGCACTCTATGGTCGTCAAGAAATTCTGTAGCCGACCCGTTACTGACGTAACGTTCCAGCGAAAATGTATGACCTTCACTTAAAACAAAACCCCACCTGCTTTCGCAAATGGGGTTCTGGAATTTAATCTTGACGATGACCTACTCTCACATGGGGAAACCCCACACTACCATCGGCGATGCATCGTTTCACTGCTGAGTTCGGGAT
>NZ_JAXCIP010000007.1:0-279051 GCF_046540435.1 Pseudomonas sp. W5-01
ATGCATCGCCGATGGTAGTGTGGGGTTTCCCCATGTGAGAGTAGGTCATCGTCAAGATTAAATTCCAGAACCCCATTTGCGAAAGCAGATGGGGTTTTGTTTTTGCGCGCGGAAAAAGCTGCCAACTAACCCTCCCAACCAATTAGAGCTCAAGCGCAGTACGCCTGCGGCCCAAGTGGTGAAACGTATGCTTGCGCAGGTCTTCTGTATGGCTATCATGCGCGTCTACTACTAGGCACTCTCACTCATGCATACACTGCTAAAGCTACTTGAAGACGGTGCGTTTCACTCCGGCGAGGATCTGGGGCTTGCGCTGGGCGTCAGCCGGAGCGCCGTCTGGAAGAAGCTGCAGCAGGTCCAGGCTGACCTCGGCATAGAAATTTACAAGGTGCGCGGTCGTGGCTACCGATTGGCGTCGCCGCTGTCCTTGCTGGACTATGAGGCGCTGCGCCGGGAGCATGTCGGGTTGGGTTGGACGTGCAGGATTCACGAAATTATCGACTCAACTAATGCTGAAGCCATGCGAGTAGCGAATTCAGGCGCTGAACTTCCTTGCTTGGTTCTTGCAGAGCGGCAGGCGGCTGGCCGCGGCAGGCGTGGCCGTCAGTGGGTAAGTCCTTTCGCTGAAAATCTCTATTACAGCCTCGCCTTGCGTCTGGATGGCGGGACGCGCCGCCTGGATGGCCTCAGTCTACTCGTAGGCCTTGCTGTGGTAGATACGCTGCGAGAGCTCGGTATTGGTACTGCGGGGCTAAAATGGCCTAACGACATTCTGGTCGGCGGTAAGAAGATTGCTGGGGTTCTGCTCGAAGTCACCGGCGATCCTGCCAATGTATGTCATGTAGTGATTGGTATTGGGATCAACGTAAATATGCGTGAATCCATTAACGTAGACCAGGCTTGGACTTCATTGGCTCTGGAGCTTGTGCATGTTCAGGATCGGAATCGCGTTGCTTGCGCGCTCAGTCGAAATCTCAGCGTTTATCTTGCTGGTCATCAGGAGAAAGGCTTTGCGGCCTACCGAAAAGATTGGGAAGACAAGCACTTATGGCAGGGCCTTGCGGTCGCTCTCACTACGGGTGCGAAGATCACCCGGGGTGTGGTCTTGGGAGTTGGTGACGATGGAGCGCTACGGCTGGAGGTAGGTGGCCGTGAGGAGCAGTTTGCCGGGGGGGAGGTGAGTCTGAGGCTCGAGGGTAATTAGGGTAGAGATAGGAGTTGGTAGATATGCATTCGGATGCGTGTTGTCTATGAGGTGATTATGCCCTGGGCGTTTTTTTTGTTGCTCATGTTGAACGGTCTTTATTTTGTCTGGCATCAGCAGGATGCGCCGCTACGCCCGAAAGAGGTCGAGCCGCTGTTAACCCATCGATCATATGGCCAGGATATTCGGCTGCTTAGCGAGTCCGGATTGGGTAGGGGTAAGGAGCGGATGGACGCAGAGCAAGAGAAATGCCTCTATTTGGGCGGCACCGCCAAGCGGGCTGAGGTGACGCTTCTCGAGCAGCGCCTTGTTGCGTTGGATATCGATACTCACCTGGGAAAGCGCCTGGATCAGCAAGGCAGCGTGTTTTGGCTAAAAATTGCACCTGCGAGTAGGCGGCTGGTGAGCGATGCGCTTATCGCCGAGCTCCGTGGAGATTTTCCCATGCTAAAAAATGAAATAATGTCGTGTGAAGGCATTGCAACCCCAGATTAGTTTGAATAGAATGGCGCCCGCTTCGCAGTGCAGATCACTTGATTCGTACTGGTGTAGCAAGAGTCAATGCTTGTAACCTCAAGTTTTTATTGAGAAAAAGGTTGACAGAAGGGTGGCATGATATAGAATGTTGCCTCGCTTAGGAGGGGTTCCCGAGCGGCCAAAGGGATCAGACTGTAAATCTGACGTCTACGACTTCGAAGGTTCGAATCCTTCCCCCTCCACCATATTTTGAGCGTAAGCAGCAAAGCTCAGCGGGTATAGTTTAGTGGTAGAACCTCAGCCTTCCAAGCTGATGATGCGGGTTCGATTCCCGCTACCCGCTCCAAGTTTGCTGGTTGTGCAATGTGTTTTGCTCTTGTAGCTCAGTTGGTAGAGCACACCCTTGGTAAGGGTGAGGTCAGCGGTTCAAATCCGCTCAAGAGCTCCATTACTAAGGCAGATATGTGAGTATCTGCCTTTGTTTTAGCCGCCAAGAATCCCGGGATCTTTACGCTCTTGGTAAGCTGGTGCTGCAGTGAGTCGATTTTTGCGATCGCATTATCGAGTTGCTGTTGAAATCTTCCTGTCAGGTCCGCATAATGTTCGGCCTGATTTTGCTTTTAGGTCAGTAGCTCAATTGGCAGAGCGACGGTCTCCAAAACCGTAGGTTGGGGGTTCGATTCCCTCCTGACCTGCCAGATTCTCAAATGTATCTGGCTTTCTTTTCACAGGATTTTAGTAGATGAATCCAAAGGCTGAAGCCCAAGACTCCCGGTTTGATCTCGTGAAGTGGCTTGTAGTAGTGCTTCTGGTGGTCGTGGGTGTCGTTGGAAATCAATACTATTCTGCGCAACCAATCCTGTATCGCGTTCTTGCCCTGCTTGTAATCGCCGCCGTGGCAGCCTATGTGGCGCTGCAGACGGGGAAGGGCAAGGCTTTCTTTGTTTTGGCCAAGGAAGCGCGCGCTGAGATTCGTAAAGTCGTGTGGCCTACGCGCCAAGAGACTACCCAGACCACTTTGATCGTGGTTGCAGTGGTTCTTGTGGTGGCGCTGCTGTTGTGGGGGTTGGATTCCCTGCTCGGCTGGCTTGTTTCCTTGATTGTCGGCTAAGGGTGTCCCGTGGCTAAGCGTTGGTACGTAGTGCATGCCTACTCGGGTTACGAGAAGCATGTCATGCGCTCACTGGTTGAGCGCGTAAAGCTTGCAGGCATGGAAGATGGCTTCGGCGAAATTCTGGTCCCTACTGAAGAAGTGGTGGAGATGCGTAACGGCCAGAAACGCAAAAGTGAACGTAAGTTCTTCCCTGGCTATGTGCTTGTCCAGATGGACATGAACGAAGGTACCTGGCACTTGGTTAAGGATACTCCTCGTGTCATGGGCTTCATTGGCGGCACTGCAGACAAGCCTGCCCCAATTACCGATAAAGAAGCTGAAGCCATTCTGCGTCGCGTCGCTGATGGCAGCGATAAGCCAAAGCCAAAAACTCTGTTCGAGCCGGGCGAAGTCGTTCGTGTTACAGACGGTCCGTTTGCTGACTTCAACGGTACCGTTGAAGAGGTCAATTACGAGAAGAGTCGGATCCAGGTGGCCGTGCTCATTTTCGGACGCTCCACTCCGGTGGAGCTGGAGTTCAGTCAGGTCGAAAAGGCGTAACTGATCTCAGAATCCCATACCCCGCAGCCTTGGGCTGTGGGGTTTTTTCGTCACCGGGATAAACGCGCAAGTAACCGGGGAGCCTCTCGAGGCGCTAGAACCCGTAATTGGAGTGCCTCATGGCCAAGAAGATTACCGCTTACATCAAGCTTCAAGTGAAAGCCGCTCAGGCTAATCCGAGCCCGCCCGTTGGTCCTGCACTGGGTCAGCACGGCGTGAACATCATGGAGTTCTGCAAAGCGTTCAACGCCCGTACTCAGGGTATTGAGCCAGGCCTGCCGACTCCTGTGATCATCACTGTTTACAGTGACCGCAGCTTCACATTTGAAACCAAAAGCACCCCGGCTTCGGTACTGCTGAAAAAAGCAGCTGGTTTGACCAGCGGCTCGGCTCGTCCGAATACCGTAAAAGTTGGCACTGTGACCCGTGCTCAGCTTGAAGAAATCGCCAAGGCAAAAAATGCCGACTTGACCGCTGCTGATATGGACGCCGCCGTGCGTACAATCGCCGGTTCCGCTCGTAGCATGGGCCTTAACGTGGAGGGTGTGTAATGGCTAAGCTGACTAAGCGCCAAAAGGCTATCGCTTCCAAGGTTGAAGCTGGCAAATCGTATAACTTCAACGAAGCTGCTGCCCTGCTGGCTGAGTTGTCGACAGTGAAGTTCAGCGAGTCCGTAGACGTTGCTGTGAACCTCGGTGTTGACCCACGTAAATCCGACCAGGTTGTACGTAGCGCTACCGTACTGCCACACGGCACTGGCAAGACCGTTCGTGTAGCCGTATTTACTCAGGGTCCAGCTGCTGAAGCTGCTCTGGCTGCCGGTGCTGACCGCGTTGGTATGGACGATCTGGCTGCTGAAATGAAGGGCGGCGATCTGAACTATGACGTCGTTATTGCCTCCCCGGACGCAATGCGTGTTGTTGGTCAGTTGGGTCAGATCCTCGGCCCGCGTGGCCTGATGCCTAACCCGAAGGTCGGTACTGTTACTCCAGACGTAGCCACTGCCGTTAAAAATGCCAAGGCTGGTCAGGTTCGCTATCGCACCGATAAAAACGGCATTATCCACACTTCCGTTGGCAAGGTCGGCTTCGAAGCAGACAAGCTGCGTGAGAACGTTGAAGCACTGATCGCTGATTTGAAGCGTATCAAGCCTGCTTCCTCGAAAGGTATCTACGTCAAGCGCGTAACCCTGAGCACCACTATGGGCCCAGGCTTGGTCATCGACCAAGGTTCGTTGGACGCGTGAGACTGGCACGGCGCGGGTAACCGCGCCGTTGCGAAAATTGGGGTCCCTGCCTGGCGGGGGCTATCCAAGACCGTAGGCGGCGAAAGTCTTAAACCTCAAGCCTACGCAGATGGTGCTCCCGGTTCCTTACCGAATCAGACACCAAAACGACATCCGGCTCAGGTCAGATGAAACGGTAACAAGCAGGAGTTAAACCCGTGGCAATTAAACTCGAAGACAAGAAGGCCATCGTCGCTGAAGTCAACGAGGCTGCCAAAAACGCTCTGTCTGCTGTTGTGGCTGATGCCCGCGGTGTGACAGTAGGCGCGATGACCGGACTCCGTAAAGAGGCTCGTGAAGCTGGCGTATACGTGCGTGTCGTACGTAACACTCTGCTCAAGCGCGCCGTTGCTGACACTGAATACAGTGTCCTCAACGATGTGTTCACCGGCCCGACCTTGATCGCGTTCTCCAATGAACACCCTGGCGCTGCTGCCCGTTTGTTCAAAGAGTTCGCTAAAGGTCAGGATAAGTTCGAGATCAAGGCAGCTGCGTTCGAGGGCAAGTTCCTCGCACCTAATCAGATCGACGTACTGGCAACATTGCCGACCCGCAACGAAGCGATTTCGCAGCTGATGAGCGTGATTCAAGGCGCTACCAGCAAGCTCGCTCGTACACTGGCGGCCATCCGCGAACAGAAAGAAGCCGCTGCAGCCTAAGGGCAGGCACTTCCTCTCGCGTATTTTTGTTTATTTCGATGGTCGCGTAGGCCGTCCCCCAATTCAGGAATTAGAGTCATGTCTATCTCTCAAGACGATATCCTCAACGCCGTAGCTGAAATGTCCGTTCTGCAGGTTGTAGAGCTGATCAAAGCATTCGAAGAAAAATTCGGTGTTAGCGCTGCCGCTGCTTCCGCTGGTCCAGCTGCTGCTGCTGCCGTTGTTGAAGAGCAAACCGAATTCAACGTCATGCTGCTGGAAGCGGGCGAGAAGAAAGTTAACGTCATTAAAGCAGTTCGTGAACTGACCGGTCTGGGCCTGAAAGAAGCCAAGGCAGTCGTTGACGGCGCTCCAGCAATGGTCCTGGAAGCAGTAGCAAAAGACGCTGCTGACAAAGCCAAGGCTACCCTGGAAGAAGCAGGCGCTAAAGTCGAGCTGAAGTAAGCATCGACTTTGCGTTTCCAGCCCAAGCGTTAAGCGAAAGGCTGATGGCTGGTGGCTTCTGCCACCGGCCTTTTTCCGTTGTTGGCAGCTGATTCGGTTAGCGCTGATTACGTGATCTACCCACCTTGAACGGTGGCGCGAACCATGGGGTTCGCAAGATTTTTCTGGCTGCTCCCGTCGGGAGGAGCCAAACAAGCAGGTGACCAAGCTGGGGAACGCTGATGGCTTACTCATATACTGAGAAAAAACGTATCCGCAAGGACTTTAGCAAGTTGCCGGACGTCATGGATGTGCCTTACCTCCTGGCCATCCAGCTGGATTCGTATCGTGAATTCTTGCAAGCGGGAGCGACTAAAGATCAGTTCCGCGACGTGGGCCTGCATGCGGCCTTCAAATCTGTTTTCCCGATCATCAGCTACTCCGGCAATGCTGCTTTGGAGTATGTGGGTTATCGTCTGGGCGAACCGGCTTTTGATGTCAAGGAATGCGTGCTCCGCGGTGTGACATACGCCGTACCTTTGCGGGTAAAAGTACGTCTGATCATTTTCGACAAAGAATCGTCGAATAAAGCGATCAAGGACATCAAAGAGCAAGAAGTCTACATGGGTGAAATCCCCCTGATGACTGAGAACGGTACCTTCGTTATCAACGGTACCGAACGAGTGATCGTTTCCCAGCTGCACCGTTCCCCAGGCGTGTTCTTTGACCACGACCGCGGTAAGACGCACAGCTCTGGCAAACTGTTGTACTCGGCTCGCATCATTCCTTACCGTGGTTCGTGGCTGGACTTCGAATTCGATCCGAAAGACTGTGTCTTCGTACGTATCGACCGTCGCCGCAAACTCCCTGCATCGGTTCTGCTCCGTGCATTGGGTTACACCACTGAAGAAGTGCTGGATGCCTTCTACACCACCAACGTATTCCACGTTCATGGCGAGAACCTGAATCTGGAGTTGGTGCCTCAGCGCCTGCGTGGCGAAATTGCCGTTCTGGATATACTGGACGACAAGGGCAAGGTCATTGTTGAGCAAGGCCGTCGTATCACGGCTCGCCACATTAACCAGCTCGAAAAAGCGAACATCAAGACCCTTGAAGTTCCGCTCGACTACGTAATCGGCCGCACTAGCGCCAAAGCGATCGTGCACCCGGCGACGGGTGAGATCATTGCCGAGTGCAATACCGAACTGAACACCGAGATCCTGGCGAAGATCGCCAAGGCTCAGGTTGTCCGTATCGAGACGCTATACACGAACGATATCGACTGCGGCCCGTTCATTTCCGACACCTTGAAGATCGACTCGACCGGCAATCAGCTTGAAGCCCTGGTCGAAATCTATCGGATGATGCGTCCTGGCGAGCCACCTACCAAGGATGCTGCCGAGACCTTGTTCAACAATCTGTTCTTCAGCCCAGAGCGTTACGATCTGTCGGCTGTAGGTCGGATGAAGTTTAACCGTCGTATCGGTCGTACCGAGATCGAAGGTTCTGGCGTGCTCCACAAAGACGACATCGTCGCTGTGCTGAAGACTCTGGTCGACATCCGTAACGGTAAAGGCATCGTCGATGACATCGATCACCTTGGTAACCGTCGCGTTCGTTGTGTAGGTGAGATGGCCGAGAACCAGTTCCGTGTAGGTCTGGTGCGTGTTGAGCGCGCGGTCAAAGAACGTCTGTCGATGGCGGAAAGCGAAGGCCTGATGCCTCAAGACCTGATCAACGCCAAGCCTGTAGCGGCGGCGGTGAAAGAGTTCTTCGGTTCCAGCCAGCTTTCACAGTTCATGGACCAGAACAACCCGCTGTCCGAGATCACTCACAAGCGTCGCGTCTCTGCACTCGGCCCTGGTGGTCTGACGCGTGAGCGTGCTGGCTTTGAAGTCCGTGACGTACACCCGACTCACTACGGTCGCGTGTGCCCGATTGAAACGCCGGAAGGTCCGAACATTGGTCTGATCAACTCCTTGGCTGCCTATGCGCGCACCAACCAGTACGGCTTCCTCGAGAGCCCGTACCGTGTGGTTAAAGATGCTCTGGTAACTGACGAAATTGTTTTCCTCTCGGCTATTGAGGAAGCAGATCACGTCATTGCCCAGGCTTCTGCCGCAATGAACGACAAGAAGATCCTGATTGACGAGCTGGTTGCTGTTCGTCACTTGAACGAGTTCACCGTCAAGGCGCCGGAAGACGTCACCCTGATGGATGTTTCGCCGAAGCAGGTTGTATCGGTCGCGGCATCGCTGATCCCGTTCCTTGAGCACGACGACGCCAACCGTGCGTTGATGGGTTCGAACATGCAGCGTCAGGCTGTCCCAACATTGCGCGCTGACAAGCCGCTGGTTGGTACTGGCATGGAGCGCAACGTTGCGCGTGACTCCGGTGTTTGCGTCGTGGCCCGTCGTGGCGGCGTGATCGACTCGGTAGACGCCAGCCGTATCGTGGTTCGTGTTGCAGATGACGAAGTTGAGACAGGCGAAGCCGGTGTCGACATCTACAACCTGACCAAATACACACGTTCGAACCAGAATACCTGCATCAACCAGCGTCCGCTGGTGAGCAAGGGTGACCGCGTTCAGCGTAGCGACATCATGGCTGACGGCCCGTCCACCGATATGGGTGAACTGGCGCTGGGTCAGAACATGCGCATCGCGTTCATGGCGTGGAACGGCTTCAACTTCGAAGACTCCATCTGCCTGTCCGAGCGTGTTGTTCAGGAAGACCGCTTCACCACGATCCACATTCAGGAACTGACCTGTGTGGCGCGTGATACCAAGCTCGGGCCTGAAGAGATCACTGCCGACATCCCTAACGTGGGTGAGGCAGCACTGAACAAGCTGGATGAAGCTGGTATCGTTTATGTAGGCGCTGAAGTCGGCGCAGGCGACATCCTGGTAGGTAAGGTCACTCCGAAAGGCGAGACCCAGCTGACCCCGGAAGAGAAGCTGCTGCGTGCGATCTTCGGTGAAAAAGCAAGCGACGTTAAAGACACGTCCTTGCGCGTGCCTACCGGTACCAAAGGCACCGTTATCGACGTTCAGGTCTTCACTCGTGATGGCGTTGAGCGTGATGCTCGTGCGCTGTCCATCGAGAAGAGCCAGCTCGACGAGATCCGCAAGGACCTGAACGAAGAGTTCCGCATTGTTGAAGGCGCAACGTTCGAACGTTTGCGTTCCGCTCTGGTGGGTCGTACCGCTGAAGGTGGTGCTGGCCTGAAGAAGGGGCAGGAAATCACCAATGAAATTCTGGACGGCCTGGAACACGGTCAGTGGTTCAAGCTGCGCATGGTCGAAGATGCGCTGAACGAGCAACTCGAGAAAGCTCAGGCTTACATCGTCGATCGTCGCCGTCTGCTTGACGACAAGTTCGAAGACAAGAAGCGCAAGCTGCAGCAGGGCGATGATCTTGCTCCAGGTGTACTCAAGATCGTCAAGGTTTACCTTGCCATCCGCCGTCGTATCCAGCCTGGCGACAAGATGGCCGGTCGTCACGGTAACAAAGGTGTGGTCTCCGTGATCATGCCGGTTGAAGACATGCCGCACGATGCCAACGGTACTCCGGTAGATATCGTCCTCAACCCGTTGGGTGTACCTTCGCGTATGAACGTCGGTCAGATCCTCGAAACCCACCTCGGTCTCGCGGCTAAGGGGTTGGGCGAGAAGATCAACCGCATGCTTGAAGAGCAGCGTAAAGTCGTTGAGCTGCGTAAGTTCCTGAACGAGATCTACAACGAGATTGGCGGCCGTCAAGAGAGTCTAGATGACCTGTCTGATCAGGAGATTCTGGATCTGGCGAAGAACCTGCGTGGCGGCGTTCCAATGGCTACCCCGGTATTTGACGGTGCGAAGGAATCCGAAATCAAGGCAATGCTCCGCCTGGCGGACATGCCGGACAGTGGCCAGATGCAGCTGTTCGACGGCCGTACCGGCAACAAGTTTGAGCGTCCGGTCACCGTTGGCTACATGTACATGCTGAAGCTGAACCACTTGGTGGACGACAAGATGCACGCGCGTTCCACTGGTTCGTACAGCCTGGTTACTCAGCAGCCGCTGGGTGGTAAGGCTCAGTTCGGTGGTCAGCGTTTCGGGGAGATGGAGGTTTGGGCGCTGGAAGCTTATGGCGCGGCGTACACTCTGCAAGAAATGCTCACAGTGAAGTCGGACGACGTGAACGGTCGGACCAAGATGTACAAGAACATCGTGGACGGCGATCACCGTATGGAGCCGGGCATGCCCGAGTCCTTCAACGTGTTGATCAAAGAAATCCGTTCGCTCGGTATCGATATCGATCTGGAAACCGAATAACACGTGACGCGAATCGAGGGTGGGTCGGTATGACTGCCCTCTGCTCCGCCAGGAGGAAAGGCCTTGAAAGACCTACTGAATTTGCTGAAAAACCAGGGTCAAGTCGAAGAGTTCGACGCTATCCGTATTGGATTGGCGTCGCCTGAGATGATCCGTTCGTGGTCGTTCGGTGAAGTTAAAAAGCCGGAAACCATCAACTACCGTACGTTCAAACCTGAGCGTGACGGCCTGTTCTGCGCCAAGATCTTTGGCCCGGTCAAGGATTACGAGTGCCTGTGCGGTAAGTACAAGCGCTTGAAGCATCGTGGCGTCATCTGCGAGAAGTGTGGCGTTGAAGTCGCGCTGGCCAAAGTCCGTCGTGAGCGCATGGCTCACATCGAACTGGCTTCGCCGGTAGCTCACATCTGGTTCCTGAAATCGCTGCCGTCCCGTATCGGCTTGCTGATGGACATGACCCTGCGTGATATCGAACGCGTTCTCTACTTCGAGAGCTATGTCGTTATCGATCCGGGCATGACCACGCTCGAAAAAGGGCAACTGCTTAACGACGAGCAATACTTCGAAGCTCTCGAAGAGTTCGGTGACGACTTCGACGCCCGTATGGGTGCCGAGGCTGTCCGCGAGCTGCTGCACGCTATTGATCTGGAACACGAGATTGGCCGGCTGCGCGAAGAGATTCCGCAAACCAACTCCGAGACCAAAATCAAGAAGCTGTCCAAGCGTCTGAAGTTGATGGAAGCCTTCCAGGGTTCCGGCAACCTTCCAGAATGGATGGTGTTGACCGTCCTGCCGGTTCTGCCGCCAGATCTGCGTCCACTGGTCCCGCTGGATGGTGGTCGTTTCGCGACTTCCGACCTTAACGATCTCTATCGTCGAGTGATCAACCGTAACAACCGTTTGAAGCGCCTGCTCGATCTGTCTGCTCCTGACATCATCGTGCGCAACGAAAAGCGCATGTTGCAGGAAGCTGTGGATGCGTTGCTTGATAACGGTCGTCGCGGTCGCGCCATCACAGGTTCGAACAAGCGTCCTCTGAAATCCCTGGCTGACATGATCAAGGGTAAGCAGGGCCGTTTCCGTCAGAACTTGCTCGGTAAGCGTGTTGACTACTCTGGCCGTTCGGTAATTACCGTAGGCCCGACCCTGCGTCTGCATCAGTGCGGTCTGCCCAAGAAGATGGCACTGGAGCTGTTCAAGCCGTTCATTTTCGGCAAGCTCGAGATGCGTGGTCTCGCTACCACCATCAAAGCTGCCAAGAAAATGGTCGAGCGCGAGCTGCCAGAAGTCTGGGACGTTCTCGCCGAAGTCATTCGCGAACACCCGGTGCTCCTGAACCGTGCGCCGACGCTTCACCGTCTGGGTATCCAGGCGTTTGAGCCGGTTCTCATCGAAGGTAAAGCGATCCAGCTGCACCCGTTGGTCTGTGCGGCATACAACGCCGACTTCGACGGTGACCAGATGGCTGTTCACGTGCCGCTGACGCTGGAAGCCCAGCTCGAAGCCCGTGCGCTGATGATGTCGACCAACAACATTCTGTCGCCAGCGAACGGTGAGCCAATCATCGTTCCTTCGCAGGACGTTGTATTGGGTCTGTACTACATGACTCGTGAAGCGATCAACGCCAAAGGCGAAGGTCGTGTATTCGCGGATCTGCAGGAAGTGGACCGTGTATTCCGTGCGGGCGAAGCCGCTCTGCATGCAAAAGTGAAAGTGCGCATCAACGAAACGATCAATGATCGTGACGGTGGCAGCGTCAAGAATACTCGTATCGTCGACACAACCGTCGGCCGTGCGCTGCTGTTCCAAGTGGTTCCGGCCGGCTTGTCATACGACGTCGTCAATCAGCCGATGAAGAAGAAGGCAATCTCCAAGCTGATCAACCAGTGCTACCGCGTGGTTGGCCTGAAAGAGACTGTAATCTTCGCTGACCAGCTGATGTACACCGGTTTTGCCTATTCGACGATCTCGGGTGTCTCCATCGGCGTTAACGACTTTGTTATCCCTGATGAAAAAGCTCGCATCATCGACGCAGCAACCGATGAAGTGAAAGAAATCGAGAGTCAGTACGCCTCCGGCCTGGTTACCCAGGGCGAGAAGTACAACAAGGTGATCGACCTCTGGTCCAAGGCCAACGATGAAGTCTCCAAGGCGATGATGTCGAACCTCTCGAAAGAGAAGGTTGTCGATCGTCACGGTGAGACCGTTGATCAGGAATCCTTCAACTCGATGTACATGATGGCTGACTCGGGTGCGCGGGGTTCCGCAGCACAGATTCGTCAGTTGGCAGGTATGCGGGGTCTGATGGCCAAGCCGGATGGCTCGATCATCGAGACACCGATCACTGCTAACTTCCGTGAAGGTTTGAGCGTTCTTCAGTACTTCATCTCGACGCACGGTGCTCGTAAGGGGCTTGCGGATACCGCGTTGAAAACCGCGAACTCTGGTTACCTGACTCGTCGTCTTGTAGACGTGGCACAAGATCTGGTCGTTACCGAGGTTGACTGCGGTACTGAACACGGTCTGGTCATGACGCCGCACATTGAAGGTGGCGACGTCGTAGAGCCGTTGGGCGAACGCGTATTGGGTCGAGTGATCGCCCGCGACGTATTCAAGCCTGGCACTGAAGATGTCATCGTTCCAGGCGGCACGCTGGTTGACGAGAAGTGGGTTGAATTCATCGAGCTGAACAGCATCGACGAAGTGATCGTACGTTCTCCGATCAGCTGTGAGACACGTTTCGGTATCTGCGCCAAGTGCTATGGCCGTGATCTGGCGCGCGGTCACCAGGTGAACATCGGTGAGGCGGTCGGCGTTATCGCGGCTCAGTCGATCGGTGAGCCGGGTACCCAGCTGACCATGCGTACGTTCCACATCGGTGGTGCGGCAAGCCGTACTTCTGCTGCTGACAGTGTTCAGGTGAAGAACGGCGGTATCGTTCGTCTACACAACCTGAAGCACGTTGAGCGTCTTGATGGTCACCTGGTCGCGGTGTCGCGTTCCGGTGAGTTGGCAATAGCCGACGAGTTCGGTCGTGAGCGCGAGCGCTACAAGCTGCCGTATGGTGCTGTGATTCTGGTGAAGGAAGGTGACAAGGTCGACGCCGGGTCCATCGTGGCCAAGTGGGACCCACACACTCACCCAATCGTCACCGAGATGAAAGGTACCGTGACCTACGTGGGCATGGAGGAAGGTATTACGATCAAGCGCCAGACGGACGAATTGACCGGTTTGACGAACATCGAAGTACTGGATGCCAAAGATCGTCCTGCAGCAGGTAAAGACATTCGTCCTGCGGTCAAGATGGTTGGTGTTGATGGTAAGGATCTGCTGCTGCCGGGTACTGACGTACCGGCTCAGTACTTCCTGCCGGCAAACGCCCTCGTCGGTGTTGCGGATGGTGTGCAAGTGGGTGTGGGTGACGTTATCGCCCGTATCCCGCAAGAGACCTCCAAAACCCGTGACATCACTGGTGGTCTGCCGCGCGTTGCCGACCTGTTCGAGGCGCGTCGCCCTAAAGAAGCATCGATCCTGGCTGAAGTCAGCGGTACGATCGCGTTCGGTAAAGAGACCAAAGGCAAGCGTCGTCTCGTTATCACGCCAAACGATGGTACCGATCCGTACGAAGAGCTGATTCCAAAATGGCGTCATCTGAACGTCTTCGAAGGTGAGCAAGTCAGCCGTGGTGAGGTTATCTCCGACGGCCCAAGCGATCCGCACGATATCCTGCGCCTGCTGGGTGTCAGCGCTCTGGCGAAATACATCGTCAACGAGATTCAGGACGTTTACCGCCTGCAAGGCGTGAAGATCAACGACAAGCACATTGAAACGATCCTTCGTCAGATGCTGCGTAAGGTCGAGATCGCTGAGTCTGGCGACTCCAGCTTCATCAAGGGTGACCAGATGGAGTTGACGCATGTCCTGGTTGAAAACGAGCGCCTTGCGACCGACGAGAAATTTGTTTCCAAATTCACTCGTGTGTTGCTTGGTATCACCAAGGCGTCGCTGTCCACCGAATCGTTCATCTCGGCGGCCTCCTTCCAGGAGACCACTCGCGTACTGACCGAAGCGGCGGTTACCGGCAAGCGCGATTATCTGCGCGGCCTGAAAGAAAACGTGGTAGTGGGTCGTCTGATCCCTGCAGGTACCGGTCTGGCATATCACAGCGAGCGCAAGCGTCGTCGTGAAGCCGACAAGCCGATGCGTGTAAGTGCGAGCGAAGTTGAAGCCGCGCTCACTGAAGCGTTGAACTCAAGCAGTAATTGAGAGTAGGGCCCCGATTTTCACAGTCATTGGTCTCAACCGGTTGATGGGTTGCCAGTGGCTGTGGACACCGGGGCTTTGCCTTGACTGGGGGCAGGATCCTCTTTAGACTCTTGTACCCCTAAATCTGGCGGGACGTATGTCCTGCCATTTTGCTTTTCTTGTAAGACAATAGCGTCGCAAGACAACAGTGGAGCTAGTAGATGGCAACTATCAACCAGCTGGTACGTCAGCCGCGTAAGCGTATCGTCGAGAAATCCGACGTGCCTGCGCTGCAGAACTGCCCGCAGCGTCGTGGTGTGTGCACTCGCGTGTACACAACTACGCCGAAAAAACCTAACTCGGCACTGCGTAAAGTATGCCGTGTGCGTCTGACCAACGGTTTCGAGGTTTCCTCGTACATCGGCGGTGAAGGCCACAACCTGCAAGAGCACAGCGTCGTACTGATTCGCGGCGGCCGTGTAAAAGACTTGCCAGGTGTTCGTTACCACACCGTCCGCGGTTCGTTGGATACCTCCGGTGTCAAAGGTCGTAACCAGGGTCGTTCGAAGTACGGGACCAAGAAGCCTAAGTAGTAGCGGCTTTTTGAAAAAAATTGAATCATCTTATTTTCTGAGTCGATAAGAGTAAGGTCGGAGGCGCCATTAGGTGCTGATTCCGAGCGAACCTGAAGACCGTTTGAGGGCTTATCCATGCCAAGAAGACGCGTAGCAGCCAAGCGCGAAGTGCTTGACGATCCAAAATACGGCAGCCAGATTCTGGCCAAGTTCATGAACCACGTTATGGAAAGCGGCAAGAAAGCCGTTGCCGAGCGTATCGTTTATGGCGCGCTGGAAAAGGTTAAAGAACGCAAGAACTCCGATCCCCTGGAAATCTTCGAGAAAGCTCTCGACGCCATCGCTCCGCTGGTCGAAGTGAAGTCGCGCCGTGTAGGCGGTGCTACTTACCAGGTCCCGGTCGAAGTTCGTCCGTCCCGTCGTAATGCTCTGGCAATGCGTTGGCTGGTAGACTTCGCGCGCAAGCGCGGTGAGAAGTCTATGGCTCTGCGTTTGGCTGGCGAACTGTTGGACGCCGCCGAAGGTAAAGGTGCTGCGGTCAAGAAGCGTGAAGACGTGCACCGTATGGCTGAAGCCAACAAAGCTTTCTCGCACTACCGCTTCTAATTTCAGCGTCACTAATTTTGCGAGGGCTTTATGGCTCGTACTACACCGATCAGCCGTTACCGTAACATTGGTATCGTCGCTCATGTGGATGCTGGTAAAACCACCACCACCGAGCGCGTCCTTTTTTACACCGGCAAAAGCCACAAGATGGGCGAGGTGCATGATGGCGCCGCGACCACCGACTGGATGGTTCAGGAGCAGGAGCGTGGTATTACCATTACTTCTGCTGCTATTACTGCCTTTTGGCAGGGTTCCGAGAAGCAGCACAAAGACCAATATCGCTTCAACGTGATTGACACCCCGGGCCACGTAGACTTCACGATTGAAGTTGAGCGTTCCCTGCGTGTACTCGACGGCGCGGTCGTTGTTTTCTGTGGTACCTCTGGCGTGGAGCCTCAGTCCGAAACCGTATGGCGTCAAGCCAACAAGTACGGCGTTCCACGTATTGTTTACGTGAACAAAATGGACCGTGCTGGCGCAAACTTTCTGCGGGTAATTGCCCAGATCAAGCAGCGTTTGGGTCACACTCCGGTGCCGATCCAGTTGGCAATCGGTTCTGAAGATAACTTCCAGGGTCAGATAGATCTGATGTCTATGGAAGCGGTCTACTGGAACGATTCCGACAAAGGTATGGTCCCTGTTCGCAAGCCTATCCCTGCAGAGCTGCAGGAGCTGGCTGACGAATGGCGCAGTAACATGGTTGAGGCTGCGGCTGAAGCCAGCGAAGAGCTGATGAACAAATACCTTGAGGGTGAGGAACTCACCAACGAGGAAATCAAGGCTGCTCTGCGTCAGCGTACTATTGCTGGTGAGATCGTTCTTGCTGTTTGCGGTTCTTCCTTCAAGAACAAGGGTGTTCCCCTGGTTCTCGACGCTGTGATCGACTACCTGCCGGCTCCAGTCGACATTCCTGCTATCAAGGGTTCGAACCCTGATAACGAGGAAGAGGAAATGGAGCGTCACGCGGACGACAACGAGCCGTTCTCGGCTCTGGCGTTCAAGATCGCTACCGATCCATTCGTGGGTACGCTGACCTTCGTCCGTGTTTACTCGGGCGTGTTGGCATCCGGCGACGGCGTGATCAACTCGGTCAAGGGCAAGAAAGAGCGCGTGGGTCGTATGGTGCAAATGCACGCCAACGCTCGCGAAGAGATCAAGGAAGTACGCGCTGGCGACATCGCGGCCTTGATCGGCATGAAGGATGTCACCACTGGTGAAACCTTGTGCAACGCTGACAAGCCAATCATCCTGGTTCGGATGGACTTCCCGGAGCCGGTTATTTCGGTTGCCGTAGAGCCTAAAACCAAGGATGACCAGGAAAAAATGGGTATCGCACTGGGCAAGCTTGCTCAAGAAGACCCGTCTTTCCGCGTCAAAACTGATGAAGAGACTGGTCAAACGATCATCTCTGGCATGGGCGAGCTGCACTTGGACATCCTGGTTGACCGGATGCGCCGTGAGTTCAACGTCGAAGCCAACATCGGTAAGCCTCAGGTTTCGTATCGTGAGCGCATCACGAAGAACTGTGAAATCGAAGGCAAGTTCGTTCGTCAGTCCGGCGGTCGTGGTCAGTTCGGCCACTGCTGGATCCGTTTTGCACCTGCTGACGAAGGTCAGGAAGGTCTGCAATTCGTGAACGAAGTAGTGGGTGGTGTGGTTCCTAAGGAATACATCCCGGCTATCCAGAAGGGTATCGAAGAGCAGATGAAGAACGGCGTTGTTGCCGGCTATCCGCTGATCGGCCTGAAGGCTACCGTGTTTGATGGTTCTTACCACGACGTCGACTCGAACGAGATGGCGTTTAAGGTGGCTGCTTCCATGGCGACCAAGCAACTGGCCCAGAAGGGCGGCGGTGAGTTGCTTGAACCGATCATGGCTGTAGAGGTTGTTACGCCTGAAGACTATATGGGTGACGTGATGGGCGACCTTAACCGTCGTCGCGGCATGATCCTGGGTATGGAAGATACAGTCTCCGGCAAGGTAATTCGTGCCGAGGTTCCGTTGGGTGAGATGTTCGGTTATGCGACCGACGTTCGCTCCATGTCCCAAGGTCGCGCAAGCTACTCTATGGAATTCAAAAAATACAATACAGCTCCGTCGCACATCGTCGAAACTGTAACCAAAAAACAAGGCTGATTCAGCGCCTTTAGGCTAGGAGTTATTTGTCGTGGCTAAAGAAAAATTTGATCGTTCCCTTCCGCACGTCAACGTTGGCACCATCGGTCACGTTGACCATGGTAAAACTACGCTGACCGCTGCTCTGACTCGCGTCTGCTCCGAAGTCTTCGGTTCGGCTCGTGTTGACTTCGATAAGATCGACAGCGCACCAGAAGAGAAGGCTCGCGGTATCACCATCAACACTGCTCACGTTGAGTACAACTCGTCTGTACGTCACTACGCACACGTTGACTGCCCGGGTCACGCTGACTACGTCAAGAACATGATCACCGGTGCTGCCCAGATGGACGGCGCTATCCTGGTTTGTTCGGCTGCTGATGGTCCGATGCCACAGACTCGTGAGCACATCCTGCTGTCCCGTCAGGTAGGCGTTCCGTACATCGTGGTCTTCCTGAACAAGGCTGACCTGGTAGACGACGCTGAGCTGCTGGAACTGGTTGAGATGGAAGTGCGCGATCTGCTGAGCACTTACGACTTCCCAGGTGACGACACTCCAATCATCATCGGCTCCGCCCGTATGGCGTTGGAAGGCAAAGACGACAACGAGATGGGCACCACTGCCGTCAAGAAGTTGGTTGAAACTCTGGACAGCTACATCCCTCAGCCAGAGCGTGCTGTCGACAAGCCGTTCCTGATGCCAATCGAAGACGTATTCTCGATCTCTGGTCGCGGTACTGTTGTGACTGGTCGTGTTGAGCGCGGTATCGTCAAGGTTCAAGATCCACTGGAAATCGTTGGTCTGCGTGACACTACCGTCACCACCTGCACCGGTGTTGAAATGTTCCGTAAGCTGCTCGACGAAGGTCGTGCTGGCGAGAACTGCGGCGTTCTGTTGCGCGGCACCAAGCGTGACGACGTTGAGCGTGGTCAGGTTCTGGTCAAGCCAGGTACCGTCAAGCCTCACACTCAGTTCGAAGCTGAAATCTACGTTCTGAGCAAAGAAGAAGGCGGTCGTCACACTCCTTTCTTCAAAGGCTACCGTCCACAGTTCTATTTCCGTACTACCGACGTAACTGGTAGCTGCGAACTGCCGGAAGGCGTTGAGATGGTTATGCCAGGTGATAACGTGAAAGTTTCCGTTACCCTGATCAAGCCAATCGCAATGGAAGACGGTCTGCGTTTCGCTATCCGTGAAGGCGGTCGTACCGTCGGCGCTGGCGTCGTAGCCAAAATCATCGCGTAAGCGATGATCTTCAAAAAGAGCCCCCGCTTGCGGGGGCTTTTTTATTGGGTTGACACCCTGTTAGCTCGTCTATAGAATTGCGCCTCCTTTAAACGGGCGTATTGCGCTCGGTGGGAAGTAGCCTGGAGTCTGAAATCCAATGCAAAATCAGCAAATCCGTATCAGGTTGAAGGCTTTTGACCATCGCCTGATCGACCAATCCACCCAGGAAATCGTGGAAACCGCGAAACGTACTGGTGCTCAAGTGCGTGGTCCGATTCCACTCCCTACCCGTAAAGAGCGGTTCACCGTTCTGGTTTCTCCGCACGTCAACAAAGACGCGCGCGACCAGTACGAGATCCGTACTCATAAGCGTGTTCTGGACATTGTCCAGCCAACGGATAAAACCGTTGATGCGCTGATGAAGCTTGATCTTGCGGCAGGTGTGGAAGTACAGATCAGCCTCGGCTAAGACTCGGGTCTTAGTCGTGTAACGCTCTGAAATGGGCGGCCATAGCGGGTGAAAGCCCCGTACACTCATGAGGTTTACAACATGACTATTGGTGTAGTCGGTCGTAAATGCGGTATGACCCGTATTTTCACCGAAGAAGGTGTCTCCATTCCGGTTACGGTCATTGAGATCGAGCCGAATCGCGTCACCCAGTTCAAAACCGAAGAAGTCGATGGCTATCGTGCAGTGCAAGTCACTGTCGGCGTGCGTCGTGCTTCCCGTGTGACTGCTGCTCAAGCAGGTCACTTCGCTAAGGCGAACGTTGCCGCTGGTCGTACTGTCTTGGAATTCCGTCTTGAAGAAGGCGAATACAAGGCTGGCGATCTGATCAATGCAGAAATCTTTGCTGCTGGCCAGATGGTAGATGTTACCGGTCAGTCCAAAGGTAAAGGCTTCCAAGGTACTATCAAGCGCCACAATTTCCGTGGCCAAGATAATACTCACGGTAACTCCGTGTCCCACCGCGTCCCGGGCTCTATCGGCCAGTGCCAGACTCCTGGTCGTGTATTCAAGGGCAAAAAAATGTCCGGTCATATGGGCGCTGAGCGCGTGACCGTGCAGTCCCTGGAAGTAGTGCGCGTGGACGCTGAACGCAATCTGTTGTTGGTCAAGGGTGCTGTTCCTGGCGCTACTGGCGGCAATGTGGTTGTACGTCCAGCAGCCAAGGCTCGCGGTTAAGGGGAAGCTGACATGCAATTAAATGTAAATGACGCCCAAGCGATCGAAGTTTCCGAACTGACATTTGGCGGCGAATTCAACGAGACGCTGGTTCACCAGGCAGTCGTGGCCTACATGGCTGGCGGTCGTCAGGGCAGCAAGCAGCAAAAGACCCGTTCTGACGTATCCGGTGGCGGTAAGCGCCCTTGGCGTCAAAAGGGTACTGGCCGTGCTCGTGCCGGTACTATCCGTAGCCCGATCTGGCGCGGCGGCGGTACCACTTTCGCAGCACGTCCTCAGGATCATTCTCAGAAGCTCAACAAGAAGATGTATCGCGCTGCACTGCGCTCCATCCTTGCTGAACTGGTTCGCACTGATCGTCTGGTCGTGGTTCAGGATTTCGCTGTTGAATCGCCGAAAACCAAAGATCTGCTGGGCAAGCTGAACGACATGAGCCTGACCGACGTTTTGATCGTGTCGGACGCTGTTGATCAGAACCTGTACCTGGCTGCTCGTAACCTGCCGCACGTTGATGTGCGTGATGTTCAAGGTTCCGATCCAGTTAGTCTGATCGCATACGACAAAGTGTTGATCACTGTGTCGGCCGTGAAGAAATTCGAGGAGCTGCTGGGATGAACCAGGAACGCGTATTTAAAGTTCTGCTTGGCCCGCACGTTTCCGAGAAGGCTACGGTTCTGGCAGACAAAAAAGGTCAGTTCGTTTTCAAGGTTGCTACTGATGCAACCAAGCTGGAAATCAAGAAGGCCGTCGAAAGCCTGTTCAGCGTGAAAGTAGAGCGTGTCACTACCCTTAATGTTATGGGTAAGACCAAGCGCACTGCTCGCGGTCTGGGCAAGCGTAATGACTGGAAGAAGGCAGTTATCTCCCTTCAGCCAGGCCAAGATCTCGATTTCAGCAGCAGTGCTGAGTAAGGAAGGGGTGCATCATGGCAATCGTTAAATGCAAACCGACTTCCCCTGGCCGCCGTTTTGTGGTCAAGGTGGTCAACCAGGAGCTGCATAAAGGCGCTCCTCACGCACCGCTGCTCGAGAAAAAATCGAAGACTGGTGGTCGTAACAACAATGGCCGCATCACTACTCGTCACATCGGTGGTGGTCATAAGCAGCATTATCGTCTGGTCGATTTCCGTCGCAACGACAAGGATGGCATTTCTGCCACCGTCGAGCGTATTGAATACGATCCAAACCGTACTGCTCACATCGCACTGCTGCTGTACGCAGACGGCGAGCGTCGTTACATCATCGCGCCTAAAGGCGTGAGTGCTGGCGACCAGCTGATCGCAGGCGCTCTGGCTCCAATCAAGCCAGGCAACGCTCTGCAGCTGCGCAACATTCCAGTGGGTTCTACCGTTCACGGCATCGAATTGAAGCCGGGTAAAGGTGCCCAGATCGCTCGTTCCGCTGGTGCATCTGCACAGCTGATCGCTCGTGAAGGTGTCTACGTGACCCTGCGTCTTCGCTCCGGTGAGATGCGTAAAGTTCTGGCTGAATGCCGTGCGACTCTGGGCGAGGTCTCGAACTCCGAGCACAGCCTGCGTTCGCTGGGTAAAGCTGGTGCCAAACGCTGGCGTGGCGTTCGCCCAACCGTTCGTGGTGTTGCCATGAACCCGGTTGACCACCCACATGGTGGTGGTGAAGGTCGTACCTCTGGTGGTCGTCATCCGGTATCGCCGTGGGGCTTCCCGACTAAGGGCGCGAAGACTCGTGGTAATAAGCGTACCGACAAAATGATCGTCCGTCGTCGCAAGTAAATAGAGGGATACGACAGTGCCACGTTCTCTGAAAAAAGGTCCTTTTATTGATCTTCACCTACTGAAGAAGATCGAAGTGGCGGCGGAAAAGAACGATCGCAAACCAGTTAAGACCTGGTCGCGCCGTTCTATGATCCTGCCACAAATGGTCGGTTTGACCATTGCTGTGCATAACGGTCGTCAGCATGTTCCTGTTCTCGTGAACGAAGACATGGTCGGCCACAAACTAGGCGAGTTTGCCGGTACCCGCACTTATCGTGGGCACGTGGCAGACAAGAAAGCCAAGCGTTAAGGGGTAAGGAACGATGGAAGTAGCCGCTAAGTTGTCGGGCGCTCGAATCTCCGCCCAGAAAGCCCGCTTGGTCGCCGACCAGATCCGCGGGAAGAAGGTGGGCGAAGCGCTCAACCTGTTGGCTTTCAGCAGTAAGAAAGCCGCCGAGATCATGAAGAAAGTGCTGGAGTCGGCCGTAGCCAACGCCGAGCATAACGAAGGCGCAGACGTTGATGACCTTAAGGTCTCCACCGTTTTCGTCAACGAAGGGCGTTCGCTGAAGCGAATCATGCCACGTGCCAAAGGCCGTGCTGATCGCATCGTCAAGCGGTCTTGCCATATCACTGTCAAGGTTGCTGACAAGTAACGGAGTCGAAGAGATGGGTCAGAAAGTACATCCCATTGGCATTCGCCTGGGAATCGTCAAGGAGCACACCTCCGTCTGGTACGCAGACGGTCGGACTTATGCGGACTATTTGTTCGCTGATCTGAAGGTGCGAGAGTATCTCCAAGACAAACTAAAAAGCGCGTCCGTAAGCCGTATCGATATCCATCGTCCGGCGCAGACTGCACGCATCACCATCCACACCGCTCGTCCAGGTATCGTTATCGGGAAGAAAGGTGAAGATGTTGAGAAGCTGCGTCAGGACCTGACCAAGCAAATGGGTGTGCCTGTGCACATCAATATCGAAGAGATCCGTAAGCCGGAACTCGACGGTATGCTGGTTGCGCAGAGCGTAGCTCAGCAGCTGGAGCGTCGTGTAATGTTCCGTCGCGCTATGAAGCGCGCAGTGCAGAACGCCATGCGCATTGGTGCCAAAGGCATCAAAATCCAAGTGAGCGGTCGTCTCGGCGGTGCTGAAATTGCACGTACTGAATGGTATCGCGAAGGTCGTGTGCCTTTGCACACCCTGCGTGCCGACATCGACTATGCCAACTACGAAGCTCACACCACTTATGGTGTGATCGGTGTAAAGGTTTGGATCTTCAAAGGCGAAGTAATTGGTGGTCGCCAAGAAGAGCTGAAGCCGCAAGCACCAGCGCCTCGTAAAAAAGCTGCTAAGTAAGGGGTACGCCAAATGTTGCAACCTAAGCGTACGAAGTTCCGCAAGCAGATGACCGGCCACAACCGTGGTCTGGCACTGCGCGGTAGCAAAGTCAGCTTCGGCGAGTTCGCGCTGAAGTCTGTTGCTCGTGGTCGTCTCACCGCTCGTCAGATCGAGTCAGCGCGTCGCGCACTGACCCGTCACGTTAAACGTGGCGGCAAGATCTGGATCCGTGTATTCCCGGACAAGCCTGTTACCAAAAAGCCCCTCGAAGTTCGGATGGGTAAAGGTAAGGGTAACGTGGAGTACTGGGTTGCCCAGATTCAGCCAGGCAAAGTCCTGTATGAAATCGAGGGTGTTTCCGAAGAGTTGGCGCGTGAGGCTTTCGCCCTGGCTGCTGCAAAGCTGCCGCTCGCCACCTCCTTTGTTAAGCGGACGGTGATGTGATGAAAGCGAATGAACTTCGTGAAAAATCAGCACAGCAACTGAACGAGCAACTGCTCGGCTTGCTGCGCGACCAGTTCAATCTGCGCATGCAGAAAGCAACTGGCCAGTTGGGGCAGTCTCACCTGCTCTCGCAAGTTAAGCGTGACATCGCTCGCGTGAAGACTGTGCTCAACCAGCAGGCAGGTAAGTAATCATGGCTGAAGCCGAAAAAACCGTCCGTACGCTGACTGGCCGTGTCGTCAGCGACAAGATGGACAAGACCATCACCGTACTGATCGAGCGTCGCGTCAAGCACCCAATCTACGGTAAATACGTTAAGCGTTCGACTAAGCTGCACGCGCACGACGAAACCAATCAGTGCCACATCGGCGACAAGGTCACTATTCGTGAAACTCGTCCGATGGCCAAGACTAAATCTTGGGCGCTGGTTGATGTTCTCGAACGCGCTGTGGAAGTCTAAGGGCTAGGGGTCGGAGAAATTATATGATTCAGACTCAATCCATGCTCGATGTGGCCGATAACAGCGGCGCGCGCCGCGTTATGTGCATCAAGGTGCTTGGTGGCTCTCATCGTCGTTACGCTGGTATCGGTGACATCATCAAAGTTACCGTCAAAGAAGCAATTCCGCGCGGTAAGGTGAAGAAAGGCCAAGTGATGACTGCCGTAGTAGTCCGCACTCGCCACGGTGTTCGTCGCGCAGACGGCTCCATCATCCGCTTTGATGGCAACGCTGCTGTTCTGTTGAACAACAAGCAAGAGCCGATCGGCACCCGTATCTTTGGGCCAGTGACCCGTGAACTTCGTACTGAGAAGTTCATGAAGATCGTCTCGCTCGCCCCAGAAGTGCTGTAAGGAGATCCGACATGCAAAAGATTCGTCGTGACGACGAGATCATCGTGATCGCCGGCAAAGACAAAGGTAAGCGCGGTAAGGTGCTCAAGGTTCTCGCTGACGACCGTCTGGTCGTTGGTGGGATCAACCTGGTGAAGCGTCATACCAAGCCAAACCCGATGTCGGGCGTACAGGGCGGTATCGTCGAGAAAGAAGCGCCACTGCACGCTTCTAACGTCGCCATTTTCAACGGCGCAACCAACAAAGCTGATCGCGTTGGTTTCAAAGTTGAAGACGGCAAGAAAATTCGTGTCTTCAAGTCGACCCAAAAAGCGGTTGATGCTTGAACACTGCTAGGTAGAAGACCATGGCACGACTAAAAGAGATTTACTGGAAAGAAATCGCACCGAAACTTAAGGAAGAACTTAAGCTTTCGAACGTGATGGAAGTTCCACGCGTTACCAAGATCACCCTGAACATGGGTCTGGGCGAAGCGATCGGTGACAAGAAAGTCATCGAGCACGCTGTTGCAGACCTGGAAAAAATCACCGGCCAAAAAGTCGTCGTGACTTACGCTCGCAAATCTATCGCAGGCTTTAAAGTCCGTGAAGGTTGGCCGATCGGTGTCAAAGTGACTCTGCGCCGTGAGCGTATGTATGAATTCCTGGATCGTCTGCTGTCGATCTCCCTGCCTCGGGTCCGCGACTTCCGCGGCCTGAATGCCAAGTCCTTTGATGGTCGTGGTAACTACAGCATGGGCGTTAAAGAGCAGATCATTTTCCCGGAAATCGACTACGACAAGATCGATGCCCTGCGCGGTCTGGACATTACCCTGACCACCACTGCTCGTACGGACGAAGAAGGTCGCGCATTGCTGCGTGCTTTCAAGTTCCCGTTCCGCAACTGATTGGAGTAGGACCATGGCCAAGAAGAGCATGAAAAACCGTGAGCTGAAGCGTCAGCTCACCGTTGCCAAGTACGCTACCAAGCGTGCTGCGCTGAAAGCGATCATCGTGGATCTGAACGCAAGTCCAGAAGCACGTTGGGAAGCAACGGTCGCACTGCAGAAGCAACCACGTGACGCAAGTGCCTCGCGCATGCGTAACCGTTGCCGCCTGACAGGTCGTCCGCACGGCGTATATCGCAAGTTCGGCCTCGGCCGTAACATGCTGCGTCAAGCAGCAATGCGTGGCGACGTACCAGGTCTGGTTAAAGCCAGCTGGTAAGCAGCTATTCTCGCACTGCGTCCATCGTGATCACCATGAACCGATGGGCGTAGAGCCTGAATTTGAATCAAGCCCCTTTTGGGGCTTGATTCATTTCTGGGGTGCGCCTAGAATTGCCGGCTCGCCAGAGCCCGTGCTTGCACGTGCCCGAAATTTTAAGGCGATAGGTTGTAGCCGTAAGGCTCATTTTTTTTGTATCAGGAGCGTCTAGCCCATGAGTATGCAGGACCCGTTAGCGGACATGCTAACTCGTATCCGTAATGCCCAGATGGCTGAAAAGCCCGTCGTAAGCATGCCATCCTCCACGTTGAAGGTGGCTGTAGCCAAAGTCCTGAAGGACGAAGGTTACATTGCGGGTTATCAGATCAGCAGCGAAACCAAGCCGTTGCTATCCATCGAGCTGAAGTACTTCGAAGGCCGTCCGGTCATCGAAGAAGTGAAGCGCGTTAGCCGTCCAGGCCTGCGTCAGTACAAGTCCGTCGATGAGTTGCCAAAAGTTCGTGGCGGCCTCGGTGTGTCTATCGTCTCCACCAACAAAGGTGTGATGACGGATCGTGCTGCGCGCGCTGCCGGTGTCGGCGGCGAAGTGCTTTGCACTGTGTTCTAAGGGGGGGATAAGCATGTCACGCGTAGCTAAGAACCCCGTTAAGTTGCCAGCAGGCGTCGAAGTTAAACTCGTCGGCCAGCAGCTTTCGGTGAAGGGTGCCAAGGGCACTCTAGACCTGAACATTCATTCGGCCGTTGAAATTGTTGAAGAAGCCGGTGAGTTGCGTTTTGCTGCTCGCAATGGCGATCAACAAACTCGCGCAATGGCTGGTACCACTCGTGCGTTGGTAAACAACATGGTCCAAGGCGTAAGCCAAGGCTTTGAGCGCAAGCTCCAGCTGGTCGGTGTTGGTTACAAAGCGCAAGCAAAAGGCACGGTGCTGAACCTGGCCCTTGGCTTCTCGCACCCAGTGGACTACGAATTGCCGGAAGGCATCACCGCTGAGACTCCCAACCAAACCGATATCGTCATCCGCGGTATCGACAAGCAGTTGGTTGGTCAAGTGGCCGCTGAGATCCGCGACTTCCGCCGTCCAGAGCCGTACAAAGGCAAAGGCGTGCGTTACGCGGACGAAGTCGTCCGTCGTAAAGAAGCCAAGAAGAAGTAGGGCATAGCAAATGACCGTCAAAAAAGTTACCCGACTGCGTCGCGCTCGCAAAGCACGCCTGAAAATGCACGAACTCGAAGTCGTGCGTCTCTGCGTGTACCGCTCTTCGCAGCACATTTATGCCCAGGTCATCTCGGCCGACGGCAGCAAAGTCTTGGCAAACGCCTCGACTTTGGACAAAGAACTGCGTGATGGCGCCACTGGCAACATCGACGCGGCCACTAAAGTTGGCCAGCTGATCGCTGAGCGTGCGAAAGCCGCCGGTGTATCGCAAGTGGCTTTTGATCGTTCTGGCTTCAAGTACCACGGTCGCGTTAAGGCGCTGGCTGATGCTGCTCGTGAAGGCGGGCTGGAGTTCTAAGTTATGTCAAATAACGACCAAAAACGCGACGAAGGCTACATCGAGAAGCTGGTACAAGTTAATCGCGTAGCAAAAACCGTTAAAGGCGGCCGTATCTTCACTTTCACCGCGTTGACCGTGGTTGGTGATGGTAAAGGGCGCGTTGGCTTCGGCCGTGGTAAGTCACGTGAAGTGCCTGCCGCGATTCAGAAGGCAATGGAAGCTGCTCGCCGCAACATGATCCAGGTTGATCTGAACGGCACTACGCTGCAGTACGCCATCAAGTCCGCTCATGGGGCTTCGAAGGTTTACATGCAGCCTGCGTCGGAAGGTACTGGCATCATCGCTGGCGGTGCAATGCGCGCCGTCCTCGAAGTTGCTGGCGTCCACAACGTTCTGGCCAAGTGCTACGGTTCGACTAACCCGGTCAACGTTGTTCACGCAACGTTCAAGGGTTTGAAAACCATGCAGTCCCCTGAGTCCATCGCTGCTAAACGCGGCCTGAACGTCCAGGAGATCTTCTGATCATGGCTACCGTTAAAGTAACGCTGATCAAAAGCATGACCGGCCGCATCCCTAACCACAAATTGTGCGTTAAGGGTTTGGGTCTGCGTCGCATCGGTCACACTGTAGAAGTCGTTGATACCCCGGAAAACCGTGGGATGATCAACAAGGCTTACTACATGCTGCGCGTCGAGGGTTAATCGATGAAACTCAATGATCTGAGTCCAGCGCCGGGTTCCCGTCGCGAAAAGCATCGTCCGGGCCGTGGTATCGGTAGCGGTTTGGGTAAGACCGGTGGCCGTGGCCACAAAGGTCAGACCTCCCGCTCCGGTGGCACCATTGCTCCGGGCTTCGAAGGCGGCCAACAGCCGTTGCATCGTCGTCTGCCTAAGTTCGGCTTCGTCTCTTTGAAAGCTATGGATCGTGCTGAAGTTCGCACCTCCGAGCTGGCTAAAGTTGAAGGCGTCGTCACTGTGCAGTCCCTGAAGGATGCCAACGTGATCAACCAAAACGTACAGCGTGTGAAAATCATGCTGTCCGGTGAGGTTACTCGCGCAGTCACCCTCAAAGGTATCGCAGCCACCAAAGGTGCGCGTGCGGCTATCGAAGCAGCTGGCGGCAAGTTCGAGGAATAAATGGCTAAGCAAGGTGCTCTCTCAGCGCTAGGCAAAAGCGGCGGGTTGTCCGAACTCTGGGCTCGTCTGCGTTTCCTGTTCCTGGCGATTATCGTCTATCGGATCGGTGCGCATATCCCAGTTCCGGGTATCAACCCTGACCGACTGGCGGACCTGTTTCGACAGAATGAGGGGACCATTCTTAGCTTGTTCAACATGTTTTCCGGCGGTGCGCTGGAGCGCATGAGCATCTTTGCACTGGGGATCATGCCGTATATCTCGGCATCGATCATCATGCAGCTCATGACCGCAGTCAGCCCACAGCTGGAGCAGTTGAAGAAGGAAGGTGAGGCTGGTCGTCGTAAGATCAGCCAGTACACCCGCTATGGCACCGTCGTCCTGGCCCTGGTTCAAGCCATTGGCATGTCCATTGGCTTGGCCGGGCAGGGCGTTGCGTTCTCAGCAGATATCGGCTTCCACTTCGTTGCAGTCACCACGTTTGTTGCTGGTGCGCTGTTCATGATGTGGCTGGGCGAGCAGATCACTGAGCGCGGTGTTGGCAACGGTATCTCGATGTTGATTTTTTCGGGTATCGTCGCCGGTCTTCCGAGAGCGATCGGGCAGTCTTTCGAGTCTGCACGCCAAGGTGATATCAATATCTTCGCTTTGGTCGCCATCGGTTTGCTGGCAGTAGCGATCATCGGTTTCGTGGTGTTCATCGAGCGTGGTCAGCGTCGTATTGCTGTTCACTACGCCAAGCGTCAGCAGGGCCGTAAGGTCTTCGCTGCGCAGACGAGCCACTTGCCGTTGAAAGTGAACATGGCGGGTGTTATTCCTGCCATCTTCGCGAGCAGCATCTTGCTGTTTCCGGCTTCGCTGGGTGCCTGGTTCGGTCAGTCTGAGGGTATGGGCTGGTTGCAGGACATCTCGCAGTCGATCGCACCTGGTCAGCCGTTGAATATTCTGCTGTTTAGTGCAGGGATTATTTTCTTCTGCTTCTTCTATACGGCGTTGATGTTCAATCCGAAAGACGTAGCGGAAAACCTGAAGAAGTCCGGTGCCTTTATTCCGGGCATCCGTCCTGGTGAGCAGTCGGCGCGCTATATTGATGGCGTTCTGACTCGTCTGACCATGTTCGGTGCTCTCTATATGATGGCCGTATGCCTGCTCCCACAGTTTCTCGTGGTCGCTGCAAACGTGCCGTTTTACCTTGGCGGGACCTCGTTGCTGATCGTGGTCGTGGTTGTGATGGACTTCATGTCCCAAGTGCAATCGCACCTCGTTTCGCACCAGTATGAATCCCTGATGAAGAAAGCCAACCTGAAGGGCTACGGCAGCGGCATGCTGCGCTGAAGCACCCATAAGGTTCGAGGAGTTGGTGATGAAAGTTCGTGCATCGGTGAAAAAGCTGTGCCGCAACTGCAAGATTATTCGCCGCGAAGGTGTTGTTCGAGTAATTTGCAGCGCGGAACCACGTCACAAGCAGCGCCAAGGCTAATGTGATCTGTGCTAAAAGCCCAGCAGCTAGTGCGCTGCTGGGTTGATTATTTGTTATTACAGCGATATTATCTCGCGCCCTATTTCTTGGCTTCCGGGGCGTAGGTAGCTGTCAATTGGAGTCCCACTGAATGGCCCGTATTGCAGGCGTTAACATTCCAGATAACAAGCATACTGTTATCTCGCTGACCTACATCTATGGTGTTGGTCGCACAACTGCACACAAAATCTGTGCTACTACCGGGGTTAACCCGGCGGTAAAGATCAAAGATCTGAGCGACGAGCAGATTGAACAGCTGCGTGGCGAAGTCGCGAAGTTCACCACTGAAGGTGATCTGCGTCGCGAAATCAACATGAAAATCAAGCGCTTGATGGACCTCGGTTGCTATCGCGGTCTGCGTCATCGTCGTGGTCTTCCAGTGCGCGGTCAGCGTACCAAGACTAACGCGCGTACCCGCAAAGGTCCGCGTAAGCCGATCCGCAAGTAATCGCCCCAGCGAATCGACAGGAATTAAATCATGGCAAAACCTGCTGCTCGTCCTCGTAAAAAAGTTAAAAAGACAGTGGTTGATGGCATCGCCCACATCCATGCATCTTTTAACAACACAATCGTGACCATCACCGACCGTCAAGGTAACGCTCTTTCCTGGGCAACCTCCGGTGGTTCGGGTTTCCGCGGTTCTCGCAAGTCCACGCCGTTCGCTGCTCAAGTAGCTGCTGAACGTGCTGGTCAAGCTGCGCTGGAATACGGCCTGAAAAACCTCGACGTCAACGTCAAAGGTCCAGGTCCAGGTCGTGAATCTGCTGTCCGTGCTTTGAACGGCTGCGGCTACAAGATCGCCAGCATCACCGACGTGACGCCAATCCCGCATAACGGGTGCCGTCCGCCGAAGAAGCGCCGCGTGTAATCCAGGAGATTGTAAAGAATGGCTCGTTACATTGGTCCAAAATGCAAACTCGCTCGTCGCGAAGGCACCGATCTCTTTCTGAAGAGCGGCGTGCGCGCGATCGAATCGAAGTGCAACATCGAAGCAGCACCTGGTATCCACGGCCAACGCCGCGGTCGCCAGTCCGACTACGGCACTCAACTGCGTGAAAAGCAGAAAGTCCGTCGTATTTATGGCGTTCTCGAGCGTCAGTTCAGCGGCTACTACAAAGAAGCTGCCGGCAAAAAAGGCGCAACTGGTGAGAACCTGCTGCAACTGCTCGAATGCCGTCTGGACAACGTTGTATACCGCATGGGCTTTGGTTCGACTCGTGCCGAATCGCGTCAGCTGGTATCGCACAAGTCGGTCAGCGTAAACGGCAAAACCGTTAACGTTCCGTCCTACCAGGTCCGTGCTGGTGACGTAGTGGCAATTCGTGAAAAAGCGAAGAACCAACTGCGTATTGTCCAGGCTCTCGATCTGTGTGCCCAACGTGGCCGCGTAGAATGGGTAGAAGTAGACACTGAGAAAAAATCTGGCGTCTTCAAAAGCGTTCCAGCTCGCAGTGATCTGTCCGCCGACATCAACGAAAGCCTGATTGTCGAGCTCTACTCCAAGTAAGGGCTAGAAAATAGGTGCATCCATGCAGATTTCGGTAAATGAGTTCCTGACACCCCGCCACATTGATGTGCAGGTTGTCAGTCCGACCCGCGCCAAAATCACCCTCGAGCCTCTCGAGCGTGGTTTCGGCCATACCCTGGGCAACGCGCTGCGCCGCATCCTGTTGTCCTCCATGCCCGGCTGTGCAGTAGTCGAGGCCGAGATTGACGGTGTGCTCCATGAGTACAGCGCCATCGAAGGTGTACAGGAAGATGTCATTGAAATCCTGTTGAACCTTAAAGGTCTGGCTATCAAGCTGCACGGTCGAGACGAAGTTACGCTGACCTTGTCGAAGAAGGGTTCGGGGGTGGTTACCGCTGCCGATATTCAGCTGGATCATGATGTCGAGATCGTTAACCCCGATCACGTAATCGCTAACCTGGCGTCTAACGGCGCCCTGAACATGAAGCTCGTTGTAGCTCGTGGTCGCGGTTATGAACCAGCAGACTCGCGTCAGAGCGATGAAGACGAAAGCCGCAGCATTGGTCGCTTGCAGCTCGACTCTTCGTTCAGCCCGGTCCGTCGCATTGCATACGTGGTGGAAAACGCCCGTGTCGAGCAACGTACCAACCTGGACAAGCTGGTTATTGATCTGGAAACCAACGGTACTCTGGATCCTGAAGAGGCTATCCGTCGTGCAGCAACCATCCTGCAACAGCAGTTGGCTGCGTTCGTCGACCTCAAAGGTGACAGCGAACCCGTTGTAGTCGAACAGGAAGACGAGATCGATCCGATCCTGCTTCGTCCGGTTGACGATTTGGAACTGACCGTACGTTCGGCCAACTGCCTTAAGGCGGAGAACATTTACTACATCGGCGACCTGATTCAGCGCACCGAAGTAGAACTGTTGAAGACTCCGAACCTGGGCAAGAAATCCTTGACCGAGATCAAGGACGTTCTGGCTTCTCGTGGTCTCTCCCTCGGCATGCGCCTCGACAACTGGCCGCCTGCAAGTCTTAAGAAGGACGACAAGGCGACTGCCTGATCGTCGTAATCACCGAACGTAGTGTTTGGTAAGGAATGAACCATGCGTCATCGTAAAAGTGGACGTCACCTGAGCCGTACCAGCTCTCACCGCAAGGCCATGTTCCAGAACATGGCGGTGTCGCTGTTCGAGCACGAGCTGATCAAAACTACCCTGCCGAAAGCCAAAGAACTGCGTCGCGTTGCTGAGCCGCTGATCACCTTGGCCAAGATTGACAGCGTTGCTAACCGTCGTCTGGCATTTGACCGTACCCGTTCGAAAGAAATGGTCGGCAAACTGTTCAACGATCTGGGCAAGCGTTATGCAACTCGTGAGGGTGGCTACCTGCGCATCCTCAAGTGCGGCTTCCGCGCTGGCGACAACGCGCCAATGGCGTATGTCGAACTGGTTGATCGTCCTGTCGCTGGTTCTGTAGAAACCGCTGAATAAGACATCAGTCATTACAAAGAACCGGGCCCAGTGCCCGGTTTTTTGTTGCCTGCGATAATCGTCCCCTGGTATCCAGATTGTCTCGAATATGGGGTGACTCTAAGTGATAATCGGAACCCTCCTCATTTCCCACCCTTTTCGGTACCAAATGGCCGAATTTCCCAGTATTTCTGACTTTATTTGCCATCCCATAGGGTGACCAACCAGTCTGGTTGGTTCAAACTAACGCCTTTCACGAGGAGATGGACGGCGATGCAAGGCCACCCGGATGTAATTGATTACCTCAATACCCTGCTGACTGGAGAACTGGCTGCGCGCGACCAGTATTTTGTCCACTCGCGGATGTACGAAGATTGGGGTTTCAGCAAGCTGTACGAACGTATCAATCACGAGATGGAAGAAGAGGCTCAACACGCTGATGCGTTGATGCGCCGGATTCTGATGCTCGAAGGCACCCCACGCATGCGTCCGGACGACCTGGATGTGGGTACTACGGTCCCCGAGATGCTCGCCAGCGATCTTCGTCTGGAATACAAGGTCCGAGCCGCGCTGTGCAAAGGTATTGCGCTCTGTGAGCAGCACAGGGATTACGTCAGCCGTGACATCCTCCGCATTCAGCTCGCCGACACGGAAGAAGACCATACCTACTGGCTTGAAAAGCAGCTGGGCCTGATCAAATCCATCGGCCTCGAGAATTACCTTCAGTCGCAGTTCTGAGGACTGAAAAGCTCGCTACAAAAAAGCTCCTGCCGCAGATCGCGACAGGGGCTTTCTATTAGGAGCATGCGATTAGGCGCGATCACGCTCCAGGAGCGGCTTCAGATAGTGGCCGGTGTAGGACTGTTTCATTTCCGCCACCTGCTCGGGCGTACCGGTAGCGATGATCTGTCCGCCTTTCGAACCGCCCTCCGGGCCCAGGTCGACCAGCCAGTCCGCGGTCTTGATCACGTCCAGGTTATGCTCGATCACGACGACCGTGTTGCCGTGATCTCGCAGGCGATGCAGGACGTCCAGCAATTGCTGGATATCCGCGAAATGCAGACCCGTGGTGGGCTCATCGAGGATGTACAGGGTCTTGCCGGTGTCACGCTTGGACAGCTCGCGAGACAGCTTCACACGCTGGGCTTCGCCACCGGAAAGCGTGGTCGCCGACTGACCCAGCTTGATATAGGAAAGACCAACATCCATCAGCGTCTGCAACTTCCGGGCGAGAGCAGGTACGGCGTCAAAGAACGTCCGCGCCTCTTCGATCGTCATCTCCAGTACTTCGTGGACGTTTTTGCCCTTGTACTTGACCTCAAGCGTCTCACGGTTGTATCGCTTGCTCTTGCACACATCGCAAGGGACGTAGATGTCAGGCAGGAAATGCATCTCGACCTTGATCAGGCCGTCACCCTGGCACGCTTCGCAGCGACCCCCTTTCACGTTGAAGGAGAATCGGCCAGGCCCGTAACCCCGTGACCTTGATTCAGGCACGCCCGCGAATAACTCACGGATGGGTGTAAACAGCCCGGTGTACGTCGCAGGATTTGACCGTGGTGTACGCCCGATTGGGCTCTGGTCAATGTCGACGACTTTATCCAGGTGCTGCAGGCCGTCCATGCTGTCGTGTGCCGAAGCCTCAAGCGTCGTTGCACCATTGAGTGCGGTGGCGCTGAGAGGGAACAGCGTGTTGTTGATCAGCGTCGACTTGCCCGAGCCCGATACACCGGTCACGCAGGTCAGCAGGCCGATTGGAATTTCCAGATCGACGTTGCGCAGGTTGTTGCCGCGCGCGCCTTTGAGTTTGAGCGACAGCTTTTTATTACGCGGCGTGCGCTTGGCAGGCACAGCGATCTTCACCCGGCCCGACAGGTACTTACCCGTCAACGAGTCCGGATGATCCATCACTTCCTGCGGCGTGCCTTCCGCGACGATCTTGCCGCCATGCACGCCTGCGCCCGGACCGATGTCGACTACGTAGTCGGCCAGTCGGATGGCGTCCTCGTCGTGCTCAACCACGATCACCGTGTTGCCGATGTCTCGCAGGTGTCGCAACGTCTCCAGCAGACGATCGTTATCGCGCTGATGCAAGCCGATTGATGGCTCATCGAGGATGTACATGACGCCGACCAAGCCGGCACCGATCTGACTGGCCAGACGAATCCGCTGCGCCTCACCGCCAGAGAGCGTATCGGCGCTACGGTCCAGTGTCAGATAGTCCAGCCCGACGTTAACGAGGAACTGCAGGCGCTCGCGAATCTCTTTGAGAATCTTGTCAGCGATTTCACCGCGGCGGCCTGTCAGCTTCAACTCACCAAAATAATGGGTAGCGTCGCCAATAGGCATGTTGGTAACGGCGGGAAGTGTCTTCTCGCCGACCCACACGTGACGCGCTTCACGGCGCAACCGCGTGCCACGGCACTCGGGGCAGGGCTGGGTGCTGAGAAATTTCGCCAGCTCCTCGCGGACTGTGGTCGATTCGGTTTCCCGGTAACGGCGCTCCAGATTGGGAACGATGCCTTCGAACGGGTGCGCACGTTTGACGATGTCGCCACGGTCGTTCAAGTAACGGAAGTCGACGCTGTCCTTGCCGCTGCCGCCCAGCAAGACCTTCTGCAGCTCGGCAGGGAGCTCCTTGAACGGCACCTCGAGGCTGAAGCGGTAATGCTTGGCCAGCGAGCCGAGCATCTGGAAGTAGTAGACGTTACGCCTGTCCCAGCCACGGATCGCGCCTTCTGCCAGCGTGAGTTCGCCATTGACCAGCCGCTTGGTGTCAAAGAATTGCTTCACGCCCAGGCCGTCGCAGGTTGGGCATGCGCCGGCAGGATTGTTGAACGAGAACAGCTTTGGCTCCAGCTCACTGATCGCATGACCGCAGATCGGACAGGCGAAGCGCGCGGAGAAAATGATCTCTTCGCCTGGCTCATCGTCCATCGGCGCGACCAGCGCAATGCCATCTGCCAGCTTCAGCGCGGTTTCAAAGGATTCGGCCAAGCGCTGTTGCAGGTCCGAGCGTACCTTGAAGCGGTCGACCACGACGTCGATCGAATGCTTCTTCTGCTTGTCGAGCTTCGGCAACTCGTCCAGCTCGCACAGACGGCCGTTGACCCGGGCACGTACGAAACCCTGAGCGCGGAGCTCTTCGAAAACCGCCAGGTGCTCGCCTTTACGCTCCCGAACCACGGGAGCAAGCAGCATCAGTTTCGCGCCTTCGGGTTGTGCCAGCACCAGGTCGACCATCTGGCTGACGGTCTGCGCCTCCAGAGGAATGTCGTGATCCGGGCAGCGCGGCTGACCCACTCGTGCATAGAGCAGGCGCAGGTAGTCGTAGATTTCGGTGATGGTGCCCACGGTCGAGCGCGGGTTGTGGGACGTAGACTTCTGCTCGATGGAAATGGCCGGGGAGAGGCCTTCAATCGTGTCGACGTCCGGCTTCTCCATCATCGACAGAAACTGACGCGCGTAGGCGGACAGCGATTCAACATAGCGGCGCTGGCCCTCGGCGTAGAGCGTATCGAACGCCAGGGACGATTTTCCTGAGCCGGACAATCCGGTGATGACGATCAGCTTGTCGCGTGGAAGGGTCAGGTCGATGTTCTTCAGGTTGTGGGTTCGAGCCCCACGAATCAAGATCTTGTCCAAAGCTGGCCTCGCACGGCGGGCGTGTAAAACGTGGAAGTATACGGGGAAATACTGGATGGATACACACTATTGAAGGGCGTGCCGCCTCACTCGGAAAAAAGAATATTCCTGCGATGCGCGGCAAACCGTCGTATGTGCTCTAAACGATGGGACTGGTAGAATCGCCGCCGGTTCATACGAGGTTTCTTCATGCACGATTCTCACAGCGAGCGCATGAGCGGCAGCGAAACCCGCGCGGCGGGCGGTCTGGCGCTGGTGTTCGCCTTCCGTATGCTTGGCATGTTCATGGTGCTCCCCGTACTCGCCACTTACGGGATGGACCTGGCCGGCGCGAGCCCGGCACTCATCGGTCTGGCGATCGGCGCTTATGGCCTGACACAGGCGGTGTTGCAGATTCCGTTTGGCATTATCTCTGATCGCATCGGCCGTCGCCCCGTCATCTATTTAGGGCTAATCGTGTTTGCGCTCGGCAGCGTGCTGGCCGCCCAGTCCACCTCGATCTGGGGCGTGATCGCCGGTCGGGTCCTGCAAGGCGCGGGTGCTATCTCCGCGGCGGTCATGGCGTTGCTGTCCGATCTGACCCGCGAGCAGCATCGCACCAAAGCCATGGCGATGATCGGCATGACGATCGGCGTGTCGTTCGCCGTTGCGATGGTGGTCGGCCCCATTCTGACCAGTGCGTTCGGATTATCCGGACTTTTTCTGGCGACCGGCGCGATGGCGCTGGTGGGCGTGGCGATCGTTGCCTTCGTCGTGCCCAAGTCCACGGTGACCCTGCAGCACCGGGAATCCGGTCTGGCACGACAGGCATTGGGCGCGACGCTTCGTCATCCCGACCTGTTGCGTCTGGACTTGGGTATCTTCGCGTTGCACGCCATGCTGATGTCCAGTTTCGTTGCATTGCCGCTGGCGCTGGTCCAAAAAGCCGGCCTGCCCAAGGAACAGCACTGGTGGGTGTATCTCACAGCGCTGCTGATTTCTTTCTTCGCGATGATCCCTTTCATCATCTACGGCGAAAAGAAGCGTCAGATGAAGCGGGTTTTGCTGGGCGCCGTGCTGGTGCTGATGCTCACTGAGCTATTCTTCTGGGAGTTCGGAGACACGCTGCGGGCGCTGGTCATCGGCACTGTGGTCTTTTTCACCGCATTCAATTTGCTCGAAGCGTCGCTGCCGTCGCTGATCAGCAAAGTGTCTCCGGCGGGCGGGAAGGGCACGGCGATGGGGATTTACTCCACCAGTCAGTTCCTGGGTTCGGCGGCGGGGGGCATCCTCGGCGGGTGGCTTTTCCAGCACGGCGGACTGGATGTTGTGTTCCTCGGCGGCGCCGGGCTGGCCGCCATCTGGCTGGCGTTTGCTGTTACCATGCGCGAACCTCCCTACGTAACCAGCCTTCGCTTGCCGTTGTCGCCCGAGGCTCAACGCGACACAGGCCTTGCCGATCGCGTGTTGGCCGTACGTGGAGTAACAGATGCAGTAGTGGTCGCCGATGAGGCTGCCATCTATATCAAATTTGACAAAGAACTGTTGGATCGGGCGTCTTTCGACGAAGTGGTCAATCCAGCGTCGGAAACGTGTGAAGCCTAGGAGAACGTTATGGCCCGTGGGGTTAACAAAGTCATATTGGTCGGCACATGCGGCCAGGATCCCGAAGTCCGCTACATGCCTAACGGTAATGCCGTGACCAACCTGAGTCTGGCAACAAGCGAACAGTGGACTGACAAGCAAACCGGTCAGAAGGTCGAGAAGACCGAATGGCACCGTGTTTCGATGTTCGGCAAGGTCGCCGAAATCGCCGGCGAGTACCTGCGCAAGGGTTCGCAGGTTTACATCGAAGGCAAGCTGCAGACCCGCGAATGGGAAAAAGACGGTATCAAGCGTTACACGACTGAAATCGTCGTCGACATGCAAGGCACCATGCAATTGCTCGGTGGCCGTCCTCAAGGCGACGGCGCTCCACAGGGCCAGGGTGGTGGCGGTTATCAGAACTCCCAGAACTCGGCACCGCGTCCGCAGCAGCAGGCACGCCCACAGCAATCCGCTCCTCAGCCACAGCGTGAATCACGCCCTGCGCCGCAACAAGCGCCGCAGCCAGCGCCTGATTTCGACAGCTTCGATGACGACATTCCTTTCTAAACACCGCGTGATCCAGCCGCGATAACGCAGCAAACAAAAGCCCCCGCACAGCTCAGTTGTCGGGGGCTTTGTTTTGGGTCGCGTTCGAGGGTTACAAACCCAGATCCGATAACCCGGGATGATCGTCAGGACGGCGCCCCAGCGGCCAGTGAAACTTGCGCTCTGCCTCTTTGATCGGCATGTCATTGATGCAGGCGAAACGCCGCGCCATCAAGCCGTCTTCATTGAACTCCCAATTCTCGTTGCCGTACGAGCGGAACCAGTTGCCTGAATCGTCGTGCCATTCGTAGGCGTAACGGACCGCGATGCGGTTGTCGGTGAACGCCCAGAGCTCTTTGATCAGGCGGTAGTCGAGCTCCTTGTTCCATTTGCGGATCAGGAAATTTTGCGCCTCTTCACGGTTCTCGACGAAATCTGCGCGGTTGCGCCATTGGGTGTCGAGTGTGTAAGCCAGCGAGACCTTCTCAGCGTCCCGGCTGTTCCAGCCATCTTCAGCCAGGCGAACCTTTTCAATGGCGGATTCTTGGGTGAAAGGAGGAAGTGGCGGGCGAGTCTGGGCATTGGACGACATGATGGACCTCCAGGCGGTGATGATTCGGCGGTGGGTGGGACGTGTGTGGCTAGGAACTGGAACGCAATCGCTGTTCGAGCATCAACTGGGCAACAGCCTTGGCGCTCTCTGCAGCACTGTAGTCGCCCATAACGCGAGCGACGGTGATCGCGCCTTCCATGAGGATGAGAAGCTGTCTGGCAAGAGTGTGCGGATCGGCAATCCCGAGCTGCTCGCAGAGCTCCAGCGTGTAATCCAGCAGTTTCTGCTTGTGCAGCTTGGCAATAAGACGGATGGGGTCCTGTGGATCGCCAACTTCGCCGGCGGTATTGATAAACGCGCAGCCGCGAAAGCCTTCGGACTCGAACCAGCCTTTGATCACATCAAACATATTTAGAACGCGCGCTTCAGGGGTGTCGGCCTTGCTTGATTCAGTCCGAAACCAGTCCATCCAGCGTACGTCACGTGCGTTGAGCGCAGCAGCCGCGACCTCGTCTTTGGTAGCGAAGTAGCGATAGATGCTTTTCCTCGCGACGCCCGACGTCTTTACCAGAAGGTCCATGCCGGTGGCCTGAATGCCATTCTGGTAAATAAGCTGTTCGGCGGTCGCGAGGATTTTCTCGCGGGTATTGGCCGTTGATGTATTCATGACGCGGAAGGTAGAACGTCCGTTCTTCCGCGTCAAGCCGCTCCTTCAAGAACAGGCTCAGCGCACCTGGTCAGACTCCGGCAGCGCGCGTTTCAGATCCTCTGCACTGGGTGAAGCCTTGGCCAGCGTTACGGGGATGGATTTAGCCGCAGGCACCTTGCTGCGTTCAGCGTGATGCCACAACGGAACGAGTGGATTGCACTCGGGGTAGTACGCCGCGCAGCAGTTCTCGGGGATGTCATAGGCAATGATCTGCAGAGGTCCGACCGAACGCGTGACCTGAGGCTCGATGGCGGTGGTGACGTTGACCCAGTCTCCCGGTTTGAAGCCCATTCGCAGGACGTCGTTGCGGTTCATGAAGATGACCGCGCGGGTGCCGTTGACGCCACGGAAGCGATCTTCGTAGCCGTAAATCGTGGTGTTGAACTGATCATTGCTGCGCAACGTCATCAGTTGCAGCACGTCGCGGCGGGTGTGGTTCGGGTACACGTCATCGTTTTCTTCGAGCAGTTCTGGCGTGATGAACATCGCGCGGCCACTCTCGGTTTTCCATTCCCGCTTCGCTGCCGCGATGGGGCGATGAAAGCCGCCGGTTTCCCACATGCGGGTTTCCATGTCGTGGAAAATCTCGGGATAGACCTGAGCGATGCCCTGACGGATCAGCGCGTAATCGCGGCGCCAGGCGTCCCAATCGATCCGGGTGGCACCGGATAATGTTGCCTCGGCAATGCCAGCGAGGATCGCGGCTTCGGCCCGGGCGTGAGCGCTGGCCGGTTCGCTGTTACCCTGCCACGCCCGCACGCAGCCGGTGCTGTCTTCGGTGGTATAAACCTGCTCGACGCCGTTTTGCACATCCTTTTCGATGCGCCCGAGGCAGGGCAGGATCCATGCATTTTTCCCCGGAACCAGGTGAGTACGGTTCAGCTTAGTGGCGATCTGAACGTTCAGGTCCAAGGTATTCCAGGCCGGCTCCATGCGGGACGTGTCGGGGATCGCCCGCAGAAAATTCCCGCCGAGCCCGATGAATCCGCGCACGCTGCCGTCCAGAAGTCCTTCGCAGGTCTCAACGGTATTCAGGCCTTTTTTCGAGGGGACCGCGAAGCCATACAGTGCCTCAATCTTATCCACAGGAATCTTGTTCGGGTCTTCGGTAATGCCGACGGTGCGCTGGCCCTGCACGTTGGAGTGACCGCGCACCGGGCAGATGCCCGCGCCGCGCTTGCCGATGTTGCCGCGCAGCAGGAGCAGGTTCACCAACATCTGCACGTTAGTCACGCCGCGCCGGTGTTGGGTGATGCCCATGCCGTAAACCAGCATCACGCGCTCGTGTCTGGCATACACCGTCGCCACCGCCTCCAGCGCGCTGCGGCTCAGTCCTGCCTGACGCTCGATGGTGTCCCAAGGCGTTTCGAGCGCGCAGTTGCAGAACTCGGCGAATCCTTCGGTGTGCTGGGCGATAAACGCCTGATCGATGATTCCGGGCTGACCCTTAGCCAGCGCCGCCTCGTCCATTTCGAACAGCGATTTGGCAATGCCCAGCACCACCGCCGTGTCGCCACCGATTGCCAGCTGGTGATATTGAGTGCTGATGACCGTCGATTTCGGCCCGAGCATTTCCACCGGGGACTGCGGATTGACGAAGCGTTCCAGGCCGCGCTCGCGGATCGGATTGAACGTGATGATCGGCACGTCACGCTGTCGCGCTTCACGCAGCTGATGCAGCATACGCGGGCTGTTGCTGCCCACGTTCTGGCCGAAAAACAGGATGCAATCGGTGTGCTCGAAGTCATCCAGCGTCACTGTTCCTACCGGTACGCCGATACTTTCCTGCAGGCCGACCGACGTGCTCTCGTGGCACATGTTCGAGCTGTCGGGCAAATTGTTGTTGCCGTAGGCACGGGCGATCAGTTGGTACATGAACGACGTTTCCAGCGAGGCCCGCCCCGATGCATAAAAAACCACGCTCTCCGGCGTCATGCTTTTCAGCTGCGCGCCAATGTCGCGGTAGGCCTCCTCCCACGTGGTTTCCTGGTAACGATCAGTTCCAGCGTTGTACCGCATGGGGTGCGTGAGGCGGCCCTGTTGCTCAAGGTCGTAATCGGGCCACTGGCGCAACTCGGTGAGGGTGTGCCGGGCGAAAAAGGCCGGGTCGGTCTTCCGCGACGTCAGCTCCCACGCGGTGGCCTTCGCGCCGTTTTCGCAGAACTCCAGGCTGTGGGGTTTACCGGGCTTGGCCCATGCGCAGCTGACACAGGCAAACCCGCCCGGCTTGTTCTGCTTGATCAGCGGCAGGCCTGCACGAATCGGTGCCTGCTCACGCCAGAGGATCTCCATCACCGACTTCGCCGAGCCCCAACCGCCGGCGGCAGAGGTATAGGGGCGGAAATGGGCTTTGGGATGGATGAGCGACATGGAGTTGATCCTCGGCGGAGCGGGCGCACTGGAGACAGTCGCCCTCGTAAGGCTACGACGAAGCGGCTCGGTAAAGGTTCGTTACATTTGTCGGTAAGAGGACCGCCAACGGCCAACATGACGATTGCGTGTCGGAGCGAACTTGCCGGGTGAAATCCGATCAGTGTCAGAGGGCCGTTTTTTCCACGGTTCCCTGATCGAAGGAGTGACTCGCGTTTTGCCGAATTTCAAACCCTTTCTGTTGCTTTGCCTGCTGTTAAGCGTTTGCAGCGTCAATGTTCAAGCCGCTGACGCCCCCGCCGCAACAACCGCTGCCGCTGCAGCACCCGCCGATTCTGCACCGGAGGATCCCGCCAAAGCGGAGATTCTGGTCAAGGGAGGATTGCTCGGCGCCATCAGTTCCAGCATCGACAGCGTGCAAGACAAGCTCGATGTGGATGGCCACCTGCTCGACTCCTGGCGTCTGCGCGCTGACCGCGCCGCCGACGAGATCGACGCGCTGGTCAACAAACCGCAGTCGCGCTCAGCGTGGCGGATCGCCGGCGATTTCGTGATGCTGTCCCTGGTGTGGGCGGGGGCGTTCCTGCTGCTCAATCGCATCGGCGCGTTCCTCGTCACCCGGCTATCGCGGCGCCGGTTTTTGATTCGCCGCGATCGCGTGGTCGGGGTGCTGGGTTATATGCTTCCTTATATGGTGCCGGCGCTCATCTGCCTGCCGCTGACCCTGTACGTCAGCCACTTCATGCCGACATCGGTCGGACGCGCGCTGGCGCTGTGTCTGGCGTACTCGACCAGCAGCGGGATTTTCTCCACCTCGGTGCTGTTGTCCCTGATTGTGCTGTTCAACTCGGGCCATAAACGGCCAGCGGTGCGCATCATTCGTCACTACGCGCCGCATCCGCTGTTCATCATCGGCTTTCTCGCGGCGTTGAGCGACGCGTTGACCAGCCCACAGATTGCCCGGCTGTTCGGTGGCAACGTGACCACCAGCATCGCGGCGTTCACCGGGCTGATGGCGTCGGTCATGTTTGGCATGGTCGTCATTCGCATGCGCCGGCCGATTGCGCATCTGATCCGCAACCGTCCGCTGGCCGCCCGACTGTCGCGCCCCGCGGTGCAGCAGACGCTGAAGATCTTCTCCAGCCTGTGGCACTTGCCGATCCTGCTGATGATTCTGGTCTCGGCGGTGAATCTGATCGGTGCCGGCGAAGGCAGTCAGGAAGCCCTGCGTTGCGCGTTGCTGACGACAGTCCTGTTGATTGGCGCGGTGTTTCTCAGCACCTTGTTCCAGCACGTGTTCAAGCCCACCGAGACGCGGACCGACAGTGTTTACAAGGAGCGTCTGCTGAGCCTGTTGCACGCCGTCATGCGTATTGCGCTGGCGATCGGCTTCATCGAGTTGCTGGGTCGGATCTGGGGTTTCTCGCTGTTCGAATTTGCCCAACGCAATGCACTGGGCAAAGTGATCAGCGATTCCCTCAGCAGCATCGGCCTGATTCTGTTGGTGACCTGGCTGCTATGGGTGGTGATGGACACCGCCATTCAGGAAGCCCTGAAGCCTCCGGCCAATGGACGTTCCGCGCGTCAGCCGAGCACGCGGGTGAAGACCATCCTGCCGCTGCTGCGCAACGCGATGAAGATCATCCTCGTGGTGATCTGCACCATCACGACCATGGCCAATCTGGGCATCAACGTCGCGCCACTGCTGGCCGGTGCGGGGGTTGTCGGTCTGGCGATCGGCTTCGGTTCGCAGCAGTTGGTACAGGACGTCATTACCGGCCTGTTTATCATCATCGAGGACACCATCTCTATCGGCGATTGGGTGGTGCTGGATTCAGGCCATGCCGGCACAGTTGAGAGCCTGACCATCCGCACCCTGCGTCTGCGCGACGGCAAGGGCTTCGTGCATTCGGTGCCGTTCGGGCAGATCAAGGCGGTCACCAACCAGTCGCGGCAGTTCGCTTACGCCTTCTTCTCGTTCCAGTTCACCTACGACACCGACGTGGACGCGGCGACTTCGCTGATTCGTGAAGCGGGCCAGTCGATCAGCGATGATTTGCTGCTGGCGAGCAAACTGCAGGGGCCGCTGGAGGTGTTCGGGCTGGATCGAATGGACATGAACGGCATTGTCATCACGGCGCAGTTCCGCACGTCATCGGGCGGGCAGTACGCGGTGAGCCGTGCATTCAATGATCGGCTCAAGCGACTTGTGGATAAGTCAGCTGATGTGCGCTTCGCGCAAACTTATCCACAACTGGTAATGAGCCCGCACAATCGTCAGGCACCTGAGGGGGAAGAGGGCGCTGAGCAACAAGCGCTGCCCGGCAAGACCTCGGTAGTGAACAAGGACGGGTCCGAAAGCCCGGCTTGAGATCTACCGGAACAGCCGATCGCGCACCTGCAACATCAGCGCCTCATCCACCTCGCCCCAATACTGGGGCTTGCCGGCGATGATGGCGGCGATGGGAATGCCGTCGCGGTAAACCAGCTTGTTGCCCACTATCGCCGGGACCTTCGCGCCGGGCAGCAGCGTCCCGGCGAGGTTGAGCGGGTCGACGCCGCTGACGGCAATCAAGCTGCCGTCCAATGGGCGGTTGCGGACTTCGCGCAACAGCGGGATGGCTTCGGGCAATGCGAATTGCTCACCGGCCAGGCCTGAAACGAAGCGCCCGCCGCGAATCTCTCCGCGTGCCTCAAGCCTGTGGAACGTGCGCAGCAGCTCGCGCCAAGTCGGCAGCCAGTCCGCCTCGCGCTCCAACAGGCGCCAGAACACCACGCCGTATCGGCGTAGCAAGGTCATGGCGACATGCTCCAGCGTGTCACTGTCGATCCGTTGTGACGCGCCTTCTTCTTTCGCCGGCGCGCGACGCAACAACGCCCAGCGCCCGGCATCGTCCATGCCGCCAATGAACGCGCCGCGATTGCGTCGACTGGTGTGGCTGCTGCGTTTGCTCGCCGGCGTGATCAGCGCTCGCAGCCCGGCGAAGCTGTCGGCATTGACCAACCCGGCACCGACCAATTCCTGCAGTGCCGTTTCCAGCTCGGCCCGCAACAAGTGCGCTTCGCCGGTCAGCTCATCGAAAAACATCGCGCCCTGGCTCGACAATACCTCGTGAACCTTCTGCGCGCGCAGGGATAATTCAGTCGGCGCCGGCTGTTCGGTCAGCCCGGTCCACAGGCGGACCTGCGGTCGCGGCAGCAGCACAATCGGCGTACTGCGCAACGCAGCGCTGCCAACCTTGTTGCGACTGGTCAGACGCATCCACACCACCTTGCCGGACCGACACAAGTCATCCAGCCAGATCGATGAATAGTCCTTCAGGCGTGCCGGAAGAAGATCACTGTCCCAGGCGCCTGCCGCCGACGAGAAACCTTCCAGTTGCGCGACGACTTCCGGCAGCGCAGCTTTGCCCTGGCTCTGGGTCGTCGCAGATAGATGCTGCCAGTCGAACAGGAATCGAGTGAAGTCCTGCAGCGACACCGGCTCGATTTCCCGGCGCAGGCGTTTGACCGTGTAACGGTGGATTCGCGACAGCAGATGCCGCTCGCACCATTCTTCCTCGCCGGCGTCAGGGTTGAACTGACCGCGCAGCACGTAACCTTCGTTCTCCAGCTGCGCGAGTGCCTGGGCGACTTCGTTCTGCGTCAGCGCCAGTGGCTCGGCAATGTCAGCGACCGTAAGCGGGCCGAAACCGCCCAGCCGCGCCCGCACGATTTCGACGCGCGCTTCGTCTTCGGTCCACGCTTCGTCGAACCCGGCCAATGCCGCCAATGGCGGGTGCATTTCAGCGGCGGGGTAGATCGCCTGCAAACACGTCAGCCGCTCCAGAGGAATCCACAGCGCCTGTTCCGGGGTGACCTGCAAGCGCGTGCCACGACCCGAGCGGGCCAGGCTCTCCAGCCATTTCATCCAGTCGCTGTGCTCGCGGGCCTCAACGCCGGTGATGCACCCCAGGCTCATGAGCGCCTCGTGCATCTCATCCACGTTTTGCGGCTGCGGCCAGGCTTCATCGGCCACCGCTTTGATCGCATCGACATCCAGCGCGCCGAGATCGTCGGTGGATTCCGGGTCGCTCCAGCGCCGATTGAGCACCGCCTGGGTGCGACGTTCTTCCAGCGGCGCGTTGTCGAGAAACGCATACGGCTTGGCGTTGAGGATTTCCGCCGCCAGCGGCGAGGGCGCAGGCAGATCGCGACTGACCAGACGCACTTCGCCGTTCTCCATGCGCCGCAGCAATTTCAGCCAGCTTTCGGCGTCCATGGCTTCATGCAGGCAGTCGTCCAGGGTCTGCTCAATCAGCGGATGCTCCGGCACATCCCGCTCGCCCACCAGATTTTCCAGACAGGCGATCTGGTCCGGAAACACCGTGGCGATCAGGTCATCACTCTTGATCCGCTGCAACTGAGGCGCCACTTTTCGCCCCCCGGTGTAACGCGGCAGGGCCAGGGCGACACCGGCGTTCCAGCGCCAGCGCACGCCGAACAGCGGCGCATCCAGCACCGCCTGAATCAGTAAATGCTCGGCGGTGGCGGCGTTGAGATAACGCCAGACTTCATCAAGCGCAAAGCTGTGCGCCGTGGACAGCGACAGCACGATGGCGTCCTCGCTGGCGGCGGCTTGCAGCTCGAAGTTGAAGGTGCGGCAGAAGCGCTTGCGCAGCGCCAGCCCCCACGCGCGATTGACCCGGCTGCCGAACGGGGAATGAATCACCAGTTGCGTGCCGCCGGACTGATCGAAAAAGCGCTCGATGACCAGCGTGTCCTGTGACGGCAGCGCGCCCAGGGCCGAGTGCGCGCGGGCGAGGTATTCAATGATCTGCTCGGCGCTGGCGAGGTCCAGGCCCAGGCTTTTTACCAGCCAGTCCGTGCAGGCCTGAAGATTGCCGGGGTGGGCGCTGAGCTGCTCGTCGATGTGGGCCTGCAAGCGGGCGACGGCGAACGACAACTCATCGCTGCGCCCCGGGGCCTCGCCCATCCAGAACGGAATGTTCGGCGGCATGCCGTGGGCGTCCTCGACCCGCACGCGGCCGGACTCGATCCGCAGAATCCGGTAGGACGTGTTGCCCAGCTGGAAGATGTCCCCTGCGGCGCTCTCCACGGCGAAGTCTTCGTTGACGGTGCCGATGTTCAGCGCCTGGGGTTCGAGGACCACGCTGTAATCGGCGTTGTCCGGAATCGTGCCGCCGCTGGTGACCGCTGTGAGTTTGCTGCCGCGCCGGCCACGCAACGTGCGGGTCAGCGCGTCGCGATGCAGGTACGCCGCGCGCACGCCCTGACGCCCGCTGTAGCCTTCGGCGAGCATGCTCAGCAGCGCCTGATAATGGCCTTCATCGACGTCGGCGTAGGGCGAAGCCTTGCGGAACAGCGCCAGCAGGTCCTGCTCCTGCCATTCCTGACAACTGACCTCGGCGATGATCTGCTGCGCCAGCACATCCAGCGGCGCCTTGGGAATGACCAGCGTGTCGAGCTCGCCGCGACGCACGCAATCCAGCAGCGCCGCGCACTCGATCAAATCATCCCGGGACACCGCAAACAGCCGTCCCTTGGGCGTGCCGCCAACGTGGTGACCGGAGCGGCCGACGCGCTGCAAAAAGGACGCGATGGAGCGGGGCGAGCTGATCTGGCAGACCAGATCGACGTCGCCAATGTCTATCCCCAATTCCAACGACGCCGTGGCGATCAGTACCTGCAGATCACCGCGCTTGAGGCGCTGCTCGGCGTCCAGCCGCTGTTCCTTGGCCATGCTGCCGTGGTGGGCGGCAACGGCCTCGTTGCCCAGTCGCTCGCTCAAATGCCGCGCCATGCGCTCGGCCAGGCGCCGGGTGTTGACGAAAATCAGCGTGGTGCGATGTTCACGCGCCAGCACCGCGAGCCGGTCGTAGACCAGTTGCCAGACGTCGCTGGACATCACGGCGCTCAGGGCCACAGGCGGCACTTCGATAGCCAGATCCCGGGGGCGCGCGTGGCCGATGTCGACGATGGCGCACGGCCGGCTGACCGGGTCGCTGCCCACCAGAAAGCGCGACACCCGCTCGATAGGTTTTTGCGTCGCCGAAAGCCCGATGCGCAGCAGCGGTTTCGCACACAGCGCCTGTAAACGCTCCAGTGTCAGGGCGAGATGACTGCCGCGCTTGCCGGCCGCGATCGCGTGAATCTCATCGACGATGACGGTCTGAGTGCTCGCGAGCATGCGCCGACCGGAGTCGGACCCCAGCAGCACGTAGAGCGATTCCGGCGTCGTCACCAAAATGTTCGGCGCGGTTTTACGCATCGCGGTGCGTTCTTTCTGCGGCGTGTCACCGGTGCGCACGGCGGTGGTGATGCGCAGCCCGGGCAGACCTTGCTGAATCAGCTGATCGGTGATGCCCGCCAGCGGGTTTTGCAGATTGATCTGGATGTCGTTGGACAGCGCTTTCAGGGGCGAAACGTACACCACGAAGGTCTCGTTCGGCAGCTCGCCACCCCGCTCCAGCCCCTGATGCACCAGATCATCGATGACCGCCAGAAACGCGGTCAGGGTTTTCCCGGAACCGGTGGGCGCGGCAATCAGCGTGGACTCGCGGCGTTTGATCAGCGGCCACGCCTGGGCCTGGGCCGCGGTAATGGCCGGGAATGTCGAGCGAAACCACGCGCTGACCGCCGGGTGAAAGGCGCCGAGCACCGGGTCGGGTGTCTGGGGAAGGTTCATCGCTAATTAATGCGGGCGCAGGCAGGCAGATGCAAGAGGCAGATACTGGGCCGAGTGATCGGCGGCGCGCCTCAACAGCTTCACGCAGTCCCGCGCGCCCGAGGCTGTTGGGACTTGCCCGTCGACGTGTTATGTTTGCGGACGTTTTTCACCTAATTTTAATCGACCTGAAGACTGAGCCTGCTGACTCTATGCGAATGCGCCTTATGCTATTGGGCGGCGGGAATGCCCTCGGGCAGGCGTTGATTCGTCTAGGTGCCGAGGAGAACATTGGATTCCTCGCGCCGCGCCCACCGCAAGACGGTTGGGATGCGGCAAGCCTGACGCAACTGCTCGATGACACCCGCCCGGATGCCTTGATCAATCTCGCTTACTACTTCGACTGGTTTCAGGCGGATCGGGTAAGCGCTGACAGGCTGGATAATCAGGAACGCTCTGTGGAGCGTCTCGCTGAACTGTGCCAGCACCACAACATCGTCCTTGTTCAACCCTCCAGCTACCGCGTTTTCGACGGTTCGCGGGCGACGGCTTACAGCGAAAAAGACGAGCCCGTGCCGCTGGGTTCCCGTGGGCAGGCCCTGTGGCGCATCGAGCAAAGCGTGCGGGCAACCTGTCCGCAGCATGTGCTGCTGCGTTTTGGCTGGCTGCTCGACGACAGCGCCGAAGGTGTACTGGGGCGCTTTCTCAGCCGCGCCGAATCCCCTGGTGAATTGCTGCTGGCAGACGACCGTCGTGGCAATCCGACGCCGGTCGACGATGCTGCGAGGGTGATCATTTCGGTGCTTAAACAGCTCGATTGCGCCGCGCCGCTGTGGGGTACTTATCACTACGCCGGCCACGAAGCGACCACGCCACTGGCGTTCGGTCAGGCCGTGTTGACCGAAGCCCGTCTGCTGCGCCCGCTGGCGATCGAGGTACCTACCGCGCAGGCCCACGCCGCACGTCCGGACGCCAGCGAGGAGCCGCAGAACGCCGTGCTCGCCTGCAAGAAAATTCTCCACACTTTCGGTATCAAGCCACGCGCCTGGCGTGCTGGCCTGCCCAACCTACTGGACCGCTATTACCGCCATGTCTGATGCTCCTGTCCTCATCACCGGCGGCGCCGGTTTCATCGGTTCGCACCTGACGGACGCGCTGCTCGCCAAAGGCTACGCCGTGCGTATTCTCGACGACCTGTCCACCGGCAAGCGCAGCAACCTGCCGCTGGACAACCCGCGTGTTGAGCTGATCGAAGGTGATGTGGCCGATGCCGCGCTGGTGGCCCGAGCGGCGGTAGGTTGCCAGGCCGTGGCGCACCTGGCTGCCGTCGCGTCGGTGCAGGCCTCGGTGGATGATCCGGTGAAGACGCACCAGAGCAATTTCATCGGCACGCTGAATGTCTGCGAAGCGATGCGCCAGGCCGGTATCAAACGCGTGGTGTTTGCTTCCAGCGCTGCGGTGTACGGCAACAACGGTGAAGGCGAGCCCATCACCGAAGACACCCCGAAAGCACCGCTGACCCCCTACGCGTCGGACAAACTGGCCGGTGAGCACTACTTCGACTTCTATCGCCGTCAGCATGGTTTCGAGCCTGTCGTGTTCCGCTTCTTCAACATCTTCGGCCCGCGCCAGGACCCTTCATCGCCGTACTCCGGCGTGATCAGCATCTTCGCGGAGCGTGCGGTAAACGGCCTGCCGATTGCCGTTTTCGGTGATGGCGAGCAGACCCGCGACTTCTTCTACGTCGAGGACCTGGTTGACCTTGTGGTGCAGGGAATCGAAATACCGACCGTGGCAGAGGGCGCGGTCAATGTCGGCCTGAACGCGACGACTTCGCTGAATGAGCTGCTGGCCGCCCTTGCCGAGGTGGTGGGGAACCTGCCAGCGGTAAGCTACCTGCCGGCGCGTTCAGGTGACATCAAGCATTCCCGGGCGAGCAATCAGCGTCTGCTTGAGCGCTTCAAAGTGCCAGAGCCCACGCCGCTGAAGGTCGGGCTGGCGCGACTGCTGGGGCGCTGAAACCCGCGCAGCAAAAAGGCACCGATGAGGTGCCTTTTTTATGCCTGTTCGTTGGGGCGCAAGCGCTTAGAACTTGTAGCCCACGCCAACCATGTACACCCACGGATCGACGTCCACGTTCACTTTGGTCCGGCCGACGCCCAGCGCCGACGGGCCGTCCAGCGTCGCTTGGGTGTCGATGTCCACGTACCAGACGGCGGCGTTGAGCATGATCTTGTCCGTCAGCATGTAGTCCGCGCCGATCTGACCGGCCCAGCCCCAGGAGTTCTTGATGTGCAGGTTGTTCATGCCCTGGCCTTTGCGTTCGCTGCTCAGGTTTTCATCGTAGAACCAGGTGTAGTTCACGCCGACACCGGCATAGGGCTGGAATTTCGACGTCGCATCCATCGGGTAGTACTGCAGCGACAGGGTCGGCGGCAGCTGCTTCACGTCCGCCAGCTTGCCATCCAGACCCGGGCCCAGGCCCTTGACCGCAACGGTGTGCTGGAAAGGCGTTGCCGCCAGCAACTCAAGGCCCACGTGGTCGGTGAGCATGTAGGCGAAGGCCAGGCCCAGTTGGGTGTCGCTGTCCAGTGTCGCTTTGGTCCCCGGGACTTTGGTGCCGTCCAGCTTGAGGTTGCCGCTCTCTTCATTGGGCGCCGTTGTGGCAGCACCGGCGCGAATGATGAAGTCACCGGCCTGGTGGGCGTGAGCGGCGAGGGGGACACCGAGTGCAAGCGCGAGCAGGGGCGCGCTGAGCAGGTACTTGTGCATGGGGGCTCCGTAAGGGCATAAAAAAGGTATGCCGTATGTTACGAAGCGTCTAGGTCGCGGTTTTTGACCTGGCTCAATGAAAACTCGATTAGGGTGCGCCTGTTAACGGCCACTCACTGCTCATCCGGCATTTCGTACACCAGAATCTTGTCCGCTTCCATCTGGTAACCCGCGTCGGCCAATTCGCTGGTCGAGGATTTGACCTGCATCGGGCCTTCGATCCAGTAGGGTTGGTATAGCTCGTCCACCTTGACGCCCAGTTCGCTCGTCACGTGGACGATCTGATTCGGCGGCGGTGGGGGCACGTGAATGCAGGCGCCGAAGTAGGGCACCAACAGAAACTCTGTCACCCGGCCTTCCTCGCTGACTTCCAGCGGCACGATATACCCCGGCAGCCGCACTCGCTGGCCATCGAGCGATTTGACCACCGGCGCATGGGGCGCCAGTTGATGGGCGGCGGGCGCCGACTCGACTGACAGGGTGTCCGCCATGCTCGACAGGTTGTGAATGGGCGCGGTGATCAGCTTCACCGGCGGCGCGTCAGGCGGGATCATTTCCTGCCACGTCAGCACGCGCAGGTCCTGCGCCCACAACGGCGTCACGACGAGCATTAACAGCATCCAACCCATCCGCATCACAACGACCTCATAAACGAATCGACAACCCGTCTGCCAGCGACTGGCGATAGGCTCGCCACGCGGGCACGGTGCCCATCAACACGGCAGCGCCGAGAATGCCTGCCAGCAGCGTCCACTCGTAGGCGCTGGGCAGGGAGAGCGGCAAATACAAACCGTAATTGGCCTGCACGTAACCCTGCGCGGAGGCAATGCCGATGTAAAGCAGCGCCAGGCCGCAGACCGAGCCTGCCAGCGCCAGGGCAAAGGCTTCCAGCACCAGCAGACTGGCGATATGCCAAGGCCGCGCGCCCACCGAACGCAGAATCGCCATCTCGCGGCGCCGCTCGTTGAGGCTGGTGAGAATCGCCGTCAGCATGCCGATCAGCCCGGTCAAGACAACGAACAACGAGATCACGAACAGCGCTTTTTCAGCGGTGCCCATCAGGCTCCACAGCTCCTGCAGCGCCACCCCCGGCAGAATCGCCAGCATCGGTTCGCCGCGGAACTCGTTGATCTCGCGCTGCACGGCAAAGGTCGCGATCTTGCTGTTCAGCCCGAGCATGAAGGCAGTGATGGCCGTGGGCGTGAGGTCCATATTGCGCGCCTGGTCGGCACTGATCCGACCGGCGCCTTGTGCCGGCACGCCGTTGTGCCAGTCGATGTGAATCGCTTCCATACCGCCCAGGCTGATGTGCAGCGTGCGGTCCACCGGCGTGCCGGTGCGTTTGAGGATGCCGACGACGGTGAACGGCTTGTCGTCATGCTTGACCAGACTCACCGTCGCGACGCCGTGGGCCAGCACCAGCTTGTCGCCGAGCTTGTAATGCAGCGCGTCCGCCACTTCCGCGCCGAGCACCACTTCAAACGGGTCGGTGGCAAACGGCCGGCCGTCGGCCATTTCGAGATGCTGCTGACGACCGTACTGGTAGTGCTCGAAATACGATTCATTGGTGCCCATCACCCGATAGCCGCGATGGCTGTCACCCAGGGAAATCGGGATCGCCCACTTCACCTGCTTGCTGTTGGCGAAGTGCTCGAAGCTGTCCCAGCGAATGTTGTTGGTAGCGTTGCCGATGCGGAACACCGAGTAGAGCAGCAGGTTGACCGAGCCCGAGCGCGCGCCGACGATCAGGTCTGTGCCGCTGATGGTGCTGGCGAAACTCGCGCGCGCTTCGGTGCGCACCCGTTCGACCGCCAGCAGCAGGCAGACGGAGAGGGCAATGGCGAACGCGGTAAGGAAGGCAGTGAAGCGGCGGTTGGCGAGGCTGGCCAATGCCAGGCGAAGAAGATACATCTCAGACCTCTGCGGCGACGGCGGCGCGATTGAGTTCGGCCAGCGACAGGTTGCGGTCGAACAGCGGCGCCAGGCTCTGATCATGGCTGACGAACAACAGGCTGGCACCGGCCCCGCGGCATTCGGCGAACAGCAGCTGAATGAAGGCCTCGCGGGCGTCGGCATCCAGCGCCGAGGTGGGCTCGTCGGCGATGACCAGTTCCGGCTGGCCGATCAGGGCGCGTGCGGCAGCGACGCGCTGCTGCTGACCGATGGACAGCGAGTCGGCGCGGCGGCCCAGCATTTCAGGGTCTTTCAAGCCCAGGTGAGCGAGCAGGGTTTCAGCCGCTGTGTCGACGCTGCCGTGGCGCTGGGTCGCCCGCTGGGTGCGTAATGTGGAAAAGCGGCAGGGCAGCTCGACGTTCTCGCGCACTGACAAAAACGGCAGCAGGTTGAACTGCTGGAAAATGTAGCCCGTGTGATCGACACGAAAGCGGTCCCGCGCTCCGGCCGAGAGCTGTGTCAGCTCCTGACCGAGCAGGCGAACGCTGCCGCGACTCGGGCGCTGCACACCGCCCAGTAGACCCAGCAGCGTGGTTTTACCGCTGCCGCTGGGGCCTTTGAGGAACAGGGTTTCGCCGGCATCAAGGCGAAACGCCGGAATGTCCAGCAGTTGCGGATGCCCCGGCCAGCTGAAGCCGAGTTCGGACAATTCAATGAGCGCTTGAGTCATGGCCACACGTGCGTCTGAAAAGTGATCGACCGGGAAGCCCGGTCGCTGATGGAGCGGCGTTGGTTAAAACTTGATCGCCGGATTGCTCGGACGCACTTCGGCGCCCATTTGGCGTTTCGGTGTCACCAACTGCACCTGAATGGTCTGAGTGGCCGGGAAGCTTTTGAACAGTTGGGTCAGATCGAGCTTGTTGAACACATTTGGCGCGCTGCAGGTGAATTGATAGTGGCCATGAATTTCGCTGTGCTCGTGTTCGGCGGCGTCGCCATCGGCGTGGTCGTGATCGTCGTCATCCTTGTCGCCGAACAGCGTGCTTTCCACCCGTTGTCTGGTGGCGGTGCAGCCGGCCGCTTCCGGAAGACTGAACAGCGCGTGGGGCTTGAGCAGGGTTTCCTTGGCCAGGGCCAGGGTCATTTTGTCTGCGTCGGTGGTTGCCGGGTGCTCAAAGCCGACGATATTCATGGCCGGGGTGTCGAGTTCCAGTTCCAGCGTGCGGCCGTCCAGCGCCATATCCAGCCGCGCGACACCGTGGACGTGCGCGCCGAGACTGCCGTGCTCATGATCGTGGTCATGTTCATCGGCCGCGAAGGCGACGGCGAGGGGCAGCAGGGCGAAGGGCAGGGCGAGTAGCAAACGACGCATGGGGGAAAGCTCCGGAAGCGAGTCTGAAATGTGTTATGTAATCTTATAACAATGTGTGGCGCCGTTTCTTAACTTTTTCAGGCAGCGCTTATGGAGGTGCGTCGCGGAGGGTTCAGGGATCACGTGCAGGTCGCCAATTCCTGTGGGACCATGCCGGTCCGCCCTATCAGAGGACACACCCCATGCTGCGAATCCGTGGAACCGTCGGCGATCTGCCGGTGGATCTGACTGTGGAAATGGACGACGCCGATTGGGCTCGGCTGGGTGTTCAGTTGGGCACGCAGGTGCGGGAAGCGTCTGCGCCCACTGATACGCCCGTCAAGCCTGTCGCCAGTCGCAACGATGCTGTCTGGGATATCGCTCAGGCGCTGTTGCGCAAGGCAGGTCACCTGAACGGGCCGGATCTGCTCGGTCAGCTGGAAGGTCTGTCGGGCAGCACCGCTGCGGGCAAACGCCTGATGGTGCGCATGCGTCACAGCGCCAACGTGAAAGTGGAAAGCCAGGGCGACACGCCGGTGTATCACTGGGTTGAGTGATACACAGCCTGCAGGATCCCCATAGGACCGCGTAGATCTATGGGACTGGCTCGGCCCGTCAATGTAGGACGAGCTTCAGCCGGGAAGGCTAGTAAAGCGCCGCAAACAACCGACGACGATAGGTAGTCACCAGCGGGTGATCATTACCCAGCAAGTCGAACACCTGCAGCAGCGTCTTGTGCGGCTGGCCTTCGTTGTAGCTGCGGTTGCGGACGAACAGCTTGAGCAGTCCCTCCAACGCGGCTTCGTATTGCTGACGGGACAATTGCTGGATCGCCAACTGGTGCGCGGCTTCATCGTCCTGCGGGTTCTGCGCCAGGCGCGATTTCAGCTCGGCGGCGTCAGGCAACGCGGCGGCTTCGGCCAGAAACGTCAATTGCGCCTTCGCTCCGGCCAGCGCGGCTTTGTGCTCATCGCCTTTCACCGCGTCCAGCACCGTGCGGGCTTCCGTCAGCTCGCCGCGTTCGGCCAGGCAACGCGCGTACAGAATCAGCGCCGCAGCGTTGGTGTTGTCCTCGGCGAGGATGGTCTGCAGGACCGCTTCGGCTTCGGCAAAATGGCTCTCGGCAAACATCGCCTGCGCGGTTTTCAGCGGGTCGGCGGCGGCTGGCGGCGGCATCTGCACATGGGGCTCAAGCAGCGCGCGGATTTGCGATTCAGGCTGGGCGCCGGAGAACCCATCCACCGGTTGGCCGTCCTTGAACAGCACCACAGTAGGCAGGCTGCGAATGCCGAAGCGCGCCACGATGTCCTGTTCAGCGTCGCAGTCGACCTTGGCCAGCAGCAATTCGCCCTGATAACTCTCGGCAATCTGCTGCAGCAGCGGCATCAGCACCTTGCACGGCGCACACCACTCGGCCCAGAAATCCACCAGCACGGGTTTGTGAAACGAATTCTCGATGACCATCTGATCGAAAGTGGCGGTGGTGGCATCGAAGATGTACGGCGTGTCCTGGCTCATCGCGGGTCTCGAAAGAAGGCTTGATGGCGCGAACTATAAAGGGCTGGGGGGATTGTCGGAAGCGCGGTTGATGCCTGTCGCTAAATTGCAGGCGCTAAGCGAGTCATGACCTGACCGCATGGTAAAGACTCACCCTGCGAAACTCCCACGGTTCGGCCAGATCGGGCAGCGTCAGCGCCTCAAGAATGCCCAGCCGCCGATACAGAGGATGCTGGAAATCCCGCACCCGGGAATCAGCCACCAACGCTTGTTTCCCCCGACTGAGAAACTGATCCAGCAGCGGAAGGTTGGCGCGGTCGTACAGCACGTCCGCCACCAGGATCAGGTCGAAGCGATCTTCCTCGGCGAAGAAGTCGCCCGAATACTCAAGCGTCACGCCGTTCAGCTCGGCGTTGGCCCGGCAGGCCTCGATGGCCTGCGGATCGAGATCGCACGCAACCACTTCAAGGGCGCCGGCTTTCATCGCCGCAATGCCTGCGACGCCCGAGCCTGCGCCGAAATCCAGCACCCGCTTGCCCGCGACCCACTGCGGCTGCTCGGCAATAAAGCGCGCCAGCGCCAGGCCACTGGCCCAACAGAAACTCCAGTAGGGCGGGTCTTCAAGAATGCGCCGGGTTTCTTCGGGGCTGAACGCGCGATCCATATTGTTCGCGTCGATCAGCCACAACCTCAGGTCCGTGCCCGGTAGCGCTTCGGCCACCAGTTGCGCATCGCCCAGCAGCTCGCTCAATGCGGCTTGCAGGTGAAGCGGAGCGGTCACGGCGCGGGAGCGAATTGCAACTGACCCAGCGCCTGAGTGGTGGGTTGAGTGATCAGCACGGACGGCAGATGCAGAATCAGCTGGCCCGACTTGCTGGCGCGACCACGCAGCTCCACGCGCGCGCCCACCGGGAAGGCTTCGGGATTGAAGCGCAACTGGAACGGCAGCGACTGGTTGTTTCCCACCAGTTTGGTGCTAGTCAGCAGCTTTTGCGGGCGGTTGCGATCGTCAATGACCAGCAACGCCAGTTCGACCTCTGCGCCGGCCGGCACGCCCAGCAACTGGCCGCTCAGTTCGCGCTGGAAGGGCTGCAGCGGACCTTGCCCTTCCGGCAGCGTAATGGCGTTGGGGGCAGGCTTGGCGGGGGCGGCAGGTTTCGGCGCCTCGGCCGTGCTGCAGGCAGCGAGCAGGCCCACAAGGCTGATTACAGCAAGCGTACGTAGCGTCATGAACAGCTCCAGAAAAAGCAGAATGCGGGCGGGATACGCACGGGATAGCGCAGTATCGCTGAGTGCGGCGGGTTTCACCGCACTGAATGCGCGTCTATATACCTCAAAGCCTCGCACTTGTCTTGCCAGCGAGATGCGCTACCATGGCCCTCCCTTTTTTTGTTGCCTGCCACCATGCACTGTCCCTTTTGCGGTGCCAACGACACCAAAGTCATTGACTCGCGCCTTGTTGCTGAAGGCGATCAGGTTCGCCGCCGCCGTGAATGCGTCGCCTGCGAAGAACGCTTCACCACATTCGAAACCGCTGAACTGGTTCTGCCCCGGCTGATCAAGCAGGACGGCAGCCGTCAGCCCTTCGACGAAGAGAAGCTGCGCGCCGGCATGCAGCGCGCGCTGGAAAAGCGCCCGGTCAGTGTCGAACGTCTGGAAGCGGCCCTGGCCCACATCAAAAGCAAGCTGCGCGCGACCGGCGAGCGCGAGGTCAAATCGCTGATCGTCGGTGAGCTGGTGATGGGCGAATTGCAAAAGCTCGATGAGGTGGCCTACATCCGCTTTGCTTCTGTTTATCGGCGGTTTCAGGACCTCAACGAATTCCGCGAAGAAATCGACCGACTGGCTCGCGAGCCGGTTAAAGAATGAGCATGACCTCCATTGAGCAAAGCGTGCTCGACGCAGCCTATATGGCGCGGGCGCTGGAACTGGCGCGCAAGGGCGTCTACTCGACGCACCCCAACCCGCAAGTCGGCTGCGTGATCGTCCGTGATGGCGCCATCGTCGGCGAAGGCTGGCACGTCCGCGCCGGTGAACCCCACGCCGAGGTGCATGCCCTGCGCCAGGCGGGCGACAAGGCAAAGAACGCGACCGCTTACGTCACCCTCGAACCCTGCAGTCATCATGGGCGCACCCCGCCGTGCGCCGACGCGCTGGTCAACGCCGGTGTGGCGCGCGTGGTTGCTGCGATGCAAGACCCCAATCCCGACGTGGCCGGCCGTGGCCTGTTGCGCCTGATGAGCGCGGGTATTGCGGTGCAGAGCGGCGTGCTCGAAAGCGAAGCGCGGGCGTTGAACAAAGGGTTTCTCAAGCGCATGGAACACGGCCTGCCCTACGTGCGGGTCAAGCTGGCGATGAGCCTCGACGGACGCACGGCCATGGCCAGCGGTGAAAGCCAGTGGATCACCGGCCCCGAAGCGCGCTCGGCTGTGCAGCGCCTGCGAGCGCAGTCGAGTGTGGTGCTGACCGGCGCCGATACCGTGCTGGCCGATAACGCACGACTCACCGTGCGGCCTGACGAGTTGGGCCTGAACGCCGAGCTCACCGCATTGGCCGCGACCCGACCGCCGTTGCGCGTGTTGATCGACGGGCGCTTGCGGGTGCCCCTCGATGCGCCTTTCTTTAAAGCGGGCAATGCGCTGGTGGTGACCTGCGCGGCTGCCTCGGCCCGCGAGCGTTACCACGACGAAGGTCACGACATGCTGGCGCTGCCGAGCAGTGGCGGGCACGTCGATCTGCGCAAACTGTTGGTCGAACTGGCCGCCCGCGGCGTCAACGACGTGCTGGTCGAGGCCGGCCCCAAGCTCGCTGGCGCGTTTACCCGGCTCGGTCTGGTGGATGAATACCAGATCTTCGTGGCGGGCAAGTTCATGGGCTCGTCGGCGCGGCCGTTGCTGGACCTGCCGCTGGCGCAGATGAGCGAAGCGCTCGAACTCAAGATTGTTGAAATGCGTGCAGTCGGCAATGACTGGCGAGTCATTGCGATACCCGCGTCGCACCCCGGCGTATAATTCCGGCTTTCGCGTTCAGCGCTGGCCCTGTTTTCCAGGAGCACCCATGTTTACCGGCATCATCGAATCCATCGGCAGCATCCGCGCCATCACTCCGAAAGGCGGCGACGTCCGCGTCTACGTAGAGACCGGCAAGCTCGACCTCTCCGACGTCAAGCTGGGCGACAGCATCGCGGTCAACGGGGTCTGCCTGACCGCTGTTGAGCTGCCAGGCGACGGCTTCTGGGCCGACGTCAGCCGCGAAACCTTGAACGTCACTGCGTTCGTCGATCTGAAGACCGGCAGCCGGGTCAATCTGGAAAAAGCCCTGACCCCGACCACGCGCCTGGGTGGCCATCTGGTCAGCGGCCACGTCGACGGCGTCGGCGAGGTGCTGTCCCGGGAAGAAAACGCCCGTGCGATCCAGTTCCGCCTGCGCGCCCCCCGCGAGCTGGCCAAGTACATCTCCCACAAAGGCTCGATCACCGTCGACGGCACCAGCCTGACCGTTAACGCAGTCAATGGCGCCGAGTTCGAGCTGACCATCGTCCCGCATACCCTCGCCGAAACCATCATGGGCGACTACCGCGCGGGCCGTAAGATCAACCTGGAAGTCGACCTGCTGGCGCGTTACCTCGAGCGTTTGCTGCTCGGTGACAAAGCGGCCGACCCGACGCCGGCCCAGGGCGGCAACATTTCTGAAAGCTTTCTGGCCGCCAACGGCTACCTCAAATCCTGAATCGAAGGGGGTGCCGCGTGGCGCTCAACAGCATCGAAGAACTGGTTGAAGACATTCGCCAAGGCAAGATGGTCATCCTCATGGATGACGAAGACCGCGAGAACGAAGGCGATCTGATCATGGCCTCCGAGTGCGTCAAGGCCGAGCACATCAACTTCATGGCGCGTTATGCCCGTGGCCTGATCTGCATGCCGATGACCCGCGAGCGCTGCGAAACCCTGAAACTGCCGTTGATGGCGCCGCGCAATGGCTCGGGCTTCGGCACCAAGTTCACCGTGTCCATCGAAGCCGCCGAAGGCGTCACCACCGGGATCTCCGCCGCCGACCGCGCGCGCACCGTTCAGGCGGCTGCGGCCAAAGAGGCCAGAGCCGAAGACATCGTCAGCCCTGGCCACATCTTCCCGTTGATGGCCCAGGCCGGCGGCACACTGTCCCGCGCAGGCCATACCGAAGCAGCCTGCGATCTGGCGCGCATGGCCGGCTTCGAGCCGACCGGCGTGATCTGTGAAGTCATGAACGACGACGGCACCATGTCCCGTCGCACGGAGCTGGAAGCTTTCGCGGCCGAGCACAACATCAAGATCGGCACCATCGCCGACCTGATCCATTACCGGATGATCCACGAACGTACCGTTCAGCGGATTGCCGAACAGCCCCTCGACAGCGAGCTGGGCCATTTCAATCTGGTGACCTACCGCGATTCCGTTGAAGGCGACGTCCACCTGGCGCTGACGCTGGGCAAGATCTGCGCAGAAGAAGCCACGTTGGTTCGCGTGCACAACATGGACCCGCTGCGCGACCTGTTGATGGTCAGACAGCCCGGCCGCTGGAGCCTGCGCGCTGCCATGAAGACTGTGGCCGAGGCTGGAAGCGGCGTGGTGCTGCTGCTCGGTCACCCGCTCGATGGCGACACGGTTCTGGCCCATGTGCGTGAAACCGCCGGCGGCACACCGATCAAGACGCCGACCACTTACAGTACCGTCGGTGCCGGTTCGCAGATCCTTCGTGACCTCGGCGTACGCAAAATGCGCCTGATGAGTTCACCAATGAAGTTCAATGCGATATCCGGTTTCGATCTGGAAGTTGTAGAATACGTGCCCTCCGAATAAAGGCCGGCAGGTGACAGGCCCCGACAGCATTCAGCCGTTGGTGGTTTTTGTCCCGGCAGTCGCCCGATTCGTGGCCTAAAATCCCTGAAAGCGCGCGCCCTATGCGCGCTTTCATGCTCTTTAATACGAGAACACGAGACTCAGCCGAATGACCCTGAAGACCATCGAAGGTACCTTCATCGCCCCCCAAGGTCGCTATGCCCTGGTGGTTGGCCGCTTCAACAGCTTCGTCGTCGAAAGCCTCGTCAGCGGTGCCGTTGATGCCCTGGTTCGCCATGGCGTGAGCGAAAGCGACATCACCATCATCCGCGCACCGGGCGCGTTCGAAATCCCGCTGGTGGTGCAGAAGGTCGCTCAACGCAGCGAATTTGCTGCCATCATCGCGCTCGGCGCCGTCATTCGTGGCGGCACCCCGCACTTCGAATACGTTGCTGGCGAATGCACCAAGGGCCTGTCCCAGGTGTCCATGGAGTTCGGCGTGCCGGTAGCCTTCGGCGTCCTGACCGTTGATTCCATCGAGCAGGCGATCGAGCGTTCCGGCACCAAGGCCGGTAATAAAGGCGCCGAAGCTGCGCTGTCCGCCATTGAGATGGTCAGCCTGTTGGCGCAGTTGGAGGCCAAGTGATTAACGACGAAAGCGATCAGTTCAACCCGCGTGATCCACGTGCGGCAGACGCCGGCAAGCCCTCCAAAAGCGAAAAGCGCCGCGCAGCTCGCCAGATGGCGATGCAAGCCCTCTACCAGCGCCACATGGCTGGTCAGTCGTTGAACGAAATCGAAGCCCAATTCCGCGTCGACAACGACTTCACCTCCGTCGATGCGAGCTATTTCCACGACATCCTGCACGGTGTCCCGGCCAATCAGGACAAGATCGACGCGGCGCTGGCGCCTTGTCTGGACCTGACCATCGAAGAGCTGGACCCCGTTGAACTCGCTGTCCTGCGTCTGTCGACCTGGGAGCTGCTGGAGCGCATCGACGTGCCGTACCGTGTGGTGATCAACGAAGGCATCGAGCTGGCGAAAGTCTACGGTTCGACCGACGGCCACAAGTTCGTCAACGGCGTGCTCGACAAGCTGGCTCCGCGTCTGCGCGAAGTCGAAGTGAAGGCGCACAAGCGCTGAGGCTTCTGGGTTTCTCCAGAACCTGAGCGTCTCCGCCATGGGCGAGTTCGAGCTGATCCGCAATTACTTTGCCGCTGCGCCCTGCGCGCAGCCCGGCGAAGGCGTTGCCTTGGGGATCGGCGACGACTGCGCCCTGTTGTCGGTGGCCGCTGGCGAGCAACTCGCCATCTCCACTGACACGCTGGTCGCCGGGGTGCATTTCCCCGACGCCTGCGATCCTTTCCTGCTTGGCCAGCGCGCACTCGGCGTGTCGGCCAGCGACCTGGCCGCCATGGGCGCCAGTCCCCTCGCGTTCACCCTTGCCCTGACCCTGCCGCAGGTTTCCGCCGGCTGGCTGGAAGCGTTCGCCCGTGGTTTGAATACCATGGCCCAGAGCTGCGGCCTGCGCCTGATCGGCGGCGACACCACGCGCGGTCCCTTGAGCCTGACCCTTACTGTCTTCGGAACAGTCCCGACCGGGCAAGCCTTGACCCGAAGCGGCGCGCGGCCTGGCGATTTGTTGTGCGTGGGCGGTCCGCTGGGCGACGCGGCCGGGGCGCTGCCGTTGGTGTTGAACCAGCGCAGCACCGAGGCGTCTACCACTCAGGCCTTGCTGGCGCGTTACTGGTCGCCGCAGCCGCAGTTTGAGTTGGGTATTGCGTTACGCGGCCGGGCCAGCGCGGCGCTGGACATCTCCGACGGACTGCTCGCCGACTGTGGACACATCGCAGCGGCATCGGGCGTGCGTTTGCTGGTGGAGCGCGAGAAAGTGCCGATGTCTGACGCGCTGCTGACGTTATTCGGGCCTGACGCGGCGTTGAATGCCGCGCTCAGTGGGGGCGATGACTACAGACTGGCTTTCACGTTGCCGCCATCATGGCTGGCTGAACTGCAGGCTGCCGGCTTGCCTGTTTTCGTTCTGGGTCGAGTGGTCGAAGGCCACGGCTTGGCGCTGGTTGACGCACTTGGGCAGGACGTCACCCCGTTGACTCGGGGCTATCAACATTTTCAGGAGACACGGTGACAGATCATCCTAATCAGGTCCCGGCGGAAAACGTTCCCCCGTCGGTATGGACCAATCCGTGGCATTTCCTGGCCTTCGGTTTCGGCTCAGGCACACTGCCCAAAGCGCCCGGCACCTGGGGCTCGATGGTCGCCGTGCCGTTCATCCCGTTGTGGCAAATGCTGCCGGACTGGGGCTATTGGCTGATGCTCGGCCTGACCATGCTGTTCGGCTTCTGGCTGTGCGGCAAGGTGGCCGACGACCTGCGTGTTCATGACCATGAAGGCATCGTCTGGGACGAGATGGTCGGCATGTGGATCACCCTGTGGCTGGTGCCCGAAGGCTGGGTCTGGCTGCTGGTGGGTTTCCTGGTGTTCCGCTTTTTCGACATCCTCAAGCCCTGGCCAATCCACTGGATCGACAAGCACGTTCACGGGGGCGTCGGCATCATGCTCGATGATGTGCTGGCCGGTGTCTTCGCATGGCTGGCGATGCAAGGGCTGGTCTGGTTGTGGGCCGTGATGTAGGGGCTGCGCTCATGAGGCGTTCAGGCGGGGTATGGCTGCTGAGTCTGGCGTTGATGATGACGAGTGTCTGGGCGACTGCCGGCGCTGCAACCATTGCACCGATGTCTGATAAACCCTCCGACATCCTGCTGGTGAGCGAGCACTGGATTCGCTACACCGAAATCGACGGCACGGGGCTGGGTTGGGACCTGATGCGGGAGATCTTCGAGCCGGCTGGCGTCAAGGTCGAGCAGCGCATTGAGCCCTACACCCGCGCGGTCGGGCTGGTGCAGCGCGGCGAGGCCGATGCCTGGATTGCCGCCTACAAGGGTGAGGTCGAGGGCGCGCTTTATTCAAAGTGGCACTACGACACAGACGAAATTTACACACTGGGTCTGGCTTCGAAGCCTCCCCCTTCGCTACAGACGCTGGGCAAATATCGTCTGGCCTGGGTCCGTGGCTACGAGTATCAGCACTACCTGCCCAACGTGATGCACTTCAACGAAGTCGCCCGGCGTGACCACATTGTGCCGATGCTTGAATATGGGCGCGCGGATCTGTACATCGATGCCAAGCCGGAGATGGACTTCATCCTCGCGCAAACCAGCGACCCGCAGCGCTATCGACTGACCTACCTCACTGCCATTCCTCTGTATCTCGGCTTCGCGGATACCCCCCGAGGGCATGCGCTGCGGGATCTGTTTGACGTGCGGATGAGCGATCTGGTGCACAGCGGCAAGCTGCGGCCGATCTTCGCGCGCTGGAAGCATGCGTATCCATTCGATTCAGGCGATGCTCAGTCCCGCGCTGGCGAGAGCCACTGATCAAACGAGTTGATCTGATTGGCTCACAATTCAGCCTAAGCGTCTGTCGGAACCTGCTGTTACAATGTTGCGAATTTCCAGCCCTCATACTGATCAGGAGCACCCGGTGCCCGTCGTATTTGTCGCGGCTTCCAAGCTGCCTACCCCCTTTGCCGCTTTCAAGATGAATGGCTTTCTCGAGCAGGAAAACGGTCGCGAGCATGTCGTGCTGACCTTGGGCGATGTATCCGATGGCGCCCCGGTGCTCGGCCGTGTGCATTCCGAATGCCTGACGGGTGATGCGCTATTCAGTCAGCGCTGCGATTGCGGTTCCCAGCTTGAAGCGGCGTTGCGCGCCATCGCCGCCGAAGGCCGTGGCGTGCTGTTGTACCTGCGCCAGGAAGGCCGCGGCATTGGTTTGATGAACAAGATCCGCGCGTATGAATTGCAGGACGGCGGTGCCGACACCGTTGAAGCCAACGAGCGCCTGGGCTTCGCCGCTGACCAGCGCGATTACGGCATTTGCCTGCCGATGCTTGAGCACCTGGGCATCAAGTCTCTGCGTTTGATGACCAATAATCCGCGCAAGGTCAAAGCGCTGACCGACATGGGCATCACCGTCGCCGAACGCGTGCCGCTGCACACCGGCCACAACCCGCACAACAAGCTCTATCTGGCGACCAAGGCCGGCAAGCTGGGTCATATGATGGGCAACGAGCATCAGAGCGAAGTCGACCCGGCATGACACGCGGCAGCCTGCGCCGTGGTCTGGCGCTGGCCGGACGCCCTTGATGCGCCCACTGATTGCCTGCCTGCCGTTGCTGATCGCTTTTCAGGCCGGCGCTGCACAGCGGGTCGTCAGCCTCGCACCCTCTCTTACCGAAATCGTTATCGAACTGGATGCTGCCGATCTGTTGGTCGGCGTGCTCGATGGCGGCCCGCGCCCGGAGAAGGTCGCGGGCCTGCCTTCGGTGGGCCGATACGGGCAGCTCGACATCGAGGGTTTGCTCACTCTGCAGCCGGATCTTTTGCTGCTGTGGCCTGGCAGCGTCAGCGCGGTTCAGCGTGATCAACTGAAACGGCTGAGCATTCCCACCTACACCGCCGAGCCTCACACGCTGAACGAGCTGGCTGATCAGATCGAACAGATGGGTGAGCGCCTTGGCCGCGCTGACCGTGGACGACAGGCAGCGAAGGACTTCCGTGAGCGATTGGCCGCGTTGCGTGAGCGGTATCGACGCGATGCCCCGTTGAAAGTCTTTTACCAAGTGTGGGATCAGCCGCTCTATACGGTAGGCGGGGGGCAGATCATCAGCGATGCACTGACCGTGTGCGGCGCACGCAGCGTCTTTGATGACCTCAAACTGCCTGCGCCTCAGGTCAGTCTCGAGTCAGTGCTGCAGCGCGACCCGGACGTGATTCTGGCCAGTGACGCCGCGTTGCTGCCGGGATGGAAGACTTGGTCGCAGTTGAAAGCGGTGAAAGCCGGCCACCTGCTTGCCGTGCCCGACAATGGCCTCGAACGAGCCAGCGGGCAAATGGTGGGCGCGGTGGCGAAAGTGTGCAGCGTGATCGCGCCAGATCGCTAAATCAGGCCGCTATACATTTACAGCGTCGGCGTCCAGGTCACGCCAAACATCCACGTCCGGCCCTCTTCGCGATAGCCGTAATTGCTGCCATCGAAGCTGTACAGCGTGCGGCTGTAACGTTTGTCCAAGGCGTTATCCAGCTTGAACTCCAGCTTCACGTCGTCGCTGGCCTTCCAGCTGCTGCGCAAACCGAACAACGAATAACCCCCGACATGCTGGGTGTTGGCCTCGTCGTTGTAGCTGTCACTGACGGCCTGCCAGCTGGCGCCGACGCCGAGCCGATCAAACTGCCGATCAATATCGAGATTCAGGGTGCGGCGAGCGCGGCGGTTGAGCGTGTGCCCAGTGTCTCGGTCACGCGGGTCGATGACCGACGCCCCAAGCTTGCCGGTCCAGCCGAACAGTTGCTGCTCAAGCGACCCTTCGAAACCATTGATCCGTGCCGAGCCGATGTTCTGGGGGCGAAAGTCGCTGTCGAGGGCGATCGCGTCCTGCAGGTCGGTGCGATAGAGCGAAGCCTCAAGACGGGCGGTTTTGCTCAGACGACTGCGCCATTGCAGCTCGTAGCTTTTGGAGTGCTCGGGCTTGAGATTCGCGTTGCTGAAATCCGGGTAATACAGGTCATTGAATGTCGGCGCGCGGAAGCCTTCGCTGTAGGAAAGCAGCACGTCGTTGGCGTCATTGAGCGGAACGGTGAGCGTGCCGCTCCAGGTGTTCTGGCTGCCGAACTGCTCATTCTGATCATGGCGCAGGCCCAGCTCGGTGGAGAAATGCTCGCTTTTGAAACGGTGCTGAACGAACACCGCGCGGTTCCAGCGGCTGTCCTCCTCGAACGCCGTGCTGCTGTTGACACGGTCCTCGTACCAGTCGCCCCCCAGCGTCAGGCTATTGCGTTCGTTCAGCGTCAGGTCGTTCTGCCAATTGACCGAGTCGCGGTAGGTGTTGAACACGTAGTGATCGTCGCTCAGCTTATCCAGCGTCTTCTCGCGGTTCTCGCTATGGCCCAGTTCCAGACGGGTTTTCCAGGTCTGGTTGATGCGGGCGTCGACGTAAGTGCCGAGGCTGCTCAGCTCAAACTTGCTGTATTGCTGCTGACCCACGGTGTCGAACGTGACCGGGTCGAACAGACCGAACGGGTTGTCGAACTCGGTCTTGCCCCGGTTATCCAGCGCGTTGATACCCACTTCCACGTCGTCGTTGACCCAGTGGCTGAGGTTCAGGCTCAGGGATTTATTGCGGTAGGCGTCGTGGTCGTCATCGCTGGCGAAGGACGGGCCGGTACGGTTGATGCCTGCCGTTTCATCCAAACTGGTACTGAGGTTGAAATGCGTTTGCTGGTCGCCGCCCGACAGACCGAGGCTCTGCTGCTGCGTGCCGCGATTGCCGAAACCCGTATGCAGCCGAGCTTGCAGCCCTTGCTCGGCGCCTCGTCGGGTGAATATCTGAATCACCCCGCCAATGGCGTCCGCGCCGTAGATGACCGAACGCGAACCGCGCAGCACTTCCACGCGCTCGATCTGCTCGACGTCGAGGTATTGCAGATTACTGTCCGCCGACGTCGCATTGGCAATGCGCTGGCCATCGACCAGCACCAGACTCTGCGCGGCCTTGGTCCCGCGAATGAAAATTCCCGGCAGACTCCCACGACCGCCGCTGGGCGCCACTTGCACACCGGGGACACGACTCAGCAGGTCGGTGACGCTGCTCGGTTGCAGCCGCTCGATGTCAGCGCGAGTGAACACGGTGTTCGCCGCACTGCTGGCGTCCCGCTGCTCGACCTGACGATTGCTGCTGATCAGCACACTGTCCAGCTTCAGGGCGCTTTCGCGATCAGGCTGATCGGCAAAGACCTGCGTGGCGGGGATCAGGGAGAAGGCGAGGGCAAGACGGGAAAGGGTCATTTGATTGATCGCATAACTTGCAGGCATGACCGGGGTGGACTGCACCTCGGTCACGCTTGCGAGAGGCTACATCTTCAACAGGCGCTGGTTGATCGACGCTTCGATGCCGGCGACATCCAGCCCGCACTCAGCCAGCATCTGCGCTGGTTTGGCGTGCTCGACGTACACATCCGGCAGGCCCAAGTGCAGGACCGACTTGAGAATGTTCTCCCGCGCCAGGAACTCGCTGACCGCCGCGCCCGCGCCACCCATGATGGCGTTTTCTTCGATCGTCACGAGCAAGTCGTGGCTGCTGGCCATTTCGCGCACCAGTGCCTCGTCCAGCGGTTTGACGAAGCGCATGTCGACCACGGTCGCGTCGAGCTGCTCCGCCACGATCAGCGCTTCGGTCAACTGCACGCCGAACACCAGCATGGCGACTTTGCTGCCTTGACGGCGAACCACACCCTTGCCGATTTCCAGCGGTTCGAGACTGCTCTCGATCACGGCATTGGGACCGTTGCCGCGCGGGTAACGCACGGCTGCGGGGCCTTTGAACAGATGGCCGGTGGTGAGCATCTTGCGCAGCTCGTTTTCATCGCTCGGCGTCATGACCAGCATGCCGGGGATGCAGCGCAGGTACGACAGATCGAAACTGCCGGCGTGGGTCGGGCCGTCTTCGCCCACCAGACCCGCGCGGTCGATGGCGAACAACACGTCCAGATTCTGCACGGCCACGTCATGAATCAGTTGGTCGTAACCGCGTTGCAGGAACGTCGAATAAATCGCCACAACCGGCTTGGCGCCTTCGCAGGCCATGCCCGCCGCCAGCGTCACCGCGTGCTGCTCGGCGATGGCGACGTCGAAATAGCGCTCCGGGAAACGTTCGCTGAACGCCACCAGATCCGAGCCTTCTTTCATGGCCGGCGTGATGCCGACCAGACGCTCGTCCGCTTCGGCCATGTCGCACAGCCACTGGCCGAACACGCCGGAATACTTGGGACCGCCGGCCTTTTTGGGCACGACAGGTGCGTTCAGCGGGTCAAGCTTGGTAATCGCGTGATAGCCGATCGGATCGACCTCGGCCGGCGCGAAGCCTTTGCCTTTCTTGGTGACCACGTGCAGGAACTGCGGACCCTTGAGGTCACGCATGTTGCGCAGGGTGGCGATCAGGATAGGCAAGTCGTGTCCGTCGATCGGACCGATGTAGTTCCAGCCGAGTTCTTCGAACAACGTGCCGGGGACCAGCATGCCTTTGGCATATTCCTCGGTACGACGGGCGATTTCCCACGCGCCGGGCAGACGCGACAGTACTTTCTTGCTGCCTTCGCGCATGCTCGTGTAAGTGCGGCTTGAGAGGATTTTCGCCAGATAATTCGACAGCCCGCCAACGTTGCGCGAGATCGACATGTCGTTGTCGTTGAGGATCACCAGCATGTCGGCGCTGACTTCGGGGGCGTGGTTCAGCGCTTCGAAGGCCATGCCGGCGGTCAGTGCGCCGTCGCCGATCACGGCAATGGACTTGCGCTCACTGCCTTGCAGCCGGGAGGCGATCGCCATGCCCAGCGCGGCGCTGATGGAGGTGCTGGAGTGACCGACGCCGAAGGTGTCGTATTCACTCTCGCTGCGACGCGGGAATGCCGCCACTCCGCCTTTCTGGCGCAGGGTCGACATGTGTTCGCGACGACCCGTGAGGATTTTGTGCGGGTACGCTTGGTGACCGACGTCCCAGACCAGCCGGTCGTCGGGGGTATCGAAGACGTAGTGCAAGGCCACGGTCAGTTCGATGACGCCGAGGCCGGCGCCGAAATGGCCGCCGGTCTGGCCGACGGTGTAGAGCAGCTCCAGGCGCAGTTCGTCAGCCAGGGCTTCAAGCTCTGCTTCACCTAAGCGGCGCAGGCCGTCCGGCGTCACTGCCTTGTCGAGCAGGGGCGTGGACGGGCGCTCGCGGGGAATCTCTTTGAACGTCGTGGGCATCAGGCGAATCGTTATAAGTAAAAGAGGCGGCAGTTTACCTGATGCATTGCCGGCTGCGCACGATGTGCAGCAACGGGATGTTCAGGGGCAACGATTGCCGGCGAAATCAGGCAGCGGCAGCAAGGCTGCCGACACCCGGTAAGTTTTATGACCTGCGCTCAGTTGCGGCGTTCGACGATATAACGCGCCAAGGCTCGCAAGGGTTCGGCCGATGCGTCGTACGGTCGCAGGGCCACGAGGGCCTGGTCGCGCAACTCAAGTGCGTAATGTTTGGCTTCTTCCAGGCCCAGCAGCGCGGGGTAGGTCGGCTTGTCCCGGGCGATATCGGCGCCCTGGCGTTTGCCCAGCGTGGCGGTATCGCTCTCGACGTCGAGAATGTCGTCCTGCACCTGAAAGGCCAGGCCGATGGCGCGGGCGTAAATCTGCAGCGAATCGAGCTGGACCTGGGTTGCGTTGCCGCTGGCCAAGGCGCCGAGCCTGACGCTGGCTTCAATCAGTGCGCCGGTCTTGTGCCGGTGCATGAATTCCAGCGCCGTCTGGTCGAGCTTGAGTCCGACAGAGCCGAGATCAATGGCCTGTCCGCCGACCATGCCGGCAGGGCCGGATGCACGGGCGAGGGTAGCGACCATCTTCAGCCGGGTCTCGGCGTTCTGTGGGGTCAGTGCGTTATCGCTCAGTACGCTGAAGGCCAGGGTCTGCAGACCGTCGCCGGCGAGAATCGCGCAGGCTTCGTCGAAGGCTTTGTGGGTCGTGGGCAGGCCGCGACGCAAATCGTCGTCGTCCATGGCCGGCAGGTCGTCGTGCACCAGCGAATACGCGTGGATCAATTCGACGGCGCAGGCTGCGCCGTTGGCGTGCTCGGCGTTGCCGCCCAAGGCTTCGCAGGCGGCGTAGACCAGCAGCGGGCGCACGCGCTTGCCGCCATTGGTGACGCTGTAGCGCATGGCGGCGTAAAGGCGGGTCAATTCAGGGGCGGGCGCATCGAACAGCGTCTCCAGCGCCGCATTTACGCGAGCCTGGCTGAGTGCCTGATACGCCGCGATCATTCCGGCTGTTCCGCGTCGAACGGCTCTTCGGCCAGTTCGCCGTCGCGCTCCAGCAAGACCTGCACCTTCTGCTCGGCCTGGGCCAGTGCGCTCTGGCACTCGCGGGTCAGGCGGATGCCTTGTTCGAAGGCGGTCAGTGAGTCTTCCAGCGACAGCTCACCGTTCTCCAGACGCTCGACGAGCGTTTGCAAATCCGTGAGGGACTGTTCGAAATCCAGTGCAGCTTTCTTGCGGGCCATGGCGGCTATCCCGGTAGACGTTAAACCGGCGCGACACTAGCAGAGCGCACGCATCGGGGCAAATGAGAAGGGGTACGCAGGTGACGGCTTGCAGTGCATCACTCCCACAAGAATTGCATCAGCCTCGCGGATGTTGGCCGCAGATGATGGAAGTGTGGGAGTCGAGCTTGCTCGCGAAGGGGGCCGCACATCGGCTCAATCTTCAGCGGCTGAAATACCGTCTTAGCGAGCAAGCTCACTCCTACAGGATCTGCGCTTTCGCGCGACTGACTATGCCTGCACGATCAACGCGTCGGCGCAGGCGCGGCGTCGATCTTCACCCGAAGCAGGCTGTAGGGCTTTTCGCGCAGGTCCTTGCCATCGTGGAAACCGGCCTGGCGCTGCAGCTGGTTGGCGGTGAAATACAGATACCCGTCCGGCCCCACCGACAACGTGTCCGGCCACAGCACGCGAGGGTCGTGAACGATGGTCTGCCAGCTGCCGTCCGCCAGACGTTTGCGGATGCCGTTGTGCTCGTAGTCGCCGGCGTAGACCGCGCCGTTGGCGTCTGCTTCCAGGCCGTCGGACGCGCCTTTTTCGCCGAGGTCTTTGACCGCTGCGTTCAGTTGAGCCTCGCTGACGTTGGCATCACGCAGCATGGTGGTGGGCACCGCATACAGGTGGCGGCTGGAAAGCGCGCTGAAATACAGCGTCTTGCCGTCAGGGGACAGCGCGATGCCATCAGACGCAACGGCCATGGTTTTCGGCTTGCCATCCGGACCTTTGGTGACCAGGGCGGCCTGGCCTTCGACCACCGGCTTGAAGTCAGGGTCGGCCGAAGTGGATTTACCGCCGCTCAAACGACGGGTCGCCTTGCCGCTGGCGATGTCCATGACGATGATCGCGCCGGGCCCGGAGACCGACGAATCTGTCACGTAAACCGTGCCTTCCTTGCCAGCGCGGAAATCAAAACGCATGTCGTTGACGTAGGTGCTCGGCAGGATGACGTTGGCCGGGAAGACCAGGGTTTTGACCACTTTGTTACTGGCCAGATCAACCGCCACCAGCTTGGCGCCGCCGGCTTTAGGCGCGGCGAAATTCGGGGCGGCAGTGTCCAGCAGCCAGACGCGGCCCTGACCGTCGGCGACCACGCTCTGCACGCTGATCAGCCCTTTGGCCGGGTCTTTTGGGTCTTCTTTGTTGATGGCTGCATCGGGGTAGGCGACGACCTTGCCGTCACGGATTTCGCCTACGGTAAACGGCACGTCGTCGCCCCAGTGCGGGTAGTTGACGAAGATGCGCCCGGTTTCCGTCACGGTCACGCCGGTGGGCATGGCGTCGTGAAAGGTGAACACCTGCTCAAGCTGACCGATGGTTTTCTCCGCCGGTGCATTGGCGGGTAGTGCGGTGGCGGTCGTGGCTGCGATGCCGGTCTGGCTGATCAAAGCGACTGACAGGGCCAGCGCTGACAACATCATGTTCTGCTTCATGGACACAAACGGCTCCCGGCCTGCCGCAGCAGGCCCTTCAAAAAATGGACAGGGTTAGAAACCTTCGAGAACGATCTTGCCCTTGGCCTTGCCGCTCTCGATCACGGCGTGGGCGCGGCGCAGATTTTCGGCGTTGATCGCGCCGAAGTGCTCACCGAGGGTGGTCTTCAGCACGCCCTGGTCAATCAGGTCGGCGACGCGATTGAGCAGCTCATGCTGGGCGATCATGTCCGGGGTTTCGTAGAGCGAGCGGGTGAACATCAGTTCCCAGTGCAGCGACAGGGCCTTGCGTTTCATCGGGACGACGTCGAGGGATTTCGGGTCATCGATCAGCGCCAACTGGCCCTGTGGTTTCAACGCCTCAATCAGCTGCGTGAAGTACGAATCAGTGTGGGTCAGGCTGGCGACATGGCTCACCTGACCGACGCCGATCTGATTCAGTTGCTCGACCAGCGGCTGGCTGTGATCGATGACGTGGTGGGCGCCCAGGCTTTCGACCCATTCGCGGGTTTCCGGACGGGACGCTGTACCGATCACGGTCAGTTTGGTCAGTTGGCGGGCCAGTTGCACCAGAATCGACCCGACGCCACCACCGGCACCGATGATCAACAGGCTGTCACCTTCGCCGCCGCCTTCTTTAACGCCCAGACGGTCAAAGAGCAATTCCCAGGCGGTGATCGAGGTCAGCGGCAGGGCGGCGGCGTGGGCGTTGTCGAGGCTCTTGGGTTTGTGCCCGACGATGCGCTCGTCGACGAGGTGGAATTCGCTGTAGCTGCCCGGGCGGGCGATGGAGCCGGCGTAGAACACTTCGTCCCCGGCTTTGAACAGCGTGACGTCGCTGCCCGTTTCACGAACGACGCCGACGGCGTCCCAGCCAACCACTTTGGGTTCGATGGCGGCAGAGCCGGCGCGGATTTTGGTGTCGACCGGGTTCACCGAAATCGCTTTGACTTCGACCAGCAAATCACGAGGGCCGGGCGTTGGCTTGGGCAGGTCCATGTCCAGCAGCGCGTTGGGGTCTTCAATGGGCAGACCGTGCTGGGTGAAGGCGATGGCTTTCATGGCGATCTCTCTAGTCAGTGGACAAAAGGTGGCTGAAACGTTGGACCCATCTTGTTCTTGTTCGTTGGGCAGAAAAACCCGCAGAATCCGGCAACACTTTCACGGCTGGAGTGAAAATGATCCGCATCGACGACCTGACCCTCTTCGTCCGCACCGCCGCGCTGGGTAGCTTTTCCAATGCTGCGCGGGAGGTGGATCTGTTGCCGGGGCAAGTCGCCGCGGCCATCAAGCGCCTCGAACGAGAGCTGGATATTCGCCTGTTTGCCCGTTCGACGCGCAGCCTGCGCCTCACCGCTGAAGGCGAGCAGTACCTGCCGACCGCCCAGACGGTGCTCGATGCCTTACGGGATGGCCGGGAAAAGCTGCAGCGGGAAAGCGCTGAGCTGCAAGGTACGCTGCAAGTGGCGGCGCCTTCGGATCTGGGGCGAAACATGCTGCTGCCCTGGCTGACGGATTTTCGCAGTCAGCACCCGGCGCTGAATCTGCGCCTGTTTATCTCCGATCAAGTGGCCGATCTGTTTCGCGATCCGGTGGACGTTGCGATTCGCTACGGCGTGATCGAAGACGCTAACTACATCGCGCTGGCGCTGGCGCCGTGGAATCGCCGGGTGCTGGTGGCATCGCCCGAGTATCTGGCGCGCAAGGGCCGACCCGTGGTCTCCGACGATTTGCTGCGCCATGAGTGCTTGCTGTTCACCCTGGCGGGCCGGGTGTATGACAAGTGGCGGCTCGGTGGCCGGGTGTTCTCGGTGTCAGGCCCGTTGCTCACCGATGACGCTGATCTGGTGAGACGCTGGGCGGTGGCCGGGCAGGGCGTGGCGTACAAGTCGTGGCTGGATGTCTGCGAGGACGTCCGCGCCGGGCGGCTGGAACTGTTGCTGCCGGATTACCCGGGCGAGCCAACCCCGCTCAACCTGGTCTGCCCGCACCGCAAACAGTTTTCCCCGGCGGTGCAACAGCTGCACTCGCTGTTGAAAAACCGCCTTGCCGGCATGGAAAAGGGGTTGCCGGCGTTGTTGTGAGTGCTGTCCAACCCTCTGCGTCCATGGCGCAACTCTCGGCACAATGATGTCCCTGTAGGAGCGTGGCTTGTCCCGCGATCGGCTGCAAAGCAGCCGTAAATTGACTACCTCGGGAAACCTTCCACACCCAGATGACAGGTTTTGCGACGACTTCGTCGCCGATCGCGGGACAAGCCACGCTCCTACAAGAGCGCGCGCGGCTGCTCAATGCGAATGCCGCGGCTCGCCGCTGCGTGCAATCACCCGCAAATGCAGCGTTGCCGGCTCCAGACATCCGCCAGTGGACAACTGCCCCACCAACTGCCGATACAGCTCCTGCCACGGGGTTTGGGAGGGGGGCATCTTCGGCTCGAACAGCGCGCGGCGTGCGGCCATTTCCTCGTCGCTGACCAGCACGTTGACGCTGCGGTTATTCAAATCCACGCGCAGCCGGTCGTTGGTTTTCAGCAGCGCCAGGCCACCGCCCACCGCTGCTTCTGGCGACATATTGAGGATTGAAGGGCTGGCCGAGGTGCCGCTCTGCCGGCCATCGCCCAGGCACGGCAGCGAATCGATGCCTTGTTTGATCAGCGCAGACGGCGGCGCCATGTTCACCACCTCGGCGCTGCCGGGATAACCGACCGTGCCAGCGCCACGGATCACCAGAATGCAGCGCTCGTCGATTTCCAGCGAAGGATCGTTGATCCGAGCGTGATAGTCCTCCGGGCCCTCGAACACGATCGCTCGCGCCTCGAAACTGTTCTCCGCGCCGGGCTCGGACAGGTAGGTCTTGCGGAACGCCTCGCCGACCACCGACATCTTCATGATCGCGCTGTCGAAAAAATTACCGCTCAACACGATAAAGCCCGCGCGGTGTTTGAGCGGGTCTTCGTACGGACGAATCACGTCGGTGTCGTGGGCGACGGCGTTGCGCACGATGTCACCGATGATTTTGCCGGAGACCGTATAGCAGTCTTCATGCAGCTTGCCCGCCTTCTGCAGCTCGTGCATCACCGCCGGCACGCCGCCTGCGCGGTGGAAGCCTTCGCCCAGATACTTCCCGGCCGGCATGCAATTGACCAGCAACGGCACGTCTTCGCCGATGCGCTGCCAGTCGTCGAGGCTTAACTCGACGCCCATGTGCCGGGCGATGGCGATCAGGTGCGGCGGGCAGTTGCTTGAAGCGCCCAACGCGGAGGCGACCGCGATTGCGTTTTCAAACGCCTCGCGGGTCATGATCTGTGAAGGGCGAACGTCTTCGCGGACCAGATCGCAGATGCGCTTGCCGGTCATGTACGCCATCTGCCCGCGCTCGCGGTACGCCGCCGGAATGCTCGCGCAACCGGGCAGCGACATGCCCAGTGCTTCGGCCAGCGCGTTCATCGAGAGCGCCGTGCCCATGGTGTTGCAGTGGCCGACCGACGGCGACGCGGCGGTGGTCATTTCCATGAAGCCTTCGTAATTAATCTCGCCGGCCGCCATTAAATTCCGCGCGTGCCACAGCACCGTGCCGGAACCGATCAATTCGCCCTTGTGACGACCGTCGAGCATCGGCCCGCCGGACAACACGATGGCCGGCAGGTCGGTGGTCGCCGCCGCCATCAGGCAAGCTGGCGTGGTTTTGTCGCAGCCGGTGGTCAGAACGACGCCATCCAGCGGGTAGCCGTGAAGAATTTCCACCAGCCCGAGGTACGCCAGGTTTCGGTCCAGGGCCGCGGTCGGCCGGCGCGTCTGCTCGGCCATCGGGTGCACCGGAAACTCCATCGGAATGCCGCCCGCATCACGGATGCCGGCTTTGACCCGCTGGGCGAGCTCAAGGTGATGACGGTTGCAGGGCGCCAGATCAGAACCCGTCTGGGCGATGCCGATGATCGGTCGGCCCGATTGCAGCTCCTCGCGGGTCAGGCCGTAGTTCATGTAGCGCTCGACGTACAGCGCCGTCATGTCAGCGTGTTCCGGATCATCGAACCATTGCTGGCTGCGAAGGGGGCGTTTCGGCGTGTCGGACATGGTTCGGGTCTCTCTTGGAATTAGGTGTGCTGCGTAGGTGTTCAGCGTTACAACAAACCGCGCACGGCAAGATTGCGTATCAACGCGCCGACGCCGAACCTCCACGGCGCCGCGTCACTGCTGTGGGTCACCTCATTGTGCAGCCCGCCGAGCAGGCTGCTGCTGATACTGACCTGATCGCCCAACTTGTGGGTGAAACCACCGCCGGCATGGTCACGGTCGGCGGTCGGGGCGAAGAGGGTACCGAGAAACAGCAGGAAGCCGTCCGGGTATTGATGGTTGGCGTTGAGCGCCTGTCCAGCAATGTCGGCCGGATCGCGGCTGATCTGCGACATCGAGCTTGAGCCTTTCATCACGTAGCCGTCATCGCCTTTTACCTGCAGATCGACCACGCAGTTGCGCACGTCATCCAGGGAGAAGGTTTCGTCGAACAGCCGAATGAACGGGCCGATGGAGCACGAGGCGTTATTGTCCTTTGCCTTGCTCAGCAGCAGCGCGCTGCGGCCTTCGAAGTCACGCAGATTGACGTCGTTACCCAAGGTCGCGCCGTGGATGTGCCCGCGGCTGTTCACCGCCAGCACCACTTCCGGCTCGGGGTTGTTCCACTCGGATTTCGGATGAATGCCCACCTGGCTGCCGCTGCCCACTGCCGCCAGCACCGGCGCTTTGGTGAAAATCTCGGCGTCCGGGCCGATGCCGACTTCAAGGTACTGCGACCACATGCCTTGTTCGATCAGCAGCGCCTTGAGTGTGCGGGCTTGTTCGGAGCCCGGTTTGATGTTGCGCAGGTTGTCGCCAATCGCGTTCTGCACGATGGCGCGCACGCTCTCCGCCTTGGCCGGGTCGCCCGCCGCTTGTTCCTCGATCACCCGTTCGATCATGCTCGCCGCGAAGGTCACGCCGGCGGCCTTGATCACTTGCAGGTCCGCCGGTGCCAGCAAGTATGGTTTGTTGGGATCGGGCGTTGCGGTCGAATTCGCCAGCAATTCTTCGAGACTGGCGACGCGCGTACCCTGGGCTTCGCGAACGGCGGCCAATGGCGAGTCGACCTCCAGCAAGTCGCTCAACGTGGCGAAGCTCGATGAAAGATCGAACACCCCGTCGCTACGCACCACCACGGGCGACGGGCCGCCAACTTTACCGGGCACCCAGGCGCGGCCGATCAGCGTGCCATTCAGGCCGTCGGCGGGGAGGGTGTTTTCGGGAGTGAGCTGAATCGGCATGGTGAAGTCCTCAACGCTTTTTATGATTTATCAACGACCCTAATCAGCGCCGTCGATAAACTCCAATGACATCTGCTTAAGAATCGATAACATTGGGTTATCGCTTATTGAGGCCGCGCTCATGTCGGACATTTCATTTTCCACGGTCTGTAACTGGCTCAAGTTCAAGCATCTGGTGCTTATCGAAACCCTCGCGCGCACTCGCAACATGCACGCGGCGGCGCAACATATGAACCTCAGCCAACCGGCGGTGAGCAAAATGCTGCGCGAGATCGAGCGGCTGCTGGGCTTTGATGTGTTCGAGCGTCTGCCGCGGAACATGCCGCCGACCGCCCTCGGTGAACACGTGGTTCGCTACGCGCAGATCGCCCTGAACGACGCGAGCAAGTTCGTTGATCAGATCAGCAGTCTGCGCGAGGGCGGGCATGGTTTCCTGAAGGTGGGGGCGATCTTCGCGGCGACCGCGGTGGTGCTGCCGGAAGCCATCGTGCAGTTGAAAGCGCGCTGGCCGCTGCTGTCAATCGAGGTGGTCGAGCAGACCAGCGATCACTTGATGGAAATGCTCGACGACAAGAAGCTTGATCTCGCGGTGGCGCGCTACACCAACGAAAACCAGCAGCAGGTGTATGACTTTCGGGCGTTGGCGCCGGAGCCATTCTGCATGGTCGTCAACAGTCGTCACCCGCTGATTGAATTGCCGCAGACGCCGCTGCAAGCGCTCGGAAACTGGCCATGGATTCTGTATCCGCTGGGCACGCCCATTCGCGCACGGATGGAGCAGGCCTTCGCCAAAGCCGGCATCCCCACCCCAAAGAACACCATCGACACCATCTCCATGCAGACCTTTCTCCAGGTGCTGCAGGCAGGGCCGATGATCGCCATGTTGCCAGCCTCGATGGCGCAGCCGCATCTGGATTCCGGCTTGCTGAAAGTGCTGAATACGCCGCTGAAACTGGCACCCCAGGATTACGGAATTCTCACCCGCCGTGGTGAGCCGTTACTCGGAGCTGCATCGGAATTTGCCGAGATCCTGCTGGCAAATGCAAGGCTGGCCCATCAATAGGCGATAACGCAGCGTTATCAATCAATGGAAACAAGTCATTATCCTAATCAATGCCGTTGTCAGTACCATCGGCCCGTGTTTCGACCCTCACATAACAACAATACAGGCGCCCTCGAGTGCCTGGAGGTCCCACCATGGAAACCGTTTCCCAGCGCCTGCCCGAGTCCTCGGGTCCCGGGCACGCCAACTTTGAAGACCGCACCTACCGCAAAGTCATTCTGCGCATCCTTCCCGTCCTGCGCCTGTGTTACATGGCGGCGTATCTCGATCGCGTGAACATCGGCTTCGCCAAGCTGGACATGCTCAACGACCTGCAATTCAGCAACACCATCTATGCCCTCGGCGCGAGCATGTTCTTCTGGGGCTATTTCCTCTTCGAAGTCCCGAGCAACCTGTTGCTGCATCGCTTCGGCGCAAGGTTCTGGATCGCCCGGATCATGCTCACGTGGGCCATCGTGTCCATGGCCGTCGCGTTTACCGTGCCGCTGGCGAAGTTTTTCCACATCGAGTCGGAAACCATGTTCTACGTGCTGCGCTTTTTGCTCGGCATCTGTGAGGCAGGCTTCTTTCCCGGCGTCATCCTTTACCTCAACTACTGGTTTCCTACCCGTCGGCAGAGCCGGGTGATGGCGGGTTTCCTGATGGCGATGCCGATCAGTCTGACGCTGGGCGGTGTGATTTCCGGCTGGTTGATGACCCGAATGCAGGGCGTCAACGGCATGGCCGGCTGGCAGTGGCTGTTGATCATCGAAGGCCTGCCTTCGGTGGTGATGGCCTTCGTGGTGCTGGCGTTCATGGCCAATAACATCGACGCGGCCAAATGGCTATCGCCCCAGGAAAAGGCCATGCTCAAGGCCAATCTGGAGAATGACAGCAAAGGCAAGGCGACGAATTTGCGCGAGGTGTTTTTCAACGGACGCGTATGGCTGCTGGTGCTGATCCTGCTGACGTTCAACACCGGGTTCTACGGGCTGGCGTTCTGGATGCCATCGATCATCAAAAGCGCCGGCGTCTCCAACCCGATGGACATTGGCCTGCTGACGGCCATTCCCTATGGCATCGCCGTGATCGCCATGACCCTCAACGCGCGGCACTCCAACAAGACCGGCGAGCGCCGCTGGCACGCAGCGATTCCGGCGATCATCGGCGGCATCGGCTTGATCCTCAGCGCCTACTTCGCCAGCAACGTGGTGCTGTCGATCATCTTCCTCAGTGTGTCCGCGTCCGGCGTGCTGAGCCTGATGCCGATCTACTGGACCCTGCCGGGCACCGTGCTGTCCGGCGTCGCGGCCGCTGCGGGGATCGGCATGATCAACGCCATCGGCAACCTGTCAGGCTTCACCGGTTCGATGATCACCGCCGTCGCCGAGAACCTCACCGGCAACATCAACAACGGCACCTACGTGCTGGGCGCCTGCTTGTTCATCAGCGCCGGACTGATCCTGTCGATCCCTCGGGCGATGCTGGGCAATCACAAGGCCGAAGCGCCTGCGCGGGGCGAGGTGCTTTCTCACGCGTAGACGAGAATCAGGGCCTGCCATCGCCAGCCGCGATGGCAGGCTCGTCATTGCCTGATATACGCCGCTCACGGTCACTCCTAGCATCGGTCGCACATGACCTCGCCGTCGGCGAAATGGAGAAGAACCTGTGAGAAATTTCCGGATTGGCCAGATCGTCCCCAGCTCCAACACCACCATGGAAACCGAGATCCCGGCGATGCTCACGTCGCGGTACTCCCTGTTTCCGGACGAGCGCTTCACCTTCCACTCCTCCCGCATGCGCATGATGAAAGTCAGCCCCGAAGAACTGAAGAAGATGGACATCGACAGCGACCGCTGCGCGCTGGAATTGAGCGATGCGCGGGTCGATGTCATGGCGTATGCCTGCCTGGTGGCAATCATGTGCCAGGGCGCCGGCTACCATAAAGTCTCCCAGGAGCGCTTGAGCAAAACCGTCGCCACCAACGCCTCCGACGCACCGGTGCTCAGCTCGGCCGGCGCGCTGATCGACAGCCTGCAGATGCTCAACTACAAGAAAGTGTCCATCATCACGCCCTACATGAAGCCACTCACCCAACAGGTCATCGACTACATCGAAGCGGCCGGAATCGAGGTGGTGGACGCCATCAGCCTGGAAGTCTCCGACAACCTGCAAGTCGGTCGCCTCGACCCGATGGATCTGGTTTCCCACGCCGACCGGCTCAACATCGGGCAAGCCGATGGCGTCGTGCTGTCGTGCTGCGTGCAGATGCCGTCGCTGCCCGCCATCCAGGTCGTACAGGATCGGCTGGATAAGCCGGTGCTGTCCGCGTCCGTGGCGACCGTCTACCAGATGCTTAAAACCCTCGGCCTCAAACCGCAGGTTCCCAACGCCGGCCATCTGTTATCCGGCGCGTTCTGAGGCGATGCCTGACGGGGTACTATGGCGGCCACTCAGGCCAGCACGCCCGGTACCCCACATGAAACTCGACCCTGTCTCGCTGCGCCTCTTCGTCAGCGTCGTCGAAGAAGGCACCATCGCTGCCGCCGCCAAGCGCGAACACATCGCGGCAGCGGCCGTCAGCAAGCGGCTCAGCGAACTGGAAGAGCTGCTCGACTCGCGACTGCTCACCCGCACCAATAAAGGCATCACGCCGACCGACGCCGGCCTGTCGCTGTTGTTCATGGCCCGCAGCGCACTGAACAACCTCAACGACATCGTCCTGCAGATGCGCGACTACTCCAACGGCACGCGCGGCTCGGTGCACGTGCTCGCCAACATCTCCGCCATCACCCAATTCATGCCCGGCCTGATCAAGTCGTTCATGGCGCTTTACCCGCTCATCAACATCGTCCTCGAAGAACAACAAAGCCTGGCGATCACCAAAGCCGTCGCCGAAAACCGCGCCGAGATCGGCATCTTCACGCGCCTGCCCCACGGCGCCGACATCGAAGTCTTCCCGTTCCGCACTGATCGCCTCGTATTGATCGTGCCCAACGACCACCCGCTGGCAGGCCGCGAATCTGTTCGTTTCAGCGACACCCTCGACCACGAATACGTCGCCCTGCGCAGCGGCACCCACCTGAATTTCCAGCTAATCAAAGCCGCCAATGACCTCGGCCGCTCCCTGAGAATCCGCATGGAAGTCGCCAGCTATGACGCTTTGAGCCTGATGGTTCAGGCCGGCGTCGGCATTGGCATCATGCCCGAGGGCAGCGTAGGGATTTACCGCATGGACGGCGCGAAAGTGGTTCAGCTGGAAGAGGAATGGGCCAGTCGCGAACTCAATGTTTGTGTGAGATCAAGGGAGGGTCTGTCGGTGGCGGGAGCGTTGTTTTTGCGGCATGTGTTGGCGGGGTGAGGCTGATCGCCGTTATCCTCGACTATCGCCGAATGGAACTGCAGGTGCGGTGACCCGCCTTGCTGCTTCCTTCGATGAGTCACGCAGGCTGGTGAGGGGCTGCCTGACACTGATCTCATCCGCCAGCCGCTGGATACCCGACAACAAGGAGCGTTCACATGGTTAATTGGCCCGCCGTAACAGCTGTCTTCTCGGTCTACTGTGCCGGCGTGATCATCCCCGGCCCCAACTTCGTGGCGGTCGCGCACAAAGCGGTTTCTGCGACAACGGCTCACGCACTGATGCTGGTGGCGGGCATCGTGGTGGTGAATCTGTTCTGGGCGACATGCGCCATCCTGGGCATTGGCGCGGTTTTCTCGCTGCTGCCGTGGCTGGCGTTCGTCGTCAAATGCCTAGGCGCGGGATACCTCGTCTGGTTCGGCATGCGCCTGATATTCGCCTCCGGTAAACCCCCCACACTCAATGCCCGGGCCGGCCAGATGCCCAGCCTGCGAAGCGCCTTCAAACAGGGCGTCGCAACCAACATCGCCAACCCCAAGTCAGTCGCGTTTTACGCCGCGATCTTTTCCGCTGCCGCACCCAGCCATGTCGAGTTTGAAACCTTCGCGGCGATGCTGGCGATGGTCGGCCTCGTGTCATCTGCCTGGTACGCACTGATCGCGACCGCGCTGTCACGGCCTCGGATTGCCGGTGTGTATGCCAGCAAGAAAAAGGCGATTGATCGGGCGTGTGGGGCGGTGATTGTGATGCTTGGGGTTAGGCAGATGGGGCGGTGAGGGCGTACAAGGGAACACCGATCCGCCCTGCGAGCATATGATCCTCTCGTTTCCACTCAAAAAACGCTCAAACGGCTCCAACCATGATGCAGTTACTGCAAGGAAGCACAGATGGACAGACTTGAACGGATCAAAGGCTGCCTGCTCGGCGGCGCGGTGGGCGATGCGCTGGGTGCGCCGGTTGAATTTCTCAAATGGAACGACATCCACGCGACATTCGGTGCGCGTGGCATCGTCGATTTCGCCCCGGCTTACGGCCGCGTGGGCGCCATCACCGACGACACGCAAATGATGCTCTTCACCGCTGAAGGTCTGCTGCGCGCCCATGTGCGCGGTGTCTCCCGCGGTATTTGCCACATACCCGGCGTCATCCACCATGCGTTGTTGCGCTGGTTGATGACTCAGGACTACTCGCCTGCCATCACAAGCGTCAGCCTGGATGGCTGGCTGGTGAAGGAGCGCGAGTTGTGGTCCCGCCGCGCGCCCGGCCTCACCTGTCTAAGCGCACTGAAGGCCAGTACGGAATTTGGCTCTTTCGCTCAAAACGACAGCAAAGGCTGTGGCGCCGTCATGCGCGTTGCGCCGTGCGCATTCTTCCGCAACGCCTTCGACGTCGCCGCTGACTCCGGCCGTCTGACCCACGGTCACCCGACGGGCTACATGGCGGGCGGTCTTTTCGCCGACATTCTCCAGCGCATCGTCGACCGCCAAGACAGCCTCGAAGACGCCATCGCCAAAAGCCTGGCCGAGCACGGGGACAAACCTGGAATGGAGGAAACCCGAGCGATTGTGGAACGCGTTCTCTTCTTTAGCTACGAAGGCCACCGCCCCACCCCCGAGCGGATCGAGGAATTGGGCGGCGGATGGATCGCGGAGGAATCCTTGGCCATTGGCATCTGGTGCGCACTGACTGCCACATCGTTCGAAGATGGCGTCATCAATGCCGTGAACCACAGCGGCGACAGTGACAGCACCGGGCTGATTGCCGGGCATTTACTGGGCATTCAGCACGGCGTTGAAGCGATCCCGGATCGTTGGCTTGCGCCGCTTGAGCTGCGTGGGGTGATTGAAGCGGTGGCGGAGGATATCGAGCGCGTGCCTAGGGATTTCTCGGGGTATGGCGGGGAGTTTGATGATGAGATTTGGAAGCGGTATCCGGGTGGCTAGCCCTGGAAAGTTTTTTTGCATCACCTTTTACCGACTTAGGTGCCGTGATACTCGGGCTTCAACTCGCGAGTGGGCAGGAAGGCGTCCTCTCCCGAGTGTGTCGGCGACTTTACGCGGGCGGCTTCTGGCGCGTCATGAGCGTCGCTTCGCGATTGGCCGGCAAAGTGTGCATCAATCTGCGATCTTGATCCTTGGGGCATCCTTCTAATGGTAAAGGCGCTGTGGTGAGCGCCCTTTTCGTGGCGTCAGTGTAAAGATGAGTGAGTAACGTGTCGGTATAGTTGAATTTCAGCGACATGTCTCGCGCTCGTGTCGCTGATGGCGACATGTGCGAAAGCCCCTGGGAATTGATTTGTGGATTTGCGGTGGTTTGAGCTCAAGGAATATAGGCTGCTGTTCCAGTCTCAGTGCGTGAACGCTCGTATGGAAAAATCAGGCAGAAGTGGAACGATGTTTTTCTTCGTTTAATAGTATCGAATACTTGGTCGGTCCCGAGCGCAGGGGATTTTGCTCGATGGGTATGACTAACCCATCTTCAGCCGATGCACGCGAATACCTGGCTCCTTCACGGTGAACTACTAAGAAATCTTTAGCGGTCGGCTGCTCCGGTGCAACGGATTTTGCGCAAACAGGTGCCTGCCCCATTTAGCAGGGGAGGCTGCGCAGTGAGTCCTCAATCAGGCGGAAACGCTTTGCGAGTTGTAGTAATAAAATTGATTTCGTAAAGTTGATTGAGCCCTCGCGCACCTCACCCAATCGTCGAGGACGCAAGTCCGTCACATTACTCATAAAGCCATGGTTTCAGCTCATCCAGATTATTGACCACCCCTGCTCCTAGCTGCATCAGTTTGGCCCTCACGTGCCAAACCTCCCCATTTGGTCAGCACGCTGCTGACCAAATGCGGGGGCGCGCTATTCCTCATCAAAATAGTCCCGATCCAACGCTGGCAACCGCAACAGTCGCGAAGTTACACCCACCTCGTGATCCATCATCAGGTGCACCAACCGCGTACCGTCCACCAGCACGATTCCTTCTACTGACTTAGCAAAATCCACAGCCTGCGCCGTAAAACCGGAGGTCGTGATGAATACCCCGCGTTTTGCTTTTTGCCCAGCGAGTGCCCCGTAGAATGCTTGTAGCTCAGGGCGGCCAACCGTGTTTTGCCAGCGCTTGGCCTGAACGTAAACCTTCTCCAATCCCAGCTTATCCAACGAGATGATGCCATCAATCCCGGCGTCGCCCGAGCCGCCTACGCGTTGAAGATCGTTGCGGCTTGCGCCGTAACCCAGCTGGTGAAGCACATCCAGAACGATGACTTCGAAGCGGTTTGGACTGACTTGCAGCAGGTTGTCCAGAAGGTTTGCAGCGGTGGCGGCCCGCAACTCCTGAAGAGCTTGCTCAAGCCGATCATCCGGGCTGACGGTCGCTGACGTTATCTCAGGGGAAACGAGCGTTACGTCATCAAGCGGGGCTGCATCTGGGGCAACCTTAAGTTTCACATTCATATAGCCAATGGCTAAGTGTTCCACTTCTGATGGGGGCAACGGTGCCGGGTGCTCCTTTGCATAAGCGACGCCTGCCTCAGTTAACTTCCAGTATCCGTGCTTAGCGCTACTGGAAAGCCCCGCGCGCTTGAGCCGATCATGTGCCCAGCCCGAGCGATTTTTATAAGTGGCTTGACCACTTGCGATCAGCTCTTCGCGTTGCTCCAGGGTCAACTGCAACCTTTGCGCCGCAGACTCATGGGCGTCTTTCGCAGGCGCTCCATCGGGTTTGGTAGCCAGAAAACGCAAGATCGGCTCAATAAAGAGGTCATAGGTTGGGACTGACATGGCGCATCCTTGTGCAAAGTGAATGTAGTGAGCGATGGCGATCGATTTAACGCATCCTCAAGCTTCCGCTGGATCGCCCGCCTCAAGCCTTTGCGGGTTAGGAAGTGCCACGGAAGTCGCCCGCATCCAATCCAGCCGATTTCAGCATTTTCAGAATCACTAGCGCAAACGCTCGGCTCTTCGTCTCGTTATCCAACACTTCAAGCGACAGCTTTTCGTGGTCGGTCATGGCGTCCAACACAGTATCCAGCACTCGCTTGGGAAACAGGCCGTGCATCACTTGATCCACCGAGTGGTTGTTCACTTGAGCCATCACGTCTTCTTGACGACTGATCCGTTGGGCAATGCCAGTCAGGAACTGCAGTTGGTCATCGTCGCTGACCTCAGCACCGAAGATGTCGTTCAGCGCATCGATGATTTCCGACAGTCGCTTCTTTTCCGGATCGTTTGGTTTACCGCTTCCTACATCGCTTCCAGGTTTAATCCCGTACTCACCACTTTCCTCACCCAGACGTAACTGATGCTCAGCGCGCTTGCTCAGTCGGTAGTGACTCAGCTGCAGCTCGCCCACGTCCACGTCGTCTTGCTGCAAGCGATCCACGCGCAGCAGTGGATGCAGATGCTTGGCGTAAACGCATAGCTGCTCAAGTTCGCGATCTTCGTACGGCACGATCTGAAACAGAAATTCGTACAGTCGGACAAAGCTTTGCAGGTTCTTGCGGAACAGGTCGAGTTGATCGACCTGCTCGCCGGCCTCTTTCAACGCGTGCTCGGCTTTTTTCACGCCACTGCTGTCACCGTTAACTTCGGCTGTGCGCTTGAAGTCCAGGGCCAGTTGACGCGCTTCCACCGAGAGGGCGTAGCGCTTGGCAAAACGTTCCTTTGCGGGCGCGCAGTAGTAACTGAGCTTGCTTGCGGCCGCCTTCGGATCGAAGAACGCCATGGCGAATGCCTCGACCTCCTGCCAGTGATAGATACCCTCGGCATCCAACTTCTTCTGCAGGTCATAAATGATCTGCGGATCAGTGACATCGATCAGCTCTGCCTTCGTGTAGTACGGCAGGAAGGCGTCGAGAATGTCCTGAGGCTCGTTGAAGAAGTCGAGGATGAAGGTCTGCTTGCCGTCACCGAATGTGCGGTTGAGTCGTGACAGTGTCTGTACGCAGTCCACGCCCTGTAGCTTTTTGTCCACGTACATGGCGCAAAGCTTTGGCTGATCAAAGCCGGTCTGATATTTGTTGGCCGCAATCATCACGTTGAAGTCTTGCGTGTCGAAAGCGTCAGCCAAGTCGCGGCCATTCAGGCCGGTATTCAGCAGACTGCTGTTCTCCGTCACTTCTTCGGGAATCACCGAATCCGGCAGCACACTGCCAGAGAACGCCACCAGCGGGTGCACGTCGCCATAGCCCATCTGCTGCACGTAAGCTTTCACCGCCATCTGATAGCGCACTGCTTCCTGCCGGCTGCTGGTGACTACCATGGCCTTGGCCTGTCCATTGAGCAGGCCACGAATATTGGCGCGGAAATGCTCGACGATCACTTCAACCTTTTGGCTGATGTTGTAGGGGTGCAAACGGACCCATCGGGCGAGTTTGATGCGCGCCTTTTTGCTGTCCACCTCATCATCTTCGCCATCCGGGTGGGCAATCTTCCAGGCGGTGCTGTAAGTGGTGTAGTTGCGCAGCACGTCGAGGATGAAACCTTCCTCGATGGCCTGACGCATGGAGTACAGGTGAAACGGCTCTGGCTTGTTGCTGGAGCTGGGCGGCAATGTCGAATCGGCAGGGCGCCCGAACAACTCCAGGGTCTTGGCCTTTGGCGTGGCGGTGAAAGCGTAGTAGCTGATGCGCTCATTGGGTTGGCGCGCTTGGACGGCGGCGTCCATCAGCTCTTCTGCACTGACTTCCTCGGCGTCCAGTGCATCGCTACCGAGGATCTGTTTCAGCTTGCTGGCCGATGAACCGGTTTGCGAAGAATGCGCCTCGTCAGCAATGACCGCATAACGTCCGCTGGCCAGCTTGGGGTACTTGTCCAGTGCATCGAACAACGCCGGGAAAGTCTGGATCGTGACGATGATGATGCGGGTCTGCTCGGCCAGCGCCTCTGCCAGTTGTTCGGACTTACTCTGGCTACCAATGTCACGGCTGATCGGCTTGACCACGCCCTGAGCGTGTTCGAACTGGTAAATCGTATTTTGAAGCTGGCTGTCCAGCACTGTGCGGTCTGTGACGACGATCACCGAGTTGAAAAGCCGCTGCCCATCCGCGCTGTACATCGAGGCTAGTTGGTGTGCAGTCCAGGCAATGGAGTTCGATTTGCCGGAACCAGCGCTGTGCTGGATCAGATAGCGCTTGCCCGGTCCTTCGGCATGGGTGGTTTCAATGAGTTTGTTGACCACCTCCCATTGGTGGTAACGCGGGAAGATCATCGTCTCTTTGGTAACCAGCGTGCCGTCGAAGCCTTCACTGGTTTTTTTGTCCAAGTGCAGAAAACGCCCCAGAACTTTAAGCCAGGCATCGGGCTGCAACAGGCGTTGCCACAAGTAACTCGTTGCGTACTGACTGTCGTCGGCGGGCATTGGGTTGCCAGCACCACCTTCCTCGCTGCCCAGGTTGAAAGGCAGGAAGAAAGTATCTTTACCCGCCAATTTGGTGGTCATCGCCACTTCATTTTGCCCCACGGCAAAATGCACCAGCGCGCCGCGCTTGAAAGTCAGCAATGGCTCTGGCTTGCGCGTGAGTGGATCTTTTACCGGGCGGTCGTCACGGTACTGGCGCTTGGCGTTTTCTACGGACTGCTTGAACTCGCTTTTCAGCTCCAGCGTGGCGGTGGGGATTCCGTTGACGAATAGCACCAAATCCAGACGTGGGTTGTAGCTGTGCCCACTGTTGCCATCATCGCGAGAATGCGGTGAGTAAGAGACCTCCGGCACCACGCGCAGGCGGTTACAGTGGTAGCGCCTCAGGGTATCCGGATTCATGCTGTGGTCGGGCTGGAAGCTGCAAAGCTCGACCTTCACCGCAGGGAGCTTAAAGCCATGGCGCAGCACGTCGAGCGTGCCGCTTTGCTCCAACTCGCGCACCAGCTTCTGTACCAGTACGCCGTCAGGGTTATTCGGGTTGGCCTTGGCGAACTTGTCCCAGCGATCCGGCCAGGCGTCCTTGAAGTAGCCCAGCACATCTTCGGTGTACAGCGCTGTTTGGCGGTTGTAACCGCTGGCGGTGCCGACTAGCCAGCCTTGGGCGGCCAGGGCGCCGATAATGTCCTGCTGGAATTGATATTCCTTGCTATCCGCCATTACGCGTTCTACTCCTTGCTTGGCAGCATGCCTGTCATTATTTATGGGCTATTTCAGCAGCACAAAATGTTCAACCAGCCTCACCATCAATTCTTTCTGCTCGGGCAGGCTCTCGGCCACCAGCAATGCCAACGCCACCAAAGTGTTGTCGTTGATCAATTGCTCCACCGGCCGCGCCAGCAAGTGCTGGTTCAGTTGCAAGTACCACAAAAATAAAAACGAACCACTGCGTTTGTTGCCATCGGCCAACGGGTGATTTTTGATGACGAAATACAGCAGGTGTGCTGCCCGGCTGGCGACGTTGGGGTAAAACCATGCATCACCAAAGCCCTGCTCGATGGTGGCAATGGCCGAGGCCAGTCCTTCACCGCGCAGTTGGCCGAACAGCTCGGTTGCTTCGCCCTTGGCCATTAGCGTGGCCTTCAACTGCGCGATGGCGGCCAGTACATCATCTAGCGCCAAGGCGCGCATATCAGTCTGCCGTGCGCTCTGCTCCTGCAGGCTTTGCTCGTCGTACCCTTGCAGCAGGCTCCAGCTACGGGCGTAGTCGCTGATCACCTGCACCACCGCGCGCCCTTGATCAGTGACCAATTGTTGGTTCGCCAGCGTGCGCGACAATAGGCTCACCGCCTGCTCAAACTCGATACCGCGCTCCGCCAGACGGCGCTGGTTGAGGGTGTAACCCGCGACCAGATGCTGCTTGAGCACGGAGGTTGCCCACTGACGGAATTGGGTCGCGCGTGCCGAACTCACCCGGTAACCCACCGAAATGATGGCATCGAGGTTGAAGTACTCAACTTGATAGGTTTTCCCGTCAGCGGCAGTTGTTGCCTTTTTTGCAACAACTGCCTCACGTTGCAACTCGCTGCTATCAAAGATGTTTTTCAGGTGGCGCGAGATAACCGATTTGTCTCGCGCAAACAGCTCAGTCAATTGCTGCAGGCTCAGCCAGACGGTTTCGTGCTCCAGCGCGACCTGCAGCTGCGCCTGACCATCGGCTGAGGTAAATAGCTGAACCTGCTGGATAATGCCCGGCTGGTATGGCGCTTCCTTGCTGTCCGCCATTACACGGCCTCTTCTTCTAATTCAGGGGATAGAGCGCTGGTTGGTGGCTTCCAGCCGCGCACGTCGATCTTGCCGGTGACTGCGGCCGAGATTAGTGCGGAGCGGCGTTCTTGGAGCAACTCAACTGTCATTTCAGAATCTGCTGTAAGCCCGTCAAGATTTCCAAGTTGATTTTCTAGCGCCTCAATCAACTTAACCTGCTCGGCAAGCGGAGGCACCATTAGAGGCGCTTCAGCAATATGCGTAAGACTGAGCCCTTCCTTTAGGCCATACTGTTCAACGTTGAAGTAAGTCTGACAGGCGGATGAAGACAGCGCATATCCGAGATATCGAGATTTACACGCAAGCAGATCAGGCCGGATAAGTCCAAGATGCTGATTGACATATGCAGCCTGCCCTACTGTCTCCAGCACGGCCACACGACCGGTATTTGCTCCGGTAATGCAGACAACTACATCGCCATCTTGGAGGCGCGTCCTTACTCCTTCAGCACCTTCCGGCGTTCTGATTCGCTTGGCTTTGTTAAACAGAACATTCAAGCGATTGTCCATATCTCCACTTTGGAGAAAAGTGTCTTCACCTGCTTCATCAATATAATCTGACCACCCACGTGGGCCAGATGTGATGAATGAGGCGATATTCTTTACGCGAGAAACAACCCAATGCGCCGGCACCTTACCTAGCCACTCCACGCCTGAATCTTTCATCGGTACCGTAGGGTCGAGGCCTTTGGTGACGGCGTGGGAAATCACGGCCTGGCGCTTTTCCTTGAGTAGTGCGATCAGGCGATGCTGCTCTTCGATCAGCGCGTCGATGCGGGCGGTCTCGTGGTCGAGGAAGCGGGCGATATGGGTTTGTTCTGCCCGAGTTGGGAAGCAAAACCGTTCCTGCAAGTAGGACTCAGCATCAAGATTCTGGATACCAGTAACCTGCTTCACCGAAGGGTAGTTAACCCGGCCGTCGTAAAGATTGCCGAAGGCATAACAAAGAAACTGGCTATCGAAATCCGCGAGCGGTCGCATTCTTGCCACGAAGTTTGAGGTGATGGCGTCAAAGTCATGTGCGAACAAAACGACACAGCCCACCAGCGTTTTCTCTCCGCCCCCGGACTTCTCGATCAGCAAATCACCTGACTTGATCAGTCGCGACTGTCTTTCTTTAGTCGTGATGCTCCGGTAGGTCAGCTTATCTAGTCCAACAGTCGAAGAAGACCGCTGGAAGTCAGCAACTCGGATGACTGCAATATCATTCTCGCCATCAGGCTCATCGCCCCACAAGCCGTTTACGCATCCATCCACCGTACGTTTAAGTGAGTAAACCGACCAATGCTGCGGAGTCTTACCCAGCCACTCAACGCCGGAGTCCTTGTAAGCTGGATACGCCGAAAAGCTCATGCCGACAGCCCCTCAATCATCTGCTTAATGCGGTCAGTACAAGCTTTCAGATCGCGGTCAATTTCAGCCAATTGGCGCGGAGGCTGGAATACGTAGAAGTGACGATTAAAGGGGATCTCGAAGCCGACGATGCCGACCTCGCCGTCCTGCGCGTCGGTTTTGCTTTCGTCGATCCAGGCGTCCGGCACATGCGGGATAACCTCTCGCTTGAAGTAGTCGTACACCGACTCACCCAATGGCACGTTCTCGTTGTCGCGCAGGCCAGCGTCTGCTTCTGGCTGGCCCTTGGTCGTGCATATATCCGCCTCAGGGTCGCGCTCGCTCAGGGCATTGAGCAGGGCTTTAAGCTCTGGAGTGCTGAGATTCAATCCGTGCGCGGTCAGGCTTTTTTTCAGGCATTTGCTGAACTGCTCGCGGTTGCGATGCAGTTGGTTGGCGTCCATCGTTTGTAGGGCGGTAATTAGCTGCTTCTGAGCGGCGCTGTCGAGTTTCTCGATGGCTTTTTCTTCCAGCACCTTGGCCATGCGCTCGGCACTGGTTTGGAAGTTCAGACGCAGCGGGCGTTCGACTGTGATGCGGCGGTAGCCGAAGGCATCGATGGGGAAAATCTTGCTCTGCGCGGTTTGCTCGAAACCGCCATAAAGGCGCACCAGTTCGTTGATTTGATCGTCAGTGATGTACTGGCGTTTGCTGCCCAGCGACTTGCGCATTTTGGCGGAATGCTGGCTGCCGTCGATCAACTGCACCTTGCCCTGGCGAGCGGCGGCCTTGTTGTTGCTGAGTATCCAAACGTAGGTGGCGATGCCGGTGTTGTAGAACATGTCCGTCGGCAACGCGACGATGGCCTCAACCAGATCGTTCTGCAGCAGGTAGCGGCGAATCTCCGACTCACCCGAGCCCGCACCGCCGGTGAACAGCGGCGAGCCGTTTAGAATGATGCCAATCCGCGAGCCACCTTCACGCGGGTCACGCATCTTGCTGACCAAATGCAGGAGGAAGAGCAACGAGCCGTCGGACACGCGCGGCAGGCCGGGGCCAAAGCGACCGTCAAATCCCTTATGGCTGTGCTCGTCGGTGATCTGCTTTTGCACCTTCTTCCATTCCACGCCGAACGGCGGGTTGCTTAGCATGAAGTCGAAGTGTTTGTTGGCCAATTGGTCGTTGGACAGGGTGTTGCCAAGCTTGATGCTGGCCACATCCTGCCCCTTGATCAACATGTCCGCTTTGCAGATGGCGTAAGACTCCGGGTTCAGCTCCTGGCCATGCAGCGAAACGCTGACCTTTTCACTAATGGACTGGATGTACTCGTCCCCTTCAGAGAGGAAACCACCCGTACCCGCCGTTGGGTCATAGATGGTGACGATGCTGTTGGGCGCGAGCTTGTGGTCCTGATCGGTGATAACCAGCGAGGTGGTGAGGTGCACGATGTCTCTTGGGGTAAAGTGCTCCCCGGCGGTTTCATTGGAGCTCTCCGCAAACTTGCGGATCAGCTCTTCAAAAATGATACCCATGCCAAAGTTACTGATTCGCTCAGGGCTCAAATCGGTGGCCGCAAACCGTTGCACGACCTGATAGAGCAGGTTGGCGCTGCCCAGTTGCTGAACGAAGTCTTCGAAGTGAAAGTGCTCGAAAATCTCGCGGGCGTCTTTGCTGAAGGCCTGCACGTAATTCATCAAGTCCGAGGCGGTCTGCGTATCTGACAAGGTTCCTAGGGTCAGCGGCGAGGCATTAAAAAATTGGTGGCCGGATGAACGCAGCAAAATCATTTCGCGGACGGTATCTGGACGGCCTTCTTGAGCGAAGGTCTGCTTGATCACCTCTTCCTTGGTTGGCGCGAGCACGCACTCCATTCGACGCAGCAGCGTGAAGGGCAGAATGATGCGCCCGTACTGGGACTGCTTGAAGTCACCACGAAGCAGGTCGGCAATCGACCAGAGAAACGCGGCCGTCTGAGTATGATTTTCCGTATTCACGCAGCTGTTCCTAAGGGTGTTCAAAAAGAGCGAAGTCTAACCCGCCGGACTGCTTGCATGTCACAGGCGATCCCAATAGCGACATGGTTTCCTTAGAATGAGAGGTCCGAAAGTGGCAGCGAGACTGCTTCATGGTTTCCGAATTCGCATTTTCCTAGCGCAGAGCCGTTGATGCCCCTGCACGGGGTTTCTAGTAAGTCCAAGACAATTGGGCAGCAGGCTGCTGCCCAAACAGACCACCAGATCCGAACCGGGCCCGCGCAACACTGAAAGATCCATACCCCTACATTTTTCTTGGTTTGGTCCCAGACGTGCGAAACGCGAAATCGCTGTTCTGGGGGTTGTTCAAAAGTGTGCGGAAATGAAAGTCGCCGACGCTGGGGCGATGGTCTACCTCGCCTCCAGCAACCGCCGCGCAATCTCATCCGTCTCCATCACCGATATCTCCTTCACCTCTCCAAACTCCGTCCCCCCACCCGGCAACGTCCCCGCCACATGAAAGTGCACATGCCCGATCGCCTGGCCCGCCGGCACGCCGTTGTTCTGCCAAACCGCAATCCCGGTTTTCCCATACGCCTTTTCAATCAGCCTCGCGGCATTGCGCACTTCAACCGCCACCGCCGCCACCTCCTCGTCGCTCATTTCCAGCAACGAAGGCACGTGGCGTTGGGGCAGCACCAGCACGTGCGGATGGCCCCGTTGTTCGCGGGTCACGAACGTCGCGGTGTGCGTCGTGCAGGAGAGGATGGTGTAGGGCCGTTTGCCTTTCAGGTACGCGCAGAACGCGCAGTCGGGGTTGTCCGGCAGGTCGAGGCTTGTTTCCCTGCTCATGATGACCTCAATGACGAGAGGAACGACTGCAGTTCCAGCCGATCAAGTTTTCGGTAGTCGTCGGGGCGGACGACGATGCGCAGTTCGTCGCAGACCTTCGAGTTGCGGGAGGCGAACATGAATGACAGCAGGGTAAAGCGGATGGCGTCCTGGGCGGGCAACACGCTGGACAGTCGCGCCTGTCCGCCGCCGATCACCGGGATCGAGATCGTCCCGCCGTTGCCGCGCCGGGACACTTCGGCCCACAGCGCGAGCAAGCCCTTCCACACTTTGTCCGGCGTGGAGCGCGCGACGTTCTGGGCGTCCATTTCGCAGTAGGCCAGGAAGAAGATCAGCCGGTGCGCGTGCTTGAGCGTGGCGATGGTGCCGACGCCGTATTGCACGTGCTTCCCTGGCTTGTTGAGTGTGCCGACGCAGGGCGTGTTGACCAGGGCGTCGTCCAGATGACGATCAAGTTCTTTCAGGTCGCCGCCGTAGAGCACCTGCAATGCCTGGCCCTGCAGGCTGGAGGTGGCAATGATGTTCGGCGTTTCCGTGTCGAAGGTGTCATTGGTGCCGATCACCAGATGGCCGTCTTCCTTAAGAAGGTCGCCGGGCACGATGGTGATCCGCGTTTTCGGCGCGTTGTATTCCTCGGCAATCGGGCGCGGCCATGCTTTGAAAAGCGCAACGGAAACAGACGCCACGATGATCGCTATCAGGATGCCGAAGCCTTCCATCGCGTGGCTGCCAGGGTAAATGACGTTGAAGGTCTGCATGATCGTCGACAGTCCGCCGACGCAGGCGAACAACGCCACCAGGAAGTGGCGCCAGAAGCGCCACGTTTGCATGTCCTGAAGAATGGTCATTGCAGGCCCAACTCGTCGTAGATTCTGCCTACATACCGATGGGGACCCTGCATCTCGCTCTTCGCGTAGCCGTCGACGTAGTTGTCCAGCGCGTACTGAATGATTTTCGGCTGGAAAGAAACCGAAACGCTGAAGTGTTTTTGATCGATGAGCGGCTGGGGAATGTTGTCCATGACGATGTTTCTGCTCTGGCAGAGATTGGCGATGACGATCGGAAGATCGAGTTCGAGAATGACCTCGATTTCATAAGCAAGAAACGAATCCCCGTCGCCGCCTTTGTGACGGCCATCTTCGCTGCCGAGAAAGATGACTTGCTTGGTGTTGTTCAGGCGTTCACGCAGTCGGCGTTTGATAGTCTCTGGCGAACTGCTGTCCCGCGCCTCGAACAAGTCATGGGCATTGAAAAAGTCGAAGTCGATATTCTCGTTCTGCTTCCAGGCTTTCATCAGCCAGTAATGTTTGATGTCTTCACTGGCGAACGCGATGTAAGTCTTGTTGCGGTAACTCATGATGAACTTCCTGTAGTGAAACGAAGGCGGTTGTTCGCTTCGTTGGTTGAGGCGCTCAGTCCATTGATTGCCGATTAACGCGCGCGCGGAAGCGCCGCGTGGGTTAGCGGTGCGACATATTCATGGGGAGTTAAAAAGCCGGCTTGTGGCCGGCTTCTCGGTGACGGGTTTGATTAGTTTTTGGCTAACCGCACCCGTCCGCAAAAGTGCGCGCTGCGAGGAGGCGCTTGTCAGGTAGACCGGGCAGGTCGCGGAGACGGTGCCAGGTCGATCACCCATCCGCGTGTGGCTGACGGGTGCTGAAACGAAGGCGTGCAGGATACCCATGTTGTTCGCGTCTGCCCAGTTCCGAAACACGCTCATTGCGCACCTCACCGCAACGTTGCCGGATGGCGGCGGTTGTTGAGCGTCGACCACCAGAAGATCCATCCCAGAATCTGAATGTGCTGGGCCTGCACCTGTTCGGCACTGAAAATCTCGTCCGGGTACTCGGCGCAATTATGGCTGCGCAGACGCAACCCGCCGCCCGGCAGGCGATACAGGTATTTCACCCGCAGCATGCCGTCGTGTTCGAGGGCGTACATTTCGCCATCAATGATCTGCACGCGCCCGCGATCAATGCCGATCAGCGAACCGTCCTGGATCTTGTCCGCCATGCTGTTGCCGACCATCGCCACGCAGATCGCGTTGTGCAGCTCAACGTCCATGGTTTCGAGCACGCGCCGGGACAAGCGCACTTTGTGGTTATGGATTTCGGCCACCGCGGTCCGGCCGGAGCTTTGCGTCTCCAGTTCGGTGTAGACCGGCATTTCCAGTTCTTCGCGCACGTTTCGCTCGGGCCGGGGTGGTTGAGTCTCTGCCTTCTGGCCAGTGTTCTGATCGTGTCCAGGGTGCTTGGGTCCCTCGCCACTGCGCAGCCAGCGCGCGTTGACGCTCAGCAGTTCAGCGACTTCTTCAATGCGCGCCATGGGGATGCCGCGCTTGAACCAGTTGTTCACGTGTTGCGGCGTAACCTTTCGGTTGGCGGCAAAGTCTGTTGCGGAGAGATGGCACTCTCGCAAAAGGCCGCGCAGTCGATCACCTGATGTATTCATGGGCCGAAGTTTACGGCGGGTTGAAGCTCGTTTAAATGAACGAAGTGTTCAAATGAGCACGCCGTCATGCCTGGGCGTGAATGTAAGGATTACAACTTTCGGCTGTTTTTGTAGGCCGTTTCTTTCAATGTTTTCGTTTGCGTCAACAATGGCTGAAACCGTTGTCCTTCTTGGGCTTGGGCGATTAACGGACACAGGGGCCTGATTAAAGCGGCTGCCAGAGAAGTTTCAAACGCCCGATCGTGTTCAAAGAAGAAAATCATACGACGCAATTAAACACTCTGTGTGCACGAGGCGAGTTTTAAACATTTGCGTAACGACAGAGGACGAAAAAAAAGCGGGATGTACGGAGGAGGGGGGGTCAAAAAGCAGGAGGCGGGGACGTGCGGGTAAAAGGTGGCCCCGTCGAAGCGGCGAGCGCTTCGGCGGGGCGCAACCGGATCAGCCCTTGTAGGCCGCTACCGATTTGGTGATCGCTTCGCGAGCGGCGTCAGCGCCAGCCCAACCTTCGATCTTCACCCATTTGCCTTTTTCGAGGTCTTTGTAGTTCGCGAAGAAGTGCTCGATCTGCTGGATCAGCAGAGGCGGCAGATCGGTGTATTCCTTCACGTCCACGTACAGCTGGGACAGCTTGTCGTGGGGGACTGCGATGACTTTGGCATCGCCGCCGCCGTCGTCGGTCATGTTCAGCACGCCAACCGGACGGGCGCGAATCACGGAACCCGGGGTGACCGGATAAGGGGTCACGACCAGCACGTCGAGGGGGTCGCCGTCGTCAGCCAGTGTGTTGGGGATGAAACCGTAGTTGGCCGGGTAGAACATCGGGGTGGCCATGAAACGGTCAACGAAAAGGCAGTCGCTTTCTTTGTCGATTTCGTACTTGATCGGCGCGTGGTTGGCCGGGATCTCGATTGCGACGTAGATGTCATTCGGCAGGTCTTTACCGGCCGGAATCTTGCTGTAGCTCATTGGGCTTTGCCCCCTTGGTTGACCATTCAGAATCTGGCATGCAACGCCAAAAAGTGGCCCGGATTATAGGCACATTCCTGAAGCGTTGCCATGCGTGACGGCGGGCTTCAGGCGTCGTGTTGAGCCTGATAGACAGGGTTGTCGTGCTGAAGTGCCGTCAGCCGCGCCAACGGATCCTGCCGATAGAACGCTTTCAGCTGCCCGTAGACGGCGGGATAGGCCTCGACGAGCAAATCCGGGGCGCTGAAGAAGTATTCGCTGATGACCGCGAAAAACTCGGCGGGGTTTTCTGCGGCATAAGGATCGATGGCGGTCTCGGCGTCCGGGTTGGCGTCGAGTTGCCGATTGAGATCGTCGTACGCGCTCTGCATGGCGCTGGCCCAGTCACTGACGCGCATGTCGGGGTGCAGCGGCGGCAGACCGTTCGCTTCGCCGTTGAGCATGTCCAGCTTGTGCGCCAGTTCGTGGATCACCAGGTTGTAGGCTTCCCACCCGCCGCTGGTCAGCACACCGGGCCAGGCCAGAATCACCGGGCCCTGGGACCACGCTTCGCCGCTGTGCTCGCCGTCCCATTCATGCTCGATGCCGCTGGCGTCGCGATGGCGTTGCGGGCTGATGAAATCGTCGCCATAGAGGATGATTTCGTGAAAACCCTGGTACCAGTTCAGATCGCCCAGGGCGAGCAACGGCAGTTGCGCCTGAGCAGCGAGAAACAGCCGCGATTCATCATCCAGCCCGACCCCTTCCAGCGCGGTCAAGTGTTTGGCCTGCAGGAACAGCACGCAACTGTCGAGCAAGTAGCGGTCCTCATCGGCCGTCAGCCCGTCGAGGATTGGCAAGCGCTGGCGTACGCGCTCCCACAGTTGCGGATCGACCGGATGGCGGGCCAGCGTGCGCCGTTTGCGCCATTCCCGGAACGACCACATGGCCTCAGCGCGCCTCGGCGGAGCGACCTGCGCGGCTGCGGATCAGGCCGATGATCATCGGCAGCAGCGAGATCAGAATGATCGCCAGCACCAGCAGCGTGAGGTTCTTCTTGATGAACGGGATATTGCCGAAGAAGAAGCCCAAAGTGACCAGCCCGCCGACCCACAGCACCGAGCCCAGCACGCTAAAACCGAGAAAACGCAGGTAAGGCATGCGGCCGAGCCCCGCCACGAACGGCGCGAAGGTGCGGATGATCGGCAGGAAGCGCGCGAGGGTGACGGTCTTGCCGCCGTGGCGACCGTAGAATTCCTGGGTTTTGGTCAGGTAATCGCGACGGAAGATTTTCGAATTCGGGTTGCTGAACAGCTTGTCGCCGGCCGTGCGGCCGATGATGTAGTTGGTGCTGTCACCGAGTATCGCCGCTGCCATCAGCAGGCACGCCAGCAACACCGGGTCCATGCCGCCACCGGCGGCGACGGCGCCCGCGATGAACAGCAGCGAATCGCCTGGCAGGAAAGGCATGACCACCAGGCCGGTTTCGCAAAAGATCACCAGGAACAGGATCGCGTAAACCCAGGTGCCGTATTGGGTCACAAGCAGGTCGAGGTAAACGTCGAGATGAAGAATAAGATCAAGCGGATTGAAATCCATGTAGGCACCTGGTTTTGAGACCCGATCCGGGTCGTGCGGGGCGAAGAGGGGAAATGTGCGCGGCATTATAGAGGCATGCAATGCAATTATGGCGCTCGACATGCCGCCCCCTTTCACTCCCGCAGGGTTTGCGTCTGCTACGTGTCAGCGGCGGGTACGAACCGGTAGGAGCGTGGCTTGTCCCGCGATCGGCTGCGAAGCAGTCGTAAACCTGCCGCCGCGCGATTATGGATAGCCCGCATTGGCCGGATTGCTGCCGCTGCGCGCCAGATCGCGGGACAAGCCACGCTCCTACAGGGTGCATAGTCGCTATCTGCCAACAAAAACGGCCTCCGAAGAGGCCGTTGCTTGTCGCTCGTTTACGCTAAATCAAAAGAAGCCCAGCGGGTTGATGTCGTAGCTCACCAGCAGGTTCTTGGTCTGCTGATAGTGCTCGAGCGCGACCTTGTGGGTTTCACGCCCGACGCCGGATTTCTTGTAGCCGCCGAAGGCAGCATGGGCCGGGTACAGGTGATAGCAGTTGGTCCAGACGCGACCGGCCTTGATTGCGCGGCCCACGCGATAGGCGCGATTGATGTCGCGGGTCCAGACGCCGGCACCCAGGCCAAACTCGGTGTCGTTGGCGATGGCCAGGGCTTCCGCTTCGTCCTTGAAGGTGGTCACGCTGACCACCGGGCCGAAGATTTCTTCCTGGAACACGCGCATCTTGTTGTTGCCTTTCAGCAGCGTCGGCTGGATGTAATAACCGGTTGCCAGCGAGCCCTCGAGCTTCTCGACCTTGCCGCCGGTCAGCAATTCGGCGCCTTCGCCCTGGGCGATTTCGAGGTACGAAAGAATCTTGTCGAACTGCTGCTGCGACGCCTGCGCACCGACCATGGTGTCGGTGTCCAGCGGATCGCCGCGCTGGATCTTCAGGACCTTCTTCATCACGACTTCCATGAACTGCGGGTAGATCGATTCCTGAACCAGGCAGCGGGACGGGCAGGTGCAGACTTCGCCCTGGTTGAAGAACGCCAGCACCACGCCTTCAGCGGCTTTGTCGATGAACTCCGGCTCGGCCTGCATGATGTCTTCGAAGAAGATGTTCGGCGACTTGCCGCCCAGTTCCACGGTGGACGGAATGATGCTGTCGGCCGCCAGTTTCATGATGTGCGAACCCACCGGCGTCGAACCGGTGAAAGCGATCTTGGCGATACGCTTGCTGCTGGCCAGCGCTTCACCGGCTTCGCGGCCATAACCCTGCACCACGTTGAGTACGCCTTTGGGCAGCAGATCGCCGATCAGCTCCATCAGCACGGTGATGCCCAGCGGCGTTTGCTCGGCGGGTTTGAGGACGATGCAGTTACCGGCGGCGAGGGCGGGCGCGAGTTTCCAGGCGGCCATCAGCAGCGGGAAGTTCCACGGGATGATCTGCCCGACCACGCCCAGCGGCTCGTGAATGTGATACGCCACGGTGTTGCCGTCGATCTCCGCAGCGGAGCCTTCCTGGGCACGCAGCACGCCGGCGAAATAACGGAAGTGGTCGACTGCCAGGGGGATGTCCGCGTTGAGGGTTTCGCGCACGGCTTTGCCGTTGTCCCAAGTCTCGGTGACGGCCAGCAATTCCAGGTTCTGTTCGATGCGGTCAGCGATTTTCAGCAGGGTCAGCGAGCGTTCCTGCACCGAGGTTTTACCCCACGCATCGGCCGCGGCATGGGCGGCGTCGAGGGCTTTGTCGATGTCTTCGGCGGTGGAGCGAGGGAATTCTGCGATCAGCTTGCCGGTGATCGGCGAAATGTTTTCGAAGTATTGGCCTTTGACCGGCGGCACGAATTCGCCACCGATGTAGTTGCCGTACTGGGTCTTGAAGGTAACGATTGAGCCTTCAGTACCGGGGTGGGCATAACGCATGGTGAATATCTCCTTGCTCTTGTGATTGTCTGGGGATAACGCGTTGCGGCGCATGACTAGGTCGCATGTTTAGAGCGTAGAGCAAAGCGCGGGCCACTGCCGTCCGGTCCCCGGTTTATCGGGGTTTTGTCGATGAATCCTGTGGTCATGCCCGAGTGGTGTATCAACGGCGGGGCGGCAAGGGTGACACTTTGTACCCTTTGCGTGACAGCTTGGCGGACCCCGCCTTTCGCAGCATTGCAATGAATCGGGGCGAGGAGGATGCTGATCGGCAAATCCTCCGCAGAGCCCTGGCTCAGGATGAAGAATAAAAATGCACAGCAATCACCTGACGCGCCACGCCGAACAAGTGCTGACCGTTACGCAAGGCAAAATCCCCCATCAATACGGCCCCGGCGCCGACCCTTCCATTGCCCGCTCCTGGCTGCGCTGCCTGGAGGATTACCACCTCGACCCCGCGCAAGCGATGGCGCCCACCGTGCTGGAACATGCGCGCGTGCTGGAGAGTCGCGAGCAGTTGCAGCAGGTCCTGACCATCGCCGGCGACGAGATGAACAGCCTGCACCGTCAGCTTGCCGGCGGCAGTGCGGTGCTCCTGACCGATGCCCGCGGGATAATCCTTAATTGCGTTACCGAGCCTGGCGATCGGCGGATTTTCGAGCGCGCGGGCCTCTGGCTGGGCGCCGACTGGAGCGAGGCTCGGGAGGGCACCAATGGCATCGGCACCTGCCTGGTCGAGCGTCAGTCGGTGACCATCCATCGCGACGAGCATTTTCGCGGCCGCCACACCGGGCTGACCTGTTCCGCGAGCCCGGTGTTCGATCCCCATGGCGATCTGCTTGCGGTGCTGGACGTTTCTTCGGCCCGCCACGACGTGTCCCGCCAGAGCCAGTTTCACACCATGGCGCTGGTGAATCTGTCGGCGAAGATGATCGAAAGCAGCTATTTCCTGCGTCATTTCGACGGTCAGTGGCTCCTGCGTTTTCATCTTCAGGCCGGTGCAGTCGGTTTGTTCAGCGAGGGGCTGTTGGCGTTAGACGGCGAGGGCCGCGTCAGTGCGCTGAACCAGAGCGCGCTGAATCTGCTGGGCTTGAGCCGTGACGATCTGGTGGGCCAGGGCGTGGAATCGTTGTTTGACTGCTCGCTGGATGAACTGCTGGGCCGCGCTTCGCCGGATGCCGTCGCCAGTTGGCCGCTGCGCACGCGGGACGGGCGGGGATTCTTCGCCGTATTGCGTGGGCAACCGCGTGCCGAGCTGAAGGGCCTTGTTGCGCCGGTGGTCAGCACGTTGGCTGTGCCGTTTTCTTCGCACGACATCTGCCTGGGCGACGCGTCGCTGCAAACTGATTTCCGCAGGGCGCTGAAGGTATTCGAGCGCGACGTGCCGTTGCTGATCAACGGTGAAACCGGCTCTGGCAAGGAGGCGTTTGCCAAGGCAGTGCATCAGGCGAGTCAGCGCTCCGCCAAGCCGTTCGTGGCGCTGAACTGCGCGGCCATTCCGGAAAGCCTGATCGAGAGCGAGCTGTTCGGTTATCGCGGCGGCAGCTTTACCGGTGCGCGCAAGGAGGGCATGCGGGGCAAGTTGCAGCAGGCCGATGGCGGTACGTTGTTTCTGGATGAGATCGGCGACATGCCGGTGGCCTTGCAGACCCGTTTACTGCGCGTACTGGAAGACCGGCTGGTGGTGCCGATTGGCGGCGAGCCGCAAGCGGTGGATGTACGACTGATCAGCGCGACCCACCGGAATTTGCTGGAGCGGGTGGAGGACGGCAGCTTTCGTGAGGATTTGTTTTATCGGCTTAATGGCTTGGAAATCGCCTTGCCGCCGTTGAGAGAGCGGAGTGATAAGGCGCAGTTGCTGGAGTTGTTGCTGAAGCAAGAGGCGGATGGGCTTTCGATTGTGATTGAGGCGAAGGCGAGGCAGGCGCTGCTGGACTTCAACTGGCCCGGCAACGTGCGGCAGATGCGCAACGTGCTGCGGACCCTGGCGGCGCTGTGTGATGAGGGGCGGATTGGTTATGAAGATCTGCCGGCGGCGATTCGGCAGGTGAGTGCGCCGACAAAGCCCGATGAGGTCCACTCGCCGCTGGACGACGCCGAACGCGCAGCGCTCATCGCCACCCTGGACACCCAGCGCTGGCACATGACCCACGCCGCCCGGGAATTGGGGGTGAGCCGCAATACTTTGTACAGAAAGCTGCGCAAGCATGGGATCAACCGCTGAGGTTCTGAGTGGATGAAACCGGTGTGAATGCTCGCAATTCTGTGTGTGCATGCGGTCCCATGTAGGACCGGCTTCAGCCGGGAAGAGGCCGGTTTGAGCGCCATCAATTCTGCAGTGTGCGATCTGACGTCTTCCCTGTCTGAAACGGGGACAGATTAATTTACGGTGAAGCGTTGTAAATAAATCAGTCCCCTTCAACCGGCTAAAGCCAGTGCTACAGGGGGATCGCGGTCAATTAGTGGGACCGGCTTTAGCCGGGAAGGCGCCAGGCGTCACATCGCAGGGGGCACTGTCTGAAACGGGGACAGATTAATTTACGGTGAAGCGTTGTAAATAAATCAGTCCCCTTCAACCCCTGGACACCCAGCGTTGGCACATGACCCACGCCGCCCGGGAGCTGGGGGTGAGCCGCAATACGCTGTACAGAAAGCTGCGCAAGCATGGGATCAACCGCTGAGGTTCTGAGTGGATGAAACCGGTGTGAATGCTCGCAATTCTGCGTGTGCATGCGGTCCCGTGTAGGACCGGCTTCAGCCGGGAAGAGGTCGGCGTGAGCGCCATCAATTCTGCAGTGTGCGATCTGACGTCTTCCCTGTCTGAAACGGGGACAGATTAATTTACGGTGAAGCGTTGTAAATAAATCAGTCCCCTTCAACCCCTGGACACCCAGCGTTGGCACATGCCCCACGCCGCCCGGGAATTGGGGGTGAGCCGCAATACGCTGTACAGAAAGCTGCGCAAGCATGGTATCAACCGCTGAGGTGCTGAGTGGATGAAACCGGTGTGAATGCTCGGAATTCTGCGTGTGCATGCGGTCCCCTGTAGGACCGGCTTTAGCCGGGAAGAGGCCGGCGTGAGCGCCATCAGTCTTGCGGCGTAGCGCCCGACGCTTTCCCGGCTAAAGCCAGTCCTACAGGGGGATCGCGGTCAATTAGTGGGACCGGCTTTAGCCGGGAAGGCGCCAGGCGTCACACCGCAGGGGGCACTGTCTGAAGCGGGGACAGATTAATTTACGGTGAAGCGTTGTAAATAAATCAGTCCCCTTCAACCAGTCTGATCGAGCACCCTCAATTCCCCCGTGCGCATCCACTGCCTTCTACGCTAACCTGCGGCCCATGTTCTAAGAGGTCGGTCATGCACATTCATATTCTGGGTATCTGCGGCACGTTCATGGGTTCGCTGGCGGTGCTCGCCAAGGATCTGGGCCATAAAGTCACGGGCTCCGATGCCAACGTCTACCCGCCGATGAGCACGCAGCTCGAAGCGCAGGGCATTCAGTTGATGCAGGGTTACGACCCTTCGCACCTCGAACCGGCACCGGATCTGGTGGTGGTCGGCAACGCCATGTCGCGCGGCAATCCTGCGGTCGAACATGTCCTGAACAAGGGCCTGCCCTACGTTTCCGGGCCGCAATGGCTGGCCGATCACGTCCTTCGCGGTCGCTGGGTACTGGCCGTCGCCGGCACCCACGGCAAAACCACCACCAGCAGCATGCTCGCCTGGGTGCTGGAACACGCCGGCATGGCCCCGGGCTTCCTGATTGGCGGCGTGCCGCAGAACTTCGATGTCTCGGCGCGCCTGGGCGAAACGCCATTCTTCGTCGTCGAGGCGGATGAATACGACAGCGCCTTCTTCGACAAGCGCTCCAAGTTCGTCCATTACGGCCCGCGCACCGCCATCCTCAACAACCTGGAATTCGATCACGCCGACATCTTCCCCGATCTCCCGGCCATCGAACGGCAGTTCCACCACCTTGTGCGCACCATCCCGAGCGAAGGCCTGGTCATCCACCCGACCACCGAGCCCGCACTTGAGCGCGTGATTCAAATGGGCTGCTGGACGCCGGTGCAGACCACCGGAGAGGGCGGTCAATGGCAGGCGAACCTGCTCAGCGAAGACGGTTCAAAATTCGAAGTGATTTTCGAAGGTGCGGTCCAGGGCATCGTCGATTGGGGCATGACCGGCCAGCACAACGTGGCGAATGCCTTGGCGACCCTCGCCGCTGCCCGCCACGTTGGTGTGGTGCCGCAGCAGGGCGTCGACGCGCTGAGTGCGTTCAAGAGCGTGAAACGGCGCATGGAGAAGGTCGCCGAAGTGCGCGGCATCACCATCTACGATGACTTCGCCCACCACCCGACCGCCATCGCCACCACGCTGGACGGTCTGCGCAAGAAGGTCGGCGATGCGCCAATCATCGCCATCGTCGAGCCGCGTTCCAACTCCATGAAGCTCGGCGCCCACCGCGACGGCCTGCCGGAAAGCGTCGTCCAGGCCGATCAGGTGGTCTGGTATGCGCCGGCCAATCTGGGTTGGGATCTGGCGGCAACCGCCGCGGAGTGCACCATTCCATCGTTGGTGTGCGACAGCCTCGACGGCATTATCGAGCTTGTGAAAAACCAGGCAGAGCCCGGTACCCACGTGGTCATCATGAGCAACGGCGGCTTCGGCGGCCTGCACGGCAAACTCGCGGAGGCCCTGCAATGAGCGGCCCGGAACGCATTACCCTGGCGATGACCGGCGCGTCCGGCGCGCAATACGGCCTGCGCCTGCTGGACTGCCTGGTGCGCGAAGACCGCGAAGTGCATTTCCTCATCTCCAAGGCCGCGCAGTTGGTCATGGCCACCGAGACCGACGTCAATCTGCCGCCCAAACCGCAGATGATGCAGGCCTTCCTCAACGAATACACCGGCGCGACAGCGGGCCAGATTCGGGTGTACGGCAAGGAAGACTGGATGTCGCCGGTGGCGTCCGGTTCAGGCTCGCCGAGTGCGATGGTGGTGGTGCCGTGTTCGACCGGTACGCTGTCGGCAATCGCCACGGGGGCCTGCAACAACCTGATCGAGCGCGCCGCAGACGTGACGTTGAAGGAGCGCCGGCAGTTGATCCTGGTGCCCCGCGAGGCGCCGTTCTCCAGCATCCACCTGGAGAACATGCTCAAGCTGTCGAACATGGGCGCGGTGATTCTGCCGGCGTCGCCCGGTTTCTATCACCAGCCGCAGACGATCGACGATCTGGTGGATTTCGTCGTCGCGCGGATTCTGAACCTGCTCAACATCCCGCAGGACATGCTGCCGCGTTGGGGCGAGCATCATTTTGGCGCCGATGAATAAGCTCGTTGTCCTTGCGCTGGGCCTGTTGCTGACGACGGGCTGCTCGACCGTGCGCACCCTCGACGCCAATCAGCCCGGCGCGCCGGTCGTTTATGCCGGCACGCGACTGGATCTGTACGCTATTGAAGGGGGCTGCTGCGAGAAGGAGCGCTTTGGCACCGAGGCGCCGAAATACCCGATGCTCGACCTGCCCGGCAGCGCGCTGCTGGACACGCTGCTATTGCCATTGTCGATTCTGACCGCGCTGGGTGTGGGGTTTCAGGCGACGGGCGGGATGTAATTGCGCTACCGGACACCTGCTGGGACAGATTGATTGGCAGTGACGGCCTCTTCGCGGGCAATCTCACTCCCACAGGGTTCGCGGCGGCAATAAAGCCCAATCAGCGCTACTTCCCCAACCGCCGCAAATCATCCGATTCAACCACCCGCACGCCGTCCTGCTCTTCCAGCGCCAGGCGCCACAACGCGCGGGCGAGGTTGCAGGCTTCGATGCCGCCGTATTTGCCGGGAATCAGCTTGGCAATCGGCCCGGCCAGCTGCTCCATCAGACGCTGATCCTGCCGCTCGCCAATCAGCAGCGACGGCTGGACGATGGTCAGTTGCGGCCAGCCCTGAAGCTTCAGCGCTTCTTCCATCTCGCCTTTCACACGGCTGTAAAAGATGCTCGATTGCGGGTCGGCGTTCACGGCGCTGATCACCAGCAGATGACGCGCCCCCAGCTCGCGAGCACGTTTGCCAAACGCCACGACCATGTCCAGATCGACGGCCCGGAAGGCTTCTTGGGAGCCGGCCTGTTTGATCGTGGTGCCCAGGCAGCAGAAGGCGATGTCCACAGGACCTTCGAGGGTGGGCAGCAAACGCTGAAGATCGCCGACCGGGTTTTCCAGACGTGGATGTTCAGCCAGGGGACGACGGCTGGGGGCGAGGAGGCGGGTGACAGTGGGTTCGTTGAGCAGGCGGTCGAGCAAGTGCTCGCCAGTCAATCCGGTAGCTCCGGCAAGCAAAATGTGCTGAGGCGTCAAGTACATGATCTTTCTCCCTTGATACGCCACAAGCATAGGCGCTGTACCGGAACAGACTGCGGGCGTAGCGGGAGGGTTTCACAAAAACACATGAAATGTTCGCGCATCCCGCACTTGAGCCTGGATCAATCTGTCGGAACCGGTTTGCAGGCGGACCCGCCCGGCCCCTTCCCGGTTGAAGCCGATCCTGCATCAGGTGCGATGGGACTCAGCGTCGAACGGTATTCAGCGCGCGCTCCGCCTGACTTTTGCGCAGCTGCCGCCAATGGTTGACCACGCCTTTCGGTGCCCACATCTGCGGCTCGGAGGCTTCGAAGCTTTCGTCCGTTTCACGCTGAGCGACGATGTCTTTTGCCTCATTGAACGCTTGCACCAGATCGTCGGTTTCCACCAGCGCCTTGCCGAACAGCGCCTCGCCGAAGTAGGTGAAATCCGCCTCTTCAGAACAGCCAAAGGACACCCGGTCCTCACGGGATGCGGTAATCACCATCGTCCGCTCGTCCTTGATCGCCGGAATGAAACCGCCCGAATAGCACGCGGAAATCACCACCACCTTGTCGCGATTTTTCAGCGGCGCCAGCACGCCGGCCATCTCGTTGGCGGGCAGGTCGGACAGCTCCAGGCGCGGCTGATCCAGCACCAGCTCGTGTTCATGGGTGCCGTGGCTGGTGAGGTAAATGAAGATCAAATCTTCCGGACCACTGCGCTTGGCCAACGTCTGCACGGCGCGGCTGATGGTTTCGCGGGTTGCCAGCGGGCGATCGGCCATGTGATCGCGATGGTTGACCAGCGTGATCTGGCCAAACGCACCGAAGCGCGTGGCGAGCAGCTTGTTCACGTAATCCGCCTCGCGCAGAAAGACGCTCTGCTTGCCATCGCCACCCACGACGAGGCTGTACAGCTCGATGGCCGGCGTGGAGGCGGGCACGGCGGCGAGGGCTTTTTCGACCAGGGCGCCCTGGGCGAGCAGGCCCATTTCCAGCGGGTCCGGCAGCAGCTTTCCGGCCGCATCGCGCACGCGCTGGCCGTTGGACCAGGTGCCGCTCTGGACTTCGCCGTCCGCCGTGGTCAGCACGCCGCTGCCTTGATAGTTATCGTTCTCGAACTGGCCGATGTACACGCTGCCGTCCGGTAGCTTCAGGCTGCCTGAGCCTGCGAAGCGCCAGTTCTTGAAGTCCCCTTGATAGCGGGTGCCATCGGAGCCGATCAACTCGCCCTTGCCGGTGAACGCGCCATCCTTGAACTGCCCCGACCAGACATCGCCATCGGCGTTTTCGTAGCGACCGCGGCCATTGAGCTGATTGTTGTGAAAGCCGCCGACGTACTGATCGCCATCGGCGCTGTTGAAATTGCCCGTGCCTTCAAGCTGGCCATCGACGAACTTGCCGCTGAACTGGTTGCCCGCCGAATCGTTGCGCTGGCCTTCGCCGTTGGGTTTGCCGTGGGCGAACTGGCCCTGATACTCGCTGCCGTCGTCCAGTTCCAGATGACCGGCGCCGTCGTACAGGTCGGCCTTGAACTCGCCGCGATAGCTCATGCCGTGCTCTTTCAGCGTGCCTTCCCCGTCGCGCCGCCCCAGCTTGTAGCCGCCGACGTAACTGCCGGCGCTGGTCGTCAGCGAGCCCTGGCCATGGAAAAGCCCGTCCTGAAAACCGCCGCGGTACACGTCACCGTTGCTGGCGTGCCACTCGCCCTGGCCGTTCCACTGCCCGCTCTTGAATTCCCCGGCGTACCAGCTGCCATTGGGGTAATCGATCCGACCCTTGCCTTGCAGCACGCCATTGATCACGTCGCCGCGATAGCGTCCGCCGTCGGGCAGGCGAGCGTCCGGGGGCAACAGCGATTCGCCGTCGCCGCAAGCGGCAAGAAGGAAGGTCAGGGCCAAAGGAGCAAACGCGCGCATGGTAAATCCCGAAAAAAAGATGTTTCGGCGTGATCTGATCGCGTACGTGTATCGAGTCGCTCACACAGCCGCAGCGAGTATGCCGCAGCGAGGAACGCTCATGAAACAGTCTGTTACGACTGTTTCATGTTTCTGGAAGGTTTGCAGGGGCTTTGTAGAGGGGCGGCGGGGTTATACGAAGCACAGCGAAAGCGGTTCAGCAATGAACGCGGGCTTGTCCAGGCCTTCGATTTCAAGCGTTGCCGTGGCTTTGAGCAGCCATTGGCCGGGCTTCTTTTCGGTGACCTGCGCCAGCGTGACTTTTAGACGAACGCGCGAATTCACTTTCACCGGCTGAATGAATCGCACGCTGTCCAGGCCATAGTTGATCGCCATCTGCATGCCTTCGGGCACGACCATCAGGGATTCCATCAGCTTGGGGATCAGCGACAGCGACAGAAAGCCATGGGCGATGGTCGATCCGAACGGGGTTTGCGCCGCTTTCACCGGATCAACGTGGATAAACTGAAAGTCGCCGGTGGCCTCGGCAAACAGATTGATCCGCGCCTGATCGATGGTCAGCCATTCGGAGCATCCCAGGTCCTTGCCTTCATAGCGTTTGAGTTCTGCAACGGGTACGTGGGGCATCGCTATTCTCCTTGTCAGTTATTGTTTTTGCGCGCGATCTTCACAGGCAGCGTGGCGTCGGCGCTGTTATTGCTTGGCACTGAAGATCAGCACGCCGCACCGCGCGGGTCAACGTTCCCTCAACTGGCGAATGCCACCCCATAGGCAGAGCGGGTGGCGTGCCTATAATGTCGGCGCGAATCTGCTGGAGTTTTCTATGTTGCTAAGAGGCCTGACCTGGCTTGTGCTGTTCCAACTGATCGGAACCGCGCTCAATCACCTGTTTCTGTCGATCCTGCCCGGCCCGATCATCGGGCTGGTGCTGCTGATGATCTACCTGATGACCCGCGGCGAAGTCAGCGAACCCATCAGCCTGGCGGCCAGCAGCCTGCTGCGCTACCTGCCGCTGCTGCTGGTACCGCCTGCCGTGGGCGTGATGGTGTATGCGGACCAGATCGCCGAAGATTTCTGGGCGATCGTCGGCTCGCTGGTGATTTCTCTGATGGTCTCGCTGACCTTCGCCGGCTGGCTGATGCAGAAACTCATCGACCGCCAGGCCAATCGCCGGGAGCCATCATGAGTCTGGACTGGCACGGCGCCTGGCTGTCGGTGATTCATCACCCCTTGTTCGGCATCGCCATCACGCTGGGCGCTTATCAACTGGTGCTGGCCGGTTACGAGAAAACCCGCTGGGTGTTTCTGCAACCGGTGCTCATCTCCATGCTGGTGGTGATTGGCGTATTGGTGAGCTGCGGACTGTCCTACGTCGAATATCGCAAGAGCACCGAAATCCTCAGCATTCTGCTGGGCCCCGCCACGGTTGCGTTGGCGGTGCCGCTTTATCTGAATCTGCGGCGCATCCGGCAACTGTTCTGGCCGGTATTGACTACGCTGGTGGTGGGTGGCGTGCTGGCCACCGGGCTGTGCGTGGGGCTGGGCTGGATGCTCGGCGCCGATCACATGATCCTGATGACCATGGCGCCCAAGTCCGTGACCTCGCCGATCGCCATGCTCGTCGCCGAGCAGATTGGCGGCGTGGCGGCGCTGGCCGCGGTGTTTGTGTTGATAACCGGGGTGATCGGCGGCATATTCGGCCCCGGTCTGCTGACCCTGGCGCGGGTAACCAGCCCGGAAGCGCGAGGCATGGCCCTCGGGCTGACGGCCCATGCGGTGGGTACGTCGGCGGCCCTGCAGGAAAGTGAGGAATGCGGCGCCTTCGCGGCGCTGGCAATGAGTTTGATGGGTGTCGCCACGGCCTTGTTCCTGCCGTTGGCGGTGTCTCTGGTTGCTTGAGGATGGGTTTATGTCGTTGCCGTTGTTTCCACTGAATGCCGTGCTGTTCCCGGGGTGCGTGCTCGATCTGCAGCTCTTCGAGGCGCGCTACCTCGACATGATTGGCCGCTGCATGAAGCAGGGCGAAGGCTTCGGCGTGGTCTGTATCACTGAAGGCAGTGAGACGGGCGACGTGCCGGACGGTTTCTCGCTGATCGGCTGCGAAGCACGGGTGACCGATTTCCAGAAGCAGGATAACGGCCTGCTCGGCATTCGCGTTGTGGGGGCTCGACGTTTTCGGGTGAAGGACTACAGCACCCAGCGCGACAACCTGCTGGTCGGCGAAGTCGAGTGGCTGGACGATCCCCAGGAGCAACCGCTGCAGGAAGAGGACGACGATCTGGTCGCCTTGCTCGCGGCGCTGGCTGAACACCCGATGGTGGCCGCGCTGAACATGGGCCTCACCGCCAGCGGTCAGCACTCGCTGGCCAATCAACTGGCGTACCTGTTGCCGTTCGCGGAAGAAGACAAGATTGAGCTGCTGGAAATCGAAGACGCCGAAGAACGGCTTGATGCGATTCAGGACCTGCTCGACGAAATGCAGGGCGACATGCAGGCCTGATGCTAGATGTTGCTCGCAGCCCGGCTCGTTACCCCGCCGGGCCGCATGCACGTCGCGTCAGTACTGGTAGCGGATCAAACCGTGGGGGAACGAGTGCAGACCGAACCCGCCGAACAGCGCCACCATCGCCGGCAGCACCAGCCACCACACCTTGATTGGCAGCGCCTCCAACGGCTTCTTGTTCTGCACGAAGGCAAGGCTCGCGGCGCAGGTGAAAAACGCCAGCAGCATCCCGGCCGTGACATCCGTCGGCCAGTGCACCCCCAGATACACCCGAGACATGGCGATCGCCAGCGCCGGAATCCCGCCCAGCAGCAGCCAGGTCAATCGCAGCCGAACCGGCTGACCCCGGCCGGCAAGCACCGCCAGCGACATGAATAGCGCAAACGAGGCCGAGGCATGTCCGCTCGGCATGCTGTAAGTCCCGAGCGCCTCCGTCAGGACCTCAGGCCGTGCGCGGGCGAAGGTGTATTTCATGCTCTGATTGATCAACGCCGCGCCAAGGGTGGTACCGATCACGAAGATTGCATGGCGCCATTGCCGCGTGACGCCCAGCAGGATGGTCAGCAGGGCGGCCGCGCAGAACTGAGTCCGGAAATCCCCCAGGCCCGTCACCATCACCACGAAGTTCTCGGCTGCAGCGCTCCGGCTGGCCTGCACCACAGTCATGATGCCTTGATCGAAATCGGCCAGGTACGGCCAGCCGAGGAAAACGCTTGCCAGCAAAATGAAGCAGGTCAGGGCGATAACTTTCGTCGCGTAGGGCTTTTGTCGCAGGCTGCTCTGGATGCTGATGCCCAGCAGAAGCGCCAGCCCGCCGCCCACTACGGCAGCCTGGGGCCAGAAGTTTTCCGGCAGCGGCAGGCGGATCGCAGCACCGGTCGCCCAGCCCGGCAGAATATAGGCCACGGACCATCCGGCCGCGGCGATCAGGCTGACGCCGGCAAAGCGCACGAACGGCATGTCGCACATCCCGGCCACCATCGGCAGCATAGGGCGCAGCGGGCCGATGAAGCGGCCGACCAGCAGGCTGGCAATGCCGTAGCGCTGAAAGTAGGTCTCGGCGCCGCCGATCCACTCAGGGTGACTGCGCAGCCCCGGCAATTGACGAATCCTCTGATGGAAGCGCCGGCCGAGGAAGTACGACACCAGGTCGCCCAGGATACCGCCGAGGAAGCCCAGCAAAAGCGCTTCGCTCAATGGGAGTATCCCGCTGCCGGCCAGTGCGGCAATCGCGAACAGCACAACGGTGCCGGGGACGACGATGCCGGCAATCGCCAGGCATTCGATGAATGCGACGATAAAAATCGCCGCGCCGAGCCAGGAAGGGTTGGCGCTTAGCCAAGAAGTGATGCTGTCGAGCCATGCGCCCATGGGTTCAGTTTCCTTGCTCGATGAGAATATAGTCGCGCCCTTCGACTTGCCCGCGTCTGATCGGGTTCCGTGTGCAGAAGCGGGCATAGGCGGCGTCAACGAACCGGTACATCAGGTGCTCGTCACGCCCGGCGGGAATGCCCAGGCGCGTGGTTTGAATAATCCGCGGCGGTCGCTGACCCACGTCCTCGACAAAGAGTTGCTCTTCATCGAAGCGCCTGGCGTCCCACATCGGCACTTTCAGGCCCAGCGCCTTGCACAATAATGTCTGTCCAGCGCACAGCCGCTCGGGCGTGCGCACGTTGCCACTGGCGTCGGGATTGTTCAGCAGCATGCGGGCGAGGGCGTTCTCATCGGACACCGCATCGACCCAGGGATAGGCCGATTTGATCAACACCGCATTGCCCGGGCCCTCCGCACTGAAGTTCAGCGAATCACCGCCGCGGGCGTAATACATATAAATGTGCCCGCCTTCCAGAAACAAAGCTTTACGTTTTTCCGTGTAACCGAGGGACGCATGACTGCCTTTCTCGGCCACGTAATACGCCTCCGTCTCAATAATCCGCGCCGACAACCACACCCCGTCGACCTTGTGACGAATGACCTTGCCGAGTAACTCCCGGGCAAGCGTCTGCGCATCGCGATGAAAAAAACTGTCCGGCAGGGCGCGTGGCGATTGGTCAGGCATAAACAACGGCAGTCAGAGAATGGACCGCGATCATATCAACATCGGCCTTAATTGGAGCTGAATGGGTGAGGGTGGGCGCGAAGCCGGGGACAGATTGATTTACGGTGAAGCGCTGTAAATAAATCAGTCCCCTACCAACGGGGAGCAGATCAAAAATCTCATTGCCCACACGTGCGCCTTCCCGGCTAAAGCCGGTCCCACTAAAAAGCATCGCGTCCCGCCAGTGAGACCGGCGGCGATCCCTGTAGACCGGCTTCAGCCGGGAAGCTCTTGATCTGCCTAAACGCGCTTTTGATCTTGATCTTCGTACGCAAGATTTCCAGACACCGCCAAACGCGACTTGGGTGCAGGCTGAACGCAGGTCTCGCGCAGTGGGCCGAGCCGCATGGATGCGGCGAGAGCGCCGTCAGGACATGGATGTCCGTTCGGCGCGGGCCCACGGAGCGAGACCGGAGTGAAGGAACCCTGACGAAGGAAGGGCCCAACCAGGAGCAGGCACCCTTGGTTACTTGGGGTGCTTTTCCAAGTAACTCGCCGAAGGCGAAACAGTTCCGCCGTTAGGCGGAATCCACGCTCGGTGGGCCTGGTTCACTGAACAAAACCTCCTTATTCCGACCATCCGCCTGTCGCCGCTGTCGTTCAGCACGCCCGACAGCTATAATCCGCCGCTTTCCCATTTGCCAAGACTCCCGAGACCATGACTGAGTCCGTTCTTGACTACATGACCCGCCTGGGTCGCGCCGCCCGCGAAGCCTCCCGCGTGATCGGCCGTGCCAGCACCGCACAGAAGAACCGCGCCCTCGCAGCCACCGCTGCCGCGCTGGACGCTTCCCGTGCCGAGCTGACCGCCGCCAACGAACAGGACCTCGCCGCTGGCCGCGCCAATGGACTCGAACCCGCTCTGCTCGAACGCCTCTCCCTGACCCCGGCCCGCATCGACAGCATGATCGCCGGCCTGCGCCAGGTCGCCAGCCTGCCAGACCCCATCGGCACCCTGCGCGACATGAGCTTCCAGCCCTCCGGCATCCAGGTCGGCAAAATGCGCGTGCCACTGGGCGTCGTCGGCATCATCTATGAGTCGCGTCCCAACGTAACCATCGACGCCGCCAGCCTCTGCCTCAAATCCGGGAATGCCACCATCTTGCGTGGCGGCTCCGAAGCCATACATTCCAACCGCGCCATCGCCGCCTGCATCCAGCGCGGCCTTGATGACGCAGGTTTGCCTGCCGCCGTCGTACAAGTCGTCGAAACCACCGACCGTGCCGCCGTTGGCGCACTGATCACCATGCCGGAGTACGTGGACGTCATCGTGCCGCGTGGAGGCAAAGGCCTGATCGAACGCGTCAGCCGTGATGCCAAAGTCCCGGTCATCAAACACCTGGACGGCATCTGCCACGTCTACGTCAGTGCCCATGCCGACCTGGCCGCTGCCCAGCGCATCAGCTTCAACGCCAAGACCTACCGGTATGGCATCTGCGGCGCCATGGAAACCCTGCTGGTCGATCAAGCCATCGCCGCAGAGTTTCTGCCTCCCATGGCTACCCAGTTTCGCGAGAAAGGCGTCGAACTGCGCGGCTGCGAGCGCACCCGCGACCTGATCGATGTCTTGCCGGCCACCGAAGACGACTGGCACACCGAGTACCTTGCGCCGATCCTGTCGATCCGCATCGTCACCGGTCTGGACCAGGCCATCGAACACATCAATCACTACGGCTCGCATCACAGCGACGCCATCATCTCCGACTCGCAAGCCCAGACTCGCCGCTTCATGGCTGAAGTCGACTCGAGCTCGGTGATGGTCAACGCGCCCACCAGCTTTGCCGACGGTTTCGAATACGGCCTGGGCGCGGAAATCGGCATCTCGACCGACAAGATTCACGCGCGCGGTCCCGTGGGGCTTGAAGGCCTGACCTGCGAGAAATACATCGTCGTCGGCGACGGCACGCAGTTGCGCGGGCAGGGGCCGGTCTGACTTGGTCCACGTCGGTCAGGCTTCAGGCAGCGGCGCGCAGGCAATGGCCGATCCGATTGCGGTTCCGCTGAACACGGCACGGGTGCCACAGCGCATCGGCATACTCGGCGGCACGTTCGACCCGGTGCACATTGGCCACTTGCGTGGCGCACTGGAAGTCGCCGAACTGCTGGAACTCGATGAGCTGCGCCTGACGCCCAGCGCCCGACCGCCTCATCGCGACACGCCAAGTGTCTCGGCGCAGGACCGTCTGGCGATGGTGCAGTGCGCGGTCGCCGGGGTGCCACCCTTGACGGTGGATGACCGCGAGCTGTTGCGCGACAAGCCGTCGTACACGATCGACACGCTGGAATCGATGCGCGCGGAACTCGCCGCCGATGACCAGCTATTTTTATTGCTGGGTTGGGACGCCTTTTGCGGGCTGCCTTCCTGGCATCGGTGGGAAGAGTTGCTGGAGCACTGCCATATCGTGGTGCTGCAACGCCCGGACGCCGACAGCGAGTCCCCGGATGCGATGCGAAATCTGCTCGCGGGACGTGCCGTCAGTGATCCAAAGGCCCTCAAGGGCCCCGGCGGAAAGATTACGTTCGTCTGGCAGACGCCGCTTTCGGTGTCTGCCACCCAGATCCGTCAACTGCTGGCCAGCGGTAAGTCGGTACGTTTTCTGGTGCCAGACGCGGTACTGGCCTATATCGATACGCACGGGCTGTACCGTGCGTCGAACTAAAGGTGTGTCGCTACGCAGCCAAGTGCGCGAAGAAACGCCCAAACATACGAGTTAAAAGAGTTTTTTATGACTGACAAACGCGCTGTAAACCCAATCATCGAAGTGATCAGGGCTGCCCTGGAAGACGTCAAGGCCCAGGATATCCAGGTGCTGGACGTTCGTGACAAACAAAGCATCACTGATTACATGGTCATCGCGACCGGTACCTCCAACCGCCAGATCAACGCGATGCTCGACAAGGTCCGCGAAGAAGTCAAAAAGCAGGGCCTCAAGCCGCTGGGCGAAGAAGGCAAGGGCGACAGCGACTGGGTGCTGCTCGACCTGGACATCGCCATCGTTCACATGATGACCGCCTCCGCTCGCCAGTTTTACGACCTCGAGCGTCTGTGGGCCGGTGCCGAGCAGAGCCGTTCGGCCAGCGCTGCACACCACAGCCCGGAAAACGCTCACGAGCATTTCGACAAGCTGAACAAAGACCAGGCCTAAGGCGTCGTTGTGCGTCTGCGTCTGATCGCTGTCGGTTCCCGCATGCCCAAGTGGGTGGAAGAGGGTTGGCATGAGTATGCCAAGCGTCTGCCATCCGAGCTGGCGCTGGACCTGGTGGAAATTCCGCTCAATACCCGTGGCAAGAACGCCGACGTGGCACGCCTCATCCGTCAGGAAGGCGAGGCCATGCTGGCGAAAGTGCAGCCGGGCGAGCGGATCGTCACGCTTGAAGTGCATGGCAAGCCCTGGAGCACCGAGCAACTGGCGGGCGAGCTCGATCGCTGGCGTCTGGATTCGCGCACGGTCAACCTGATGGTCGGCGGTCCGGAAGGGCTGGCGCCGGAAGTCTGTGCACGGGCCGAGCAGCGTTGGTCGTTGTCGCCACTGACGTTGCCGCACCCGCTGGTGCGCATCCTCATCGGCGAGCAGATTTATCGTGCCTGGACCGTGCTGTCCGGTCACCCTTATCACAAGTAGCGCCGCTGCCTTCACTGTGAACCTGCCCTAAATGTCTCAGCCGATCCGCCTGAAAGACCACGAAAAGGACGCACGCCTGGTGCGCAGCCGAGTCGTGGTCGGTGCAGTCGCGGTCGTCGTGCTGATCTGCGTGCTGATCGCGCGGCTGTATTTCCTGCAGGTCATCCAGTACGAGTACCACTCGACGCTGTCCGAGAACAATCGCGTTCACGTGCAGCCGATTCCGCCGAGTCGCGGGCTGATCTACGACCGCAACGGCGTGGTCATTGCCGACAACCGGCCGAGCTTCAGCCTGAGCATGACCCGCGAACGTTCCGGTGACTGGACCCAAGTGCTGGACACCATCGTTCAAGTGCTTGAGCTGACGCCGGATGATCGGATCATCTTCGAAAAACGCATGAAGCAGGGGCGACGGCCGTTCGAGCCGGTGCCCATTCTGTTCGAGCTGACCGAAGAGCAAATCGCCCGTATCGCCGTTAATCAGTTCCGGCTGCCGGGCGTTGAAGTGGTGGCGCAGTTGGTTCGTCACTATCCGCAGGGCGAGCACTTCGCCCACTCGGTGGGTTACATGGGGCGGATCAACGAGAAAGAGCTGAAAAGCCTCGATCCCGTGAATTACAGCGGCACTCACCACATGGGCAAAACCGGTATCGAGCGCTTTTACGAGCCCGAGCTGCACGGCCAGGTCGGCTACGAAGAAGTCGAAACCAACGCCCGCGGCCGCGTCTTGCGCGTGCTCAAACGGACCGATCCGGTGCCCGGCAAGGACATCGTCCTGAGCCTCGACATCCAGTTGCAGGAAGCCGCCGAAGCCGCGCTGGCCGGGCGTCGCGGCGCCGTGGTGGCGTTGGACCCAAGCACCGGCGAGGTGCTGGCGATGGTCAGCCAGCCGAGCTTCGACCCGAATCTGTTCGTCACTGGCATAAGCTTCAAGGCCTACTCCGAGCTGCGCGATTCGGTCGACCGCCCGCTGTTCAACCGTATCTTGCGGGGCCTGTATCCACCGGGTTCGACGATCAAGCCGGCGGTGGCGATTGCCGGTCTCGATACTGGCGTTATCACGGCGAGCACGCGGGTGTTCGACCCCGGCTATTACATGCTGCCGAACTACGACCACAAATACCGCAACTGGAACCGCACCGGCGATGGCTGGGTGGATCTGGACACGGCGATCATGCGCTCCAACGACACCTACTTTTACGATCTGGCCCACAAGGTCGGGATCGATCGGCTGTCGGCCTACCTGAACAAGTTCGGCATCGGCCAGAAAGTCTCGCTGGACATGTTCGAAGAATCCCCCGGCCTGATGCCCTCCCGTGACTGGAAACGTGTCACCCGGCGGCAGGCGTGGTTCCCGGGTGAAACACTCATTCTGGGGATCGGCCAGGGCTACATGCAGGCCACCCCGCTGCAGTTGGCCCAGGCCACCGCGCTGGTGGCGAACAAAGGCAAATGGAACCGCCCGCACCTGGCCAGGACCGTCGAAGGGCAGAAGCCGGTGGACCACAACCCGATGCCTGACATCGTCCTGCGTGATCCGTCTGACTGGGCCAAGGTCAACCACGGCATGCAGCAAGTGATGCACGGCGCTCGCGGCACCGCGCGCAAGGCCGCGATCGGTGCCCAGTACCGCATCGCCGGCAAGAGCGGTACGGCCCAGGTCGTGGCCATTCGGCAGGGCGAGAAGTACGACCGCTCGAAAGTCCAGGAACGCCACCGCGACCACGCCTTGTTCGTCGGCTTCGCGCCGGCCGACAGCCCGAAGATCGTCGTTGCGGTGATGATCGAAAACGGCGAGTCGGGATCGGGCGTTGCCGCGCCGGTGGTGCGGCAGGTCATGGACGCCTGGCTGCTTGATCCCCAGGGTCACCTGAAACCCGAATACGCCAGCAATGCACAGCCTCCGGAGACCGCGGCCCGTGAAGAGTAATTTCGACCGCATCCTGTCCAGCGAAGATGTGATGCGCCGTCGCGCCACGTTTCTGCAGAAGATTCACGTCGATGGCCCGCTGCTGATCCTGCTGCTGACGTTGGCGGCGGGCAGTCTGTTCGTGCTGTATTCGGCCAGCGGCAAGAGTTGGGACCTGCTGATCAAGCAAGCGACCTCCTTCGGCATCGGCCTGGTGTCGATGTTCGTCATCGCGCAGCTTGAACCCCGATTCATGGCCCGCTGGGTGCCCGCCGCCTATGTGATCGGCGTTCTGCTGCTGGTGGCGGTGGACGTCATGGGCCACAACGCCATGGGCGCGACGCGCTGGATCAACATTCCCGGAGTCATCCGCTTTCAGCCCTCGGAATTCATGAAGATCATCATGCCGGCGACCATCGCCTGGTACCTGTCCAAGCGCACGCTGCCACCGCACCTCAAGCACGTGGCGGTGAGCCTCGGGTTGATCGGTCTGCCGTTCATTCTGATCGTGCGTCAGCCGGACCTCGGCACCTCGCTGCTGATTCTGGCCTCCGGCACCTTTGTGCTGTTTATGGCCGGCCTGCGCTGGCGCTGGATCATCAGCGTGGTGGCGGCAGCGGTCCCGGTCGCGGTGGGCATGTGGTTCTTCTTCATGCACGACTACCAGAAGCAGCGGATCCTGACCTTCCTCGACCCGGAGAGCGATCCGCTCGGCACCGGCTGGAACATCATTCAGTCCAAGGCGGCGATCGGTTCGGGCGGCGTGTTCGGCAAAGGCTGGCTCATGGGGACGCAGTCGCACCTGGACTTCCTGCCTGAAAGTCACACCGACTTCATCATTGCGGTGCTCGGCGAGGAATTCGGGCTGGTGGGGATTTGCGCGCTGCTGCTGATCTATCTGTTGCTCATCGGCCGCGGGCTGGTGATCACCGCCCAGGCGCAGACGCTCTACGGCAAGCTGCTCGCGGGCAGCCTGACCATGACCTTTTTTGTTTACGTTTTCGTCAATATCGGTATGGTCAGCGGTCTGCTGCCGGTCGTAGGCGTGCCGTTGCCCTTCATTAGCTACGGCGGAACTTCGCTGGTGACGCTGCTGTCAGCGTTTGGTGTTTTGATGTCGGTCCATACGCATCGCAAATGGATCGCTCAGGTTTGATTAAGGTGAAGAACTCAATGCAAGTAGTGCGTGGCTGGGCTGCTCGATATGCGCCGCTGGTCGGTCTGATGGGCATCTTCGGCTCAGTGCAGGAATCACTTGCCGGTGACTATGACGGCTCTCCTCAAGTCGCCCAGTTCGTCAGCGAAATGACCCGCGATTATGGATTCGCGGGTGAACAACTGATCGATGTGTTCCGCAATGTGCAGCGCAAGCAGGCAATCCTCGATGCCATTTCCAGGCCTGCCGAACGCGTCAAGCCGTGGAAAGACTATCGCCCGATGTTCCTCACCGACGCCCGCGTTGCCCGGGGCGTCGACTTCTGGCGTCAGCACGAGGCCGCCCTGGCGCGCGCCGAGCAGGAGTACGGCGTGCCCGCTCAGGTGATCGTATCGATCATCGGCGTCGAGACGTTTTTCGGCCGCAATACCGGGAATTACCGGGTGATGGACGCATTGTCGACCCTGGCGTTCGACTATCCCCAGCGCGCCGACTTCTTCCGCAAGGAGCTGCGCGAGTTCCTGTTGCTGTCCCGCGAACAGCAGGTCGATCCGCTGACGCTCAAAGGCTCCTACGCCGGGGCGATGGGCTTGCCCCAGTTCATGCCGAGCAGTTTCCGCGCCTATGCAGTGGACTTCGACGGCGATGGCCACATCAACATCTGGAACGACCCGGACGATGCAATCGGCAGCGTGGCCAGCTACTTTCAGCGTCACGGCTGGGTGGCCGGCCAGCCGGTTGTCAGCCGCGCGGACGTGCGCGGTGACCGCGTCGATCAGGGCTTGAGCCCGGGCATCGATCCGGTGAAGACTGTTGGGGAGTTGCGAGCGTTGGGCTGGGCGAGTCATGATGCGCTGCGCGACGACATGCCGGTCACGGCATTTCGCCTCGATGGCGACAAAGGCCCTGAATACTGGATGGGCCTGAAGAATTTTTACGCAATCACGCGATACAACCGCAGCGTGATGTACGCCATGGCCGTGCATCAACTGTCTGAAATGCTTGTTCAAGCCCGGGACGTCAAGTAATGCGGCCACTGCCGATGCACCAACCATTGAAACTGATGGCCTTCACGGCACTGACGTTGCTGATCGTCAGCTGCTCGACCAGCCGCCCGACGACAACGACGCAGCGGCAGCAGGGCAACGTCATTCGCTCGCAGCCAGGGCTGGACATCAACAGGGCGCACAAAGACGGCGCGCCCTGGTGGGACGTTGATGTGTCGCGCATCCCCGATGCCATTCCGACCCTGCACACCGGCCCGTACAAGGCCAACCCGTATACGGTGCTGGGCAAGACCTATTTCCCCCTCAGCGATTCCAGGACCTATTCCCAGACGGGAACGGCGTCGTGGTACGGCACCAAGTTTCACGGGCAGAACACGGCCAACGGCGAAGTCTATGACCTGTATGGCATGAGCGCGGCGCACAAGACGCTGCCACTGCCCAGCTATGTTCGCGTGACCAACCTGGACAACAACCGCACCGTGATCCTGCGGGTCAACGATCGCGGCCCGTTCTATTCGGACCGCATCATCGACCTGTCCTATGCAGCGGCGAAGAAGCTCGGTTATGCCGAAAACGGCACGGCGCGGGTAAAAGTTGAAGGCATCGACCCTTCTCAGTATTGGGCGCAGCGCGGCAAACCGGCGCCGCTGATGCTGGATCAGCCGCAAGTGGCAAGCAGCAATCCGCCGCCTCGGCAGGCAGCGGCGCCGGTGATTACCGCATCGGCCGGTACGATCGAGCAATGGACGCCGCCACCGCAGCAACACGCCGCTCCGGTCACGCCCGTGCCGATCGACGCAAAAAAAAACGCTTCCGGACAAGCGTCTGGGCTGTTTCTCCAAGTGGGAGCCTTCGCCAACCCGGACGCTGCGGAACTCCTGAGGTCGAAATTGAGCGGGATGGTCCGCGCGCCGGTGTTCGTGAGTTCGATCGCGCGCAACCAACAGACGCTCTATCGCGTGCGGATGGGACCGGTCGACACGCCGGGTGAAGCCCAGCAGCTGCAAAACAGCGTAAGGTCGGCCAATCTCGGCTCGCCAAGCGTCGTCACGTCGGACCAGTAACGCTTTCATCAGCGATTAACGCCCCGGCAACGGAGGCGCGTTTCGCTGCCTGACCGACGACATGCCGACCGGGTTTGTCGTTGTCAGCAGCTTTTCACGGCACGTTCTGTAGAATGTGAGCCCGTTTGCCGGGGTAGCCCGGCACCCGCTTTGCCCGCAAGGGCATGTTTGCCCATTAGCATTTTCGAGAGACGGATGAACATCACCAGCTTTGCAAAACGCCTTTGCCTGCTTATCCCGCTATTCACCACGCCTGCCGTGTTTGCGGTCGAACAGATGACGCCATCGCCACCGCAACTGGCTGCCAAGGCTTATGTGCTGATGGACGCCAACAGTGGCAACGTTCTGGTCGAAAACAATGGCGACCAGCGCCTGCCACCGGCCAGTCTGACCAAGCTGATGACCGCCTACATCGCCACGCTGGAAATCCGTCGTGGCCAGATCGGCGAAAACGACCCGGTGACCGTCAGCGAAAACGCCTGGCGCACCGGCGGTTCGCGGATGTTCATCAAAGTGGGCAGCCAGGTCACCGTCAGTGACCTGCTGCACGGCATCATCATTCAGTCGGGTAACGACGCCAGCGTTGCGCTTTCCGAGCACATCGCCGGCAGCGAAGACGCCTTCGCCGACCTGATGAACAAGACCGCTGCCGACCTGGGCATGGTCAACAGCCACTTCATGAACCCGACCGGCCTGCCGAACCCTGATCACTACGCCACCGCCCATGACATGGCCCTGCTGGCGCGCGCGATCATCCACGAAGACCCGGCGCACTACGCGATCTACTCGCAGAAAGAGTTCTTCTGGAACGGCATCAAACAGCCAAACCGTAACTTGCTGCTGTGGCGTGACAAGACCGTCGACGGTCTGAAAACCGGTCACACCGAAGAAGCCGGCTACTGCATGGTGTCCTCGGCCGTGCGTGATGGCATGCGTCTGATTGCTGTCGTGTTCGGCACCAACAGCGAGCAAGCTCGTGCTGCCGAAACCCAGAAGCTGCTGACCTACGGTTTCCGTTTCTTCGAAACCCAGACCTTCTATCAGAAGGGCACCGAACTGGCTCAGGCGCCGGTCTGGAAAGGCACAGAGCGTCAAGTCAAAGCCGGTCTGGCTGAAGACCTGACCATGACCATGCCAAAAGGCGAGCTGAAGAAGCTGGCCGCGAGCATGACCATGAATCCACAGCTGGTTGCGCCGATCGCCAAAGGCGACGTCATCGGCAAGGTTGAGGTCAAGCTGGACGACAAGGTCGTGCACAGTGCCAACCTGATCGCTCTGGACGCCGTCGAGGAGGGTGGTATCTTCCGCCGCCTGTGGGATAGCATCCGCTTGTTCTTCTACGGTCTGTTCAACTGATCAACGATTGATCAAAAGCTGACCGTTGCTCCGTACGCCCCCGTCGCCGACCGCGCCGGGGGCCTGTCCGTTTTCCGGCTTACGAGGCCGTTACTGCCATGACAGATACCGAAGTAAAAGCGCCAAAAATCGAATTTCCCTGCGCCGACTATCCCATCAAGATCATCGGCGACACGGGCGTGGGCTTCAAAGACAAGGTCATCGAGATTCTTGAGAAGCACGCCACCGTTGACATGAAAACCCTGGCCGAGCGCCAGAGCAGCAACGGCAAGTACACCACCGTTCAGCTGCACATCATTGCCACCGGGCAAGACCAGCTTTACGACATCAACAGCGAATTGCGGGCCACCGGCTTCGTGCACATGGTGCTGTGATGGGGGCGGCTCTGGGCTTTCGTGAACTCGGTCTGACCGACTACGAGCCCACCTGGCAGGCCATGAAACGCTTCACCGACGGCCGCGACCGCGAAACCGCCGATGAGGTCTGGCTTGTGCAGCATCCGCCGGTCTTCACCCAGGGCCAGTCCGGCAAGCCCGAGCATTTATTGCTCCCGGGGGATATCCCGGTGGTGCAGGTCGATCGCGGCGGCCAAGTGACTTATCATGGCCCCGGCCAACTGGTGGCGTATCTGCTGCTGGACGTGCGCCGTCTGGGCTTTGGCGTTCGCGACCTGGTCACCCGGATCGAACACAGCCTGATCGACCTGCTGGCTGGTTATGGTGTCACCGCCACAGCCAAGGCTGATGCGCCAGGGGTCTACGTCGACGGCGCCAAGATTGCCTCACTGGGGCTGCGCATCCGTAACGGCTGTTCGTTTCATGGCCTTGCGCTGAACGTCGATATGGATCTGGACCCTTTTAAACGGATAAATCCCTGCGGGTATGCGGGGCTGGCAATGACCCAGCTGCGCGAACAGGCAGGTCCGATTGAATTTGCCGAGGTTAGTGCCCGGCTGCGTGCGCAGCTCGTCAACCACCTCGACTACGCTGAGCAGACGACCCTAACGGGCGGAATCGATTGATATGACTACTGCGTATGAGGCAGCTGACACTGTCGTGAATACAGAGAATGCCGTACAAACCCTGATCCCGACGGTGAACGTGGCCACGCCTGAGCGTGTGGCGCGTCCTAAAGTGGAAGCCGGCGTGAAGCTGCGCGGCGCCGAAAAAGTCGCGCGCATCCCGGTGAAGATCATTCCGACGGTCGATCTGCCCAAGAAGCCGGACTGGATTCGTGTGCGTATCCCGGTCTCGCCGGAAGTCGACCGCATCAAAGCGCTGCTGCGCAAGCACAAGCTGCACAGCGTGTGCGAAGAGGCGTCCTGCCCGAACCTGGGCGAGTGCTTCTCTGGCGGCACCGCGACCTTCATGATCATGGGCGACATCTGCACCCGTCGCTGCCCGTTCTGCGACGTCGGCCATGGCCGTCCGAAGGCGCTGGACACCGATGAGCCGAAGAACCTCGCCGTCGCCATCGCTGACCTCAAACTCAAGTACGTCGTGATCACTTCCGTGGACCGTGACGACCTGCGCGATGGCGGCGCTCAGCACTTCGCCGACTGCATCCGCGAAATTCGCCTGCTGTCGCCGAACGTGCAGCTGGAGACCCTGGTCCCGGATTACCGTGGCCGTATGGACATCGCGCTGGAAATCACCGCCGCGACGCCGCCAGACGTCTTCAACCACAACCTGGAAACCGTACCGCGCCTGTACAAGGCCGCGCGTCCGGGTTCGGATTACCAGTGGTCGCTGACCTTGCTCAAGCGTTTCAAGGAAATGGTTCCCCACGTGCCGACCAAATCCGGGCTGATGCTGGGCCTGGGCGAGACGGATGAAGAGGTCATCGAAGTCATGCAGCGCATGCGCGAGCACAACATCGACATGCTGACCCTGGGTCAGTACCTGCAACCGTCGCGCAACCACCTGCCGGTGCAGCGCTTCGTGCACCCTGACGTATTCGACTGGTTCGCCGAAGAAGGCTACAAAATGGGCTTCAAGAACGTCGCCTCCGGCCCGTTGGTCCGCTCCTCGTACCATGCGGACGAGCAAGCCAAGCTGGTCAAGTCGCTGCTAACGGCGGGTTGATCACGGCGTCGCTGACGCAGAAAGCAAAACGGGCCGGATAGAAATATCCGGCCCGTTTTTTTTATGTTGCGTTTGATTCTGCGCAGTTACGGCTGGCGTAACTGCTGCAGCAATTCCTGGGTCGGGTACCCGTCCGCCGGCCAGCCAAAGGATTGCTGCGCGCTGCGAATCGCCTTGCGCGTGTTGGCGCCGATGATCCCGTCCGGCGCGCCTGCGTCGTACTGTCGGGCCGAGAGCAGCGTCTGCAGCTCGATACGTTCGGTGCGGCTCAGCGGACGATCACCGCGCGGCCAGCTTCCCTGCACATAACCGCCGCCGCTGAATCGTTCGGACAGCAAGCCGATCGCCATCGCATAGGACGACGAGTTGTTGTACTTCAGGATGGCGCGGAAGTTATCCATCACCAGAAAGGCCGGGCCTTTATAGCCCGCAGGCAGCAGCAAGGCGGCTTGCTGTTGCAGCAGATTGGCCGGCAGCGCAGAGCCGCTCGGCAGCTTCAGGCCCAGCTGCTGCCATTCGCCGATGGATTTGCGCGTTGAGGCGTCCGCCAGGGCGTAGTCAAACCCCTGAGCCAGCTGCACTTCGAATCCCCAGGGCTGGCCTTTCTGCCAGCCCGAGCTTTGCAGGTAATGTGCAGTGGAGGCCAGTGCGTCGGTGGGGGAGTTCCAGATATCACGGCGACCGTCGCCGTCGAAATCCACCGCGTGGGTGTTGTAGGTCGTCGGTATGAACTGCGTCTGGCCCATGGCGCCAGCCCAGGAGCCCAGCATGCTCGGCGCATTGATGTCGCCGTGCTGAATGATCTGCAGCGCGGCGATCAGTTGATCCTGGGCGAACTGTGGTCGGCGTCCCTCATAGGCCAGCGTCGCCAGCGAGCGAATCACCGACTGCGTGCCCTGGAACTGACCGAAGCTGCTCTCCATCCCCCACACGGCGACCAGTGCCTGGCGATCGACGCCATAACGCTGCTCGATGGCGCTCAGCGCGTCGGCGTATTGATTGAGCAGGGCCTGACCCTTGCGTACACGCACGGCGGACATGGCGCCGTCGAGGTATTCCCACACCGGACGACTGAACTCCGGCTGGCTGCGATCGGCCTTGACCACGCTCATGTCCGGCGTGACGCCGGCAAATGCGTTATCAAACACCTCCGGGCGCACACCCGCGTTCAGCGCGAGAGCACGAAACTGGCTCTGCCACTCGCTGAAGGTCATTGCGGGCTGGATTTCAAAGTTACCGTCGTCAGGTTGCGCAACAGCGCCGGAGGGCACGGGCAGACTTTTGACGACTTGCGCCGCGGGTGCGGCCTGGAGCGGGGTGGCAACGGCAGCGGTAGGCTGCTCGGCACAGGCAACCAGCGCGAAGAGGCTGGAAGCGGCGATCAACTGGCGGAGGTGCCAGCGACGGGGAAAGCTTGGGGGCATTCTGGGGTCCACAGGGCTAAACCGGAAGGTGCAGACCTTAACATGCCGGCCCTGTCGGTGGGGCGTCAGTCAGTAACCTGAAGTTTTCAAGCCGCCATAACGGAAGAAGCCTCCCAGCTTTTAGACTGGAAGGCTTCGCGGCGGTAGCTGCCTTTGCCCTTGCCGGGTTGTTCCTGACGGCTGCGGAACAGTGGCTGGGCGATGATGGATTTGGCCTTGTTCGGCCGCTTTTTGGCTTTGCTCATGGCGTTCTCGCTCAAGTGGTGGGGTGGAGCAGCGGGGATATTCTGCCAGTTAGGCGCCGCTGTCCAATTAACCTGAGCTATCGAAACGTTACAGATTATTCCGCCGGCAATGCCAGCCGTTGCCCCGCCATCAGCAGCGTCAGACGACTGAGGCTGCTCCAGACCGATCCTTGCGCCTGGCCTTTGATTTGCGCGTCGATGTGTTGGGCGTCCATCAACAACTGGCCCCAGCGTCGCGCCGAGTGGCGTTGCAGGGCTTTGCTCATCAACGGCTTGCGCTTGTCCCAGATGGGCGGACGCGCCTGGCTGAAGGCTTTGTCCAGCGGGATGCCCTGACTGAACTGCAACGCCAGATTGGCCAGCACGCGAAGCTCGCGGGACAGCGCCCAGAGAATGACCGGAGGCTCGACGCCTTCGCCGCGCAGGCCTTCGAGCATCCGCAGCGCGTGGGCCGCTTCACCGTTTAGGATGGCGTCAGTCAGACCGAAAACATCGAAGCGCGCGCTGTCGGCCACCGCCGCCTGCACGGTCTCGACCGTGATCTGGCCTTCTTCGGCCATCAGCTTGAGCTTTTCGATTTCCTGCGCAGCGGCGAGCAAGTTGCCTTCAACCCGCGCCGCGATCAGTTCGATGGCGTCCGGGGTCGCTGCGAGGCCGGCCTGTGACAGGCGCTGACGAATCCATTGCGGCAACTGGCTGGCGTCCACCGGCCAGATCTGCACGAACTGTGTCTGCGGCCCTTCGACCAGCGCTTTGCCCCATTTGGTTTTCTGCGCCGAGCCGTCGAGCTTGGGCAGGCTGATCAACAGCAGCGTGTCTTCGGCAGGGCGGCCGCAGTATTCCAGCAGTGCGGCGGCGCCTTTGTCGCCGGGTTTGCCGGACGGCAGGCGCAACTCCAGCAGCCTGCGCTCGGTGAACAGCGACATGCTCGCGCCCGCCTGAAGCAGGGTGCCCCAGTCGAAGCTCGAGTCGGCGCTGAACACCTGACGTTCGTCATAGCCTTGCTGGCGCGCAGCCGCACGGATGGCGTCGCACGCCTCCTGACATTGCAGCGGGTCATCGCCGCTGACGATGTAGACAGGCGCAAGCGCACCTTGAAGGTGTTTGGAAAGCTGGGCGGGGGCGAGTTTCATGGGTCAGAAAAGATCAGGGCCGGCGAACCGGCCCCGACGCCGTCACTTGGACGGGATTTCGATAGGCGACTGCTGTGGCGTCTCGTCGCGAATGCGCTGAGCAGCGGCTTCGGCATCCGCCTGGGCGCGGGCAGCGGCGTCGGCTTTGGCTTGCAGCTCGTCAAGGCGCTGAGGTGTCAGCTGCTGCAGACGGGCCAGCACTTTCTGCACGAGGTCAGTGCGCATTTCCTTACGGATCTGATCGGCTTCCTGGTCAGAGCCGATCAGGTTGTTGCCGTCATGGACAAAGACTTTCTGCGACTGCACGGAGTCATCGAGCAGCAGAACATCTTTGCTGCCGTGAATTTCGTACTTCAGCACGGTGGTCAGCTCGTATTCGGCGGAGCGACCGGAGCCGGCGTAGCTCGCCGTGCGCTGGGCTTCGTCTTCACGGGCGATGAACAGCTTGTACTGGGCGCCGGTGTAGACGTGCACGCCGCTGTTGGTCAGGGTCTGACGCAGCTGGGTGACGACGTCGCCGTAAGCGTCGCGCGCGCTCACGTCCAGTTCCTTGATCGACAGGGCGTTGGTGCCGGTGCCGCGCAGCTGGAAACCGCAGGCGCTCAGCAGAACCGCGAGTCCCATTACCAGCAGATTGCGTTTGATCATCTTGTTGCTCCCTTGAATCCGTTAAAACCCGGCATCCCGGGTTCTTGAAATTTATGCGGGGCCTGCAGACAGGCGCCCGATGATTGCGTCAGCTGGCGACGATATTCACCAGTTTGCCCGGCACCACGATGACCTTGCGGATCGTCAGGCCGTCGATGAAGCGCAGCACGTTTTCGTTGATCCGTGCGGCAGCCTCGACTTCCTCGCGGGTGGCGCTGGCCGGCATCTCGATATGGCCACGCAGCTTGCCGTTGACCTGAATCACCAGCTGCAACGTGTCCTGCACCAGTGCCGAGTCATCCACCACAGGCCAGCCGGCGTCGATGATTGGACCTGAGTGGCCCAGCGCCGCCCACAATTGGTGGCTGATGTGCGGGGTGATCGGCGCCAGCAGCAGGGCGACCGTCTCCAGACCTTCCTGCAACAGCGCGCGGTCCTGAGCCGACACCTGCGGCGCTTTTTCCAGGACGTTCATCAGCGTCATCACCTGAGCGATAGCGGTGTTGAATTTGTGGTGCTGGCCCACGTCCTGACCTGCCTGCTTGATGGCCAGGTGGATCGAGCGGCGAATGGCCTTCTGGTCGTCGTTCAGCGCGGTTTTGTCGAGTGCGCCTGCAGCGCCCGCCGTCACGTGAGCCTGCGCCAGACGCCAGACGCGCTTGAGGAAGCGGTGGGAGCCTTCCACGCCGGAGTCAGACCACTCCAGGCTCATGTCAGGCGGCGAGGCAAACATCATGAACAGGCGGCAGGTGTCGGCGCCGTACTGGTCGATCATCGACTGAGGGTCGACGCCGTTGTTCTTCGATTTCGCCATCTTTTCGATGCCGCCGATTTCAACCGGCTGGCCATCGGCAATCAGCTTGGCGCCGATGATCTTGGCCTTGCTGTCGCGTTCGAACTCGACATCCGCCGGGTTGAACCAGGTTTTGCTGCCGTTGGCTTCCAGACGATAGAACGTCTCGGCCACGACCATGCCCTGGGTCAACAGGTTCTTGAACGGCTCGTTGGAGCTGACCAGGCCTTCGTCGCGCATCAGCTTGTGGAAGAAGCGCGCGTACAGCAGGTGCAGGATCGCGTGTTCGATACCGCCGATGTACTGATCAACCGGCAGCCAGTGGTTCGCGGCCTTCGGGTCGACCATGCCGCCTTCGTAGTGAGGCGAGGCATAGCGGGCGAAATACCACGAGGACTCGACGAAGGTGTCCATGGTGTCGGTTTCGCGCTTGGCCGGCGCACCGCAGGTCGGGCAGCTGCACTCGTAGAACTCGGGCATGCGCGCCAGCGGTGAGCCCGCGCCGTCCGGTACCACGTCTTCAGGCAGCTTGACCGGGAGTTGATCTTCCGGGACAGGCACGTCGCCGCACGTGTCGCAGTGGATGATCGGGATCGGGCAGCCCCAGTAGCGCTGGCGGCTGATACCCCAGTCGCGCAGGCGGAACTGGGTGCGTGAGTTGCCCAGTTCTTTCTTGAGCAGCGCGGCTTCCATGGCGTCGAACGCGCCGGTGAAGTCCAGACCGTCGAACTCACCGGAATTGATGAGCTGGCCGTGCTCGCCGTACGCGTCCTGCCAGGGCGCAGGGGTTTCATCGCCCGCGCTGGTGCGCACAACGGCTTTGATCGGCAGGCTGTACTTGGTGGCGAACTCGAAATCGCGTTCGTCGTGTGCAGGCACGGCCATGACCGCACCGTCGCCGTAATGCATCAGCACGTAGTTGGCGACCCACACCGGGAGCTTCTCGCCGGTCAGCGGGTGTTCGACGAACAGCGAGGTCGGCAGGCCTTTCTTTTCCTGGGTAGCGACGTCGGCTTCGGCGACGCTGCCGCTTTTGCATTCGTTGATGAACGCTTGCAGCTCGGGATTATTCTGCGCCGCGAGGGTCGCCAGCGGGTGCTCGGCGGCAACGGCGACGTAGGTCGCGCCCATCAGGGTGTCGGGGCGGGTGGTGAAGACTTTCAGGGTGCCGGCTTCGCCGATGGACGCCTGGTCGTACGGGAACTGCACTTCCATGCCGCGGGATTTGCCGATCCAGTTGCGCTGCATGGTCTTGACCTGTTCAGGCCAGCCCGGCAACTCGTCGAGGCTCTCCAGCAGCTCATCCGCATAGGCGGTGATCTTGAAGTAGTACATCGGGATTTCGCGCTTTTCGATCACCGCGCCCGAACGCCAGCCGCGCCCGTCGATGACTTGCTCGTTGGCCAGGACGGTCTGGTCGACCGGGTCCCAGTTCACGGTGCCGTTCTTGCGGTAGATCACGCCTTTTTGGAACAGGCGAGTGAACAGCCATTGTTCCCAGCGGTAGTAATCGGGTTTGCAGGTGGTGATTTCGCGGGACCAGTCGATCGCCAGACCCAGGCTCTTGAGCTGGTTCTTCATGTAGGCGATGTTTTCGTAGGTCCACTTGGCGGGGGCGACGTTGTTCTTCATCGCGGCGTTTTCCGCCGGCATGCCGAACGCGTCCCAGCCCATCGGCTGCAGCACGTTTTTGCCTTGCATGCGCTGATAGCGGGCGATCACGTCGCCGATGGTGTAGTTGCGCACGTGACCCATGTGTAGCTTGCCGCTGGGGTAAGGGAACATCGACAGGCAGTAGAAGGTGTCCTTGCCTGGCTGTTCACTGACTTCAAAAGACTTTTGCTCGTCCCAGAAGGTCTGGGCGGCGGCTTCGATTTCGCGGGGCTGGTAGAGTTCGTGCATGGCTACTTTTGGCTGAAATGAGTGACCCTTGACCGCTTCTCGGCGTGACCGGATCAGGAAGCCTTCGCATGCCAGACGGGGCCGTCCGCATTGCGATGCTTCCATGCCCGGTTGGGCGGAAGTGGATTTACAGGAAGCGCCGTAGCATACATGAGGCTACCAAGCCGAGGGAAACCCTGATTGCGTGCTCAAGACTCGGCATCTGCGGCATCCGCCGTTGGTCGCGGCATCGCGCCGGTTTTTGCAGTGGCGCTAAGCTCACTGACGGGGGTAAGTGTTTATCTTCAGTGAGGTGAACGGATGGCAGAGCTGCAGCATGAAGTAGAGCAACCTGATGTGTATGACCGTCTGATCGATCGTCTGGGCCTGGCTCTGGACACGGCAAAAACAGCGGTGCGACTTCGAAACGAATCCCCCGTTGAGCTTGAGTTGCGTGGCTTGAGTCACGCCGAGTTTCAGTTGATCGAGGCTTATCTGGGCAGAACTGAAGTCGTTGTCAAAGAGGATTCTCCGATCGCCACGAGGGGAAGTTCCAGCACCTCACGGGAGCCTTCAGAGCCGATGCGAGCGTCCCATCCCCACGCCAATGTCATCTGGCTCAAGGATCAGCGCCGAGCCAAGGTGTCGGCAAAGTTGAGTCGCTACAGTTCCAGCAAACATTTCAAGCGTTAACTTCTGCGGGGGCTGACCCCGGCCAATCGAGCATTGCTGCTTAGCGTCATTGCTTCTAGGCTTCGGGCATCTTTGGAGATGCCCGATGCCCTTTCGTTACTTCATCAAAAATCTGCTGCTGCCTCCGGGCCTTTTCCTGCTGTTGTTAGTGCTCGCCTGGTGGTTGAGAAACAGGCGACCGGTGTTGGCGCGGGTGCTGTTCGTGATGGGCGTTGGCGGGATGGCCGCGATGAGTCTGCCGATTGTGGTGGAGTGGTCGGCGAAGGGCATCGAGCGCATCCCGCCGCTGCCGCAGAGCGAGTGGGCAACGCTGGCCCAGCGCGCCGATGCGATCGTGATTCTGGGCTCGGGCCGGGAACGCAATGACCCGAGCTGGGGCACCGACATCCCTACGGGGGTTGCGCTGGAACGCATGAGATATGCCGCGCGTCTGTCGAAGGCGTCGGGCCTGCCGATCCTCACCACCGGCGGGCTGCATTACGGCGAGCCGCCGAGCGAGGCGGCGATCATGGCCGACTCCCTGCGCGACGACTTTGGCGTGACTGTCCGTTGGCAGGAAGGTGAAAGCCGCACGACCTGGGAAAACGCCAAGATGACGGCCGCGATCCTATTGCCCCAGGGCATCAAGCGTGTGGTCGTGGTGACCCAAGCGTGGCACATGCCGCGTTCGGTCTGGAGTTTCGAGAAGGCCGGGTTCAGCGTGGTTCCAGCCCCGGTCGGCTTCCTGAGCGTGGACAACGCCCGCCCGTTCGGTGGCTGGACGCCGGAGGCGAGGGCGGTGTGGCAGAACGGGCAATTGATCAACGAAGCGGCGGGATTGGTGGGGTATCGGTTGTTTTACCGGTGGGCTGAGCAGCAGGCGTTCGGTCCCGCTGTCAAAGCGCGTATCCCCTGACACCGCGCACGCTGTTAGTGGGACCGGCTTTAGCCGGGAAAGCGTCAGGTGTCACACCGCATGTTTGATGGTGTTCGTGCCGGCCTCTTCCCGGCTGAAGCCGGTCCCACTAATGGTCCGCGTGCATTCAGTCAGGCGGGTGCAGGTCAGTTGTAGGACCAAGCGCAGTCAGGGGAGCTGGCTGCGCTCGAGGGCTCACACCGCCTTCGCCATCCTGCCCGCGAAGAACGCCCAGCCGATCAGCAGCAGTGACAGCACGATCAACGGCCACGAGCGCCAGTGCAGGTACGGCGTGAGGTTTTGCATCGGGGTGACTTCGCCGTACATCACGGCGCGCTCGAACTGCGGCACGGTGGTAGTGATTTCGCCGAACGGGTCGATCAGCGCGCTGACGCCGTTGTTGGTGGCGCGGATCATCCAGCGGCCGGCTTCCAGGGCGCGCATCTGCGCCATCTGCAAGTGCTGCAGCGGACCGATCGAGGTGCCGAACCACGTGTCATTGCTCACCGTCAGCAGCAGATCGCTTTGCGCCGACAGCCCTGCGGCGAACTCCGGGTACACCACTTCGTAGCAAATAAACGGCGCGATCTCATAACCCTTGGCCTGCAACAGCGCTTGCCCGGACGGGCCGCGCGCAAAGTCGGACATCGGCAGGTTGAAGAACCCGATCAACCCCCGCAGCAGGTCCTGCAACGGCACGTACTCACCAAATGGCACGAGCTTCTGCTTCAGGTAAGTGCCATCGCCTTCACCGGTTACGGTAATGGCGTTGTAGTAACGGTATTCCCCATGGGTGCCTTTCTCTCGCAGTGGCACGCCGGTGATCAGCGCCGAATCGCGCTCGGCCGCAAACTTGCCCATCACCGACAGGTAGCCTTCGACCGATTCCTTGAGCACAGGCACGGCGGTTTCCGGCCAGATGATCAGGTCAGCTTTCTTCGAGGTGAACGTCATGTCGCGGTACAGCGCCAGTTGCGCGTTGAGCGCCGCCGGGTCCCACTTCATGCTCTGTTCGACGTTGCCCTGCATGGCTGCGACGGTCAGTGGCTTGCCGGAAGGCTCGGTCCAGGCGTGATGCTTCAGCGCCATCCCGGCAACCCATGGCGCCAGCAGCAACACAATGCCTGCCGCCAATTTTGGCGCGCGTGTCCGTAAGCGGGGCAGATTGCACAGCAGCGCGGCACTCAGGGCGAGCACAAAGGAGATCAGCCACATGCCGCCCAGTGGCGCGAGTCCTTTGAGAGGGCCGTCCAATTGGCTGTAGCCGGAATAAAGCCAGGGGAAACCGGTGAGGAACCAGCCGCGAAACATCTCCTGGCCGAACCACAGGGCTGCGAAGGCCAGAGAGTCTGCCAGCGGCGCTTCGTTGCGACGGATCCAGCGGGCCCAGATCCACGCCGGCAGGGCGAAGAAAAACGCCACCGCTGCGCAGAACAGCACCATCAGGAAAGCCGCCAGCCAGACCGGCGCTTCGCCATAGGTGTGGATGCTGACGTAAATCCAGCTGGTGCCGCCGCCGAACAGGCCGAACCCGTACGACCAGCCGCGCCAGAGGGCCTGACGCGGTGTGAGGTCACGCAGACCGAGATAGAAAACCACCAGCGCGACAATCGCCAGCGGCCAGATATCGAACGGTGCCAGGGCCAGGGTAATCAACGCGCCGGCCACCATGGCCAGCAGGTTACCGGGCCAGCCGGGGCGGGTGATCCAGCGCATTTACATTCCTTAAAGCGGGTAGGGCATTACGTGCGGTTGATCGGGCTCAGGCGCAGCAAGTGAATACGACGGCTGTCGGCATTCAGGATGCGGAAACGGTACGCGCCGATTTCGGTGATTTCATTGCGCTTGGGCAGATGCCCGAACGCGTTCATCACCAGACCGCCGACGGTGTCGAATTCGTCATCGGAGAACCCGCTGTCGAAGAACTCGTTGAAGCTCTCGATCGGGGTCAGCGCCTTGACCAGGAAATCGCCACTGGGCAGCGGCTTGATGTAGCTGTCTTCCTCGACGTCGTGCTCGTCTTCGATGTCGCCGACGATTTGCTCAAGCACGTCTTCGATGGTCACCAGACCCGCCACGCCGCCGTATTCGTCGATGACGATGGCCATGTGATTGTGGTTGGCGCGGAATTCCCGCAACAGCACGTTCAGGCGCTTGGATTCAGGGACGAAGGTCGCCGGGCGCAGCAGGCTTTTCACGTCGCCGCTGCCACCGTCTTCCTTGAGAATCAGCGGCAGCAGGTCTTTGGCAAGCAATACGCCCAGCACGTCATCGTGGCTTTCGCCGATGACCGGGTAGCGCGAGTGCGCCGAATCGATCACGGCCGGCAGGAATTCGCGCGGGGTCTGGCTGGCCTTGATGCTGATCATCTGCGAACGCGGCACCATGATGTCGCGGACCTGCAGGTCGGCGACCTGGATAGCGCCCTCGACGATGGCCAGCGCTTCACTGTCCAGCAGCTTGTTCTGATGGGCTTCGCGCAGCAGCTCCAATAGCTCCTGACGGTTTTTCGGCTCATGGGCAAATGCCTGGGTCAGTTTGCCCAACCATGACTTTTGCCCGTTGCTCGATCGGTCTTCGCTCATAGCCCTTACTCGTGGTCCTTGGCTGATGTTTCTAAATGGGGTGTATCGGAATGCGATGCTTCTGTATGAACAGCGTCGACAGGTTCGTCGTCTGCGTAGGGATCCGGATAGCCAAGTTCTGCAAGCAACTCCCGTTCCAGCGCTTCCATCTCTTCCGCTTCGTCATCATCGATGTGATCGTAGCCCAACAGATGCAGGCAACCATGAATCACCAGATGCGCCCAATGGGCATCCAGTGATTTGCCCTGTTCAGCGGCTTCACGGGTGACCACAGGCACGCAGATGACCAGATCGCCCAGCAACGGAATGTCCAGCATCTCGTCGGGGACGTCGGCAGGAAACGACAACACGTTGGTGGCGTAATCCTTGTGCCGCCACGTGTTGTTCAGCTCTCGGCCTTCCGCTTCGTCGACGAGGCGAATGGTCAGTTCCGAGTCAGCCGAACGCTGGCGCAGGCCCATTTCACACCAGAGGCGGAACTGGGCTTCGCTCGGGGCGCTGGCCTGACTCGCAAGTTGCAGATCCAGCTCAAGCATCGCGGCGAGTGTCCGGTGAGCCGTGGGGAGCGGCCGGATTGTCGGTGCGTTCTTCGTAGCGCTCGTAGGCTTCGACGATGCGCTGCACCAGCGGGTGGCGCACGACGTCCTTGGGCTTGAAGTGGGTGAAGCTGATGCCCGGCACGTCCTTGAGCACTTCAATGACGTGGTTCAGACCGGATTTCGTGCCCTTGGGCAAGTCGATCTGGGTCACGTCACCGGTGATCACGGCCGTGGAGCCGAAGCCGATACGGGTCAGGAACATTTTCATCTGCTCGACGGTGGTGTTCTGACTCTCGTCGAGAATGATGAAGCTATTGTTAAGCGTGCGACCGCGCATGTACGCCAGCGGCGCGACTTCGATCACCTGCTTCTCGATCAGCTTGGCGACGTATTCGAAGCCGAGCATTTCGTACAGCGCGTCATACAGCGGGCGCAGGTACGGGTCGATTTTCTGGGACAGATCGCCGGGCAGGAAGCCGAGCTTTTCGCCCGCTTCTACGGCAGGACGCACCAGCAGAATGCGGCGGATGGTCTCGCGCTCAAGCGCATCCACCGCAGCGGCCACCGCCAGATAGGTCTTGCCGGTACCGGCCGGGCCGATGCCGAAGTTGATGTCGTTGGCGAGAATTTCCTTCACGTACCGCTGCTGATTCAAGCCACGGGGGCGAATCATGCCTTTCTTGGTACGCAAAGCGACGCCGACCTCGGCAGCAGGGTGGTTGTCCAGCTCTTCGACGCCGGATTCCTGCAGAAACAGATGGACCATGTCCGGTGACAGCTCGGTCGCTTTCGTTTCCCGATACAGCCGGCGCAGCAGGTTCTCTGCCGAGGTGGTTTGTTTGCGTTCGCCGATCATCTCGAACTGGCCTCCGCGATTGCGGATCTCGATGTCCAGGCGCTGTTCGATCAAGCGCAGATGCTCGTCGAATTGCCCGCACAGATTGGCGAAGCGGTGAGCCTCGATAGGTTCGAGGCTGAAGCGATGTGGTTCGATAGGTGCGTTCAAAGTGGTTTTGGGCCGCCCGACGGCAATGTGAAGTGACGTGAAGGATAACCCCTGCAGGCAGTGTCCGGAAGGGTTCGCGCACTAATGGGTAAATGAGGTCAGCAGACGCCCGGCAGGATGCCCTTTGGCAGACAGCCCGCCGTGTCCGTGCGCCGAATCGCGGGCCGGTGCAGCCGACGTATGGCGGCTGTCCGGCACCTGATTCAACGCTTGGGCCTGCACGAAAAAATAGACGTGACGATTACATTGGGGCGCTTTTGGCTTATTGCAACAACGACCCGCGGAGCGAGTGGGGTTGGGCGCTGTCGATGTACACGTCGGTGAACTGGCCGATCAGCCGGGGGTTGTCGCAGCGGAAATTGACGATCCGGTTGTTCTCGGTACGGCCCTGCAATTCGCCCGGGTCCTTCTTCGAATAGTCGGTGACCAGAATGCGCTGCACGGTGCCGGCCATCTTGCGGCTGATATCCAAACCCTGACGGTTGATCAGGTCCTGCAGCTGCTTGAGGCGCTCTTTCTTCACTTCTTCCGACGTGTCATCGGCCAGATCAGCCGCGGGCGTGCCGGGGCGCGCGCTGTAAACGAAGGAGTAGGAGAAATCCATGCCGACGTCTTCAACCAGCTTCATGGTTTGCAGGTGATCCTTCTCGGTTTCGCCCGGGAAGCCGACGATGAAGTCGGAGCTGATGCAGATGTCCGGTACCGCCGCGCGCAGCTTGCGCAGGCGTGACTTGTATTCGAGCACGGTGTGATTGCGTTTCATCGCCGCAAGAATTCGGTCGGAACCTGATTGCACGGGCAAATGCAGATGCTTCACCAGTTCCGGCACTTCGGCGTGGGCCTGAATCAGGCTGTCGGAGAATTCCAGCGGGTGCGAGGTGGTGTAGCGAATGCGGTCGATGCCGTCGATGGCGGCAACCACGCGGATCAATTCGGCCAGATCAGCGAGGCGCCCGTCGTGGGTTGTGCCGCGATAGCCGTTGACGTTCTGGCCCAGCAGGGTCACTTCACGCACGCCGTTCTCGGCCAGATGAAGCACCTCGTTAATGACGTCGTCGAACGGTCGGCTGACTTCCTCGCCACGGGTGTAAGGCACCACGCAGAACGTGCAGTATTTGCTGCAGCCTTCCATGACCGACACATAAGCGCTCGGGCCATCGACACGGGGCTCGGGCAGGTGATCGAATTTTTCGATTTCGGGAAACGAGACGTCAACCTGGGGCAGGCGCGTGATGCGCGCCGCGTCGATCATTTCCGGCAGGCGGTGCAGGGTCTGCGGGCCGAAGACCACGTCGACGTACGGTGCGCGGTCGCGGATGGCCGCGCCTTCCTGACTCGCCACGCAGCCACCGACGGCGATGACCATTTCCGGGTTCGCCAGCTTCAGTTCCCGCCAGCGGCCAAGCTGGGAGTACACCCGATCCTGCGCCCGCTCGCGGATTGAACAGGTGTTGAGCAGGATGACGTCGGCGTCTTCCGCCCGTGCGGTGACTTCCAGTGCTTGATGTTCGCCCAGCAGATCGACCATGCGCGAGCTGTCGTACTCGTTCATCTGGCAGCCGTGGGTTTCGATGTAAAGCTTCTTGGCCATGCGCGGGTTCATCAGGTGATTCAAAGAACCGCGCATTATAGGGATGCGGGCCCCGGCTTCCTAGCGTCGTCTAACCAGCGGCATGCTATAGTTCGCGCCCTTTTCAAAACGCTGACCACTGCCTGCCTGTTATGACCAAACGCGAAGCTCCAATCTACAAGGTGATTTTTCTCAACCAGGGACAGGTGTTCGAGATGTACGCCAAACAGATCTATCAGAGCGATCTGTGGGGTTTTCTGGAAGTGGAAGAATTCGTCTTCGGCGAGCGCACCACCGTGGTGGTCGACCCGAGTGAAGAGAAGCTGAAGGCGCAGTTCGATGGTGTCGTACGCAGCTTCGTGCCGATGCACTCGATCGTGCGGATTGATGAAGTCGAGCGGATGGGCACAGCGAAGATCACCGAGGCGCGTCACACCGGCAACGTCATGCCGTTTCCGATGCCCATGCCGGACAAGTAAACGACGCTCTACAAGTAGCCGATACCGGACAGGCGATCGGCAATAACACCGGGATCAGGGCTTGACGCTGTCGGCAGGGAAGGGCGCGAACGGTGTGCGTCCTTCAGCGGTTTGCAGCTCCAGCAGGTATTTGCGGAAGATCTGCCCGAGCACTTGCGTGGCCACTTCGAGATCCTCGCGCTTCATCTGTGCCGACACTTCATCCGCCTGGTCCAGTGCATCTTCCGAACCGTTGACCGCCGCCATCTTCAGCACGATATACGCCTGAATGTTGTTGGCCTGCACCCCTTCGCCACGAAAGAACATCAAACCCAGCTGGTACTGCGCCTGGGCATGGCCCTGCAACGAAGCTTTTTCGAAATAGTTGAGTGCCTGGGGCAAGTCACGTGGCGCACTTTTGCCCTCGTAATAGAACTCCCCCAACTCGTATTGCGCCTGCGCATCCCCATCCTGAGCCGCCTGCTGACAAGCGGACAACGCTGCTGGCAGGTTGTCTGGCTGGGTATCGAGGGTGCAACGACCCACCGCCGGGATCAACAACGAGTTGCCACCTGCATTAGCCAGCAGGGGATGAAGAAGCAACAGGCAGCCCAATGCAAGGGTGCGGCCGGTGCGATTCATGGAAGTCGACTTACCTCTGAAAAAGGTGCGGGCATGCCCGTCCAGCGAAACGTGCTGGCTGCGCATTATGAAATAAGCGAGGGCAACCTTACAAAGTCTTTACTGATTTTCTGCTGCGCGGGCTTGATAGACCTGAATTCAGGGCGGTTGACCAGGCCGTAGACACTCGGGCGGCATCCGTTCCGCCCGGTCTGCCGGTCATTTCAGTTGAGCGAACGCCTTTTCTGCCGCGTCCAGCGTCTGCTGCAACTCCGCGTCACCGTGGGCGATGGAGGTGAAGCCGGCCTCGAAGGCGCTTGGCGCCAGGTAAACGCCGCCTTCCAGCATCAGGTGGAAGAATTGCTTGAAGCGATTGGCGTCGCTGGTCATCACGTCCTGGAAGGTGACGATTTCTTTGGCGTCGCTGAAGTACAGGCCGAACATGCCGCCCGCCTGGGTGGTCACGAACGGGATGCCGGCGGCGTCGGCGCGCTGTTGCAGGCCTTCCAGCAGGCGCGTGGTGAACGCAGTCAGTTCGTCGTGGAAACCCGGACGGCTGATCAAGCGCAGAGTCGTTAGACCTGCCGCCATCGCCAGCGGGTTACCCGACAGGGTACCGGCTTGATACACCGGGCCCAGCGGCGCGATGTGCGACATGATTTCGCGCTTGCCGCCGAAGCAGCCGACCGGCATGCCGCCGCCGATGATCTTGCCGAAGGTGCTCAGGTCCGGCTTCACGCCGTAGTACGCCTGCGCGCCGCCGAGGGCAACGCGGAAACCGGTCATCACTTCGTCGAAAATCAGCACCACGCCGTGTTCGTCGCAGGCCTCGCGCAGGCCTTGCAGGAAACCCGGCGCGGGCGGCACGCAGTTCATGTTGCCCGCCACCGGCTCGACGATGATGCACGCCACTTCCTGGCCAACGTCAGCCAGCATCGTCTTGACCGCGTCGATGTCGTTGAACGGCAGGGTCAGCGTGTGCTTGGCGAACGCCGCCGGTACGCCGGGCGAACTCGGTACGCCCAGGGTCAGTGCGCCCGAACCGGCTTTCACCAGCAGGCTGTCGGAGTGGCCGTGGTAGCAGCCCTCGAATTTGATGATGCTGTCCCGACCGGTAAAACCGCGGGCCAGACGGATCGCGCTCATGGTCGCTTCGGTGCCGGAGCTGACCATGCGCACCATTTCCATCGACGGCACGATCGAGCAGACCAGATCGGCCATCTCGGTTTCCATCGCCGTCGGCGCGCCGTACGACAGACCGTGTTCCAGCTGCTTGCGCACGGCGTCCAGCACGTCCGGGTGGCTGTGGCCCAGAATCATCGGGCCCCACGAGCCAACGTAATCGACGTAACGCTTGTCGTCTTCATCGGTGACGTAGGCGCCCACCGCGTGCTTGAAGAACAGCGGCGTGCCACCGACGCTTTTGAAGGCGCGGACCGGCGAGTTGACGCCGCCGGGGATGTGTTTCTGGGCGTTGGCGAACAGGGTTTCAGAACGGGACATGATGAGGTCTCTGTTTGAATCGGGAATGAATGAGTGCGTAACCGGCCTGATTCAGAATCAGGCGGGCTTGAACAAATCGTTGAAGGCGCGGGCGCGGCGGGTGACTTCCTGGGTGGTTTCCGCGCCGAACAGCCCGTGCACGACGGCCAGCAAGTCGGCGCCATGAGCCACCAGCGGCGCGGCGTTTCCCAGGGTAATCCCGCCAATCACCGCGATGGGCAGATTGATGCGCTTGCGCGCCTGGCTGAGCAGGTCGAGGCTGCAGGTCGGCGCGCCGGGTTTGGTCTGGGAATTGAAAAAGCGGCCGAAGGCGACATAGGTGGCGCCGTCGGCCTTGGCCTTGTCGGCCAGCTCAAGCTGCGCGTGGCAGGTCGCCCCGACAATGGCTTTGTGACCGAGCAGGGCGCGGGCGTCCGGCAGCGAGCCATCGGTTTGCCCCAGATGCACGCCGACACCCAGCCGCGCGGCCACTTCGGCGTCGTCGTTGATGATCAGGCGGGTCTTGTAGCGCTCGCACAGTTTGAGGAGCGCTGAGGCCTCGCGCAGGCGGCGGGTCTCGTCACCGGATTTGTCGCGGTATTGCAGAAGGGTCACACCGCCATCGAGGGCGGCTTCGACGTAAGACAGGAATTTGCCGGCCAACAGCTGGCTGTCGGTCACGGCATACAAGCCACGTAATCTCATCAAGGTGCCTCTTTTTCGTGGCGTTACGAGCAGAAATCCAGCGGCAGGCGGCGCGGAACAAATTGTCCCCGGCCCAGCTGTTCGGCATCGCGCAGCGTGCGCCAAGTGTAGTCCAGCGCCATTTGCACAGCGCCGATCAGGTCCTGACCCTGGGCCAGTCTTCCCGCCAGTGCGCTGGCCAGTGTGCAGCCGGAGCCGTGATAGCTGCCCGGCAGACGCTGACAGGTAAAGGTGCGTGACTGACCGCCGCGGATGTACAGGCGGTTGTGAACTTCGTGCTCGTCGCCATGACCGCCGGTAATCAACAGGTGCTCACAGAACGGCAGCAGCTTCTCGGCGCACTCATCGGCCGTGCCTTCAGGCAGCTCAGCCAGAATGCGCGCTTCCGGCAGGTTCGGCGTGGCGATAGTCGCCAGAGGCAAAAGACGCTCGCGCATGGCGTAACCCACTTCGTCCTTGCCCAACCGACCGCCGCCACCGGCACGCAACACCGGATCGCAGACCATGGGCAGATGCGGATGCGCCGTCAGCAGTTCGACGACGGTGTCGACCATCTCCAGCGAACCCAGCATGCCCAGCTTCACTGCCGCGACGACGGAATCGTTGAGCACGGCATTGGCTTGCGCCAGCACCCACTCACGATCCAGCACGCGAAAGTCAGTGACGTTCACGGTGTCTTGAACAGTGAGGGCGGTGATGGCGGGAGCCGCGTGGCAACCCTGGGCGAGCAGGGCTTCGATATCTGCCTGCAAGCCGGCGCCGCCACTGGGGTCGTGACCGGAGAGACAGAGGACAACAGGGCGGGAGCTATAGATATTCATGGTGCGCGAGCTTACCACTAAAGTTTTTGCCGGTGGGACCGGCTTCAGCCGGGAAGGCGCCAGTACAAACACCATCAATTTTGCGGCAGGACGCATGCTGTTAGTAGGACTGGCTTCAGCCGGGAAAGCGCCAATGCAAACACCATCAATTTTGCAGCGAGACATCCGACGCCTTCCCGGCTAAAGCCGGTCCTACACGGGAACAAACCCGCCCCGTACAATGCGCAGATTTAGATGGTGTCATCGAGCTATCGGTCGCTATCCTGTGGCGCTTCATACATTCCGCCAGAAGAGTGAATGCAAGTGCGTTGCCCGCTGACCTATTCGACCGATACAGCGGTCGCTCGCCGAATTGCGAAGCCGTGCGATTTGCCCACGGCAGCTCGTGGACTTCATCAGTGCCAAGGCGGTGCCCCATGCGCCTGGTGCTGATCTTCCTGCTCTGCCTGTTGCCGATGTTCGCCAGCGCCGTCGATTTTGATGAAAAGACCCGCAGCCTGGCACTGGGGCGCGACACCCAAGTGTTCGAAGACCCCACCGGCGATGCAACCATCCAGCAAGTCTCGTCCCCTGAGGGCGCCTCACGCTTCCAACCGCTTGCCGGTCAGTCGCTCAACGCCGGGTACTCTCGCTCCGCTTTCTGGCTGAAGGTGCGTCTGACGTATCGCCCCGGCAACCCGCTGGCGTCCGCCGACTGGCTGCTGGAAATGGCCTACCCGCCGATGGACCATGTTGATCTCTACCTCGGCGACGGCGACGCGCGACCCCGTCTGGCCTGGCAGACCGGCGACATGCTGCCGTTTGCCAGCCGGCAGGTTAAGCAGAACAACTACGTGTTCGATCTCAACCTGAACGCCCACGAAACCAAGACCGTTTACCTGCGCGTCGCCAGCCACGGCTCGGTGCAGGCGCCGCTCAATCTGTGGGCCAGTCACGCCTATATAGAAGAGCAGCCGTCGCGGCTGTACATCCTCGGCATGATTTACGGCGTGCTGGCGGTGATGCTCGTCTACAACCTGTTCATCTACCTCAGCGTGCGCGACACCGCGTACCTGTATTACATTCTCTACATCACCTTCTTCGGCCTGTATCAGGTGTCGGTCAACGGCGCGGCGATCGAGTATTTCTGGCCGAATAACCCGTGGTGGGCCAATACCTCAACCACCTTCCTCATCGCCGCCGCGATTCTGTTTGCCAGCCAGTTCACCCGTAAATTCCTGCAGACGCCGAGCCTCGGTCGCTGGCTGGACGTGCCGTTGCGGGTGATGATGGTCTGCGCCGCGGTGATCATGGCCCTCGCGTTGAGCATGGATTACGGCGTTGCGCTGCGCCTGGTGACCGGGCTGGTGTTGTTGTTCACGCCCGTCGTGCTGTTGATCGGGCTGGCGGCGTGGTTCAAGGGCCGGCGGGTCGCGCGGTACTTCATCATCGGCTGGTCGGCGTTCCTGATCGGCGGGGTGGTCAACGCGACCATGCTGCTGGGGCATCTGCCCAATAACTTCTGGACCATGTACGCCAGCCAGATCGGTTCGGTGATCGAGGTGGCATTGCTGTCGCTGGCGCTGGCCGACCGCATCAATGCCATGCGCGAGCGTGAGGCGCAGATCATGGCGGAATCTCAGCAGGGGCTTGAAACCCTCAACCAGCAACTGGCGGTGAGTAACCGATTGAAAGACGAGTTTCTGGCGACGCTCACCCATGAACTGCGCACGCCCATGAACGGCGTGATCGGTTCGCTGGAATTGATGCAGATGGACGCGGCGCAGAGCGAGATCGAGCTGTATCGCCAGACCGCCGCCGATTCGGCGCAAAGCATGATGGGCATCGTCAACGGCATCCTCACGCTGACCGAACTGCAAGCCGGTCGGGTGACTGTGCGTAGCGAGCCGTTCAGCCTGCGTCATGTGCTGTTTCAGCTGCGCAGTGGCTTCGAGCCGCTGGCCCGCAGCAAGGCGTTGGCGCTGAGTGTGGAGCTGGACGAAACGCTGCCGGACAGCCTTGAAGGTGACGGCGTCAAGTTGCGCCAGTGCCTGGAGTGCCTGCTGGACAACGCGATCAAGTTCACCAAAACCGGTTCGATCAGAATCCGCGTCAACGGCCAGCGCCCAGACGCCGAGCACGTGCGGCTGGTGATCGACGTCATCGACACCGGCATCGGCTTCAGTCGACTTGATGAAGAAACGCTGTACGCCAACTTCTTCCAAGTGGATGGATCGACGACGCGGGAATACGGCGGGCTTGGCATCGGCCTGGCGATTTGCCGACAGTTGATTGAATTGCAGGACGGGCGCCTGAGCCATCAGTCCGAACCGGGCAATGGCAGCCAGTTCCGCTTGAGCCTGGATGTGCAGATCGCCACGCAATCGGTGTAGGAGCGTGGCTTGTCCTGCGATCGGCCGGGAACCGGTCGTCGAATCGGCGCATGCGGTGGATCAGGAGAAATCGATGCCAAGTGTGCTGCCGCTCCGCGCCAGATCGCGGGACAAGCCACGCTCCTACGGTTGATCTGCATCCATTCCGAGATCGTGCGCCCACAAGGCAAAACCGCCGTGATTTCGTCTTCTATGGCGCTGTCGCCGGCGCAGTGTGCGTGATTCACTAGTTCAGCAGCACAACCGCCGCGTGCTGCCCGGACCGGAGTCGCCTCATGGACCAGCCCATCAATCTGCATCAGTTCGCCGAGACCCACGAGGTCACCAATCAGCCGCCTTCCCTGGACGGCACCAACCTGTACCGCATCGACCTGCCGCTGCAGGAGTGGTCGCGACGTTTCGGAGCAGGCTGGGCGCAAGACAGAATCGACGCCTATGGCGCGCTGGCCGGCGGCCCGTTGATGGAAGCGGGTTTTCTCGCCAACCAGAACAAGCCGGTGTTCGCCAGCCATGATCGCTACGGCCATCGCATCGATCTGGTGGAGTTTCATCCTGCGTACCACCAGTTGATGCAAACCGCCGTCGAGCACGGCATCCCGTCGCTGCCGTGGACCGATCCCAGGGAAGGTGCCCACGTCGCCCGCGCGGCGATGAGCTATCTGCACACCCAGGCCGAAGCCGGCAGCGGTTGTCCGCTGACCATGACCTTCGCCAGCGTCCCGGCCCTGCGCCTTCAACCGGACCTGGCCGAAACCTGGCTGCCGAAGGTCCTCGCCACCCACTACGACCCGCGCAATGTCGGCATCGCCCACAAGGCCGGCGCCACCATCGGCATGGCCATGACCGAGAAACAGGGCGGCACCGACGTGCGCGCCAACACCACGCGGGCGCATCCGGTTGGCCAGCCCGGACCCGGTCAGGCGTATGAGCTGGTCGGGCACAAATGGTTTTGTTCAGCGCCCATGTGCGACGCCTTTCTCACCCTGGCGCAGACCGACAAGGGCCTGACCTGTTTCCTGCTGCCGCGCCATCGCCCGGACGACACCCGCAACGCGTTCTACATACAGCGGCTGAAGAACAAGCTGGGCAACTGGTCCAACGCCTCCAGCGAAGTGGAATTCCGCGGCGCCCTGGCGTGGATGGTGGGCGAGGAGGGGCGCGGCGTGCCGACCATCATCGAAATGGTGGCGATGACCCGCTTCGATTGCATGACCGGTTCCAGCGCGCTGATGCGTCAGGCGCTGACCCAGGCCGCGCACCATTGTGCCCACCGCAGCGTCAGTGGTCGCTTGCTCAGTGAGCAGCCGCTCATGCAAAACGTGCTCGCCGATCTGGCACTGGAAAGCGAAGCGGCCCTCGCACTGACCCTGCGCATGGGACGCTCGCTGGAGCGTCTGGATGACGGCCACGAAGCCCGTTTCGCACGACTGGTGACAGCGGTGGGCAAGTACTGGATCTGCAAGCGCGCGCCGGCCATGATCAACGAAGCGGCAGAATGCATGGGCGGTGCAGGCTATGTGGAGGACACCATTCTGCCGCGCCTTTACCGTGAGGCGCCGGTCAATTCGACCTGGGAGGGTTCCGGCAACGTGCAGTGCCTGGACGTCCTGCGGGCGTTATCCAAAGAACCGGGCGTGCTGGATGCGCTGTTCGATGAGCTTGGCGACGGTCATGGCGACAAGCGTCTGGCCGCGCATATTCATGGCTTGAAAAAGGCTTTTCAGGACACCGGCGACATCCAGTACCGCGCCCGGCAACTGACCGAAGACATCGCCGTCGCGTTGCAGGCAAAACTGCTGCTGGAAGCGGGCAATGCCGTGGTCAGCGACGGATTTATTGCCGGGCGCCTGGAACGGCCGGGGCGCGTCTACGGCGCCTTGCCGCGCGGGGTGGATGTTCAGGCGCTGGTCGCGCGGTCATCGCCGCAGCTATAACGCGTCCATTGCCGCGTCTGCCACAGGCAACTCGTGCCTTCGTCATCTGTTGCAGGCAAGATATGCGCTTGCAAGATAAGAAGGATATGCATCGTGACCGAAGCTTTCATTGTCGTAGAAACTGCCGAACACGTCGTGGACCGGCTCGCTGAGCTCCACGCACGGGCAACCACCGCCTTGAGCCAGGCGCTCAAGCGCTACCTGAAAGACCGCGTCGAACCGACTGCCGCCGAGCGTCTGACGTTCCGCTACCCCGAGCTGCGTCTGACCTATCACTGCCAGGGCGAAGTGCCGCTGACCACCCGCGCCTACGCCAAGGTTCAGCTGCCGGGCACCTACAGCGTCACCGTCACCCACCCGGCGGCGTTCCGCAAATATTTGCTCGAACAGCTTGTGCCGTTGATGAACGACTTCACCGTGACGGTGGAAGTGGGCGTCAGCGAACAGAACATTCCGTACCCCTACGTGGTCGAGCAGGGCGATGAGCTGGCCGGTACCGGCGTCACCGCCGCGACCCTTGCGCGTGTCTTCCCGAGCACCGATTTGTCGGCGGCCACCGATGGCATCGCCGACGGTCTGTACGACTGGGCCAACACCGATCCGCTGCCGCTCGCGCTGTTCGACGCCGCCCGGGTGGATTTCTCGCTGCGCCGTCTGGTGCATTACACCGGCAGCGACTGGCGCCATGTTCAGCCGTGGATCCTGCTGACCAACTACCACCGCTACGTCGACCAGTTCATCGTGCATGGCCTGGAAAAACTGCGCGACGACCCGCGCTTCGTGAAGATGGTCCTGCCGGGCAACGTTGTTGTCGACAAGAGCATGGATTACGGCGAAGCCCAGGCCATCGTCTCCGGCGTGGTCTGGCACCGTTACCAGATGCCGGCGTACCACCTGATCGCCGAAGACGGCCATGGCGTGACATTGGTCAACATCGGCGTTGGCCCCTCCAACGCCAAGAACATCACTGATCACCTCGCGGTATTGCGTCCGCATTGCTGGCTGATGATTGGTCACTGCGGCGGCCTGCGTCAGTCGCAGACCATCGGTGACTACGTCCTCGCCCACGCCTACATGCGTCGCGACGGCATTCTTGACCGCGTGCTGCCGCCGAACATTCCGATCCCGGCCCTGGCCGAGGTGCAGCTGGCGTTGCAGGAATCAGCCGCCCAAGTCACCGGCGAACGCGGCGACGATCTGAAGAAGCGCCTGCGCACCGGCACGGTCCTGACTTACGACGATCGCAACTGGGAACTGCGCTGGGCTCAGGAGCGGCCGCTGATCAACCTGTCTCGCGCCGTGGCGGTGGACATGGAAAGCGGCACCATCGCCGCCCAGGGTTATCGCCTGCGGGTGCCTTACGGGACCTTGCTCTGTGTCTCGGACAAACCGCTGCACAGCGAGATCAAGCTGCCGGGTTCGGCCAACGCATTTTACGAGCGTGCGGTCACCCAGCATTTGAAGATCGGCATCGCCGCGCTGGACTTGATGCGCACGCAGCTCAACTCGCTGCATTCGCGCAAGCTGCGCAGCTTCGACGAACCGCCGTTCCGCTAAGGGCTCCGTTAAGGCGCTAGGCGTTCAACGAAAGGGCCACTAAAGTGGCCCTTTCTGTTTAGTGGTCTTTTCCGTTTCCGTCATCTCTACCGGTTTCCCATGCCCCGCAATCAACGTCCTGATCCCCGCCGTCCTTCACCCGATCGTCCCGGTGCGCCTCGGCGTGTCGCCAAAGCACCGCCCGCCGAACCTCGGCTGATTCTGTTCAACAAACCCTTCGACGTGCTGACCCAGTTCAGCGATGGCGAGGGCCGGGCGACGCTCAAGGATTTCATCGAGATCCCTGGCATCTACCCGGCCGGTCGCCTGGACCGCGACAGCGAAGGCTTGCTGCTGCTGACCAACGACGGCCAGTTGCAAGCGCGCATCGCCGACCCCAGGCACAAGCTGGCGAAAACCTACTGGGTGCAAGTGGAAGGCGAGCCGACGGAAGAGCAACTGCAAAAGCTACGTGACGGCGTCGAGCTGAACGACGGCCCGACCTTGCCTGCCCAGGCCCGGCAACTGGACGAACCCGAACTGTGGCCGCGCAACCCGCCGGTGCGATTTCGCAAAAGCGTGCCGACGAGTTGGCTGGAGTTGGTGATCAAAGAAGGACGCAACCGCCAGGTGCGCAGGATGACCGCAGCGGTCGGCCTGCCGACGTTGCGACTGGTGCGTGTGCGGATTGGAGACTGGAGCCTTGATGGGCTGGATCAGGGACAGTGGCGGGAAGTGCCGGCGAAGCTTTGAGTGAACAGACAGGCCCTCGCGAAGCAAACGCAACCCCGGTCGCTCCCACAAAAACCTGTATCTGCGCCGGTGCCGCTCAGCCGCGCAAATGCACGAGCGGCAGTTCGGTGCTTGCTAGGACCTGATTGAGCACGAAGCTGGAGCGCACGCTGGTCACGCCGTCGATGCGGGTCAGGTGGCCGAGCAGAAATTTCTGGTAGTGATCCATGTCCGGGACGACGACCTTCAGCTGGTAGTCGGCATCGATACCGGTCACCAGGCTGCATTCCAGCACCTGCGGCAGGTTACGGATGTGCTGCTCGAAATTCTCGAAGCGGTCGGGCGTGTGGCGATCCATGCCGATCAGCACGTAGGCCGTCAGGCTAAGGCCCAGCTTCTTGCGGTCCAGCAGCGCGACCTGGCCGACGATATAGCCATCATCTTCCAGCTGTTTGACGCGCCGCGAGCAGGGTGAAGGCGACAGGCCAATGCGCTCGGCCAGCTCCTGATTGGAAATGCGCGCGTCCTTTTGCAGTTCGGCCAAAATACTCAAGTCATATCTGTCGAGCTTGCTCACCATAAGCGCCTTTATTGAATGGATTGCGCAGGATTATTCATCTGAAGCGAATTATTGCGCAAGCGGTGTTTTCATCAGCAATATTCGCAATCCTGTGTCGTTCCGCAAAGCCTATTCTTTTAACCAGAATCACTGCCCGGACACAGCGTCCAGCGCGGCCCGCCGAATCAGGCCAGCCGCGGTCTCCAACCCGACAGGGTTGAGCAGGCCACCGGGCTACGCACTGTCCAGAAGACGATGCGAGGTGAGCCGGCGTCAAAAGCGTCGAGCCAGGACGAAGCATTCCAGAGAGGGCCATTGAGCCCTCTTTTTTTGTGCCTGCCTTTCAGCTCAGGCCGCAGTGGTGCTTCTACAGTTTCATCCGCCACGCTGATAGAGTGCGGCGAACGGCGCACCCGACTAGCAGTCCTATCAACAGGTATCCGCGCCGCAGTGAGGAAAGCATGAACACGCGCATCTGGCGTTTGGCAGGTGTCAGTCTCTTGGCCTTGAGCATCGGTGCTCAGGTGTGGGCCGACGACAATAATCAGCAGCAACAGCAACAACAGCAACAACAGCAGCAGCGCCAACAGCAACAGCGCGGGTTCGAGATGCAGCGTCAGCAGCAGGAGAAGCAGCGCGGATTTGCCGACGATCAGCAGCGTCAGCAGCAACGCCAACAGCAGGCGCAGCAGCAGCAACAACAGCAGCAGCGGCAGCAGGAGCAGCTGCAGCAAAACCGCCAGATTCAGCAGAACCAGCAAGAGCGCGCCAATCAGCAGCGCCAGCAGCAGGAACGCGAGCGCGACCTTCGCGACGATCAACGCCAACAGCAGCAACAGCAACAGCAGCAACAGCGCCAGCAACAGCAGGATCAGCAACGACGCCAGCAAGAGCAGCAGCAACAACAGCGTCAGTTGCAGGATCGCCAAGGCGGCCTGCCGATTCAGGGTCGGCCGGACACAGTGGTTCAGACCCAGGAGCCGCGGCAGGGCTTCTACCGCGACCAGCCCCGAGACAACCGCTGGCGCGACGGCGACCGTCGTCCTGATAACGGTAACTGGCAGCCCGGCCGTCCCGGTGGTCATGGCGATGGTTGGGGTTCGGGCCCGCGCTATCGCCCGGGTTACGAAATCGATCGCATGCCGGGCGGATATTCCCGCGTGCCGTATCGCGGCGGGGACTACTTCTACTCAGGCGGCTACTGGTATCGCCCACAGGGCCCGCGTTATGTGGTCGTCCAGCCCCCACGGGGTGTCCGCGTGCGCTATCTGCCTGACTACGCTCAACAGGTCTGGCTTGGCAGTGCGCTGTTCTTCGTCGCCGCCGGCACTTACTACACCTACGAGCAGAACACCCAGGAATATGTGGTCGCCGAGCCTCCCCAGAACGTCGAACCGGTGTACTCGCCGCAGCAGCCGCAGCCCGTTCAGCAGGCCGCGAATCCCTATGACGTTGTCGCCTATCCGCCCGAAGGCAAGCCGCAACAGGAAATCGAACAGGACCGCTACGACTGCTACCGCTACGCCGTGCAGCAGAGCAATTTCGACCCGGCAGGCGCGGCCTATCAGCCGGCACCGGAAGTGCTGGGTGTCTACCGTCAGGCGATGGCCAGTTGTTATGCAGGGCGGGGGTATAGCATTCAGCAGTGAGTGCGGTATGTAGCCTGGGATGCAAAATGCGCAGCGCACTGTTTCTGTAGGACCGGCTTCAGCCGGGAAGACGCCGGATTGAGCACCATCAGATTTGCAGTGTGACAACCGACGCCTTCCCGGCTAAAGCCAGTCCCACTAAAGTACACACCGATAGTAGGACCGGCTTCAGCCGGGAAGGGGCCAGTGCCCGCGCCATTAGATTTGCGGTATGACACCAGACGCGTTCCCGGCTAAAGCCGGTCCTACGCCCGTGTCAATTCAAAACCGGTCCATCCTCACGCCCCACCACTTCCTGCGGATCCGCGTGTACCAGCACTTCGGCCTTGGGGAATTCGTCCTGAATCGCCGCTTCCACCCGCTCGCACAAATCGTGCGCCACTGAAAGCGTCAGCGTGCCCGGCAACTCCAGGTGCAGCTGCACAAACCAGTGATTGCCCGAAATCCGCGTGCGCAGGTCGTGGGCACCCAGCACACCCGGCACGCCCTGGGCCAGCTCGAGCATTTTTGCGCTGACATCGACAGGCAGCTCAGCGTCCATCAGCACTGACACCGTTTCCCGGGCAATGGAAATCGCGCTCCACAAAATGTAGAACGCGATGGCCAGACCGAAATAAGCGTCCAGCTGTGAGTAACCGAAATAGGCCAAGCCCAGCGCCAGCATGATGCTGAAGTTGAGCAGCAGGTCAGAGCGATAATGCAGAGAATCGGCGCGGATCGCCGCCGAACCGGTTGCCTTTACCACGCGGTGCTGCAACATCAGCAAGGCAATCGTCAGACCAATCGACAACACCATCACCAGCAAACCCAACCCGGGAGCGCCGAGGGGCTGGGGGTGCTGGATGCGGTCCACCGCCTGAAAGCCGATCAAAAACGCACTTACCGCGATGAACAGCGCCTGGGCCATGCCCGACAACGCCTCGGCCTTGCCGTGGCCATAGCGATGATCATCGTCGGCGGGACGCAGCGCGTAATGCACGGCCAGCAGATTGAGGAAAGACGCAGCGCCGTCGAGCATCGAGTCCGTAAGGCCGGCCAGCAGACTCACTGAGCCGCTGAGCCACCACGCAACCGCTTTGGCAACGATCAGAATGCTCGCCACGGCAAGCGAGGCGCGGGTTGCCAGACGCAATAAGCGGGCGTGTTCGGGGCTGGTGCTCATGGCGCTTCCTTTAAATCACAGACTCAAGCGGACGGTACAAGGCCCAGGGAGGCAAGCTGCTGGGTGCTGCCTTTGTGCTGGATCAGACGAGGATCATCCAGCGGCAGGGTACGGCCGAGCTCTGTTTGAATGATGGCTTGCAGCTTGGCGTTGTCGACGGTGCCGTCAGTGCGCACCGCCGGTTCAAGCTTTTGCGGATCGATCTGAGCGTGAGTGCCGCCTGGCAGATAGATCGCGCCAGTGGCGAAGTCCACGCCGAACGCGATCACGCCGGGAATGATGTAGAACAACAGGCCGATGGCGTCGAGTATCACGATCGCCGGGTCCATTCGCCCGCTGCCCTGAATCTGGCCGCGACGATCCGGGTAGAAAATACTGCCGCAGGCAGTCAGTTGAGTCAGCAGGGTGGCGACCAGAACACCGCCAATCAAACGGGAAGGAATGCGCATGGGGATCTCCTCAGAAGAAGGCGCAACTATACAAGGCAAATGCCTAATCAATAAGAGTATCCGTGGGGGAAGACAGTTCGTTGGGGGGATGAGCAAAACAGGTTGATGCTGGGGCGCTTTGGAGTTGACACGGGGTTGGTGAGGGTACTGGCGCGTCTCTCCATGTCATCCATTCGTGTACGGTCGACGCAACCCGGTCATGGCCCTGGACCCAAGCATGCAGGCTTGGGTCCATCCATTTCACGACCTCCAAAATATCTCGGTGTATATCCATAAGCGGCTGCCAAAGCAGCGGCTCATGATGGAAACATCTGTTTCGCAAGTCGCGCCCCTTATTCAGTCGTGTACGCATCTTGTCAGGCTGACGCATGCTTTTAGGGCACGAATAGAAAACTCTCATCAGAGGTTTGGACAGCTTCTTGGTGGTTGCGCGGTTGAACAAGGATGTCCAAAATCCAAAACTGAGTTCTGCCACGATATTGTCGGGGCTAGCCTTAACCCTGCGCGCACCGAGGGCTCTCTTCGCATCGGCGATCTTGTTGTAGAGTTTTTGAAGGTCTGCGTCGGCAGGGTCATTCCACTCTTCATACCAGTCGAGCCGGTTGTATTCGATAGCCATCTCCTTCTGTATGCCGTTGCGCAGGGATACCTCAAGCACATGAAAAATCGAGACCAGAGATTCGGCAATTTTCATGTTGTGGACATACGCTTCCGCTGCCCGGTCGTGCTTGTTCTGATTCTTCTGAAGATAACGGGACATCCGGGGAGTGGAGAGCTTTGCCTCCAGCGTGTTCCAAACCATAGCTAAATTAACCTTCCTGGAAACCAAACTGCCGCCAAGAACTGTCTTGGGCGAAAAGCCGAAATTTTACACGCCGTGGGATCTCCATTGAAGCTAAGCCGCCGCTGAGGCGGTCTGCAGTGCGTGCGGGTTTCGTTCACTTCACACGGCAATGCCGCTGCCAGATCAAGACACCGCTGATAGCGAGAAATAATCCAAGGCAGGAAAGCCACTGCGTTGAGAACCCATCTTCGGATTTGACGTTGCTCTGTTCTGTGATAAATTTGCGTCGCTGCCCTAGCACCTCCACTCCCGGGCTTTTGAAACGGTGATGAGACTAGGTTAAGTTGTGGCCCCGCTTGCGGGGCTTCCTTGTTTCTGGCGTTTGAGAATCGGCAGCACGCTGTTCTCTGGCGGCCTTCGCAAACGCATCCCCACACAGGCTGGGGGCCTGCGATGCTCGTGGGTATACTCCCCGGCTGATCTGGGAGCCACCATGAATTCTTTGCCCATCGATGCCGTTCTCCCTGCCTTGCGCCAGGCCCTTGCCGACCGGGATGAGGCCGTGCTCGAAGCGCCGCCGGGCGCGGGCAAGACCACCCGGGTGCCGCTCGCGCTTTTGCACGAGTCGTGGCTGGGTGGACAAACGATCCTGATGCTTGAGCCACGGCGTCTGGCTGCTCGTGCTGCTGCTGAAAGACTGGCGAGCGAGCTGGGGGAGGGCGTCGGCGAGACGGTGGGTTATCGGATTCGTCTGGACAGCAAAGTCGGCCCCAATACCCGCATTGAAGTGGTCACCGAAGGCATTCTCACCCGGCGCTTGCAGGAGGACCCTTCGCTGGAAGGTGTCGGCCTCCTTATTTTCGACGAATTTCATGAAAGAAGCCTCGACGCCGATCTCGCGCTGGCGCTAAGCCTGAACGGTCGCGCGCTGTTTCGTGACGAGCAGCCGCTGAAGATTCTGCTGATGTCGGCGACGCTCGAAGGCGCGCGGCTGTCGAGCTTGCTCAACGATGCGCCGGTGATCAGCAGCGAAGGGCGCATGTTCCCGGTGTCGATGCAGTGGGGGCGGCCGTTTCAGCCGGGGGAGTTCATCGAGCCGCGGGTGGTGCAGACCGTGCTCGATGCGCTGGGCAATGAGGCCGGCAGCGTGCTGGTTTTCCTGCCGGGGCAGGCCGAAATCCGTCGCGTCAATCAGCAACTGATTGAAGCGGTGGGCGATCGCAGCGACGTGCTGCTGTGTCCGCTGCATGGCGAGCTTGACCTGAGCGCTCAGCGCGCGGCAATCGAACCCGCGCCCAAGGGCAAACGCAAAGTCGTGCTGGCCACCAACATCGCCGAGACCAGCCTGACCATTGATGGCGTGCGGGTGGTCATCGACGCGGGGCTGGCGCGGGTGCCGCGTTTCGATCCCGGCAGCGGCATGACGCGCCTCGACACCCAGCGGATTTCCCGGGCCAGCGCCACTCAACGTGCGGGTCGGGCAGGGCGGCTTGAGCCGGGCGTCTGTTATCGACTGTGGTCCGAAGCGCAGCACGATCAATTGGCGGCCTACGGCGCGGCGGAAATCCTTCAGGCCGACCTCGCCGGCCTGGCGTTGCAACTGGCGCGGTGGGGCGTCGAACCGGCGCAGCTGACGTGGCTGGACCTGCCGCCTGCCGCCGCGTACGCCCAGGCGCAAGACCTGCTGGCTCGGCTGGGCGCTCTGACGCGCAAGCCGGGCGAAGACTGGAAACTCACCCCTCACGGCCAGTCGATGGCGGAGTTGCCCGCTCATCCACGAATCGCCCATTTGCTGCTGCGCGGTCATGAACTGGGCCTGGGGCCGCTGGCGTGCGATGTCGCTGCATTGCTGGGCGAGCGCGACATTCTGCGCGGCGCCGGTGCCGATCTGCACAGTCGGCTCACGTTGCTGGCGGGGGCAGAACGCGCCGCGAAAGGCGCACAGGGCGGCGTGCAGCGAGCGCGGCAGTTGTCCCGCCAATATCGGGGTTATCTGAGGGGCGCGGCCCGGAAGCCGGTCGCCGATCCTGATCACCCGCGCTGGCTCGGCGCGCTGCTGGCGCTCGCCTATCCCGATCGCGTTGCACAGCAACGCCGTGCTGGCGGCGCGGAGTATCGACTCGCCAACGGACGTGCCGCCTTGTTCGCCGAGCCAGACGCATTGATGAAACAGCCGTGGCTGGTGGTGGCCGACCTGGGCAGCCGCCAGGGCCAGCGCGAGGAGCGTATTTATCTGGCCGCCGAGTTCGATCCCGACCTGTTCAACACAGTGCTCGCCGAACAGGTGACGCAGTTCGATCAACTGGATTGGGACGAGCGCGAGGGCGTATTCCGCGCCGAACGTCAGCGCAAGGCCGGTGAACTGATCATCAGCCGCGAGCCGCTCACCGGGCTGGACGATTCAGCACGGGGGCAGGCGTTGCTGGCGCTGGTGCGGCGCAAAGGGCTGGAGCTGCTGCCATGGACACCGGAGCTGCGCCAGTGGCAGGCGCGAGTCGGCCTGTTGCGTCAGATGGATCTCCAAAAGCTGAGCGAAAGCGAGTGGCCGGACGTGAGCAACGATGGCTTGCTGGCGACGCTGGAGCACTGGTTGCTGCCGTACCTGGGCAAGGTCACGCGACTGAGCCACTTTGGCAATCTGGACCTGTCATCGATCCTCCACAACCTGCTGCCATGGCCCTTGCCCCAGCGGCTCGACGAACTGGCGCCGCATCACCTGACCGTGCCGTCGGGTTCATCAGTGCGCCTGGATTACAGCGAGTCCCCGCCCATTCTGGCGGTGCGCCTGCAGGAACTCTTCGGCCTGGCCGACACCCCGCGCATCGCCAACGGCCGGCAGATCGTCAAGCTGCACCTGCTGTCCCCCGCACGCCGCCCGGTGCAAGTCACCCAGGACCTCGCCAACTTCTGGCGCAGCACCTATGCCGAGGTGAAGAAGGATTTGAAAGGCCGGTATCCGAAGCACTATTGGCCGGACGATCCGTTGATCGCCGAACCGACCGCGCGGGTGAAGCCGAGGAAGTGATCGGCTGCACAAAGGCATGACCCCGAGCGGATCAAAAAAAACTTCATCAGCCATGTGAGGTAAATACGAGTTCAACCCGTGTAATAGTAACGAATCGCATTAGCGTTCTTCTCATTACGGAGTCAGCTCGTGGTCAAGCTCTTTAACCGGACTCATGCATCGGTCCTGCTGTGTTCTGCCCTACCTGGTCTTGCAATGGCCGCTCAGACGGTTACCGAGCTGGCGCCCAGTGTCATCCAGTCCACACGCGATGCAGCTGACGGCTCGGGGAGCTATACGCTTTCTGAAGGGAGTACGGCCAGCAAGACCTCCACCCAGAATCGGGATGAAGCACAGACCGTCAACACGGTCACTGCGCAAACCCTGGATGACTATCAGGTCAAAGATCTCAACGACGCCATGCGCTTTGTCAGTGGTGTGAGCCAGACGAATACGTTGGGGGGCACGAAGGATGCTGTCATCAAGCGCGGATTTGGCAGCAACGACGACAACTCTATCTTGCGGGACGGGGTCCGCTCGGCGATCGGCCGCAATCTCGGCGCCACCACCGATCACGTGGAAGTGTTGAAAGGCCCGGCATCGCTCATGTACGGCGCGCTGGAGCCGGGCGGGCTGATCAATGTGATCAGCAAGCAGCCGCAATTCACCCAAAGCACGACTCTGACCGGGTCTGGTTACAGTGAAGGCGGCGGGACGTTTGGTCTGGACACCACTGGGCCGCTGGGCGATACCAACCTGGCTTATCGGCTGGTTGCCGAGCGCTCCCACGAGGACTACTGGCGTAATTATGGTGTCGATGAGCACACGCTGATTGCGCCCTCGATCGCCTGGGTGGGCGACCGCGCCAGTTTCTCGCTGGCCTACACCTACAACGATTACGCGAGCCCCTTTGACCGCGGCACCGTGTTCGCCAATGGCCACCCGGCCGACATCAGTTACCGCGACCGTCTGGATGAGCGCTGGGCCAAGACCGTCGGCATCAGCCAAAGCACCACCGCGAAGTTCGAGTACCAGCTCAATGACGCCTGGCGAAGCCGGTTGACCTACGGATGGACCGAGGATCGTTACAGCCTGGCGATTGCACAGCCGAGCACCTTGAAAGGCGATACCCTGCGCCGGATTGCCAACGGCGGACACTACGATTATGAGAGCCGTTATACCGCTCTGGACTTCATAGGCGATCAGCAGTTGTTCGGCCAGAGGCATGAGATCGTCGTCGGGGTGGACAACGAGTCGCTGGATAAATACCGCGGTAAAACCTATCGCAATGCCAGCAGCACCGCCGGCAACCTCAACATTCAGAACCCCACCTACGGCAATCTGGCTGAGCCTTCGACGGTCAGCGCGGTCCAGAGCAACGCCGAAAATAACCTGGTCACCACGTCGGCATACTTCAAGGACAACTGGCACCTCAATGATCGCTGGATTCTGGTATTCGGGGGTCGTCAGGAACACTGGGATCAATACAGCGATCAGGGGCTGGGCAGTTCGTACGCACCGGGCGCCGACTCCAACGGCGACAAGTTTCTCCCTTTTGGCGGGATTGTTTACCAGCCGACCGACAACGTTGCGCTCTACGCCAACTACAGCCGTTCCTTCGTGCCTAACGATGCCGACGATGCGGGCAACAGCTTCAAGCCTACCGAAGGTCGCAGCTACGAAGTCGGCATCAAATACAGCCCGGTCCAGGCGCTCAACGTGAACCTGGCCGTGTATGACATCGTCAAGAAGAACCTTGTGAACAGCGTGCTGCAGAGCAACGGCGACAGCATCGACGAAGCGGTGGGGAAGGCCCGCTCACGAGGGGTTGAGCTGGATGTGACCGGAGAGATAGCGCGTAACTGGAGCATCATCGGCACCTACGCTTATGACCACACGGAAGTGCTGAAAAACGAAGAGTCACCCGAGCAGGAAGGCAACCGCTTGCCCAATGCGCCGATGCACACCGCGAGCCTGTACCTCAGCCATCAACTCGCACTGCCTGCCGAAACCGGTAAGTGGCATGTCGGTGCAGGTGCCCGATACGTCGGAGAGCGGCCGGGGGACGACGCCAACAGCTTCTGGCTGGACAGCTACACAACGGCCGATGCCTTTGTGCGCTGGGATTTGCCCACCCATGACTACAAGACCAGCCTGCAGTTGAACATCGACAACCTGTTCAATAAGGAATACTACCCGGCCACCACGGGCAGCAGCACGCTCCAGGTCGAGGAGGGGGCGCTCCGAACCGCGCGGCTGACGGCCAGCGTCACGTTCTGATTGCAGCGACCGGTGCCGGGCAATCCAGCACTGGTCTGTTCAGATCAAGCGCCCCTGCCATGCACCTGGGAAGCAGGCTTTAGAGGCGCTTTTCTACTCGACCTTCGCCGGTACCCTGAATCGCGCAATCACCGGCATGTGATCAGAGATCAACAGGGTATCCGCCTGCCTCACCCGCGCCTCCACCCGCTTCAGCTTCGGGCTGTAGAACAGAAAGTCCTGCGTCCGGTCCGGGCCGCTGATGCTCGGGTCGTTGGGGAAGCGGGTGTACCACGTGCGACGATCCTCACCGGCTACGTCTTCATTGCTCGGGATCATCGGGAAGCTTTCCCACAAGCCCCGAAGCTCGCTCTCCGCCGAATACGGCGCGCGCTGTCCGGAAGGTAGCCGCTGATATTGCCCCTGTGGCAGCAAACTGAAATCTCCGCCAGTGATCCACAGCGTGCCGTTTTTCTCGAAGGCGTGTTGCAACCCACTAACCGCCGCGACCTGTCGCTGTTGCACGTCGCCGCCCGATTCGGCATCGCTTAAATGCGTATTCGTCACTGCCAGGCGCCCGCCATCTTTGAGCGGCAGGTAGCTGACCAGTAGCGCAGGCTGGGGTTGAAACAGTCGGCTGATGAAATGGCCGGACGGCGAGGGCAGTTGCAGGCGTTCGGCGCTGTCCATCTGGTAGCGGCTCAGCTTTGCCAGCTTGCGGCCGACACTGCCGAAGATGTGTTGATCCGGCACGAAGTCGGACTTCCAGTAAAACGCCTCGCTGCTGCACGGGTACAGGTCGGCGACGCGCGCCTGGAGCAGGGCCAGTTGATTGCCGTAGTCGGTGTTCTTCGCGCCGTCGTCGACTTCCTGCAGAAAGACGATGTCCGGCTGCTCGTCGCGGATGACCCGCGCCACTTCATCCAGGTTGTACGCAAGGTCTTCAGGCGTTGGCCGTTCATCCGGGCCGCTGCCGTCGGGCAGGTCGTACCAGAAGACATAACGTTTGCCGGCCAGGTACTGGATGTTCCAGGTCATCACTGTGAGCGTCTGACCCGGCGCCAATACCGGTGGCTTTCCGTCCATCGCGTTGCAGGACACCGCCGCGTTCTCGTGTCGGGCAGGGTGCCAGGTCACGTCATACAGCAGTATCCCGAACAGCCCGACACACACCGCGAGGTAAAGCAGATACCGCGTCGGGCGTGCCATCTTGTCAGGCCGACCGGGCAGGTGGGTCGATGAGCATGAACAACCGGAACATCACCACGCTGATAAACAACTGCAGGAAGCTGGAAATACTGTCCACTGCAATCGACAGCCCCGGGCTCTGTTGGTCCGGCAGCACGTAATAACTGAGCGCCTCAAGCAGCGACAGCGGGATGTAAACGCACAGCACGCAGACGAAAATCCGCACCACATGGCCCTGGGTCATCCTGAAGCTTTCGCGCATCGCCTCCAGCGGCCCCATCCCGCGCAACACCAGCAGGTATTCCGACAGCACCAGTTTGATCATCACCCACACACCCGGCAGGATGAACAGCGACATGCCGGCCATGATCAGCAGCGTGCTCAGCGCCGTCAGCACCGCGAAGGTGGGCCACAGGCGCAAGGCAACGGCCCACAGGTTGGATTTGACCGGATCTTCGCCACGGGTTTTGGCGTCCATAAACAGGATCAGCGCGCCGGTATAAAGCGGGTAGAAAAGCAGCCCGACCAACAGTGGCGCGGCCCCGGTGCTCGCCCCGAAGCCGACGAGCTGTTTGGTCAGGGCCTCCAGTACCACCAGCGGCAGGCACAGCGTAAGAATGCTGCCGAAGTTGCGTCGGAAGAAGTAAAACGAGTCTTGCAGAAGGGTCAGCGGATTCATGAACGGATCACAAGGATAAGCAGGCCAACACTGTAACGTAGCGCCGCAGAACCGGCCAACCGGCCGCGACCTGCGAGCCTTCTTAACTTTTTTTACATGCTATTGAAACGCCCTTGAACAGCCCCATTACTGGCTATGCCTGAGCAATGGCTCAGAACAGAATTCCTACGGCAATCTAACGAGGTCGCCATGAACAGCGAAGAACAAACCCTGATCGACGGCTTGTTTGGCAAGCTCAAGCAAGCAGAAACCGAATCGGCCCCCCGTGATGCGCAGGCCGAAGCGCTGATCAAGGAGCACCTGACTCGCCAGCCCGCTGCGCCTTATTACATGGCGCAGTCGATTCTGGTGCAGGAAGTCGCGATCAAGCAGCTGGAGGCCCAGAACCGTCAGCGCGACGAGCAGATTCAACAACTGCGGGCTGAGCTGGAACGGTCAAAATCCGCGGCGCCTGCGCCGTCCGGCAGTGGCGGCGGGTTTCTGTCGAGCATCTTTGGTGGCGGTTCGCGCGAGCCTCAGGCTCAGCAACCGGCTTCGTCGTTCTCGCGTCCATCGAATCCGCAGCCTTCGTCGGGCGGCTGGCGCGAAAGTGGCCCTGCAAGCGCGCCGCCTTACAACGCGCCGCAGCAGAACTATGCTCAGCCACCGCAAAACTATGCCCAACCGCAACAGGCACCGGCGGCGCCTGTCGGCAGTGGTTTCCTCGGTGGTGCACTGAAAACCGCCGCGGGCGTGGCCGGTGGCGTGATGCTGGCGGAAGGCATCAGCAGCCTGTTCCACCACAACAGCCAACCGCAGGAAGTCGTCGAGATCATCCAGGAGCAGCCGGCCCAGCCTGCCGCTGAACATGATCAGGGCGGCAGCGGTGGTTGGGGTGACGACCAGCAGCGCGTCACTGGCAACGACAACACCGGGAATGACGCCTGGGGCAGTGATTCCAATGGCTTCGCCGATACCGATTACGGCAGCGACACCGGTGGCGGCATGTTTGACGACGACGATTCGTTCGTCTGATAGCCGCAGCTAACGCCCTCCCTGTGGGAGTGAGCTTGCTCACGAAGGCGGCATTTCAGTCGCTGAAGAGTCGGCGGATGGCCAAGCCATTTCGCCAGCAAGCTCGCTCCCTCAGGATTGTTTCTATAGGGATCAGGTCTGCGCAGCACAACCGCACCCTCCACCCAATCCTTCTATCCCTTCCCCAAACTGGCATACTGAGCGCCGGTCCGGTTTTCGGATCCCTGTCGCTTGTCAGCGCATCGAGGAATTTGGGTGAGAAGAATCGCGGTCTTCGCCGACGTACAGAATCTGTATTACACAGTGCGTCAGGCTCACGGTTGTCACTTCAATTACGCTGCCCTGTGGGCTGACATCAGCCAGCGCGGGCAGATCGTCGAGGCGTATGCGTATGCCATCGACCGTGGCGACAGCAAGCAGCAGCAATTTCAGCAGATCCTGCGCAATCTCGGCTTTACCGTCAAACTCAAGCCCTACATCCAGCGCAGTGACGGCTCGGCCAAAGGCGACTGGGACGTGGGCATCACCATCGACATCATGGACGTCGCGCCGAATGTCGATGAAGTAGTGTTGGCGTCCGGCGATGGCGATTTCGATCTGTTGCTGGAGCGCATCATCAGCAAGCACGGCGTCGAAGCGATTGCCTACGGTGTGCCGGGGTTGACCGCCAACTCGCTGATCCGCGCGGCCAGTCGTTATGTGCCCATCGAGGGCGGGTTGCTGCTCAAGAATTGATACCAGCAGCGCGCTGATCAGGCCGCCCGATACATCTCACGTCCACGCACCACCCCGCTATTTGAAGGCCACGCCATGCAAGAACGTATCGCCGTCATCGACTTCGAAACCACCGGCATTTCCCCCAGCAGCTACTGCCGCGCCACGGAAATCGCCGTGGTGATCGTGGAGCAGGGCGTGATCGTCGAGCGCTATCAAAGCCTGATGAACGCTGGCGTGCGCATCCCGTCTTTTATCGAGTCCCTGACCGGCATCAGCAACAGCATGCTGCGCACGGCGCCGCCGGCTGACCGGGTCATGAACGAGGTCGCCGAGTTCGTCGGCCTGACGCCGCTGGTGGCGCACAACGCCTCGTTTGACCAGAAGTTCTGGGACTTCGAGCTGTCACGCATCAAGCGCAATCGCGTACAAAGCTTCGCCTGCTCGATGCTGCTGGCGCGACGTCTCCTGCCTCACGCGCCGAACCACAAACTCGGCACCCTCACCAGCTGGGCCGGCTTGCCCCACACCGGCAAGGCTCACCGGGCCATGGCCGACGCGGAAATGGCCGCCAACCTTACGCTGCACCTGGGCCACCAGCTGCGCGACACCCACGGTCTGGCCGGCGTTTCCCACCAGTTACTCTGCACGCTGCAAAAAGTCCCGGCGAAGAAGATTGCGGATGCCATCAGCAAGCATCGGGGGCTCTAGCCAGACTGTGGCGCAGGTGGCTCAAACCCAATCAGCATGCCCTATCAGGTGAATGAAGCCGGCATCGCCTTGGGTCAGTGCAGCAGACTCCGGGGAGTTGGCGATATTGAATGCGACCTGCCCACGGCTCGTGCCGCCGTCCAGCGATTGGACCCAATAGGCAAGGCCGCCAGCGTCGCTGCCTCGGCCCAAGACGTTGTGATACAGATTTTCGACGAAGGCTGCGTTGCTGCCATCGGGCAGGCGTTGGGAAAACTCGGCAGATTGCACAAAACCATCCGCAATCTGGGCACCGGTTTCGCCTGCGGCGCCGTGAGACAGCCAGAACTTCAGGCCTTCGATATCGGGAGCACGATCCAGGATGGAATACAGACGACCAATACTTGCCTGCGCCGAGTCGAGAACGAACAGTTCGCGATCTGCGAAATCCAGCACATTGAAGCCACTCAGGTCGAACGTCGCCGCAGCTCCCGTGGAACGACTAAGGGATAGCGTATCGGTATCGAGCGCGCTGATCGTGTAGGCGGATGCAGCGTCGTTGAAAATAAAGGTGTCGATACCGGCATTGCCCGCCAGATGCGAAGCCCCATTGCCGTCAAGCCTGACTTCCTGCTCGCTGATCTGATCGTCGCCAGCCGTGCCGGTGGCCACGCCCTTGCCCACCACCATATCCAGATTGTTCCAGGCGTTATGAGCCACGATCCTGATGTAGCCTGCCTCGCCCTCCGAGAAGTCATGGCTCTCGCGCGAATTCAGGAAGCCATCAGCAACCGCTGTTCGACTCAAACCCTGCTGCAGCAGCGTGTTCCAGTACGACACACCTGAATCATCGCCTGTGCGATGCAGTACATTCTGATAGAGCTCAAGCACAAAGTCCCGACTACCAAGCATGCTGAAGCGCTGTATCCCTTCAGCGGAATTCAGAAAGCCATCGCGAATCTCTGCATCCGAACTGCCCATCGCCTGATGCGTCAGCCAATAATTCAAGCCCTGATAATCGGGCGTCCGACCGAACAATGAGTAGAGCCTGGCAACGTAAGCCTGATCCTCGGTGAGCGCTGTGTGATGTAGGTCCATGCCAAAACTCAATGAAACAGTGGCGTCGCTCTCGGCATTAAAGGCGCCATACCGGCTGTGAAAAGCCATCAGCAGTTCGTCGACACTGGCATTGCGGTCCATGAAAGCCAGCTTTTCGACGCTTGAAAGCGAGTCCACATCGGACGTTTGCGCGTCATGAACGCTGAGGCTGGCACCACTCACAAGCGCGGCATCGTAGTGTGCAAAGTAGCGAGCACCTGCCTCGGTATACAAGGCGGTGTCTAAGCCGTTGCCACCATTGAGCATGTCCGAACCCGCCCCTCCCATCAGCCGATCATTGCCATCGCCGCCAAACAACTGGTCATTGCCCGCGTTGCCATTGAGGAAGTTGTCACTGGCGTTGCCGATCAGCGTATCCGCGCCTGCACCCGTTATGGCGTTCTCGATAACCGTACCGCGCGCGATGGCGATGTTCGATACACCGCCGTACAGGCTGGAAAAAGCTTCACTTCTCAGATCGACTGTTTGAGCGCCGGCATAGGTGCCGACGTTGATCGTGTCATTGCCGCCCGCATCATAAATTGTGCCCACCAGACCTGGCATGAAGTCGGTTCCGGCGTTGTTGTTGAAACCGTAGGTATTGTCACCTGTGCGGGTAACGGCGGTGCCGTACAGTGACTGGATGGCTACGATGTCCGCCAGCATAGGCGTAGCGACATAGCCGAAAGAGGCATTGGAATAGGTATTCTCGTCCTGACTGAAGTAGGACATTACCGAGTATTTCCAGCTGTCCTCTTGATAGAAAACATTGTTGGGGAAGGTCGCGCTCCCGTTGTAATTGCCCGCATGGCCCAACCCCAGCGCGTGGCCGATTTCATGAATGTAGGTTTGCTGATAATACAAACCGTATTTCACCCAATCGGAAGCGATGTTGACGCTGCTGTTCGAGATGATGCTGCCTGCATAGTTGGAGCTGCTATACGCACCGCTTTTGTTTTCGCTGAAATTGATCGCAGCGGCAGCGGTGGTTTCCACAAATTTCAGGCCGCTGACATTGGTCCAGCTTTGCAGCGCATATCGAGCAACAACCTGAGCATTCGCGCTCAAGCTGGCCAGGTTGACGGTGAGCGACCCACCGGCGTGCACGTCAAAGTGGTGTTGGGAACCGCCATAGGCGTCGTGCCAATAGCCATCAGTCAGGTAGTTGGCTTGCTGATCAAGCGTCAGGTGCCCAAGCGTCGCCTGGCTGGTGGCTGTCTGTTGGCTCACACCCTGGCTGTTCGCTCCGTCCGTCCAGAGTTGGGTGAGCGCATCGCACATCGAACACATGTAGAAACTCCGGGGCAAGGCAGGCCTGGCCAGGTCAATGACGCAATAATCGGGTAGGGATCGGTGATGAGTTCAATCCGCTGAGCCAGCTTTGAAAACGGGCTACATGACCTTCACGCGCGTTGACCCGCCTTGGTCTTGACGAGGGTGTGGCTCTTCGAGAAGGTACGGCAGGGCACGGTCGAAGACGCTAGTGCCCATTCCTGATGAGGTTGTCGGCATGCTTTCTGGCGACTAAAGGCGGTTTTTTCCAGGGCCGACGAAATACCGCTGGGAGAGGCTGGAGGAGGGCGATGGCCGGGCAGGCGTTGTCGGCAGGCTGCCAGCCGGGCTGTCATGGCGCCTATCGCTTACTGCGTACTTTCAATTCCCGATCATCTTGCCGCGCCCTCGTGAGCGGCTGCGAACACCTCGCCAGCAAAAGTGTATGGGTCGAATAAACCACATTTGTAACTGACGCCGGCGGCCCTGAGATTTCTAGAATCAGTCCCACAATAAACGACTGTACTAGAGCCATTCATGCCTGCCGCCCGCCGTTTTCCCCTGCTGCTCATCGGGGCCTTTTTCGCGCTTTATGTGATCTGGGGCTCAACTTATCTCGCCATCCGCATCGGTATCGAAACCTGGCCTCCGCTCATGATGGCCGGGGTGCGCTTTACCATCGCCGGCTCCATCCTGTTCGCCTTCATGCGCTTCCGTGGCGCGCCGATGCCCACCTGGAAACAGTGGAAATCCGCCGGCATGATCGGCTTTCTGTTGCTCGCCTGCGGCAATGGCGGCGTCACGTTGGCCGAGCACGCAGGCGTTGCTTCTGGTGTCGCAGCGTTGGCAGTAGCCGTGGTGCCATTGTTCACCTTGCTGTTCGGCCTGTTCTGGGGCCATCGCAACACGGGGCTGGAATGGGCGGGCATCCTGCTCGGCCTTGTCGGCATTTCTTTGCTCAACCTCGGCTCGAACCTGCAAGCCAGCCCCATGGGCGCGGCGCTGGTGATCTTCGCCGCCGCGACCTGGGCGTTCGGTTCGGTGTGGAGCCGCTACCTGCCATTGCCCGCCGGACCCATGGCCAGTGCTTGCGAAATGCTGGTGGCCGGCGCGGTGCTGTTGCTCGGCAGCTTCATCAGCGGCGAACGCATGACCCAATCCCCCGGCCTGTCGGGCTGGCTGGTGATGGCGTATCTGGTGGTGTTCGGCTCCATCGTCGCGTTCAGCTCCTACATGTACCTGCTGAAGAACGTGCGACCCGCCGCCGCGACCAGCTATTGCTACGTCAACCCGGCGGTGGCGGTGTTGCTCGGCGTGTTGTTCGCCGGCGAACACATCGGCTGGGCGGAAGGTGCAGCGATGGCGGTGATCATCAGCGCCGTCGTGCTCATCGGCCTGCCGCAGTGGCGCAAGCAGAAACCGTTGCAGAAAGGGTAAACTACGCGCCATTGTCTTCTACAGACTCTTGTGCGCTGACCTTTTTCCAACGGTACTGAAATGACATTCGCCTCCCTCGGCCTGATCGAACCCCTGCTGCGTGCCCTCGAAACACTGGGCTACCAGACTCCCACCCCCGTTCAGGCCCAGGCGATTCCGCCCGTGCTCGAAGGCCGCGACCTCATGGCCGCCGCCCAGACCGGCACTGGCAAGACCGCAGGTTTCGCGTTGCCTTTGCTGCAACGCCTGACCATGGAAGGCCCGAAGGTCGCCGCCAACTCCGTGCGCGCGCTGGTGCTGGTGCCGACCCGCGAACTGGCCGAGCAGGTTCACGAAGCCATCGCGCAATACGCCGAGCACCTGCCGCTGACCACCTACGCGGCCTACGGCGGCGTCAGCATCAACCCGCAGATGATGAAACTGCGTCGAGGCGTTGACGTGCTGGTTGCTACCCCCGGCCGTCTGCTCGACCTGTATCGCCAGAACGCCGTGAAGTTCTCCCAACTGCAGACCCTGATCCTCGACGAAGCGGATCGCATGCTCGATCTCGGCTTTTCCGAAGAACTGCGTGACATCTACGCCGCATTGCCGAAACGCCGCCAGACGCTGCTGTTCTCCGCGACCTTCTCCGATGCGATCCGCGCGCTGGCCGGGCAGATGCTCGACAACCCGCTGACCATCGAAGTCAGCCCGCGCAACGTCGCGGCATCATCGGTCAAGCAGTGGATCGTCACCGTCGACAAGAAGCGCAAGAGCGAACTGTTCATCCATCTGCTCAAGAAGCATCGCTGGGGTCAGGTGCTGGTCTTCGCGAAAACCCGCGTCGGCGTCGACCAGTTGGTGGAGCGTCTGCAAGGCCTGAGTCTCAACGCCGACGGCATTCACGGTGACAAACCCCAGGCCACTCGCCAGCGCGCGCTGGATCGCTTCAAGAGCGGTGACGTGCAGATCCTGGTTGCCACCGATGTGGCGGCTCGCGGTCTGGACATCGACGACCTGCCGACCGTGGTCAACCTCGACCTGCCGATCGTTGCCGAAGACTACATCCACCGCATTGGTCGCACCGGCCGCGCGGGCCAGACCGGTGAAGCGATTTCCCTGGTGTGCGCCGACGAAGTCGACCTGCTCAGCGCCATCGAAATGCTGACCCGCCAGACCCTCCAGCGTCGCGAAGAACCGGATTTCATTCCAGAACACCGCGTGCCGGCCACCGACGCGACCGGGCAGGTTCTGAAAAAGCCGAAAAAGCCAAAGAAACCAAAAACCAGCGGCGGAGGCGGCAAACGCAATCTGGGCAAGTGGGTCGACAGCGGCGAAGCGGCGGCAGAAGTGCCGTCCATCAAACCTGTGCGCAAAGTGCCGGTGTTCAACACCGGACCGCGCAAGCGTAAGCCGTAAGAAGCAATGCGGGTCGAGTTCGGGCGAGATCACCAGTACCCGGACTTCAGCGCGATCAATGGGGGAGCGCGCTGTGTCAGTGGGACCGGCTTCAGCCGGGAAGAGGGCAGTGTGAGCGCCATTAATTGTGCGGCGTGACGACCGGCGTCTTCCCGGCTAAAGCCAGTCCTACGGGTGTACGCGATCAATGTGGGACCGCGCTGTGTCAGTGGGACCGGCTTTAGCCGGGAAGAGGCCAGCATGAGCTCCATGAGGTTTGCGGCGTGACACCTGACGCCTTCCCGGCTAAAGCCAGTCCTACGGGTGTACGCGATCAATGCGGGACCGCGCTGTGTCAGTGGGACCGGCTTCAGCCGGGAAGAGGCCGTTTTGAGCACCATCAATTTTGCACTGTGACACCTGACGCCTTCCCGGCTAAAGCCAGTCCTACGGGTGTACGCGATCAATGCGGGACCGCGCTGTGTCAGTAGGACCGGCTTCAGCCGGGAAGAGGGCAATGTGAGCGCCATTAATTGTGCGGCGTGACGACCGGCGTCTTCCCGGCTAAAGCCAATCCTGCTAATACCTATCGCCGGCGCAGCACATCCTGATAAAGATCCGAATACCCCTGCACCATCTTCTCCGCGGTAAACATCGACTCAAACCGCTGCGCCGCCTTCAACCCCATCTGCGTCGCCCGCTCTCTGTCATTCCACAGCGTATTCATCGCGGCCGCCAACGCATCCGAATCCCGTGGCGGAACCACCAGCCCGGTCTCGTCCGCGATGTTGATAAAGGTGGTGCCCGTGCCCATTTCGCACGAGATCATCGGCTTGCCATACATCGCCGCTTCCAGCAGCGAGATCCCGAAGGATTCCGAACGCTGGTGCGACGGGAATACAAACGCTTCACACAGGATCAGCAGCGCGTTCTTGTCCTCATCCGGCAGGCTGCCCACAAACACGACATTGCTAAGCCCGAGCGCCTTGGCCTTCGCCTTGAGCTCCAGCTCCTGATGCCCGCCGCCCATGATCACCACCGGCAGACGATTCTTGTGCGCCGCCTCAAGCAGAAAATCCAACCCTTTGTAGTAACGCAGCGCACCGACGAACAGAAAGAAGCGCTCGCCCAGTTGCTGTTTCCAGTGCTCGAGTTTCGCCTGAGACGGGGCAGGGTAAGTGGCTCGATCCAGCCCGAACGGAATGATCTCGACCTTATCCCTGAACCGGGTCAGCACGTCGCTGCTGGCGGCATAGTTGGGCGAGGAAACGACAATCCGATCAACACTCCCCAGAAATCGGTTCATCAACGGCGCATACAGCTTGAGCAGCGTCTTCTGCTTGATGATGTCCGAATGGTAACTCACCACCGTCGGCTTTTTGATCTGCGCGGCGAAGTGCGCGATGTCCATGTACGGCCACGGGAAGTGGTAGTGCACGACGTCAGCGTCGCGCGCGAGCTCTTTGAAGTCCCGAATGCCCGACAGCGAAAAGCCCGTCGACGCGACGTACAGATCCTGCTTTGAACGGTGAGCGATGTGATTGCCGACCGTCTCGTTACGCGCCGCGCCCCGTGTGCTCAGCGACAGCACCTGGGACTCGATCCCGTGGGCCTGACAACCCTGTGCCAGCTGGAAGATGACTTGCTCGACCCCACCGCCCTTGCTTTCCGGGAAGTAGGTCTTGAAGAAGTGCAAAACTTTGGTCATCAGGATTCTCTGACGAAACGATAACGTCCGCTGTTCTCGCGATAGGTGCGTTGCGGGCAGAGCGGGGATGTGTGGAGCGGAGGATAAAGGAAAACCCGAAGCGCCACACAGCGCTTCGGGTTGGGTACTGCGGCGTTACGCGTCGGCCAGCATCCAGCCAAGCGTTTCGCTCAGCTCGGGTGTCTGCCAGCCCGGGACCAGCGACTTCAGCTTGCTGTTGTCGCCGCACAAGGTCTTCACCTCGTTGGCCCGCACGAAAGCAGGATTCACTTCGACGGTGAGGTCGTGGCCGGTGATGGCGCGACACATGTCGAGCACTTCACGCAGCGAGTGAGTCTTGCCGGAGCTGACATTCACGTACTGACCGAACGGCTTGGCTTCAAGCAGCCCGCGGTAAGCGGCCACCAGCGAACGGACGTCGCTGAAATCGCGCCAGACATCCAGGTTGCCCAGCTCGATTTTCTCGGCCTTCTCGCGGAAGTGTTTGACGATCTTCGGCAGCAGGAAGTTTTCCGCCTGGCCGACGCCGGTGTAGTTGAACGGGCGCGCGATGATGATCGGCAACCGCCCGAACCACAGACTGGCCATGTATTCCATGGCCAGCTTGCTCACGGCGTAATCGTTGGCCGGCGCCGGCCTGGTGCTTTCATCAAGCAACCCTTCCGACGCATTGCCATACACGTTGGCACTGCTGGCGATCAAAACGCTTTCCGGCGCCTTGCCGCAGTGGGCGATGGCTTCGAGCAGGTTGCGCGTCCCAATCAGATTGACCTGGTAAAACGCATCCGCCGCGCCGTGCCCGACAAACGCCAGTGCCGCGAGATGAACGACGATGTCCGGCTGAAGGTCCGCCAGCAGCTTGCTCAGACCCACCAGATCGGTGAGGTCGGCCTGATAATAATTGGCTTCATCGGACGGATTGCTGCCCAGGCCAACAACTTCGCAGCCCTGGGCTGTGAGCTCGGCGGCCATGTAGCGCCCCGTAAATCCATGAATACCCGTTATCAGCGCTCGCTTGCCGGCGATACTCATCAGAACGAGAACCCTTTTTCGTTACGACGCAGGTCCGCTTCGACCATCATGCGGCACAGCTCTTCCAGGTTGGTCTTAGGCTCCCAGCCCAGAACTTCCTTGGCTTTGACCGGGTTGCCGATCAACAGCTCAACTTCGGTTGGGCGATAGAACTTCGGATTGACCGAAACCAGAACCTTGCCAGTGGCAGCGCAGGTACCGATTTCTTCTTCGGCTTCGCCACTCCAGTTGATGGTGATGTCGACAGCCTTGAATGCCATCGCGACGAAGTCACGGACGGTTTCAGTGCGGTTGGTGGCCAGAACGAAGGTGTCCGGCTCATCAGCCTGCAGCATGCGCCACATGCCTTCGACGTACTCTTTGGCAAAGCCCCAGTCGCGCTTGGCGTCCATGTTGCCCAGTACCAGCGAGTCCTGCAGACCCAGCTTGATCTTGGCAACGGTGTCAGTGATTTTGCGTGTTACGAACTCACGGCCGCGCAGTGGCGACTCGTGGTTGAACAGAATACCGCTGGTCGCAAAAATGCCGTACGACTCGCGATAGTTGATTGTCATCCAGTGAGCGTACAGCTTGGCGACGCCGTAAGGGCTGCGCGGGTAGAACGGCGTGTCTTCAACCTGAGGAATGGCCTGAACCTTACCGAACATCTCGGAAGTCGACGCTTGGTAGAAGCGGACTTTCGGGTTAACGATACGGATGGCTTCCAGCAGATTCACAGCGCCCAGGCCGGTGATTTCGGCGGTGGTGATCGGCTGTTCGAAGGAAACGCCCACGAAGCTCTGCGCGGCGAGGTTGTACACCTCGGTGGCTTCGGTGGTCTGCAGCAGGCGGATGCTGGCCGACAGGTCGGTCAGGTCGTACTCGACCAAGTGCAGGTTTGGATTGTTCTGGATGCCCAGTTCTTCGATCCGCCAGAAATTGACAGAACTGGTACGACGATAGGTGCCGTAGACGGTGTAGCCCTTGCCAAGCAGCAGTTCAGCCAGATAGGCGCCGTCTTGACCAGTGATGCCGGTAACAATTGCTTTCATGCGAATCCTCTAAACCCCATAGCGCCGAAGACAAAGCCTGGCTGGGCGCCAAGCGTAAACAAGGGCGCCATCATACAGAAAATGAACGTGACGGACGACGGTAGAGAACGATGAGTTACTAAGCTGCGTCGCGTATAGTCGCGTTTCAGACGGGCACTCATCACCGGTTAGACCATGTAGCCGTACTGCGTGAAGCCTGCACCGTCACGACTCGGCAGCGAAATCGACTTGCGTGGATGCTCAGGTATACCTCGTTGGTTTTGATGAAGTTAAAACTGTAACAAGGATGACCCAGTGCGCCTCGCGGTTTGCGCCGGGTTTTGAAGTGGGAGTTGGGGAAATAATGCAGAAAAACACGGACAGAGCCCTTTTTGCCAATCAGCTAAGAGGGTTGGCAGTTGTAGCTGTCATCATCGTGCATTGGTGTGGCGTCTACTGGTACGCCCGGGAGACAGTAGCGTCGTACATTCACGCGCCGCTGGTCGAGGGACCTTCATCCCGGATGATTCAGTGGCTGACCATTCCGACCTTCAACTACGGGCCTTTCGGTGTCTCAATATTCTTCTTGATCAGTGGCTTCGTGATTCCTTTCTCGCTGGCGAGACTGGCTCCCGGCAAGTTCTTGATTGCCCGCTTTTTACGAATCTACCCGACCTATATCGCAGCCAGCTTGATAATGCTGGGGCTGGTCTACCTGTCCAGCGTTTACTGGGGTAAAGAATTCAGCATGCCGCTAGATCGGTTCGTTGAGAATTTGCTGCTATTGCAGGGTAACTTTGGAAGCCCGACGATCGACCTGGTGAACTGGACGCTGTCGATCGAAATCAAGTTTTATATAGTTGCCACGCTTCTTTATCGCTCAGTCAGGACTGGCAACGCCTACCCAATATTTTTGTTTTCCGCTGCTGTCCTTGCTGCAACTCAAGCGTTTCCTGACTGGCTTGGCCAGATGAACGCCTCCGCCGAGTTGATGGATTCGCTAAAGACGGAACTGATGTGCGTCATTTTCATGTTCGTCGGGACCGGTTTTTATCACCATTACACCGGTACCTACACGACGCGGCAATTAGTCCAGTACGCGGCGATATTGGTCATCCTGTTCATGATGTGCTGGCAGCATACATCGTGGGTCAACCAGATCCCTGACGTGCCTCAGAACTACCTGTACGGGCTGATTCTGTTCAGTGTCAGCTATGCGTTTCGTCGCTATTTCAGACCGATCCCTCCGATCGACTTCCTGGCTAATATCAGCTACTCGGTCTACGTGCTGCATTCGATCATCGGTTATCTGTCGATTCGGATCTTGATGGATCAAGGCGTCATTTACCCGATTGCCGGGCTCATCACGCTAGTCTTCGTACTGGTGCTGGCGTACGCGCTGCATGTTTTGGTAGAGAAGCCAACCATGCACTTGGGCAAAAGGCTGTCGGGCAACAAGCCTTTGATTGATCGTAAGGTAACGGTGGGCGCGTCCTGATCCAACCCAAGGGATAGGAATGACGAGACACGGATATAAAAAAGGGGGCCATGATCATGGCCCCCTTTCTTTTGAACCTACGACCCTTGAATTGGGAGTCGCAGTGAGTGGTTACTGAAACCTGATCGATTTCACGAAGAAGCCTAGCGTACGGTCATCCTGTCCCACCCCAAGTTGCTTTGGAGACGTTGCGTCCGGCGTTTCGAAGGTAATAACCAGCTTACCCGAAGCATCCGGAGCCGGGAGTGGCACCCTGACAGGTTCATCCGAAACGTGATCAATGCTCGCGTCATAGACAGGCTGCCCATTGGCGAGAATTTTGATCCGTTGGCTTTTCAACGACGCGGTGAGAAGCGGGTGCATCTCGATATCGAGCGCTTCAGGCGCTCTTTTCGGAACATCGCAGGTATAAGTCCCCACCTTGCTGTTGATCCAGCGCCCATCAGATTCGGCGGCACCAAATCCAGTGACACGGTTTGAATCCACAAGGCCTGCGCTTGAGAAGTCAATTGTGTTCCGACACGCATCTGTTTGCTTGAGCTGCTCGGCGATACAGCCGGCATTGTTGATGGTGATACCCCCTTGCCGACTTACCTCGCACTCAATCATGTCGTATTTCGCTGAGCCCTCGCTGCTGACGATGTAGCCATAGTTAGAATAATCATCCAGCTTGTCCGCCAGTAGAATGTCTGGGATCGCCAGCGTTCGCGGCGTGTGCGCCATTGCCAGCGAAAACATATAGTTGAATGTCTTGTAATAGCCCGCTAGGCCGATTACCGCATTGGCCTTGCCGGGTATTCTCGGGATGTCGGTTGAGGTGATGTTGATGATCTTTTTCTCAGTCTGCAGAAGCTCAGAGAAATCGATCACCTGATACGGAATGATCACAGATTTGATAATGACCCACAGGCAGCCGCCAGCAATCAACGCTTCGGCGGCTGAGGGCATGCGAAGGGTTGTCAGTACCGTCGGACCCACCCGCAGGACAAACTCACCTGCAACGATGGCCATGGCCACGAAGAGGTAGCTGATGATTCCGAATCCGTACTTCTTCACCGCATAGTTGGAACCGAATCCGAACTTCACAAGCACCATCTGAAGCAGGCAAAGTGCTGCGACCCCCGCCCCATACAACGCAATGTATTTAACGGCGGGATGAGAGAGCCTGCTGGCCGGCTTCATGTGCGCGATGATCAATCCAGCCGAGATCACCAAAGCCAATACGCAAAGTGTTCCCAGACCCAGCGGGTAGCTGACGCGTTGAAGTTCAAGCCCGCCATCGTTCTCCGCGATCTTTCGCATGGCGGCAAATGCCGGGTTCAATACCACGCCACACAGAGCAATCACCGGGACGATCAGTCCTGCGAGAGCAGTCGTCCGGCTTTTCTTCTGGATGATGTCCTGGAAGCCATTGAACAGTGCCATGGCCCCGAGCATTGCCAGCAGTTCGAGCGTAGGCAGCAGATGGACACCCGTGTTGAGCGCAATGACCCCAATCAGGAATACGTATGCGGCCCAACGTCCCTTCTTCGACTCCAGATACACCGCGCCCGCTATGGCAAGCACGATGATGGCTTGCGCCACTAACTGGGAATAGAAAAAGTTGCTGACGACTTCTGCACCGTGCACCTCAAGTTTCAGCGTGAACCTGTTAAGCAGCAGCGCCGCCGCCAAGGCTGCGGTGGATAGCCACCCAAGCGGTTTCGGCAGCGTGTTCAACAGGTAGACGAATCCACCCCATATAGCACCCAGAGACATCAGGGTGACGACTTGGATACCCAGCAAATTCGAGTTGAGTGGCCACCCGAGGATGGCCGCAAATACATGGCTCAGCCTCGGGTAGTAATTCATCTCTCCCAAAGTAGGATCATTCGAGTCCATCAAATGAAACTGCTCTGAAATGCGATAGGTCAACGCATAGTGATGCGCCAGATCCACCGATTGACTCCACAGCGAGTCAAGGTTGATGAGCACCATGAGCCCTGCTACCAACAGCAGTACTAAGCACAGAAAACGCGATGGCAGCAGCCACATTCGATCCACGTCCAGATTTCCTTATCCGTTGCTTAGCTTTTTGGCGATCAGACGACCCTCACGGATGGCGTAGTTCGTACCACGGTCTTCCGGATAAATCTGGGCCATGGTCGAGATCAAAGCATTGTCATAAGGCGTGGAAGCATCGGGTACATATTGCGAGTAGTTACGCTCAGTCACTGGCTGCGCATACTCCGAACGCCAGACCTTGAAGTCGATGATCCAGTCTTTTTCAAAATGTGGAAACATGCGTTTCAGGTGGGTGAGGGCGAAATCGAGATACTCCGCGTCAGAGTATTGCCATACCGGGTCTTCAGTGGCCAGGTAACGCGACAGGTAAGCGATGTGGCTGCCCTTGTAGTTCTCGGGGGTGTCAAAGTTGGTGTGCTCAATGACGCCCACGAAAGGAAATCCAGGGTCGTTGACGTTCAGCCAGTAGGTGTCGGACAGGCTCTGTTTCAGCCTCAATACCAGGCACATGTTGCCCAGATATTTGACGCGACGCAGCTTGGCGAGCCAGGCGTCATCTGCCGAATTCTGGAACATGTCAGCGATGAGCGGGAAGGACGGTGTGAACAGGAACTTGTTGCCCTCGACCGGGCCGCTTTCAGTCATCACGGCTGACATCTGCTTGCCTGCCGTTACAACGCCGGTCACCTTGCTGCCAAACGATACTTCCCCGCCATTGGCGTGGATGGCAGAAACCATTGCTTCAGCGAGGCGACCGAACCCGCCTTTGAAGTAAGCCAGCTCTTCGCCGCCTTTGTCGTTGCGAGTGCTGCCGCGCAGGACCAGCTTCTTCCACATCCAGACGGCGTTGACAGCCTCTGCATAAACGGAAAACTTCGAGTTGATAAGCGGTTCCCAGACGACTTTGTAAACCGACTTACCGCACATCCCCTCCAGCCACTCGCGAATGCTCAAGTGCTCGATGGTTTTCCAGTCCTTGATACGACGGACTTGAAAAACCAGCAGCCCGAGACGGATGCGATCCACCAGCGAAAGGGCTTTAAAGCGCAGGAGATCCAGAGGGGTCGAGAGCTTCCACATCCGGCCATTGAAATACATGCCTGTGCGGGTTGGCAGCAGGATAACGTCGCCCTCAAGGCCTAATTCCTTGACGAGTTCCGGGACAAATACGTCGTTGTTGAACCAGTGATGGTAGAACTTCTCGACTCGCACGCCGTCTTCGAATTCGAAGATACCGGCCAGACCACCCGGGGTGGAATCTGCTTCAAGAACCCGTACCCGCTTGCCCTGCTTCGACAGCACATAGGCTGCCGTGAGGCCTGTGAATCCGCCCCCGACAATCACAACATCATAGTTATTCATTTACGATTCCAATGTAAGTTTGCGCAATCACTCAGTGGCTGCTTTGAACAGGGCAGGACGGGACCATATTGCCAAGGCGCCAACGATGGTGGTCGGTAGCCAGAGCGCAAGATGGACAATCACTGCGTAGCTGCCCGCTTGCGCAGTGGTTCCGCCAATAAGGGTCACGGCGGTAAAAGCTGCCAGGTGAAACGGTCCCACATAACCCGGAGATGACGGCGCCAGTGTCGATAGCGTCGCAATAGCCATGACCAACAAGGCCATAAGCGGGCTGGCATCCAGACCTAACCCGAGCAATGCAAAAAAGAACAGGCCGGATTCCCCCAGCCAGACAAGCATCGAGAGCAGCAACATGAGGCCCAGAACGCGTGGTCTCGACATCACCTCAAAGCTTTCGAAAAGGCCGCCTACCGTGCGGAAAACGGTTTGTAACTTAGGCGGAACCTTACTGGTGGGCTGGTCATTTCCCAGCTTTGTGAACAACCGCGCGAAAGCGCCCGAAAAGAAGAAACCGAGAGCCAATGCAATGCCACCCAGTGCCGCAAGGATGACAGCTGTCTGCCTGATGGCCGGCGGTATATCAAGTGTGCTCACTGCCAGAATGCCTAACGCCAGGCACGCGATGAGTGTGACCAGGTCGATCAGGCGTTCTACCACCAGACTCGTGGTGGCCACCGTCTTGGTGACGCCCATAGCGCCCGGAAAGACCAGCGCCCGGATGACATCTCCAAGGCGAAGCGGCAGGACGTTATTAAGCGCAATTGCACCCAGAAAAGGTGCTGCGCAGTTCCGGAAACCAACGGCGTGTGAAGCGGCGGAAAGCATCACCGACCACCTGAAGATACGCACGGCATATCCAAAGGCCAGTGATGCTATTCCGAGCACGAGGTAGTGCCAGCGGAAGTGCTCAAGCGCGTCCATGACTTCCGAGAAGTTCACGAGTCGCGCAATGGCCAGCAGGCAGACGAGGGTTACAGCGGCCCCGATAACATGCTTGATCCAGCGCTTTTGCTTGGGTTGCGTTGCTGCTGTCATCGTTTTTCTCAAATGCGCCAAGGAGCTTTGTCTGCGGCCCAGAGAGCCTCGAGCTCGCGCTTGTCGCGCAGCGTGTCGCACGGCTGCCAGAAACCGGTGTGATGGAACGCGCTCAGCTGCCCGTCTTTAGCCAACTGCATCAGGGGCTCGCGCTCCCAGGAAATCGCGTCGCCGTCGATGTACTTGATCGCCTCAGGTTCCAGCACGAAGAAACCGCCGTTGATCCAGCCAATCTCGTCGCTTGGTTTCTCTTCGAAACTGGACACGCTGTTGTGCTCGTTGATATTCAACACACCGAAACGGCCTGGCGGCTGAACAGCTGCAACGGTAGCCAGCTTGCCGTGCTGACGGTGGAAAGCCACCTCGGCGCTGATGTCGATATCAGACAAGCCGTCGCCGTAAGTCAGGCAGAAAGTCTCATTGTTCAGGTAAGGGGCAACGCGCTTGAGACGTCCGCCGGTCATGGTTTCAGCGCCGGTATCTACCAGCGTGATGCGCCAGTCTTCGGCCTGACTGTTGAGAATCTGGGTATCGCCAGTTGTCAGGTCGATAGTCATATCTGACATGTGACGGTAGTAGTTGAAGAAGAACTCTTTGATGACGTAGCCCTTGTAGCCCAGGCAAATAACGAAATCCTTGATCCCGTGATTGGCGTAGGTACGCATGATGTGCCACAGCAATGGCTTGCCGCCGATTTCTACCATCGGCTTTGGTTTAGTGTCGGACTCTTCCGCAATGCGGGTTCCCAAACCACCGGCTAAAATTACAGCTTTCATGCTAACAATCCTTATAGTTTCAGGTCTGCGGGTTCAAAGTTGAGGCTTTGCTGAATAACGGCAACAGGGTCTGCGCGCAGGACCAGATAGATGCGCAACAAATACTCACCGATGATGCCGAGCAGGAAAGAGTTAAGCCCTATTCCGAACAACACCAGTATGTGGATGCTCGCCAGGCCTTGGGGAAGATCGGGATGAGCAAAACGCAACAGCAGGTAATAAGCGGCGCCCACTAAACTGGCCGCCAGTATCAAAATGCCGACGAAAGAGGCCGCACGAAGGGGAACCGTCGAGTGGTTGAGAACCGCAGTCAACCCCAGACGGATCAGCCTGTTTACGTTGAACTTGCTCTCGCCAGCGATGCGCGCATCGCGGTCGTAGGCAATCCCGGTCTGATTGAAACCGATGCCAGCGATCATCCCGCGCAGATACGGGTTGGCGGTTTTGCTCTTCAACAGCACTTCGATGACCTTGCGGTCCATCAAGCGGAAGTCGCCCACATCCCGTGGAATCGGGTGTTCGCTAACCTTGTCGATGGCCCAATAGCCCAGACGCCTGAAGTTGTTTAGCAGCCAACCTTCCGGTCGTTTGCGTCGCACGCCATAGACGACTTCGTGGCCTTCCTGCCAGCGGGCAAAAAAATCTTCAAGGAGCTCGGGAGGATCTTGAAGGTCGGCGTCAATCTGCATCACTGCGTCGCCGCGTGTGTGCATATAGTTGGCCAGGATTGAACGCTGGAACCCGTAGTTCCGCGAGAACCGGATCGCTCTGACGCGGGGGTCTTTGCTCGCGAGTTCAGCGAGCATGGCCCACGTGTTGTCGTCTGAATGATTGTCCGAAAAGACAAACTCAAGATCACACCGGTCGCTCATCTTCAAGGCCAGGGCATCGAGGCGTTTGTAGAGGTTTTCCAGATTGCCTGACTCATTAAGGACCGGGATCGATATCGAAATCAGAGGCCGCTTTTCTGACATTGTTATTTCCTTATCAAATCCGTTCATTCAAGCGTTCATCCTGTACTTCAGGTATTCGACGACCGCTGGTATGGCCTCTCGAAACGGTGAGTCCTTCAGCACCTGTGGACGCTCGAACACAAGGTCGAAATTGTCTTGAGTAGGCTCTGGCAAGGCGCCCAGTTGCAGCAAGTGAGTCTTGCCAAATGCGCCAAAGATGGATTCCGCCAAGCTTCTGAGGGTGATCGGGCTTCCGTGGGCGAGGTCAACGAGGCCGATAAGTTTTGCGTCAACCAGCGACTTGGCCGCGCGCGCATCGTCATCCACGTGATGATACTCACGCAGTTGTCGGCCCAGGGTCATGGCGAATGGCGATTCTGTACGGATGGCCGTCAGGATCTGCCCAAGGAACATGAACGGACTTGGATCGCCGCCGCCGTACAGCGTGTGGATACGCACGTGTGTGGCCAGTGCTCCGTCAGCGTTGGCGTTCTCGACATACTCGCTCAGCGCGAGCTTGCTCTGGACGTAGCTATTGCTGGTCAGGGTGTGCTCCATGGCCGTGCCAAAAGTCACGACCCGGATGCCCGACCGCGCAAGGCTTCCGATCACATTGCGAGGCAAGTGATAGTTGACCGCTAGCAACTCTTCGGCGCTGAGCCGAGGGTCCAGAAGCCCCGAGCAAATGTAAACAACCGATCGTTCAGGCGGGCACTGGGAGAAGTATTCGCTTATCCCGGCGTGCCCGCCTGCACTCGACCACCGCTCGTAAATGCTTCGATCTACGCAGGTGACGTCGCTTGGCGCGTATTGAGCAGCTATCGCCTGCCCCAAGCGACCCCGGCTACCCAGGATGAAGATCATTCCTGGATGCCTGCACGCCACTCATTAATCTGCGACAAAGTAATTTCCCGTGTTTTTTCGGGCGCTGCATAGAAGTCGCGGTACCAGACAGCAGTCTGGCGCACGACCTCATCAGTGTCCCAGACGGGAATCCAGTTCAGCTGGTTTCGCGCGATGGAACTGTCCAGTGCCAGTGAACCGGCTTCTGGCAGAGGGTTGTCCATATATTCAAGCTCCGGACGCTGCCAGTGCGCGCTCATCAGCTCGAGCACGTTTCTTACGGAATACTGTTTCAACTCCTGAGGGCCAAGGTTCCAGGCCTTAGCCACCCGCTCCGGCTGATCGGATAACAGGCCGGCCAGAATCACCAGATACCCGTGAACCAACGCGAGAACGTGCTGCCATGGTCGGGTCGCATCTGGATAGCGCAATGTCATTGCACCACCGTCTATAGCCGCTCGAACAAAGTCAGGAATCAATCGGTCTTCTGACCAGTCGCCGCCGCCAATGATGTTGCCACCGCGAGCGGTCGCAATCGCCGGACCCTTGCCTTCGGAGGCCGGGTACGAGGCTGCGTAACTCTGGATGATCATTTCAGCTGCTGCTTTGGAGGCGCTGTAAGGATCTTTGCCGCCCAATGGGTCATTTTCCCGATACGGCCAGGCCCACTCGTTGTTTTTGTAAACCTTGTCAGTCGTAATGCACAGCACACCCTTCACACTCTTCACCAAGCGTGCGGCTTCCAGCACATGCGCCGTGCCCTGGGCATTGACCAGAAAGGTGTTTACAGGCTCGCGATAGGATTTACGAACGAGGGGCTGAGCAGCGAGATGGAGTATCAGGTCAGGCTGGAAGGCTTCAACTGCGTTCAACAGGGCGTCGAAATCACAGATATCCCCCAGCGTACTCGCCATTTCCTGTTCAAGATTGAGCTGTGTGAACAAGGAAGGGCTGGTATCTGGTGCCAGCGCATAACCTGCCACTTCTGCACCGATAGACTTCAGCCAAAGACAGGCCCAGCCTCCGGTGAAGCCGGTGTGGCCGGTCACCAGGATCTTTTTACCAACGAGTCGGTCTTCGAACTGCAATCTGGATGTCATTAAACTCGCACCGTCATTGGTCTATATCGGTCCCAACCCTTGCACGGGCGACCTTTTAAGTGGCGCGAATAATACCTTGAATGCTGCAGCTTGTGCAGAAGCGAGGGCCGCTTGATCGGAGGGGATCGACGAGGGGCCGCGATGATCGTATGCACGCGAGGTATTAGTCGTTTGAATGCAGGCTTGGTGGTCAGGTTCAAAGCTCATGCACGGCCCCCCTCCCGGCGGGAGAAGGGCCAAGATTTGAGCGCTATTCGGCCAGCATCTGAGAGGCGAGAAACAGCTGTTTCGCGCTTTGATCCCATGTGAGCCAAGGCATGGATTCAGATTTCGGATGCTCCGCATTGCGGTGCAGACCAAGCCAGGTTGTCAGGCTGTCACTCAGCGCTTGAGGCTGCTCTCCCTGGAAGTAGAAGGCGTGCTCGCCTGCCACTTCACGAAACACAGGGATGTCCCGGGCGATCAGCGGCAGCCCGTATTGAGCGGCTTCAATAAGTGGCAGTCCGAAACCCTCACCAAGCGACGCAGCAATCAACGCATCGGACTGTGCATAAAGGCTGCACAGATAATCATCGTCGATGCCCTCAAACCAGAACAGTCGCTTGCCGGATTCCGGGTGGTCTCTCAGCCTTTCGACAAGCGCCTCAACCATCCAGCCCTGCTTGCCCACGATCAGCAAATTGGCGTCCTGCTGGCTTGCCCAAAGCAGCTCGAAAGCATCCAGCACCTGCGCATGTCCCTTTCTTGGCTCTACAGTGCCCACCATCAAAAATGACGGACGGGCCTGAAGGCTGGAGAGGACATTTTTGGGAATGGCCGTCGTACCCTCAGCGCTGGTCGGCTTGGTGATGTCTGCCCCCAGGTGGAACCACGAGATATTGAAAGGCCGTCTGGACGGTTTGCGATGTTCTGCAACCCACTCAGCCATTTCATCCGCGACCGCTTGGGAGATGCAGATCACTCCGTCCGACTCGACAACGACTTTCAACCATTCATCCAAGATGTCAGCCGCGCCGGCGGGGAAACACTGCGCCAGCTTTTTAAGCAGCAGGTCATAAACCACGAACTGCACGGTGACGCCACGGCGCCTCATGTCTGCAAGTGCCTGCCGCTGTCTTGGAACAACGACGGGCTGCAGGTCCAGACCGACGAAATGATCGCCGGAGTGGAAAACCACCGGCTCGTCCTGAAGAAGATGATTCGGGCAGTCCAGGAAACCCAGTGTGAACTGTCGTGCATACCGGTAGCCGTCTTCGTCCTCGGTCGCATAAACAGGCTCGACACGATAGTTGCCCGGAGGCGTAGTCAGCCATGTTTCAAGGATGCTGCGAACAACGCGCTGGATTCCGCTCTTGGCATCGCGATTAACCAGTTCGGAAATGTCCACGAGCAGTTGAGGTTTGAAGATCGTAGGCTTCAGGCTCTGGTCAATGGACTCTGCAACAGCCATTGAGCTTTCGTAGCTGAAGCCTTGTTTTTCCAGGCCTGCAATTGAGGTCACAACCTCCGACACGGAATGGTAGGAGTCTTCGTGAAACCTCTCAATGGCTTGCCTGTAGAGGAATGCGCAGGCCCGAGGAGAGTGTCGAGTGTGAATCAATTGCTGGCCTTGCGCGCCGATGCGCTCACGCGCGGCAGTGTCATGGCGCAGCAGATTCAACGAATCAGACAGCTCGGCGTCGTCGAAATCATCAGGCAGTTTGACCAGGCTGGAGGTCGGTATGTCCGACATGCTGCCGTTGGCGTTCACGATCGTGGCAATGCCGTAATTCAGGCAATCGAGTACGGCGGCAGAGGTTTCGCCGCGCGACAGCGTCCGCAACTGGACCGCCGCATCGGCGACCTCCAGGTACGCCTTGAACATGTCGGCATCTGCCCAGCCGGTGATTTTGATACGGTCGCGGCAGGGGCTGGCATTGATCTTCTTGAGCAGGTTTTCGCCAAACTCACCTTCACTGTTCTGCCCGACGTAGACCAGGTGACAGTGCTCGTCCTGCGCCAGCTGGGATTCAAGCCAGGCGTCCAGCAGGCGATCGTTCAGCTTGGACGGGCCCAGCAGACCAAAGCTGCAGACCACGAAGTCGCTTTCAGAGAAACCCAGTTTCGCTTTCGTCTCTGCGTGGGTACGCGCGTTGGGGAAGCGAGGTGTGCGCAGTAAGGGGATCTCGGCCCACTTCAGGCCAGAGTTTTCGCCGTACCACTGCTGTGCCAGCCGAATCGAGTAATGGGAATGAACAATGATCCCCTCGGCTTGCTGAAGGACTCGCAGGTTGCACGAGTATTTCCAAACCGCATCGGCTGTGTCAGCGCCATTGACACGCTGGCTGACGGCCTTGTACCCGTGACCGAGGTAAAGCGCCCGCGTCCAGAAGCCCTGATGCCCTAAGTGAACCTCCATGTGTGCCGCAATGCCCGACAGAAAAAAATCGTGAAGGACAACGGTCCCCGGGATCTTTTCGATCAGGTGGAACATGTGTTCATGAAAGCTGGAGTTGCCGAAGTGATAGATAACGCGATCAAACACGTGTGCGTTTTCTTCAAACCACGCGACCGAGCGCAGCTTGTAATTGATCCCGGCGTCTGCGGGCGAGACCGACTCCTGAGCCACGATCACATCAATCTGGTAGTGGGCGGCGAGTTCAGGCAGCAGTTCGGCGCTGTAGTCGCTGATCCCGCTACGGGCAGGCGGGAGCGGGGACACATAAGCCAGGCGAGGTCGCTTCGGCGCACGCACCGGATTCGGGATCGAACGGCGGCCTGCGATCAGTTCCTTGATCGCCTGCACGGCGCGAATGGCAGTCTCGTCCCAACTGAATCTGCGCGCCTGCTCGATGGCCAACTCTGCCAGCCCAGCCCTGAGCGCATCATCGACCAGTACCTGTTCCATCTTCGCCGTGATGGAGTCGATCTGGTACGGGTCGAACAGCGCATCCGGGTTGCCGAGCACTTCCGGCAGGCTGGATGTATTGGACGCAATGACGGGTTTGCCGCAGGACATGGCTTCCAGCGCAGGCAACCCAAACCCTTCGTGCAGCGACGGGAAGATAAACAATTTGCACGCGTTGTAGAGCGCAATCAGGTCGTCTTCGCTGACGTACCCGGTGAAACATACATCCGCTTTCTTCAGGCCGCTGCTGACAACCAGGTCCTGAAGACGGGTGCGTTCATCGGGCTGAATGTTGCAGACGATGACCAACTGATGAGCACGACGCACCGGTTTCGACAGTTTGCCGAATGCGCTGATCAGGCCCTCGATATTCTTGCGCGGGTCGATGCCGCCCGTGTACATGACGAATGGCCGGTCAATTCCCAGCCGCGTCTTGAGAGCGGCATCCCGTTGATCGTCAGGGAGGGGGCGGTAATGATCTGTGTCGATGGCGGTGGAAATATTGACGACTTCCTCGGGTGCGAACCCAAGGTGGTCAATGACTTCCGATCGTGACGAGCTTGAAATCGCCAGCACCAGATCGGCACGGCGCAAGTGCTGAAGCTTGGTCTCGTACCAGCTGCGAACCGGCGGTGAGCCCAGGTAGGCGTCAGGATTGATGTAAGGGATAAGGTCGTAGACGATCGTGGCTGTAGGAATCGATGAGTTCAGCATCTTGATGCTGGTCACGGCGTCGTCTACCAGGCCTTCAAACAGGCTGGAAACCAAGACAAGATCCGGGTCCAGGTTGGCGATGAACGCCTCCCGCACCAATTCGGAGGCATGCCGATTCCATGTGTTATCCGGGTTGAGCGCGCTGACCTTGCTGTTCGGCACCCACGTCTGGATATGACTGGCAGGCAGAAGGCCGTAAAGCTCGTCCCTGATGTGATCGACAGCATCGCCGAACAGCCCATTCAGGACGACGAAGACTTCAACGTCGCTACGGTTTTTGATGAAGGCCTTGGTGAACGACAGCGCGTACCGCCCGATGCCCCGATTCCTGTTTTCCGCTTGGGCGCCCTGAAGGTCAATAACGACGCGCATCAATTCGAATCCTTACGTTGTTCGTTGCTGTTGAGGCGGTTGTAGATAGCTTTCGCATTTTCCGTGAGGTGAGCCGGAGCAGCAGGGACATCACTCGGATCAGGCGTGAAGGTCGGCGTAGGCTCCGGGTACTGGACCGTCTGCGGCGTCACCACTGTTTCCGCCCGGAGACGAGCGGCGAGGGCTTGCAATCTGGTTTGCAGGCCGGGGATGCGAAACAGTACGCGCTTGACGTTCTTGCGCAGGCCGGGTCGGTTCAGGACGCCTTTCAGGACTTTCTTGATTGCCCGCTTAAGTGTCCGCGACGGCGATGAAGTCACCGATCTGCCGAGCATTGCGCCACCACGCAACGGCCCGGTGACGCGCCACGATGTGCTGTTTTTCAGCTGGCTGACGTACTCGTTTAGCTGGTGATGCTCGGCGCTTAACGCTCTGATTCTTTCATCCTTGTGAGCGACATCGTCTCTCAACGCATTGATCTGGCTGAGGCGGTTTTCCGCCTCGGTGTACCACATGTGCGCGTTTCGGGAGGACTCATCGAGCATTTTCACCATTGAGGCGTTCGCGAACTCGAGCGAAGTATTAGCACTTTCCAGGGAGGCATTGGCAGCCTTGAGCTTGTCCACCTTGAAATCGAGGACCGCAGCTTTGACGTCTTGCACCTGGTTAGTCATCGCCGAGTACTCTAGCTCAACGTGATCGACACGATGATTCAGCAGCGCGGCTGTACTGCTGACGATCTCCCGCTGCTCCTCCAGCTTCGCTACCTGATTGGCTTCGAGGCGGGATTGCAGCTCACCAAGCGTCACCGTTTGGTTTGTTGCCAGCCGCTGTTCCATTTCACCGAGCTTTGCCGCTTGGCCTTCTTCAAAACGACGTGCCAGCTCATCAAGGCTCAATCCGTAAGCCGCGTCAAACGCTGGATCGAATGTAGAAATATCCAGGGTCCCTGCCGCTTTTTGAGCAATGATTGCGTAATCCGGACTCGTCCCGCCGATCACGTCCATCAGCCCGACGGCAGGACTGTCCACCAGCGCCGGGTTTTCCTGCAGGCGCAGCAGCTTCGAACGAGTAAAGCCACTGAAGGACACGAGGAATTCCAGCAGCATGTGTGGAATCGGCTTTTCGTGAGTGGGATCGAGATAGAAATTCTGCGTCCCCACAATCAGGTTCTCTGCGTTGGGCGTTTCGAGAATCAGCAGGCCACCAGGCTTAAGGACTCGGTTCGCTTCGGCGACCAGTTGTTTCAGGTCGTCGAAGGGGATGTGCTCGACGATGTGAAAACCGGTTAACACACAGAGTGAGTCGCTTGGCATCGCCTTCAGATAGAGCAGGGCGTCGGCTTTCTCAGCAGGCAAGTGGCGGGCCTGGCAGGCTTCCAGCATGCCTTCGTCCAGATCCACACCCGTGGCGTTAAAGCCGTTTTCTACCAACGTTTCCAGCCACTCGCCGCGCCCACAGCCTACGTCGAGCGCGCGGCAGTCGTCATACAGACCTTGCAGCGGAAGGATGAACGGAAGGTAAACCTGCAATCGCTGCTTGATGGTTTCGTGAGAACCGCGATGCTTGTCTTCAAAGGCGCGATAGAACTGCTGGGTCACTGAATGCACTCCACAGTGGGTTGTATCCAGGCTGAGCCCACGAAAGGAATTTTGTCCGCGTTGATCACGTTAAACACCAGTGCCAGATCTCGCCATTCGTAATTTGCGTTGAGGTGAGTGTCCGCCGTATGCAGGGCGACAGCGATGGAGTATGAGCCAACGCCAATATTGGCGTCGAACCTGAAGACATACTCCAACTGGGTACCCCCTTCGAGCGCGCCCATCTTCTTGTCCAGATGATGGGTGTTGGTGCCGTAAATAGGCTGGCCCAGGCGGTCCTTGATCATGTAGCCCACGACCAGCTCGGGAATGGGGCTGTTGACGCTGACTTTTATCTTCAGGCTGAGCGATTGCCCGACGGATACGAATTCGATTGGGGCGTCCTGCTCGTTGTAGAGCGCAAGACTCTCAATGGTCGCTTCGCCGGAGCCTGAACGCGTTTGCACGCTCCCGTCGGCAAGCTTGTGCACTTGAACGGTGGCGTTCTCTTTCTCGGAAATAATGGCGTTGTAAAAATCCATCACTTCTTCCGGTGCACCGTCCTTGATAACCGTGCCCCCTTCAATCAGGAGCACACGGTCGCACAGCGCCTGGATCGAGCTTCGATCATGGGAAACGATCAGCAACGTGGTGCCTTGATCCTGGAACTCACGGATCCTGTCGAAACTTTTGTGCTGAAAGTAGCTGTCCCCTACCGACAGCGCCTCATCCACGATCAGGATTTCCGGGCGCTTGGCAGTGGCGACCGCGAAGGCGACCCTCATCTGCATGCCGCTGGAATAGGTGCGAACTGCCTGATCGAAGTATTCGCCTACTTCGGCAAACGCCTCGATCTCAGCCATCACTTCATCAATCTGCTGAGTGGTAAAACCCATCAAACCCGCAGCGTGATAGACATTCTGGCGACCCGTCAGCTCCGGGTTGAAACCCATGCCCAGTTCCAGAATCGCAGCGATACGGCCGTGCACCTCAACGGAGCCCGTTGTCGGCTGCAGGGTGCCGGTAAGCATCTTCAGCAGCGTCGACTTGCCCGCACCATTCTGGCCGACAATGCCAATGGCTTCGCCTGCATTAATCTCGAAATTGATGTGCTGAAGCACCCAATGCTCTTCGCGGGGAGCGCTCTTGATGCCCAGCCAGCGGCCAATACGTTGCCACTCGCTGCGGTAGGTTCGGTAGGCTTTGCCGAGGTCTTTCGCGCGCAACAGGCTCATAGGGCGTCCACCATTTCAGGCGCTGCTCGGCGGAAGATGTAAAGGCCGAAGCCCAGCAGCACGCATGTGATCAGAACAGTGATACCTATCTGCGAGAAGTCAGGCGCCACGTTGTAAACGAAGACATCGTGGTAAGCCGTCACGATCGGGTACATCGGGTTCCAGGCGATCAGCGACTTGAGGTCTTCGGGGATGATGTTGATCGGGTAGACGATCGGCGTGAACCAGAAAAGGATCTGCAGCACGATAGGGATGACCTGACCGATATCACGCACAAATACGTTGAGCACACCGAGGATCAAGCCCAGCCCGACAGCTAGCGCCGCGACGATGAGAATCAAGGGGACGGCCCACAGCATCTCCCAGGTCGGCCATTGACCGAGACAAATAAAGACAGCAAGCACGGAGAGCAGCAGCAGCAGATTATTCAGCAACGCCGAGCCCAAAACGATGAAGGGGAGGGTGATCCGCGGGAATCTCATCTTCTTCATGAGATTGCCGTTCTCGATGAAGAGCGTCAGGCATCGGTTGATGATCTCCGAGAAGAGGCTCCACGCAAGCGTCCCTGCCATCAAGTACAGCGCGTAGGCGTATTTGTTTTCGATGCCGGGCAGTTTCGCGGCAAGAACGTTGGACAAGATCAGCGCGTAGATCAGCACGTTCGCCAGCGGGTTGATGATCATCCACAACCCACCCAGGCTGCTGCGGGAGAACCGAGATACGAATTCGTTGCGGATCGAGGTGCCGATAAAGCTCCTGTAGCTGTACAGCCCTCTCAACAATCCAAACATGTGTTCACCTTTAAATCCTGAAGCTTCAAATGGGGCTCTCTCTTCTGGCAATGGCTTCCCTGCGGCGGGCGTCGAATGCTAACGCTCCTTACCAATCAGAGGGAAGGCAGTGGCCGGGCAATGTGGGAATACTGGTAATCCCGTCTTGAGGGATCGCCCCTGGCAGAAAGGCAGGTGTCGCGGAGGTCGAGCGCATGCCAGAGCGCCCGGCAATCGCCAGGCGCCTTGTTCATAACGTTCGCGGAGGGTGATGATTTACTGACCAGCGCGGCCGTAGACATCCTCGAAACGCACGATATCGTCTTCGCCCAGATAGTCGCCGCTCTGCACCTCGATCAACACCAGGTCTATGACACCCGGATTGGTCAGTCGGTGCGTGTGACCAGCACGAATAAAGGTCGACTCGTTGGTATTGAGCATGAGCTCTTGATCATCGTTGACCACAACGGCCATACCGCTGACGACAATCCAGTGTTCACTGCGGTGATGGTGCATCTGCAACGACAGCGACGCTTTAGGCTTGACCACGATGCGCTTGATCTTGAAACGCTCACCGTTTTCCAGCGTGGTGTAGGTGCCCCACGGGCGGTGGACGGTCTGGTGCAACTGGTGAAGCGTGTGCCCTGAGCTCTTTAGCTGTGTGACGATATGTTTGACGTCCTGCGCGTGATTCTTGTGCGCAATCATCAGCGCGTCAGCCGTATCAATGATCAGCAGATCCTCGACACCCACCAGCGCCGTTAGTCGCTCTTCGCTGTTCACGTAGTTGTTACGTGAGCCATGGGACAGCACTTCGCCTTCGAACCGGTTGCCGTCATCGTCCTGAGCGGTCAGTTCGCTCACAGCGTTCCACGAACCGATGTCACTCCAGCCAATGTCACAGGGAACAGTGGCAACCTTGTTGGAGCGCTCCATCAAGGCATAGTCGATGGAGATGTCCGGGACCTTGGCGAAGGAGTCGGCGTCGAGCGACAAGCATTGGTAGTCAGTGCCTTCGGTCAGACGAGAGCTTGCGATCGACGCCGCAGCGGCTTCAAGCACGTCGGGGGCATGAGTGGCGAACTCTTCCAGCACGGTACCGACCTGGAAGCAGAACATGCCCGAGTTCCAGTAGTAGTTACCAGCCGCCACATAGGATTCAGCGGTTTTCAGATCGGGTTTCTCGACGAACCGCGCGACCTTCAAGCCGCCCTCTTGACCCGTGGATTCACCGGCCTCGATATACCCAAAGCCTGTTTCCGGGTACTGGGGCTGGATGCCAAACGTAACGAGCCAGCCTTTTTCAGAGAGCCGCACAGCGTTATCAACCGCGGCAGCAAAGGCTTTCTCGTCTTGGATCAGGTGATCGGCGGCCAGGACCAGCATGTGAGCGTCTGGACCTTGCAATTCCTTGATCTGCAGGGCTGCCATGGCAACCGCCGCAGCGGTGTTACGTCCGAAAGGCTCCAGGATGAAAGCTTGGGCGAGGCCTTTTTTGTTTACAGCGCGATACTCATCCTCGGTCTTGAAGAGCAGATCGCGGTTGGTCACTGTCAGGACTTGGGAGACACCCGCCAGCGCAGAAGCGCGCAGGAAGGTTTTCTGAATCAGGTTCTGACCGTCTGGCAGCATCATGAACGGCTTGGGATGGGCCTCGCGAGAAACGGGCCACAACCGGCTGCCGACGCCGCCTGACAAAATTACGGGTATCAAATCCATCTTGGTAAACCTCATGCAAACTGACAGCTAACTGATGATAAGGCGGAGAGACTGGACATCTCCGCTTTGCGCTATGGCAGGTAGGCATGCCAAGGGTGAAAACCATGCCAGGGAGAGCGACCTATCTGGAATCCGGGATGTTCGTGCGCGCAAGGGTACCAGAGAACGGTTCGCACTCTAAGCTGCCAATGCAACGGTACGCAGATTTGGTTCGCCGAGGGAAACGCGTTGTTCGCTCACGAAGGGCAGGTTGGTCATGGAAAGCAGAAGGTTGCCCGGAATGGCAGGTGTTCGCTAATAAAGTGATTTGGGGTGCTGAGCGCGGGCCTCAGGCAAACGCTGCAGCAACACGTGATGAACCTTGCCCGATACAAACATGGTCGAACCTTACATCCGAAGCAATGGAGCCTTAAAGGAACAATCAGAATAGCGCTTATCACATATGAAGATGCCCCGCGAAGGGGCTGGTCAACGTCAATGAGAAGTTTCCAGCCTATATGTCGGACTACTTTAGTTTATTGCCTAGGCACTACAGTCAGAAACCTTTCAATTGTTTGGCATATAACGATATCTGGCGATAGGCTATCTACAATCTCAGATAGACAATCTGGCCCCCAATAGAAATGGAATTCAGCGAAAAGCCGTGAGCACCACCAAGAAAGAGTGGTTGAGACCTCTCCACGCTCAAACGAAGACCCCCCGAAGCAAATGACACGTTTCTGGATGGGTGCATTACTGCATCGCCAGATGCGTCGTAGTCCAATATTGCCTTCTGATGGGTCAAACTCGTCTATTGCCTCAGGTGTCAGAATGTCGCCGTTTTGATCCAGCAAGCTCTCGTACAGTGGAGGGCGTTCGACGATGTAACCATCTTCGGAAAATCGAATGCCAAGATCACCAGGAGCATCGCCGTGCATAACAGGCCCCAACCGATATACAGAGTAGGATTGAGGTGCTAGGCGGTCGAGCAAAGCATCTATTAGAAGCTTGCTGCCATACGTCGACATATGAGTATCAAATGCCCTGAAAGTAGATTCAGCGTGGACTTCATCCGGAATATAGTCGGCGCTATAAATTAGGCTTCTACGAATATCCGGTAGATTTTGTACGCCATCCACTATTGATTGTAAGCCTTGAGATCCCTTTGTTGCATGGAATGGAGCATTCCAATACATTACGGAGGATTTTTCAGGGATGATAATTTGGATATAGTCATAGCCGCTGCTGATAGAGCGGGCGTGTCTTGACTGAAAGATTTGCAACCACCCTCTGCTGTCGATAAAGGTTTCGCCATTGTAAAGTCCTTCAACATTGTTAGTGCCTTCTCTAAGAAAAATCTTACCTCCTGCACCTATAATAGCGGCGCCGTCAGACGAGATTCGGCCAAACGAGAGTCCCTCTTTAAGGCTATCCGCAACCGCAACAGACTGCGACACTAAATGAGGAGTTACCAAGAGCGGGTAGCTGACATCTGAACACGAAAGCTTAAAATTTATTGAACAGGTAGAGGCCCCCTGATGAAAATCTTCCGTGCTCAGATCGAACTCGAACAGAAAGGCATTGGCGTATGTTGCTAAGTCCGGCCTGTCAGCTGGTTTAATGATTATTTTTTTAATCCATCTTAGCTCGCCGGAAAAGTAAATATGAAGGGCTTTGTGCTTTACAAGCAACTCGTCGCTGCAGGAAAACCAGCCAAAAAATCTGCTGCCTTCATTTCTCTCTATCCAGCCAGTTATCATGGAACTCTCCGTTATCAGATGTCATTACTGTCAGAATCTTAACACCAATCCTCTCGGGCTGAATTTTCAATTACCAGCAGTGATCAACTTCCCAGCTCCAAGCGTCAGAAATAATCGTGTTCAGATCAGATCTGCCGGGCTGCCATCGTAATATTTGTGAGGCTTTAGAAGCGTCAGCGACCAAACGCGCCGGATCACCCAACCTACGCGCCAGGGTGACTACGGGGATCTCGCGCCCCGTTAGCTCCCTGGCGCTGTTTATCACCTGCTTTACGGAAAAGCCCGAGCCATTTCCCAAGTTGAATTGGTCGCTTTTTCCACCGTCGAGCAGATATTGCATTGCCAGCAGATGAGCGCTGCATATATCTAGCACGTGAATGTAATCTCGAACACAGGTGCCGTCTGGCGTTTCGTAGTCGTCACCAAAGATAGAGATTGCTTTCTTTCTACCCGACGCGGTTTGCAGGACCAGCGGAATCAGGTGAGTTTCTGGGTCATGGCGCTCCCCTAATCCAGTGTCGGGTGCACAGCCAGAAGCGTTAAAATAACGCAACGACACTGACCTGAACTGGTAGGCAGTATCGTAGTCCTCAAGTAACTGCTCTACCATCCATTTGCTGCGCCCGTAAGGGTTAATGGGATGTTTCGGGTGATCTTCTTGGATGATGGCGGATATGGGATTTCCATAAACCGCCGCAGTTGACGAAAATACAAAGTTACTAACCCCTGCTGATATCATCGTATTGAGCAAGTTGGCCGTTTTGCAGAAGTTATTAGCATAGTATTTTGCCGGATCTATTGAAGACTCCCCAACTTGAATGAATGACGCAAAATGCATGACGGCACAGAAGTCGTGGTCTTTAAATAATTGCTCAAGCAATGCTTTATCTGAACAGCACCCGACGAAGAGTTTAGCGCCTATTACAGCATCTGCATGGCCCCCGCTGAGGTCGTCCAGTACGATAGCCTCGTATCCGGATCGTATAAGGGTATGCACCATGTGGGAGCCGATATACCCCGCCCCACCTACAATCAGTACTTGCATCAGATTTCAACCCGTGAAAGCGTGGTCTTAGTGGTTTGTTGCTTTAAATTGCCGCACAGGAACTTAGTTTTCAATTCACATTGAGCAGTGGTGTAGCGTTTCAAAACTGTCAACTGGGCCTGAGTGCCCGCAGACTTTAAGCGTGTGGGCTGCAGCCGAAGCTGCTCAAGAATTGCGGCCCAGTCTCGCGGATTTTTCGCAAGGAAGCCATTAGTCTTATGCTTGATGCTTAGCTTGAACTCGCCTACCTCCGATGCCAGAACAGGAACTCCTACCGAACCCGCTTCGATAAATTTCACATTTGATTTTGCGCGGTTGAACACGTTGTCGATAAGTGGGACAAGCAGCAAGTCATGTTTGGAGATAAATCCCAGCATCCCGTTATAATCTAATATGGGGTAACTTGATACGTTCGCGAGTGCAAGCAATCGTTCAGAAACTTGTGCCGCACCGAGTACTGAAAGCTTGCAGTCTGCGTTTTTCAGGCAAAAATTAAACAGCGTCTCTTCGATAATGTCGAAGTCTTCCTTATGAGAAAACGTTCCAGATGCGTAGATGAGTTTGAAAGAATCTGGTGCGAGGACAGCATCGGTTGAAGTGAATGGTTTAACCTTGTTGCGGTAGACTTCGCAAGGGATTTTATATTCCGATGCTATGTGGGATCTTAGCAGTGGGGTAGAAACAATGCATCCGTCCATTAGCTTAATGAAGTTTTCGTACGCACTGGCAACGAACATTGCTTCATCGATATTCCACTCGCCGCCTGTCACTGAACCAATCGTAGCTACAAACTTAGGGAACACTAAGTCATCAATTTCTCCGACGCACCGTTTGCCATTCATTCGAGCATATTTAAAAAACTCGGCAACGTTCCCTTGCTCCATAAAGCATCGCTGAAAGACAATGACATCAGCTCGATCTATCAATGGCGCCGCGCCGCCGATATCCAAGGCGACGTGCGCAACGGTGCACTCTACTCCAATACTCCCAAGGGATTCAGCCAGGTGGATTGATCTGTAACGGGTTGACCCATTATCCAGGCCTGCCGAGCTAAAGATCAGAGCATTACAGGTTTTTAGTGGAATTTTGAAATGGACAGGGTCGAAGTAGTCAGCTTTTTCCTTCAGGCAATAGCTTGTATGTGGGTCATCATTTTTAATTAATTCCTGTTTGACTGTAAACTCATGATCCCCCCCGAGCGAAACTTCGAAATTACCCAGGGCAGCCTTGGCAACCAAGTTCTCTGATTGTGCAAGGGATTGAAAAAGTTGAAAAAAGTAATCTCTAGAGATTATTTCAGGGAAGAACGAGGACCGAGCTTTGCCAAATCTTTCGAAGAAAGCCTCCGCCCCTAAATGAATTTTCTGGGCAACGACGAATTCATTCGAGAGAGGATTTGGAATCTTTTTGAATGATATATTGGCTCTACCCGAAACCGGGTTTGTTAGTATTCCCCTGGCCGATGGTTCTGGCGCAGAAAAAAGAATTTCAAAAAGAGTGGTATTTGCTTCTATGAAGTCAGCATAAACATAAGGGTCTCCCTGTTCGAACAAGAATCCAGAGTGAACTACACCCTTGCTCACCCTTTCGCGAGAACCAACATAGCATCCCCTGACGTTTGTTTTCGAGGCTAGTTTTCCGAGGAAGTATTCCAGCCGAGATTGAATATTTAATAGCCACCCGACATCTACGAACAGCACGGATTTTTCGTTCAGAATGCCATTTTCTGAAAGGTATAATTCAAGGTTTTCACGATTTTTTACGTTTGCAGAGTGGATGCGGCCTGAAAGCTGAGTAAGTAAACGGCTTAGGCTATGGTAATCCTGCCATCCAGGCACGTAATCTTCGGATTGAAAACTATCCAGAAGTATTGCTCTGACTCCACTATCTTGCGGGTTGAGTCCTGATTTTTTCAGAAAATACGAGACGTCTTTTTCTTGAAGATGGAGCCCATCAAGAATAAATGCTATGTCGTTGGATGATAGTGGGTTTTGAAAAGTTGCGGGAATAACCGTCGCACGAGAAAGATGCATATAGCACGATGAGATTTCATCCGACGCTAGCTGATCTTTGTAAAGTATGTCGAACGCTTTTTTTATGATTCGGCCATCTCGAGCCATGAATACAATTTTGTGTATGCCTGCATCCTGAGCTTGCGACCTTACGTACATCGCCATCATGGCCGCCAAAGGCCCTGTTATCTCGAACCCGATCTGAGTATAAAAGTCGCATGAAATGCCTGGCGCTTCCTTGTGCCAAAGATCGCTCTGCTGTTCACAGTAGCTATCCCAGATTCTGCCCTTTTGAGAGAGCTTCTTTTTTTGATCGAGAGACAGTCTGAAGATTTTCCGGGAGTGCTCTCCGATAGGCGAAAACCTCTTTGTGTCAAACCCTGCTAGCTTAGGTTGGCGGACATCACCTTCCCAGTTATCCCCGATATGGAAAATGTCCACTGGGGAATAGTTTGACCTGCCAGCGATATCAATTAGCGACTTGAAAAGTTTGCCGGTTTCTTTCTTCTTACCTAGCGTCGATGACAGGAGTAAATGGTCCCAATGGGAATAGCCGCAGTTCCGTAAAATAGCTTCTATTGTATGTTGGTCCAAGTACATGTCACTTGCGATGTATATTGTTTTTCCCTTCGTTCTGGCGTAGTCGTACAGTTTCTTTCCGAGGGAATGGGGAACGCAGACGCTGAGCTCGACAGACTTTTCGATGGCGGAATTGTTGAAAAAGGACATATGCTCGTAAATAGAGTCGATGGATACATCATCCTTCTCCCCCAGATGGCGCCCCAGTACCATCCCTGCGGTATCCATGCGCTCTTTTAGTAAGGGCAGCGCTGCTGGCTCGTGTTCCGTAAGCTGATATTCTATCAGGTCAAAAATTACTTCTGGATCACGGAACTGCCTTGTTACCAGCGTATCAAATATGTCGAACGATACGACTCGGCATTCGTCGATTTTTTTGATGAAAGCTTCGTAATCCGAGTCCGAATGGTAGATTCCATCAGGTAGAAGTTCGAGGATCTTTGGCGCGACGCTATCTACATAATGACGTTCAGAAACCTTTGTTCGAGCGCGCTCGGCCATTGACAACCTTTTGTCAATATCCTTGATTAATTCGAGCACGCTGGACGCCATGTCTCCGACATCTAGGTATTTAACGACGATCCCAGCATCATCTTCTACAAAGGTATGCATCCCGCCTGCTTCGCTACCAAAGCACACAATCGGCATACCCGCTTCAGCAGCCTCCATGCATACCAATGGGTAAGGATCTTCCCGAGAAGTAAGTAGGAAAATATCGCCTGATGCAAAATATTCTCGCGGGTTTTCTTTTGGCCCAACCCACTCCACGAAACCTGCTAAATGACGGCTTTCAATTTCGCTTTCAGGATTAAGGTCTTTACCACTGGCAGATCCGATCCAAATCATCTTGAAGTCAGATACACCCCGCCGGAGTAAGATCAGTGCTGTCTCACAAAATAGATCAAACCCCTTCCTTTTCTCCACAGCGCCGCAGCCGAATATTATTGTTTTTTTGCTTTTGAGATGCCTTTTTGAACGATAGAAATCGAAAGGCTCAATGAAGGGCTTTAGAAAAGAAATCTCACGTTCGTCTACATTCCTTTTTCTAAGTGACTCCACTGATCCTGGGGAAACCGCAATGTATTTATTGCATATTTTCGATAAGGACAGGAATTGAGCTTCAAAAACTTCAAACACGTTCTCCATCTCGTGAACGTGAGTAATGAATTCAGCCCCTAGATATTTCAAATGTTCTGCATAAGAGCCGGATGCGATTGTGTTGACATAGATTGACTGAACGTTGCTGCCGCAAAAGTCCCGAAGTTCTGCGGTCAAGCCATTCTTGTGTGCGTGGTCTAAATAAAAGCAAGGGGCGATTTCCTCAAATCGCTTGTTCCAGACCCCTTGGGAACCAATAATGATCGAAAATTTAATACTAGTATTTTTTTTCACCCAACGCATTAGAGACAACAAAACCGCTGGTGCGCCTGTCTGAGATGCTTCATGGCTCAAAAAAATAACTGTCGGCTGATGAGCGCCAGGGTCATATAAAGGATCGACTTCTACTTTTTTTATTTTTCTTAGCTCGAATTGCCCGTATTGCACCCAGTGAGCAAATGGATTCACTCCAGCTTGTGCAACGTCCGCGTTGGTTCCTAAATAATAATGTGTGTTAAATTCTTTATTAGGATTCCTGTGCTCTTTCCAGCCGTGTTGACAGTAATGTTCTATTGGGTCTGCGCCTGATGCCGCTACATCCTCATAGTTTTCGTAGTAATAGTTATGGCTGAAAAGACCGCTCAGCGCGATCAATTCATGATCCTCGGAGGTGTAATGAGGTCCAATATCGTTGGCCGCGCGCTCTTCCGTTCTACCTTGTTCAGGGCCGGTGGTGAATATTGACAGCGCTGTGCCTTCTGGGTCGTTGCTGCGTAGCCAATGCTTACGTCCCATCCTGATATTGATGTCAATGACTTCAGCGAGCTCAGGATTTTCCTGTACAGCTTTCTCATAATATGAGACCGCACGCGCGTATTCGCCGTTTCGGAAAGCTGCGTTCGCCTGTGATAGGGTGGAAGTCATATATTCGCTTGTCATTTAATCAGCACCAGCATTAAAAGTTCTTTATTGAGCACATAAATCATTTTGGAATTCATGGTGTTGGCCTATCAGGCGGTTATTTTCTTTGCGGCAATTTGTTTGATAGAATTCGCCAACATTTGCCACTCGTTCCAATCCGTTTTAACCAGCTCATTAGAGTGCTCGAGATCACTTAACTGGTTTCCGAGACTGCTGATGAGTCCCGCGATTAATAATTTGTCGTTTTCCGCCAGCGCGCTCCACACTTGTAAATCCATCGCATCAGGTTTTGCGAATCGCAACTCCAAACGCTGACCTCTGGCGTCCTCTGTCTCTGCAAACCAATTTTGCAGTGCCGATTTCGAGTCCTGTGGGAATTCCAATCGGGGATTAGTGCCAAAAGTAACCCCTGAGTCGTCTAGCGTCGCCAGGCGATAAGACAGCCTGCCCCAGCTGGATGTGCCAATAGTTAAGTTGGATATTGAGATGCCCAAGCTGCGATAGTCTCCCTGCTGAAGGGTATCCTTTAGAGTGATTTTGTCGTATCTAGGCACCATAGGCCATGCGTTTAGAGTCTCGTAGAGAGCGCCTAGTGCTTTTCTGATCTGAGATAACTTAGTTGGAAATTGGTGCTTGTTCGCACCTGAGTTGACATAAGACTTTAGCTTTTTTAGCAGCTCTAAAAGTGCCGACCAATCCGTTGGGCCCAAACGACTGATGACTGCGTTCGGCCCTTGGTAAAGCGCGCCTTGACGCGGCTCTATTGTCAGCCACTCAGTCGCGGAGTTCTTCATGCAGCTAAGCCAGTCTAAAGTAGTCGGCTTAACGCTAATGCTGGGCATATCTGGGTTGAGCGAGACCCTGATTGTAATACCTTCAACTATCTTATAGTTCACTTCGGCATTAGTGAGGCGTATTTCGACAACGCTGTTGGGCTCACTCTCTTTCAATATGCTGGTGGATATCGCTTCAACATTCCAGTAATCAGGGAAGGCACTGTATACCTTTTCCAAGGCTAGACGCTGGGCAGTTATTAATGAAAGATATTCTTTATTTGATACCAGCTTTTGTTCAAGTTCTTCCTGGATCATATGTAGCTTTTGCGTCAGCTCTCGATTCTCTTCTTGTAAATCTAGCAATTCATCCCCGATGCCTGAGTAGTCGTCGCCATAACTTCCCTTCGACGGGCATCCTTCGTCGTCTACTGACTTCGCTACACGATCATTATGCCCAACTCCGACCATATCCAAGCCTAAGGGTGAGGTATTCAGAAGCACGCTTTGGTAAAGTTGACTGTGCAGCTGTGCAATTCTGGACTCATTGGCTATATAGCTTTCAAACTTGTTAGACACCTCATTCGACACAGGATTTTCAGATGGAACAGAATGCTCGAAGACAAGCTTCAGCTTGTTTTTCAGATTTTCAAGGCCTGCTCGGATCGCTTGCGGCGTATCCGCGCTGACAATCAGACAGCGGTCCGGGATTCGTTGAGATAACAACATCAACTGTTCAGTATCCTGACGCCATTTCTTAAGAGTACCCTCCACATCGACTATCAGTTGCCCAGAGCCTGATGTCACGGCATTCAATGTTTCCACAGGTGAAGTGTAAACTAGGACAAACTGAGTGTGTTTACCCAAGTCTTCCCAGGACTTAACTACTTCCTCGATCATCTTGGGTTGCCAGTACCAAGCCTCAAAAGTCGCATTATTGCGTTTGAATATAAGTTCTAGATCTGTCTTGGCATCTGACCCGTGGGCGTTGGCACCAAAATCCTGCAGATGCTCGAAATCTGAGGTGACGTCAGTGAGCTGTCCCAATGGCGTAGCTTTGGAGTGAAGTAGCTCAGCAAACCAAGCTGTCCTCCCGGCACAGTTTCCCACGATACAAAAGTTTTTAATGACTTCTGCCTTTTGAGCCTTTTTTACTGTGCTTTTACTCTTCATCAATCATTTGCTCATTATGTCGCAGCTTGTTGAAAAACAAGATGCCAAGTAGGTCAAAAATCGGTTTAGTACAAGGTGCTCAACGAGCTGGTTTTCGAGCTTTGAGATCTTTTGCTGGCAAGGCCAGGCCACCATAAGCCCCGCTTAGATAATCATGACTCAGCGCCGGATGATAATAAGGATCGACCTGTCCGTGCAGTGACCATTTCTCGATAAACCCCTGCTGCTCGCGATGGGCCCGTGCTCGCTTCTCCGGGGTCTGATCCTTCCCACGACTTGCGGACTCTGCGTGAATCAACTTCGCAAAGGCCGTCCAGACCAGATTCAGCCCTGACTGCTGTATACGCAAACACAGGTCCACATCATTGAACGCCACCGGGAATGCTTTTTCTTCGAGCCCGTCGAGGTCTTCATAGACCGACTTGCGCATCAACAAGCAAGCCGCGGTCACAGCGCTTTGGCGCCGAGTGAGCTGGTTGGTCGCCAGGTAGCCCGCGTCGTTTTCTTCAAGATTATTGCCTGCATGGGCAGCCAAGCCATTGATGCCGACGACAACGCCGCCGTGCTGCACCATCCGGTTGGGCCACAGCAACTTTGCACCCACTGCGCCGACGTTCTCGCGCAGCAGCTGGCTGAGCATTTCCTTCAACCAGCCCGCTTCGATGATCTCGATATCGTTGTTGACCAAGCCAATGATTTCCCCGCTCGCCTGTTCCACCGCGCGGTTGTTGATCGCCGAGTAGTTGAAAGGGAACGGGTGCGGAAGCACTTTCACGCCTTGGGTTGGCAGGTAACGCAGGTATTCCAGGGCTTCAGGGTCGCTGGACTGATTGTCGACAACGATGATTTCCAGTTGCGGGTAATCAGTGTTGTTGAGCAGGCCTTCGATGCACGTTCGCAACAGTCCCACCTGGTCGCGCGTCGGCACGATGAGACTGATGCGAGGTAGCGTCAGCGGCAGGGGCCAGCGAGCGCGCAGCAATGCCGGGTAGTTCGGCAGCGCGCTGACCGTTGTGCCCGGTGTCATGCTCTGGCACAGCCAACCGATCGCCTGATGACGGTCCATCGACGGCCACGCCAGTTCAGGGCTGGCCGAGCACTGGTGGTGTCGGTGATAGACGACCTGCGGCAGGTGGACCACGCTGGCTTGGAGCCGCTCGGTGGCAAGTACGATGCCTGCGATGAGGAAATCCCAGTTCAGCGAGTGCAATTCGTTGGCTGGCGCCAGCAGTGAAAGCGCCGCCTGCACGATGTCTGCGCTAAAGATAGCGCCGGGGGTAAAGATATCTGCGCCAACAAACAGGTCTACGTCCCACACGGGTTTGAGCCAGGGGAGGGTGCGTTCGCCTTGCGGGCCGTCGCGGTCGCAGTCGGCGTAACCCCATGCAACGCCTTCGTCGAGCAGGCCGACCAGATGGTCCAATGCGCGAGGCGCGAAGTGATCACCTGCCCGGATGGGAACGATGCAGTCGCAACCCGTTTCCAGCAGGTCTCTGACTTCTGGCAGCAGGTTATCCACCGACGTCCTTGCGACTTTTAGAGGCGCAGCGCTGTGCGCGCGCAAACTCGCAAGGCTGAGACCCTCCAGCGTCATGTCGCCGTCACTGATCAGCAGTACACCGATCTTGGTTTTCAGGGGGCTCGCATTCCGTGGAGGCGTGTGCTGAAAGACCTCGAACCACTGCGGGTAATGATGGAAGCCGGCACTTTTCGGTAGGTGGAGTGATTGCTCCCTTGCGATCTGGGTGAGCAGCGCCATGGTCTGTTCGTCAGGGCCGTGATCGTCATGCTGACGCAGCAACCCTTCAATACCCTCGGGCCAGCAGCACATTCTGATCGGGCTGCCTGAAAGAGGATGGCCAAGGTCATTTTCAACGTGGAGGATATGGACCTCACCATCTGCCAGTTCCCACGGAAGGTCGAGATTGAAGCCGTGGTCGCTGGTCGGTCGCTCAGCGAGCGCATGGTGATGGATGTCGCAGGATGCACGACCCACGACTCGATCGCCCTCACGAACGACCACATCAACATGGCGCGAAGGCGCATCGGGGTCCCAGGACCATCCGTTCAGGCGCAGTCCGCCGCTGTGCCAGACTCGCGAGGCCACGGGGGCCGGGTCTTTACTGGGGCGCGTCGGCAGTTGCAGATCGCCAGCGAGGCAAAAGTCCTGGTTCGCAATCCGAGCGCTGATGTGTTTCGCGCCCTCCAGCCAACTCTGCCGCAGTTGCACGGCAAAGCCATGAAAATGGTCACCGATCTCGGCGTTCGGTTGAAACTGATCCGCGCGGGTTAAAGCTACGCACGCGCCATCGATCATCACTTCGACGACCAGGCGCTGTTCCGGCTGCGCATCGTCCAGCGCCCAGCCTTGCAGGACATCGCCATAGAGGCCAGTAACTGCGCCGCGCATTGTGGACGATTGACTGGCTTGGCAAGTGGCAGTTGGTTTCGTTAGCACGTCTTCTGACATCACGCCCGGCTCAGTGAAAAAGGAAGGTGGTTCATCGGCAGCGCGCCAGCCTCTTTGGCGACTGCGCTGGTCATCGCATACAGCGGCAGTCCTAGGGTTGAGGCAAGGTCCGGTGCGTGCCAGCCTGCACCGGGCGCGGCATTCAGGCTCAATGCTGCATCGCAACCCGTCAGCGACAGGCAGTCGATCTTGTCCAGGCCTTGCACTTCAGGCAATGCATGAACTGCGCCAGTGGCGATCAGGGCTTTCAACCACGGGTAGTCGCCGTCGGCTAGCAGCACCACGGGAAGGTTATCCCGAGTCACGGATCTGGCGAAGTCGATCCATCGCCCCGCGATTTCCGCATCGCGCAGGTCATCGGCGATCAGCAGTGTGTGCGGTGCTTGCCCTTTTACACGTACCGCCTTCGCATTTTTGTCGATCACAATTCGTGCATTTGGCAGTGCCGCAGCATAGCGCTGGCGGAGGGCTTGCCAAGGCAGACTCACACTCTGTGCCTGCCGCGCAAATTCTCTCCACCCACGATCGGCGCGCTGTGCCAGCAGTTCGTCATCGCTGCAGCGGATGCGGTATGGCTTATCGAGCCGTGCCGCGAGTGTCAGCAGTTCTGCAGGGCAGCCTGTCAGCTGGCGGTATACGAGGTCTTCCAGTGGCAGGCCGCGGAGGTCGGTGACCAGTTGGTCTGCATCTTCCGGGAGCCGGTATTCAAGGGCCAAGTCCAGAGGCGCCCATTTTGCGCGCACTGTCGCCATGGTGTGGGACGCCTGATGACGCCACGTCAGGCTCAAGGATTCGTCAACGTCGGCGCCGTGGATGTGCAGGCTCTTCAGGGCCGGCACTTTTTCGGCTGCCGCTGCCGCCAAGTGCGCTGAAAGGTGGTTGATACGTGCGCGCTGCAGCGCCTGGCGCGCAGGTTTGATCGGGTCGCGCAGGCAGAATGCCTGGTAACGGTCGGATGCGTTCGGATAGCGACGTTTGAGGATGGCGTTGTTGTGCGCGACGCGCATCGACTTCTCTTCACCAAAGGAAATGCCTCCCTGGTGGGCCACAAACACATTGGGTGCTCCCATGTGGCGCCATCCAAGTGAGCGTGCACGCAAGCACCAGTCTGTTTCTTCGCCATAGCCGCGCAGCAGGTGTACCTCATCAAGGTAACCCACCTCGGTAATCGCATCGCGCTTTATATAGAGGCAAAACCCGCAACCTGTTTCGATCTCCATGGCGGCCGCATTGGCAGTCTGCGCCAGTTGGTCGAGCTCGGCCTGTTGTTCGGCGGTGGGCATGCTATGGCTGACGCGGCTGACCGGAAAACTCATCAGTTCACCGTTATTGGTGAAAGGCGTGACTGAGGCGATGTCCTTGTCGCTGTACGCAACAGCGCGTAGGCGATCCAGCCAGTCGCCGTGCACGCGGGTGTCGGCATTGAGCCAGACCACATCGCGCTCGGTGTGCAGTGCCATTCCACGGTTGACGTTGCGAATGAAGCCCAGATTGGAAGCATGTTGGATATGTTGTATCTGGCCATCATCGGCCAGCCTTTGCAGGGCTGTGCGTAGCTCCGCATTCGGAGTCGCATCGTCGAGCACGATCAGGCGATGCGCGGTCCGATTCAGGCTTCGGTTGCGCAACACGCTGTTGATGCATTCCAGAGTTTCTTCGTAACCGTCGTACACCGGGACGAGGATATCGACCGGCTCCAGGCGACTGGTTTTTTTGCCCACTGGCGAAGAGGGATTGAAAGGCGGGAGGTTGGAAAGTGGACTGCCAATAAGGGGCGTGCCGTCGGTGCATCGGACGTGCAGCGTTGGTGCAGGATCGGCCACTCTAACGCGCAGACCTCCGTGTGCTTCACAAATGCCTGCTTTAGAGAGCAGCGGGTGCGGCAGGTCAGCGAAGTGTGTGATGCGCTGCCCCCCGGATTCGATCTGAATGGAAACAACCGAGGCAGGGGATCTCAGGCTCACCGCCCACCCGGTGATCTCATTGCTCTGCGGGTCGAAGCGCGCAACGCCGACTTCGGCCGGTGCGTCGGGCTGAGCGGCCAGCATCTTCAGCACCAGCCCCAGTTCGGCAGCGTCGTCTATCTCAGGTAGGTGCGTGAAGATCAATCGACGCAGTCTGGCAGGTGGCATGCTTTGACTGCGGGCGTGCCACAACATGATTCGCAGGCCAGGGTCCGTAGGCATCTGTTGCCATGCAGCGGCCAACAAGCGAGTCGCGAGTTCTGGCTGTTGAAGTGCCAGGGCGCTGCGACCGGCGAGCGCCCGCACATCGGCGCGGCCCGGCAGTGCCTGAGCAGCGGAGCCGAGGAACAGGAAGGCATGGTGCAAGCGTTGCTGTTGCAGGGCCTCGATGCCCTTCCAGATCAGGGCTTCGGGTCGGTACTCGGGGGTCTGGAGCGCTTTATCAATTAAAAACATGGCACTCCCATGTTCGCCAATCTGGCGTGCATGGTGAAATTGCTCCATGAGCGTTCCACGCTCAAGGTCGGTGTGTTCTGAGTGGGCCATGGGGGGTTCGCATAAAAATAAAGAGGGGCGCCCAAAGGTGCCCCTTTTTTCCGAATACCCCCAGCCTTGCGGCTGAGGGTATTCAAAGTTGCAACGGTGCGAGTGTTTAGACTGCGCCGTGTACCACTACAACGTTGGAGTTGTGATCAACGCCTTCTGGCGAACCGACGATGCCGATAACAGCGTCAGCCTGAGTCACAGCGCCTTGGTCGACAGCGGCAATCCAAGCAGCCTTGCCAGCGTCGGTGTCTGGAACGTTGGCACGGCCCAGTGCGTTGTTGTACAGCGAGTCGATGAACTCGGCGTTGGCGTGGTGAGACGCTTCAGCAGAAGAGTAGATCGAGGTTGCAACGTCAGCACGAGTGCTGCCGCCGATCAGAGTGCCAACCCAGTAGCTGGTGTCAGCAGCGTCTGCAGCACGGCCCAGAGCAGTGGAGTACAGCGACGAGATGAAGTCGTCGTTCGACTGCGCGTGAGCTTGAGCTTCAGCGGAGGTGCTGATTGCAGCTGCCACTTCGGCTTGAGTTTTGCCCGAAGCCAACTGATCCTGCCAGTAGGTTTGAGCAGCATCATCAGCGCCATCAACGCGACCCAGCAGCGTTGTGTAGGTCTGGTCCAGGAAACCGTCGTTGACAGTACCTTTGTACTCGGCGGAAGCCAGGAAGCTGGTAGCGATGGTGCTCAGCGAAGCGCCGTTCTGAACAGCAGTGCTGTAGAACTCGGCACTGGCGTTATCAACATCACGGCCCAACAGGCCATCGAACAGGCGCAGAGCAGCTGCTTCAGCGTCAGTTTCAACGATTGCCAGGGTGTGGTCATCGGTGAAGGTGACGAACTCGCCGCCCTGAATAGTAACGTTGTTGCTGCCGGCGTTAGCACTGGTCAGATTCAGGAAGCTGCCGGTGACGTCAACGGTGAAGTCGGTGCTCGCACCCGAGACGTTGATCACGTCACGGCCTGCGCCAGCCAGAATGACGTCGTTGCCTTCGCCAGTGTTGATGATGTCGTTGCCAGCGCCAGTTTCGATGTGGTCGTTGCCCGCGCCGCCGGTGACGACGTCGTCGCCGCTGCCAGTGATCAGAACGTCGTTACCAGTGCCGCCATCCAGAGTTACGTTGGCAGTGCCAACGTAGGTCAGCTTGTCGCTACCATTGCCGCCGTTGATGACCAGCTCTGTTGCAGCAACTGCTTCAACTGCGAACAGACGAGCTTCTGCCGCTGGAGCAGCTTGCTCAGTAACAGTCAGGCTGACGTTGCTTTCGCTGTCGATAATGATCACTTTAGCGTCGGCCACGTCTGCTGGCAGAACCAGAGTAGTGTTGGTGCCGGCAGCGCCAGTGGTTTTGATTGCCAGAACGTCAACAGCCTGACCTTCTGGAGCAGTGATAGCGCCAACGCCATCCCAGCCAGCCAGAACTACGGACGAACCGGCGTTGTCCAGACCCAGCAGCGAGGTGATGGCAGCAGCGGTAGCAGCCGAGATGTCTGGGTTGCCAGCGATAGCGTCTTTGAAATCAGCGCCAGTGGTAGGAGCATCATATTGCAGTGCCATGAGTCATATTCCTGATGTTTCAGGCCAGTTGGCCTATGTTGCTATCTGTCTGCGTAATCGCAGGTTTTTCCCTGAGAGACTTATGGCGGAGAGCGTTGATCTCGGTTTTGGGAGTAATTGAAAGCTGTAGTGCGACCAGCGGTTCACTGCCGCTCGGTCCAAAAAGCATTTGTTCGGCAACGATGGCTTGCGGCGCTGCGCCGGCAAAAACCACATAGCCCGTCAATTCGTAGAGTGCGCGATCCGGACCCGTCAAGCCAAAACCCACGGCGACGAGTGCTGCGCTTTTGTTGCGAGCTCCGGTGAAACTACCGGTAAGAACTTTCTGGCTTGGGCCTGCTCCGGCAATAGTGCTGGTGTAAGCAAGGTCAACCCCGGTCGGTTTGTTGTCCCAATGGACAGAAAAACCTTCCAGCCGCGTTGCGCCTCGCTCATCTCCCAGGCATTCGTCTCCCACTGAGACATCGCCTTTGGATTCAAAGTGACCAGTCAGCTTGAGAACCGCGCGCACTGGCGCAGTCGCGGAAAAAGCTACGGCTTCTGGTGCTGGGGTAGCGGGCATGAAGTTGCGCATGATCGCCGACGACGTGTCGATGCGGTCTATACGCAGGTCCACGGGGTCGATTTCGACATCAGCCAGATAATATTCGGTGATCAGAACAGTTGAAACGCCACCTTTGACACGACCGATAATGCAGTCGCCCAGTCGGGTGAGCATGTTCTTGGAGACGCCTTCGGCAGGGAAAAAATCGATGACACCTTTGCCCAGAGGGGCCTGTTGCAACGCGATGCAGACGCTTCGCTCGGCGATGGGCTGGGAGGCATAACGAAAGATGTACATCCCGGGCTCAAGGAGCGTCACGCGGGAAGTAATTTTCAGGCCATCTAATGTTTGCGACTGCACTCAATAAGCTTCCTTCTTATCCCGAGTTATCAGCAATTGATAGCGATTAATTGATCCATCAACGCTGTAATCGTACTGCACAACTTAGTGGCGCACTGGTGGCATCTGCCGAGGGCGAGGTTAATCGATCCCTCAGAAATGTCAATTCAAACAGTAGGAATTTTCCGCCCCATCAGTACGAATTCACCGTAGGCATAGTGATATGGATTCACTCGATTGTGGTTACCGTTGGTCAGAAGCGTTCCTATTGTCGTGGGCATTGACCGCACCGGAATCTGATTGGGCGCGTCTTCAGCAGGGCTTGACACCGAAAGGGTGGAGCAAGAGGTGTTAGGGCACTGGATTTAGCCGATGTGCCGGGGATGGTAGGCAGCCATGAAATCCCAAAGATGCGATACCTTCAGATATTCTGCGGCTCTAGCTCGGGCGTTTAAGGCTATCGCCGCACCTGTTTCAGCGTGTTCTCTGGTTACCCGGCTGCGTCAATGAGGTGTGGATTAGCCCCTTTCCCTGAGTCGCCGTCAGGTTCGCCTGTCTGACGTGCTGAGCACTGATGATCGGCTGCAGCGGGGAGGGATCGCTGTCAACGCTATTAATGCCACTGGTTTAAGGTCATGGGTTCGTTTTAAAACGAGCAACGGTAGTGGCGTGGCGTACACAATGCCTGCAACATTGCTGGCATGATCAGTGATGCTTCATCCGATTGGATATCGACATGACGAACTTATTAGATTTTTTTGGAGTGCATCCAAATGCCTTTATTGTCCAGCGTTGCAACATTAAGAAAACTTAATCTCAAAAGCTCGATGCCTCGGCGGCTGATGGCTCTTTGAATGCTGCCTAGCTGGGTAGTCGCTGGTACACTCCCGGGCTTCGCAGCCCTTTCTCATCAGTAATGGATTCTATGAGTCGCTCACACGAAAATAACCTGCAGGCGGCCCTCAAGGCGTGTCGCGGAAGCTTCCTCTCAGTCGGGTTTTTCAGTTTTTTCGTCAACACGTTGATGCTGGTCCCCACGTTCTACATGATCCAGATTTCGGGCCGGGTAGTGCCCAGTAGCAGCACCTCCACCCTGATCATGCTCACCCTTATTCTCACTGTTCTGATGATCACCCTGGGCTCTCTCGAGTGGGTTCGTTCGCGCATCATGGTACGCATTAGTAACCGTCTGGATGTGCTGCTGAGCCGTGATGTCTACCGAGCGAGCTTCAAGAAAGCATTGAGCAGCGGCGGCATGGATGCGTCGGCACAGTCGTTGAATGACCTCACTTCCCTGCGGCAGTTTTTGACGGGCAACGGGCTGTTCGCGTTCTTCGACGCGCCGTGGCTCCCGGCGTACACCGCTGTGATGTTCATGTTTCACCCGTGGTTCGGATGGATGACCGTCATCGCGGCCGTTGTACTGGTGTTGTTGGCTTACCTCAATCACCGCTATACCGGCTCGGCGCTGACCGAAGCCAATAAACAAAGTCTCACTGCCAACCTGCAGACCACCAAAAGCTTGCGCAACGCCGAAGTCATCGAGTCGATGGGCATGCTGGACACCCTGATGGGTCGTTGGGCCACGCGGCAGCGCCGCGTATTGGTCCTGCAGTCCGGTGCCAGCGACAAGAGCGGCGTCATCACATCCATTTCCAAAACGTTTCGGGCCTGGGCGCAGTCGATGATGCTGGCGGCCGGCGCTTACCTGGTGGTCACCCACGATATAAATCCCGGCTTGATGATGGCCGGCTCCCTCTTGCTGGGCCGCGCACTTGCGCCTATCGATTTGATGATCGGCAGCTGGAAAGGCTTCGTCGCTGCCCGTTTGCAGTACCAGCGGCTGAATGACACGCTGGACAAACTCAACGCTGAGCCTGATCGCATGTCCCTGCCGGACCCTGAAGGGCATTTGCAGGTCGAGAACCTCGTTGTAGCGCCACCCGGTGCCAAAGCGGCGGTGATCAGAAACATCAGTTTCGTGACGCCCGCTGGCAGCATCGTCGGTATCGTCGGGCCAAGTGCGGCAGGCAAGTCGACGCTGGCGCGTGCGTTGCTCGGTATCTGGCCGCCTCAGCACGGCGTTGTGAGGCTAGACGGTGCCGACATCAGTACGTGGGACAAGCAGAAGCTCGGCCCGCATTTGGGTTACCTGCCTCAGGACATCGAACTCTTTGAAGGCAGCATCAGCGATAACATCGCTCGCTTCACCAAGGTCGACCCCGAGAAGACGGTACTGGCAGCCCGCATCGCCGGTGTCCATGAAATGATTCTGCAATTGCCGGACGGTTACGACACGGTCATTGGAAGCGAAGGCGTCAACCTGTCCGGTGGGCAGCGCCAGCGCATTGGTCTGGCGCGTGCGGTGTATGGCAACCCTCGGTTGATCGTGCTGGATGAGCCCAATTCCAACCTCGATGAGGTCGGTGAGCGTGCATTGGGCGTGGCACTGCAGAAGATGAAAGAGACCGGGGCGACGGTGTTCATTATTTCGCACCGTCCCAATGTCCTCTCGCGACTGGACCGCATCATGGTCTTGAACAGCGGCACGATGACGATGTACGGCCCCCGTGACCAAGTGATCGCCGAACTGGCTCAGCAACAGGCCAAAGCTCAAGCCCAGGCACAGGGTCAAACCCCGCCTCGTGTCGCCCCTGCTGCGACCGGCGCTATTCAGCCCAGCGCCTGAAAGGAACGCATGAATGACCAGTAACTCGATGACCGTGCTCGACGAGCATTCTGACGACATGCCAATTTCCGACCGCGGCATCCGCCGGGTCGGGATGACGATTGTTCTGGTGACCTTCGGCTTGTTCGGCACCTGGGCAGCCTTCGCCCCGCTGGGCAACGCCGTTTACGGTTCAGGTGTTGTCACCGTGCAGAGCTACCGCAAAACCGTCCAGCACCTTGAGGGCGGGATCGTAAAAGAACTGCTCGCCCGCGACGGTGACACGGTGCATAAGGGCGATCCGTTGATCATCCTTGACGACGGGCAGCTCAGTTCAGAGTACGAATCCACCCGAAACCAGCTCATCACCGCGCGCGCCAAAGAGGCCCGCCTTCGCGCCGAACGTGACAACCTGCCCGCTATCCCGGCATTGAAAATCGACGGTGTCGAAAGCGATCGTGCCCGCGAGGCCATCGATGGCGAGGCCCAAGTGTTCAGGTCGCGGCACGACGCGCGCCTGGGTGAAATCTCGGTGCAGCAAGAGCGCATCGGCCAGTTGAAACAGCAAATCATTGGCCTCAACGACATGATCGGCACCAAGGTCAATCTTGAGAAGTCTTACACCCGCGAGATCACCGAGCTTAAAGATCTGCTGCGCCAGGGCTTCGTCGATAACCAGCGTTTGCTTGAGCAGGAGCGCAAGCTGGACATGCTCAAGTCGGAGGTCGCCGACCACCAGTCGACGATCACCAAGACGCGTCTGCAGATCAATGAAACCGAGATGCAGATCGTCCAGACCAACCAGAAATTCAGCTCCGATGTTGCCAAGGACCTGAGCGACGTGCAGGCGCAGGTCTTCGACTTGCAGGAGAAGGCGAGTGCGCTCAAGGACAGGTTGTCACGCATCGTCATTCGCGCCCCGGAAGACGGCATGGTGCTTGACATGAAAGTGCACACCATCGGCGGTGTTGTGAGCGCGGGAACGCCGCTGCTGGACATCGTGCCGGAGTCTTCGGAGTTGGTGGTGGAAGCGCACGTTTCGACGAACGACATCGACCGCATCACTCTTGGCAAACTCACGGACGTCCGCTTCAGCGCATTCAATAGCGCCACAACGCCGGTCATTCAGGGGGAGGTCACGCGAATCTCGGCGGACCGTCTTACCGACGAGAAAACCGGCGAGGGCTACTACCTCGTGCGGGTGAAAATCACCGATGACGGCCTCAAGCGCCTGGGCGACCGCAAACTGCAGCCGGGTATGCCGGCGGAAGTGCTGATCAACGCGGGCGACCGCACGATGCTGCAGTACCTGCTCAAGCCTGCGCGCAACATGTTCGCCAAGTCGATGATCGAGGAATGACAGTGGTGCGTTTTATTCCCGGTTTGCTTTTTGGATTGTTCGCGCTCAATGCTCATGCCGCTCAACCTGTAGCCCCGCAGCAAGTCAGCGCCTCGACCTACTCCCTGGACCTGATGACGCTTTACAAAGAGTCTCGCCTTGAGGATCCGCGCATTCTGTCGGCCTATGCCCACGCCCGGTCTGCCAAGCAGCAGGAGCGAGAGGCGTTCGGTGGACTGCTGCCCCAAGTCTCGGCGAGCAGCAACTTCAACCGGATTTTGCGCAAGGACGAACAGACGCGAGAAATCTACGACAACAAAAGCTATGGGCTGAACCTCAGTCAATTCATTTACAACAAGGAAGCGTGGGAGCGCTATCAGAAGGCCAAGAGCGTCACGTTGCAAAAGGCGTCGCAGTCCGAGGACTCTCAAGCCGAAGCGACGGTGGACCTGGCTAAACGTTATTTCGCTGCTCTGGCCGCTGACGATGCGCTGGAGTTGGTTGTGGCCGAACGGCGCGCCACCCAAGGCAGCCTTGACCGCGTCAACGCCATGTATGCCAAGCAGATGGCCAAGATTACGGACATGCTGGATCTCAAAGCTCGGGTCGACTCATTGCTGGCCCAAGAGATTGAAGCGCGTAATCAGGTGCGTCTGTCACGGGAAGGGTTGTCAGAAATTGTCGGACGCCCGATCAACGATCGCTTGAGCCGGATACGTAATGACATCGCGCTTGAGGCGCCCACCCTGCCGCTGGATGCCTGGATCGCGCAGGCGCTTAACAGCAATCCTCTGCTCAAGGCCTATGAGAGCAATCTGGCGGCCGCCGATGCAGCGGTGCGTGAAGGCAAAGGCGGACATTACCCTTCGCTTAGCTTCAACTTGGGTGCTCAGCAGAGTGACGTCGGCTACGACAACACCCTCACCCCGCGCAGTGACAGCTATGTCGCAACCATCGGCCTGAAGGTGCCGATTTATAGCGGCGGCTCGACCTCTGCACGTGTCAGCGGGCTATATGACGACCAATATGCGGCCGAGCAGGACCTGGAGGGCGTGCGTCGGCAAGTGGTGAAGGAGACCACCAACGCGTATCTGACGGCTCAATCTGCCGTGGACAAGATCCGCGCCGGGCAGAATGCGTTGTCATCGGCCAAGCAGTCGAGCATCGCGGCGCAGAAGGCGTTCACCTACGGTGTGGTTAACGCCGTGGACGTCCTGACCGCTGTACAGAATGAATTCAAGGCGCGTAGCGATTTGCTGAAATCGCAGTACGACTTCATCACTAACCTGTTCATTCTCAATCGCTGGGCCGGCAAGCTGTCGCAAGAGAGCGTTGCCAGCGTCAACGTGTGGCTCGGTGGCGATGATTCGGAAGCGCTGAAAGACCTTGGTAATTCAGCGCCAAAGTCCAAGTAGTCAGCAGTCAATCAAGCTTGCCGGTGTGCCGCCAACACTTTGCGGTACACCGCCAGCGTCTGCCGCGCGCATTCCTGCCAAGTGAATTGGCGAGCGCGTTCCAGCCCTATTTCAACCCGTTCGGTCCGGAGCGCTTCATTACTCAAGACATCGAGCATGGCCGCCGCGATGCTTGCAGCGTCATTCGGGTCGACGCCCCAGGCGGCATTGCCAGTCACTTCCGGCAGCGACGTGGTGTTCGACGCGATGACCGGGCACTCGGCTGCGAATGCTTCGATGACCGGCAAGCCAAACCCTTCGTATAACGACGCGAACACCAACGCGCTGGCGCTCTGGAGCAGTGCGAACACATCGGATTGCGGCAGATAACTGAGCCAGCGCCCTTCGCCCTTTGCTTCCAGCGCCTTGAGCTGCGGAATCAGGTCTTCGTTGGCCCAGCCATCACGTCCTACCACAATCAGCGGATGCTCTTTGCGCACCGACTCCGGCAACGCGTTGAACGCCTCCAGCACCTTCGGCAAATTTTTGCGCGGCTGCAGCGTGCCGATGAACAGGAAGAAACCGGGTTTGAGTTGATGCTTGTCGAGCACAGCGTCGCGGGTTTCGAGGGGGATGCGCTCGAAATACACCGGGTCCACGCCCAGCGGCGTCACGCTGATTTTCTCGGGGGCAATCCCCATGTGCGTGACCAGATCGTGCTTGCTGTGCTCGGAGATGGTGATCAAGTGGTCGGCACTGTGCACGCTTCGCGCGAACAGCCAGCCCTTGAGGGTTTTGAGGTTCTGTCTGATCCACTCGGGATGGATCAGCGGAATCGCGTCCATGACTGTGGCAATCACGGGCACGCCACTGATTCTCGGGATCTGGTGATCGGAGGCGTGGACGATGTCGACATCGCGAGCGATGGCGGAGGAGTTGGGCAGCGGCAGGCCGAGCAAGCCGCTCGCCAGCACTTGAATGCGGAAATCAGCTGAGAGCGTCTTGGGTATGCCGCACGCCAGTGTGGGCAGATTGCGGCCGAACGCATAAGGCTTGACGGTGATGCCTGGCTCTTCGCTTTGCTTGAGCTCCTCCATCGCCTGCCACAGGGAGCGGGTGTACACGCCGATCCCATCGAGATGACCGGCACGTTCACATCCTGCCCAGACGGTGCAGCTCAAACCAATATCCATACGCGTTTCCAAACCAACCCGGTGAGTCATGAAATCAAGGGGCGCGAGCCTATCATGAGTCGCGTTTTCGGGCATTTCCTTCCGCGCATGATCTCACCGCGCCATTGCGTTTCCCTCCCCAACCCCTCACCATCGCTTTCCGTTATCCATTGCCTGATGGACAAGACAAATTGGCGACACGCCCCGCTCAAAAGCGCCCTGGATTATGGATGCTTCTGGCGCTTGCACTGACGTGCACGGCGTGTGTCGGCTATCTGAGCGCGGATTGGGATTTCTCCCTGATCAGCCGCCGCGCCGAGGCGCTGTACGGACCGTTGGGCGCCGGGAAGCAGCGCATCGATGCCTGGCAGAACCTGCTGGCGACCGAGAAGCAGGTCGGCGAGATGGACAAGCTCAACGTCGTGAATCTGTTCTTCAACAAGCAGATGCGCTATGCCGAAGACATCGACTTGTGGCACGAGGTCGATTACTGGGCGACGCCGGTCGAGTCACTGATCAAGGGCGCGGGGGATTGTGAGGATTACGCGATCGCCAAGTATTTCAGCCTGCGCCGCCTGGGCGTGCCCAGCGAGAAGCTGCTGATCACCTACGTCAAGGCGCTGCGCCTGAACCGCGCGCACATGGTGCTGACCTATTACTCGAGCCCCAATGCCATGCCGCTGGTGCTCGACAGCCTGATCGACGACATCAAACCCGCCAGCCAACGAACCGACCTGTTGCCGGTGTATGCCTTCAACGCTGAAGGGCTGTGGCTGCCGGGCGCGCAGGGCAACAAGAAAGTGAGCGACACCAAGCGTCTGTCCCGGTGGCAGGACGTGCTGAAAAAAATGTCTGCAGAAGGCTTCCCCACCGAGCCCGAGAATTAGGAGTACTGATGTCTCTGTTCAAACAGCTGTTGATCGCGATCTGTCTGTTCATGGTGGTTGCCTTCGCGGGGAGTTTTGTCGTCAGCCTGGAAAGCTCGCGGGCGCAGTACGTCAATCAGTTGCGCTCCCACGCCCAGGACGCCGCGACCTCGCTGGCACTGTCGCTGACGTCCAATATCGACGACCCGGCGATGGTCGAGCTGATGGTGGCGTCGATCTTCGACAGCGGTTATTACGCGAGCATCCGCGTGGTGGACCTGGCCAGTGGCAACGCGATCGTCGAGCGCAGTGCGACGCCGGACAATCAGGGCGTGCCGCAGTGGTTTATCAACGCCATCGGGCTTGAGCCGGCGGGGGGCGAGGCGATTGTCAGCCGCGGCTGGCAGCAGACGGCGCGGGTCGAGGTGGTCAGCCACCCGATGTTCGCGCTGGCCAAGTTGTGGCAGAGCGCGCTGGGCAGCCTCGGCTGGTTGCTGGTGTGCGGCGTGGTCAGTGCCATTCTGGGCGCGATGCTGTTGCGCCGGCAGCTCAAGCCGCTGGATTATATGGTGGCGCAGTCCCAGGCGATTGGCCGTCGCGAGTTTCTCGTTCTGCCCGAACTGCCGCGCACGCCGGAGCTGCGCCGGGTGGTGCAGGCGATGAACCAGATGGTCGAGAAGCTCAAGGCGCTGTTTCAGGAAAGCACCGAGCGCAGCGAGAAGCTGCGCATTGAGTCGTATCAGGACAGCCTGACCGGGCTGTCCAATCGCCGTTATTTCGATATGCAACTCAACGCCCACGTCAGCCATCTGGAAGACGGCCGCGCGGGGTATTTGATGATGTTGCGCGTCAACGACCTGGCTGGCTTGAACCAGCGTCTGGGCGGCAAGCGCACCGATGCCTTGCTGGTGGCGGTGGCTGAGCAACTGGTGCGTCACTGCGAAAAGTACCCTGAAACCCGAAATCTCATCAGCCGCAGCCGTGGCGGTGAGTTCGCCGTGCTGGCGCCGGGTATGGTTCACGATGAAGCCGTGCAACTGGTGCAGAATCTCGACGCGGCGCTGCAGAGCCTTGAAGCGACTGGCGCCTCCGATGTCTCGCCCGTCGCGCACATGGGGCTGGCGCCGTACAGCCCGGGCGATGCCTCGTTGACCTTGCTGGCGCTGGCCGATCAGGCGTTGTCTCAGGCTGAAAGCGGCGGCGAGCAATCGTGGTATTGCATCGAGCGTGGCGCGATTGGCGATCTGGGTGAAGATCAGCACGCGTGGCACAGGACCCTGGATCATGCGCTGGAGCACGGGCGTTTTCAGCTGTTCTTTCAGCCGGTGGTGGCGTCGGGCGATGGCTCGACCGTGATGCATTACAAGGTGCTGTCACGCTTGGTCGATGCTGACGGCGAGACGATTCCGGCGGGGCGCTTTCTGCCGTGGCTGGAGCGCTTTGGCTGGTCGAGCCGACTGGATTTGCTGATGTTGCAGCAGGTGCTGGCGCATCTGGGCACACACAATGAGCGCTTGGCGCTGAACCTGTCGGCGGCCACGCTCAACGATGCTGCGGCGCTGAATGAAGTGTTCAACGCCTTGCGCCATCACCCGAAACTCGGCGCGCGCCTGACCTTCGAGATCGGCGAGGAGCAAGTGCCGGAGCAAGCGGTGCTGGAGAAGCTGACCCGCCGCCTGCAAGAAGCCGGTTATTCCCTGGCGCTGCAGCGGTTCGGTGGACGTTTCAGCATGATCGGCAACCTGGCGCATCTGGGGCTGGCGTATCTGAAGATCGACGGCAGCTACATCCGCACCATCGACCAGGAAAGCCACAAACGGTTGTTCATCGAAGCGGTCCAGCGCGCGGCCCACAGCATCGATCTGCCGCTGATTGCCGAGCGGGTTGAGACCGAAGGCGAACACCGGGTGATTCTGGAAATGGGCATCGAAGGGGTGCAGGGCCGGCTGTTTGGGGATCCTGCGCCATGGAAGTGATGGGCTGAAGAATGTGTCTGCCGGTGAGACGCAACGAAGCTGGCCGACGCACGCCTGATCTTTTCGAATCAATCAATCAATCAATCAATCAATCAATGGAAGTGCTCGTATGAAGCTATGGACTGCAGCATTAATCGTGGCAACCCTTTCAGGTTGCGGCACCATCAAGACCCTCAATGACGAAAAAGGCGCTGCGGATACACTGGCGCGCCACAGCTCCAATTGCCAATCCATACCCCGTGCCTACAGCGGTGCGGTTTACCAGTTCTGCACCTTGAACGCCCCGCCAGTTTCCGGCCCACACTGGTCTGCGCCCACCATTGCACTGGACATGGCCCTTTCTGCGGTCGCCGATACCGTGCTGCTGCCCTACACCGGGTATCAGCAATACCAGCAGGGCGACATCAAGGTCCGACGCAAACAGTACTGATCGGTCTGCCTTAACGTCTGCATCACGCACGCGAACGCGGGCATACCCGAGATCGGGTATGCCCGTCGTTTGCAGAAAGGTAAGTGCTGAAAGTAACAGCTTCAGATCAGCCGTTGTTCATCGTCATTGATCAAGTCGCTCAGGCCGCCCAGTGTTTCCCGGGCCTGGGTTCGATCCATCAATTTCGCCTGTGCGGCGGCGGGGAGGTCGGTGATGTTGAGGATGCCTTTGCTGGTCAGGACCTGAATCAGGTCGTCCAGTACCCGGATCATGTCCATGTCGCTGGACTTGAGCTGGATCAGGCTCTTCTCGACCACTTCGTTGGCAAACCAGGCTTGCACCTGATGGTCATCGGGCGGCAGTTGCTCGCTCGCTTCGGCAAAGGCCGTCGCTTCCACGCGAATTAGCGTGCCATCGGCATCGCGCTGAACGTAAAACATGGCTCATTCCTCAGGGACTGACCGGGCTGGCAACCGTCAGGGACGGCTGCCAGCACAGTACAACAGCTCTCGCGACTCAGCTATCAGTGGTGATCGACTTTGATGGTCGGATCCGCACCGCTCACCAGCGAGTTGACCATGGCATTGCTCCAGGTCACGCCCTCCACCTTGATGTGCACGTCGGCCGTGTTGGCAGCGGCGGCTGCGGTCACGTTCGACGCGAACTGTCCGGTGGTGCTGACTTGCAGAATGGTGTCACGGCCATCGTTGGTGACTTGCAGGTACTTGCTGAGGGTGTCGGTGTCTTCACCCTGCAGCAGGTCACGCAGGTCGATCCGGTCGCCTTCGCCCTTATTGAAGTCCTTGATCACGTCAAAGCCACCGCTGTTGGTGTCGCCTGCTTTCCAGGCGAACGTATCGGCACCTGCGCCACCGGTAAGGATGTCGTTGCCTTTACCACCCATCAGGATGTCGTTGCCGTTGCCACCATTGAGAATGTCGTTGCCACCCTGGCCGAACAGAATGTCATTGCCATTGCCGCCCAGCAGGGTGTCGTTGCCGTCCTGGGAGGTCGACGACGAATTGGCCAAGTGAGCCACTGCGTCAAGGTTGTTGGTCACGAACGAATGCAGCGTCTTGTCATCGATGGTCGACACGTTGACGTGCAACGTGTCCGCCGCAAACGCCTTCAGCGCCGTAATGCCTCCCTGGGTGTTGAAGGTGATCAGGTCACCGAACAGGATGTCATTGCCGTCGCCACCGTTGAGGGTGTCGCTGCCCGGCGCGATATCTTTCTGGTCGCCCAGTACCGCTTTCGCCAGATCGTCAGCGTTGACGTTGGTCTGCGCGTGCCCGTCGCTGTCGTAGTGATTGAGCGTGCTCGTCTTGACCGCCGAGTTCAGGCCGATCGCTTCGATGGTCGGCGACTGCTTCAGCAACAGCGCGTAACCGGTGTCCGCTTCAGCCAGCACGACGCTGCTGCCGTTGGTTTCAGGCGAATTCAGGCTGTATTCCGTACCGCCCTTGCCGTCGGCATGACTGGCGAGGGTGCCCATCAGCTTGCCGGTCGTGCTGCTGGCGTAGCTGTAAACGTGGCCCACGGTGTCGATGGCGACTTTGCCGTTCACCGAATACGTGCTGCCCAGATGCCAGCTTTCCAGGCCCGTCGCCAATGTGATGGCCGTGCCGTTCACCGTGCCGAGCACCGTGCTGGTGTTCTGGTAAACGTTAGGCTCGCCGTCGGTGATGAAGTAGGTGCGGTTCTCGCCCGTCGGGTTGGTGCTGTTCAAACCGGCGAACCAGTTCGCCGTGGTCTTGAAGGCATCTTCGTAGTTGGTGGTACCGCCCGATGTCATGGTCGCCAGAGCAGCGGCCAGGGTTTTCAGGGCGGCAGCCTTGTCAGACATGTCCACAGAAACGGTCGAGCGCACGTTGGTATCGAAATCCACCAGCAGCACGTTGATCTTGCCTGCATTGGCCGTCTGAGCACCGTTCGCCAGTTTCTCGAAGACCGACTGCAGCTGGGTTTTCGCAGTGTCGAGGGATTTGCCCATGCTGCCCGAGCTGTCGACGATGAAGGCGATGTTGTAGCTCTTGCCCTGCACGATGGTCGTGCCGCTGACGTCGCCAACGATGATGTCGCCACCGGTGGTGCCAGTGATCGGCGTCGGATCGGTGCCGGCCAGGCCTTCACTCGAGTTGTAGGTCTGAGACTCGACGGTGACGGTGATCGCCTTGCTGTCGCTGGCGCTGGCCACCGCGCTTGGGACGCCTGGAACGTTTGCTTCGGTCGCCGTCGCCGTGACGTTGAGCGTGAACTTGCCGCTGAAGTAATCAGGCGTGGTGATGCTCAGCGTCGACAGGTCGAATTGGCTGACGTCGATCGTGTCCATCACGGTTTTGCCGTCTTCGACGTGAGTCGTCACGGTGGCCGTGTGGCCCGCGGCGTCGGTCAGGATCGAGCCGGCCGGTGCGCCGCCGCTCAGGGTGGTGACGTGAGTCTCCGAACCGTCGAGGCTGTCACCGAACACCGCTTTGACCGGGCTCAGCTTGATCGCGGTGCCTTCGGTGCCGTGGTTCAGCTCGTAACCGGTGTAATAACCCTCACCGCTGCCAACCGTGCCTTCGTGCAACGGCGAGACGTTCAGGCCGGAAGCCTTGAGGTCATCGACCGTTGCGAACAGCAGCACGTTGCTGCCGTTCAGGGCCACGGTCTGGGAGGCGCCGGTGCTGATGTTCTTGTCGGTCAGGCTGATGTTGTAGCTGCCCGGACCTGCCTGGTTGTAGTGGTAAACGTCCAGGGTGTAGTAGCCGGACTCCGTCGGCGTGAAGCCCGCACTCTGAATCTTGCCGCCCGCGCCCCATGTGGCGTTGGCTGCGGTCTGACCGCCTACGGTGATCAGCAGACTGTCGTCCGCGGTGCCGGAGAAGGTGTAGGTGTGGCCAGCTTCCATGTAGACCAGACCGGACAACTTGGTGCCGGTGCCGACCGCGACGGACGAGTCCTGTGCACCGCTTGCGACGCTATGCGTGGTCGGATCCACGGTGGTGTTGAAGCCGGCCTTGATGGTCGCTTCGTTGGCGCCGTTGCCGTCGGTGCCCATGTTCTTCAGCGTGCCGACATAAACGTCTTTCACCAGACCGGTCGACTGAACCACGCCGGAACCCAGCGTCACCAGCGGTTGGTCGGCAACAGGTGCCACGCTGATGGTGCCGGTGGCGTTGACCGAACTCGCCAGACCCTGATCGTCCACGGCCTTGTAGGTGAACGAGGTGCTGCCCGCCCAATCGGCGGCTGGCTTGAAGTACACCGTTGCAGCGTTGCCGACTGCGACGATGTTGCTCAGGCTGGTCAGCGCGACCTTGCCGGCTGCATCGGCGTAGAAGGTGCCGTGTGCCGCCATGTCGACCAGGTTGAAGTGGTCGATTGTGCTGTCCACGTCGGTCGCGCTCAGCGTTACGGCGATGGCCGGGCTGTCTTCGTTACCACTGCCGGTTGTGGCGTCGGCCACTGGCACATCGTTGACCGTCGTGATGTGAATCGTCGACGTGGTGTTGATGATGTTGTTGGTGGCGCTGCCGTCGTTGACGCTGATATTGATGATGCGGTCGTCTTTGACAGGGTCGTGGGACGTGCTGTCGAAAGTGATCGACGAGATCGCCGTCTGGTACTGAGCCGCCGTGCCCGCACCGAACGTGATGACCTTGCCGGTCACAACGTTGTTGGTGACGATATCGGTGGTGGTGACGCTCAGGCCAGCGGTGTTGCCGATCGCCAGCAGATCACCCGCCTTGTAGTTGGTCAGTGTGACCGTAGCGCTTTGCAGCGTCGGGCTGTCGGCATCGCTGACGGTGAAGTCGCGAGCGATCAAGCCTGGGCCTTTGCCCGGCGCAGTGACATCGCCGCCGACCAGGGTTTCGTTCCAGGTGTTGCCGAATTCCTTGCCATCGCCAGTGTGGCCGATGACCGGAGCGTCGTTCACCGCGGTGACGGTGATTGTGCTGCCGGCAACCAGCGAATCCTGCGTGCCTGTACCGTCGCCTTTCGCGCCGGAATCGGTCACTTGGACGGTTACGGCACGGTCACCCGCCTGAGGGTTGTCGCCCGGGCTGTTGAAGGTGATCGACTGGATCAGCGCCTTGTACTGGTCAATGGACGCGATGCCCTTGATCTGGAAGCCGTTCACCAGACCGTCGGCGTTGTGAGTTTCTACCACGCTGACGCCTTTCGGCGCAGTGCCGGTGAACGTCAGCACGTCGCCTGCCTTCACATCGACCGAAACCACCGCCTTGCTCAGGGTAGTGTTGTCGACGTCGGCCAGGTTCAGGTTCTTGACGATCGAGACCGCTGCATCGTTTTCGGTGAAGCCGACCGATGCAGTGCTCACGGTCGGTACATCGTTGACCGTAGTGATGTGGATCGTCGAGGTCGTGGACGCGATGTTGTTGACCGCGCTGCCGTCATCAACAGTGATGTTGATGAGGCGGTTCTCTTTCGACGGATCGTGGGACGTGCTGTCGAAAGTGATCGACTGAATCGCCGTCTGGTACTGGGCCGCAGTGCCTGCACCAAAGGTGATGGTCTTGCCGGTCACCGCGCCGGAAGCGTCTTTTACATCACTGACGGTGTAGGTCAGGGCGCCCGGTTTGCCGACATTCAAGACGTCGCCGTCCTTGAAGTTGGTCAGCGTGACGGTCGCGCTTTTCAGCGAGGTGCTGTCAGCGTCGTTCAGGGTGAAATCGCGAGCGATCTGACCCGGGCCTTTGCCCGGCGCGGTGACATCGCCACCCACGGCGGTTTCGTTCCAGGTGTTGCCGAACTGTTTGCCGCTGCCGGTGTGGCCGATGACTGGCGCATCGTTGACGGCAATCACGTTGATCTGGCTGTCGTGAACAACGGTCAGGTTGTTGGTGCCATTGGCATCTGCGTCGGTCACAGCGATGGTCACGCCCCGTGGCGCGGTGCTCGGATTGTCGCTGTTGTCGGCGTAGGTGATCGACTTGATCAGGGTTTCGTAATTGGCCACCGAAGCCTTGCCGGTCAAATCGATAACGATATTGCCGTTGGCGTCGTTGCTCAGCTTGTAGCTGATACCCAGATCGGTGGTACCGGTGGTGCCGTCGCTGCCGCCTTTGTAGTACTGGGAAACGATCAGGTCTTCAGCCTGGATGCCGGTCAGCGTGATCTTCGCGCTGGTCAGCTCAGTGCTGTCGACGTCAGCGATGCTGAAGTCTTTGACGATCGCAATCGGCGCACCGTTTTCGGTGTAAGTGATGCTGCCGAAGTTGACCACAGGCGCGTCGTTGACGGCCGTGACTGTGATGGTGCCGGTTGCCGGAGTCGTGGACGCCAGGCCCTGGTTATCGACGGCGGTGTAGGTGAATGGCGTGCTGCCGTTCCAGTTCGCGTCCGGCTTGAAGTAGATCGTCGCGCCGTTGTCGGTGGCGGGGATGTTGGTGGTACCGGTCAGCGGCTGAGTGCCCGCCGCGTCGGAGTAGAACGTGCCGTTGGCAGGCGTGTTGACCAGGGTGAAGTGGTCAATGGTGCCGTCCACGTCAGAGCCGGTCAGCTTGACGGCAACGAGGGTGTCTTCGTTGCCAGTGCCTGTGGCCGCGTTGACCACTGGCGCGTCGTTCACTTCCGCAACGTTGACGGTCAGCGAGCAGGTGGCGGTTGCTTTCTGCCCGGTGAGTTCAGTCGACGTCGAGCTCACCTGCAAGGTGATCGAACCGTTGAAGTCAGCCGGTGGCGTCAGGGTCAGCGTGGTCAGGTCCCAGCCATCGATGACGACTTTGCCGTCGCCGGTCGGGATCGAGGTGTAGCTGTTTTTGCCATCGGTCAGCACAGCGCCAACCGGAATGCCGCCCACGGTCAGGCCGCTCAGGCTTTCCGAACCGTCGGTGTCGACCAGTGCAGTGCTGACATTGATCTGGATCGCGGTGTCTTCATCGCCCTGGGCGTTGCTCACGGTGACGGTCGGGGCATCAGCCACCGGCGTGACGTTGATGGTGCCAGTTGCGGTGGTGCCGGCTGGCAGGTTCTCGTTATCAACAGCGGTGTAGGTGAAGGTGGTATCGCCCGCCCAGTTCGCGTCCGGCTTGAAGTAGATCGTCGCGCCATTGTTGGTCGCAGCGATGTTGTTCAAGTTGGTCAGCGGCTGAGTGCCGGCGGCATCGGAGTAGAAGGTGCCGTTGGCTGGCGTGTTGACCAGGTTGAAGTGGTCAATGGTGCCGTCGACGTCAGAGCCAGACAGCTTGACCGCGATGGTGGTGTCTTCGTTGCCCTGGCCCGATGCAGCGTTGACCACTGGAGCGTCGTTGACGGCGATCATGTTCATCTGGCTGTCGTGAACGACGGTCAGGTTGTTGGTGCCACTGGCATCTGCGTCGGTCACAGCGATGGTCACGCCGCGTGGTGCAGTGCTCGGGTTCTCGCTGTTGTCGGCGTAAGTGATCGACTTGATCAAGGTTTCGTAATTGGCTACCGAAGCCTTGCCAGTCAGATCGATAACGATGTTGCCGTCGGCGTCGTTGCTCAGCTTGTAGCTGATACCCAGATCGGTGGTACCCGCGGTGCCGTCGCTGCCGCCTTTGTAGTACTGGGAAACGATCAGGTCTTCAGCCTGAATACCGGTCAGCGTGATCTTCGCGCTGGTCAATTCAGTGCTGTCGACGTCGGTGATGCTGAAGTTGTTGACGATCGCGATCGGCGCACCGTTTTCGGTGTAAGTGGTGCTGTCGAAGTTGACCACTGGCGCATCGTTCACCGACGCGACGTTCACGGTCAGGGACTGAGTCGTGGTTGCCGATTGGCCGGTCAGCTCGGTGGAGGTCGAGCTCACTTGCAAGTTGATCGAGCCGTTGAAGTCTTTCGGCGGCGTGATCGTCAGGTTGGTCAGATCCCAGCCATTGATGTAGACAGCGCCGTCGCCGGTCGGAATCGAGGTGTAGCTGTGGGTGCCATCCGTCAGCACGGCGCCCACTGGAATACCGGACACCACGAACGGGCCCAGGGATTCCGAGCCGTCGGTGTCGACCAGCGCGGTGCTCACGTCCAGCTTGATCGCCGAGTCTTCATTACCTTGGGCGTTGCTGACAGTGACGGTCGGGGCGTCGGCTACCGGTGTGACGCTGATGTTTCCGGTTGCCGGGGTGCTGGCCAGGCCCTGATTGTCGACAGCGGTGTAGGTGAAGTCGCTGGTGACGCCCGCCCAGTTTTCGGTTGGCTTGAAGTAAATCGTCGCGCTGTTGTTGGTGGCGGCGATGTTGCTGAGGTTGGTCAGCTCTTGAGTCCCTGCAGCGTCAGCGTAGAACTTGCCGTTGCTGGCCATCGACACCAGATTGAAGTGGTCGATGGTGCCATCGACGTCAGCGCCCGTCAGGTTGACCGCGATGGCAGTGTCTTCGTCGCCTTGGCCCAGTGCCGCGTTGACGGTCGGGGCGTCGTTGACGGCAATCACGTTGATCTGGCTGTCGTGAACGACGGTCAGGTTGTTGGTGCCGTTGGCATCTGCGTCGGTCACAGCGATGGTCACGCTGCGTGGTGCAGTGCTTGGGTTTTCGCTGTTGTCGGCGTAAGTGATCGACTTGATCAGGGTTTCGTAATTGGCTACCGAAGCCTTGCCAGTCAGATCGATAACGATGTTGCCGTCGGCATCGTTGCTCAGCTTGTAGCTGATACCCAGATCGGTGGTACCCGCGGTGCCGTCGCTGCCGCCTTTGTAGTACTGGGAAACGATCAGGTCTTCAGCCTGAATACCGGTCAGCGTGATCTTCGCGCTGGTCAATTCAGTGCTGTCGACGTCGGTGATGCTGAAGTTGTTGACGATCGCGATCGGCGCACCGTTTTCGGTGTAAGTGGTGCTGTCGAAGTTGACCACTGGCGCATCGTTCACCGACGCGACGTTCACGGTCAGGGACTGAGTCGTGGTTGCCGATTGGCCGGTCAGCTCGGTGGAGGTCGAGCTCACTTGCAAGTTGATCGAGCCGTTAAAGTCTTTCGGCGGCGTGATCGTCAGGTTGGTCAGGTCCCAGCCATTGATATAGACAGCGCCGTCGCCTGTCGGAATCGAGGTGTAGCTATGGGTGCCGTCAGTGAGCACGGCGCCTACTGGAATGCCGGACACCACGAACGGGCCCAGGGATTCCGAGCCGTCGGTGTCGACCAGCGCGGTGCTGACGTTCAGCTTGATCGCCGAGTCTTCATTACCTTGTGCGTTGGCAACGGTGACGATTGGGGCATCGGCCACCGGTGTGACGCTGATGTTTCCGGTTGCCGGGGTGCTGGCCAAGCCCTGATTGTCGACAGCGGTGTAGGTGAAATCGCTGGTGACGCCCGCCCAGTTTTCGGTTGGCTTGAAGTAAATCGTCGCGCTGTTGTTGGTGGCGGCGATGTTGCTGAGGTTGGTCAGCTCCTGAGTCCCTGCAGCGTCAGCATAGAACTTGCCGTTGCTGGTCATCGACACCAGGTTGAAGTGGTCGATGGTGCCATCAACGTCAGCGCCCGACAGCTTGACGGCAATCGGCGTGTCTTCGTCGCCCTTGCCTGCGGTGTTGTTCACGACCGGCGCGTCGTTGACCGGCGTGATGCCGATCTGGCCAGTGGCGCTGCCCGACAGGTTGTTGGTGCCATTGGCATCAGCGTCGGTCACTTCGATGGTCACGCCGCGTGGGGTGGTGATCGGGGCGTCACTGCTGTTGGCGTAGGTGATCGAGTTGATCAGCGTAGTGTAGTCAGCGATCGAAGCCTTGCCGGTCAGGTCGATGATGATGTTGCCATCTGCATCGTTGCTGAGGTTGTAGCTGATGCCCAGAGTGGTGGTGCCACTGTTTGCACCGGTGTAGTACTGGGAAACGATCAGGTCTTCGGCCTGAATGCCGGTCAGCGTGATTTTCGCGCTGCTCAGCTGGCTGCTGTCGACGTCGCCGATCTGCAGGTTGCTGACCAATGCCTGAGGCGCGCCGTTTTCGACGTAGTCAGGATTGGTGAAGGTGACGGTTGGCGCGTCGTTGATCGGCCCGACGTTCACGGTCAGCGACTGAACCGTGGTGGCCGAGTCCTTGTTGGCGCTTTCGGTCGACGTCGAGCTCACCTGCAGGTTGATCGAGCCGTTGAAATCTTTCGGCGGCGTGATCGTCAGGTTGGTCAGGTCCCAGCCATTAATGTAGACAGCGCCGTCGCCCGTCGGAATCGAGGTGTAGCTGTGGGTGCCATCCGTCAGCACGGCGCCGACTGGAATACCGGACACCACGAACGGGCCGAGAGATTCCGAGCCGTCAGTGTCGACCAGCGCGGTGCTGACGTTCAGCTTGATCGCGGAGTCTTCATTACCTTGGGCGTCGGCAACGGTGACGATCGGGGCGTCTGCCACCGGCGTGACGTTGATGGCGCCGTTGGCTGGCGCGCCAGTTTGCAGGCCCTGATTGTCGACCGCGGTGTACGTGAAGCTGGTGTCACCGGCCCAGTTGGCGTTCGGCTTGAAGTAGATCGTTGCGCCGTTGGCGGTGGCGGCGATGTTGCTGAGGTTGGTCAGCGCCTGGGTACCGGCGGCGTCGGCGTAGAACGTGCCGTGCTCGGCCATGGTGACCAGATTGAAGTGGTCGATGGTGCCGTCGACATCAGCGCCGGTCAGGTTGACCGCGATCGCAGTGTCTTCGTCGCCCTGGCCCAGAGCCGCGTTCACGGTCGGAGCGTCGTTGACGGCAATCACGTTGATCTGGCCGTCGTGCACGGCGGTCAGGTTGGTGGTGCCGTTGGCGTCGAGGTCGGTAACCGAGATGCTCACGCCACGCGGTACGGTGCTCGGGTTTTCGCTGTTGTCAGCGTACGTGAGCGACTTGATCAGGGTTTCATAGTTGGCGACCGAGGCGTTGCCCGTCAGGTCGATCACGATGTTGCCGCTGGCGTCGTTGCTCAGGGTGTAGGTGATGCCCAGGTCGGTAAGGCCGGTGGTGCCGCCTTTGTAGTACTGAGACACCACCAGGTCTTCAGCCTGAACACCGGTCAGCGTGATTTTCGCGCTGCTCAGTTGCGTGCTGTCGATGTCGGTGATGCTGAAGTTATTGACCAGCACGACCGGTGCACCGTTTTCGGTGTAAGTCGTGCTGTCGAAGTTGACCGCCGGGCCGTCGTTCACAGGCGTCACATTGACGATCAGCGCCTGTGTCGTGGTGGCCGAATCCTGGTTGGCGCCTTCGGTCGACGTCGAGCTCACTTGCAGGGTGATCGGGCCGTTGAAGTCTTTCGGCGGGGTGATCGTCAGGTTGTTCAGGTCCCAACCGTCGATATAAACAGCACCGTCGCCTGTCGGAATCGAGGTGTAGCTGTGGGTGCCATCCGTCAGCACGGCGCCCACGGGAATGCCGGACACAACCAGCGGGCCCAGGGATTCGGAGCCGTCGGTGTCGACCAGCGCGGTGCTCAGGGTCAGCTTGATCGCCGAGTCTTCATTACCTTGGGCGTCAGCAACGGTGACGATCGGCGCATCGGCCACTGGCGTGACGTTAATGACGCCGTTGGCTGGCGCGCCAGTTTGCAGGCCCTGGTTGTCGACTGCGGTGTAGGTGAAGCTGGTGTCGCCCGCCCAGTTGGCGTTCGGCTTGAAGTAGATCGTTGCGCCGTTGGCGGTGGCGGCGATGTTGCTGAGGCTGGTCAGCGCCTGGGTACCGGCAGCATCGGCGTAGAACGTGCCGTTGGCCGCCAGGCTGACTAGGTTGAAGTGGTCGATGGTGCCGTCGACGTCAGTGCCGGTCAGCCTGACCGCAATGGCGGTGTCTTCGTCGCCTTGGCCCGATGCGTCGATGACGGTCGGTGCGTCGTTGACCGGCGTGATGGCGACTTCGCCGGTGGCGCTGCCCGTCAGGTTGTTGGTGCCGTGGGTGTCCACGTCAGTCACTTCGATGGTCACGCCCCGTGGGGTGGTGATCGGCGCGTCACTGCTGTTGGCGTAGGTGATCGAGTTGATCAGCGTGGTGTAGTCAGCGATCGAGGCGTTGCCGTTCAACTGAATGACGACGTTACCGTTGGCGTCGTTGCCCAGCGTGTAGCTGATGCCCGAAGCCGTCGTGCCACTGTTGCCACCCTGGAAGGACGGCGATGCGATCAGGTCTTCGGCCTGAACGCCGGTCACGGTGATCTTCGCGCCGCTCAACTGACCGCCGTCGACGTCGCCGATCTGCAGGTTGTTGACCAGTGCCTGAGGCGCGCCGTTTTCGACGTAATCGGTGCTGGTGAAGGACACGGTCGGGGCGTCGTTGACGGCGACGACGTGCACGATGCTGGTGGCCGGTGCGGAGTCGTTCTGGCCGTCATTGACGGTCACAGTGATGGTGCGATCGGCAACGCTCGGGTCTTCGCTGCTGTTCTGGAAGGTGATCGACTTGATCACGGCTTCGTATTCGGCTGCGGTGGCGGCGCCGGTCAGGGTCAATACGATCTGGCCGTTGACGGTGGCGGTGCTGACCGCGATGTTCGCGTTCGGGCTGCCCACCACCAGGCTGTCGGCGTCCTGAGGGTTGGTCAGGGTGACTTTCGCGCCTTGCAGCGTCGGGCTGTCGGCGTCCGTGACGGTCAACTGGTCGGCGATCGAAACGCCAGCCTGGCCTTCGGTGAAGGTGGTTTCGCTGTTGGTGCCGTTGGCGCCGCCATTGGGATCGACAACCGGCAGAGCGTCGTTGTCGATGATGGTGGTGGTGACGCTGCCATTGGTCGGGCTGACAGCGACGTTCTCGAAGTTGCCGCCGCTGATGGCGCCGATCGCCACGGTGACGTTTTCAACGCCTTCCGGGATCGTGTCATTCAGGGTGTTCAGGTCGAAGGTGACGCTGCTGCTGTTGGCGGGGATCTTCACGCTGACCACTTGCGTGTAGTCGCTGCCGTCGGTAGCGGTGCCGCTGTAGGTCAGGTTGATCGTGACTTCGGTCTGCGCCGGGTTGCTCAGCGTAATGGTGTACGTGGCGGCCTGGCCTTCAATCACCGACTGAGTGCCGGTGATGCTGGCAAAGGTGGTGTCGATGGTGTCGGTGATGGTGGTCACCGCCGGCGTTGGGTCGGTCGTTACGATCAGGCCGCCACCGCCTGTTGTGCCAGTGATGGTCGTGCTGATAACTGAAGGGTCGATGTACGGCGTATTGATGTCAGCCACTTGAACAGTGGTCGAGCCCGACGTGTCGCCGCCACGAATGACAATGGTCGACCCGTTGGACAGGGTGACTGTCAGGTCCGAAGTCGGCGCCTGAGTGACATTTGCCGTGTACACCAGCGCGCCGCCGGCTTCGGTCAGCGTCTGGGTAGCGGTCAGTGTCAGGGTGCCGGCAGGCTGCGGCGCGGCGGGGGTGCCGTTGCCATTGCCGTTGTCGATCGCCAGACCGTTGCTCAGGGTAGGAGGGGGCACAGCCGTTGCCGCCAGGCCGTTGGTCGGGAAGCCGATGGTCGGATTCACTTCGCCCGCGGTCTCGGTGAGCATCACCACGCTGTGGCCGCCGCCTGCGTTGCCGCCATCACCTGGCGCCGCTTGCGGACCTGCCGCAGTGGCTTCGAGGTCTTTGGTCGGGTCCGCGCCGGCCGCGATCGCCTGCTGCAATTCAGCAACGGACGGTGCGGCTTGCGCGGTGGCTTCGGCAAGGTTGGTCGTAGAAGCCGGTGCGTCTGCGCTCCACTGGCTGTCACGGCCGATGTCCAGCTGACGGCCATCGGCAAGCTGCAGCGTGACTGCGCCTCCCGGGCCTGTCAGAACCTGCTCGCCGGTGAACAACCGGTCACCCTCAATGAGCACACGACGAATCCCTTCCGGGGAAACTGCGACGACTTGGCCAACAATGCTTTTGACGATGGCAACAACACTGCTCATGGGGGTGACTCTCCGAAATTACCGTTCAGTTGGTATCCATCATGCCGACCGGCCTTAACTAACGCCGCTTCATTACTGGAATACGTAAAGATTCGCATTTGTTCCGGCGCCAGATAACAACTTAGGGAACTAATTAAGTTGCACGTAATCTGGCGCCAATTTATTAACAGCAGGTCGGCACAGGAATTAACTTTCTGCCAAAGTATTGACCTATTCGGCGACATCCTAAACAATCGCTTCCGTAATGTCACATTGATATTTGATGAGATCGCGTATTTCTGCAGTGTGATCGCAAGCGCCCTTCAGAACACTCTCGAAACGATCACTTCAATGGCCATTTTTACGATGCGGCAGTGTGTATTGCTGCATTTTGAACAAGTACGTTCTCGGGAAACCACCAAAATGCGTAAGCACCTCTTCACTGCTGTACCCCTTATCCTTTGTGCCGGTTTCGTTCAGGCCCAGACGCTACAGTCCGCCATGCAGAAAGCCATGGACGAGCATCCCGAGGTGCAGGCCGGCATTAATGCCCGTATCGCCCAGGACTATGCGCTGCGCGCTGCACGAGGCGGCTACCTGCCGCGTGTCGATGTCACGGCGGGCTACGGCCGGGCCGGTTCCGATACGCCAAGCACCCGTGCCTCGACCGGTCGTCACGACTACCAGACGCTGGACCGCGGCGAAGCGCAAATCCGTCTTCAGCAAATGCTGTTTGACGGCTACGCAACAAGTAACGAAGTTGCGCGTCAACAAGCCACCGCCAATTCCCGGGCATACTCGCTGTTAAATACAACCGAACGTACGGCGTTGACAGTTGCGCAGGTCTATCTGGATGTTTTGACTCAACGTGAAATGGTTCGGCTGGCCGAAGAGAACCTGAAGAGTCACGAACGTATTTACGACCAAATCAAACTGCGCACTTCCCGCGGCGTGGGTCGTATGGCCGATATGGACCAGGCCGATGCCCGTCTGGCACAAGCCCGCAACAACCTGATCACCGAACAAACCAATCTGGCCGACGCCCAAACCAATTACTTGAGTGCCGTTGGTCTGGAAGCTGACCAACTTGAAGCGCCGTCGCCGTTCGCGATGATGCCTGCCGATCTGAACGAAGCCCGTCGCCAGATGCTGGAGAACAGCCCGGTGCTGCGCTCGGCCGAATCCGACATCGTGGCCGCTGAAAAGCAGTACACCTCGGCGCAGTCCAATTACTACCCGCGTTTCGATGCAGAACTGGGCCGCAATGCCGATAACAACATTGGCGGCGACGAAGGCCACAACAATGGCTGGGAAGCCATGGTGCGCATGCGCTTCAACCTGTACGCCGGTGGCAGCAACAAGGCTGACCTGCAGTCGAAGTCGTACCTGTCGAGCCAGGCTCTGGATATCCGCAACAACGCGCTGCGTCAGTTGAACGAAGAACTGGGCCTGGCCTGGAACGCCTACAACAACGCCAACGCCCAGCTGCCGATCGCTCAGCAGTACGTCGAGCGTGCCAACAGCGTGCGTACCTCGTACCAGCAGCAATTCAGTTTGGGAGAGCGTACCCTGCTCGACCTTCTCGACAGCGAGAACGAGTTGTTCACCGCGCAACAGCGTCTGATGCAGCTGAAAAACCTGCAGATGTACACCCAATACCGCATCAAGGCGGACATGGGCACGCTGCTGAAAAGCCAGGGCGTCGTCGCGCCGATGGCATCGGTTGTGCAGAACGATGTCAAACCGACCGTTCAGCTGCCGGGCATGAACTGATTCTTGACGGGGTCAGCTTCTTTTAACTGTTAAGAAAGAGAGTGTCAGCGTGGACTTGGAATTACCTTCGGCTCAATTAGGTCATGATCCACGCAGCCAGCACGACGATCCGTTACTCGACGGGCTGCTGACACTCTGTGCCCTGCATCACAAACCGGCGAGCCGGGCCATGCTGACCACCGGTCTGCCATTGCCCGACCAACGCTTGAGCCCGGATTTGCTGCCTCGCGCCGCAGCCCGGGCAGGTTTGCAGGGGCGTTTGCTGCAACGCAAACTCACCCAGATTCCCGAGATCGCATTGCCCGCCTTGCTGCTGCTGAAGGAAGGGCGCTCTGCCGTTCTGCTCGGTTGGGAGGGCGAGTCTGCCCGCCTGCTGATCAGTGAAAGCAACGGCGGCGAAGTGCTGATCCAAACCGAAGCGCTGGCGCAGGATTACAGCGGTCGGGTGTTTTTCGCACAGCCGCAACATAAATTTGACGTCACCCAGGGCTCGCTCATCCCGCGCGCTCGTTCCTGGTTCAAGGACACCCTCAAGCTGTCTCGCTGGCTTTACGTCGACGCGATCGCTGCCAGCTTCGTGATCAACCTGATCGCGCTGGCTACCCCTCTTTTTGTCATGAACGTCTACGACCGTGTCGTGCCCAACCAGGCCACCGCAACATTGTGGGTGCTGGCGACCGGCATCTGTGGCGCGTTCCTGTTTGATCTTTTGCTCAAGGGCCTGCGCAGTCTGTGCCTGGACCTGGCCGGCAAGAAAACCGACCTGATCATTTCCGCCACGCTGTTCGAACGTATCGTCGGCATGGCGATGAAGTTTCGCCCGGCGCGGGTCGGCAGCTACGCCCAGAACATCCATGAGTTTCAGGGCATGCGTGACTTCCTCACGTCGCTGACCCTGACCAGCCTCATTGACCTGCCGTTCACGCTGATCATCCTGTTGGTGATCGCGCTGCTGGGCGGGCATCTGGTGTGGATTCCGATCATTGCCTTCCCGCTGGCGCTGGGCATCGGCCACTTCCTGCAAAAGCCGCTGACCTCCACCCTTGAACGCACCATGGCGCTGGGGGCCGAGCGTCAGTCGAGCCTGATCGAAACCCTTGCCGGCCTCGATGCGGTGAAGGTCAACAACGCCGAAAGCGAGCGTCAATACCAGTGGGAACACACCATCGGTACGCTCAGCCGTCTGGAACTGCGCGTCAAAGTGCTTTCCGGTCTCGCCATGAACATCACCCTGCTGATCCAGCAACTGGCGGGCGTGGCGATGATCTGTTTCGGCGTTTACATGATCATGGACGGCGTTCTCAGCATGGGCGGCCTGGTGGCGTGCTACATGCTCAGCGGTCGTGCTTTAGGCCCCTTGGCGCAACTGTCCGGCCTGCTGACCCGTTATCAGCAAGCGAAAGTCACCATGGTCTCGGTCGATCAGATGATGGAGCTGCCCCAGGAACGCAACTTCGACGAGCGTCCGCTCAGCCGTCAGGTCCTGCAGGGCGCCATGGAATTCCGCAATCTGGAGTTCACGTACCCGAATCAACAGAACCTGGCCCTGCGCAACATCAATCTGGTGATCCGCCCGGGCGAGAAGGTCGGCATCATCGGCCGCAGCGGTTCGGGGAAAAGCTCCCTGGCCAAACTGCTGGTGGGTCTGTATCAGCCAGACGAAGGCTCGCTGCTGGTGGATGGCGTCGACATTCGTCAGATCGACGTCAGCGAAGTGCGCCACAACATCGGCTACGTGGCCCAGGACATTCAACTGTTATCAGGCACGCTGCGGGACAATCTGATTTCCGGCGCGCGTTACGTGGACGACGAGATGGTGCTGCAGGCCGCTGAGCTGGCCGGCGTGCATGAATTCGCCAGCCTGCATCCCCAGGGCTATGAGTTGCAGGTGGGCGAGCGCGGGCAGAACCTGTCCGGTGGTCAACGGCAGAACGTTGCGTTGGCGCGGGCCTTGTTGCTCGATCCGCCAATCCTGTTGCTCGACGAACCCACCAGCGCCATGGACAACACCGGCGAAGAACGTTTGAAGCAGCGCCTGCATGGCGTTATCGAGAAAAAGACCGTGATTCTTGTGACACACCGAGCTTCGTTGCTCAGCCTGGTTGATCGCCTGGTGGTCATCGACCGCGGCCAGATCGTGGCCGACGGCCCGAAAGCCGCCGTTATGGAAGCGTTGAAGAAGGGGCAGATCAGTGTTGCTTAAGTCAGGTCAAAACTCCGGTGGCGGCATCTTCGGCTATTTCAAAGGCTCGCCTTCGCTCGAAGGCCAGGCGCTGCCGGAAGTCAAAAAGGCACTGGTCGACGACGCCCCGCGCATCGTGCGGCTGACCATCTGGGCCGTGATCCTGTTCTTCGTTTTCTTGCTGGTGTGGGCTAACTACGCCGTGATCGATGAAGTGACGAAGGGCGAGGGCAAGGCCATTCCGTCGACCAAGATCCAGAAAATCCAGAACCTGGAAGGCGGCATCGTCGCGCAGATCTATGCCCACGACGGCCAGATTGTCGACGCCGGCGCCCCGCTGATTCGTCTCGACGACACGCGCTTTGCGTCCAACGTGGGTGAGACTGAAGCTGATCGTCTGGCGATGCAGTTGCGCGTCGAGCGCCTGAGCGCCGAGGTTGACGATCGGCCACTGAACATCAGCGCCGAAGCGCGCAAGTTGGTGCCGAATCAGGCGTCCAATGAAGAATCGCTGTACAAGAGCCGCCGTCAGCAGTTGGTCGATGAGGTCGGTGGTTTGCAGCAGCAACTGATTCAACGCCAGCAGGAATTGCGCGAATTTGCTTCCAAGCAGGAGCAGTACCGCAGCAGCCTGGCCCTGTTGCGCCAGGAGATCGGCATGTCCGAGCCGTTGGTGTCTCAGGGCGCGGTGTCGCCGGTGGACATCCTCCGGCTGAAACGCTCCGAGGTGGAAACCCGTGGTCAGCTGGACGGCACCACGCTGGCGATCCCTCGCGCACAGGCGGCGATTGCCGAAGTGCAGCGCAAGATCGATGAAACCCGTGGCAAATTCCGCAGCGACGCGCTGACGCAACTGAATGAAGCGCGCACCAACCTTTCCAAAGCGCAGTCGACGGCCAAGGGCCTTGAAGACCGCGTGAACCGCACAATGGTGACATCGCCGGTGCGCGGCGTGGTCAAGCAGATGCTGGTCAACACTGTTGGCGGTGTTATTCAGCCGGGCAGCGACATCGCCGAAGTTGTGCCGCTGGATGACACGCTGTTGGTAGAAGCGCGCATTCGTCCGCAAGACATTGCCTTCCTGCACCCGGGGCAGGAGGCGATGATCAAGTTCACCGCGTATGACTACACGATTTATGGCGGGCTGAAAGGCAAGCTGGAACAGATCGGTGCTGACACCATTCAGGACGAAGAGAAGAAGAACACCTTCTACGTGATCAAACTGCGCACCGACCGCAGCCACCTCGGCACCGATGAGCACCCGCTGCTGATCATCCCCGGCATGGTCGCCTCGGTGGACATCATCACCGGCAAGAAAACCATCCTGAGCTACATGCTCAAACCCGTCCTCAAAGCCCGCGCCGAGGCATTGCACGAGCGTTGATGGTAGATCGTTGACGGCTGTGGGACTGGCCCCGCTCGTTGTAGGACCGGCTTCAGCCGGGAATGCGTCAAGCGTGACACCGCAGATGTAGGGTGTTCACGCGGGCCTCTTCCCGGCTAAAACCGGTCCTACAATAAATCTTCCGCAACCATCACCTTCCGCGTTTGCTATCGATCCTCACCAATCGCCCGCCTTCGAACCGCAAATACTGGTACATCCCGTTGCTTGGGCCGTAGATCCATTCCTGGACTTGCACCTGATCCACCTGGCGGTAGTGATTGACGGTTTCCTTATAGCCGATGATGTCCTGGCTGACCGGCTGACCGCATTTCTGCTGCACTTCAAACATCCGGTCGCCGACGCTGATCAGTTGGCTGCCACAGCGCAATGTGTCTGCCTGGGCAATGCCAAGCAGCGCCGTCATACCGAGAATCACCGCCATCCTCGTTATCGCATTCTTCAAAATCATTACTCGCTGTCGAGGTGCAGGGGGCTGATGACGCGGCCGTCTTTTTCTGGCTTGCCAAGGGTGGTGTCGATGAAATACACACGCTCGTCTGCCAGTTGGCCCTTGTCGACCAGGTAGTCCTTGATGCTTCCGGCCCGCGCCTGGCCGAGCTGACGCAACAGCAGCGCGCTCGAACTCCAGGATTTGAGCACCGCCTCGCGCAGCTTGTTCTGACGCTCTTCCTTGCCCAGATTCACCCACTCGGCCGGCGGCTGCTGTTTCAGGCGCGTGCGATAAATACCGTCAAGCATCGGCGCCTTCTCATCCGCAGGTACCGTCAGATCACTCGGCTGCGCAGGCACCTTGTCGCCTCGGCGCTGGAGAATCTTGTAGTACGTGCTCTGGTATTCACGCTCCAGTCGTTGCTGGGCAATCAACGGGCCGTCGCTGGCTTCAGCGCTGGTGCCTTCAATCTCAAGACGCAACGCTGGCCGGGCTTTCAAGGCTGCCGCCAGCTTGTCCAGCGAAGCCATCGCCTCAGGGCTCAGCTCCTCAGCCCCCGGCGCGAAGGACACCGTGCCCAGGTCCTCCGATCCGCCACCGCCGCTGATCAATCCACCGATGAATTTGAACGGCGCCGCCGCTGCCTTCACCACCAGATTGCGCAGGGTCTGCCAGACGATCGGCATCACGCTGAACTGCGGATTGTTGAGATCGCCCGTTACCGGCAACTCGATGGAAATCTTGCCATCGGTATCCTTGAGCAGGGCAATCGCCAGTTTCAGCGGCAGATTCACCGCGTCCGGGCTGTCCACCTTCTCACCCAATTGCAACTGCTCGACCACCACCTTGTTCTCAGCCTTGAGCTGGCCCTTGGTAATCAGGTAGTGGAGATCCAGATTCAGACGCCCCTTGCGAATGCGATAACCGGCGAATTTGCCGGAGTAGGGCGTCAACGTAGTCAGCTCCACGCGTTTGAAGCTGGTCGCGATGTCCAGACTCGCCATCGGGTTGAACGGGTTCAGCGCACCCTTGATGGTTACCGGTGCATAGCGATCAACCTTACCGTTGATGTTCACCGTCGCGGGTTTGTCCTGGCGGTTATCCAGCGTGCCGATCTTGCCGTTGAGTTGCTGAACGGCCGTGGCGAAGTTCGGTGTCAGGCTGAAGTCGGCGAAGTTGGCCGAGCCGTTGGTGATGTTGACCTCGCCAATGCGAATGCCCATCGGCTTTTCGCTGCTGGCGGCTTTGGCTTTCGGCGCGGCAGGCGCCTTGTCTGCAGGCTGCGGAATCAGCAGGTCGTCAATGTTGGTCGAGCGATCGTCAGCGATCACGAAGCGCGCATACGGCTGGTCGACATTAATCGAAGCGATGGTCAGGCTATCGCCCAGCTGGAAATTCAGCCCGTCTACATTCAGCCGCTGCCACTTCACGAAGTCCCGCGACTTGAGCGTGTCGAGGGTGTGCAACTGGTCGACCTGCGCCTTGCCGGTGATGCCAAGCGCCAACGGCTCGGTGCTTTTCAGGTCCACGGCCAGATCGCTGTTGAGCATGCCGCTGCGCACTTCCAGGCGAATGAACGGCGTGACGTAGGACTGCGCCACTCGCAGGTCGATGTCGCGCGTAGTGACATTCAGATTGGCGCGAACCGGCGCAAGATTCACCTCGCCCTCGGCGGTCAGCTTGCCTTGCTTGCCCACACCGGTGTCGAGCTTGAGCTTGAAGGGTGACTTGTTGAGGCTGTCGAAGCCGGTCAGGTCCAGGTTCAGCGGGCCGACATCAATCGCCACAGGCTCTTTCGGGACCTTGTCGGCGAGATGAATCCGGTAGTCGCGCAGCTGCGTATCCCGCAGCAACACCTGCCAGGGTTTGCTTGGCGCCGCCGTTTTTGCGCTGGCCGTGGTTTCTGCGCCGGTCGCGGTCGCGGGCTGCTGTTTTTCAGCCTCGACTTTCTTGGCTTGTGCTTTGGACGGCTGGCTGGCGAACAGCTTCTGCCAGTCCAGCTCGCCGTCCGACTCCCGTGTCGCCCAGGTTTCCAGGCCTTCGCTGCGAATCTTGCCGACGGACACCAACTGCTTGGCCAGATCGATTGACGTGTCGCTGATGCTCAGTTTTTTCAGACGCGCCAGCGGTCTGCCGTCCGGGGCATCGATGGCGAAGGGCGCAACACTCAGGGATGTCTTGTCCAGCAGCAGCTCGGTTTCCTTCGCCAGACTGAGTGTGTAATGGGTGTTGAAATTGAGGACGCCGTCTTTGAGGACCAGCGGCAGCGCGTCGCGCACGTAGGGCCACCAGACTTCCATCTTGCCGTCGGTGACTTTTAGCGTGCCTTCGGACGAGAGGGGCACAAGGCTGATACGCCCGACCCAATCGATTTGACCGCCGTTAGGCCCCGCGGCGACCAGGGTCATGTCGGCGTTGTCTTCCGGCAGGGTGCTGAGGTTTTTCAGCTCGAAATTCAGCGCGTCGTAGAGAAACTCGATGGGCTCGCTGGGGCGCATGTCCTGGAAATGCACATAACCGTCGGCCAGCTTGATCTCGCCGATGCGCAGCGGAAACGGTTTGCTCGGGGGTTCGTCAGGTTTAGCAGGTTCGCTGGCCGGCAGCTTGAACAGCCCGGCCAGATTGAGCGTGCCGTCTTTGGCGAACAGCAACTCGGTCTTGGGTTTATCGAGCTCGACGGCCTTGAGGTGCAGGGCCTTTGTCCACAGGCTGTCGATTTGCAGGTTGGCGTAAAGCCGCGCGAAACCGATTTGCTCCTTGCCCGGCGCCCCGATGTTCAGGCCCCAGAGAGTGACTTCCAGGCTGTAGGGATTGAGTTCGAGACGGTCCAGCCTGGCCGGCACCGTGGCGTAATTCGCCAGCTGTTGATTGATGATTCGCAATGCCACGCCGGGCAGGATCAGAAACCCCAGCACGCTGTAAATGGCGAAGACGGCCAGCAGGGCGCCGATGGCGCGTTTCAATCCTTTGGGCATGTAGGTCGCCGACTCTCTCGATGGGAGGTCCTTGGAGTATGGCACGCCAATCTGGTTCCGAATCCGGTCGCTTCAATCCTTGTGGGAAATTTCCTTAGACCCGATCACGCATCACAGCTGCAAGATCAATGTCTTGAGCGGGGGCTGTTGGTCCTGTGACGGAAAGTCGGCGCCCGGGGTCAGCACCTGGCAGTCGCGCACGGGCCGGCCGATTTTGCTGGCGCAACGCAGCACCTGCTCGCGCCAATCGTCCAGGCTGACCTTCGCCAGGTTGTTGCAGCAGATCAGCACGCCATCTTCGGCGGTGGTCAGCAGCGCGGGTTTGAGCAGGCTCTGGTAATCACGCAGCAGATCGACGGTGCCGAACGCGCTCTTGGCCCAGGCCGGCGGATCCAGCAAGACCAGATCATATTGGCGTTGCTCAAGGCGCACGTAACTCGGCAGCTTGTGGCCACGACGGGAAGCGATGGGCAGTCCGGCCAGTTGGCGAATGGCCGGGAAGTAATCGGACTGGACGAACTGCATGGCCGGCAGCTGCGGATTGAGCAGGCCGTTCTCGCGCCCGACGGCCAGATTGCCCTCGGCGAAATCCAGGTTGCACACCTCGCGCGCGCCACCCGCCGCTGCGCTCAGGCCGACGCCACAGGTGTAGGCGAACAGATTGAGCACGCTCTTGCCGGCGGCATGTTGCTTGACCCAGCCGCGGGCGTTGCGCAGGTCGAGAAACAGCAGTGGATCCTGCCCGGCATGACGACCGCGCACCCGGTAATTCAGGCCCCATTCATGGCCGACCAGATCGGCCAGCGCCGCGTCGTCGGCTTTATAGATCGGGTCTGTCCGGTCGACCCGCGAGTTGCCCTGGGAGCGGTCGTTATAAACCAGCATCAGTTCCAGGCCCAGCCGCCCATTGACGGCGGCCTGCAGCGCCAGCAGCGAGTCGAGATCCAGGCTGTTGTGGAAACTCTGCACCAGCAGTTGCGGGCCGTAGCGGTCGACGGTCAGCCCGCTCGCGCCTTCCTGACTGCCGTGGAACAGGCGATAACAATCGGTGCCTTGGGCGTGCAGTTCCGCCAGCAGGGATTGACGATTATCGAGGGCGACGCTGAGCGCCTGATTCAACGAGGACATGCTCGGCCTTGGGGCAGGAATGAGGCGCGGCAGTTTAGCAGTTCGATTTCATACGGTCTGCTGTGGCCGAACATCACAGCACTGCAGACACTCATTGTGGCAGCGAGCTTGCTCGCGAAAAGGCCGGGACATCCGCCACATCTTTAGCGCCTGAAATGCCGTCTTCGTGAGCAAGCTCACTCCCACAAATGCCGCCACATACCGCACCGTTGCCGCCTTTCCTGAACCTTCCCTGAAGACATCCGTATTAACCCCCACACCCTCCATGCTGGCGATTTACTCCCATACAACCCGGGCGTATGCTTCGCCCGTTTTCAACCAATGCGGAGACCCACAGTGGGTACTTGTTCGAGTGACAGACGTCAGCCGGTGATAACGACCGGCCAATCCTCGGCACGATAACGCGCAGTCTTTTCACTGCCGCTATCTCGCCGATAACGTGAGAAGCGGCAGTGGCCCGCGGACTCTGCTCAGAGCCCGCTTCCCTGTCCTTTCCCTGACGCCCAATCCTGCGTGATGACCGACGCGTCTGTCGTTCGTCTGCGCATCGGACGCGTGTGGCTTTTGCTGCGCGGGCCAGCCTGCGGTGCCTGCTCATGAACGAGCGCGGCGCCTGAGGCGTGCCGTACCCGCTCAAGGTTCCTGTGCTTTCAGCTCCAGCAGCCTTCAGTCCAGGGGACACAACCATGAAGTACACCCTCCTGAAAGAATTCCTCGTAGACTTCGTCCGCACCCGCAAACTCGGCCGGCACTTCCGTCGGCTGGCGACGCTCGACAGCGTGACCGACGCCACCGTCAGCCGCGAAGTGCCGCCCACCCTCGCGCAAACCCTGACCCGCGGCGCCAGCAGCGATGTGCCTGAATTGCTCGCACGCCTGAGCAGCCACGCCGACGGTCTCACCGAAACCGAAGCGCACGAACTGCGCGAGCAACACGGCCTCAACGAAGTCGAGCACGAACAGCCGCTGCCATGGTGGGTGCATTTGTGGCACTGCTATCGAAATCCGTTCAACCTGCTGCTGACCCTGCTGGCGTTCATCTCGTGGCTGACCGAAGACATGAAAGCCGCCACGGTGATTTTCTCCATGGTCGTGCTCTCCACGCTGCTGCGTTTCTGGCAGGAGGCGCGTTCCAATCAGGCCGCCGACGCGCTCAAGGCAATGGTCAGCAACACCGCGACCGTCATGCGCCGCGCCGACAGCTCGTTCGACGCTGCCGATAACGCAAAGCAAAAACGCATTGAGTTGCCGATCAAGCAACTGGTACCGGGCGACCTCATCGTGCTGTCTGCCGGCGACATGATCCCTGCGGACTGCCGCGTGCTCAGCGCCAAGGACCTGTTCGTCAGCCAGGCCGCGATGACTGGCGAATCCATGCCGGTGGAGAAATTCGCGCGGCGTCAGGGCGTCGATACGGGCAACCCGCTGGACCTGGAAAACATTCTGTTCATGGGCACCAACGTGGTGTCCGGCGCGGCGACGGGTGTCATCCTGGCCACCGGCAACCACACCTATTTCGGCGCGCTGGCGCAACGGGTCAGCGCCACCGATCGTGCGCCGACCTCGTTTCAGGCCGGGGTCAATAAAGTCAGCTGGCTGCTGATCCGCTTCATGTTCGTGATGGCGCCGCTGGTGTTGTTCATCAATGGCTTCACCAAGGGCGACTGGATGGAAGCGTTGCTTTTCGCGCTGTCCATCGCGGTCGGCCTGACCCCGGAAATGCTGCCGATGATCGTCACTTCGACGCTGGCCAAGGGCGCGGTGTTTCTGTCGCGCAAAAAAGTCATCGTCAAACGTCTCGACGCCATCCAGAACTTCGGCGCCATGGACGTGCTGTGCACCGACAAGACCGGCACGCTGACCCAGGACAAGATTTTTCTCGCACGCCATGTCGACGTATGGGGCGATGAGTCCGACGACGTTCTGGAAATGGCCTACCTCAACAGTTACTACCAGACCGGCCTAAAAAACCTGCTGGACGTCGCGGTGCTGGAGCACGTCGAGATTCACCGCGAGCTGCAAGTCGGCACCGCGTTCAGCAAGGTCGATGAGGTCCCGTTCGACTTCAATCGCCGGCGCATGTCGGTGGTGGTGCAACAGCAGCACGAGCCGCATCTGCTGATCTGCAAAGGCGCGCTGGAAGAAGTGCTCAGCGTGTGCAACCGCGTGCGTCATGGCGATGCCGAAGAAGCGCTGACGCCTGAGCTGCTCGAGCGCATTCTAAGCGTCACCGCCGCGTTCAACGAAGAAGGTCTGCGTGTGGTGGCGGTGGCGGCGCGTCCTATGGAGGCAGGCCGCGACACCTACGGCCTGGCTGACGAGAGCGACCTGACCCTGATCGGTTATGTGGCGTTTCTCGATCCGCCGAAGGAAAGCACGGCGCCGGCGCTTAAAGCGTTGGCCGAGCATGGCGTGGCGGTGAAAGTGCTGACCGGCGACAACGAACGCGTCACCGCGAAGATCTGCCGCGAAGTCGGGCTGGAGCGTCAGGGCCTGCTGATGGGGGGTGATATCGAGCGGATGAGCGATGCCGAACTGGCGGTCGCGGTCGAGACCACCAACGTGTTCGCCAAGCTGACGCCTTCCCACAAGGAGCGCATCGTGCGGCTGCTCAAGGCCAACGGGCACGTGGTGGGTTTCATGGGTGACGGCATCAACGACGCGCCGGCGCTGCGCACGGCCGACATCGGTATTTCCGTGGACACCGCGGTGGACATCGCCAAGGAAGCGGCCGACATCATTCTGCTGGAGAAGAGCCTGATGGTGCTGGAGGAGGGCGTGCTGGAAGGGCGCCGGACCTTCGCCAACATGCTCAAGTACATCAAAATGACGGCCAGTTCCAACTTCGGCAACGTGTTCTCGGTGCTGGTTGCCAGTGCGTTCATCCCGTTTCTACCGATGCTGCCGATGCACCTGCTGGTGCAGAACCTGCTGTACGACATTTCCCAGATCGCCATCCCGTTCGATAACGTCGATGAGGAACTGCTGAAAAAACCCCAGCGCTGGCAGCCTGCGGATGTAGGACGCTTCATGCTGTTTTTCGGGCCGATCAGCTCGATCTTCGACATCACCACGTTCGCGGTCATGTGGTACGTGTTCGGCGCCAACACGCCTGAGCATCAGACCCTGTTTCAGTCGGGCTGGTTTGTCGTGGGCCTGCTGACGCAAACGTTGATCGTGCACATGATCCGCACACCGAAAATCCCGTTCCTGCAAAGCCGTGCGGCGATGCCGTTGATGGTGATGACCGGTGTCATCATGGCCGTGGGCATCTTCCTGCCGATGGGCCCGCTGGCGCACTACTTCAAACTGCAAGCGCTGCCACCGCTGTACTTCGCCATCCTGCCGCTGATCCTGATCGCCTACGTGGCGCTGACCCAGGCGGTGAAGGGGTTCTACGTACGCAAGTTTGGCTGGCAGTGATCTGCGTGTGATGCCGGTCCCACTGACTGACCGCGTGTAAGCAGTGGGAGACCGGCGTCGACACCTACTGTAGGACCGGCTTTAGCCGGGAATGCGTCAGGCGTTACACCGCAAAACTCAGGGCGTTCACACCGGCCTCTTCCCGGCTGAAGCCGGTCCTACGGCTACGTACTGCCCAGATTGTTAAGACCGCGCCAACGCCAGCGCCACGCCTTGTCCGCCGCCAATGCACAGCGTCGCCAGGCCTTTCTTCGCGTCGCGCTTGATCATTTCGTGCAGCAGCGTCACCAGCACGCGGCAGCCCGACGCGCCGATCGGGTGGCCGATGGCGATGGCGCCGCCGTTGACGTTGACCTTGTTCATGTCCCAGCCCAATTCCTTGCCAACCGACAAAGACTGCGCCGCGAAGGCTTCGTTGGCTTCGATCAGATCGAGCTCCTCCAGCGACCAACCCGCCTTGTCCAGGCAGCGGCGGGTTGCGCTCACCGGGCCGATGCCCATGATCGCCGGATCGACGCCGGCGTTCGCGTAAGCGGCAATCCGCGCCAGCACCGGCAAGCCCAGTTCTTCTGCTTTTCGGGCACTCATCAGAATGACCGCTGCCGCGCCGTCATTCAGCGACGAGGCATTGCCTGCCGTGACCGAGCCGTCCTTTTTGAACGCGGGCTTGAGCTTCCCCAGTAACTCGACAGTGGTCGCCGCACGAGGCTGCTCGTCGGTGCTGAAAGACAGCGGATCGCCCTTGCGCTGAGGAATCAGGATCGGGGTGATCTCATCCACGAAGCGCCCGGCTTCAATGGCGGCAGTTGCTTTCTGTTGGGACGCCGCAGCAAACGCATCCTGCGCCTCACGGCTGATGTCGTATTGATCGGCCAGGTTCTCGGCCGTGATGCCCATGTGGTAATCGTTGAACGCATCCCACAGGCCATCGCTGATCATCGTGTCGACCATCGTCGCGTGGCCCATGCGCAGACCGGTTCGCGCGCCCGGCATCACATAGTTGGACAGGCTCATGTTTTCCTGGCCGCCGGCGATGATCACTTCCGCGTCGCCGCAGCGAATCGCCTGCGTCCCCAGATGCAGCGCCTTGAGCCCCGAGCCACAGACCTTGTTCAGCGTCATGGCCGGCACCGTGAACGGCAAGCCCGCCTTGATCGCGGCCTGACGTGCAGGATTCTGTCCGGCGCCCGCCGTCAGCACCTGACCCATGATCACCTCATCGACCTGCGCGCCGTCCAGACCGGTCTGCTCCAGCAGTTGGCGGATGACGGCAGCGCCGAGATCCACCGCAGGAACATTCGCCAGCGAACCTTGGAAACTGCCCACAGCCGTGCGGGTAGCGGCAACGATTACGACGTCTTGCATGGTGCGAATCCTCAGTGGTGTGCGACGCGGCGCGAGCCCGGGCTTGAAAAGGTGAAGAAAACAGCGGGGCAGCCGGATCAAGGGAGAGCATGGTTGCATGAATGACGATGATAATTTAAGCCCTTTGTCGCCCGGATTTTGCAGTCACGGCCTTCCAAAGCTTCCGGTCGATCCTGTGGCCGGCCTGCGGACTTTTCTTACGGAAACATACGACAAGAAGTGTCGCAGGTTCTGACGCAAACCCGGGAAGCGGCTGATTTTTGTTGAAAGTGAATGCATGGACAATCGCCGGCCATTCCAGCGGTCATGCTTCAGGAGCCTCCTTTTGTCCAACGATAACCATGGCAGTCAAAGCGGCGACAACAGCCTGAACGTCGGCGTCGGCGATTTTCGTGGCGCCGATGTGAATATCAACAACGGTGAGCGCACGACCTTCACTCCCGAACAACTGCACATCGAGCGTCACCCGACGTTCGGCGGGCGCAGCCTCGACAGCCGGAATGTGTCGGTGTTCGGTTACATCGCCGGTCTGGCCAGCCTGATCGGTCTGTACTTCACCCTATTCCAGCCGGGGCTGGGCTGGCATAGCACATGGTCCACATTGTTCATGTTTTCATTCATCGTTGCGGTCATGGCCGTGGTGATGTCGGCGGTATTGCGGCGGCGAAAATTCGATCACTGCTTCGGCTCGCGGCACTTCCTTGAAATGAGCCAGAGCGGTCGCCTGCGGGTCAATCGGCTGACCGCGCAATGTCCCTGGTGTGGTTCGTTGATGCACCTGCGTCACGTCGGTCCCAAGGACGGTCCCCGAGACGACTTGTTTCTCTGTGAGCGCAATCCACGGCAGCACACCATCCAGCTCGACCCGACAGCGCTACCGGAACTGCAAGACTGAAACCCGGACGCACAAAACCCGCTGCCTCTTGCGAAGGAGCGGGTTTCGAGGGTGTAACAGGACGGCAGATCAGCCGCGGTGACGACCGCGGAAGTAGTTGATCAGGCCCTGGGTCGACGCGTCTTCAGCGACCGTTTCGTCGGTGCCGACAAGGCGGCTGTAAACGCCTTTGCCCAGCTCCTTGCCCAGTTCGACACCCCATTGGTCGAAGGCATTCGTGCCCCAGACCACGCTTTGCACGAACACCTTGTGCTCGTACATCGCGACCAGTGCGCCCAGGCGGCGAGGGCTGATGCGCTCGACGACGATGGTATTGCTCGGACGGTTGCCCGGAATGACCTTGTGCGGCGCCACACGCTGCACTTCTTCTTCCGGTACGCCCTTGGCGCGCAGTTCGGCTTCCGCTTCGGGGCGGGTTTTACCCTGCATCAAGGCTTGGCTTTGGGACAGGCAGTTGGCGTACAGCCACTGATGGTGGTCAGACACCGGGTTGAAACTGACGATCGGCACGATGAAGTCGGCAGGAATCATCTGGGTGCCTTGGTGCAGCAACTGGTGATATGCGTGCTGACCGTTCGCGCCCACGCCACCCCAGATGACCGGGCCCGTGTCGGTTTTGACGGGGACGCCGTCCTGGCGGACGCTCTTGCCGTTGGATTCCATGTCCAGCTGTTGCAGGTGCTTGGTGATGTTGCGCAGGTAATGGTCGTACGGCAGGATCGCGTGACTTTGCGCGTCCCAGAAATTGCCATACCAGATACCCAGCAAGCCCAGCAGCACCGGCATGTTCTCTTCGAACTCGGCGTTCTGGAAGTGCTGATCCATGGTGTAGGCGCCGGACAACAGCTCCTTGAAGTTGGACATGCCGATCGCCAGCGCGATAGGCAGGCCGATGGCCGACCACAGCGAGTAACGGCCGCCAACCCAGTCCCACATCGGGAAGATGTTCTCTTCACGAATCCCGAAAGCAACCGCCGCGGCGTTGTTGCTCGACACCGCGATGAAGTGGCGATACAGCTCGGCTTCGGACCCGCCCTGAGCGAGGTACCATGCGCGGGCAGCGGTGGCGTTCTTCAGGGTTTCGAGGGTGGTGAAGGTCTTGGACGAAACGATGAACAGCGTGGTTTCGGCGCGCAGCTTCTGGGTCAGCTCGTGCAGCTCGGTGCCGTCGATGTTCGCCAGGTAATGGCAGCGAACGCCTTTCTGCGCGTAGGACAACAGCGCTTCCGACACCAGCTCAGGACCCAGGAACGAGCCGCCGATGCCGATATTGACCACGTCGGTGATTGGCTTTTCGGTGTAGCCGCGCCACAGGCCGTCGTGGATGCGCCCCACCAGATCAGTGATCTGGTTCAGCACCTTGTGCACTTCGGGCATCACGTTGACGCCGTTGACCAGCAGCTTGTCGCCCACCGGACGACGCAGCGCGGTGTGCAGCGCAGGGCGACCTTCAGAAGCGTTGACCAGCTCGCCGTCGTACTGCGCCTTGATGGCTTCTTTCAGGCCGACTTCGTTGGCCAGATTAACCAGCAACTGACGGGTCTCGGCGGTGATCAGGTTCTTGGAGTAGTCGAGAAACAGACCGGCACTGCTGAGCGTGAATTCGTCGAAACGCTTCGGGTCGGCATTGAACGCTTCGCGCATGCTGAAATTCTGCATCGCTTCGCGGTGATCTTTGAGCGCCTGCCAGGCGGGCAGGGTAGTGACGTCATGAGGAGTGCGGTAGTACGCCATCGCTGCGGGTTTCCTTGTACTTGAACTGCCTTTTGGACGCTGAAAAGCAGGATTGGACATGAATTCGTGGGTGCATCAGAGACTAGTCCCAGGCAACGCCGATGTCTGCGCCTTGCTTTACCTTTGCTCGGTACTTTTTCTCACAGAGTAGAGTTGCTTGTCTGACACGAACTGTATCGGTATGGCATTGCGGGTCTGGCTAAGTTCATCACCAGCGCCCTGCGAAGGCCAGGGCCTGCGCTCCACAACGGGTTTGCGCAGTGAGCATAGGCGCAGATGGTCATCCGATCACGTGACTTTTGCTTTACACATGACCGGGCGCGTCCTTCAGCCGGGTGTGCAGGTTATTCCTTGACCAGATGCAGGTTGTCGATCAGGCGCGTCTTGCCCATGAACGCCGCGCCCAGCACAACCAGATCATGATCATCCGGGGTCGCAGGGCGCAGAATGACCGCGTTGCGAATCTCCAGGTAATCAGTACGAAAGCCCGCTGCTTCGAGCGCTTTCACACCCTCGCCTATCAACTGCTGGTGATCCTGCTCGCCATTCTGCAACGCCGTGCCGATCTGTTTGATGACGCGGTACAACGCAGGCGCTGCAGCGCGCTGGGCTTCAGTCAGGTAGCCATTGCGCGACGACAGGGCCAGGCCGTCGGCGGCACGCACGGTGGGTTCGCCGATGATTTGAATGGGCATGTTCAGGTCACGCACCAGTGCGTTGACGACGGCCAGCTGCTGGAAATCCTTCTGACCGAAAATCGCGATGTCCGGCTGCACCATGTTGAACAGCTTGCTGACCACCGTCGAAACGCCGTCGAAGTGACCAGGACGGCTGCCGCCACACAGACCTTCTGACACCACCGGCACGCGCACGATGGTCTGATCGGCCATGCCATGGGGGTACATTTCATCGACCGTCGGTGTGAACAACAGGTGGCACCCGGCCTGAAGCAACTGCTCCTGATCGGCGGCCAGGGTCCGCGGGTACGACGCCAGGTCTTCGTTGGGGCCAAACTGAAGCGGGTTGACGAAGATGCTGGCGATCACGAAATCAGCGCGTTGAACGGCTTTGGTGACCAACGCGATATGGCCGCTGTGCAGGTTGCCCATGGTGGGCACCAGGGCGATGCGTTTGCCTTCGCTGCGTGCGCGTGCGACAACCGCGCGCAACTCACGAACGGTTTTAACTGTGTTCATGCCGAGAATCCGTGTTCTGGAGCGGGGAAGCTGACGTCTTTGACCGCGCTGACATACGCGGCGATCGCCGACTGGATGTCCGGCTGACCGGCCATGAAATTCTTCACGAACTTGGGCACACGTCCGGTGATCGACAGGCCGAGCATGTCGTGAAGCACCAGCACCTGACCGTCTGTGGCGCTGCCGGCGCCAATCCCGATCACCGGAATCTTCACGGCGTGGGTGATTTCCTGGGCCAGCTCGCTCGGCACGCATTCCAGCAGAATCATCGCGGCGCCGGCCTGCTCAAGGGTAATTGCGTCGGCCCGCATCTGCCGCGCCTGCGACTCCAGCCGACCCTGCACTTTATAGCCGCCCAGCACGTTGACTGCCTGAGGCGTCAGGCCCATGTGTGCACAGACGGGAACGCCGCGCTCGGCCAGCAGCCGGATCGAGTCGGCAAGCCACGCCGCGCCTTCGATCTTGACCATGTGCGCACCCGCTTGCATCAGCGTGGCGCTGTTGGCGAAGGTCTGCTCAGGAGTGGCGTAGGACATGAACGGCAGATCCACCAGAATCAGCGCGCCCTGGTTGCCGCGTTTGACGCCGGCCACGTGGTACGCCATCTCGGCGGTGGTGACAGGCAGTGTGCTGTCGTGGCCCTGAAGGACCATGCCCAGCGAGTCGCCGACCAGCAGCACTTCCACACCGGCCTGGCTGGCGGTGTGGGCAAAAGTCGCGTCGTAGCAGGTCAGCATGGTGATTTTTTCACCTTTCTGCTTCAAAGCCAGCAGGGACGTAACGGTGATATCGGGCATGGAAAGTCCTCATTCAGGCGCTGTGAATACTGCGGCGAGCAACGCGTGATTCATCTTGGGAGGCAGGCACATCGTCGTTTTGCGATGTTTGCAACGGCCTGATCCGCGCCTTTTGGCCGGTCGTCCGGCTTTGGGACGCTTATCTTCGTGAGGAGGGGGCGGGAAGTCAATTCCGGGTGTTACCGGTTTGAACCTGCCCGCAGAACAGCTTCAGCTCGGCGATCGTTCCAGGCCTTCGAACGGGCACTGGGCAAGCAAATCATTCAGCGCGCGGCCATCAGCGAGGGTGATGCCCGGTGCCAGCTCGGCCAGTGGGTACAGCACAAACGCGCGCGCCTGCATCTGGTAATGCGGCACCTTCAGTCGCGGCTCATCGATGAGGCGATCGCCGAACAACAGGATGTCGAGGTCCAGCGTGCGCGGCCCCCAGCGTTCGAGGCGCTCGCGGCCCTGATCGTTTTCGATGCCTTGCAAGGCGTCGAGCAGCGCCAGTGGGGGGAGCGAGGTGTCGAGCGCAGCCACCGCATTGGTGTAGCGCGGCTGACCCGGCAACAGCGAGTCGCTGACATAGAAAGAGGAAACGCCAGACAGACCGCTTTGCGGTAACAGGCCCATGGCCTTGATCGCTTCGCGCAACTGTTCGGCAGGGTCGGCCAGGTTGCTCCCCAGGCCGACGTAAACGCGCTCGATCATCGGGTGTTATTCCGCCCCGTCGACGCCAGCGCGTTTGCGCTTGCCGCTGCTGCTGCGACGACGTTTGCGCGGGCCTTGGCCGGTGGCATCGGGCTTGTTGCCCAGGTCACGAATCATGTCGCGGCTTCCGGAATCATTGGCGTCCTGATAGTCGGTCCACCATTCACCCAGGCCCTCGGTTTCTTCGCCAGCGGATTCGCGCAGCAACAGGAAGTCGTAGCCGGCACGGAAGCGCGGGTTTTCCAGCAGCAGGTCGGCGCGTTTGCCCGATCGGCGCGGCAGACGTTCCTGCATGTCCCAGATCTCGCGGATCGGCATGGTGAAGCGTTTCGGAATCGCGATCCGCTGGCACTGTTCGGTAATCAGTTCGTGAGCCGCTTCCTGCATGGCCGGGATCGGCGGCATGCCGCGCTCTTGCAGACGCAGCACGCGGGCGGGCAGGGCAGGCCACAGTAGGGCAGCGAACAGGAACGCCGGTGTGACCGGTTTGTTCTGCTTGATGCGCAGATCGGTGTTGGCCAACGCCTCGCTGATCAGCGTGTGGGTGTAAGTCGGGTTGTATTCCAGCGCCTTGGAGCTGGCCGGGAACAGCGGCTCGAACAGTTCGAGATCGACCAGCATCTCAAACGTGGCCTCGGCGTAACCCGAGAGGAACAGCTTCAGTACTTCTTCAAACAGACGCGCAGACGGGATATCGCGCAGCATCGGCGCCAGCGGGCGAATGGGCGTGGCGCTGTGCTTCTCGATGCCGAAATCCAGCTTGGCGGCGAAACGCACGGCCCGCAGCATGCGCACCGGGTCTTCCTTGTAACGCTGCTGAGGGTCGCCGATCAGACGAATCAGGCGATTGCGGATGTCGTGTACGCCATTGGCGTAATCGAGGACGCGCTCGGTGACCGGATCGTAATACAGGGCATTGATCGTGAAGTCCCGGCGCTGGGCGTCGTCCTCGAGAGTGCCGTAGACGTTGTCACGCAGAATGCGCCCGCTCTCGTTGCGCGAAGACTGGTTGCTGTCTTCGTCTTCGTCATCGATCGGGTGATTGGCGCGGAAGGTCGCGACTTCAATGATTTCACGGCCGAAGTGGATATGAACCAGCTTGAAGCGGCGGCCGATGATACGGGCGTTGCGAAACTCGGCGCGGATTTGCTCGGGCGTGGCACTGGTGGCGACGTCGAAATCCTTGGGCGTGATGCCGAGCATCATGTCGCGGACACAGCCACCGACCAGATAGGCCTGGTAGCCGGCGGTCTGCAGGCGCTCGACGATATTCACCGCATAGCGGCTGAATTGATTGCGTTGCAACGAATGCTGGCTACCGCTGAGCACTTCAGGCGTTGTGCGCACATGTTGCTGCGGCTTGCGCAGTGGGGAACGGAATGACTGGAACAGCTTCTTCAGCATGGGAGGCACTGTTTGAAGGAATATTCGGTCAATTTCGAAGAGTGACCGCACGATGGGCGGGGATTCTAGCATTTAGTCGAGGGATGGTGTAGGAGGCAGCTCGATAGGCGCCTGTGGGCGGACTGCACAATGGGTGCAAGGGGGGGGGGCGAGCAGGACGGGGTTTATTGCAGATGCTACTGGGGGAGCCGAAGCTCCCCCAAAGTGCGTGCTCTTATTTTTATTGTCTGATGGGCTTTTTATTGTTGTTGACCGCCCAGTTCACGGCTTTCGCCTGTGAAACCTCCCAATCGGGAGTCAAGAGCAAACGGATTGCTTTGGTCGCTGTGCGGCAGTGATCTAACGATCCAACCAGTTCAGGCTCTACCTAAGGGTAGTTTTTGTTGTTCTCGGCCTGGTTGCGGGACAAGTCCCAAATGCAACGCCTCTCCAAAAGAATCAGTTAGCTGCGCCTCCGCCGTGTTGTTCTTGTTATGCGTGAGTCGTTTCGTCTTGTTTTTATTATGTTGGTGTTTCGGGTGACTGATTTTTGTTGTTCTTGTACGAATACATATAGCAGTACCTGTGCCAACTTTTGAAAAACAGGCTACACGCCGTGGAATCCAAGGGTGTGGCAAATTGACGCTATTTTGCACGGGCGAAAAAAAACCGGGGGTTCGTTACCGTAGGCCCCGGTTTTGTTACGTCACCATTTATGAGGTAACAGTTTTTTCACATGGCGCGTAACCCGCGTGCCAGAGCCTGCGCGAAGATGCGCTCACGTTTCGCTGGCCACTCCGGTCTTGCGTCGCGGAATGCCCAGGCGTTGGCGACGCTCCCACAGGCACTTGCGGCTGACGCCCAGCTTGCGCGCCAGTTCGGTTTCGGTCATGTGGTCCTGATGCTCCAGAACGAAGTGCTGGAAATAGTCCTCCAGCGACAAGTCCTCGGTCGGCTCACCAGCCGTGGAGCTCGACGAGCCTGACGCTTGGGGTGCAAGGCCGATGAACTCGTTGACGTCGAGGTCGCTCAGCTCGATATCGATGCCCAGCAGCTCGGCAGAAATGTCCGGGCTTTCACACAGAATTACCGCGCGCTCGACCGCGTTCTCGAGCTCTCGCACGTTACCGGGCCACGAATAGTGTCTAATCGCTTGCTCGGCATCCGGCGCGAAACGCAGGTCGTTACGACCCGCCTTGAGGCTCTGCCGCGCCAGGAACGCATTGGCGATCTCATTGACGTCTGCCCCGCGTTCACGCAGCGCGGGCAGTTTCAGCGCGATCACGTGCAGGCGGTAGTACAAGTCTTCGCGGAACTGGCCCACTTTGGCCAGGCTCTTTAGGTCGCGGTGAGTCGCTGCGATCAGGCGGACGTCGACTTTTTGCGACTGCACCGAGCCCACCCGGCGAATTTCGCCTTCTTGCAGGACGCGCAACAGTCGGGCCTGCGCCTCAAGCGGGAGTTCGCCGATTTCATCGAGAAACAACGTGCCGCCATCCGCGGCTTCCACGAGACCGGCACGACCGGCACTGGCACCGGTAAACGCCCCTTTTTCGTGGCCGAACAGCTCGGATTCGATGAGGGATTCCGGAATCGCTGCGCAGTTGACCGAAATCATCGGGGCCTTGGCGCGACGGGACAAGTTATGCAGCGCGCGGGCCACCAGCTCCTTGCCCGTACCGGACTCGCCCTGAATCAGCACGTTGGAGTCGGTTGGCGCGACTTTGCGGATCTTGCTGTACATGTCCTGCATCGGCGGGCACGAACCGATGATGCCGATCTCGCCGTTGCTGTTGTCCGGACCGGACTTGTCGCCCGTCGCAGTTTTTGCGGTGGCGGCGCGTTCGGCCTGCATGCTTTGCAGCGTCTGGCGATCACGCAAAATGCGAGAGACGGCCTGAAGCATTTCGTCGTGGTCGAAGGGTTTGGCGATGTAATCCACCGCGCCCATTTTCATCGAGTCCACGGCCGAGCGCAGGCTGGCGTAACTGGTCATGATCAGCACGGGTTTGCCCTGGCCGAGCTTGATCAGCTCTGTGCCGGGGGCGCCGGGCAGGCGTAAATCGCTGACGATCAGGTCAAACGAAGGGATGCTGAAACGTTCCTGAGCTTCCTGCACGGATCCGGCTTCGCTGACCTGGTACTGATTACGTTCCAACAGTCGACGCAGGGCGGAGCGGATGATGGTTTCGTCTTCCACGATCAAAATGTGAGGCATTGATTCGGTTCTCTCGACGGTCTCAGTTCACGGCGGACGTCGCTTCGACATGTCGCGGTAAGGTCACCCTAATCCGGGTTCCGCGTTGGTGCTCGGGGTCAGCCGGGCTGTCGATGGTGATTTGTCCATAATGCTCTTCAACGATGGAATAGACCAGCGCGAGGCCCAGTCCTGTTCCTTCGCCCGGATCCTTGGTGGTGAAGAAAGGTTCGAACAAGCGGTCCATGATGGCTTTCGGAATGCCGCTGCCTTCGTCTTCGACGATCAGATCGACCGTGTGTTCGGAGGCCTCGCTTTTCACGCGCACTGCACTGCCGGCGGGTGATGCGTCGCGGGCGTTGGACAGCAGATTGATCAACACCTGTGCAAGACGTTGTGGATCGCCGTCCACCCAGTGGTTGGGGTTGCAGAGGTTATAGAACTGCACTTCGAAATTGCGCCGGTTCAGCGCCAGCAGACCAATGGCATCCTGCGCCACCTCCGCCAGGCACACGGGCTCGTCGGCGTGTTGATGTCCACCGGCGTGGGCGAAGCTCATCAGTGACTGCACGATGCGGGAGACGCGCTTGGTCTGTTCGATAATCTGGCTGCTGATTTCCGTCAGCTCACTGTCTTCTTCGCGTTCTTCGCGCAGGTTCTGCGCCAGGCAGGCGATGCCGGTGATCGGGTTGCCGATTTCGTGGGCAACGCCGGCAGCCAGTCGACCAATGCTCGCAAGCCGCTCGGAGTGCACGAGTTTGTCCTCGAGCATCTGGGTATCGGTCAGGTCTTCCACCAGAATCACCAGCCCGCTGTTACCCGGCGCGAGCGGCTCGTCGATGGCCGCCTTGTGCAGGTTGAGCCAGCGAGTCTGACCGTCGAGGCCCAGGCGCTGCTTGTGCAAGTGTTCGTCAGGAACGTTGATGAAACCCAGCAGCAGCTGCTTCCAGGGATCGACGATGGTCTCGAGCCGTGACCCGACGACGCGCTGAGCGCCGATGCCGGTCAGCTCTTCCATGGCCTTGTTCCACATCAGGATCTCCTGATCTTTGGCCAGGGAGCACACACCCATCGGCAGTTCTTGCAGGGTCTGGCGGTGATAACGGCGCAGGGCGTCGAGTTCTGCCGCCAGGCCGGTGAGGCGGGAGTGGTAATCCTCGAGGCGGCTTTCGATGAAGTGGATGTCCTCGGTGACGTAGTTCTCACTGCCGGATTTGTACGGCAGAAACGTCTCGACCATGTCCTGCGCAACACTCGGCCCCATCAGGCCGGAGAGGTTGGCCTCGATACGGTCGCGCAAACGCCGCAGCGCATAAGGGCGGCGCTCGTCGAATGGCAGATAAAGATCCCGCAGCGCCTGTTCGACTTCCTTCTGCGCAGCCTTCGCGCCCAGGGGTTTGGCCAGTTGGGTGGCGAACTCCTGGGGGGAGGCGGCGTGCAGTTCGCGACGCTGTGGGCGGCGAACGTTGTCTACCGCGCAGGCCTCGGCCGCACTTGCCTCTTCGGGGCTGGGATTGCTGAACAGTGAAATCAGGGTGAACACCAGCACGTTGGCCGCCAGAGAAGCGATGGCCGCCATGTGCCAGCTGGTGTCATCCAGCACGTAAATCATGTTCAGCAGCGGGATGTAGAACCCCTGGAAGTCGCCGATCAGCGGCAGCAACATGCTGATGGTCCAGACCGCGATGCCTGCGATGAGCCCCGCCATGAAACCGCGTCGGTTGGCGGCCGGCCAGTACAGCACCGACAGCACGCCGGGTAGAAATTGCAATGTTGCCACGAAGGCGACGATGCCCAGATTCGCCAGATTCTGCTTGGCGCCGAGCAACAGATAGAAGCCAAAGCCGGCCATGATGATCGCGACAATCAGGCCGCGCCGTGTCCACTTCAGCCAGCGATAGATATTGCCTTCGGCTGGCGGCTGGTAAAGCGGCAGCACCAAGTGGTTCAGCGCCATGCCGGACAACGCCAGCGTGGTGACGATGATCAGTCCGCTCGCTGCGGAAAGTCCCCCGATATAGCCGAGCAACGCCAACGTCTTGCTGTGCGCGGCGATGCCGATGCCCAGGGTGAAATATTCAGGGCTGGTGGTGGCGCCCAGTTTCAACCCTGCCCACAGCACCAGGGGTACCGCCAGACTCATCAGCAGCAGAAACAGGGGCAGACCCCAACTGGCGCTGACCAGCGAGCGGGGGTTGAGGTTTTCAGTGAAGGTCATGTGATACATGTGCGGCATCACGATGGCTGAGGCGAAGAACACCAGCAGCAGCGTCCGCCATGGGCCTTCCTGCAGGGGTGTGTGCAACGCCGCCAGTGCGCTCTGGTTTTGCAGCAGCCATTGCTCCAGGCTCTGCGGCCCATCGAACACGCCGTACAGCGCATACAGACCGATGCCGCCGATGGCGACCAATTTGATGACCGACTCGAAGGCGATGGCGAACACCAGCCCTTCGTGTTTTTCCCGGGTGGCGATGTGACGCGAGCCAAAGAAGATAGTGAACAGCGTGATGAGCGCGCAGAACGCAAAGGCCACGTAGTTGCGCACCGGTTCCCGGGTGAGAATGCCGATGGAGTCGGCCACGGCCTGGATTTGCAGTGCCAGCAATGGCAAGACGCCGATCAGCATGAAGATGGTCGTCAGCGCGCCCGCCCAAGTGCTGCGAAAGCGGAACGCAAACAGATCAGCCAGTGATGAGAGCTGGTAGGTACGGGTGATCTTGAGAATGGGGTAAAGCAGGACGGGGGCGAGCAGGAAAGCGCCGGACACCCCCAGGTAACTCGACAGAAAACCGTAGCCGTATTCGTAAGCCAGCCCCACCGTGCCGTAAAACGCCCACGCACTGGCGTAGACGCCAAGTGACAGCGTGTAGGTCAACGGGTGACGAATGATCCAGCGCGGGATCAGGCCACGTTCACTGACCCAGGCAACGCCGAACAGCAACGTCAGGTAGGCGGCACTGACCAGAATCATCTGGGTCAGGCTAAAGCTCATCGGCATCTCGTTGGCTCTGCAGAATGAAGGTCACGACGATCAGGATCAGCCACAGCATGTAGGGCCTGTACCAGGCGCCCGTGGCGTCGATCCACCAGTCCATGATGGCGGGGGAGAACAGATAGATGCCCACCACCAGCAGCAGGACCAATCGATAAATGTACATTTGGCCTCCCAGGTTGACTGACCAGACGATGACGGAGCGGCATGGTAACGGATGGCGATGGGGCTGCAAGCGACGTTTCCGCCAGCTTTGTGCTCCCTCAACATGAATCGGTGGCGCGAGCTCAGTCTATTCGAGCTTCCTCGATAGCACCTAGGCGGGGTATCGAATCGGCGTTCCAGTGGGCAACGGCCCAATCCAGTACCTCTCGGGGTGTAGCGTCATCCAGTTCAGCCGGCGTCTTTTGCCCCAGGGCACGCAGCCCCCGGAGCAGCAACGGCGTGGCCTGGTCCGGCGGCAATGGCGGCGATCGGTAGGACTTACCCAGCTTATGGCCATCGGGCTGGGTGATCAGCGGTACATGAAGGAAGCGCGGTTGCGGCAGGCCGAGCAGTTCTTGCAGGTACAGCTGACGTGGCGTGGAATCGAGCAGATCTGCGCCGCGTACGATGTCGGTCACTCCTTGCCAGCCGTCGTCGAGGACAACCGCCAGTTGGTAGGCGTAAAACCCGTCCCGGCGACGAATGATGAAATCTCCCGAATCGCGCCCCAGATGTTGACGAAACTCCCCCTGTACCCGGTCTTCGAAACGGTATTCCAGCTCAGGCACCCGAATCCGGATGGCCGCATCCTCGGGTGGGTGGCCCGCATTACGGCAAAAACCCGGATAAATGCCGTTGTAGCCTTCCAGTTGCTTGCGCGAACAGGTGCACGCGTAAGCGAGGCCCTGGCTGAACCACCGATGGATGATTGCCTGGTAAGCCTCGTGCCGGTCGCTTTGCCTGACCAGTTCGCCGTCCCATTCGAATCCGTAGGCTTCGAGGGTGTGGAGTATTCCTGCCTGGGCACCCGGGACCTCGCGGGGAGGGTCGAGATCTTCCATGCGCATCAGCCATTTTCCACCGACCGAGCGGGCGTCGAGATAGGAGGCCAGGGCTGCTACCAGAGAACCGAAGTGCAGATAACCGCTGGGGGTTGGCGCAAAGCGCCCTATATAAGAAGGGGTTTTCATGGGCGCTGATGGTACTGGAAATAAAACGTACGAAATACCGGAGGACATGTCATGGCGTGTGGGAAAGCGCTACGCCCCGGTAGGGCGCTTTCCAGCCCACGCCGCCGCGTGCCCGGCGGTCTTGAGACAAACGAAAAAGGACGCCGAGGCGTCCTTTTTACTGGATCAACAGGATCATTTACCGACCTGTTTTTCCTTGATTTCAGCGAGACTTTTGCAGTCAACGCACATATCGGCCGTTGGGCGGGCTTCAAGGCGCTTGATACCGATCTCGACGCCGCACGATTCGCACCAGCCGTATTCCTTGTCCTGAATCAGCTGCAGCGTCTTGTCGATCTTCTTGATCAACTTGCGCTCACGATCACGGGCGCGCAGTTCCAGTGCGAATTCTTCTTCCTGGCTTGCACGGTCGGCAGGGTCAGGGAAGTTAGCCGCCTCGTCCTTCATGTGAACAACCGTGCGGTCAACTTCTACCATCAACTCCTGTTTCCACTTGGACAGGATCTTGGTGAAGTGCTTGCGCATGGGGTCGCCCATGTATTCCTCACCCTTCGTCGCAACGTAAGGTTCGAAACCACTGATTGCCGGGGTGCTCTTTTGCTTTTCTTCGGTGGGCATGAACGGACCGCCTCTCACTCTTCTAAGCCATTACACAGGTTAAGATCCATCGCCGACACCTGCCGGCCCTGCGGCTGCAAGCGGGCGAACTTACCAGATCGAATCGGAGCGCGCTACTCCCGGTTGTCGAGGATGGCCTGCAACACGCACGTGGACTATGACCACAGGCTGAGCCCCCCGGTTTTATCTATTTTGCAGCGCGTCGAGTTTAGTCCCTGCGCCCGCAAGCCCCGGGTTTTCCGGACTGTCGGCTGCAACTCACTGCCGTCAAGGCGGATAAACGCTGTAGCCCACTCGGGCGGATGAGTAGAATCGGCCACTTGTCTCGCCACCCCTCACCAAAGGAAGGCCCATGCCACAGCCCTACAGTGCGCGCAGCCGCGCCATAGAACCCTTTCATGTCATGGCGCTGCTGGCGCGGGCGAATGAACTGCAAGCGGCCGGGCATGACGTTATCCACCTGGAGATCGGCGAGCCGGATTTCACCACGGCCGAGCCGATCATCAAGGCCGGTCAGGCGGCGTTGGCCGCTGGCAAGACCCGTTACACGGCGGCCCGTGGTCTGCCGGAATTGCGCGAGGCGATTGCGGGCTTTTACGCGCAGCGTTACGGCGTGAATGTCGATCCGGGCCGGATCCTGATTACGCCGGGCGGTTCCGGTGCGTTGCTGCTGGCGGCGAGTCTGCTGGTCGATCCCGGCAAACACTGGCTCCTGGCCGATCCGGGTTACCCGTGCAACCGGCATTTTCTGCGCCTGGTGGAGGGCGCCGCGCAGTTGGTGCCCGTGGGCCCGGACGTGCGTTATCAACTGACGGGCGATCTGGTCGCCCAATACTGGAACGAGGACAGCGTCGGTGCGCTGGTGGCTTCCCCGGCCAACCCGACCGGGACCTTGCTGCACCGGGACGAACTCGCCGCGCTTTCGGCGTCGCTCAAGGCGCGGGATGGCCACCTCGTGGTTGACGAGATCTATCACGGTCTGACCTACGGCACCGACGCGAGCAGCGTGCTGGAAGTCGACAACGATGCCTTCGTGCTGAATAGTTTTTCCAAGTATTTCGGCATGACCGGTTGGCGACTCGGTTGGCTGGTTGCGCCCGACGCGGCGGTCGGTGATCTGGAAAAGCTGGCGCAGAATCTTTACATCAGCGCGCCGAGCATGGCGCAAAGTGCGGCACTTGCCTGTTTCGAGCCACAGACCCTGGAGATCCTCGAGCAACGTCGTGCGGAGTTCGCCCGACGTCGCGACTTCCTGCTTCCGGCGCTGCGCGAACTGGGCTTTACCATTGCCGTGGAGCCCGAGGGCGCCTTCTATCTATACGCAGACATCAGTGCGTTCGGCGGCGACGCGTTCGCGTTCTGCCATCACTTCCTGAAAACCGAGCACGTGGCGTTCACACCCGGGCTGGATTTCGGTCGGTACCGCGCCGGCCACCATGTGCGCTTCGCCTACACCCAAAGCCTGCCTCGCCTTCAGGAAGCGGTCGAGCGAATAGGCCGTGGTCTTCGGAGCTGGCAAGGCTGATGCGTTTCTCTCCTCCCCTTGAAGAAGGCCGGCTGATTCAGCGCTACAAGCGTTTCCTCGCCGACATCGAGACCGCCAGCGGCGAACTGCTGACGATTCACTGCCCCAACACGGGCTCCATGTTCAATTGCATGATGCCGGGGGGCCGCGTCTGGTTCAGCAGGTCCAATGACCCCAAGCGCAAGTTGCCGGGCACCTGGGAAATCACCGAAACCCCACAGGGTCGGCTCGCCTGCGTTAACACTGCGCGCGCCAACAGGCTGGTGGAAGAAGCACTTCTGGCCGGCGTAATCACGGAATTGGCGGGGTTTACGGCGCTCAAGCGCGAAGTTGCCTACGGTCAGGAAAACAGCCGCGTCGACTTCCGGCTGGATTATCCAGAGGGCCCGCTGTACCTGGAAGTCAAAAGCGTGACGTTGGGCTTTGATGACAGCCGTGTCGCTGCGTTTCCCGACGCGGTCACTCAACGCGGCGCGAAGCACCTGCGCGAACTGGCGGCCCTGGCCCGGGAAGGCGTGCATGCGGTGTTGCTGTATTGCGTGAATCTGACAGGCATTGATGCCGTGCGGCCCGCTACCCAAATCGACTCGGCCTATGCTGCTGCCTTACTTGACGCAGCTGCGGCAGGGGTTGAAGTGCTTGCGTATGGCGTGGCGCTCACCCCTGACGAGGTGCGCATTGATCGGCGTCTTGAGATTCACCTCACCCAGACGCGCCCGCTCAGTCCGCTGCCACCGGGTTGATCCAGATGCCCTGAGCGTCCTCGTCGCAGGCGATAGCCCTGAGGGACTTGCCCTCGCAAGGGCCGGCTACACACTCGCCGCTTTCGATGAGGAACAGGGCACCGTGAGTGGCACACTGGATCAGACTGGCGCTGGCATCGAGAAACTCATCGGCCTGCCATTCCAGCGCCACCCCGCGATGGGGGCACCGATTGGCGTACACATACACTTGACCCGCTCGCCGGACGGCCAGAATCCTGAGTTCATCAACCTCGAACCCGAGGCTTTTGCCTTCCATCAGCGCAGCGCTGTCGCACAGGTATTTCAGCATGGTCTCCTTGGCGCTTGACGCTCAAATGCAAATAATCATCAAATTCCTGGCCCTGGCAGGCTGCGCATTCTGCCAGCAGTCGAACCCGCCAGTCGATGAACGAAATCCAGCCAGTCGCGCCTTGAGGTGATCGACTGCGCCTTCCTTTATAGGGGACGCACCTTTTTATGCGCTTCACCTCTCAACTGATCGCGCTGGGCCTGGCCTGTTTGCTGGCGATGTGGCTGTCCCTCGCCCTCGGGCCTGTCAGCCTGCCGATGATGGATACTTTGCGCGCGGTTCTTCATCTGATGGGCGTGCCCGTGGCGGAGGACAACTTGCAGCAGGCGGAGCTGATCGTAGGCCAGATCCGCCTGCCCCGTACGTTGCTCGGGCTGGCGGTGGGGGCTGTGCTGGCCTTGTCGGGCGTGGCGATGCAGGCTTTGTTTCGCAATCCCCTCGCCGACCCCGGTCTGGTCGGGGTTTCCAGTGGCGCGGCATTGGGCGCGGCGGTGGCCATCGTTGCCGGAGCATCGCTGGGCGGTCTACCTGAGCCGTTCCAGCCGTATTTGCTGTCAGTCTGCGCATTTGCCGGTGGGCTTGGCGTGACCGCAATCGTCTATCGGCTGGGACGCCGCGATGGCCGAACCAGCGTCAGCACCATGCTGCTGGCGGGTGTAGCGATGACGGCGCTGGCCGGCTCAGTCATCGGCCTGCTCACGTATATGGCCGACGACGCCAGTCTGCGGACGCTGACGTTCTGGAATCTGGGCACACTTAATGGTGCCAGTTACGCCCGGCTCTGGCCTCTTTTGCTGGTTTGCGTGGCGGTGATCCTCTGGCTGCCGCGCCGAGCCAAGGCGCTCAACGCGCTTCTGCTTGGAGAATCGGAAGCGCGCCATCTGGGCATCGAGGTCGAACGCCTCAAGCGTGAGCTGATTCTGTGCATCGCCCTTGGCGTCGGGGCTGCCGTCGCAGCGGCGGGGCTGATCGGCTTCATCGGTCTGATCGTGCCGCACCTGGTGCGACTGCTGAGCGGGCCGGACCACCGCGTTGTCCTTCCCGCCTCAGCGCTGGCAGGGGCAACACTGCTGCTCGTCGCAGACATCTTCGCCCGATTGGTGATGGCGCCGGCGGAGCTGCCAATCGGAATCGTTACTGTGTTCCTTGGCGCGCCGTTTTTTCTTTTCCTGCTGGTTCGAGGCCGTCGCTGATGTTGATCGCTAATGACCTCGGCATCGTGCGCGATGGCAAGCAGGTGGTCGCCAACATCGACTTGGCGTTGGCGCCCGGTCAGATGCTCGGCGTGCTGGGCTCCAATGGGGCCGGCAAAAGTTCGCTGATGGCTGCCCTGTGCGGCGAGCTTGCCCCGACTCACGGTCACGTGGTGCTGGACGACATTCCCCTGAATCAATGGCGCGGCCACGAACGGGCGCGTCGGCTGGCGGTACTGCCGCAGAGCTCGACATTGGATTTCGCGTTCAAGGTCGAGGAAGTGGTTGCGATGGGCCGCTTGCCCCATGACAGCGGTCAGCAATGTGACGGAGAGATCATCCAGCACGCCCTTGCGGCGGCCGATGGGCTTCACCTGCTCGGTCGCAGCTATCTGACGCTGTCGGGCGGCGAGCGTCAGCGGGTTCACCTGGCACGGGTGCTGGCGCAGGTGTGGCCGGGCGAGGAGGGCCAGATTCTCTTGCTGGACGAGCCCACGTCGGCGCTCGACCCGCTGCATCAGCACACCACGCTGTTGGCCGTTCGTGCCTTCGCCGACCGTGGCGGCGCGGTGATGGTGATCCTGCATGACTTGAACCTGGCAGCCCGTTACTGCGATCAGCTGTTGCTGCTGGCGCAAGGGCGCGCACATCTATCCGGCACACCAGAGCACGTGCTCACGCCTGAGGCGCTGAAGTCGGTGTTCGGTCTGGATGTTCTGGTGCAGCCTCATCCCGAGCGTGGGCATCCGCTGGTGATCGCTCGCTGAATGGGCTCGTGTCGATGTGCATCAGCTGCCTTTACCGATGCAGCAGCCCGTTTCCATTGCCTGTGCGGGCAATGTCCTTCGGACAATTCCTGTAATCACGTAGGCCTGCTCTTTTGCGTCTTTGTGACCGTTCAGGCACAGCCGTTCTCGATCATCGTCGCCTCAAGCCAAGGTATCGAGGATGTGTAATGAACGACTTAAACGAAGCGATTGACGTGCATGCGGTCGATGCGTCATTGGCGCAACTGGCTATAGGCCTGATGGAATTGGCTTCGTTGAATGCCGATGACACGCCGGAAAAGATCATTGCGTTGTGTCATCGAGCCCTGACACCTGTGGGGCATGTTGCCGCCGTCTGTGTAATGCCCCGATTCGCAGGACTGGCGCGGCGCACCCTCGACAGCCTGCATGCGCGGGAGGTCAGCGTCGTGGCCGCGGTTAACTTTCCGAGCGGTTCGCCTTCTGTCAGCTCGGCCGAGTCGGAAACCCAGGCGGCAATTCTCGCGGGTGCCGACGAAATCGATCTGGTCTATCCCTTCCATGCGCTGCTTGGCGGGGACAGACAGATTGGCGCGGACATCATTAACGCCTGTAAAGCCAGATGCGGTCGTGCTGCATTGACCGTCACGCTGGAAACCGGCGTGCTGCGTGATCCGCAGGTCATTCACGGCGCAAGCTGTGTTGCAATTCAGGAGGGCGCCAACTTTCTGAAAACCAGTACGGGGAAACAGGTCCTCAACGCGACACCCCAGGCCAGCCGGATTTTGATTGCGGCCATCGCCGAGTCAGGCGCGCATGTGGGCATCAACGTCTCCGGGAATGTACGGACGCTCAAGGAAGCGCGGGTTCACATGGATCTGGTCAAGGCACGATTCGGCCCACGCTGGCTTGGGCAGGGGAGACTGCGGCTCGGGGCGACCAGCCTGCTGGATGATTTGTTGGGCCACTTGGGAGTAGGGGCTTGAATCCCGGGCAAAAAAAGACCCGGCAAAGAGCCGGGTCAAAAACCGTGATTAGCCTGATGAGGAGATAATCTGAGAGTCCGAACCAAGGAGCCTTTCAGGTTATCGACCAGTCTCGCGACCGGATGTGATAATCATAGTGATTCTCATTTGTAAGTCAACAGTGTTCTGCAGACTATTTTGCTTATGTAATGTGGCGTTCCCGGATTAGCCCAGAACTGGCGTTCTTCAGTTCAGTGTCCATGGAATCTTTGTGCGCTTGGGGCAGCTCGGCCCAAGGGCGATCTGACAGCGCGCCTTCCAGTGAGTAGAGCAGCGCTTTCGAGGCCCGGAATCCCCTGACCTGAACGGCCCGGTAAGCCTGAATCGCGCCGAGTCGCCGCAGATCAGCAATCGTGTGAATACCCGCAGCGTGAAGCCATTGAACCGAGGTCCTCCCCAGGTTCTTCATGCCCAACAATTCGTCATCCATGTGCTAACCCATCCTGTGGTTCCATGTAATAACTTCTCCATAGGCTCGACATAAACTGAAAAGGCGAGCCATGCCGTTTAGCGTAGACGACGCCGAATCAATCTGCAGAGTGTTACCACTCGAACGCGGCGTACGCCGCCGAACGGCAGGATCAGGTTGGATTGGATAAGCAGGCGAGGGCAGGCCCGACATGGCGGCGCATGCAGGGCGAGAGGTTAGAGCGAGGCTTAGCGGGTGCGATAGCGCAGGCGAGTACCGAAATTGACTGACATAAGGATCTCGTCAGCACTCAGCTCTGGCGGGAAGTACGCCCCGGATATCTGTGCATGGGCGATGCTTGCACCTTCAAGTTGGCTCGTCCGGAAGTCAACGCCGCGCAAGTCCGCCGACCTGAAGTAAGCATCAGTGAAGTCGATGCGGTCGGCGTCGATCTCACGCAGATCCAGGCCGCGGAAATCGCCTCCAGACAGATCAACAGGGCCCTGCTTAGGGCGTTCGAGGTTGAAGGCGGTCACATCGTCTTTTCGCAACAGTGCGAACAGAGGCGAGTCGAGCTGTTTGGGCTGGTTCATTTGACGTCTCCATTGTTGGTATTCTGACGCCACTATAATGCCACCTGCGTCGAGCCGTGAAGCGTTATCCATCACGACTCGACCGCTGGCGGATGCGGGCTATCAGAGCCCCGGCAGCTGCTGACGAATGTCGGCGACCAGCTTGTCCAGATCACCACTGACGTTGGTCTCGACGTGGCGGCTGCGCAATATTTCATCAGCGGTCAGCGCCTCGCGACTGGCCAGCTGCGCTTCAATGACTTCCATGGTTGCGTCCGAAGGATCATCATTTTGTGCCCGACGTTGCGCCAGCCAACCCTCGATAACCGCTTTTGGCGCGGCGCAGTCAACGATCAGAAAAGGAACGCCCATTGCCTCGGCAATCTGCGCAGTCGCCTGACGCTGCGGGAGCTTCAAATAGGTTGCATCGATGACCACCGGCAAGCCTGCGCGGAGCACGACACCCGCCAGCTCATTCAGACGCTGATAAGTAGCCGCGCTGACGTCGGCGGAATACAGATCTTCATGGTCGGCGAATGCACGCTTGCGCTCGACATCTGAACGCAGACGGATCGCCCCCAGCGCTTCGACCAGGCGCATCGCAACCTGACTTTTGCCGACCGCGGAAACGCCATGGGTGATGGCCAGAAAATTCGACGGAATCGCGCTATAGCTCTCGGCCAGGTTGGCGTAATTGCGATACTGGCGCAGTGTCGCGGCCCGTTGCACCTGATCGGCGTCGGCATTCAGGCTAAACAGCGCCACTTTGGCGCGGACCAGTGCCCGGTAGGCCTTGTAGAAATTGAGAAGCTGAAGTCCCGCATAGTCGCCGGTCAGTTCGAGGTACTGACTGACGAATCGACGGGAAAGGCTTTTCAGGCCGCGATCCTCAAGGTCCATGGCCAGGAAGCCGATGTCGGCATAGACATCTGTCATGCGGAAGGGCTCGTTGAACTCGATGCAGTCGAAAATCACCACCTTGCCATCGATCAGCGTTGCGTTGCCCAAGTGGATGTCGCCATGGCACTCGCGGACAAATCCGTCGAGCTTGCGCTGGTTCATCAATGGCTTGAGGCGCTCGAAACTGCTTTTCGCCCATGCCTCCAGCGCTTCAAGTTGGATGAGGTCAGACTTTTCGCTGAGGAAGGGCAGAATCTGCTCAAAATTTTGCGTGACCGGCGCCATTGCGCTGTCGGCGCTGCCGAGGGGGTTTTCCATCGGCACCTTGGGCGACTTGAGATGAAACTCGGCGATCTGCCGGGCCATGTCGTCGATGTGCGCGGTGGTCAGTTCGCCCTTTGCTTGCAAGGTGCTGAGCAAGCCGTCCTGCGGGAACTGGCGCATTTTCAGCACGTACTCGATCGCTTCACCTTCACCATTCAGCTGCGGAGCGTCGATGCTGCCGGTAACAGGCAGCACTTCCAGGTACAGATCGTCCGTCAGGCGCTGGTTCAGCATCAGCTCCTGCTCACAGAAATGCTGGCGCGCCGGCAGGTGGGTGAAGTCCAGAAAACCGAAATTGACCGGCTTCTTCATCTTGTAGACGTACTGGCCGGTGAGGAGCACCCAGGAAATATGCGTCTCGATGACCTGAAACTGTTCGACCGGGTGAGGAAACAGGGCGGGGTTTTGCAGCGCGGCTATCAGTGTCTGGCTCACGGACGATCCTTGAAAGGTGATAAGGCGATAGAGAAGTAGCGAAAGGCGGCCATTATGGCCGCTGGAGCCATTGCTGCAAACCGCTTAAAGGGCGGTCTGTCGGGGGCTTTGAAAGTGCGTATAATCCGCCGCCATGACCCGATCCCGCACCCCGAAAAAATCCCCCAAACCCACCAACAGCCGCCTGCGCAGCCTGTTGGGCTGGGCCCTGAAACTCAGTCTTGTCGGGCTGGTGATCCTTGGCTGCTTCGCCGTTTACCTGGATTCCATCGTCCAGGAAAAATTCTCCGGCAAGCGCTGGACCATTCCCGCCAAGGTCTATGCACGGCCACTGGAGCTGTTCGTCGGCCAGAAGCTTTCACGCGATGACTTCCTTCTGGAACTCGATGCGCTGGGCTATCGTCGTGAAGGTGTGGCCAACGGGCCGGGCGCTGCCGCGGTCAACGGCAACACTGTCGATCTCAACACCCGCGGCTTCCAGTTCTATGAAGGCGCTGATCCGGCTCAGCAGATTCACGTGCGCTTCTCCGGCGATTACGTTGCGGAACTGAGCGCCGCCAATGGCGCCAAGCTTGCTGTCGCGCGGCTTGAGCCCCTGATGATCGGCGGCTTGTACCCGAAGAATCTCGAAGACCGGATTCTGATCAAGCTCGATCAGGCGCCGCCTTATTTGCTCGACACGCTCGTCACCGTCGAAGATCGGGATTTCTACCATCACTTCGGCGTATCGCCGAAGGGGATCCTGCGAGCCTTCTGGATCAACGCTTCCGCTGGCCAGATGCGCCAGGGCGGATCGACGCTGACTCAGCAACTGGTCAAGAACTTCTACCTGACCAACGAGCGCAGCATCACCCGCAAGCTGACCGAAGCGATGATGGCAGTTCTGCTGGAGATTCATTACAGCAAGCAGGAGATTCTCGAGGCCTACCTCAACGAAGTGTTCGTGGGGCAGGACGGTCAGCGCGCGGTCCACGGCTTTGGTCTGGCGAGTCAGTATTTCTTCAGTCAGCCGCTGTCGGAGTTGAAGCTGCATCAGGTCGCCTTGCTGGTCGGTCTGGTCAAGGGGCCTTCGTATTACAACCCGCGCCGCAATCCCGAGCGTGCGCTGGAGCGTCGCAATCTGGTCCTCGATCTGCTTGAACAACAGGGTGTCGCCACCCCCGAAGTGGTTGCGGCTGCGAAGAAGATGCCGCTTGGCGTGAGCAAAGTCGGATCGCTGGCCGACAGCTCGTTCCCGGACTTCCTTGATCTGGTCAAACGCCAGCTGCGTCAGGACTACCGCGACGAGGACTTGACCGAAGAGGGCCTGCGGATCTTCACCAGTTTCGACCCTATTCTGCAGATGAAATCCGAAGCTGCCGTGCGCGAAAGCTTCGCCAGGATTTCCGGCCGCAAAGGCGCGGACGAGATGGAAACGGCCATGGTCGTGACCAATCCGGAGACCGGCGAAGTCCAGGCGCTGATCGGCAGCCGCCAGGCAGGCTTCGCGGGTTTCAACCGGGCGCTGGATGCCGTTCGGCCGATCGGGTCGTTGGTCAAGCCGGCCATCTATCTGACCGCTCTCGAGCGTCCGCAGCAGTACTCGCTGACCAGCTGGATTCCCGACGAGCCTTTTCAGGTGAAAGGCGCCGACGGCCAGATCTGGAAGCCCCAGAACTACGATCACAAAGCCCACGGCAACATTTTCCTGTATCAGGGCCTGGCGCATTCCTACAACCTGTCCAGCGCTAAGCTGGGTCTGGACCTGGGCATTCCGAATGTCTTCAAAACCCTGACCAAGCTGGGCGTCACTCGCGAGTGGCCGGCGTTCCCGTCGATGCTCCTGGGGGCTGGCGCGCTGACGCCGATCGAAGTGGCGACGATGTACCAGACCATCGCCAGCGGCGGCTTCAACACGCCGTTGCGCGGGATTCGCAGCGTACTGACCGCCGAAGGGGAGCCGCTCAAGCGCTACCCGTTCCAGATTCAGCAACGTTTCGACCCGGGTTCGATCTATTTGCTGCAGAACGCCATGCAGAGGGTGATGCGCGAGGGTACGGGTAAATCGGTGTACAACGTGCTGCCGAGCACCCTGAATCTGGCGGGCAAGTCAGGCACCACCAATGACTCGCGCGACAGCTGGTTTGCCGGCTTCAGCCAGGACTTGCTGGCGATCGTCTGGATGGGCCGCGACGACAACGGCAAGACGCCGTTCACTGGGGCCACCGGCGCACTGCAGATCTGGACCAGCTTCATGAAGAAAGCCGATCCGCTGCCGCTGGACATGGCGATGCCTGATAACGTCGTGCAGGCCTGGGTCAATGCCAGTACCGGCGAAGGCACCGACGCCAGCTGCCCGAACGCCGTACAGATGCCGTATATTCGCGGCAGTGAGCCGCAACCCGGCCCGACCTGCGGTGGGGCAGCAGCGCCTGCCGATTCGGTGATGGACTGGGTCAAGGGCTGGTTGAACTAAGCCTGGTTGAATTAAGCAAAGAGGATGTGACGTGAACAAGTGGTGGATTCCGGCTGTAACGGCTCTGGCTTTGCTCAACGGTTGCGCGTCCCAGACGCGCAGTGCGATTCCGGTGGTCGATTCAGGGTCACGCGTTTCAAACGGCGAGCGCGTTTCGTCTACTCGCAGCAACACCTATCGCGCGCCGGTACAGGCACCCGCGCAGTCGCAGACGATTCAGGAAGATTCTGGTGTCACGGTCATGGTACCCGGCGGCGCCAACGCCAGTGGTGCGCCTATTTCGACGTTCGTGCCACCCGCTACGGCGCCGATCAGCACTGCGCCGGTTAATCAGGCCCCAGTGAACAATACGTACACACCGCCGCCAGCGACCAGCAATACCTACAACATGCCGGCCTCGGCGCCGACTGGCATTCCGTCTGCGTCCAGCGGCGGGTTGTCAGAAGACGAGCAACTGGATGGGCCGGTGCTGGCGTTGCTCACCACCGCTCAGCAGCAGCAGTCCGGTGGCGATCTCAACGGCGCATCATCGAGCCTTGAGCGTGCTCAACGTGTTGCCCCCCGTGAGCCCCAGGTCCTCTACCGTCTGGCGCAAGTGCGTCTGGCCCAGGGCGATGCGCCTCAGGCTGAGCAATTGGCCCGTCGTGCTCTGACCTACGCCAACGGTCGCGCGAGCCTTCAAGCCAGTCTTTGGGGCCTGATTGCCCAATCGCGGGAAAAGCAGGGTGACGCCGCCGGTGCAGCGTTGGCGCGGCAGAAAGCCAATGGATAAACGCTTTCCGAAAATCGCTGACCAATTGCTGTTGATCGAGCGCGAATTGCGAGTCCTGGGATGGTGGAAGGAAGTGCCGCCCAGCGACGAGTCGCTGTCAAGCCGTGAACCCTTCTGCGTCGACACGCTGGATTTTGATCAGTGGCTGCAATGGATCTTCCTGCCACGCATGAAGATCATCCTTGAGCAGGATATGCCGTTGCCCACGGCATCCGGCATTCTGGAAATGGCGGAGATGGTATACGCCAGCCGTATCCGTGAAGCACGCAACTTGCTGGCGCTGCTGAAAGACTTCGACCGGTTGATTACCGAGGCGGTCTGACCCTCAGTTGCATTGATCGTCGAGGTACTGCTTGACCTCGACGATGCGGGCCTGCCGCTCTTCTTCCGTGAAACGCCTGAACTCGCCATTCACCTCCTGTCGTACCCGAGGGTTGTTCTGCAGTTGGGCAAGGTTGGTTCGCTGTTCGTCGCACGCTTCTTTGCGCTTGGCTTCCTGGGCGGCAACCTGTTTTCTGACCTTGGCATCGACCGCCTCCTGCTCCCGTGCTCCCTCCTGGTTCTGCGGGGGCGGGGCAGGTGGGGCCGAGACGGGGCTCCCTGTATTGATTTCCTGTGCTGTCTGCCCGGCAGGCGGCTGGGCGTCGAAATGCGTGACGCCCTGAGCGTCCACCCATTTGTATATCTGCGCGGCCTGGCCGACCGCCGGGGCGACGGCCAGTGTCAGCGTCGCTGCAAGAATCATCCAGCGCATTCCCGGTTCCTTACTTCTGTGGCAATGGCCGGAAACCTATCACAAGCGGCGCGCTGCGACCTCATTCGGTGCCTTTTGGCGGGCAGTGGACGAAGAAAGCGCATCGATGACTTGACTTGAGAGGGGCGAATCCGAACAATCCAAAGTTCGCTGTAGAGGGACTGCCAGAAGCAGACCGTCTCGGTAGATCATGAGGCGCACACCCGCGCCGACCCGTAACACCCGCAACGCGTTACCTCGCGCTGGGTGGGAAGACCCCGAAACACTTAAGGGGCGATCCCAATACTTGCTCAGTCAGTGCTGACGTAGTCGGCGACCACCGTCGCTCATGCTCTGCTTTGCAGTAAACCTATTAAGACCCGTCTCCTCGCTTGTGTGGACGGTATTCTGGCGTTTTAGAGGTGAACAACGTGGAGCTTTTATCTGGCGCTGAAATGGTCGTCCGCTTTTTGCGTGACGAAGGCGTAGAGCACATCTACGGGTACCCTGGCGGTGCCCTCCTGCATATATACGACGCGCTGTTCAAAGAACCGGCTGTGAGCCATATCCTTGTTCGTCACGAACAGGCCGCGACTCACATGGCTGACGGTTACGCCCGCGCCACCGGCAAGGCAGGCGTTGTGCTGGTGACTTCGGGTCCCGGCGCAACCAATGCCATCACCGGTATCGCGACCGCCTACATGGATTCGATTCCAATGGTGGTGCTGTCCGGTCAGGTCCCGAGCAACATGGTTGGTACCGACGCGTTCCAGGAAACCGACATGATCGGTATCTCCCGGCCAATCGTGAAGCACAGCTTCATGATCAAACACCCGTCGGAGATCCCGGAAGTCCTGAAGAAGGCGTTCTACTTGGCCCAATCCGGTCGTCCTGGTCCTGTCGTCGTCGATATCCCGAAAGACATGACCAACCCGGCAGAGAAGTTCGAATACATCTTCCCCAAGAAAGCCAAGCTGCGCTCCTACAGCCCGGCGGTCCGCGGCCATTCCGGCCAGATCCGCAAGGCCGTGGAAATGCTGGTCGCGGCCAAGCGCCCGGTCATCTACGCAGGCGGCGGCGTGATCATGGGCAACGGTTCGGCGCCATTGACCGAACTGGCGCAGCAATTGAACGCTCCGGTCACCAACACGTTGATGGGCCTGGGTGCTTATCCAGGCACCGATCGCCAGTTCGTCGGCATGCTGGGGATGCATGGCAGCTACACCGCCAACCTGGCAATGCATCACGCCGATGTGATTCTTGCGGTGGGCGCGCGGTTCGACGATCGCGTGATCAACGGGCCGGCGAAATTCTGCCCGAACGCCAAAATCATTCACGTCGACATCGACCCGGCGTCCATCTCCAAGACCATCAAGGCCGACGTGCCAATCGTCGGGCCGGTCGAGAGCGTGCTGAACGAAATGGTTGCGACTCTCAAAGAGCTCGCCGAAACCCCTAACAAGGAGTCGGTCGCGACGTGGTGGAAGCAGATCGAAGAATGGCGCGCCGGCGGTGACCTGTTCCCTTACAACCGTGGCGACGGAAGCGTCATCAAGCCGCAGACTGTGATCGAGACGCTGTGCGAAGTGACCAAAGGCGATGCCTACGTCACCTCCGATGTGGGGCAGCACCAGATGTTCGCGGCTCAGTACTACCGCTTCAACAAACCCAATCGCTGGATCAACTCCGGCGGTCTCGGCACCATGGGCTTCGGCCTGCCGGCCGCGATGGGTGTTGCGCTGAGTTTCCCGAATGACAATGTCGCCTGCGTCACCGGCGAAGGCAGCATTCAGATGAACATTCAGGAGCTGTCGACCTGTCTGCAGTACAACCTGCCGGTGAAGATCATCCTGCTCAACAACGGCGTGCTTGGCATGGTCCGTCAGTGGCAGGACATGAGCTACAGCGGTCGTCACTCGCATTCCTACATGGAGTCGCTGCCTGACTTCGTGAAGCTGGTCGAGGCTTACGGGCACGTCGGCATGCGCATCACCGATCTCAAGGACCTGAAGCCGAAGATGGAAGAAGCGTTCGCCATGAAAGATCGGCTGGTGTTCCTCGATATCAAGGTCGATGTCGGCGAGCACGTCTATCCGATGCAGATCAGAGACGGGTCCATGCGTGACATGTGGCTGAGCAAGACGGAGCGGACATAACCATGCGCCACATCATTTCGCTATTGCTGGAAAACGAACCGGGTGCGCTGTCTCGTGTGGTCGGCCTGTTTTCGCAGCGCAACTACAACATCGAAAGCCTGACAGTGGCGCCAACCGAGGACCCGACCCTGTCGCGTCTGACGCTGACCACCGTTGGCCAAGATGAAGTGATCGAGCAAATCACCAAGAACCTCAACAAGCTGGTCGAAGTGGTCAAGCTGGTCGACCTGTCGGAAAGCGCCCACATCGAGCGCGAGCTGATGCTGATCAAAGTGAAAGCCACTGGCGCCCAGCGTGCCGAGATCAAGCGCACCACCGACATTTTCCGCGGCCAGATCGTCGACGTCTCCAGCAGCGTCTATACCGTGCAGTTGACCGGGACAAGCGACAAGCTGGACAGCTTCATCCAGGCGATTGGCACTACTGCCATTCTGGAAACCGTACGAAGCGGCGTCACGGGCATTGCCCGCGGCGACAAAGTGCTGAGCATCTAACCTAATTTTGCAAATGGCCTTGCGGCCAAGTTATCAGGGGAATTTCATGAAAGTTTATTACGACAAAGACTGCGACCTTTCGATCATCCAGGGCAAAAAAGTTGCCATCATCGGTTACGGTTCTCAGGGCCACGCTCAAGCGTGCAACCTGAAAGACTCCGGCGTTGATGTCACTGTTGGCCTGCGCAAGGGTTCGGGTACTGTCGCCAAAGCTGAAGCTCACGGCCTGAAAGTGACTGACGTGGCTTCCGCCGTCGCCGCTGCAGACCTGGTCATGATCCTGACCCCGGACGAATTTCAGTCCCAGCTGTACAAGAACGAAATCGAGCCGAACATCAAGAAGGGCGCAACACTGGCCTTCTCCCACGGCTTCGCGATTCACTACAACCAGGTTGTTCCTCGTGCCGATCTCGACGTGATCATGATCGCGCCAAAAGCACCAGGCCACACCGTGCGTACCGAGTTTGTCAAAGGTGGTGGCATCCCTGACCTGATCGCCGTTTACCAGGACGCCTCGGGCAACGCCAAGAACGTCGCTCTGTCGTACGCGTCGGGTGTTGGCGGCGGCCGTACCGGTATCATCGAAACCACCTTCAAGGACGAAACCGAAACCGACCTGTTCGGCGAGCAAGCCGTTCTGTGTGGCGGTACCGTTGAACTGGTCAAAGCCGGTTTCGAGACCCTGGTTGAAGCCGGTTATGCGCCGGAAATGGCTTACTTCGAGTGCCTGCACGAACTGAAGCTGATCGTCGACCTCATGTACGAAGGCGGCATCGCCAACATGAACTACTCGATCTCCAACAACGCTGAATACGGCGAGTACGTTACCGGCCCGGAAGTCATCAATGCCGAATCCCGTCAGGCCATGCGCAACGCTCTGAAGCGCATTCAGGACGGCGAGTACGCCAAGATGTTCATCGCCGAGGGCGCCAGCGGCTACCCGTCGATGACCGCCAAGCGTCGTAACAACAAGGCGCACGGCCTGGAAATCATCGGTGAGCAACTGCGCTCGATGATGCCTTGGATCGCGAAGAACAAGATCGTCGACCAAGCCAAGAACTAAGATCCCGATCAGGTTCCTGCAGGAAAAAACGCGGCCCTCGGGTCGCGTTTTTTCGTTATGGGGGCTCATCTGGTATAAAGCTGCATCGTTTGTCGGCCCAAGGGCCACAAGCATTTGTCGAAATTCTTCAGCTGCAAGGTATTGTCCATGAGCGAACGTCCCGAAGAGCCGAACAAGGCTGCTGACGCCGAAAGCCTGCTACCGATTGATGAACACATTGAAGAGGGTCACGACGACGAGGGGCGCCAGGTGCGCCATCGCGGGATATACCTGCTACCCAATCTGTTCACCACTGCGAACCTGTTCGCCGGCTTCTACGCAATCATCAGCGCCATGAGTGCGCAGAGTGCATTGAGCGCGGGTGATCAGGCGAGCGCGAGCAAATACTTCGCGTTCTCCGCCATCGCCATCTTCGTTGCCATGGTCCTGGATGGTCTGGACGGCCGTGTTGCGCGGATGACAAACACCCAGAGCGCATTCGGCGCAGAGTACGACTCGCTGTCCGATATGGTCGCTTTTGGCGTGGCGCCGGCGCTGTTGGCGTTTGGCTGGGCGCTGGGTGACATGGGCAAGGTCGGCTGGATGGTCGCCTTCATCTATGTGGCGGGGGCAGCGTTGCGTCTGGCCCGGTTCAACACCCAGGTGGGCAAGGCGGACAAGCGTTACTTCATTGGCCTGGCAAGTCCTGCCGCCGCAGGGGTCGTCGCGGGCACCGTCTGGGCGTTCAGCGATTACGGCATCCAGGGTTCGAAACTGTCGTTTCTGGTTGCACTATTGGTCGCGGCAGCGGGCATGCTGATGGTCAGCAACATCAAGTACAACAGCTTCAAAGAGCTGGATCTGAAAGGGCGGGTGCCGTTTGTTGCAATTCTGGCCGTCGTTTTGGTATTCGCTGTGGTGTTCAGTGATCCGCCGCGCATTCTGCTGCTAATTTTCCTTGGATATGCAGCTTCCGGTCCTATCCAGTACCTGCTGCGTCTACGTCGCCAGAGGTAGTTCGCCGACCGTTATTTCCCGCATACTCCGCCGCTATAGATGCTTCAGTTCTCCATAGCTGCGGAGTCATCATGCTGATCAAGATCCCCTCTACGTCCGATTGCAAAGAGTCGGATGTCACACCCGAATCCTTTTATCTCTCGCGTCGCGCATTGCTCGGAAGCAGTCTTGCGGGGCTCGCCGTCAGCGCAATGCCTCGCTGGGCGCAAGCCGAAGAAGCCTCGCGCTATACCGAAGTCGAAGCCGGCGCTGCCCCTGACTGGTTCAAAGGCAAGTTACCTTCAACGAAGTGGCAAGCCGTTACCGTCAAGGACGAGACGATTACGCCGTTCAAGGACGCGACCCACTACAACAACTTCTACGAGTTCGGCACCGACAAGGGTGATCCCGCGCAAAACGCGGGCTCGCTGAAAACCGAACCGTGGAGCGTCGTCATTGACGGGGAGGTGGCCAAGCCTGGCCGCTACGCACTCGAAGACTTCATGAAGCCCTATCAGCTGGAAGAGCGTATCTATCGTCTGCGCTGCGTAGAAGCGTGGTCGATGGTGATTCCATGGCTGGGCTTCCCGATCTCCGAGCTGCTCAAGCAGGTTGAACCGACGGCGAATGCCAAATACATCCGGTTTGAAACGCTGCAGGACCCGAAGACCATGCCCGGCCAGCGCTCCGGCTTTGCGTTGATCGACTGGCCTTATGTAGAAGGGCTTCGTCTGGATGAGGCGATGAACCCGCTCGCGATTCTGGCGGTGGGCATGTATGGACGGGAACTGCCCAATCAGAACGGCGCGCCGTTGCGTCTGGTGGTGCCTTGGAAATATGGCTTTAAAAGCGTGAAGTCCATCGTGCGCATCAGTCTGACAAGCGAGCAGCCGAAGACGACCTGGCAAAGCATTGCGGCAAGCGAGTACGGTTTCTATGCCAATGTGAACCCGACGGTTGATCATCCACGCTGGACCCAGGCACGCGAGCGGCGTCTGCCCAGCGGGCTGTTCAGCCCGAATATTCGCCAGACCGAGATGTTTAACGGGTACGGGGAGCAGGTTGCTTCTCTTTATACAGGCCTGGACCTACGGAAAAACTATTGATGCGTTTCATCTACTGGCGTGTGTCGGTGTTCGTCGCAGCGGCTTTGGTCCCCCTGTATTGGCTCTACCAGGCGTGGATTTTTGCTTTGGGGCCTGATCCTGGAAAGGTACTAGTTGATCGCTTGGGCTTGGGGACGTTGATCCTGCTTTTGATTACGCTGGCGATGACCCCATTGCAGCGCACGACGGGCTGGCCCGGATGGATCGCCGTTCGCCGGCAGTTGGGGCTGTGGTGTTTCACGTATGTGTCGCTGCACATGCTGGGTTATGGCTTTTTTATCCTGGGCTTTGACTGGGCGCAGTTGGGCGTAGAACTGGTCAAACGGCCCTACATTATTGTCGGGGCGCTGGGTTTCCTGGGGCTGTTGTCGCTGGCGGTCACGTCCAATCGCTATAGCCAGCGCCGTTTGGGAATGCGCTGGAAGAAACTTCATCGGCTCAGTTACCTGATTTTGGGCCTGGGTTTGCTGCATATGCTGTGGATCGTGCGGGCGGATCTGAAGGAGTGGGCTCTCTATGCAACGATTGGCGCGCTGCTTCTGGTGCTGCGGATCCCCGCAATTGCTAAGCGTATACAGCGTCGCCGGGTTAAGAGCAGCAGTGTTCCCACTAAAGTTTAAATAAGTGCTTGACGCGTCTTTGGATCTGTCTATAATTCGCCCCACTTCCGGCGCAGACGAAACGGAAAACTCCTTGATAATCAAAGGGTTGGACGAAGTAAGCAGCGAGGAATGCTTCGGTTCAGATGCTT